>NZ_JALKAL010000020.1 GCF_023015765.1 Ornithinimicrobium sp. F0845
CAGTACCTGGACGTGGTCATCAACCACCGGCGGGAGATGACCTGGCAGACCCTGCTGGGCAAGATCTACAAGACCAAGGCCCACGACTACACCCAGTACTCCACCATGCTCACCGAAGCCACCGACCAGGTCCTGGCCGCGCCTGAGGAAGACCGGCGCGAGGCGATCGACCTGGCGATCTACCAGGCCCTGTCCTACAAGCCCGGCGGCACCGCCCGGCTGATCACCGGCGAGGACGAACCCTACGGCGAGACCCAGTTCCTGTCCTGGAACCAGATCCGCCTCACCCGCCGCAACCCCAAGACCGGCCGCAAACTCAACGAACCCGACCCCGAGGCCGTCAAGAGAGAACGAGCCCGCCACACCCGCGCCGCCCAAGATCCCGACGACGACACGGGCAGCAGCGCGGCAGCCAGCAGCGCGGCAGGCAGCAGCGCGGCAGGCAGCACCACCCCGACCAGCACGGACACTCCCGGGCACGGCCCCTGGGCCACCACAGACGACACCCCACCGCCGTTCTAGGCCACTGACCTGACAGTTCATTTTTTCAGGGGTATTGTGGAAAAAGGCAGGCAAGGAGGTCGCGCCATGAAATCAAGGAGCATCATCGCGGTCCAGGAGTGGCCGCACGAGAGTCGTCGACCGGCTGAGTTGGTGATCAGTCAGTACGGCGAGCCGGACGAGGTCAGTGCCAACGAGTTGACCTGGCACCGAGCCGCCCCGTGGAAGCGGGTGGTGGCCACCCAGTGGTTCGAGCACCACAACTTCCCTGTGCCGCACGTCGACTGCATCGAGTGCGTCATCGACTACGCCGTGCCGACGGAGAAGATGACCGAGCTGGCACAGTTCGACGGCACCATCCGGGTCGATCGCACGGCCGGGGAACTGTCGGTGCGGTGCCGCAGCATCGCCAGCGACACCCTCAAGATCAACCTCATCCACGACATCGTGACCGGCCGGCGCACGGTGGAGGACGCCCGCGACTACCACGTCGAGGAGGTCCTCAACGCCAAGCGGGGCAAGCCGACGCCCTACCGGGACGAGCTGCGAGTGCCGCAGCAGGTGGACACCAAGGATCCCGGCGAGCAGGTGCTCACCGTGGAGGAGTTGCACACCATCGCGGACACCGACGACTCACTGATCACACCGATGGCCTTGGCCAGACGGGCGGCGCCGCGCCACCCGTGAGCTGACAGTGAGTCAGACGCGTGGCGTGATCCCCCACGCGTCGGCGAGCAGCTCGAAGGAGCGCTGGCGCATCGCGGGGTCGTGGGTGTAGGTCGTGATGATCAGCTCGTCCAGGTCGTAGGCCGCGGCGAACTCCTCGAGCTGCGGCACCACCTGCGCGGGGTCACCGACGGCCTTGACCGAGTGGAACTCGGAGATCATCGGCAGCAGCCCCTCCGGGACGACGGAGCTCAGGTCGTCGACCGGGGGAGCGAGCGGCGAGGACCCGCCGGTGCGGATCGCGGCGACCATCTGCTGGGCGGTGGTGAACAGGTAGTGCGCCTCCGCCTCCGACGGTGCGACCAGCACGTTGATGCCGGCCATGACGGTGGGCCGGTCGACCTGGGCGGTCTCGGCGTCGGCGTTGAACCGGTCGCGATAGATCGCCAGCGCCTCCCGCATCTGCTGCGGCGCGAAGTGGCTGGCGAAACTGAACGGCAGCCCGAGCGCGGCCGCGACCTGCGCGCCGCCGGTGGAGGAGCCGAGCATCCAGATCGGGACGTTGGTGCCCTCGCCCGGCAGTGCACGCACGCGGGTGGTCGCGCCGTCCCCGAGGTAGCTCACCAGGTCCAGCACGTTGCCGGCGAAGTCGTTGAGACCGCTGGCACTGCGGGCCAGGGCGGCAGCGGTGAGCGGGTCGGTGCCCGGCGCGCGCCCCAGGCCGAGGTCGAACCGGTCGCCGTGGAGGGTGGCCAGGGTCCCGTAGTACTCCGCGACCATCAGCGGGGAGTGGTTGGGCAGCATGACCCCGCCGGACCCCAGCCGTATGCCGTGGGTGTGGTTGGCGAAGTGCCCCAGTATGAGGGAGGTCGCCGAGGACATGAACGCCTCGGTCCCGTGGTGCTCGGCCACCCAGAGCCGGTGGTAGCCCAGCTCGTCCAGGCGCGTCGCCAGCTTCGTGGAGTGCTGCATCGCCTCGGCGGGCGTCATGCCCTGGGATCGCGGGACCAGCTCGAGGACGGACAGGGGCACACGTGAGGTGAGTGACGGCATACTGAGGACAACCGCGGGGCGCCGAACTTGTTCCCGCCGCGGGCCGGGAGTATGCCGTGGGCCGGCCGGGGCGTGTCAGTCGTCCTCGTGCAGCGGGTTGAGGATGCGGTCCAGGAACTGGCGGGTCCGCTCGTGCTGCGGGTTGGTGAACATCTCGCGGGGGCCGGACCGCTCGACGATCACGCCGCCGTCCATGAAGAGGACCTCGTCGGCGGCCGCGCGGGCGAAGCTCAGCTCGTGGGTGACCACGACCATGGTCCAGCCCTCGTCGGCCAGCTCCTTGATGACGGTCAGCACGTCGCCCACCAGCTCGGGGTCCAGGGCAGAGGTCGGCTCGTCGAAGAGCAGCAGGCTGGGCGCGAGCGCCAGGGCGCGGACGATGCCGACGCGCTGCTGCTGGCCGCCGGAGAGCTGGTGCGGGTAGACGTCGCGCTTGGCCAGCAGACCCACGCGGTCCAACAGGGCCTGGGCCTCGGCGACCGCCCGGTCCTTGGGCACCTTCTGCACCTGGACCGGGCCCTCGATGACGTTCTCCAGCACGGTCTTGTGCGGGAACAGGTTGTGCTGCTGGAAGACCATGGCCGAGCGGTCACGCAGCGCGAACCGGTCGCGCCTGCGCAGCGGCGTCGAGAAGTCGAGGTCCGGCCCGCCCGCGAACTCGATGCGGCCGCCGTCGGGCACCTCGAGCCCGTTGAGCGAGCGGAGCACGGTGGTCTTGCCCGAGCCGCTCGGCCCGATCAGAACCACCACCTCGCCCTTGCGGACGGTGAGGTCGATCGAGCGCAGCACCTGCAGGTCGCCGAAGCTCTTGCTCAGACCGCTGGCCTGCAGCAGGACCTCGCCCGCGGGACCACCCGCTGGACCACTTGCGGGACCACCGGCGGACGGGAGGGGCCTGGTCGGGTCAGTGCGCGACATACCTGTCCAATCGGGTCTCCAGGGCACTCTGGCCCATCGACAGCACCAGGCAGAACACCCAGTAGACGAGGGCGGCCTGGATGTAGAGCAGCATGAACTCCTGGGTGAACGCCGCGATCTTCTGCGCCTCGCGGAACAGCTCGGTCACCAGGATCATCGAGGCCAGCGAGGTGTCCTTGACCAGGGAGATGAAGGTGTTCGACAGCGGCGGCACCGACACCCTGGCGGCCTGGGGAAGGATCAGGCGGCGCAGGGACTGGGCGTGCGACATGCCGATCGTGTAGCCCGCCTCCCACTGGCCCTTGGGCACCGACAGGATCGCCGCCCGGATGACCTCGGCGGCATAGCCTCCGACGTTGAGGGAGAAGGCGACGATCGCGCTGGGCCACGGGTCGATCAGCACCCCGAGCGAGGGCAGGCCGTAGAAGATGACGAACAGCTGCACCAGCAGGGGCGTGCCGCGGATCGCCGAGATATAGGCCCGGGCGATCCACGACACCACCCTGTTCGACGACAGCCGCATCAGCGCCACGACGAGCGCCAGCACCAGCCCGATGGCGAAGGAGGACAGGGCCAGCGGGATGGTGCCGGTCAGCCCGCCGCGGACGATCGGCCACAGCGAGTCGAGGAAGAGCTGCCAGGAGTCGGACATCGCGAGTCAGCGGGTCAGCGCGTCAGTGGGAGACGTCGGCGCCGAAGTACTTCTCGCCCAGCTCGGCCAGGGTGCCGTCGGCCTCGAGCTCGGCCAGCGCCTCGTCGAAGGCTGAGACCAACTCGGTCTTGTCCTTGCCGAAGGCGAAGGCGTTGAGCGAGGCCTCGTCCAGCTCCGCCGCGATCTTGATCGGGCTGTCCGGGTGCTCGTTGGTGTAGTCCAGGAAGGTCAGCTTGTCGTTGACGGTCGCGTCGACCCGTCCCTGCTCGAGGAGCGCCACGGACTGCGCCCAGCCCTCGACGGCCTCGACGTTGGCCCCGGCGCCCTCGGCGATCTCGCCCCAGTTGCTGGTCAGCGACTGCGCCGTGGTCTTGCCCTCCAGGTCGTCCAGCCCGGCGATGTCGGTGGTGTCGTTGGCCACGACGATGACGCCGGGGGAGACGGTGTAGGGCTCGCTGAACAGGTAGGCCTCCTCGCGCTGGGGGTTGATCGAGACCTGGTTGGCGATCACGTCGAAGCGACCGGCCTCGAGCCCGGCGAAGATCGCGTCCCACTGGGTCTCCTGGTACTCGATCTCCAGGTCCAGCTTCTCCGCGACGGCCTCGACCACCTCGATGTCGTAGCCGACCAGCTCACCGCTGCCGCCCTCGTGGTAGCTGAACGGGCGGTAGGTGCCCTCGGTCCCGACCACCAGGACGCCCTCGTTCGCCAGGCCGTATGCCGAGTCGCCGGCTGCGGTCTGCCCGTCACCGGCGTCGGTGCCTCCGTCGCTGCCGCAGGCAGCGAGGATCAGGGCCGAGGCGGCGAGGGTGACGGTCAGGGTGCGGTGCACAGACATGCGTAGGTCGTCCTTCGTGGGTGGGGGTGTGGCTGCAGTGAGCCGGAGGAGGGCTGCCGTAGCCCGGTGGTTCAACGGTGCAGTGAACCACGTCATTCCCAAGATCGGGAAATGGATATCCCAACGGGGGATTATGGAGGCATCGTGCTTCGACCTTCTGCTCGCACGTCGACCTGCTCGCACGTCGACAGCATCTTGTGGGTGCCGACAGGGAGGCGGTTCAATGGAGGGTCGACGTGACAGCACGACGTGACACCAGGCACAACGTGACAGCAGGCAACTCGTGAGCACGCAGACCATGCTCGTCACCGCGCGCGAGGCCTTCGCGCGCGGCGAGTGGCGCACGGCCCGAGAGCAGCTGGAGACGGCACCGTCCCTGGGTGCCGCCGACCTCGATCTGCTCAGCCGTGCCACCTGGTTCCTCGGTGACGTCGCGGAGTCGATGCAGCAGGCCGAGCGCGCTTTCGCGGCCCACGAGAGCGCGGGCCGTGCGGAGGAGGCCGCGCAGCTGGCGATGCGGCTGGCCCTGGCGTGGGGCACTCGCGCCGACTTCGTGATCGCCGCGGCGTGGCTGGGGCGGGCGCGCCGGCTCCTGGAGGGTCGGCCGGAGTGTGTGGCGACCGGCTACCTGCTCTACAGCCAGGCTTCCCAGGTGTTGGAGATCGAGGGGGACGCCGAGCTCTCCCGGTCCTCCGCGGTCCGGCTCACGTCGCTCGCCACCACGTTCGACGACCCGACGCTGGCCTGCTTCTCCCGGGTGCTGCGCGGGATGGCCCTGATCCGGGACGGCCACATCGGCGAGGGCTTCTCCAGCCTGGACGAGGCGATGCTGCCGGTGCTGGCCGGCCAGGTCGAGCCCGAGTGGGCCGGCGACGTCTACTGCAGCGTGATCCACGTCTGCGAGGGTCTGGCGGACCTCGCGCGGATGCGTGCCTGGACCAACGCCCTGGAGACCTGGGCGCAGCCCCTGTCCCGGGAGTTCATGTATGCCGGGGTGACCAGGGTGCACCAGCTGCAGCTCCTCGGTGCGGAGGGCGACTGGGACGCCATCGAGGCGGAGATGGCCGCGAGCAGCCAGGCGCTGCTCGGCGCGCACAACTGGCTCGCTGGGACGGGCTTCACCGAGCTGGGGGACATCCGCCGGCTGCGAGGTGACCTCGCCGGCGCGGACGATGCCTACGCGCGGGCCCGCGCGGCCGGAGTCGACCCGCAGCCTGGTCACGCCCTGCTCCTGCTGGAGCAGGGGCGGGCCGAGGAGGCCCTCGCCTCGCTGCAGGACGCGATCGGCGGCGCCGGGCAGGTGGAGCGCGGCCGGCTGCTGCTGCCGATGGTCGAGGCAGCCCTGGCAGGCGGCGACACCGCCCTGGCGGCCCGGCACGCCGCGGACCTCGGGAAGGTCGCGGAGCGCTACAGCACGCCCGGGTTGCTCGCCCGCGCCGCCCAGGCCCGGGCTGCGGTGCTGCTGGCCGAGGACCGTCCGGCAGAGGCGCTGCCCCACCTGGAGTCGGCCGTCTTGACCTTCCGCGAGCAGCGCTACCGTCACGCCACCGCTCGGGTGCACGAGTAGCTGGCTGCCGCGCACCGGGCGCTCGGCGACCCGGGTGCCGCAGCGGCGGAGCAGGCCACGGCCGCCGCCATCTATGCCCGGCTCGGGGCGGTCCCGGACAGCCGGCGGGTCGCTGAAGGTGGTGCCGGCGCGTTGCCCGGAGGCCTCACGCAGCGGGAGGCCCAGGTGCTGGCCTGCGTCGCCACCGGCGCGAGCAACCGGCAGGTCGCCGAGCAGCTGGTCATCAGCGAGAAGACCGTCGGACGGCACCTGGCCAACATCTACACCAAGCTCGACGTCTCCTCCCGCACTGCTGCTGCGGCGTGGGCCCGCGCCAACGGGGTCGGTGCGGGGTGACCGGCGCCACGGCATACAGCACATCCACCATGCCCCCGTGGACCAGATGCATGATCTGCCCGATGTGGCAGGGGTGCCCGGTTCCCTAGCGTCGGTGGCACGGGCATCCGCCCGTGACCACGACAGGAGCACATCATGAGCACCATCCAGGCGCCCCCCGCCGACACCCACATCGCGCCCGCCGACCGGGCGACCGACACTGACGAGCCGCGGGTCGGCGAGCCGGATCAGGCGACCGCCGAGCAGGTGGTCGGTCGTCTCGTGCAGATCCTCAATGACGGATCAATCGCGGTCCTGGCCGGGATCGGCCACGACACCGGCCTGTTCGACACGATGGCCGGGCTGCCCCCGGCGACCAGTGAGCAGATCGCCGATGCGGCCGGTCTGGACGAGCGCTACGTCCGGGAGTGGCTCGGCGGCGTCACCACCGCCGGCTTCGTCGAGTGGGACCCGGCGGCACGCACCTTCGCCCTGTGCCCCGACCACGCACCCTTCCTCACCGGCACCGGGCCGGACAACCTGGCGCGGACGCTGTGCGTCGTCTCGATGCTGGGGTCCGCCGCGCCGCGGATCACCGAGGTGTTCCGCACCGGCGGCGGACTGCACTATGCCGACTACCCCGAGTTCCACCACCGGCAGGCGGCGGACAGCGGCCCGGTGCAGGACGCCTACCTGGTCGAGGCGATCCTCCCGCTGACCGGAGAGGTCGACCGGCTCCGGGCCGGCATCGAGGTCGCCGACCTGGCCTGCGGTCAGGGGCACGCGGCCAACCTCATGGCCCGCGCCTTCCCGGCCTCCCGGTTCACCGGCTTCGACTTCGAGCCGGAGGCGATCGCCGCCGCGCGTGCGGAGGCCGCGGCCTGGGGTCTGGACAACGTCTCCTTCGAGGTGCGCGACCTGGCGGAGGGTGTCGGCACGGCGGCGTTCGACCTGCTGACCGTCTTCGACGGCATCCATGACCAGGCGGACCCGGCCGGCGTGCTGTCTCATGTCGCGGCGGCGCTGTGCCCAGACGGCACCTTCCTGATGGCCGACATCGACGCCTCATCGCACCTGGAGAACAACCTCGCGATCCCGTGGGCCGGCTTCCTCTACACGATCTCCACGGTGCACTGCATGTCCGTCTCGCTCGCCCAGGGCGGCGCCGGGCTGGGCACGGTCTGGGGTGTTGAGCTGGCCGAGCAGATGCTGCACGAGGCCGGGTTCACCTCGGTGGTGCAGCACCGGCTGGAGCAGAACCCGTTCGATGTGTATGTCGTGTGCCGACGGTGATGCCGAAGGGTCCCCGCGACCTTGTGTTGCGGGATGACCCCCGCGCCGCTCCGTTGCTGCGGGATCGATGCTGCAGGATCAACACCCTGGCGTGCATCCGGCAACATGCTTCCCGCAACATCGGCAGCGTCAAACCCCTGGCTCAGCCGCGCAGGCTGTCCAGGATCTTGGCGAGTCGCCGGTCGCGGGTCTCGGCGGCCTTGGCGCTCGAGACCTGCCGGGCGTGCTCCTTGCGCGCGGAGTAGGACAGCGCCTCGAAGGCCGCCTTCGCCGCGGGGTCGGCCTCGAGTGCCTCGGTCAGCTCCGGCGGCATGTCGACCGTGCGCTCAGCCGTGTCCAGCTCGACGGTCGCGCTCACTTCCTGGTCGATCTCCACGCCCAGCGCGGCGCGGACGGCCTTGGAGAGTCCGATGCAGTTCAGGCCGCCCATCCGGGCCACTCGCAGCCGGGCGGACTTGCCGTCGATCGTGACAACCACCGGAGGGTTCTTGGTCGGCCCGAGCTCGGCAACCTGCTCATCAGTGAGCACGATGGCGGCGGCCGGTCCGCCGAGTGAGTCGAGCGTTGTCTGCAGCGTCAGCATCCGTCAACAGTAGAGCCAGATCCACGTCGACAACACTCGCGACGTCGTAGAACGTTGCGGTGACCTCCTCAGGGGCAGGTGGCCTTTAATGCACCCACATGGAGCGTGTCCGTGTCCTCATAGGTGATGAACGAGGCATCGGCATAGATGTTCTTCCCGCTGATCTCGATCGTCGGCTCGATCCCGGTGATCAGCTCGCTCAGCGACGGGTCGGCCGCCGCCGGCTCGGTGAACTCGATGTAGGTGTAGCCAGGGTCGATCGCGGCATAGACCGTGGCCGACCCGTCGCTCGCGAGCAGATTGAACTCCGAGCCCTCCACGCCGGTCTCCTCCTCGCCGAAGGCGCAGACCAACTGGCTGAACTCCCACGAGCTGTCGCCGATCGTCAGTGAGGCCGATCCCACCCCGTTCGCGCCGTCGCCGGGCGACCCGGCTGAGTCCTCTGCGCTGCAGTTCTTCTCGCCGTCCGGATAGACCATGACGGCCTGGTGTCCATCCTCCAGGAGGTGGCCGGCCGCCGAGCAGTTGATGTGCGCCGACGGGTCCTCGACGCTCCCCACGCCAAAGTGCAGGCGGACCGTGGTGCCATCCACGGAGAAGCTGTCGGCGCCGGTCCCCGCCTGCAGCGCGGTGCCGAGGGTGTCCAGGTCGCCGCCGTAGACGCTGTCCTCGTCGCCGCTGTCCTCGTCTCCAGAGTCCACGTCGCCGGAGTCCACGTCGGACTCGTTCTCCTCAGCCGCGGCCGCCGGTTCTGGCTGGGCCTCGGCCGGCTCGGTGCCGGGGGTGTCGCCTGAGCAGGCGGTGATGGTGAGGGTGAGACCTGCGGTGAGAGCAATAAAGAAGCCGAACCGGCGATTCTTCGTCAGCACGGAAATACCTCGCATTTCTGTGGGTAGTGCCGCAACCATAGGGAGAAGATCCCAAAAGGGCAATGCGACAAGGAATTTCAGACTGTGGCGGGACGCGGGGGACAGGGTCTCCGGCACGCGCTAGCCTCAGTCATGCGCACTCTCGTGGTCAGCGTGATCGCCGACGACCGACCCGGCCTGGTCGCCGAGCTCGCGAGCACCGTGGCCGAGCACGGCGGCAACTGGCTGGAGAGCCAGATGGGGCGGCTGGGCGGCAAGTTCGCCGGCGCGGTGCTCATCGAGCTCGCGGAGGACCGGGTCGAGGAGGTGACGGCCGCGGTGCGTGCCCTCACCGACGTCGGTGTCGTCGACGTGTCGGCCACCGGCAGCGATGACGCGGGGGAGGCGCTGGAGTCGGTCGGCCTCCTGGTCATCGGCCAGGACCAGCCGGGCATCGTGCGCGAGGTGACGAGGGCGCTCGCTGACCGCGGCCTGAGCATCCAGGAGTTCCACACCTCCACCAGTGACGCTCCGATGAGCGGCGACCGCTTGTTCGAGGCCGTCGCGGTCGTCGGTCTGCCGGAGAGCATCGACCTGTCGGACCTGCGCACCGCCCTGGGTGAGGTGTCCTCGCAGCTGAGCCTCGACATACAGCTCGATGACGGCGAGGAGAACCCGGCCTGGGGCGAGGTGCCGGACCGGGGCTGAGCCCGGCGGCCTGTCAGGAGGTCGGGACGAGGGGGAAGTTGTGGCCGTAGCCCGGGGGCGATCACGGTGCTGCCGACCAGCCGGTCCTCCAGGAACCGACCCTGGAGCGGACTTCGGCAAGCAGGTTCGGCAGGCATCTAGACAGCCCATGGGCCGCGCCACTAGGTTTCAGGGACCGAGGACGTGGCGCTCACCAGCGGTCGGGGTCCGCACGGGGGTGCTTCGCCCACGCGTGCAGTGTTCGTGTGGCCCTTTCCGAGGAGCGTCCATGTCTGTCCCCGTCCGTCGTCACCTGTCCTTCGTCCTCCCGGTCGCCATGGTCGCCAGTCTGCTGGTCACCGCCGGCTCGCTGGGGAGCCCGCCCACGGACGCCGCCACCGGCGTGGTCACTCACGCCGGCGGGGCCGCGGCCGCCCGAGGGGGTCCACCCGGGACCATCTCGATCGAGGTGCTCTCCAGCGAGCCCGACCAGGTGAGCGGGGGCGACGCGCTCGTCGAGGTGCGCGGACCCGCAAAGGTGACGCCGGAGATGCTCCGGGTCAGCGTCAACGGCCAGGACGTCACCGCGGACTTCGATGTCACGGCAGACGGCACGCTCGTCGGGCTCGTGGACGATCTCGAGGACGGGCGGAACACGATCCGGGCCGAGGTCCCACGGTCCGCCCCGCCGCGCGGGAAGCCCGTGGCCAAGCCTGCCGTCCTGCGGGTGACCAACCACTCGAAGGAGGGCCCGATCTTCTCGGGCCCGCAGCAGCAGCCCTTCGTGTGCACCACCGCGCGGGCCACGTTCGGAGGGGAGCCCCTGCTGGGTCAACCGCTCGTGGACAACCAGGACAGCCAGGGGATCCGGGTCGCGCTGGAGGACGAGAACGGCGACTACCCGCAGGACGGTCGCGGCTACCCGACGGACGACGCCGAGATCGTGGGGTGGAGCGCGAACTGCGCCGCGGAGACCCGCGTGGGCTACGTCTATGGCAGCACCGACGGGTCCTTCAAGTGGCTGGCCGATCCGTCCGACCTGCCGGCAGACGTCGCGACCACCACCACGATGGACGGGGACGAGGTGCCGTTCGTCGTGCGGTGGGAGCGCGGCACGATCAACCGCTTCATCTACAGCATCGCGGCCCTCGCGCCGGTCGGCGACGACCCCACCACAGCGCCGGACCCCTCGCTGTGGAACGAGCGACTGGTCTTCAGCTTCCAGGGCGGTGTCGCCATCGGGCACACGCAGGGCACCACCTCGACCAGCGCGATGCTGCCGGCCCAGCTGCTCGGCCTGGGCTATGGCGTGATGTGGTCGACCGGCACGCGCACGAGCACGCACTACAACCTGCAGGTCGGCGGCGAGACCGCCCTGATGGTCAAGGAACGGGCCGTCGAGGCCTACGGCGTGCCGGACTACACGGTCGCGGTCGGCGGGTCGGGCGGTGCGATCCAGCAGTACGTCTACGCCCAGAACCACCCGGGCATCATCGACGCCGCCATCCCGCAGTACTCCTATCCCGACATGGTCACCCAGATCATCCACGTCGCCGACTGCGAGCTGCTCGAGCACTACTTCGACGTGACCGACCGGGACAACGACAAGTGGAAGGACCCGGAGACCCGGCAGGCGATCATCGGGCTCAACGGGACCAACTATCCGAAGAACCTGTCCTCGGGAGACATCGCACAGTGGAACGGGCTCTATGCGCTGATGGGTCTCTACGGCTATCAGGTGATGGACCGTGACCCGGCCTCTCCGGCCCCGGCCCTCATGGAGTGCAAGCCGGGCTGGTTCGGCCTGACCCCGGTCGCGCTGAACCCGACCTTCACCGACGTCGACGACCTCGACCAGCTCGCCCAGGGCGCCGAGGGAGTGGAGTGGACGCACTGGGGCGACCTGGTCAACATCTACGGCACGGACGCCGACGGCAACGCGCGCGTGCCGTGGGACAACGTGGGCGTGCAGTACGGCCTGCAGGCCCTTCTCGACGGCGTCATCACGCCCGAGGAGTTCCTCGACCTCAACGCGCAGGTCGGCAGCTGGAAGGAGACCAAGGACCTCGTCGAGGAGGGCTTCCCGTTCATCGGTGACTTCAGTCCGGCGACCTTCGACCCGTGGAGTTCGCGCAACATGAACCTCAGCCCCGACGGCGTCACGCCGGCCGAGCGGGCCTCGGGCGACCGTCGCGCGATCCGTGCGCTCTACACCTCGGGCATGCAGTTCCAGGGCGACATCGACATCCCGATCATCGACCTGAGGCACTACCTCGAGGACGAGCTCGATATGCACAACACCCAGCAGTCCTTCGCCACCCGGCAGCGCATGCTCAACGTGGACGGCGACGCGTCCAACCAGGTGATCTGGTTCGTCGACGCCCGACCGGAGGAGCAGGCCGACCCGACGCCGCAGGCCTTCGCCGTCATCGACCAGTGGATGGCCAACATCGACGCCAACCCCGGGCTCGGTGTGGCGGGCAACAAGCCGGCCGCGGCGGTCGACTCCTGCTTCGCGACCGACGGGTCCCTCCTCGCCGCGGGTGAGGGCGTCTGGGACGGCGTGCTCGACGACGGCGCCGCCGGTGAGTGCACGGAGCAGTTCCCGATCTACTCCTCCTCGCGCCGGGTCGCCGGCGGCCCCTACGAGGGCGGGGTCTGGAAGTGCACGACCCAGCCGGTCATGCGCGCCGTCAACCGCGGTCTGTATGGCGAGTGGGAACCCACGCGGGCCGAGATCCGCAGGCTGAAGGAGATCTTCCCGAGCGGGGTCTGCGACTTCACCCGCCCGGACGCGGGCAAGCCGCGCAACCTGTGAGCGCCCAGGCCCTCCGACCCCGCACGACCGGGCTGCTCCTGGCCGCCGGGGCGGGCCGGCGCTTCGGCCGACCCAAGGGCACGGTGGCGGACGCCGAAGGACCGTGGGTCGTGCGCGCGGCCCAGGCGCTGCTCGACGGCGGGTGCGGTGACGTGCTCGTCGTCAGCGGTGCCCAGGCGGAGGAGGTCGAGACCCTCCTGGGCACCGCGCCGGACGCCGTCACGGCCATCCGCTGCGGCACCTGGGAGGCGGGTATGGGGGAGTCGCTGCGCGCCGGTCTCACCGCCCTGGCCACGCGTGGCCGGACCACGCCGCTGCAGGCCCTAGTCCACCTCGTGGACCTCCCGGACGTCGGGGGCGAGGTCGTCGCCCGCGTCCTGGAAGCCGCCGGTGCCGGCGCCGACGCCCTGGCGCGAGCGGCATACTCCGGACGTCCGGGGCACCCGGTGCTGCTCGGCCGTGACCACTGGGAGGGGGTGCTGGCCCGAGCGGACGGTGACGCCGGAGCCCGCGGGTATCTGCGCCGGGTCGCGCCCGTCCTGGTCGAGTGCGGGGACCTCGCCAGTGGTGCCGATGTGGACGTGCCGCGGGACGGCCCGGGAGTGTGATCTGCTGTCCGCATGCTCAGCTTGGAGGACATCTTTCCGCCGTTCGCGCTCCGGATCGCGTGCGGCACCGTGGAACTGCGTGTCCTGCGCGACGATGACCTGCCGGAGCTCGTCGACCTCGTGCGTGGTGGTATCCAGGCGCCCGGTCTGCCCATGCCCTTTCTCCGGGACTGGCACGAGCTCCCCTTCGCCCCGGGGACTCCCGACGGATTCCCCACGACGTCCCTGGCCTGGTGGTGGACTCAGCGGGCGACGTTCGCCGTCGATGACTGGCG
This sequence comes from Ornithinimicrobium sp. F0845, assembly GCF_023015765.1. Lineage (GTDB taxonomy): Bacteria > Actinomycetota > Actinomycetes > Actinomycetales > Dermatophilaceae > Ornithinicoccus. The sequence goes on from NZ_JALKAL010000020.1 coordinate 13,623, forward strand.
GCTGGCGCTGACCGTGCGCCGCGACGGCCAGCTCGTCGGCATGCAGGACCTGCACGCCCGTGACTTCGCCCAGACCCGGACTGTCGACACCGGCTCCTGGCTCGGGCTGGCCCACCAGGGGGAGGGGACCGGGACCCTCATGCGCCAGTTGGTGGTCGGGCTCGCGTTCGACGAGCTGGGCGCCGTGGCGTGCGGGTCGGGCTACATCGTCGGCAACGCCGCTTCGGCGGCGGTGAGCCGCAAGACGGGGTATGTCGAGAACGGTCGCCGACGCATCGTGCAGCACACCACCCAGGGGAAGGTGGGTGTCGAGGAACAACGAGTGCTCGTCACGCCGGCCACCTATGTGCGGCCAACGGGTCGCGTGACCGTCCAGGGAGCCGACGCGCTGCGCCGGTTCCTCGGGATCGAGCGCTGAGTCGTGTCCCAGCATGCCGAGGCATCCGATGCGTGAACCTCAGGGTGCCTCAAGATCGACGCGTGTCTCGGTGCCGCGGTAGCCGGCGCGATGGAAGGCCGCGGCCATGGGTCCGTTGACGGCGTCCGTGGTGGCAGTGATGCGAGGGGCGCCCTCCTTGGCGTGGAAGCGGGTGATGTAGGCAAGCAGCGCGTCGACGTGTCCCCGGCCCCGGTGCTCCGGCAGCACGGCCAGGAACCCGACGTTGCGGCTCGTCGGGGTCGCCGACGGAATGGCCACCCCGACGAGGGTGCTGTCGGTCGTGGCGGCCGTCCGCCACCACGAGCGGTCTCCCGGAGCGGCTCGGTAGAAGTCGACCTCGGCACGGGCCAGCTCCTCGGCGTCGCCGGACGCGAGCTCACGTCGGGTCAGGACATCCAGAGACCCCTGCGCTGCAGCGGCAAACAGCCGGACGAAGGTCTCGTCGTCGGCGGGCGCAAACACCAGCGAGGTGGGCTCGGGCGGTAGTGGCTGGTCCGGGTCCCACTGGAACTGGAGGCGCTCGTTGACCCGGGTCAGACCCGCCGCAGCGGCACAACGCAGCTTCAGTTCCACCTCCGCGGCGACGTCCGCGTGGTCACGCCAGTCGTTGGGCAGGCGCATCGTGTGCGGCAGCGGGACACGCACCCCCTGAGCGGCCAGGGCCTCGTGTCCGGCATCGAGAAGTGCCGTGGCCAGGCCGGCGCGGTCCGGCACCTGCGGGTCGACGTCCCACACGTCCAGGGCGATCGGCACGGAGGGGTCGCGCCCCCACCACATCGCCCACCCTCGGACCACGTCGGACTCATCGACCGCCACGACGGACCACTCCGGCTGCAGCCGTCGCGACTCGATCTCGGCGGCCACCTCGGCTGCCGGGAGGCCGGTCTGAGCGGGGACGCTCAGCGCCACCGCGGACGCGAGTTGCGCGGCCGAGGGCTGGACGATGCGCATCCCACGAGCGTTGCTCGCCGGCCCGGTGCCTGCAACTTCTTTGTCGCGCATCGAGCCTGAGCGCGCGATGCCCCAAGCACCCCAGCACAGACCCTGGCGGGCACCGATGTCGACGAACCCTATTGTCGGGGCTAGCGTGTCGCTATGCCAGACGAAGGAGTCTTCGCCAGCCCACAGTCGCTCTCTGACGCCCTGGCCGGGACCGGCTACCTGGCGGATGCGGGGTTGGCGACGGTGACCTGGCTGGCGCACGACCTCGACCGCCCGCTGCTGCTCGAGGGGGAGCCGGGCACCGGCAAGACCGCCCTCGCCGAGGCCCTCGCCCAGCTGCTCGGGGTGCCGCTGATCCGGCTGCAGTGCTACGAGGGCATCGAGGCGAGCCAGGCGCTCTACGACTGGGACTTCCCCCGGCAGATCCTGCACCTGCGCGCGGTGCAGGCGCTCGCGGACGGCGGCCCGGGCAACAACGGCAGCCCTGCTGCCAGCGCGAGTCCCACCACCGACGGGTCCCAGGAGCGGGACCGCGTCGAGCGGCTGGAGGCCGACCTCTTCGACGAGCGGTTCCTGCTCGCCCGACCGGTGCTGCGGGCGCTGCGCGAGGCGCCGTGCGTGCTGCTGGTCGACGAGGTGGACCGGGCCGACGACGAGTTCGAGGCCTTCCTGCTGGAGGTGCTCTCCACCTGGTCGGTGACGATCCCCGAGCTGGGGACGGTGCGCGCGCAGACACCGCCGCTGGTCGTCCTCACCTCCAACCGCACCCGTGAGCTCCACGACGCGCTCAAGCGCCGCTGCCTCTATCACTGGATCGAGCACCCCGGCCTGGAGCGGGAGCTGGCGATCGTGCGGTCGCGGCTGCCCGGCGTCGAGGAGGCCCTCGCCGACGACGTGGTGCGCCTCGTCCAGCGGCTGCGCTCGGACGAGGACCTCGTCAAGCCCCCCGGCGTGGCCGAGACGCTGGACTGGGCGCGGGCGCTGACCGCGCTCGGCGCCAGCCGACTCGACCCCGAGGTGGCGGCCACGACCATGGGTGCCGCCGTGAAGTACCGCGAGGACACCGAACGGGTCCGCGTCGCCCTCGACCGGATGCTCACGAGGTGACCACGGTGTCCAGAGACGCGTCGTCCGGGGGCACGGGGATCGACCCCACAGCCACCGACAAAACCACTACGAAATTGCGGGAAGGACCAACAAAACCACTACAAGAATGCGGGGGGACCGCGGGCTGGAGCGCCGGGCAGACGCTCGGCGGTTTCGCCCGCGCCTGCCGCGCGGCCGGGCTGCCCGTCACCGCCGACCGGGAGCGGACCTTCCTGCAGGCCTGTGCCGCGGTCGGGCTGGCAGACCGGGACGGCGTCTACTGGGCGGGGCGCGGGACGCTGACGGCCTCGCGCGCGGACGTCGAGCCCTTCGACCAGGTCTTCAGCAGCTGGTTCGGCGGACGGGCGATGCACGGCGTCACGACCCCACCGCCCGAGCACCCCACCGTGCTGCAGGCCTCCCTCGAGGACCCTGGGCAGGAGGCCGGCGGCGAGGGCCAGGACAGCGGTGATGACGTGCTGGCGGCCACGGCCTCGGCCGCGGAGGTCCTGCGCCACCGCGACGTCGCAGGGCTCTCCCCGGCAGACCGGGCCGCGCTGCGCCGGCAGTTCGCGACGCTCACGGCGCGCCCGCCCACCCGACCTGCGCGACGGCACACGCCCAGCCACCGGGGTGGCGTCGACGGGCGGGCGACGGTCCGCGCCCACCTGCGTGCCCTGGGTGAACCGGTGCGGATCAGCCGCCGGCGACGGGTGGTGCGGCCCCGGCGGGTGGTCCTGCTCATCGACGTGTCCGGCTCGATGAGTGCCTATGCGGACAACCTGCTGCGTCTCGCACACCGGGTGGTGCAGGCCGCGCCGCGGACGACGGAGGTCTTCACCCTCGGCACGCGCCTGACCCACGTCACCCGGGCCCTGCGGGAGCGGGACACCGACCGGGCGCTGGTCGCGGCGGGGGAGACCGTGCCCGACTGGTCCGGCGGCACGCGGCTGGGGGAGACCCTCGGCGTCTTCCTGCGGCGGTGGGGGCGCCGCGGGATGGCCCGCGGTGCGGTCGTCGTCGTCCTCAGCGACGGGTGGGAGCGGGAGTCGCCGGAGCAGCTCGGGGAGTCGATGCGGCAGCTGCGGTCGCTGGCCCACCGGGTGGTGTGGGTCAATCCGCACCGCGGCAAGCCCGGCTACCTGCCGGTGCAGTCGGGCATCGTGGCGGCGCTGCCGCACATCGACGACTTCGTCGCAGGGCACTCGCTCGCGACGTTCGAGGAGGTCCTGGAGGTGGTCTCACGTGCGTGACGTGCTGGAGGAGCTGCTGACCTGGTGGCAGGCGGGTGAGACCGTCGCCGTGGGCACCGTGGTCGGGACCTGGAAGTCCGCACCCCGGCAGCCGGGCGCCTCGATGCTGGTCGGCCCCGGCGGGGAGGCCGTCGGCTCGGTCTCCGGGGGCTGCGTCGAGGGCGCCGTCTATCAGCTCGGCGAGGAGGTGACCGACTCGGGATCGCCCGTCCTGCAGCGCTACGGCATCTCCGACGACGAGGCGATGGGCGTCGGGCTCACCTGCGGCGGGATCCTCGACGTCTTCGTCGAGCGGGTCTCCCGGGAGGACTTCCCCGAGCTCGGTGACGTCGCCGTCGACATCGCGGAGGGCCGCCCGGTGGCGGTCGCCACGGTGGTCGAGCACCCCGATCCCGCCGAGGTCGGCCGGCGCCTGGTCGTGCGTCCCGAGGGTGAGCCCACCGCCGGCTCGCTGGGCACGGAGCGGCTGGACGACACGGTGATCGACGACGCGCGCGGCATGCTGGCCCAGGGACGCACCGCGACGCTGGAGTACGGCCCCGAGGGCCAGCGGCGCGGAGAGGGCATGCGCGTGTTCGTCGCCTCCTACGCCCCGCGCCCGCGGATGCTCGTCTTCGGCGCGATCGACTTCGCGGCGGCCGTGGCCCGCGTCGGGTCCTTCCTCGGCTATCGCGTCACCGTCTGCGACGCCCGCCCCGTCTTCGCTACCCGCACCCGCTTCCCCGAGGCGGACGAGGTGGTCGTCAAGTGGCCGCACAAGTATGTCGAGGAGCAGGTCGCGCAGGGCCAGCTGGATCCGCGGACGGTCGCCTGTGTGCTCACCCACGACCCGAAGTTCGACGTGCCCCTTCTCGAGGTGCTGCTGGGCGACGACGCCCCTGACCTGGCCTATGTCGGGGCGATGGGGTCGCGGCGCACCCACGAGGACCGGTTGGCCCGCCTGCGAGAGTCGGGCCTGACCGAGGAGCAGCTGGCGAGGCTGCGCAGCCCGATCGGGCTCGACCTGGGCGCCCGGACCCCGGAGGAGACGGCCGTCAGCGTCGCAGCCGAGATCATCGCGTTGCGCTGGGGCGGCGGCGGTGAGGCGTTGTCAGACCTCGACGGCGCCATCCACCGCCACCACCCGCACACCTGAGTCAGGGGCAGGTGCCCTCGAAGGAGGCGTCCAACTGCTCCGTCGTCAGGTCGTCGGTCAGCACCATCTCGCCCCGGACGCTCTTGCCGTCGAGTTCGATGAAGTCCTCGGCCGGGAATCCGACGGTAGCCAGTGAGACGGAGGGGTTCTCGAAGTCCTCGATGTCGTCGAGCGTGACGCGGTGCCCGTACGAATCGATGGAGACATAGAACTGCAACCCGTCCTGGAGCGACGTCAAGACGAACTCTGCGCCCTCCTGGCCTGTCTCTTCCTCGCCGATCGCGCACAACACGCTGTCGAACTCCCAGGTCTGGTCGCCCATGGTGAGGGTCGCCGAGCCGCCGCCCTGCGAGGCCATCTGCCCCTCAAGGTTCTCCTTCATGTCCTCGGCCATGTCCGTGGCGTCGGCAGAGGTTTCGTCCGACATGCCCGGGTTGGCGGCTTCGTCGTCCTCGTCGTCGGCAGCGGCCTCGCCGTCCGCGTCGGCGGCAGCGGCCTCGTCCTCCGCGGGCGCATCAGCTCCGTCGGCGGCCGGTTCTGCGGCCTCGGGTTCGTCGTCTCCGCTCGGCTCATCCGCGTCCCCGCCGCAGCCTGCCAGAGCCATTGCCAGAACCGCCGCCATAGCGGCCACAGTTGTCGATCGATTCCCTCTGATATTCACGACGATCACGGGGTGTCTCCTCAAGGCATGTGATGTGGATCATACCGAGGGCTGGCGGATCGCACCAGACCTGCACGGGCAGAGGACTATTCGTGAGAGCCGCTATCCGCCATGCAGTTGCACGCATCCTTCACACGGATTTCGAGGCTTGGCGTGAAGGATGCGCGCACGTGCACGGGGTGGGGTCGGGAGTGGGATCGCACACCCGCAGGGGTGGGCTGGAACGGTCAGTCGCGGCCGAGGGCACGTCCGATCGCGATGCCGATGACCAGCCCGATGACGCCGGCGGCGATGGCCGTGCCGTAGCGCCGGAGCAGCACCGGCCCGACCAGGTCACCGAGGTCGATCGCGTCGTCGTCCGAGCCATGCTTCGGACTGGCTGTGCTCGTGGACGCCGCGGCTCGTGGAGGCGTGGCCAGGGGAGGGGTCTCCGACCCGGACGGTCCCGGGGAGGGGTCCTTGACCGGTTCGGGCGTGGCCGCGGCAGCGGACGGTGCAGCACCGGAGGCCGTCACCGGCTCCGCGATATCGGGAGCAGGCGAGGAGTCGCTGGCCGTCGTCGCTGCGTCGTCACCAGCAGCCTCTCCGCCGTCACCTTCGTCAGCACCCTCACCACCGAGCGTCGACTCCAGGCACGCGACGAACTGGCCCAGCAGCTTGTCCGAGACGTCCTGCATGACGCCACGGCCGAACTGGGCCGGCTTGCCGGTGACCGTCAGGTCCGTCACGACCTCGACCGAGGTGCCCTCACCGTCCGGTATCAGCGCCATGGTCGCGGTCGCACCGGCGGTGCCGTTGCCGCGCTTGTCCTTGCCCTTGCCCTCGATCACCGCCCGGTGGGCGGTGTCGTCGCGCTCGAGGAAGGCGCCGGTCCCGGCATACTGCATCTGGATCGGCCCGAGCTTGACCTTGACCGTCCCGGAGAACGTGTCGCCGTCGGCCTCGGTGACCTTGGCTCCCGGGAAGCAGCTCCCGACCTGTTGCAGGTCGGTGAGCAGCGCCCAGGTGTCCTCCGGGGAGGCGGGGACGGTGAACGTGTGTCGCAGCTCCATGCCCATGGGCTCAGCCTCCCGCAGCCGCCAGCACCGCGCGACGTGTCAGGACACCCGCCAGGTGCCGCCGGTAGTCGGCCTGGCCGTTGAGGTCCGACGGTGGCTCGGTGCCCTCGCCGGCCCGCGCGCAGATCTCGCCGATGGCCTCCTCGGTGGCCGGCTGCCCCGCCAGGGCCGCCTCGACGCCCGGGGCGCGCAGCGGCTTGGACCCCATGTTGGTCATCCCGACCCTGGCCTCGGCGATGACGCCGCCCTCGGACCGGACGGCCGCGGCGATGCCGATGATGGCCCACTGGTGGGAGACCCGCACGAACTTCTCGTAGTGGCTGCCCCAGCCGGTGTGCTTGGGGATCGTCACCGCGGTGAGCAGCTCGCCGTCGCCGACCGCCGTCTCGAAAAGGTCGACGAAGAAGTCCGCGGCCGCGACCTGCCGCGGCCCGACCACCCCGCGGCTCTGGACCTCCATGGTCGCGTCGAGCGCGAGCACCGGTGCGCCGACGTCGCCGGCCGGGTCGGCGTGCGCCAGCGCGCCGCAGACGGTGCCGCGGTGCCGGATCTGCGGGTCGGCGATCTCCGAGACCGCCTTGTGGAGCAGGCCGAGGTGCTCGCGCACCAGGTCGCTGTCCAGGACCTCCTGGTATGTCGTGGCGGCACCGATGCGGATCGCGTCACCGGTGTCGTCGATCCCCTTGAGGGACTCGATCCGGGAGATGTCGACGACCAGCTCGGGCGCGTTGAGGCGCATCCGCAGGACGGGCAGGAGGGACTGGCCTCCGGCCATCACCTTGGCCTCGTCGCCGTGCTCGGACAGCAGGGTCAGGGCCTCCTCGACGGTGGCCGGTGCCGCGTAGTCAAAGGGTGCGGGGATCACAGCGTGCCGCCTTCGGTCTCGGGGGTGTCCTGGTTGGGTGCCGACTCGTCGAAGTGGGGTGCGGCCTCCTCGACGACCGGCTGGTGGGCCGCGCCCTGGATCGCGTTCCAGACGCGCTCGGGGGTGCAGGGCATGACGATGTCGGTCACGCCCAGCGGCCGCAGCGCGTCGAGGACGGCGTTGACCACGGCCGGGGTCGAGGCGATCGTGCCGGCCTCGCCCACGCCCTTGGCGCCGAGGTCGTTGGTCGTCGACGGCGTCACCGTGCGGTCGGTCACGAAGCTGATGGTGTCGGCCGAGGTGGGCAGGGTGTAGTCGACGAACGACCCGGTGATCAGCGTGCCCTGGTCGTCATAGACCGCCTCCTCCCACAGCGCCTGGGCGATGCCCTGCACCAGGCCACCGTGGATCTGCCCGTCGACGATCAGCGGGTTCACGACGGTGCCGATGTCGTCGACGCAGACGTAGGAGCGCATCGTGGTCTCACCGGTCTCGGTGTCGACCTCCATCGCGCACAGGTGCGTGCCGTGCGGGTAGGAGAAGTTGACCGGGTCGTAGGTGGCGTCCGCGTCCAGGCTCGCCTCCATGCCGTCCGGCAGGTCGTGGGCGGCGAAGACCGACAGGGCCAGCCCGGTGAGGCTCAGCCCCTCCTGGTCGGCGCCGGCACCGCGCACGGTGAACTTGCCGTCGGCGAACTCCAGGTCGGCCACGTTGGCCTCGAGGACGTGCGCGGCCAGCGGCTTGGCCTTCTCGATGACCTTCTGCGCGGCCTTGATCACCGCCTGACCACCGACCACCAGCGACCGTGACCCGTAGGTGTCCAGGCCCTTGTGGCTGATCTGGGTGTCGCCGTGCAGCACCTCGACGTCCTCGAAGGGCACGCCGAGCTGGTCGGCGACGATCTGGCTCCAGGCCGTCTCGTGGCCCTGGCCGTGGGCGGAGGAGCCGGTGATGACCTCGACCTTGCCCGAGGGCAGCATCCGCACGGAGGCGTGCTCCCAGCCGCCGGCGCCGTAGGCGAGCGAGCCGAGGACCCGGCTGGGCGCCAGCCCGCACATCTCGGTGAAGGTCGACACTCCGAGACCCAGCTGGACCCGGTCCCCGCTCTCCCGGCGACGGGCCTGCTCGGCCCGCAGCTCGTCATACTTGAACAGCTCCTTGGCGCGGGCGGTGGCGGCCTCGTAGTTGCCGGAGTCGTACTCCAGCCCGGCCACGGTGGTGAACGGGAACTCCTCGTGCTTGATCCAGTTCTGCTCGCGGACCTCCAGGGGGTCGCGCCCCAGCTCGGTGGCCAGCTCGTCCATCATCCGCTCGATGGCGAAGGTCGCCTCCGGCCGGCCGGCGCCGCGGTAGGCGTCGGTCCACGTCGTGTTGGTGAAGACGTTCTGGCACTCGAAGCGGTAGGAGGGGAACTTGTAGATCGCGTTGAACATGAAGGCGCCCAGGATCGGCACGCCCGAGGTCACCAGGCCCAGGTAGGCGCCCATGTTGGCGATCAGCTGGACCTTGAGGCCGGTGACGGTGCCGTCCGCCTTCGCCGCGAGGGTGAGCTTCTGCCACTGGTCGCGGCCGTGGTGGGCGGCGAGCAGCGACTCCGAGCGGGTCTCGTTCCACTTGCAGGGCTTGCCAGTATGCCGTGCGACCAGGAAGGTGATCACCTCCTCCGGGGTGACCTGCAGCTTGCCGCCGAACCCGCCGCCCACGTCGGGGGCGATGACCCGCACCTTGGACTCGGCCACGCCGAGGGTCAGCGCGAGCATGAGGCGCAGGATGTGCGGCACCTGGGTTGCCGACCACATGACGAACTGCTCGCCGGTCGGGTCGACGACCACGCTGCGGGGCTCCATGAATGAGGGGATCAGGCGCTGCTGGCGGAACTCCCGCTCGATGAGCACCTCGGCGTCACGGATGGCGGCCTCGACGTCGTCACCGGTGCCGGCCTCGGCGGAGTCGAAGACCCACAGCGCCGACTCGTTGGTGCCGAGGTCGGGGTGGGCGAGCACCTCGTCGGCGGCGGCGACCTTGAGGTCGATGACCGCGTCGAGCTCCTCGTAGTCGACGTCGACCAGCTCGGCCGCGTCCCGGGCGGCGGCTGCCGACCTCGCGACGACGACAGCCACGATCTCGCCGGAGAAGGTGACGCGGTCCACGGCGACCGCCGGGTGCGGCGGTGCCTTCTGCTCGGGCGTGACCGGCCAGGCGTTGGGCAGGGAGCCCTGCTGGTCCTTGAGGTCCTCGCCGGTCAGCACGGCCATGACGCCGGGCGCGGCCTTGGCCTCGGTGGTGTCGATGCCGGTGATCCGGGCGTGGGCGAAGGGACTGCGCACCATCGACAGGTGCAGCATCCCCGGCAGCTCGATGTTGTTGGTCCACTTGGTGCGGCCTGTGATCAGCCGCTGGTCCTCCTTGCGGCGCCGGTCCCTGCCGACCTCACGGGTGCCGGCCTGCGGCTCCTGCGTGATCGTCATGACTGCTCACCGCCCTGGCCCGCGTCGGCCGCCTGCAGGACGGCCTGCACGATGTTGTGATAGCCGGTGCACCGACAGAGGTTGCCCTCCATGTGCTGGCGGACGTAGGCCTCGTCGGGTGTGGGGTTCTCCCTCAGCAGGTCGGTGGCCTGCATGATCATGCCCGGTGTGCAGTAGCCGCACTGGAGGGCGTGGCAGTCGCGGAAGGCCTCCTGGACCGGGCTGAGCGTCTCCCCGTCCGCCAGCCCCTCGATCGTGGTCACCTCGCTGCCGTCGGCCTGCACCGCCAGCATGTTGCACGACTTCACGCTGCGCCCGTCGAGGTGCACCGTGCAGGCGCCGCAGTTGCTGGTATCGCAGCCCACCACCGTGCCCGTCTTGCCGAGCTGCTCTCTCAGATAGTGGACGAGGAGCGTGCGGGGCTCGACCTCGTCCTCATAGTTCACGCCATCAACGGTCACGGAGATCTTGGTCACTGGGGCCTCCAACACGGGGGGACGGACATCGTTGTCCCTCAGCATCCTTCCGCCCGGGCTGGCTTCCCGCAAGAGGTCCGACGTCCGCGCGTTCCCGCCGCTACCCGCGGCGCCTATGACGGACAGGTGGTCCCGCCGAGCACATTCAGTGCACCGACCTCTTGACAGAAACATATTGAATGTGTTCAATACATTCATGACCCGAGGCCGGGTCACCGAGTCAATGAGGACACGCGGCTGCGAGTGCCGCTGAGAGGACACGAGATGCTGCCGGACACATCGGAATGGCATGGGCAGGACACGGATCTCGTTGTGGTCGGGATGGGCCCGGTGGGACTGCTGACCACCATCCTGGCGGCACAGAAGGGCCACCGGGTCGTGGCGATCGAGCGCTGGCCCACCCCGTACGCCCTGCCGCGCGCGGTCACCTTCGACCACGAGATCGCCCGCATCCTCAACGCCGTCGGGATCGACGCGGAGAACGACCCGACGATCGACTACTACGACAAGCTCTACTACCTCTACAACGCGGACATGGAGCCTCTCAACGTCATTGACTGGGCCTCCAAGGCGCCCGACGGGTGGCGCAACCGCTACTGGTTCGACCAGCCCGGCCTGGAGAAGCGCCTGCGTGTGCTGGCCTCCTCGCTCCCCAACGTCACGATGTTGCAGGGCTATGAGGTGACCGGCCTGGAGCAGGACGAGGACTCGGTGACCGTGCGCTTCCAGCCGACCGTGCTGAGCGGGGAGGGCACCAGGGTCGAGGACGACGCGACGACCCACTCCGTGCAGGGCCGGCTCCTGGTCGGGTCCGATGGGGCCAACAGCTTCGTGCGCCGGTCCCTGGGGCTGACGATGACCGACCTTGAGTTCAACTATGACTGGGTCGTGGTCGACGTCATCGAGCATGACCAGCACGAGTACGACCCGCCCTACTACCAGGTGTGCAAGCCGGAGCGGCCCTTCACCGTGGTCCCCGGTGGGCCGGGCCGACGCCGCTGGGAGTTCATGGTGCTGCCCGGGGAGACGGCCGCAGACTTCGAGGCTCCGGCACGGATCTGGGAGCTGCTCGAGGAGTTCGACGTGCGCCCGGACAACGCCGACCTGATCCGGTACAAGGTGTGGCGATTCCAGGCCCGCTACCTGGACGAGTGGCGCAAGGGGCGCGTGGCGATCGCCGGTGACGCCGCGCACCTGATGCCGCCGTTCGCCGGCGAGGGCATGTGTGCCGGCCTGCGTGACGTGATGAACCTGTCCTGGCGCCTGGACCTGATCCTCCAGGGCGTGGCGGACGTGGACCTGCTGGACTCCTACGGCGCCGAGCGCGGTCCGCACGCCCGGTGGTTCATCGACTTCTCGGTCGGGCTGGGCCAGGTCATCTGCGTGAGCGACCCCGACGAGGCAGCGCAGCGCGACACCACGCTCATGGCGGCCCTGGCGGAGCAGCTGAAGACTGGTCCCGTCCAGCCCTACGACGCCCGGCTCGGACCCGGTGCGTGGGACGAGAACTCTCCTGGTGGTGGCTTCCCCAGCTGGCAGGGCGCAGTCGTCCACCAGGGTGTGGTCGGTCGCTTCGACCAGGTGGTGACCCGCGGGTGGGGGCTGCTCAGCACGCACGACGCGGGTCAGCCCACGCCCGAGTCCCGCGGACTGGTGGAGCGCATGGGCGGCGTCGCGGTGACGGTCGGCCCGCCCGGGTCCGGCGCTGACGTGCTCGACGTCGATGGCGTCTACGAGTCGTGGTTCGCCGAGCTCGGGGCGGAGCACATCCTGACCCGTCCGGACTTCCACACCGCGGGGGCCGCCCGCCGCGGTGAGGACGTGGACGCGCTGGTCCGAGCCATCGCGGACAAGGTCCTCTCGCCTGGCCAGCTCGGCGCGTCACCCGCCGAGTCGATCGCCTGACCCGGCGGGGTCGGGGGAGTCAGTATGCAGTTCGTGCACGAGACGCTCGCCCAGCGGGTGCTCCTCGGGTCGGGTCAGGCGGCGACGGCCGTGGCCGCTGAGGTGGTCCGCCTGGAGCGCCGACGGGTGATGCTGATCCACGGCGTGGCGGAGGCCGCACTCGCGCAGCGGGTGGCCGCCGACCTACCCGTGACCCTGCACTGGGACGAGGTGCGCCAGCACGTCCCGCTGGAGCTGGCACGACGGGCCCGGATCGCCGCGCGCGACGCCGGTGTCGACGTGATCGTCAGCGTCGGTGGCGGCTCCACCACCGGGCTGGCCAAGGCGGTCGCGCTGGAGGTCGACGTCCCGATCGTGGCGGTGCCCACGACCTATGCCGGGTCCGAGGCCACGCCCGTGTGGGGTCTGACCGACGACGGTGTGAAGTCGACCGGGGTCGACCCCACGGTCCTGCCTGCGGCCGTGATCTATGACGCAGCGCTCACCACCTCGCTGTCGATCGATCTCACGGTCGCGTCGGGGCTCAACGGGCTGGCCCACTGCGTGGACTCCCTCTGGGCGCCGCGGGCGGACCCGATCAACCTCGCGATGGCGCTGGAGGGCGCCCGCGCACTGGCCAGCGGCCTTCCTGCGGTGGCGGCTGAGCCGGAGGACCTCGAGGGGCGCGAGCAGTGCCTCTACGGCGCCTACCTCGCCGCCCTGGCGTTCGCCTCCGCCGGCTCGGGCATGCACCACAAGATCTGCCACGTCCTGGGCGGGGGCTTCGACCTGCCGCACGCCCCGACGCACGCCGTGGTGCTGCCCTACGTGCTGGCACACAACGCCCCGGCCGTCCCGGACCTGGCGGGGCGGCTGGCGCTGGCGCTGGGCGCCACGCAGTCCGGCGTCGTGGCGGACCCGGCACGCGCGGCGGTCGAGGCGCTGGAGGCCCTGTGCACCGGGCTCGGCGCGCCCGACAGCCTCGGTGGGATCGGTCTGGCCGAGACCGACCTCCCGGAGTGCGCAGCGCGGTGCCTGCCGGTGATTCCCGACTCCACCCCGGTGCCGGTGACCGAGGCGTCGCTGACCGCCCTGCTGCGAGCCGCCTGGGCCGGCGACCCGCCGACCGCACCCGCCCAATCCCACCCCGAGCCGACGAAGGAGTCCTCATGACTGGCGAGGCCGCCCACACGGCATACCCATCCCCGATGCCTCCCGAGCGTGCCCCGGGGGATGACGGCACCGAGACCGTGGTCGTCACCGCGGAGCAGGCGGCCCGCGAGCAGGCGCTCGTCGAGCAGGTGATCGCCTCCTTCGACGGCACGGAGTCGCCCCGGCTGCGGCAGCTGATGCAGGCGCTCGTGCGGCACCTGCACGCCTTTGCCCGCGAGGCGCGACTGACCGAGGCGGAGTGGGAGGCGGCGATCGGCTTCCTCACCGACGCCGGGCACATCACCACCGACACGCGCCAGGAGTTCGTGCTGCTGTCGGACACGCTGGGGCTGTCGATGCAGACCATCGCGATCAACAACGAGGCCTATCGCGATGCCACCGAGGCGACCGTCTTCGGGCCCTTCTTCGTCGAGGGGGCGCCGCTGATCAACAACGGCGAGGACCTGGCGTTCGGCGCGGCGGGCCAGCCCTGCTGGGTCGAGGGGCGGGTCACCGACACGGAGGGTCGCCCCGTCCACGGGGCCCGGATCGAGGTGTGGGAGGCCGACGAGGACGGCTTCTACGACGTGCAGTATGCCGACGGGCGCACGGCCGCACGGGCCCACCTGTTCAGTGAGGAGGACGGGTCCTACCGGTTCTGGGGGATCACGCCCACGCCGTATCCGATTCCCTACGACGGGCCGGTCGGCGCGATGCTGCAGGCGGTCGGGCGCTCGCCGATGCGCACCTCCCACCTGCACTTCATGGTCTCGGCCGCGCAGTTCCGGACGCTGGTGACACACATCTTCGTGGACGGCTGCGACTACCTGGAGCGGGACTCTGTCTTCGGCGTCAAGGAGTCCCTGATCAAGGACTTCGCTCTCCAGTCGGCCGGCACGCCGACCCCCGACGGTCGTGACCTCGGGGACCGAGAGTGGGCCAGGGTCCGTTTCGACATCGTGCTCGCGCCCGCTGCGGGCGAGCGCGAGCAGGACCTGCACCGCGTCGCGGTGCAGGACAGCCGGCAGGAAGGGAAGAGGTCGTGACCACAGGCGAGCAGGAGACCACGGACGAGCAGGAGCTGCGTGCGCTCGAGGACGTGCGGTATGAGGCGATGGAGCGCGGGGACGCCGAGGCGGTCGCAGCCCTCTGCCACCCCGACCTGACCTATGCCCACTCCAACGGTGCGCGGGACACGTTGGCCTCGCTCACGGACAAGATCCGGGACGGTGTCTTTGTCTACGGCCCGATCGAGCACCCCATCGAGCAGGTGCTCGTGAGCGGCACCACGGGGGTGGTCGTCGGCCAGATGCGGGCACGCGTGGAGGTATCCGGCGACGTGCGGCAGCTGAACAACACGGCGGTGGCGGTGTGGACGAGGGAGGCCGCCGGGTGGCGACTGCTCGCCTACCAGCCCACGCCGCTACTGGCCTGACAGGTGCACAGACGTCAGGGTGGGCTCTTTCAAAGAATAGGATGAACACATGTCATTGCTCGTGGATGCACCGCGGTCCCTGTCCGCCGAGGTCGCTCAGCGGATCGCGCTGCGCTGCGCCGAGTTGCCGCCCAACACCAGGCTGGGCACCAAGCGTGACCTCCAGGAGGAGTCCGGCGTCGCCGCAGCCACGCTCAACGAGGCCCTCCGGATGCTGCAGGCGCAGGGGCTTGTCGCGCTGAAGACGGGGCCGAACGGGGGCGTGTTCACCACGGAGCCGGATCCCCTGATCAGCATCGGGCAGGCTCTCGTCCGGGTGCGGGGGAGTGCCAAGGTCGCCGAGGTGCTGCCCCTGCGCGATGCCCTTGACCCGCTGACCGTCCTCGAGGCCGCCAAGCACCGCAGCGCCGCCGACCTCCGCCTGCTCAAGAGCCGGATAGCCCACATGAAGGAGGTCATCGATGACGACACGGCCTTCGCCCGTGCCGTGTGGGACTTCCACCGAGCCATCTGCGGGATCGGCCACAACGAGATCCTGAAGTCGGTCTCCCTCGGTCTGCTCGAGGTCATCGTGCAGGGCACCGACGTCGTCGTCACCAAGACGATGGAGCAGAAGTTGCACCGCGTCGCGCTGCACCAGGCACTCTGCGACGCCATCGAGTCGCGCGACCCGGAGCAGTGTGCCTCCGCCTCCCACGCCCATCGCGTGGAAGAGGGGTGAGTGACCATGGGCCAGGACTTTGACGACGGCCTCATCATCCGCAAGAAGGTCATGGGCGAGGCGCGGGTCGCCTCGGCACTGGATGGTGCCGACGACTTCAGCCGTGGCTTCCAGGAGTGGGTCACCGCCTCGTGCTGGGGCGCGGTGTGGGGGCGCGAGGGCCTCTCGCACAAGACCCGGAGCATGATCACGGTGGCCATGCTGGCCGCTCTCCCGCGGCCCAACGAGCTCAAGCTCCACGTCAAGGGTGCACTGCGCAACGGCGTCACCACCGAGGAGATCCGTGAGGTCCTGATGCAGGTCGCCGTCTACGCGGGTGCGCCAACCGGCGTCGACGGATTCCGCATCGCGCGCGAGGCGATCGAGGAGTATCAGGCTGAGTCAGGCCCTGCCGCGACCTGAGGGCTGCCTTAGCTGAGCCAGGTCACCACGCTCAACGCGCTGGTGTCAGAGGCTGGAGTAGTGCGCCCGGCCGTGGTCCGCGACGCCGCCGTGGACCATCGACGCCACGAACTCCTCGACCAGGTCGCCGGCAGCCAGCTCCTCCTCGCGCAGCACCAGCGCCTTGGTGTGGGTGGTGGAGTACTCGACCGTCCGGCTCAGGTCCTCCCGCAGCGACGCGAGCGCCCCGTCCAGCCCCCCAGCGACGACAACCTCGTCGACGAGGCCGACGCGCAGGCAGTGCGCGGCGTCGAGCCGCCTGGCGAGCAGGAGCACCGCCCGGGCCGTGGCCGGGCCACCGAGGGAGATCAGCCGTCGGACGGTGAGCCGGTCAGGGACCAGCCCCATCCGGGCGACGGGCACCGAGAACTGGGCGTCATCCTGTGCGATGCGCAGGTCGCAGGCCAGCGCGATCTCCGCCCCGCCCCCGGAGACGTGGTGCGACAGCAGGGCGACGGTGACCTTCGGGCTGGCTGCCAGAGCCACCAGTGCCCCGGCCACCTCCTGGCAGAAGGCGCGGGCGGACTCGTCGCTGCCGGCGGCCTCGATCACCTCGGGCAGGTCGGCACCGGAGGAGAAGGTCGTCCCCTCACCCCGGACGACCACGATCCGGACGTGCGGGTCGTCGGCGAGCCCGGTCAGGTGCTCGGTCAGCTGCCGCCACATCCTCCGGGTGAGCGAGTTGTGCTTGCCCGGCCTGGAGAGCGTGAGCGTCGCGACCTCCTGGTCCACCCGCAGGAGCACCCTGTCGTCGAGGTCAGTCATCCTGTGCCTCGCCGTCACGCGCCCGGACGGCCTCCGAAGCCTGCGGTGACGGTGCAGCGGTGCGGAGCCATGCCCTGATCGCCGCGCCGTCCTCATCGAGCAGCGGGGGCGCCTCGTGCGTGGTGCGGGTGACCTCATCGCCCTGGCCGAGCCCGAAGTAGCGCAGCGGCGGTCCGGGCAGGTCAATGTCGCCGAGCACGGGGTGCTCGACGTCGATGACCAGGCCCTGGGACCGGGTCTGGTCCCAGCCGTAGACCTCGGGCATGTTCCGCACCCGACCCGCGGCGATGCCGGCCCGGTTCATCGTCTCCAGCACGGCCTCGCGGTTCATCGTGGACAGGGCTGCCTCGATCAGGGCGGTCACCTCATCGCGCCGTTCGACCCGCTCAGCGTTGGTGGCCAGGTCGCCCTCGGGGATCTCGAGCTCCAGGGCGGCACCGAGTGCCCGCCACTGGCGGTCGTTGCCGCAGGCGATCTGGACGGCGCCGTCCTGGCAACGGAACAGGCCGTAGGGCGAGATGGTGGGGTGGTGGTTGCCGAACGGCGTCGCCACCTGACCCGCCACGGTCCACCTGGTGCCCTGGAAGGCATGGACGCCGACGACAGAGGCGAGCAGGGAGGTGCGCACGATCTGCCCGCGGCCGGTGCGCTGGCGCTCGAGCAGCGCGGAGACCACGCCGTAGGCGCCGTACATCCCGGACAGCACGTCGCTGATGGCCACGCCGACCCTCTGTGGATCCTCAGCGCCGGATCCGGTGATCGACATCAGGCCGGCCTCGCCCTGGGCGATCTGGTCATAGCCGGCACGACCGGCCTCGGGGCCGTCGTGGCCGAAGCCCGTGATCGACAGCACGACGAGGCGGGGGTTGAGCTCGTGCAGGCGTTCCTCGTCGAAGCCGAGCCGTTCGAGCACCCCGGTGCGAAAGTTCTCCACGAGCACGTCGGCCCGCTCGATGAGTTGAGCCAGGACCGCGCGTCCGTCCTCGGACTTCAGGTCCAGGGCGATGGACTCCTTGTTGCGGTTGCACGACAGGAAGTAGACACCGGTCTCACCCTCGCCGTCCGGGTTGGGCACGAACGGACCCCAGGTCCGGGACTCATCACCGTGACCAGGGGACTCCACCTTGATCACGCGGGCGCCGAGGTCAGCCATCATCATCGCGGCGTGCGGGCCTGCCAGGGCGCGGCTGAGATCGACCACCAAGGTGCCGGCGAGGGGACCAGCGCCGCCGACGGGAACGGAGGCCGGGGCCTCGGCCGCGGGTTGTGGGTCCGTCGTCATGAGAGCTTCACGTTGATCTGCTTGATCTGGGTGAAGCCCTCGAGCATGCCCTCCAGTGAGAGCTCGCGACCCACGCCGCTGCTCTTCATGCCGCCGTAGGACTGCCCGACCACCTGGCCGCCGCCCTGGTTGACCTGCACCCACCCAGAGTCGATCCGGTGCGCGGTGCGCAGCGCGGCGCCCATGTCCTTGCTGAAGACGAACGCGGCCAGGCCGTAGTGCGAGGCGTTGGCGAGCTGCACCACCTCGTCCTCCTCCTTCCACGGGATCGCGACCAGCACGGGGCCGAAGATCTCCTCCTGCGCGATCCGCCAGGAGTTGTCGACGCCGGTGAGGATGACGGGGGCATGGAAGAACCCGCTCTCCGGCACGTCGAGGGCCTCGCGACCGTCGTAGGCGACCTGCATCGTCCCGGAGGTGGTGCCCTCCACGACATACTCCTGCACGCGGTTCCACTGCTTCTCATTGATGATGCAGCCGATGTCGGTGGCCTCCTCGCGCGGATCCCCGACCGTCAGCTGGGCGACGCGGGCGACCAGCTTGTCCAGGAACTCGTCGTGGATGCTCTCGTGCAGGAACAGGCGCGAACCGGTCGTGCAGGACTGGCTCTGCCGGGCGAAGCGGCTGGCCAGGAGCACCTGCTCGACGACCTCGTCGGTGCACGAGTCGGGAAAGACGATGCACGGGCTCTTGCCACCCAGCTCAAGGGAGTAGTGCGCCAACCGGCCGCCCGCCTTGGCGCCGACGCCCTGCCCCACCGGCGTCGACCCGGTGAAGGAGACCTTGTCCACGTCCTCGTGCACGACCAGCGCCTCACCGAGCTCGGCGCCATAGCCGGTGAGCACGTTGAGCACACCGGCCGGGAGCACCTCGGCGCAGATCTCACCGAGCCGCAGCACCGAGAGCGGGGCGTCCTCGGCGGCCTTGACCACCACGGTGTTGCCCGCCACCAGCGCCGCGGGCAGCTTGAACGCCGCGATCATCAGTGGGCTGTTCCACGGCAGGATCGCGGCCACCACGCCCAGGGGCTCACGGCGGGTGTACTGCAACTGGTCGTCAGCAGTCGGCAGCGTCACGCCCTTGACCTCACCGGCCAGGCCGGCGAAGTAGCGGAAGCAGTCCACCAGGGTCCGGGCCTCGGGCCGGGCCTGGGTGCGGATCGCGTTGCCGGTGTCGAGCGCGGTGAGCTCGGCCATCTCCTCCAGGGCAGCCTCGAGACGGTCCGCGACCTGGAGCAGCAACCGCTGCCGCTCGGGGAACGGCAGTTGAGCCCACGCGGGGAAGGCCTCACGAGCGGCCCGCACCGCGCGATCCGCATCCGCCTCCCGCCCGCGGGGGACCGTCGCGATCACCTGGGTGCGATCAACCGGGGTGATCACCTCGATGACCTCACCAGCGGCCGCAGCAACCCACTCGCCACCGATCACCATGCCCCACGTCCTGGGGGAGGCATCCACAGCAGTCATCTTTCGTGTCCTTTGTCTTGAAGGGTCGGGGAGAGGTATGCCGGATGGCCGGGTGCGTCGCCCTGGCCGGGGGCGTCACATGGCCAGGTAGGCCTCGCGCACGGCGGAGGAGCCGAGCAGCTCCTCGCGCGTGCCGGAGAGTGCGAGGGTGCCCTGCTCCAGCACATACCCACGGTCGCAGATCTCGAGGGTGCGTGCGACGTTCTGCTCGACGACGAGCACGCCGATGCCCATCTCGTGCACCCGGACGATGAGGTCGAACATGTCGTCGACGATGATCGGGGCCAGGCCCAGGGACGGCTCGTCCATCAGCAGGTAGCGCGGGCGGGCCATCAGCGCACGGCCGATCGCCACCATCTGCTGCTGCCCGCCGGAGAGCGTGCCGGCCTTCTGGTCCCGGCGGTCGTGCAGGATCGGGAACAGGTCGTAGACCGTCTGCTGGAGCGCCCCGATCTCGGACCGGTCGTCCAGCGAGTACGCCCCGAGCTTGAGGTTCTGGGCCACGGTGAGCTGGTTGAACAGCATCCGCCCCTCGGGCACCAGCGCGATGCCTTCGCCGACCACCTTGTGGGAGGCCAGCCTCTGCAGGGGTGCGCCGTCCAGCAGGACCTGCCCGCTGCGCGCGGGGATGATCCCGGCCATCGTGTTGACCAGGGTGGACTTGCCCGCGCCGTTGGCGCCGAGCACCGCGACCACCTCGCCCTGGTCCATCGTGATGGAGATGTCCTCAAGTGCCCGGGCCTCGCCGTAGTAGACCGACAGGTCGGTGACCTCAAGCATGCTGGCTCCCCAGGTAGGCGTCGATGACAGCTTGGTCGGACAGGACGGTCGCGGGGTCGCCCTCGGCGATCTGCTGGCCGGACTGCAGGACGAACAACCGGTCGCACAGCCCCTTGACCGCCCGCATGTTGTGCTCCACGAAGACGACCGCGATCCCGAGGTCCCGGATGCTCTTGATGAGCTCGATGGCACCCTCGATCTCGGTCGGGTTGAGCCCGGCCAGGACCTCGTCGAGCATGATGAGCCGCGGCTCGCAGGACAGGGCGCGGGCCAGCTCCAACTGCTTGCGCTGGTGGAGCGTCAGGCTCTCCGCGGCGTCGTCCGCCTGGTCTCCCAGGCCGACGAACTCGAGCCACTGCATCCCCGTGGTGCGGGGGTCCCGGTCCGTGCGCGCACGGCCGAAGGAACCGCCGACCATGACGTTTTCCAGGGTGCTGAGCGTGGAGAACGGCCGGGGGATCTGATAGGTGCGGGCCAGCCCCAGCTCGGCGACCCTGTGCGGTGCCAGGGTGTCGATCCGGGTGTCGCCGAAGTGGATCTGACCGCCGCTGGGCCGGAGGAATCCGGACAGCACGTTGATCATCGTCGACTTGCCCGACCCGTTGGGCCCGACCAGGCCGAGGATCTCGCCGTCGCGGACGCTCATGGTGACCTGGTCCAGGGCGCGCAGGTTGCCGAAAGTCTTCGTGACGGCATCAGTGCGCAGGATGTCGGTGCTCATCTGGGCTGCCCCTCTCGCGATCGGTTGACGAGGCGTGCCCACCAGGCGTCCGGCACCACCAGCACCACGATCATCGCCAGGAGGGCAAAGAGGAGGGCACCGATGAAGCCGCCGCCGAGGCCGGTGACCAGGAGCACCAGCAGCACGCCGAGGAAGGTGATCAGCCCGGCCCGCGGCCGTCGCTGCCAGCGCTCGTGGATGCCGCCCTTGAGGCCGACGATCACCACGACGAGCAGCAAGCCGGTGAGCAGCTGGGACAGCTCGGTCATGCCCAGGCCGGTGAGGCGGTCGCTGAGGGAGAACATCAGGACAGCGCCGATGACCGGGCCGGCCCAGTGCCGGCGGCCGCCGACCAGTGCCATCAGCACGACCATGACCGAGACGTCGATGCCGAAGGTGGCCTCGGGCTCGATGAAGGAGATCATCACCGCATTGAGGGCACCGCTGGCGCCGCCGATCGCGGCCGCGAGCACCAGGGCGATCATCTTGTAGCGGAAGGTCGGGACCCCCATGGTCTCGGCGACCCGCTCGTCATCCCGGATCGCGAAGAGGCCCAGGCCCAGCCGGGACCGCTGCACCAGGGCGGCGGCGACCACGGCGACCACGGCGAGCAGCAGACCGAGATAGTAGAGCATCTCGTTGACCGAGCCGAGGAACTCCGGATAGGTCACCATGCTCACCATCAGCACGCCGCCACCGCCGATGGCGTCGACGTTGCGCACCAGGACACCGATGGCGATCGCCAGGGCGAAGGTGAACAGGGCGAAGATCTCGTGGGCCAGACCACGGTGGAAGATGACGTAGCCGATCAGCGCGGCCACGACGGCCGCCGCGAGCGCCCCACCGAGGATGGCGACGAAGATGTTGGGATCACTCTCGCGGGCCAGGTTCGCCGTGACGTAGACGCCGGCACCGTAGAAGATGGCGTGCCCGAAGTTCAGGTAGCCGGAGAAGCCGCTGAACAGGTTCCAGGCGCTGGCCTGGGTGACCCAGAAGAACAGCGTGTAGCCGAAGACGATGAGGTAGGCATCCAGCCCCAGGCTCTCCTGGAGCGTCGGCAGCGCGGCGAGACCGATGACGAGCACCAGCAGCACGCCGGGGGTCGTCCAGCGGCGGGCGGCGTTGTCGGTCGGGCGGGTCGGTGCCTCGGGGGCGCGGGTCTGTGTGGCGGTCATCGCTCGCTCACCTCCACGGTGGGTCGGAACAGCCCGGAGGGCTTGAACAGCAGGACGATCACCAGGATCCCGAGGGCGACCAGCTGGGCCAGCGAGGGATCGGCGAACTGCCGGGTGAAGGACTCCGCGAGTGCCAGGGCGGTGGCGGAGATGGCCACCCCAACCGGGTTGGCCAGGCCGCCCAGCAGCACCACGGCCAGCGTGACCGGCACCCAGATCAGTGCCGAGGCGGGCGAGAGGGCATAGAGGATGCCGATCATCGACCCGGCGATGGCGACCGACACCCCGCTGATCGCGGCGATCAGGTAGCCCAGACGCGTGGCGTCGATCCCGAAGGCCCGAGCCATCGTGGGGTTCTCGACACTGGCGCGGATGGCATAGCCGGCCCTGCTGCGCTGCAGGAGCCACCAGCTGAAGCCGCACAGGGCGACCGCGGCGACCAGGCCCAGGATCTGCACCACCGGCATCGTGTACGGACCGACCGACAGCACGTTGGACAACCAGGGGTTGTTCTCCGTGGGGATGCGGCGCAGGTCCTGCAGCCAGTACCTGGAGATCGCGGCCTCCAGGACCAGCAACAGACCGAATGTCGCCACCAGGGTGCCGAACATGTCGAGCTTGACCTTGGAGACGAACCACTGCAGCCCCAGCGACAGGGCGACACCGATCGGGACTGTCGCCACCAGGGTCAGCAGCGGGTCGAACCCGTGGACGGTGGACAGCTCATAGGTGACATAGCTCGCCAGCAGCGCAAAGCCGAAGTGGGCGAAGTTGATGGTGCGCAGCAGTCCCCAGGTGAGGGAGAAGCCGAGGCTCAGCGTCGCATACAAACCGCCCAGCAGCAGCCCGGTGATCAGGGCCTGTATCCATTGCTGCATCGCAGTTCCTTTCCCGCGCGCAGGGCGCGTCCGACGTCGGGCCGGACCGGGTGAGCGGCCCGGCCCGACGACGGCTGTCGCCTCTAGTTGATGGTCGTGCCGTCGGCCGTCTTGTCAGCCGGGTAGACGACCGTGAACTCGCCGTCCTGGATCTGCTTGATCGCGACCAGGTCGCCGTAGTAGTTGTTCTGCTCCGGGTCGAAGTCGATCTCGCCGAGGACGGTCTCGATCGAGTTGTTGACCAGGTAGTCGGCGATCTCGCCCTGGTCGAGGCTGCCGGCGCCCTCGACCCCGGCAGTGATGGTCTGCCACGTCGCCCAGGACAGGCCAGCCTGCATCTCGGCCACCGCGTAGGGCAGGCCTGCCTCCTCCGCAGCGGCGGTGAACATCTCGGACACATCCTGACCGCCCTCGAAGGAGAGATAGGGCTCCTGCGGCTCGTAGAGCGTGGTGCTGGTCGCTCCCTCAGCCACCTCACCGGCGCCGAGCAGCAGACCGGGAGCGGGGAAGAGGTGGAACTGGTGGCGCGGCTCCCAGCCGATCTGAGACAGTGCGGCCAGCAGCGCCGGAGAGTCGCCACCGAGGGCACCCACCCACAGCAGGTCGGGGTCGGCGTCCTTGATGCGCTGGGCGATGGGGCCCCAGTCGGTGTTGCCCTGCGGGAAGTCGACCTCGAGGACGACGTCCAGGCCCCTCTCCTGGGCCACCTGCACCGAGCCGGGCGCGTCCTCGTGGCCGTGCGCGATGAAGTCGGTCGCCGGGTTCTGGTTGACCACGAAGCCGACCGTCTGCGGTGCCTCGTCGGCCAGCTCCGCATAGGCATCGAAGATCGTCTCTGAGACGGTGCGGCTGGAGTCGATCCCGCTGGCGAACAGCGGGAAGTGCCGGTCGTAGTCATAGGCGTAGGTGAGGGTGGCCGAGTGCTGCGGGAAGACCATCTCGTTGCGCTCGGCGACGTCCATCGCCGCGGTGATGTTGGCCGTGCCGTAGGGGCCGATCAACAGGTCGACGTTCTCCTGCGAGATCAGCCGGTTGTAGGCCGCGGCTGAGGTCTGCGGGTTGCTCTCGTCGTCGAGCAGGACCCACTCGACCTCGCGGCCCAGCAGGCCGCCGTTGTCGTTGAGCCACTCGACATACTGCTCGCCGGCTAACCGGTGGATCTCACCGGTGGCGGCCAGCGGCCCGCTGAGCGCGAGGGTTCCACCGACCCGGATGGGGTCCTCGGAACCGCCGGCGTCGGAGCCGCCGGTGCTGCTGTTGCCGTCGGTGCCACCGCTGGAGGTGCCACACGCGGCGAGGATGAGGCTGAGGGCAGCGATGCTGCCGAGGGTTGAGAAGGCACGCGAGTTCTTCTTCATTGAAGCAATCCTTTCGGGGCGGGCGGCAAGGGGGAAGCCGCCCGGGGTCACGCGGTGGATGTCACGGGGGAGTTGCTGGTGCGGAAGGGTCAGAGCTCGGAGGCGATGTCCGCGCGGTCGACGATGGGGTTGCGCAGGACACCGATGGTGCTGAGCTCCACCTCGACCACGTCACCGGGGTTGAGATAGCGCGGCGGGGTCTGGCCCAGGCCGACACCGCCGGGGGTGCCTGTGGCGATGACGTCACCGGGCAGCAGAGTGATGGTGTCGGTGATGTAGGCGATGATGTCCTCGATCGAGAAGATCAGGTCGCGGGTGTTGGCGCTCTGCATGGTCTCGCCGTTGACCCGGGACTGGATCTCCAGGTTGTCGACGTCCTCGATCTCCTGCGGAAGGAACAGGGCCGGGCCGATCGGACCGCTGCGGTCGGCATTCTTGCCCAGTGCGAACTGGGTCGTCGCCAGCTGCTTTGCGCGAGCGCTCAGGTCGTTGAACGCCGCGTAGCCCAGGACGTGGTCGCGCGCACTGGCCCTGTCGGCCAGCCACACCTTGTCCTTGATGACGACGGCGAGTTCGGCCTCCCAGTCCAGACCCTCGTTGGGCGGGACGGGCACCTTCGTGCCGTTGGTGACCAGGGTGGAGGGCCAGCGACCAAAGACCATCGGGAACTTGGGCAGGTCCTGGCCCGCCCCGCGCTTGGACTCCTCGGCGTGGGAGTGGTAGTTGATGCCCACGCAGAAGACCCGTGCGGTCTCGGGGATGAACGGGGCCTCGGTGATCTGGTCACGTGGGATCCCCTCGCCGGCGCGGGTGACCCTGGTCGTCGGGTTCTTGTAGAAGTCCGCGACGGTGGCGACGGGGTAGACGGTGTCGTCCTCAAGCTCGCCGATGTGACGGACGCCGTCCTGGACATAACCGATGAGAGGCATGCGTAATCTCTTTCCGTGTGTGGGTAGTGGGGTCAGGCGGTGGGGAGAGTGGCGCGCACGGCCTGCCGGCCGCGCAGGATCGGCGGCACCGCCGCGACCAGAGCCACGGCGACCGCGATGGTGCCCCGCAGCAGCGGCTGGTCGTCCAGCGGAAGGGACAGGCGATCGTCGAGCGCGATCGTGCCCGGGCCGAGGAAGCCGAGGGCGGCGATCACCAGGGCGATGAAGAACGGGTACTCGCCGCCGCCGGCGGCATTCCAGAAAGTGCCCTTGAGCTGGGTCAGCGAGGAGCCGGCCACGAGCATCGTGCCCACTCCGACGGCGACGCCCAGTGGCACCAGGAGGCCGAGGAGCAGGCTGACCGCAGCGGCCATCTCGCACGTGGCCGCGAGATAGACCATGGCCCTGCCCGGGCGCTGTCCGAGGAGCTCAAAGAGCTTGGCTGAGGCCTCTGGCCCCGAGCCCGAGAACCAGCCGAGCAGCTTCTGGGTGGCGTGGGCGAACAGGATGAGCGCCAGGCCCACACGCAGGATGAGAAGGCCGAGGTCGACCGAGGTGACGTCCATGGCTCGGGGTCAGGCGGAGTGGCTGGACTCGGGGGCCAGGCCAGTGAAGTGGTCGACCCACTCGATCGGGGGGAGTGCCCCCCACTGGTTGACCACCTTGTAGTTGGACAGGTTCTCGCCCGGGTCGACCACGCGGGGCTCCATGTAGTCGTCGTGGATGATCTCCATCTCGGCGGTGCACTCCAGCAGGAAGTCGGCCGAGTTGAGGAAGTAGAGGAAGAGGTTGTCACCGGCGCCGTGGCGGCCCGGACCCCACACGAGGCGACGGTCCTCGGGGATCAGCGCGTCGGCCAGGCCCTTGAAGTCCTGGAAGGAGTGGTACTCCCAGCTGGTGTGGTGCAGACCGGCGCCGTCGCTCTTGACCACGGCGACCGTGTGGTGGCGGCCGTCGGCGGCGCGCATCCAGGAGATCTCGTGCCCGGTGGTGCGCTCGCTGAGCAACAGGCCACAGCTCGCGTTCATCTCGTGGGCCCACAGTGCAGGATCGGCCGCGGTGAAGTTGACGTGATCGACCGCGCGGGGACGCAGTCCGGGGCCGGCGTATCGGCCGGGGCGGTCGTTCGGCATCGGGGTGTGCACCTCGAAGACGTGACCCTCGGAGGTGGCGAAGGTGATCGACTTCTGGATCGCGGCCCGCGACGGGACGTCACTGACGATCTCCAGGCCGGCGGCCTGCACCCGACGCTTGACCTCGTCGATGGCATCGGGGCTCACGGCCTCCAAGCCACAGACCGAGTGCACGTTGGCCTCGCCCTTGTGGATGATGTACTCGGCGTGCCGCTGGTTGGACGACATCAGGATGCTGTCACCCTCACGCCCCACCTCCCGGGCACCGATGTTGTTGGCGGTGTCCTCTGCGACACGCTCGGGGTCGGTCGCATAGACGGACATGTATCCCAGCCGCTGCACGAGTGGCTTCATCTCGAGGTACCTCTTCCTTGAGGGCAAGTGCGGTTGCGCCTGCTGCTGTGACTCTGGGTCGCCGGGGGTCGCTCTCGACCCGGATGGATACATTCAACACATTGAATCGTCGGATTGTCAAGAGTGTGGATCCGACTCTTTTTCCTGACCGCCGATCCGCCCCTGCCTCTCGTGATCTGGTCGGGGCATGTGTGAGCCGTCGGTGAGTCGGATCGCGGGGTGGCGACGCGCCGAGCCGGGGCAGAGCTACAGGGCGCTGACCTGCGAGATCACATCAGCCCCAAAACTCTCGGGCGCGTCCTGTTGCGCTGTAGGTCACATCGTGCCTAACATCCCTATATCTAGTAGTTACACACATGTGGTTCGTCCACATGTTGTGCACAGCCGGAGGGCGTGACCCACACGTCATCCACAGGAAGTCCCCATCTCAACACACAGGCCAAGCCCGTCAGGGCCGCCTGCGAGACCCACGAGGAGGTCAGGAAGATGCAC
The DNA here is from genome assembly GCF_023015765.1 of Ornithinimicrobium sp. F0845. Classification (GTDB taxonomy): domain Bacteria; phylum Actinomycetota; class Actinomycetes; order Actinomycetales; family Dermatophilaceae; genus Ornithinicoccus. The sequence goes on from NZ_JALKAL010000020.1 coordinate 40,972, forward strand.
TGCCCATTCTGTCGTCATACTGACTCCCGCGTGGTGGACAGCCGCGTCCAGGAGGACGGGACCGTCATCCGGCGTCGCCGCCAGTGCCCCGAGTGCGGGCGCCGGTTCGGCACCGTCGAGAGCGCCACCCTCTCGGTCATCAAGCGCTCCGGCGCGACCGAGCCGTTCAGCCGCGACAAGGTCCTCGCCGGGGTGCGCAAGGCGTGCCAGGGCAGGCCGGTCACCGAGGACGAGCTGCAGATCCTGGGGCAGCAGGTCGAGGAGACCATCCGCTCCCAGGGACAGGCCGAGATCGACGCCCACGAGGTCGGCCTGGCGATCCTGGCGCCGCTGCGGTGCCTGGACGAGGTGGCCTACCTGCGGTTCGCGAGCGTCTACCAGGCGTTCGACAGCCTGGAGGACTTCGAGGGGGCGATCACCCTGCTCCGCGCCGAGCGCGAGGCGACAGGGAGCGAGCCCGACACGGCGGGGAGTATGCCGTAGCGCAGGGCATCCCTGCAGGTCACCGGAGGTTTGAGAGGACTGTCGGTGGTCGGTGGGACGGTGGTTGTGAGCCGCCGGAGCAGGACTAGCAGGACAGCACAAGACGTTGAAGTACCAAGGGTCCAGTACAACCAACAGAGGAGTCAGGATTATGACGGAGACGAGCGCTGCACGGTCTCGTTCGCGTCGGGCCGGCAAGGGCCTGAAGATCGAGCGCATCTACACCACGCCCGGGGTCCATCCCTATGACGAGGTGACGTGGGAGAAGCGTGATGTCGTCCAGCAGAACTGGAAGACCGGCGAGACCATCTTCGAGCAGCGCGGCGTCGAGTTCCCCGACTTCTGGTCGGTCAACGCCTCGACGATCGTCACCACGAAGTACTTCCGCGGCGCCCTCGGCACCGAGGCCCGTGAGACCGGCCTCAAGCAGCTCGTGGACCGGGTCGTGCTCACCTATGTCAAGGCCGGCAAGGACCACGACTACTTCGCGACCGAGGAGGACGCGGAGATCTTCGAGCACGAGCTCACCTACGCGCTGATCCACCAGATCTTCAGCTTCAACTCCCCGGTGTGGTTCAACGTCGGCACCTCCAGCCCGCAGCAGGTCTCCGCGTGCTTCATCCTCTCCGTGGACGACTCGATGGACTCCATCCTCAACTGGTACAAGGAGGAGGGTTTCATCTTCAAGGGCGGCTCCGGTGCCGGTCTGAACCTCTCGCGCATCCGCTCCTCCAAGGAGCTGCTGTCCTCCGGTGGCACCGCCTCCGGCCCGGTGTCCTTCATGCGCGGTGCTGACGCGTCCGCGGGCACCATTAAGTCCGGTGGTGCGACCCGTCGTGCGGCCAAGATGGTCGTGCTCGACGTGGACCACCCGGACATCGAGGAGTTCATCGAGACCAAGGCGCGCGAGGAGGACAAGATCCGCGCGCTGCGCGACGCCGGCTTCGACATGGACCTGGGCGGCGCCGACATCGTGTCGGTGCAGTATCAGAACGCCAACAACTCCGTCCGCGTCTCCGACGAGTTCATGCGTGCAGTCGAGGAGGGTGGGGAGTTCGGGCTGCGCTCCCGCAAGGACGGCTCGGTCATCGAGACCGTCGACGCCCGCGAGCTGTTCAACAAGATGGCCAAGGCCGCCTGGGAGTGCGCCGACCCGGGCATCCAGTACGACGACACCATCAACGACTGGCACACCAACCCCGAGACCGGCCGGATTACCGCGTCCAACCCCTGCTCGGAGTACATGTCCCTCGACAACTCCTCGTGCAACCTGGCCAGCCTGAACCTGCTGAAGTTCCTGCGCGAGGACAACACCTTCGACGTCGAGAAGTACCAGGCGGTCGCCGAGCTGGTCATCACCGCGATGGACATCTCGATCTGCTTCGCCGACTTCCCGACCGAGCCGATCGGTGAGACGACCCGCAACTTCCGTCAGCTGGGCATCGGCTACGCCAATCTCGGCGCGCTGCTGATGGCCACCGGCCGCGGCTACGACTCCGAGGGTGGTCGGGCGCTGGCCGCGTCGCTGACCTCGCTGCTGACCGGCGCGGCCTACAAGCGCTCGGCCGAGCTGGCCGGCGTGGTCGGTCCCTACAACGGCTACGCGCAGAACGCCGACGCGCACAAGCGCGTCATGCGCAAGCACCAGGCCGCCAACGACGAGATCCGCACCCTGCACGTGATGGACTCCGCCGTCCACAAGGCCGCCACCAAGGCATGGGACTCGGTCGTCAAGGTGGGGGAGAAGAACGGCTACCGCAACGCCCAGGCCTCGGTCCTGGCGCCGACCGGCACCATCGGCTTCATGATGGACTGCGACACGACCGGCATCGAGCCGGACTTCTCGCTGGTCAAGTTCAAGAAGCTCGTCGGCGGCGGCTCCATGCAGATCGTCAACCAGACGATCCCGCGCGCACTGAAGATGCTCGGCTACGCCGAGGAGACCATCGAGGCGATCGTCGAGCACATCGCCGACAAGGGGCACGTCATCGACGCCCCGGGCCTGAAGACCGAGCACTACGAGATCTTCGACACCGCGATGGGCGAGCGGGCCATCAAGCCGATGGGCCACGTCCGGATGATGGCGGCCGTCCAGCCGTTCCTGTCCGGTGCGATCTCCAAGACGGTCAACCTGCCGGAGTCCGCGACGGTCGAGGAGATCGCCGACGTCTACCTGCAGGGCTGGAAGCTCGGCCTGAAAGCCCTGGCCGTGTACAGGGATGCGTGCAAGGTCGGTCAGCCGTTGTCCGACGGTGGCTCGACCGCCAAGGACAAGGCCGACGGCGCTGCCGAGGCCAAGGTCGAGAAGGTCGTGGAGTACCGCCCGGTCCGCAAGCGCCTGCCCAAGCGCCGCACCAGCCAGACCACGTCGTTCTCCGTGGGCGGCGCCGAGGGCTACCTGACCGCCGGCACCTACGACGACGAGACGCTGGGCGAGATCTTCCTGAAGTTCGGCAAGCAGGGCTCGACCCTGGCCGGCGTGATGGACGCCTTCTCGATCGCCGTCTCGATCGGCCTGCAGTATGGCGTGCCGCTGGAGACCTTCGTCGAGAAGTTCACCAACCTGCGCTTCGAGCCGGCTGGCCTGACCGACGACCCGGACGTGCGCATGGCGCAGTCGATCATGGACTACGTCTTCCGCCGCCTGGCGCTGGACTACCTGGACTTCGAGACCCGCGACTACATGGGCATCCACTCCGCCGAGGAGCGGTCCCGCGAGCTGGAGACTGGCTCCTATCTGCCTGGCTCAGCCTCGGGCGACTCAGACGATGAGTCGGTGGAGGACGAGTTGGAGTCCTACAGCCAGTCCGTGGCCACCTCCACGAAGAAGGCGGAGAAGCCCGAGGTCGAGGACAAGGTGGACGCCGAGGCGCCCGCGGCCCGCGAGGTCAGCGCCGGGGTGCACTCCTCGGCCGAGCTGATGGACAAGTTCCAGGGCAAGTCGGCTGACGCCCCGATGTGCATGACCTGCGGCACGAAGATGCAGCGCGCCGGCTCCTGCTATGTCTGCGAAGGCTGCGGCTCCACCAGCGGCTGCAGCTGACCCACAAGTTCCGCCGTGGTGCGGGGGAGTAACCAACCTGCCCCGCACCACGGCGGCGCCATGTCTGGGGTCAACTCCCGGTTGCGGCCCTCACTCACGGCATCGAGATGACTTCCCATCGCAGAAGCGGCGGACTCCTGAAGGCGAAGGCGGTCCTACGCGGCGGTATGACGCAACCCGGGGGCGGTGGGCCCAACAAGCGCCCCGTGGCAGGTGCGTGCGCCATCGCTTCCATACGATGGGGTCATGAGAGGCGACGAAGTTCGGGTGGTTCAGGCCTTCTGTGAATACCTGACCTCAGAAGGGTGGTCCGTCTCGCGCGAGGTCGACTTCGTCGACATAGTCGCTCACAAGGACGGCTGCAACCTTCTCGCGGAGGCCAAAGGACGCACCGCTGCCGTGGGCCTCGATGTAGACACAATGTTCGGTCAACTGTTGCGTCGCATGCCTCCGACCAGACCTTCGGAGACCACGCGATTCGCCGTCGTGGTGCCGACTGGAGCAGCCGAGGCCGTCCAACGCGTCCCTGCGTGGGTGCGTGAGGAGCTGCGGATTGACGTCTATGTCGTCGATGACGACGGATCAGTGACGCCGCCCCGGGAAACCGGCGCCTGACGCGGCAAATCCGGTCGTGGCGATCGGGCGGACCGGCGGCCGTCCGTGCAAAGATCCGGCTGTGAGGAACACCAGGGTGCGAGCCACCGTAGTGATGACCCTCGTAGTCGTTACGGGCT
>NZ_JALKAL010000021.1 GCF_023015765.1 Ornithinimicrobium sp. F0845
CGCGGCAGGCAGTAGGCGAACGCCTCGCGGGCGGCCAGGCCACCAGCGTCCTCGGCCCAGGGGCTGCCCTCGGCGAAGTTGAAGTCGACGTGCTCGAAGGTCATCGTCGCGCCCTTCTCGAGCACGAACGCATCACCCAGGGCCTCGATCTGCTGGACCGTGTCCACGGTGGCCTGCGGCTCGATGATGTTCAGGTCACCGTTGCTCAGGGCCTGGACGTGGGTCTCCGGCGCCGCGAAGCGGAACGTCAGGTTGGAGGTCGCCGGCGGCGGGCCCCAGTAGACGTCGTTCGGGCCGAGGGTGATGTACTCACCCACACTCCACTCCGCGCCCTTGGACGCGTCGATGGTGTACGGGCCGCTGGACTGGGCGATCATCGGGTCCGGCAGGGTCTTCTCCGGGGAGAGCCAGCCGGTGTTCCAGAACTCCGCCGCCGGGGCGATCGCGTCAACGTCGCCCTCCTGGATCGCGGTGACCAGCTCCTCCGGCGTCATACCGGACTGCTCCGCGGCCACGTGGGACGGGAACGCCCCGCCGACCATCAGCGTGTAGTCCGGGTAGGGCTCGGGGTAGGTGATCGTGAACGTCTTGCCGTTCAGCTCACCCTGCGGGCCGTCCGGGACGTAGATGCCCCAGTCGGTGGCGACGTTGTTGAACGCCGGGACGTAGTCCGGGTCGTCGGCCGGCGGCTCGCCGTAGATCGACGGCGGGTTGTTGGACGCCCAGTCGAAGAGGTAGTCGTTGTAGGTGATGGGCGTGCCATCCTCCCAGACCGCCTCATCGGAGATGGTGTACTCAACCGTCAGCGGGTCCTCGCTGGTCACCGTGTAGGTGCCGTAGTCCTCGTCCGGGTAGATCGTGCCGTCCGTGCCGTAGTACCAGAAGCTGGAGCCGAGGCGCGAGGAGACGACCGAGTTGTAGACCGAGTTGGTCTCGGCGGTGTTCGCGTTCAGGCCGGCCCACTCGTCGGCACCCACGGAGAAGAAGATGTTGTCCTGCTTGGTGGTGATCTCACCCAGGTCCGGCTTGCCGGTGCTACCGGCGGCCTCCTCGCCTTCGCCAGCCTCGGTGGTCTGCTCCGCGTCCTCGGGGGCCGCGGTGTCCTCGGCCTCCTCTTCCTCGGAGCCCTCGTCGGTGGCCTCGGTGCCCTCAGTCGTCGTGTCGTCGTCAGGGGTGTCCGACGTGCAAGCCGACAGCACCAGGGCTCCCGCGGCCACGATCGCCATGGTTGTGCGCCTGATCTTCAATGTTCCTCCTATTGAGCGGACACATCCGCAGGCGGGTGCCGGCCCCCATGGCCGGGACCCGGCAGCCTGCAACGCGCCGGGGGGGGTATGCGTGAGCCAAAGTATTCAACAGCGCCCCCGATTACCAACACAAGTCACCGCTTGGTGACCCGATCGTTACCGAGTTGAGACGCAACCACGAACGCCGTCGAGGAAGGGTCGCGACCGCTACAGGTCGAGGTCCAGCGGATCGAGCTGGACGACCAGTTCGCCGGGCGTCTTGCGCAGGCTCCGGGCAGCGCGCAGGTCCTGCAGCGCCCGCGGCAGGACACCGGCCGCCGACAGGCCACCGCGGCCCGTTGCCTCCCGGATCACCAGCCGGTGCGCCCGCTCCTCTTCCCCCGCGCCGGCCGACACCGGGAGCGGCCCGAGGACCTCCAGGCGCGGTCCGTGCGGACCGGTGGTCAGTGCCTCCGCGGCACCGGCCACGGCCCCGGGCTCGCCCGTGACCGTGGCCGTCCGGCGCGCGGGGGGCAGCCCGAGGGACACACGCTCCTCCAGCTCCCGCCGGGCCAGCCAGGTCGGGTCCCAGCGGACCAGCGCCTCCACCGGTGGCAGGCCCGCGTGAGGTGGGACCCCGACGAGCACGACGGGCCCGCCCGGCCGGGTCAGTGCGGCGGCTGCGCTCCACCGGCGCAGCGCCTCGACACCGGCGTCCAGGCCACCGCGGTCGAGCAGTGCCCAACCGTCGAGGAGCAGGGTGGCGGCATAGCCCTCCTCGGCCACGGGCTCAGCGCCCGTCGTCGCGACGACCACGGCGGGTCGGGCCGGCACCGAGGCCAGGACGTTGCCCGCTCGGGACACGACGACCCGCGACCCGGGGAAGGAGCGCCCGACCTCCTCCGCCGTCCGCTCCTCCCCGACGACCCGAGACCGGCGCGTGGTGCCGCCACACTCCCGGCACGCTCGGCCCGCGTCGGGCCGGCCGCACCAGGCACACGTCGCCGACCCGCCGGCGGCGGTGACCCGGAGTGGCCCGGCACAGGCCGCACAGCGCACGGCTGTCCGGCAGTGCTCGCAGCTGAGCCCCGCCAGGTAACCGCGCCGGGGCACCTGCACGAGCACCGGGCCCCGCAGGAGTCCGTCCTTGACGGCGCGCCAGGCCACGCTCGGCATCCGGGCGACCGCAGCGGCCGCGTCGCGTGCCGCGAGGTGCCCCTCGCCGGCCACGGTGACCCGTGGTGCCAGGGCGGCCACGGAGTCGGCGCGCACGTCCGGGAGCTCACCGCGCTGGACCCACTGCTGCACCTGGACCGTGCGGGTGTAGCCCCCCACGAGCAGCGCGGCCCCGCAGAGCGCGGCCCGACGGCGCAGCACCTCCCGCACGTGCGGATACGGTGCCCGCGGCTCCTGCAGGTTGTCATCGCCGTCGTCCCACCAGACCACCAGTCCGAGATCACGCACCGGGGCAAAGGCGGCCGACCGGGAGCCGAGGACGACCCGGACGTGGCCCCGCAGCACCCGGACCCATGCACGGTAACGCTGCTCGGGCCCCAGGTCGGCGGTCAGCCGGACGTAGGAATCCGGTCCGAGGACGTCGTCGAGGGCGGTCGCGACCCGCTCGATGTCGCGGTGGTCCGGCAGGACGACGACACTGCCCCGTCCGGACACGTGCACGGCAGCGACCGCCGTCGCCAGGGCGGCAGGCCAGCCCTCCGGCGACCCGGCATCCGGCGCCGCGAGCCAGGCAGCGGCCGGCGACTCCCCCGCCTCCAGCCGACGGATCAGGGCCGCACCCGCGGGGTAGGGCTGCCAGCCCCGCGGCGCGTCCCCCGGCGCCGGGCCTCCGGACAAGGACGCGCGTGACGTGGGAGCCGGTGGCTCCGGTGAGTCGGCCGGCACCGACCTCTCGGCACGGGCGTGACGTGGCGGGACGGCCAGCCGCAGCACGTCGGCGAACGTCCCCCCGTAGTGGTCGGCGAGGTCCCGGCAGAGCGCCACGAGGTGGGGCGTGAGCACGACCTCGTCCGAGACGACCTTGAGCAGCGGGGCCAGGCGACCGGCGTGCTCGGCCTCGGCGCGGCGCTCCACGACGAACCCGTCGACCTGTCGGCCGGCGAACCGCACCCGCACCCGCACCCCGGGACGGGCGCGGTCGGCCAGGTCGGCCGGGACGGCATACTCGAACGGACGGTCCAGGTGCGCCAGGTGGCTGTCGACCACCACCACCGCCACCGGCTCGTCCACGACCGGATCAGACGCGCGAGCGGCACCCCGCGCGCCGCTCGACCCACCGGTCTCCGACGGCCCGCTGCGCCCCCCGGACCGATGCGCGGAGGGAACGGCCAGCCCCGCGAGGGTCGGCTGACCGTCGGGCTCGTCGGGCACCACCTCCGGTCCCCTCAGACTGCTGCCCGGAGATCCTCGATGCGGTTGGTCTCCTCCCAGGTGAACGGCCGCTCGAGGCCCTCGGCCGTCGTGCGGCCGAAGTGCCCGTAGGCGGCGGTCGCCTGGTAGATGGGACGCAGCAGGTCGAGCTCCTCGACGATCGCCGCCGGCCGCAGGTCGAACACCTTGGTGATGGCGTCCTGGATGCGCTCGACCGGGCGGGTCTCGGTGCCGAACGTCTCGACGTAGAGGCCCACGGGCGTGGCGGCACCGATCGCATACGCGACCTGGATCTCGCAGCGTCCGGCCAGGCCGGCCGCCACGACGTTCTTGGCGACCCAGCGCATGGCGTAGGCCGCCGACCGGTCCACCTTGGAGGGGTCCTTGCCGGAGAACGCCCCGCCACCGTGCCGGGCCATGCCGCCGTAGGTGTCGACGATGATCTTGCGGCCGGTGAGCCCGGCGTCACCCATCGGGCCGCCGATCACGAACTTGCCCGTCGGGTTGACCAGGAGCCGGTGGTCGCCGGTCTCGAGCTGCAGCCCGTTGTCCCGGGCCCGCTGCAGCACCGGCTCGATGACGCGCGCCCGGATGTCCGGCTCCAGCTGGTCCCGCAGGCTGACACCCTCGGCGTGCTGCGTTGACAGGACGATGGTGTCCAGCCGCACCGCCCGGTCGCCGTCGTACTCGATGGTGACCTGGGTCTTGCCGTCCGGACGGAGGTAGTCCAGCTCGTTGGACTTGCGCGCCTGGGTCAGTTGCTCCGCGAGCCGGTGGGCCAGCCAGATCGGCACCGGCATCAGCTCGGGGGTGTCGTTGCACGCGTAGCCGAACATCAGCCCCTGGTCCCCGGCGCCGAGCAGGTCGTACTGGTCCGCCGAGGCGTGCTCGCGCTGCTCGTAGGCCGTGTCCACCCCGGCCGCGATGTCGGCGGACTGGCCGCCGATCGAGACCTCGACACCACAGGTGCGGCCGTCGAAACCCTTGTGCGAGTTGTCGTAGCCGATGGCCAGGATCGTGTCACGGACGATCGTGGGGATGTCCGCGTAACCCGTCGTGCGCACCTCCCCCGCCACGTGCACCAACCCGGTGGTCACCAGCGTCTCGACGGCGACGCGGGACTGCGGGTCCTGGCGCAGCAGCTCGTCCAGGATGCCGTCGCTGATCTGGTCACAGATCTTGTCGGGGTGACCCTCGGTGACGGACTCAGAGGTGAATAGACGTGGCACGGATGGACTCCTCGGGGGTGCAGCGGCTGCTGGCGGGACTCGGCGCAGTCTACTGTCCGGCAGGGACAGTGCCGTGGCCTGTCAACAGGTCCGCGACCTCGTCCCACACCGCGCCCGCGACGACTAGCTTGGGGGCCGGTCCCACGGTGCGCACCTCCTCGGAGTCCGGGCGCAACAGGTGCACCATCGAGTCGTCCTTGCCGAACGTCACGTCGCGGCCGACCTCGTTGGCCACCAGCAGGTCACAGCCCTTGCGCGCCAGCTTGGCTCGCGCGAGGGTCAGGACGTCGCCGCTGGCGTCGCCCGTCTCGGCCGCGAAGCCGACGATGACCGGGGAGGCCGAGGTGCCACGCTCGGCGACCAGGCCGGCGAGGATGTCGGGGTTGCGCACCAGCTCGATGGTCGGGGCCGCGTCCTGCTGCCCCTCGCCGTGGGTCTTCTTGATCTTGTTGTCCTGGTAGTCCCTGGGGCGGAAGTCGGCGACCGCGGCGGCCATGACGACCGCGTCGGCACCGGGCAGGGCCGCCCGGACCGCTTCCTGGAGCTCCAGTGCCGTCTCGATCCGGACCACCTCGACCCCGGCCGGGACGAGCAGGTCGGAGTTGGCCGACACCAGCGTCACCCGCGCGCCCCGCGCCGCCGCGGCCTCGGCGAGCGCATAACCCTGCTTGCCCGAGGAACGGTTGCCCAGGAAGCGGACCGGGTCCAGCGGCTCACGCGTGCCCCCGGCGCTCACCACGACGTGGCGACCGGCCAGGTCACCTGCGAGGGGGTCGGCAGACCCGGGAGTATGACGATCGCTCCCCTGGCCGGGAGCGGTCCCGTCCTCGTCGCGGTCGACGAGCGCCACGGCAGCCGCGAAGATCTCCTCCGGCTCCGGCAGCCGACCCGGTCCGGTATCGACACCGGTGAGGCGTCCGGAGGCCGGGTCCAGCACGTGCACCCCGTGCTCGCGCAACCGCGTCACGTTGGCGGCGGTCGCCGGGTGCGTCCACATCTCGGTGTGCATCGCCGGGGCCATCAGGATCGGGCAGCGGGCGGTCAACAGGGTGTTGGTCAGCAGGTCGTCGGCCTGCCCGTGCGCGGCGCGCGCCAGCAGGTCGGCGGTTGCCGGTGCCACCACGACCAGGTCCGCCTCGTGGCCCAGCCGGACGTGCGGGACCTCGTGGACGGAGGTCCACACGTCGGTGGCGACCGGTCGACCGGACAGCGCCGCCCACGTGGGCTCACCGACGAAGCGCAGCGCCGCCGCGGTCGGCACGACGGTCACCTCATAGCCCGCCTCGGTGAACAACCGCAGCAGGAGCGCCGCCTTGTAGGCGGCGATGCCGCCGCTGACACCGAGCACGAGTTTCATGTCAGAGGTCTCCCTGCGGCAGGTGGGCGGCGATCGGTCCCGGCGGTGAGCTTACTGCCCCCGTGCCCGACGTCCGGTGAGACCTGCAGTCGGTGCAGCAGAGGTCAGTCCATGCGGCAGCGTTCAGTTCTCGGGGGTGGAGGTGTGCAGCTTGCCCTGGTTGACCTCGTGCAGCGCGATGGACAGCGGCTTGTCGGTCATCTCCGACTCGACCAGCGGCCCGACATACTCCAGCAGGCCTTCGGAGAGCTGGGAGTAGTAGGCGTTGATCTGGCGGGCGCGCTTGGCGGCGTAGATGACCAGGGCGTACTTGGAGTCGGCCCGCTTGAGCAGGTCGTCGATCGGGGGGTTGGTGATGCCCTCCGGGGCGGCAATGGTGCCAATCACGTCAGCTGTGTCCTCGTCGTCTCGGTGCGCTGCCCGGCTCGCGAGGGAAGGTCCTCGGGGCCTGGGCTGCGGGGTTCAGACATCAATGATACGAGTTCCTCGCCCGCACGTGAAACATCGTCGTTGATAATGCGGGCGTCGAACTCCGACACGGCCTTCAGCTCGGTGCGGGCCGTGTCCAGCCGCACCTGCTGCTCGGCCTCGGTCTCGGTGCCCCGTCCGATCAGCCGTTCGACCAGGTCCTCCCACGAGGGCGGCTCCAGGAAGACGAAGAAGGCCCCGGGCATGGCCTCACGAACCTGCCGTGCTCCCGCCAGGTCGATCTCGAGCAGGGCTGGTCGTCCGTTCGCGAGGGCCCGCTCGACCGGACCGCGCGGGGTGCCATAGCGGGCGCGGCCGTGCACGACGGCCCACTCGAGGAACTCCCCGGCGTCCTGGAGTCGGTCGAACTCCTGGTCGTCGACGAAGTGGTAGTGGACCCCGTCGACCTCGCCGGGACGGGGTCGACGGGTGGTCATCGACACCGACAGCCACACCTGGGGATGGTGCCGACGGATGTAGGCCGCGACCGTGCCCTTCCCGACGGCGGTGGGACCGGCCAGGACCACGAGACGGGGGCTCTCCGTCCGGTCCCCCCTGCCGTCCGGGTGCCCCGTGCCCTCCGGGGCGCGTGTCAAGGGGTGATCAGCCCTCGTTGAAGTAGGCGAGCAGGTCACGGGTCTGGTTCGCGCCCAGTCCACGGACCCGGCGGCTCTCGGAGATGCCGACGGTCTCCATGATCTGCTTCGCGCGGACCCGCCCCACTCCCGGCATCGACTCCAGCAGCGCCGACACCTTCATCTTGCCGACGATGTCGCTGTCCTTGCCCTCGGCCAGGACATCGGCCAGGGAACCCTGCGAGTTCTTCAAGCGGTTCTTGACCGCAGCGCGCTCACGGCGCGCGACCGCCGCCTTGGCCAGAGCCTCGGCTCGCTGCTCAGGTGTCAGCTGGGGAAGTGCCACGGTTGCTCCTTCATCGGTCATGTTGAGTGGTCGTCCTGCAGAGTCCGGCGCCGCGGTGCGCCGGCCTCATCCTGCCCTGCCCCTGGGGGCGGAGAGGGTCAGCTCGCCCGACGGCGGTCCATGATGCCCTCCCCTGCGAACCTAGCGACATGGGTGACAGCCTGCCAACCCCAGGTCAGGTCCACAACTGCGAGACCAGCTCCGAGCTCAGCCTGTCGGCCGTGGCGCGGATCTGCTCCGGTCCAGGTCCCGCGGAGAGGATACCCCGGCTCACGGGCACCAGCACACGGCGGTGCAGCCCGGCGAAGGTCGCGGCCACGTCCTGGGCCGTGGCCCCCTGCGCCCCGACCCCGGGCGCCAGGACGAGGCCGTTGGCGGCGACCAGGTCGATCCCGAGCCGCTGCGGCGCCTCCCCGACCGTCGCGCCGACGACCATCCCGACGTCCCCCACGGGCTCCGCGCCCGCGTTTCGGCGAGTCACGTCGGCCACGACCGTTCGAGCGACCGACGGCTCCCCCGCGTGCTGGACGGCCGGCGCCTCGGGGTTGGAGGTGAGCGCCAGGACGAAGACTCCGCGCCCGGTCGCGGCCGCCGTGTCCAGGGCAGGTGCCAGGGCGCCGGTGCCCAGGTAGGGCGTGACGGTGATGGCGTCCGCGGCGAGGGGCGCTCCGTCGGCCAGGTACGCCTCGGCGTACGCCGCCATCGTGGAGCCGACGTCCCCGCGCTTCACGTCGAGCACGCTCAACGTCCCGGCGGACCGCAGGTCAGCCAGGAGTTGCTCCAGGGCTGCGACGCCGGCCGCGCCGTGCCGCTCGAAGAAGGCCGACTGGGGCTTGACCGCGGCGACCCGCCCAGCCACCGCCTCGAGCACTCCATCGCAGAACCGTGACAGGCCGTCGGCCGAGTCGGGCAGGCCCCAGCTCGCCAGCAGCCCCGGGTGCGGGTCAATCCCCACGCACAGCGGCCCGTGGGCCTCCATGGCGGTGAGCAGCCGGGCGCTGAATCGGGGTCGATCGTGTGCCATGTGCACTCCTCAGTCGGTGGTGTCGGACACGGGTGGTGGAGGTGAGACGGTGGTGAGTGCCTGGTGCACGTCCCACAGGACCTGCGGGTCGGCCAGCAGGGCCGTGCCGAGCTGGACGCCGGCCGCACCGGTCGCGCGTGCCTGCCGTGCGGTGCGGATGTCGTGGACACCACCGACCGCCACGAGGGGCACGTCCGGGACCCGGCCGGCCGCGATGGCGGCCCGGATCCTGGTGACCAGCCCGAGCGTCACCGGGCCGATAGCCGGCCCGACAAGGTGCTGGCGCGGCGGACCGACGGCGGGCACGCTGCCACTGAGCACGAGTGCCCGGGCGCCACCTCCGACGGCCGCCCGGGACGTCGCGAGCGGGTCCGGGCACTCGCCGGCCAGCTTGGCGGTGAGCAGCAGGTCCCGCGGCAGCTGCTCGCGCGCCGACGCGAGGAGCTTCAGGCAGGCCTGCGGGTCAGCCGACCACGGCCCCACCCGGTCCGTCGGTCCAAGGACCCCTGCGGCCCGGGTCTCCTCCCGGTCGGTCGTCAGGTCGACCTCGACCGCCGCGACCGTCGTGAAGTCCAGAGACCGGCGCAGTTCCTGCAGGACGTCGGCCACCGCTCCGGCGGTCCCACCACGCACGGCACACACCACCGGCAGCCCTCTCGCCCGGAACCACGGCAGCAGGTCCTCCACGACGTGCTCGACAGGCAGCGCCGGGGCCGGCGTGTGCACGAGCCCCGAGGGGCTGGCCGCGAGCCGGGCCCGTGCGCGCCCCGCACCACCCGCGTCATCGGCCCCGGGTGGTCCGATCGGCCCGATCAGGACCGCGTCAAGGGCCGCGAGGTCGCCAAAGCGCGCGAGCTCGCGGCCGCTGCCGCCGCAGCCGGCGGCCGCCGTGACCCGGGGCAACCAGGCACTCACTGCGCCGCCTCCCAGTCGACGAGGCCACCTCGGAGCACCGGACCCTCGGCACACGGGCGAACCGTCGAGCCGGACCCGGCGGACTCGTGCAGCGGCAGGTCGCACGCCCCGCACAGACCGTGACCGCACAGACCGTCGGCGCCGATGTCCACGCCGCTCACCTGGCTCACCGCGCCGGTCCCTGCCGCAACCTCGGCGACGGTGCGGGACAGGGAAAGCGGCCCCACGGCATACAGGACGGAGGGGTGGACCCGCTCGGTGAGGCTGGTCAGGGCTGCCTCAGCACCTGCGGGTTCGGTGAGGATCACCCCGTCGGCCGACCGCCGGGCCAGGACGAGGTCCACGTGCTGCTCCGGCTCGTCGGCGCAGGAGACCAGATGGACCGCGCAGCCGACCGTGCGCAGCCGCTCGCACAACCACCGCCCCGCGGCCCCCGCCGCCCCCTGCGTCGCCACCACGGCCGTCACCGGTGTGGTCGGCAGCCCGAACCCTCGCCCCACCGGGCCGGTGAGGAGCAGCTCGTCCCCCGGAGCCGGCAGGGCACCTGAACCCCCCGGCGGATCCGGGACCACGAGCTCGAGGGTGGTGCCGAAGCCGGGCTCGGTGCGTTCGCCTGCCACCCACCAGGTCCGCGGCAGGACCTGGTCGGCGCGAGCGGGAGGGGTGATGACGAACTGCCCCGGCCGCGCCGGGGTCGCCAGCGCGGGGAGCACCACCGAGAGCTGCCGGTAGGCGCCGAGCGGCCGGTTGGCCACCACCTCCCCGGCACGGCGGTGCAGCAACGGCGCGCTCATGCCTGCGGCGCCCCCGCGGGGAGCTGACCGAAGAGGTCCAGGGCCGCCGCGTGCTCCTGCAGCGAGGCGACCTCCATCGGCCCGGCGCCGGCGGCCTCGATCCCCAGGACGGCCGCGCCGAGCTGCTGCACGGTCGTGATGATGGGCCGGTCCAGGCTCGTGGTGGCGGCCCGGATCGCGTAGCCGTCGGCCCGAGCGCCCTGCCCGGACGGGGTGTTGATCACCATGTCGATCTCGCCGCCGGAGATCATCTCCACGATCGTCGGCTCGCCCTCAGGCCCGCGGCCCTGACTGTGCTTGCGCACCACCGTGGCCTGGATCCCGTTGCGTCGCAGGACATCCGCGGTGCCGGCGGTCGCCACCACCCGGAAGCCGAGGTCGGCCAGTCGCTTGACGGGGAAGATCATCGAGCGCTTGTCCCGGTTGGAGACCGACACGAAGATCGTGCCCGACTGCGGGAGTGCCGACCCGGCGCGCAGCTGGCTCTTGGCGAACGCGGTGCCGTAGTCGGCGGCGATGCCCATCACCTCACCCGTGGAGCGCATCTCCGGGCCCAGGATGGAGTCGACCGCCTGGCCGGTCTGGGTGCGGAACCGGCGGAACGGCAGGATCGCCTCCTTCACCGACACCGGGGCCTGGTCCGGCAGGTCGCCGCCGTCGCGGTGCCGCGGCAGGAGGCCCTCGTCCCGCAGCTCCTCGATGGTGGAGCCGAGCATCACCAGGGCCGCAGCGCGGGCGAGCTGCACCCCGGTTGCCTTGGCGACGAACGGCACCGTCCGGCTCGCCCGCGGGTTGGCCTCCAGGACGTAGAGCACGTCCTGGGCGAGGGCGAACTGAACGTTGAGCAGCCCGCGCACACCGATCGCCTCGGCGAGCTGGTGCGTGGCCTCCCGGACCCGGGTCATCTCCTCCCGCCCGAGGGTCACCGGCGGCAGGACGCACGCCGAGTCGCCGGAGTGGATCCCCGCCTCCTCGATGTGCTCCATGATGCCGCCGAGGTAGAGGTCCCGGCCGTCATAGAGGGCATCGACGTCGATCTCGATCGCCTCGTCCAGGAACCGGTCGACAAGGACCGGGTGCTCCGGCGCGGCGGTGGTCGCCCGGGTGACGTAGGTGGTCAGGGACTCGTCGTCATACACGATCTCCATGCCGCGCCCGCCGAGCACGTAGGAGGGGCGGACGAGGACCGGGTAGCCGATCTCCCGTGCCACCTCGAGCGCCTCGTCGGCGGAGTATGCCGTGCCGTGCCGGGGGGCGACCAGGCCCGTCTCCTGCAGCACCCGCCCGAAGGCGCCGCGGTCCTCGGCCAGGTCGATCGCCTCCGGTGAGGTGCCCACGATCGGCACCCCCTCGGCCTTCAGCGCGGCCGCCAGGCCGAGCGGCGTCTGGCCGCCGAGCTGGACGATGACCCCGGCCACCGGGCCGGCCTCACGCTCGGCGTGCACGACCTCCAGGACGTCCTCCAGGGTCAGCGGCTCGAAGTAGAGCCGGCTGGAGGTGTCGTAGTCGGTGGAGACGGTCTCGGGGTTGCAGTTGACCATCACCGTGTCGAAGCCGCGCTCGCGCAGGGCGAGGGAGGCGTGCACGCAGGAGTAGTCGAACTCGATGCCCTGACCGATCCGGTTGGGACCGGACCCGAGGATGATGACGGCCGGGTTCGTCCGCGGCGCCACCTCCGACTCCGAGTCATAGCTGGAGTAGTGGTAGGGCGTGGTGGCCTCGAACTCCCCGGCACAGGTGTCGACGGTCTTGTAGACCGGACGCACCCCGAGCGCCTGCCGGACCCCGCGCACGACCGCCTCGGGCTGCCCGGTGATCTCGGCGATCTGTGCGTCGGAGAAGCCGTGCCGCTTGGCCCGGCGCAGCAGCTGCGGCGTGGCCCGGCCCGCCGGTCCCGCGGCCGCGGCCGCCAGCTCCTCGGCGATCTGGTTGATCAGGACGATCTGGTCCAGGAACCAGGGGTCGATCCGGGTGGCCTCGTGCGCCTGCTCGACCGTGGCACCACCGCGCAGGGCCTGCTGCACCAGCACCAGCCGGCCGTCGGTGGGCGTCGCCGCCTCCTCGAGCAGCGCCTGGGCCATCTCCGCGGTGGGCGTCTCCCCCGGTCGCCAGTGGAAGGAGGAGTCCTTGCGCTCGATCGAGCGCAGCGCCTTCTGCAGGGCCTCGGTGAAGTTGCGGCCGATGGACATCGCCTCACCGACCGATTTCATGGTCGTGGTGAGCGTCGGGTCGGCCGCCGGGAACTTCTCGAAGGCGAAGCGCGGCACCTTCACCACCACGTAGTCCAGGCTCGGCTCGAAGGCTGCCGAGTAGAAGTCGCTCGCGCCCGAGGCGTGTCCGGGGGCAGTTGGTGGGCGGCGCCCCCCGACCGAGGTGATGTCGTTGGGCACCTCGTCCAGCGTGTAGCCCAACGCCATGCGCGCCGCGATCTTGGCGATCGGGAAGCCGGTGGCCTTGGAGGCCAGCGCCGAGGAGCGCGACACCCGCGGGTTCATCTCGATGACGATGATGCGCCCGTCCTGGGGGTTGACCGCGAACTGGATGTTGCAGCCGCCGGTATCGACGCCGACCTCGCGGATCACGGCGATGCCGATGTCGCGCAGCTCCTGATACTCCCGGTCGGTCAGCGTCATCGCCGGCGCGACCGTGATCGAGTCGCCGGTGTGCACGCCCATCGGGTCGAGGTTCTCGATGGAGCAGACGACCACGACGTTGTCCGCCCGGTCGCGCATCACCTCCAGCTCGTACTCCTTCCACCCCAGGATCGACTCCTCCAGGAGCACCTCGGTGGTCGGGCTGTCCTGCAGGCCGGCGCCTGCGATCTGCCGCAGCGACTCCTCGTCGTGGGCGAAGCCGGAGCCCAGGCCTCCCATGGTGAACGAGGGCCGCACGACCATCGGATAGCCGAGCTCCTCGGCCGCCGCCAGGCACTCCTCCATGGTGTGCGCGATGATCGAGCGCGCGCTCTCGGCACCGCACCGCTCCACGACGCCCTTGAACGCCTGCCGGTCCTCGCCGAGCTGGATCGACTCGACGTTGGCGCCGATCAGCGGGCAGTCGTAGCGCTCCAGGATCCCCGACTCGTGCAGGGCGATCGCGGTGTTGAGGGCGGTCTGCCCGCCCAGCGTCGCGAGCACGGCGTCCGGCCGCTCCTTGGCGATGATCGCCTCGACGATCTCCGGGGTGATCGGCTCGACGTAGGTCGCGTCGGCGACGCCCGGGTCGGTCATGATCGTGGCCGGGTTGGAGTTGACCAGGATGACGCGCACCCCCTCCTCCCGCAGCACCCGGCACGCCTGCGTGCCGGAGTAGTCGAACTCGGCGGCCTGCCCGATGACGATCGGGCCCGACCCGATGACCAGGACGCTGGTGATGGCCTCGTTCCTAGGCATGCTGGCCCTCCTCCCCCTCGGCGCCGGCTCGCTGCTGCATCATCTCCACGAACCGGTCGAACAGATAGCTCGCATCGTGCGGGCCGGCCGCCGCCTCGGGGTGGTACTGCACCGAGAAGGCCCGGATGTCCTGGCACTCGATCCCCTCGACCACGTCGTCGTTGAGGGCCACGTGGGAGACCCGCACCGCGCCGTATGCCGTGTCGACCGGTTGGGTGGTGTCCCCGCCGGGCCAGGCGATGGCGAAGCCGTGGTTGTGGCTGGTCACCTCGACCTTGCCGGTCGCCCGGTCGAGGACGGGCTGGTTCATCCCGCGGTGGCCGAAGGGCAGCTTGTAGGTGTCCAGGCCGAGGGCGCGGCCCAGCAGCTGGTTGCCGAAGCAGATGCCGAAGAACGGGATGCGGTCGTCGAGGACGCTGCGGAGCAGGTCGATCTCGCTGTCGGCGGTGGCCGGGTCCCCCGGACCGTTGGAGAAGAACACCCCGTCCGGCGCCAGCTCACGCACCCGGTCGACACCGGTGTCGGCCGGCAGCACGTGCACGCGGATCCCGCGCTCGGCCATCAGCAGCGGGGTGGTGCCCTTGATCCCGAGGTCGAGGGCCGCGACGGTGAACCGGTGATCGCCCACCGGCTCCACGACATACTCCTCCTGCGTGCTCACCTCGGCGGCCAGCGCGGCCCCCGTCATCTGCGGAGCGGCGTGCACGCGGGCGAGGAGCGCCTGGATCGGCTCGAGGGCGACGGGGCCGGAGAAGATCCCGGCGCGCATCGCTCCCCGGTCGCGGATGTGCAGCGTGAGGGCCCGGGTGTCCACCCCGGAGATGCCCACGACACCGTGGTCGGCCAGGGAGGTCTGCAGGTCGCCCTGGGAACGCCAGTTGGAGGGGCGGATCGCGGGGTCGCGGACGACGAAGCCGGCCACCCAGATGCGCTGGCTCTCCATGTCGTGGGCGTTCACGCCGGTGTTGCCGATGTGCGGCGCGGTCATCACGACGACCTGACGGTGGTAGCTGGGATCGGTCAGCGTCTCCTGGTAGCCGGTCATGCCGGTGCAGAAGACGGCCTCGCCGACGGTCTCGCCGACGGCACCGTAGGACTCGCCCTCGAAGACCCGGCCGTCCTCCAGGACGAGGACTGCTGGTGACGTGGTCGCGCTCATGAGGATGCCCCCCACACGAGGCCCTCGCGTGCCGTGACTCGCCCGCGGAGCATGGTCAGGTGCACGCCACAGGTCAGCTCGCGCCCGTGCCACGGGTTGTTGCGCGACAGCGACTTGCTGTCCGCGGCGTCGACGACCACCTTGCGGTCGGGGTCGATGAGGGTGAGGTTGGCGGGTGCTCCCACGGTGAGTCCTTGTCCCTGGTCGGTGAGCCGGGCGATGCGCGCCGGGTCGGTCGACATGGTGCGGGCCACGTCGGCCCAGGTCATGCGTCCCGAGGCGACCATCACGGTGCTGACCACCGAGAGCGCGGTCTCCAGACCGAGCATGCCGAAGGCGGCGTCGGTGAAGGCGTGCTCCTTGTCCTGGCGCACGTGCGGGGCGTGGTCGGTGGCCACGATGTCGATGGTGCCGTCGGCCAGCGCCTCGCGCAGCGCCTCCACGTCCTCCTGCGGCCGCAGCGGCGGGTTGACCTTGTAGACCGGGTCGTAGGTCGTGAGCAGGTCGGTCGTGAGGAGCAGGTGGTGGGGAGTCACCTCGGCCGTCACCGCGCTGCCCTGGGCCTTGGCCCACCGGAGCACCTCGACGCTGCCGGCCGTCGAGACGTGGGCGACGTGCACGCGGGAGCCGGTGTGCCGGGCCAGCATGACGTCGCGCGCCACGATCGACTCCTCGGCCACGCCGGGCCAGCCCGGCAGACCGAGGCGGCCGGACAGCTCGCCCTCGTGGCAGCACGCGGTGGCCCCGGCCAGGTCCGGGTCCTGGGAGTGCTGGGAGATCACGCCGTCGAAGGACCGGATGTACTCCAGCGCCCGCCGCATCAGGCGCGCGTCGTGGACGCACCTGCCGTCGTCGGAGAAGACCCTGACCCTGGCGCGGGAGCGGGCCATCAGGCCGAGCTCGGCCAGCTCCTCGCCGGCCAGTCCCTTGGAGACCGCGCCCACCGGGTGCACGTCGACGTAGCCGGCCCGCTGCCCCAGGTCGAGGATCCGCTCCGCGGACTCCGCGGTGTCGGTGACCGGTGTCGTGTTGGCCATGGCCAGCACCGCCGTGAAGCCGCCGGCGGCTGCGGCCTGGGAGCCCGTCTCGATGGTCTCGGCGTCCTCCCGGCCCGGCTCGCGCAGGTGGGTGTGCAGGTCGACGAGGCCGGGCAGGGCGACCAGGCCCTCGCCGTGGTAGCGCTGGGAGCCCTGCGGCGCCTGGTCCGCCGCGTCGGCACCGACCGCCGCGATGCGACCGTCGACGACCAGCAGGTCACCCGTGCCGGCGCCGGCCAGGTCGAGACCGGTGATCAGCAGCGGGGTGGTGTTGGTGGGACGGGTCTCGACACTCATGCGTGCTCCCTGCATGAGTTCCGCGGACCGCTGCGGGCCTCGCACGCTCGTGTCCTCGCTGGTCCTGTCACTCATGCGGCGCTCCCTTCGCCGGACTGCTCTCCGGACAACAGGTGGTAGAGGATCGACATCCGGACGGCGACACCGGCCGAGACCTGGTCCAGGACCAGGGACTGGGCCGCGTCCGCCGCGTCCCCGGAGATCTCCAGGCCGCGGTTCATCGGACCGGGGTGACAGATCACCGCGTGGTCCGGGAGGAGACGCAGGCGATCCTTGGTGAGGCCGTACGTGACGGCATACTCCCGGGCGGTGGGGAAGAACCCGCCGGACATGCGCTCGCGCTGGACCCGCAGCATCATCACCGCGTCCACGGTGGGCAGCACGGCGTCCAGGTCGTGGGACAGCTCGATGCCGTCGGCCTTCGCCCAGTCGGCGATGCCGGCGGGCATGAGCGTGGCCGGCGCGACCAGGGTCACCCTCGCGCCGAGCGTGGTGAGACACAGCACGTTGGAGCGGAACACGCGGGAGTGGGTCAGGTCCCCGACGAGGGCGACGTGCCGGCCCTCCAGGTCACCGAGGCGCTGGCGCATCGTGTAGGCGTCGAGCAGCGCCTGGCTCGGGTGCTCGTGCATGCCGTCGCCCGCGTTCACGATGGAGCACCTGGTCCACTGTGCGATCTGGGCGGGGGCGCCCGAGGCCATGTGCCGGACGATCATCATGTCCACGCCCATGGCGTCGATGGTCTTGACGGTGTCGCGCAGGGACTCGCCCTTGGAGACCGAGGTCCCCTTGCCGGTGAGGTTGATGGTGTCGGCGGACAGCCACTTGCCCGCGATCTCGAAGGAGCTGCGGGTCCGGGTGGAGTCCTCGAAGAAGAAGTTGATGATCGTGCGACCGCGCAGCGTCGGGAGCTTCTTGACGTCGCGGTGCTGCACCTCGTGCATGCTGACGGCCGTGTCGAGGATCTCCAGGATCTCCTCGCGGGCCAGGTCGGCCATGGAGAGCAGGTGCTTCACCGCCGTGCCCCCTCGAGCGTGCCGGACTCTGGTGCGGAGATGACGACCTCGTCGACCCCGTCGGACTCCTGCAGCCGCACCGAGACCCGCTCGGACTGGGCGGTCGGCAGGTTCTTGCCGACATAGTCCGCGCGGATCGGCAGCTCGCGGTGGCCCCGGTCGACCAGCACTGCGAGGCGCACGGCCTGCGGGCGGCCGAGGTCGGCCAGGCTGTCGAGCGCGGCGCGGACCGTGCGGCCGGAGTAGAGGACGTCGTCGACCAGGACCACGACCCTGGCGTCGACCCCTCCGTCGGGCACCTCACTGCGCTCCATGGCGCGGACCGGCTGGCTGCGCAGGTCGTCGCGGTACATCGTGATGTCCAGGGTGCCCACCGGGATCTCGACGCCCTCGACGTCGTGCAGGGCGCGTGCCAGGCGCTGGGCGAGTGGCACGCCGCGGGTGGCGATGCCCATCAGGACGAGCCCCTCCGTGCCCTTGTTTCCCTCGAGGATCTCGTGGGCGATGCGGCGCAGCGCACGGGAGATCTCGGCCTGGGCCAACACCACCCGTCCACCGGTCTGGTCGGTAGCCCCCGCAGGGACCCGGTCTTGGGCAGGGCTCATCTGGCCCACTCCTTCCCCGCCTCACAGGACGGTGGTTAAAGGACGTCGTCGTATCTGGGTGGTGTGGCGCCTACTGTACGCGCCCGCACGCCCGAGCGAGCGCACCGGGTCGGCCGGGTCTGCAGCCCCGACCGTTCCGGGTCCGGTCACATGCGCTCGGCGTAGACGCGCATGGCGTCCCGCACGAACTCCGCGTAGCCGGGGTAGTTGGCCCCGAACCGCGGGTCCGCGACATACATCTCACCGAGCCCGGTCAGGTACTCCGGCGTGACCGTGGTCGGCCCGGACAGCCACGCCACGTGGCGTGCCGTCACCTCCTGGGCCTCCGGCGAGTCGGGCGCCGCGCCGGACGTGGCAACCTCGCCGTAGGCCGCGGCGATGTCCTTCTGCTCCTGCTGGAAGTACTTCTTCTCCTCATCGGAGAGGGAGCGCCACCAGCGGTCGCTATCGGCGTAGGCCTGCTTGCCCCACCGCTGCTCGACCTCCTCGCGGTGCTGCGTGTGGTCGAACTCCTCGAACACCTCGTCTGCCATGAGTTGTTCACCTCCTTCCATCTTCTCGATCGTGCGCTCCAGCGAAGCGATCCTTCGCGAGAGCTCGCGACGGTGCGTCCGCATCTGGGCGACGTGCTCCCGAAGCGCATCCACTGTGTCGACGTTCCGGCTCAGGACGTCCTCGATCGCCCCGAGCCCGACGTCGTAGTCGCGCAGGATCCGGATGCGCAGGAGCGTGCCGAGGGCGGACTCGTCGTAGAACCGCATCCCGTTGCTGCCCGTGCGACTCGGCGTGATGAGTCCGCGCTCGCCGTAGTAGCGGAGCGTCCGACTCGTCGTGCCTGCCGCCCTGGACAGTTCCTGGATGGACCACTCCATGCCGCACACCTCCTGTTCTCCGTCGTCGCGACCTCCTGCATCGCCGCCGCTGAGGGCGACAGACACCAGTGTGCACGTTGACCCATGCGTCAATGTCAAATGTGCCCCACGGCCGTTGGCCTCAAGGGTTGCTGGATGCAGGCAAGAGATCCGGAAGGACCATGCGCAGGTTCTTGTCGGACGAGTATGGCGGGCGGTCCAGGAGCCTGCGCCCGCTCGGGTCAGGCCAGGGTCCCCTTCACGTCGGAGACCCGCGCGAGCAGGCCGTTGACGAACTTCGGGGACTCGTCGGTCGACATCCCCTGGACCAGCTCGACGGCTTCGGAGATCGCGACCGGATCGGGGACCTCGTCGTTCCAGACGATCTCCCAGGTGCCCAGGCGCAGTGCGGCGCGGTCGACCGAGGGCATCCGGTCCAGCGCCCACCCCTGGCTGTAGGTCTCCAGGACCTCGTTGATCTCACCCCAGTGGGCCAGGACACCCTCGACGAGGGTCACGGTGTACTGCGGGAGCGGGTGCTGCGTGGTGGGCGCGGCGACCCGGTCGGCCAGGAGCTGGCCGATGTTCAGGTCGCGGGCCTCGGCCTCGAAGAGGATCTCCAGCGCCCGTTTCCGGGCCTTGCTGCGTGCGGCCACGAACGGATCAGTCGTTCACACGGCCAAGGTAGGACCCGTCGCGGGTGTCCACCTTGACCTTCGTGCCCGCCTCCAGGAACAGCGGCACCTGGATCTCGGCACCGGTCTGGAGGGTGGCCGGCTTGGTGCCGCCGGTGGAGCGGTCGCCCTGCAGGCCCGGCTCGGTGTGGGTGATCTCCAGGACCACGCTCGGGGGCAGCTCGATGTAGAGGACGGTGCCCTCGTGCTGGGCGATCATCGCCTGACCGTTCTCCAGCAGGTAGTCCGCTGCCGAGCCCATGACCTCCGCGGACACCGGGACCTGCTCGTAGGTCTTGCTGTCCATGAAGATGAAGTCGGTGCCGTCGTTGTAGAGGTACTCCATGTCGCTGCGGTCGACGGTGGCGGTGTCCACCTTGGTACCGGCGTTGAAGGTCTTGTCGATGATCTTGCCCGAGGTCACGTTCTTGAGCTTGGTCCGGACGAACGCCGGGCCCTTGCCGGGCTTGACGTGCTGGAACTCCAGCACCTGCCAGAGCCCGTTGTCCATGTTCAGGACGAGGCCGTTCTTCAGGTCGTTCGTGGTTGCCACAGGTGTCTCTTTCGTATGTCGAGTGGGCCGGCCCCGGCGCACACGGCACAGCAGGAGGGCTCGGGATCGTCGGCCAGTTTAACGGCTCGTCCACGGCGAACGGTAATGACGACTCAGGAGTCGGGGGCGGCGAGCGCCCGCAGCGCCAGCAGGTAGGAGTCCGCCCCGAACCCGGCGATGGTACCGGTGGCCGACCGTGCCACCACCGAGGCGTGCCGGAAGGTCTCCCGGGCGGCCGGGTTGGACAGGTGCACCTCCACCAGGCGGGAGCCCATCCCGACCAGGTGCGCGCAGGCGTCGCCCACGGCATACGAGTAGTGCGTGAAGGCCGCCGGGTTCAGGACCACGTCCCACCCCTCACGTGCCGCCTCGTGCAGCCACCCGATGAGCTCGGCCTCGTCGTCGGTCTGCCGGCACTGCGCGCTCAGACCCAGCGACTCGGCATACTCCCGCACCCGGTCCTCGACCTGCGCGAGGGTGAGGGTGCCGTAGATCTCCGGCTCCCGGCTGCCCAGGGCTGCCAGGTTCGGACCGCTGAGGACGAGGACACGTCGGGACATTGAGCCATCGTATGGGGCAGAGTGGCGGGCATGAGTTGGACGAAGGCCATCGCCATCCCCGCTGCGGGTCTGGCCGCCCTGGCGACCCACGACCTGCTGCAGCGCAAGCACGCGATCCTGCGGACCTTCCCGGTGGTCGGGCACGCGCGCTACCTGCTGGAGAAGATCGGGCCGGAGCTGCGGCAGTACATCGTCACCGACAACGACGAGGAGCGGCCGTTCAGCCGCGACCAGCGGCGGTTCATCTACGCCAGCTCCAAGCTGGAGAACCCCTACTTCGGGTTCGGCTCGGACAACGACGTGGAGAACGACGAGGGGTATGCCGTGCTGAAGCACCGCACGTTCGCGCCGGTCTCCCCCAGTCCCCTGGCCCACACCGGCGAGCGCGACGTGGTCCCCTGCGCCAAGGTGATGGGCGCCGCCCGGGGGCGTCGGCGCGCCTTCCGCCCCGAGTCCGTGGTGAACGTCTCGGCCATGAGCTTCGGGTCGCTGTCCGGGCCGGCGGTCCAGGCGCTGAACCGTGGGTGCGCCCTGGCTGGCGCCCTGCAGAACACCGGCGAGGGAGGCATCGCCTCCCACCATCGACAGGGCGCGGACCTCATCTACCAGATCGGGACGGCCTACTTCGGCTGCCGCGACGTCGACGGCGCGTTCAGCCTGGCCCGGTTGAAGGCGCTGGTCGCCTCGGCGCCGGTCCGGGCCATTGAGATCAAGCTGAGCCAGGGCGCCAAGCCCGGACTCGGGGGCATGCTGCCCAAGGCCAAGATCACCGACGAGATCGCCGAGATCCGGGGCATCCGCACGGACCGGGACTGCGCGAGCCCGTCGCGGCACGCCGAGTTCCACGACGTGGACAGCATGCTCGACTGGATCGAGATGATCGCCGAGGAGACCGGTCTGCCGGTCGGGATCAAGTCGGCGGTCGGTGACCTCACCTTCTGGGAGGAGCTGGCCGAGCAGATGGCCACCACCGACCGGGGCGTCGACTTCATCACGGTCGACGGTGGCGAGGGCGGGACCGGCGCCGCACCCCTGTCCTTCGCGGACTCGGTCGCCCTCCCCTTCCGGCTCGGGTTCCCCCGCGTCTACCGCGAGTTCGCCCGGCGCGGCCTGGCCGACGACGTCGTGTTCATCGGTGCGGGCAAGCTCGGTCTCCCGGACAACGCGGCCGTCGCCTTCGCCCTGGGTGCCGACATGGTCTACGTCGCTCGCGAGGCGATGATGGCGATCGGCTGCATCCAGGCGCAGCGGTGCCACGACGACCACTGCCCCACCGGGGTCGCGACGCAGAACCCCTGGCTCACCCGCGGCATCGACGTGCCCCTCAAGGCCGACCGTGCGGCGAACTACCTGCGGGCCTGGCGCCGGGAGATGCTCAAGCTGGCCGAGGCGTGCGGCGTCGTGCACCCGGGGCTGCTCGGTCCGGACGACATCGAGATCCTCCTCGGCACCCGCAGTGCCACCCCGTTGCGCGAGGTGGTGGGCTACGAGACAGGCTGGGCCGTGCCCACGGACAGTCAGCGCACGGAGCTGGAGCGGCTCATGCGGACCGCCTCCCGTGGCGGCAGCGCACCGAAGTCGGCGACGGCCCGATGAGCAGCCACCACCGGGACACCAACGACCCGACGTCCCATTCCAGGACCAACGACCCGACGTCACATTCCAGGACCCACGACCCCGGCCCCCACGACCCGGGCACGACTGTCCCGCTCACCGACCGGCAGTGGACGGCCTCCATGACCGACCCGGAGCTCCCGGCCCTGCCGGACCTGCTCACCGACCAGGTGCCCGGCCCGCTCGCCGCGATCGCCGCTGCCTCCGGGGGCACCGTGACCGCCGTAGCCGTCAGCCAGGTGACCTGGTGGCCGGGTCGCAGCGCCACGGTGTCGTGGGACGCGATCGTCGAGGGCGGTCCCCTGGCCGGCCGCGCCACCTACGTCGGGACCACCCTCGAGGCACCGGAGGGCGCCGCGGTGGTGGGCGCCGACGACGCGCGGGTCGCCGTCTGGCGGGTGCCCGAGGACCCGTTCCTGCCGTCCCTGTCCGCCGTCCTGCAACCGGAGGTGGCCGCCTCGCTGATCGCCGACCTCGGCGGGCAGATCACCGACCCGGCCACCCGGCTCCGCGCCTACCGCCCCACCCGCCGTGCCGTCATCGAGGTCACCGGCTCGGGCCACAGGATCTACCTCAAGCTGGTCAAGCCGCGGCGCCTGAAGGCGCTGCACCAGCGGCACGTGAGCCTGGACGGCATACTGCCGGTGCCCGAGCCCCTCGGGCTCAACGAGGAGCTGGGTCTGCTGGCCATGCGCAGTATGTCGGGCGCGACCCTCCGCGACGTCCTCGAGGACCCCGGGGGTCACCTTCCGCACCCCGACGTGATCGCCGGGATCCCGGGGACGCTGCCGCACCTGGACCGGGCCGCGACCGTCCACTCCGCGATCGATGCCGTGCCCCGGATGGCCGAGCTGCTGCGCCACCTGCTGCCGATGGAACGGGAGCGGATCGACTGGCTCGAGGCCAGCATCGGCACGGACGACGTGATGGAGCGGGTGCCCGCGCACGGCGACTACCACGAGGCCCAGCTGCTGGTCGAGGACGGGATGGTGAGCGGCCTGCTCGACGTCGACACCCTGGGGGTGGCGCGGCCCGGCGACGACCCCGGCACGATGCTGGGTCACCTCGCCGTCTGGCACACGATCTCCTCCCAGCCCGACCGGGTCGCGGCCTACGCCACGGCGCTGCAGCAGCGCTGGGAGACCACCCTGGACCCGCGGGACCTGCGCCTGAGGGCGGCCGCCCGGATCCTCGGTCTGGCGGCTGGCCCGTTCCGGGTGCAGCAGGACGGCTGGCCGGTGGAGACCTCGCGCCGCCTGACGCTGGCCCAGCACTGGGTGGAGTCGGCGCAGGGCGTGTGAGGTGGCGAGAGCGGCTGCTCCTCTGGGTGGACCGACACCAGGTCAGGGCTGGATGGCGCGGAACGCCGCCATGAGCAACTCCTCGTCGGGCCCTTGCAGCCGCTGGGTCGACCCCACGCCGGTGAGCACGATGAACCGCAGCGTCGCACCGCGCGCCTTCTTGTCCCGGGCCATCGCCGCCCGCAACTGGTCCCACCCGGCTCCGGCATAGGTCGTCGGCAACCCGACGGACTCCAGGACCGCCCGGTGCCGTGCGAGCACCGCTGGGTCGAGCACCGCGGCACGGACAGCCAGCTCGGCCGCGAACACCATGCCCACCGCGACCGCGTCCCCGTGGCGCCAGCGATAGTCCTCGACCTGCTCGATCGCGTGGGCGAAGGTGTGGCCGTAGTTGAGGATCTCCCGGATCCCGGCCTCCTTCAGGTCGTTCTCGACGACCTCGGCCTTGACCCGCACCGCCCGGGCGATCAGTTCTGTCATCACCGGGGCACCGGGGTCGCAGGCTGCGGCCGGATCGTCCTCGATGCGGTCCAGGATCACCGGGTCGGCGATGAAGCCGCACTTGATCACCTCGGCGAGACCGGAGACCAGGTCGGGGCGTGGCATGGAGGCCATCCAGGCCGGGTCGCACAACACCGCCTGCGGCTCGTGGAAGGCACCGACCAGGTTCTTCCCCTCGGCCGTGTTGATGCCGGTCTTGCCGCCCACGGCAGCGTCGACGACGCCGAGCAGTGAGGTAGGCAGCTGGACCACGTCGACGCCCCGCAACCAGGACGCGGCCACGAAGCCCGCCAGGTCGGTCGCCGCTCCCCCGCCCACCCCGACGATGAGGTCGTCGCGCGTGAACCCGGCCCTTCCCAGCGCCGCCCAGGCTCCGGCCAGGACCGTGACGTCCTTGGCGGCCTCGGCGTCCGGGACCTCGTGGCTGAACGGCTGCCCCCCGGCACCCTTGACCAGGTCAGTCACCTCGCCCACGAGAGCGTCCCGGCCGGGCTGGTGGATGACCATCACTCGACGTCCCGCCGGCACCCACCGGGTGAGCTGGGAGAGGGCGCCGGGACCGACGTGGACCTCGTAGCGGTCACCCACCGAGATGATGTCGCCAGAAGCACCACCAGGCACGTTGTCGTGCTGGGCATCGACCGAAGGAGTAGATGGTCGGGGCAAGGTCGCCGACGATCCGGTGTCGACGTCGGGCCTGGCAAGCCCGTCACCCGACAGCGAGTCCTCCTGAGGCGAGGTCATGACTCCCCCAGCTCGGCCACGACGGCCTCCACGACCTCATCGGGGGTGCGCCCGGCGGTGTCCACCCGGACGGTGCTCACCGCCTCGTAGGTTGGACGTCGGGCCTTCATCAGGCGGGTCCAGGAGGCCCGGGGGTTGACCGCGAGCAACGGGCGAGACCCGTCGAACCCGACGCGTTTGGAGGCGTCCGCGATTGCGACGTCGAGGAAGACGACCCGGTGTCCTGCCAGTGCCTCCTGGACGTCCGGGTCGAGCACGGCGCCGCCACCGAGGGCCAGGACGCCTCCTCCGCTGGCGAGGGCGGCGAGCACCGTCGTCCGTTCGATCGCGCGGAACCCCGCCTCGCCGTCGTCGACGAAGATGTCGGAGACCGTCCGGTCCTGATCCTGCTCGATCAGGGCGTCCGTGTCCCGGAACGCGGTGCCCCAGCGGTCGGCCAGCAGCGCGCCGACGGTGGACTTGCCGGCGCCCGGCGGGCCGACGAGGACTGCGCGGGGTCGTTCGGCCGCGCTGGGTCGTTCCTCCGGGCGGGGTCGTTCCTCCGGGCGGGGTCGTTGCTCCGCACCGGGCCGCTCCGGCGTCATGCCCCGTCCTCGCCCTCGGGACCGCCCATCAACCGCGGGATGGCGGCCAGGTAGGCGCCCAGGTTGCGCCGAACCTCGGCCACGGAGTCGCCGCCGAACTTCTCCAGCACGGCATCCGCGAGCACCAGGGCCAGCATGGCCTCGGCGACCACCCCGGCCGCCGGCACCGCGCACACGTCGGACCGCTGGTGGATCGCGGTCGCCGGCTCACCGGTGGCGACGTCAATGGTCTGGAGGGCGCGTGGGACGGTGCTGATCGGTTTCATCGCCGCGCGGACCCGGAGCACCTCCCCGGTGCTCATGCCCCCCTCGGTGCCACCCGAGCGCAGTGTCTGCCGACGGACCCTGCCCGCCTCGTCGCGCACGATCTCGTCGTGGGACTGGCTGCCGCGGCGGGAGGCGGTGCGGAAACCCTCGCCGAGCTCCACCCCCTTGATCGCCTGGATCCCCATGAGCGCTCCCGCCAGCCGCGAGTCGAGCCGCCTGTCCCAGTGCGTGTAGGACCCGAGTCCGGGCGGCAGGCCCCAGGCCAGCACCTCGACGACGCCGCCGAGGGTGTCGCCGTCCTTCTTCGCGGCGTCGATCTCGGCCACCATGGCGGCCGACAGCTCGGCATCGAGGGTGCGCACGGGGTCCGCGTCGAGCCGTGCGACGTCCTCCGGCCGGGGCAGGCTGACCTCGTCCGGGGCGTCCCGGTCGTCGGACGTGCCGGACACCGAGCCGATCGCGACCGTGTGGCTGACCAGGCGGATGCCGGCGGCCTGCTCCAGGAAGGCGGCCGCCACGGCACCGAGCGCCACCCGTGCAGCGGTCTCCCGGGCGCTGGCCCGCTCCAGCACAGGACGTGCCTCGTCGAAGCCGTACTTCTGCATGCCGACGAGGTCGGCGTGGCCGGGCCGGGGCCGAGTCAGGGCCTTGTTGCGCGCGATCTCCTGCGGCGCGCCCACGTCGCTCGCCCGCTCGAGGTCACCGGCGTCCACCGGCTCGGGGTTCATCACCGCGGTCCACTTGGCCCACTCGGAGTTCGCGATCTGCAGGGCGACGGGGCTGCCGAGCGTCATGCCGTGCCGCATGCCCCCGAGGAAGGACAGCTGGTCGGCCTCGAACTTCATCCGGGCACCGCGGCCGTAGCCGAGCCGTCGGCGCGCGAG
The DNA here is from genome assembly GCF_023015765.1 of Ornithinimicrobium sp. F0845. Taxonomy (GTDB): domain Bacteria; phylum Actinomycetota; class Actinomycetes; order Actinomycetales; family Dermatophilaceae; genus Ornithinicoccus. The sequence continues at coordinate 26,362 of NZ_JALKAL010000021.1, forward strand.
TGCACCCTCCACGGCCTCACGGTCGACCCGCACCCCGGCGGGGAGTCCCTCGAGCATCGCGGTGAGCGCGGGACCGTGCGACTCACCGGCAGTCAGCCAGCGCAGCATGGCTGGCATCTTGTCACGCGTCAGAACAGGCTGCCGAGGGCACCCGGAGAGACGAGCAGCGCCACGACCGCCCCGACCATCATGGGCGGACCGTAGGCCAGGTGTCCGTGCCGGTCGGTCTTGCGGGTCACCAGCAGGTAGATCGCGAACACGCCGCCCGCCAGGAACCCGGCATACATCCCGACCAGGACGGTCTGCCAGCCGAACCAGCCGAGCCCCATCCCGAGGAGCCCGGCCAGCTTCACGTCGCCCAGGCCCACCGCCAGGGACCCGCGGGCGAGGGAGAGCAGGGCCAGCGCGAGGTAGCCGAGGCTGCACGCGAGCCCGGCGAGGACGACCCGCAGCATGTCTCCCCACGCCGCTGCCACGATGCCGGCCGCCAGGAAGCCGAGCAGCATCACTCCCATCGAGGGCCACATCAGCCGGTCCGGCAGTCGGTGCACGTCGAAGTCCATCGCGGCCAGGCAGACACACGAGAGCGAGACGACCAGGAAGGTGGCCAGCACGATGGTCTGGACTACCCAGGCGTGCGGCGAGTCGGCCCCCGGATCACCGCCGCCGGGTTGGGCGGCGTCGGCCACCAGCACCCGCCAGGTCAGCACCCACCAGGACACCGCCAGGATCGGGACCACCCACCACCGCGACCCCGGCAGCGGCAGGTCCACCTCGTCAGGCTTGCGGTAGGTGACCCACCGCAACCACCGTGCGACGGGAATCCCGACGAGCGCACCCACCCCTGCCATCAGCCAGGGCACGGTCTCGATCGTCACCGTGCGGACCCCGGGCTCGTGGACCCCAGGCTCGCGGCCCCCGGGCTCGCGGCCCCCAGGCTCGCCGCCAGCGCTGCCGACATCGCCTCCACCGGGGCCTCACGCCCGGTCATCAGCCGCACCTGCTGCACTGCCTGGTGCAACAACATCCCATCGCCCCTCGTCACCCGCACGTCACCTACCCGCCAGTGCATCGCCCACGGAGTCGGCCACCCGGCATACACCACATCAAACACCACCGCACCGACCGGCAGCGCCCAGCCGTCCACAGCCGGGGTCGCCCCGCTTGGCACGGTGCTCAGCACCACACCGGGCGCGCCCCAGGCAGCCGGCCCGTCGGCATACCGGCTGGTGGTCACGGCCATCCCGAGACGCTCCCCCAGCGCGACCGCGCCCGGTCGCGCCCGGTCGCGCACGACCAGGCACACCTCACGCACCCCGAACCGGCTCAGGGCCAGCAGGGCCGAGCGCGCCGTGGCGCCGGAGCCCACGACGACGGCCGAGGGTGTCGGGCGCAGGCCAGCGTCCTGCAGGGCCTGCTGGAGCCCGTGGACGTCGGTGTTGTCCGCGCGCCAACCGTCGTCCGTGCGGGTCAGGGTGTTGGCACCGCCGACGAGCGCGGCCTCCTCGCCGACCACGCTGCCCAGGGCCAGCGCCTCCTCCTTGAGGGGCATGGTCACCGCCAGGCCGACCCAGTCGTCCGGAAGACGCGCGACATAGGCCGCGAGGTCACCGGCCCCGACCTGGTCCTTGTAGAAGGTCCAGTCCCTCAGACCGAGCGCGTCGTAGGCGGCCCGGTGCAGGACCGGGGACATCGAGTGCGCGATGGGTGAGCCCACCACGCCGGCGTGCCGGCTCACCGGTCAGCAGCTGTCAGGGTTGTCCCGGCACCACTGCTGGAACTCCTCGGACGCCCTGTTGTGCTCCTCCAGGCTGTTGGTGAACACCGTCTCCCCGGTCGAGGGGTTGACGGTCACGAAGTAGAGCCAGTCACCCTCCGCCGGGTTCATCGCCGCCTCGATGGCCAACGCGCCCGGGCTGTTGATGGGACCCGGCGGCAGACCGGGGTGGAGGTAGGTGTTGTAGGGGCTCTCGTTGGCCCGCTGCTCCTCGGTCGTGCCCGCCCTGCCGCGCTCCTGGTAGATGAAGTGGATCGTGGAGTCCATCTGGAGGTGGCCGTTGGTCTCGGAGTCACCGGCCAGGCGGTTCTCCATGACCCTGGCGATCTTGGGCAGGTCCTCGGCGAACATCCCCTCGGCCTGCACGATGCTGGCCTTGATGATGATCTCCTGCATGTCCGCGTCGGCGAGCCCGAGCTCCTCGTAGCGACGCGCCCCGAGGTCGATCATCGCCTGCAGCTGCTCCTCGGGCGTCGAGGTCGGGCTGAACTCGTAGGTGTCGGGGAAGAGATATCCCTCGAGCTGGCCGTTGGCGGCCTCGGGCAGGTCCAGGGACGCCGGGTCGACCGCCTCGTACTCCTCGATCTCGTTGCCCGTGGCATCGGCCAGCACGGCGAAGACCTCGTCCCGCCACAGCCCCTCGCGGATCGTCACGCCCGTGCGCTGGCGCGCGTCAGGGTCCACGAGCCGGTCCAGGGCCGCCGCCGCGCTCATCTGCTCCGACATCAGGTAGGTGCCGGGCTGGATGCTCGTCGAGCGCTGGTCCGCGGCGGCGGTGTTGGAGAACGCCTCCACGGAGGCCACGACACCCGCGTCGTAGAGGATCTGCCCGATCTGCGCCCCGCCCGCACCCTCCGGGATCTCGATCGTGACCTCGCCGCTGCCGGTGCCCTCGAAGTCCTCGGGGGCCGAGGAGCCGAACTCCAGGTCCGGGATCATGCCCCGGACGGCGTTGAACCCCATCCAGCCACCCACGCCCACCACGATCGCGGCGACCAGGATCGCGCCGATGCGCAGGAACGGGTTGCGCTTCCTGCGCCGCCGCGGCCGGAACATCTGCTCGTCCTCCGGCCGCGCCTCGGACAGCACGTCGTCGGCCAGGGAGTGGTCGTGCTCCTCGGCGGCGTAGTCGTGCGCTGCGTCGCCGTAGTAGTCGTGCACGTCGTCGCCAGGCAGTTCGTCGACGTGCGGGTCCTCGCCATGCAGGTCGTGGTGCAGGTCATCAGGGTGCCGGCCGTGGGTGCCGGCCCGCTCCCCGGAGGGGTGCTGGTGTGCGCCTGCCCAATCGTCCGCCGGGGGTCGGCTCATGGTTGGGTTCCTTCGCTCGTCGTCGCGGACCGCTTCGTCCGTGGCTTACGGCCCCCGAGGGCCTCACCGGCGGGGCCACCGGTGTTTCTTTCAGTGTCCAGTGCAGCCTGCAGTATGACGACCGCCGCCGCCTGGTCGACACGCGCACGGTGCTCGCGGCCGGGGACCCCGCTGGAGTGCAGGGACCGGTGCGCGTCCACGGTGGACAGTCGCTCGTCGACCAGTCGCACCGGGATCCCGCCGAGGCGGCGGTGCAACGCAGTAGCGTAGCCGCGGATCGCCCGGGCAGCCACACCCTCGGCTCCGGAGAGGCTGCGCGGCAGGCCCACGACGACCTCGATCACCGCCCGCTCGCGGGCCTGGGCGACGATCTCGTCCATCTCGCTCAGGTGCTCATGATCACGCCGGAGCGTGGCCACGGGCGTGGCCAGGATGCCCGCCGGGTCGCAGGCCGCAAGACCCACGCGGGCCTCGCCGACGTCGACGCCGAGCCGAGCGCCCGGCCTCAGACGCGGTGCGGTGTCGTCGCGGAGGTCATCCCTGCCCAACGGCCTGCTCGATCCGTGTGAGGGCCTCCGCGATCTGCGAAGCGTCCTTTCCCCCACCCTGGGCCAGGTCGTCCTTCCCGCCACCGTTGCCGCCCAGCACCTGGGCGGCCACCTTGACCAGCTGACCGGCCTTGAAGCCGCGGTCGCGTGCCGACCCGTTCGTCGCCACCACGACCACCGGTCGGTCGTTGACCGCCGACGCTGCGGCCACGATGGCCGGCCGCTCCTCGCCGAGCCGGCCGCGCAGGTCGGTCACCAGCCGGCGCAGGTCGTCCCCCGCCACGCCGGAGCCGGCGTCGTGCCCGAGCCAGGTGACGCCGTTGACGTCCTTGGCCGAGGCCACGAGCGCGGCGGCGTCCGACATCACGGCCGCCTGACGCATGCCGGCGATCTCCTTCTCGGCCTCCTTGAGCCGCGCCAGGAGCTGCCCGATCTTGTCGGTGAGGTGCTCAGGGCGCGCACCGACCAGGCTGGACAGCTCGCTGACCAGGGCACGCTCGCGCCCCAGGTAGTGCAGGGCGTCCAGACCCACGAGTGCCTCGAGGCGGCGCGAACCCGAGCCGACGGAGGACTCACCGGTCAGGGTGAGCGCGCCGATCTGGCTCGAGTGCCGCACGTGCGTCCCGCCGCAGAGCTCGCGGGACCACGGGCCGCCGATCTCGACAACCCGCACCTGCTCGTCATACGTCTCGCCGAACAGCGCGAGCGCGCCGGCGGCGCGGGCCTCCGGCAGGGTCATGTAGGCGGCGGCCACCGGCAGGTCCTGACGGAGCGCCAGGTTGGCCACCTCCTCGATCTCGGACCTGGTCTCCGCCGACAGGGAGGAGTTCCAGGCGAAGTCCAGGCGCAGGTAGCCGGGCTTGTTATAGGAGCCGCTCTGCAGAGCCGTCGGGCCCAGCACCTGGCGCAGCGCCGCGTGCACCACGTGGGTGCCGGAGTGCGCCTGACAGGCCTGGACCCGCCACTCCGGGTCGACCTGGGCGCTGACCTCGGCACCCTCGAGGAACTCCCCGGACTCGACATCGACGGTGTGCACGATCAGGCCCTTGACGGGACGCTGCACGTCCCGCACCCGGAGCACGGCCCCGGAGGCGGTCTCGATGGTGCCCTCGTCGGCGATCTGGCCACCGGACTCGGCATAGAAGGGGGTGCGGTCCAGCACCAGCTGGCCCCGCTGGCCCTGGCTCAACGACTGGACCCGCTGGCCGTCAACGACGAGACCGCGCACGGAGGCCTCGGCCGTCAGCGTCTCGTAGGCGAGGAAGTCGGTCGAGCCCTGGTCGCGCAGCTCGCGCCACACCTCGGTGGAGACGTGGCCGGACTTCTTGGCCTTGGCGTCGGCCTTGGCGCGCTCGCGCTGCTCGGTCATCAGCCGGGTGAAGCCCTCGCGGTCGACCTCCAGGCCCTGTTCGGCGGCCATCTCCAGGGTGAGGTCGATCGGGAAGCCGTAGGTGTCGTGCAGCGCGAACGCCTGGTCACCAGGGAGCTTGGTCTGCCCTTCCTCTTTGGCCCGACCCACCGCCAGGTCAAGGATGGTGGTGCCGGCGGCGAGGGTGCGGCGGAAGGCCTCCTCCTCGGCGTAGGCGATCTGGCTGATCCGGCCGAAGTCGGCCTCCAGCTCGGGGTAGGACGCCTTCATCACGTCCTTGCTGACCGGCAGCAGCTCCGGGAGAGAGGGGTCCTGGACCCCCAGCAGCCGCATGGAGCGGACCGCGCGGCGCAGCAGCCGTCGCAGCACGTAGCCACGGCCCTCGTTGCCCGGCGTCACGCCGTCGGACATGAGCATCAGCCCGGACCGCACGTGGTCTGCGACGACGCGGAACTGCACGTCGTCGCCGCTCTGGCCGCCGTAGGAACGGCCGGACAGCTCCTCGGCACGCTCGATGACGGGGTAGACCTCGTCGATCTCGTAGAGGTTGTCGACGCCCTGCAGCAGGTAGGCCACCCGCTCCATGCCCATCCCGGTGTCGATGTTCTTGCTGGGCAGCTCGCGGGCCACGTCGAAGTCGGCCTTGGCCCGCACCGCGCTGAGCTCCTCCTGCATGAAGACCAGGTTCCAGATCTCCAGGAAGCGCTCCTCGTCGACGAGGGGGCCACCCTCGGGTCCGTACTCCGGGCCGCGGTCGACGTAGATCTCGCTGCACGGACCGGCCGGACCGGGCACGCCCATGTGCCAGTAGTTGTCCTCCACGCCGCGGCGCTGGATGCGCTCGTCCGGCAGGCCGGCGATCTCCCGCCACAGCGCGGCGGCCTCCTCGTCGCCGTCCGGCAGGTGCGGCAGGAGCCCGGGCCCGAGCACGGTGACCCAGATCTTGTCCGGGTCGAACCCGAGACCACCCTCGCCCTGCGAGCCGGTGACCAGCTTCCAGGCGTGCTCGATCGCCCCCGCCTTGAAGTAGTCACCGAAGGAGAAGTTGCCGTTCATCTGGAAGAACGTGCCGTGCCGGGTGGTCTTGCCGACCTCCTCGATGTCGAGGGTCCGCACGCACTTCTGCACCGAGGTGGCCCGCGGCCACGGCGGCGTCTGCTGCCCCAGGAAGTACGGCTTGAACGGGACCATGCCGGCGTTGACGAACAACAGGTTTGGGTCGTCATACACCAGGGGGGCGCTGGGCACCACGGTGTGGCCGGTGCCTTCGAAAAAGGCCAGCCAGCGGCGGCGGATCTCGGCGGTCTGCATGGGCTCCTCGTCGATTCAGGGGACGTTTCACTCTATCTGGCTCACACCACGACAACCGTCATCGACGGCTGCCGCCCGTTGGTCACGGGTCAGGGAGTGGTGCCCCGGATGATGGCCCGCAGCTCACGCCACCGGGGACCGAGCCGCTCCTCCCAGCCGCGTCCGGTCGGATGGTAGTAGTCGGCGTCCGCGAGGTCGTCCGGCAGGAACTGCTGTGGTCCGACACCGTTGGGCTCGTCGTGGCTGTAGCGGTAGCCGGCACCGTGCCCGAGCCGCTCGGCACCGGCATACCCGCTCCCCCGCAGGTGGGCCGGCACCGCGCCCCCGCGCCCGGCCCGGACGTCGGCGATGGCGGCGTTGATGCCGGAGTATGCCGCGTTGGACTTGGGCGCGAGCGCGTTGTGGACGACGGCCTGGGCCAGGATGATCCGGGCCTCGGGCATCCCGATCTGGGCGACAGCGTGCATCGCGGCCACGGCGGTCTGTAGCGCGGTCGGGTCGCCCATCCCGACATCCTCGCTGGCGGCGATCACGATCCGCCGGGCGATGAACCTCGGGTCCTCCCCCGCCTCCAGCTGCCGCGCGAGATAGTGCAGCGCCGCGTCCACGTCGCTGCCTCGCATCGACTTGATGAACGCGCTGGCGACGTCGTAGTGCTGGTCGCCGGCCCGGTCGTAGCGCACGGCCGCCTGGTCCACCGCCTGCTCGGCGACCTCGAGGGTGATGGCCACGACCTCGCCCTCCCGCCCCGCGGGCACGCCGTCGAGCGCGACACCGGCCGCGGCCTCCAGCGTGGTGAGGGCGCGCCGGGCGTCACCGCCCGCGATCCGGATGATGTGGTCCCGGGCCTCCGGGGCCAGCTCGAAGGCCCCGTCCAGGCCGCGCTCGTCGGTCAGCGCCTGGTCGACGACCTCCCCCACCTGCTCCTCGTCCAGGGAGGTCAGCCGGATGAGCATCGAGCGGGACAGCAGCGGCGCGATGACGCTGAAGGACGGGTTCTCCGTCGTCGCGGCCACGAGGATGACCAGGCGGTTCTCCACCCCCGGCAGCAGGGCGTCCTGCTGGGCCTTGCTGAAGCGGTGGATCTCGTCGAGGAAGAGCACGGTCTGCCGGCCGTAGAGGCTGCGCTCCCGGGTGGCCTGCTCCATGACGGCCCGGACGTCCTTCACCCCTGCCGTGACGGCGGAGAGCTCGACGAAGGTGCGTCCCGCGGCCTGCGCGACCAGGTGCGCGAGGGTGGTCTTGCCCGTGCCGGGCGGGCCCCAGAGGATCGCGGACAAGGGTCCGGCCGCCCCGGCGTGGCCCTCGATGAGGCGCCGCAGCGGGCTGCCGGGCCGCAGCACGTCGGACTGCCCGCGCACCTCCCCGATGGTGCGGGGACGCATCCGGACGGCCAGGGGCGGCTGCAGGTCGCCTGCGCCCACGTCCTCGGCCTGCTGGGCAAACAGGTCATCACCCACGGAACCGGTCACCCCGGCAGGCTAACCTGCCGCCGTGGCCCCGCACGCAGCCCTACGCACGATCTCCTCACACGCCGCCCTCCTTGAGCTCGCCGACGGGGACCCCTTCGTCCGGTGGGGCATCCCCGACCCCCTCTACGGCCGGGTGCTGGCCAACGACGGCGCCGTGGCGGTCGAGCGGATCGGACGCCGCGGTCGCGGCCTGTGGGTCTTCCCGCACTCCGGGGGTGGCGCCGCACAGATCAGGGCCCTGCTGGAGCAGCTGCGAGGCCGCGTAGCCGAGCTGGGGACCGCGGGCATCTCCCTGCCCCAGGAGTATGCCGATCAGCTGGCTGAGACCTTCGACCTCGGCTCCGGCGGGGAGTGGGACTGGATGTGGACGACGCAGGACCCGCCCAGCATCCCCCAAGAGGAGGCTCTCGTGGTCCTCGACGACAGCGCCGACGCAGCGGAGCTGGCCGCGCTGGCGACGGCGCACAGCCCGACCGGGGAGGGCGATCCCGGGACCGGCCGGACGAGGCTGTGGCTCGGGATCCGCTCGGCGGGCGGTGAGCTGCTCGCGGCCGGGGCGATGCAGTCCCTGGAGAACGGCGTCCCGCACCTGGCTGGGATCGTGACGCACACGGATCACCGAGGCCTCGGGCTCGGGCGCGCCGTCACAGCCGGGCTCACCCGAGCCGCGCTCGCCGAGCACGGGGTCTGCACACTGGGGATGTACTCCGCGAACCCGTCCGCTCGCGCCATCTACACCGCGCTGGGCTACCGGACGGCCTACGCCTGGCACTCCCGTACCCTCGCGTGACATCACGCGACACGGCCCATGCCAGCCTGGGGCCCGTCAGTCAGCAGCTGCCCGGCCCCGTAAACCCCGGTCCGGGACTCGACTCTCCCGACATGCTCCTCCAGTGCGTCTGTCAGGCCCAGCACCTGCACCGTCTCCCGAACCGCTTCGATACCCGCGGCCGGCGTCAGCCGCGGATCGGGAGCCCCGATCCGCACCCGTCGACGGCGCGCCCGCCGCGACCTCTTCCCGCCCTGCTGCGACCACGTATTGTTGTCATCGAACAGATGCCCTCCAGCTTCGCGACTTGCGAACTTCGACAATACATATCTTCCCGGGCCAGAGGACATCTGTGCTTAGCCACGCGGGACGACCCACCCACTACTCGTGGATCCGGGTCAGTGGTTGTTCAAGATGTCCGCCGCCTTGACAAGTCCCAGTTCTGGAGCTACCTCAAGAAGGTTTCCGTTTACCTCGTCGCGGTGGTAGGTGGCTCCGAGCGCGCCGTCGTTGGCCACGGTGAGTACCCAACTGGCAGTGCCACCGACATTACCGCCAGCGTCCGTGGTCATGGAATCACCCAGATAGAGGATCCGGGTTCCAACAGGAATGCCTGCGAGGTCGGGGTGGCCTTCTATGGACGTGACCAGACTTGCGACGAACTCGTTGCTGACGAGGGCAGGGCTTGCGTCTTCGACCTCGATGACCACGGGTATCCAGGTGAGCGGGCCCGCGCCGTCTACTGGCACTTCGACAGGGCGACCGTGTTGTTTTACGACTCCTAGGACTGTCTGCTGGTTGGGAAAGCTCACCATGTCCTCTAGTGCCCAGGGCGGTCGATACCCTCCCCACCCGTCAGAGTGAGAGTCCTCGACAGGCTGACCCGGAGTCGGAGCGGCCTCCCCCTGAGAGGAGCACCCTCCCAGTACCAGCGATAGCGCGGCAATTGCAGCCCCAGCACGTTTCCACGGTCGATTGCTCATGGCTCACCTCTCAGTACAGCACATTCAAGCCGTCGAGGTCGTCCGAGCGGAGAACTCGCTTGTTAGCAAAATCAGCATTCATCACCGCAATTTGCTCAGCACCGCTCATCACCCCACCATCGGCGCAGTAGTATGAACTCCAGGGGTGCGCTAGCCCGTGGGCGTGACCTAGCTCGTGGGCGTGACCTAGCTCGTGCAGAACAACTGTCTCAGTGTCCGCGCGAGGCACACTCTGATTGAAGCTCGTGCCCCATGTCCAGGTGGGGTTCAGGTAGACTGTCGCCTTATTCCCGTTGATCGGGAGCGGGTTGTTCCAGCCGCCTCGCCAGGTGACGCCAGGAACGCTGCCTGGCATACGTCCTCCCCCAGGATTGGCGAGGGTGAGTTTGAAGGGTGCATTTTCGTATACGGTCAGCGATGCGGTGTAAGTGTTCCCGGTGATGTTGAGGTTCGAGCCTACGGTACCGAAGGCACAGAAAGCCTGCGCGGATGTAGGGAACGTTGCCGCACCCCGAAAAGCAGCAGCGATAAGACAACAGTCGCAGTAAGGCGATTCTTGAACGACCCCATGGTGTTCACTTCCCTCCGGGTGTGAGCGATCCTGCTACTGCGAGAGCTTCCTGTCAAGAGTCCGACGAGACTCACCTAAAGTGCTCGCCTAAACGGGTCGCATGCCTCAGATGGGTTTTGGTCGCGAAACGGGCCGCTTTGGTTCTCGTGGTGGGCTGGCCGGATGGGTTCAGGTCCTTCGCCATCACCGGCCCCTTCCTAGGAGTGCTTGACATCCAAGCCTCTCATCACCTCACTAGCGCAGCGTGTCGTTAGTTCCTCACCGGTTGGTGGTTCGGGAAGATGGGGCATGGCGAATCGTGCTGCTCCGGCGCTGACACTGCGTGAGGGTGAGGTCAAGTCCGGTGGAGTGGTGTACGACGGTGATCCCTCGGTAGGGGGCCTCAGGTCGTCAGTGCTGGGACTGTAGCAGGCAGCTCCTCGGGGTTGGTGCGGGTCGGGTTGAGGGCGTGTCGGCACCGGGCGAGGGCCTCGATCCCGATGTAGCGGCGTTGCTCGGCCCAGGCGTCGTGCTGCTCGGCCAGGACGGCCCCGACGAGTCGGATGATGGCCTCGCGGTGGGGCAAGATCCCCACGACGTCGGTGCGCCGGCGGATCTCGCGGTTGAGCCGCTCCTGGGGGTTGTTAGACCAGGTCAGGCGCCACACCTCCTTGCGGAAGACGGTGAAGGCCAGGATGTCAGCCCGGGCGTCCTCCAGGTGGGTGGCGACGGTGGGCAGCTTGCCGGTGAGGCCTTCGATGACGCGGTCGAACTGGGCGTGCACGCTCGCGGCGTCGGGCTGGTCGTAGATGGAGTGCAGCATGGCCTTGACCCACGGCCAGCTGCTCTTGGGAGTCTGGCTCATCAGGTTCGCGGAGTAGTGCGTGCGGCACCGCTGCCACGCGGTGCCCGTCAGCGTGGCGCCGATGGCCTCCACCAGCCCGGCGTGGGCATCGGAGGTGACCATCGCGACCTGGCCGGCGCTGGTCAGGCCGCGGGCCACCAGGTCGCGGAAGAACGCCAGCCAGGAGGCCGTGGTCTCACCGGTGGCGACCTGGACGCCCAGGATCTCCCGGTAGCCCTCGGCGTTCACGCCGGTGGCCACCAGGGCGCAGACCTTGACCACCCGCCCGCCCTCACGGACCTTCAGCACCAGGGCGTCGACGGCCACGAACGTGTACGGCCCGGCGTCCAGCGGGCGGGTCCGGAACGACTCGACCTGCTCGTCGAGCTCGGCGGCCATCACCGAGACCTGAGACTTCGACAACCCGGTGATGCCCAGCGCGGTGACCAGCTTGTCCATCCGCCTGGTAGACACCCCGAGCAGGTAGCAGGTGGCCACCACAGTGATCAGCGCGGCCTCGGCGCGGCGGCGGCGTTCCAGCAGCCACTCGGGGAAGTAGCTGCCCTCGGCCAGCTTGGGGATCGCCACGTCCAGGGTGCCGACCCGGGTGTCCAGGTCGCGGTGCCGGTACCCGTTGCGGCGGTTGGTCCGCTCCGCGGTCCTAGCTCCGTACTCGGCGCCGCACACGGCATCGGCCTCGGCGGACAGCAACGCGTTGATGAAGGTCTGCAGCATCTTCCGCATCAGGTCGGGACTGGCCTGGGCCAGCTGCTCGTGCAAGAAGGCCTCGGGGTCGATACTGGGTCCAGCGGTCATCGTGGTGCTCCTCTTCGAGAGTGCTTTGGAAGGTTCACTCGAAGTGATCACCCGGTGGCCGCGCCTACCTCAGCAGGACACGCTCACCGGTGGTCGTCGTACACCACTCTGGTGGACTCCACTGAGGGTGTGGTGATCGAGGACAGCTCGAGCGGTTGCACCGCTCGACCGCTGCGCGTGCCGGCGAAGTGCTGGACATACCTCAACTACAGCGATGTGCACCTTTTCTGACCGACGGAAAGTGGCTCATCCCAATCCAGGGTGTAGTTGGGGTCTGAATCCGCCGGTCTCCAGGAGTGCTCTGGCGATGTAGTTGGTGAGGTTGCGGAAGCCGAGGGCGGAGCCGCGGAGGTGCTCGAGC
>NZ_JALKAL010000022.1 GCF_023015765.1 Ornithinimicrobium sp. F0845
CGAGAAACAACGCCACCACCACACCAGCAACACCACACGCCGCAGCGGCGATGACACAGACCCTCGCAGCAGCCAGAACACCCGTCGCCAGAGCCAGAACACCGGTCGTCGCCGGAGCAACAACACCGACCCAGACCAGACCAGGCCCAACAACACCACACCGACCACCCCCTGGACCAACGACCCCGACGCCCCACCACCCTTCTAACCACAGGCTCCCCCTACACGGCGTCCGGCGAGCCCGTCACCGGATCAGAGGTACGGGTAGCGGTCCGCACGAGGGACCCACGCACGAGGACCCCGGCCGAGCGGCCGGGGTCCTCGTGTCCCGGGGTCCGTGCCCGCTCAGTTGTGGTGCATGGCCTTGCGGGACAACCTGTTGCCCGCTCAGTTGTGATGCATAGCCTTGCGTGACAGCCGGTTGCCCAGCGCCTGGGCAAGCTGGACCAGGATGATGATGACGATCACCGTCACCCAGACAACCCCGAAGTTCCAGCGCTTGTAGCCATAGTCCAGCGCGAACGCGCCAAGGCCTCCGCCGTCCAGCGTCCCGGCCAGCGCCGACATGTCCACGACCGCGATGCAGACGAAGGTGTAACCCAGGATCAGGGGACCGAGTGCCTCGGGCACCAGCAGCGTGGTGATGATGCGCCAGCGCGTGGCTCCGGTTGCGCGAGCGGCCTCGATGACCCCGGGGTCGATGGCCACGAGATTCTGCTCCACGATCCGGGAGACCCCAAAGGTGGCGGCGACCGACATCGGGACGATCATCGCCGTGCTCCCGAGTCGGGTCCCGACGATGCCCACGGTCAGCGGAGCGACCGCGAACAGCAGGATCAGAAACGGGATCGGCCGGAAGATGTTGACCAGCAGGTTCAGGATCGCGAAGACCCAGCGGTTCTGGAGCAGCCCGCCCTTGCGAGTGGTGTACAGCCCGAGACCGAGGGCCAGTCCCAGCAGTCCACCGATCACCAGCGTCGCGGAGACCATGTAGAGCGTCTGCCCCGTGGCCTCGATGAGGTGAGCTCCGTGGGTGCCCCACTCGAACCCCTCGTCCATCAGGCCACCTCCTCGACCTCGGTCACGCCACGCAACTGGCGGACCACCTGGTCGACGGCGGTGTCCGGCCCGGTCAGCTCCAGCGTGAGCGACCCGAAGGACCGGGCCTGGAGCGTGCCGATGCCGCCGTAGACGATCTCGAAGCTGACACCCGCCGCCCCCGCACCGGCCAGGACGGCGCCGAGCCGGGACCCGTCGTGGATCGTCGCCGTCACGATCCGGCCCGGATGGGCCTGGCGGATCCGGGCCAGGTCGTCACCGCGCGGCTGGTCGTGGATGACTGTGGAGACGAACTTGCGCCCGACCTCCGACCTTGGGTTGGTGAACGTGTCGAAGACCGTGCCGCACTCGGCAACCCTCCCGTTCTCCAGGATGGCGACCCGGTCGGCGATGGCCCGCACGATCTCCAGCTCGTGGGTGATGACCACGACGGTCACGCCAAGCTCGGTGTTGACCTTCTTGAGCAGGCGCAGCACGTCCTGCGTGGTCTCCGGGTCAAGGGCACTGGTCGACTCATCGGCCAACAGCACCTTCGGCCCGGCCGCCAGAGCCCGGGCGATCCCGACACGCTGCTTCTGGCCGCCGGAGAGCTGGTCCGGATAGGAGTGCGCCCGGTCCAGGAGCCCGACGAAGTCGAGCAGTTCTGCAACCCGGGCGTCCCGCCTCTCCTTGGACCAACCGGCGACCTTCAGCGGGAACGCCACGTTGCCCGCCACCGTCCGGGACCGGAACAGGTTGAACTGCTGGAAGATCATGCCGATCCCCCGGCGCTTCCGCTCCATCTGCGACTCGGAGAGCCGCGCGACGTCCTGCCCGTCGACGATCAGCTCACCGGAGGTCACCCGCTCCAGCCCGTTGATCAACCGGACCAGGGTGCTCTTGCCGGCGCCGGAGTAACCGATGACGGCGAAGATCTCGCCCTCCTCGATGCTCAGGTCGACGTGGTCGACGGCGACGGTGGTGCCGCTACGACTGGTGAAGACCTTGGAGACGTCACGGAACTCGATGATCGGTGGCGTCACACCACTGGGCGTGCTGGACGCAGTCAAACTGCTCGGCGAATACAACGTGCCATCCCTCCTTTCATGATGCGCGGGGTTTGCGGTCCTGACGCGCGGGTTGCCGTCCTGATGCGCGGGGTCGCGGTCCGCAGGGCTTGCTCAGCTACCGGCCTGCAGGTTGGCCTCGGTCTCCTCGAGGACCTCCTGCAGCCGAGCCGGGTCATAGCCATCCACGATCACGGCCGTGCCACCCGAGGACTCGATGACCGCGTCGAGCACTTCCTGGTCGTGATAGAGCTCCACGATCTTCAGGTAGGTCTCGTTGTCCACGTCGCCCGGACGGGCGGCGAAGATGTTGATGTAGGGCTGGGCACCGGGCGACTCGGGGTCGTCGGCGTAGAGGTAGCCGTCCAGGTCGAACCCGGCATCGGTCGCGAAGTTGTTGTTGGTGATCACCCCGGCGACGTCCGCGTCGTGGATCAGTCCTGCGGTCTGGCTGGCCTCGACCGGACGGACGACCACGGTCGACGCGTCCTCGTCGATGTCGTCGGGGGTCGGGGACGACGGGTCACCCGTGAAGGTGATCAGTCCGGCACCCTCGAGCACGAACAGCGCCCTGGCCTGGTTGGTGGCGTCATTGGGGATGGCAACCTGGTCGCCGTCCACGAACTGGTCCACGGAGTCGTACTTCTCGGAGTACAGCGGCAGCGGCACGATCATCGTCGAGCCGATCGGGCGCAGGTCGTCGCCGGTGTGCACGTTGTGGTCGGCCAGGTAGAGAATGTGCTGGAAGGAGTTGAGGTCGATCTCCTCCTCTGCCAGGGCAGGGTTGGGCAGCGTGTACTCGCTGAAGTTCACGATCTCGACCTCGATCCCCTCCTCCGCGGCCTTCTCCTTGAGGATCTGCCACTGCGGCTGCGAGGCCTCGGTCGTGCCGATCCGGATGACGCCGGCGTCGTCGCCGCCGCGGGTGAGCGCCCAGCCGCCCGCAGCCAGGGCGGCGACGAGGACGAGGCCGCCGGCGATAAGGGGAGTCCTGCTGCGCTGCGGCTTCTCAGGCAGGGCCGGCGCGGCGTGCGGGGTGGTGTTCTCGGACATGGGTGTATTCCTCTCGGATGGTGGGCGGGCTTCGCCCAAAGCGGAACGGCGACAGCGCCGCGTGCTCGCGGCGGCGGTGCCGCGGAAGGTGGGGGTGGTATGCCGTGACGCAGGTCCTGCGCGGACGGCGCCCGACGCTCGGGCCGGGTGAGGACGCCCGGGCCGGGTGAGTAGGACGTTGTCCTGGTGCGGGTGTCCGGTCAGATGTCCTGGCGGAGCGGTCGCGCCCTCAGCGGGTGCGTCTCCAGCGTGTGTGTCTCAGCCGGTGGGGTCTCAGCCGGTGGGTCTCAGCGGCGACACATCATGACGAAGGACATGTCGCGGCACATCTCACGGCGTCCCTCGGGACGAGCCGGAGTGGTGCGGGCGACAAGCGCGGTCATGGAGTCTCCAATGTTGCGGTGACGTGCAGCCTTGCGATGGCAGTGCTGTGACGTCCCGGGCGAGTGCCCGGACAGACTCAGTACAGACACTTGAAGCCACAATGTCAAAACGCCCCCTTCCGAAGAACCGACACCATAGGAGCACTCAGTCGGCGCACCGACCGCAGATTCCACGTAGTAGCTATGGGTCGAGCGACGGTATCTGCCGCATCCCGAACTCGGTGCGCAAGACACGGCGGGCCGCGTGCAGCCCGGCCATCCCGTGCACTCCCGGGCCGGGAGGCGTCGACTGTGAGCAGAGATACACTCCGGGCGCCACGGCATACGGATCCCGAGCCAGCCTCGGGCGGGCGACCATCCGCCACATGCTGACCATCCCCCCGGCGATGTCGCCGCCCGGATAGGCCGCGTTGTGATCTGCCATCCGCGCAGCCGGCGTGACGAGGGCGTCGACGACGAGGTCACGGAAGCCTGGTGCGAACCTCTCGATCTGCTGCTCCACCGCGGCCCGGACGTCCAGCGTCGACCCGGTCGGGACGTGCGCATAGGACCAGACGGGGCGCAGTCCGTCCCGGCCGAGACGCGTCGCATCGTGCTGGGCGGGGTCGCTCACCAGCACCACCGGTGCATCAGCATGCCGTCCGGCCGCCACCTCGGACTCCGCCCGGCGCATCTGCGCCACGCTTCCGCCCACGTGCACCGTGCCCGCGCGTCCGACCTCCGGATCGGCCCACGGCACCGCACCGCTCAGCACGAAGTCGACCTTGCAGACACCGCCTCCGAGCGGCAGCGAGGTCAGCCGAGACCGGTACGGCTCCGCGAGGAGGCCAGCCGCCACCCTGGCGTGCATGTCGAGCATGTGGACCCGGGCGGGAGGCAGGTCCTTCGGTGACCGGACCGGGTGATCGGTGATGACTCGACCGCCGTGCGCCTCGAGGTCGGCCACCAGGGCGCGGGTGAGCGCCCCGATCCCGCCACGGACCAGCGGCCACCCCTGCGGCGTGTGCGCCAGCGCGCCGAGATAGCTGGCCGTGCCGGCGGCAGCCAGCGACGGCAGCCTCGAGATGGTGTGCGCGGCGACGCCGCCGATCAGGGCGCGCGCCTCCTCGGTGCGCCAGTAGCCGTCGCCCCACCCACCGGCGAGCAGGCCCGTGCTCGCACCGAAGGCGGTGGCCGCGCGGGCAAGACGCACGGGATGCCCAGTGGGGAGAGATCGCTTGTCGGACAGGGCGATGACGGCGACCTCCGAGGAGTATGTCGTCAGCGGCCCCAGCAGGCGCCGCCACCTCGGGCCGTCGGTCCAGAGACGGTCGACCGTGCGCTCGAGGTCACGGTAGGCAACCCCGGCCCGACCGCCGTCCAGTGGTTGGGCGTAGGAGACCTCCGGAGTGATCAGTTCCACCCCGCGTGCTGCGAGGTCGAACTCGGCGAAGAACGGTGACGTCGGTGCCGCGGCGGGCACGGCGGCGCAGACGTCCCGCAGCAGACCGAGCGACTCAGGCACCGCCTCGGTGCTCAGCGGCAGGGTGCGCACTCCCCCGCCGGGCGTGGCCTGTCCCTCCAGGACGGTCGCCTCGAGTCCGGCTCGAGCCAGCACGACCGCGGCTGCCAGGCCGTTGGGGCCGGACCCGACCACCACGACATCGCTCACTAGCGCAGCCTACCCCCCAATTTTTGGGGAGGTTCTGCACGCCTTACGCACGTTCTTGGGGAGGTTCTGCACGCCCCCACCGCGGACGAAACCTCCCCAAGAATGTGCTGCCCCCGTGCAAAACCTCCCCAAAAATGGGTCAGCTCTGGCGCGGGTTGACCTCGTCGGCGCCCTGAGGAGCCGGCGCTGACGGCTCGGGCTTGGCGTCGACGCCGGCCTCCTTGCGCTGCTGGGCCGTGATCGGCGCCGGTGCCTCGGTCAGCGGGTCGAACCCACCGCCGGACTTCGGGAAGGCGATGACGTCGCGGATCGACTCGGTGCCCGCCAGCAGTGCCACGATGCGGTCCCACCCGAAGGCGATCCCGCCGTGGGGCGGCGCGCCGAACTTGAAGGCCTCGAGCAGGAAGCCGAACTTCTCCTGCGCCTCCTCCTCGGACAGCCCCATGATGCCGAAGACCCGCTCCTGGATGTCACGGCGGTGGATACGGATGGAGCCACCGCCGATCTCGTTGCCGTTGCAGACCAGGTCATAGGCGTAGGCCAGGACGGAGCCCGGGTCGGACTCCAGGCTCTCCAGGAACTGCTCCTGCGGTGAGGTGAACGCGTGGTGCACCGCCGTCCACGCGCCGGCACCCACGGCGACGTCACCGGAGGCGACGGCGTCGCTGGCCGGCTCGAACAGCGGGGCGTCGACCACCCACAGCAGCGACCAGGCCGACTCGTCGATCAGGTCGGTGCGCCGCGCGATCTCCAGACGCGCCGCGCCCAGCAGGGCCCGAGACGCCTTGGTCGCACCGGCGGCGAAGAAGACGCAGTCACCCGGCTTCGCACCGACGTGGGCGGCCAGCCCCTCGCGCTCGCCGTCGGACAGGTTCTTGGCGACCGGCCCGCCCAGGGTGCCGTCCTCGGACACCGTGACATAGGCCAACCCCTTGGCCCCGCGCTGCTTGGCCCACTCCTGCCAGGCGTCGAACTGGCGCCGCGGCTGACCGGCACCACCAGGCATGACGACCGCGCCGACATACTCCGCCTGGAACACTCGGAACGGCGTCTCGGAGAAGAAGTCGGTGCACTCGACCAGCTCGAGCTCGAAGCGCAGGTCGGGCTTGTCGCTGCCGTAACGCCTCATCGCCTCGGCGTAGGTCATCCGCGGGAACGGCGTCGGCAGGTCCACGCCGATGGTCTGCCACACGGCCTTGGCGATCGCCTCGCCGAGCTCGATGATGTCGTCCTGCTCGACGAAGCTCATCTCGATGTCGAGCTGGGTGAACTCCGGCTGCCGGTCGGCGCGGAAGTCCTCGTCGCGGTAGCAGCGGGCGATCTGGTAGTAGCGCTCCATGCCGGCCACCATGAGCAGCTGCTTGAACAGCTGCGGTGACTGGGGCAGGGCATACCAGCTGCCGGGCTGCAGGCGGGCGGGCACCAGGAAGTCGCGGGCGCCCTCCGGGGTCGAACGGGTCAGCGTCGGCGTCTCGATCTCGACGAAGTCCAGGTCGTTGAGCACCGTGCGGGCGGCGGCGTTGACCTTGCTGCGCAGGCGCAGGTTCTGCCCGGCCGAGTTGGCCCCGGGGCGGCGCAGGTCCAGGTAGCGGTGGCGCAGCCGCGCCTCCTCCCCCACCGTGACGCGCTCGTCGATCTGGAACGGCAGCGCCTCGGCGGCGGACAGCACCTCGATCTCGGTGGCGACGACGTCGACGGCACCGGTGGGCAGGTCGGGGTTGACGTCCTTGTCCTCGCGGGCGGCGACGTCACCGACGACCTTGATGCAGTACTCGCTGCGCAGGTCGTGCGCGGTGCCGGTGAGCACCTCGTCGCGCGCGACGACCTGGACGATGCCGCTGGCGTCGCGGAGGTCGATGAAGGCCACGCCTCCGTGGTCGCGGCGACGGGCCACCCAGCCGGTGAGGGTGACGGTGGTGCCGACGTGCTCGGGTCGCAGCGTGCCGGCCTCGTGGGTGCGAAGCATGAGGTCTCCTCTCGGGTCAGTTCCGGGAGGGACGGGTCGCCCTCCCGGAGGGCGGCCCAGAAGGTGCGGGCGGGGGCCAGATCGCGGTGCCACCACACCTTTGCCGAGGGGACCTCGGCCTCTCGTCGTCGACCGGCCGCATGCCGTGCCGGTCCGCCGGACGCGCGGTGCGCGGGTGAGGTCCGGCCGCGGGTTCGCCCCGGACCGTGAGTCTCGGCGGGGCGTCACTCCGCCCCGCGCACGGCCCTATTCTACGGCCCGGGAGGAGACCGGTGCACCACGATTGCGAAGCGCCGCCGACCTGCGATCCTGCCCCGAGTCCGTGCAACCTTCCTGCAACGCCCGGCGTGTGGAGTGGTGAGGTGCCCGGACGACCCGGCCACCCGTCATACGACACACCAACGAGCACACCGAGCGCGGCCACAACGCGACGGACGACGAGGAGGGGCGACAATGAGGGACAGGAGGGACCGATGAGCCGGAACCAGGCGGAGCGCGACTTCGAGGAGTTCTACCGCGCGGCGGCCCCCAGGGTGGTCCACCTGGTCTACGCCACGACCGGCGACATGACGATCGCCCAGGACAGCACGCAGGAGGCGTTCGCGCGAGCCTGGCAGCGGTGGTCGACGATCAGCACGTATGACGAGCCGCTGGCCTGGGTGCGCACCGTCGCCCGGCGCCTGGCGATCTCCGCGTGGCGCAAGCAGGGCGCCCAGGACCGGGCCTACGTCCGGCACGGCGCACCGTCGCGTGTGGAAGGCCCCGGTGTCGACCGGGTTGCCGTCCTCGACGCACTCCAGACACTCAGCGATCCGATCCGTGAGTCGGTGGCGCTGCACTACATCGCCGACCTGTCGATCGACCAGATCGCCCGGGAGACCGGGGCAGCTGTCGGCACCATCAAGTCCCACCTGCACCGGGGCAGGCGCCAGCTCGCCGAGGCCCTCGAGATCAAGGAGAACGACCATGCGTGAGGAGCAGGAGTTCCAGGACTGGACCCAGGAGCGGGACGACCGCCTGCGCACGTCGCTCGGCGAGCTGCGCCACGACGTCGACGTCGCCGGTCTCCCGGATGTGCGCTTCGTGATGCGACGCGCCGGTCGCAAGCGACAGCGGGCCGTCGTGGGCATCGCGGCGGGGGCCGCAACGCTGCTGGGCCTCTCCTGGTTCGGATACCAGGCGATCGACCAGTCGCCCAGCACGGCGCCCGCGGGAGGCACCAGCACCACGGACGGGGCAATCGAGCCCTCTGACGACACGGACGACGGCACCACCGACGCGACCGACGACTCGGGGACGGTGGCCGACCCGGTCAGCCCGGAGGATGTCGTGCTGGCCGAGGGGGGCGGGCCCGACCTGGGGCTGTTCGTGCCGCCGGCGCTCTGGGCGTCCGAGATCTTCACCGCCGCAGCGGCCACCGAGGCCGGGATGGGCGAGTTCGAGACCACCGCGATGTTCGAGTGCGACCCGGACAACGTCTACTGGGGCTCGCAGGAGGAGGGCGTCTTCGGGGTCCTGGGCATCTGGTCCGACGGGAGCGCGTTCGCCGCCCAGCGGGTGCGGGTCCTCGACTCGCCCGATGCGGCCACTGGCTACGTCGACGAGCTCACCAGCGCACTCGCGAGCTGCGAGGCACCGGCAGAGGCGGACAACATCGTGCTGGACGTCGAGCCGCTCGAGCTCTCCGGGGCCTACCGGCTCACCACGGAGTTCGTCGACGGATCGGATCCTCTGACCGACTTCGTCTACGTCGTCCAGCACGAGGGCACGCCGGAGGCCGTCTCGACCATCCGGGTCACCGACTGGTCAGGTGAGGCCACCAACGCCGAGGCGGTCGCCGAGTTCGACCGGCTCGCCGACCTGGTGGTCGACCAGTAGGCCAAGCGAGTCAACTGCCCGCACCGCGTGGGCGGGCCAGATGTGCAGTGGTTTGGCTGCTGGTCACCTCTGGCCGCCTGCCACGACGGCGATGTCCGCCATGACCACGTAGGTGGCCGCCACACACGTGGGCGTCCCGCCAAGCTTCCCCTCAACGCCATCTGGGAGCACACCGCCCACAGCCGTGATACGGGCCCCCGCCTCTAGGACAGTGCCGTCCGTCAACACCACCGTTGCCCCATTCACGACGGTGTCCACGGGCCACACCACACCAACACGTTCGCCGTCGTTGGTCACCAGATTCAGGCACCGTGTGCCCGAGAGTTCCAGAGTCCCTGAAACCATAGCTTCCGGCCAGGTCAACGGTTCTTCGGCACGAACGACGACAACCAGTCCACCTGGGTCTTGAATCTCCACCAGTGGCGCATCAAAGAAGTCGATTGGAATGTCGCGCGTGACGTCGTCGGCACTTTCCGTTCGTGGAGCAGTTCCGCTAACTACAAAATCGCTGTGCGAGGACTCATCACCAGTAGGCAACGGCGGCGATGACCCATCCGAACAACCGACCACTGCACTCACCCACACGGGCAATAGACAGACGACCCCAAACATCGACACCCCGGATGCAATTCGATCACCCGATTCGGACATAGTACCCGAAACTCTGAACATAATTATGAACCGGCGTAAAGAAGGAGCGGTGCACTCCATCCTCCAAGATCGTACCTGTATGAGCACCTACGGCAGTTTGGCTGTAATACCAGGGTCCGCCACTGTCCCCGCCTCCGCTGACATTATGCCATATGATAGCGGTGTAGTATCCATTGGCAAGTCGCATCCTCTTTACTGTGCTACATCGATCTGTCCCAACTCTACGGAAATGACAGACAGGATCTCCAACCTCAGGGATCCCCGCACGAGCGGTCGCAGTCCTCTTGTCATTCCATGTGGCGTAGAAGGTAGAAAGTGGCGACCAACCAGCGTGCGATAACATGGCGATATCTGTCGTAGAGCCACCCGAAGAGAGGACGTTGAGATTGACCGACGTCGAACCATCACCATTGTGCAGCGCGTAGTTTGCAGGGCCACCAAGGGTCACACAATGCGCCGCGGTTCCCATTCGAATAGTGTTCCCGCTGGCACTACGGAGCGTGTAGGAAGTGAGACAACCATTTCCGTTCAGCAAAGCGCCTCCGCGCAGCTTTGTGTCCTCTAGAGTCACAGAACCGACACCGAAGGGCACTAGGCTCACTTTGACGCCCTCAGGGAGAGTATCTGTCATAACCTCAAGTCCAGTCGGCACCCCCGCAGTGAACAAGGCCCTGACCACGGGAGTTGATGCATCTAAGGGTGGCCGTGATCGGAACGTGCAGGACTCGGCGCACGCATAAGTAGTACGCGAGGATGGCACTTGTGTCAACAGTTCTCCGGTGATGTAGCCATCTCGGGTGAGGGCGTGCGCAGGCCACGACTCGTCGGCCGGACACAGGGCCGTCCAGTCGCAGGACCGCGCCACGTGCGCGCTGAATCGCCCTACGGCCACCATGGCGGTGGTCCCGACCTCTCGCCGTTCGTGTCACCGACTTTGTGGGCGTCCGAGACGTTCACCGCCGGCGCGGCCACCGACGCCAGGATGGGCGAGTTCGAGTCGACGGGACTGTTCGACTGCGACCCGGACAACTTGGCGTGGGGAGCACCTGACGAGGGCACCTTCGGTGTCATGAGCATCTGGGCGGACGGCTCGGCCTTCGCCGCCCGGCGGGTGCGGGTCGTCGACTGGACGTCGAGTGCCCGGGCTCTCCGGGGCCTGCCGGCTCACCACCGAGTCCCTGGACGGCACCGACCCGATCACCGACTTCGTCTACGTCGTGCAGCACGACGGCACACCCGAGGCGGTCTCGACCCACTGGGTGACCGACTGGTCAGGTGAGGCCACCAACGCGGACGCAGCCGCCGAGCTCGACCGGCTCGCCGACCTAGTGAAGGACGAGTAGTCACACCCCGCGGGTCACACCCGCGGCTGAGACGCACCACCCGTGCGACCGAGTGGGCGAGACGACGGTGGCGATGCAGGCGGGTGCACGAAATGACTACGAAAATACGTGGAGGGCGTGCGAAACCACTACGAAATTAGGCTCTCCTGACTGATCTGTGGGTCATTTGCGGCCTGGAAGCGTGGGTCGGTAGCCGCCGAGGTTGAGCATGGCCAGTGCGATCAGGGCTTCGGCGGAGTGGAATCCGAACGCCAGTCTGGTGAGCAGCCGGACCTTCGTGTTCGTGGACTCGACGAGGCCGTTGGACAGGTTGTGCTCGATCGCGGCGAGGATCCGGGAGCGGTGCTTGACGATGCTGCGTTGCAGTTTCACGAAGGCCGGGATCCGGCAGCGGCGCGCCCAGCTGATCCACCGCTCCAGCACCTCGACGGCCTCCTCGCGGGGCAGCTGGACCACCACCCGCAGACCTTCTTTGAGCAGGTAGGCGCGGTGCAGCCTGGGGTCTGTGGCGGCGATCCAGGCGAGCTTGACCTGTGGTTCTCGGTGAGGTTCTCCGGGTTCTTCCACAGGGAGTAGCGGGCGCCCTTCAACCCTTGGCCAGCTCGCTGGCCGGCCGGGGTGGGGCGTCGGCACGGGGTCGCCCGGTGCCGCGCCGCGGCTCCTTGCGGGCCTCTTTGCGGGCCTCGTTCCACGCGGAGGTGGACTGTATCGAGGGCGTCGGTGGCCCATCTGACAATGTGAAACGGATCGGCCACCCGCACCGCGTCCGGGCACCGCTGGGCGACGATCGTGTCGATGAAGTCCGCTCCGTCGGCGGAGACGTGGGTCATCAACCGGCAGCGCTCCTCGCCGAGGAGGTCGAAGAACTCGCCCACGGTAGCGCTGCTACGTCCCGGCGCGGCCCACACCAAACGGCGGGCGTCATGGTCGACCACGACCATGAGGTACTTGTGGCCCCTCTTGTAACTGATCTCGTCGATCCCGATGCGTCGCAACCCCTCGAACCGGTCGTGCTGGGCGTCGATGTCGTCCGAGACCCGGGCGATGACCGACCCGACGGTGCGCCAGGCGATCCGCATCAGCTCAGTGACGGTGGACTTCGAGGCCTGGGTCGCCAGCCACGCCACCTGGTCATCGAACGCTCGGGTATGGCCCGCGTCGTGGCGTGCCCACGGTACCGAGGCGACCACTACCCCGTGCTCGCGGCATCGCACCCGCGGCGTGGCAGCCTCCAGCTCGGCACGGATCGTGCCCAGGTCCAGCGTCCGCCAGCGCCGCCGGCCCGGCCCGGCGTCATACCCCGGGCTGCGCCGCCGACACACCCCGCACCGCCCGCGCTGCCGCGCGGCCGGTCGCACGTGCGCGACCAACACCTGGGCGTCCTCATCGAACTCGACCCGCTCGAGCACCGCCTTCTCGACCCCGAGCAGACCCCGCCATAGGCTGACATCACGCCCACCGTTCTCCTGACCACCAGTTTCTGTTCCTTGACAGTCCAGAAACCTACGCAGGGAACGGCGTGCGCCCTCCCACGCGGCACGCTCAGGACACCCACAGGAGTGTCAGGAGAGCCCGAAGTTAGGTGGGCAGCGGGTCGTCGCCGCGCGAGGCGGCCACCGCGATCAGACGCCGCAGCACGTCCTCGTCGATCTGGTCCAGGCGCTTGACGTAGACGCAGCCGGCGCCCTCGGTGTAGTCCCCGAGCTGCGGCAGGAGCTCGGCGCCCTCGGGCTGGTCCTTCAGCCCGTAGAACGTCAGAGCGGCCCGGCGGGGCGAGAAGGCGACCTTGGGCCAGTCCCCCTGTCGCCGCGGGTCACTGGGCGAGACGTAGCGGTAGGAGCCGTAGCCCACCATCGACGGGCCCCACATCACGGGCTCCTCCCCCGTGACCTCGCGCATGAGCTCGGCCACCCGGTGTCCCTCGCTCACGCGCCGGGCGGGCTGGGCCGCGTCGAGGAAGGCTCCGACGTCCGCGTCGGTCGGCTGCGTCTTGGAGGTGCTCACACTCTCAATGTAGTGGCCGGATGTAGTGGCCAGGACCGGGGGCTTCGGTCGCGTGGTCGCCAGGACCGGTGGCTCCCGGTCGTGCCCCCTCTTCGGCTACGCCTGGCGCAGCCGCGGATGCGCGGGCCACGGCTCGTCGGCCGCGCGCAGTGATGCCCAGTCGCGGGACCGCGCCACGTGTGCGCTGAGGAGCCCGACGGCCACCGTCGCGTTGCGGATCCGCCCGGCCAGCACGGCGTCCACCGCGACGTCGAGATCGACCCAGCCGGACGGCATACCGAGCTCCTCGTGCTCCCGCTCGAACGCCTCGTGGGCGGGCACGTCGATCAGGTCGCGCGCGAGGTAGACACGCAGTGCCTCGCTGAGCCCGCCGGGTGAGGAGACGTAGTCGGCCAGCAGGTCCCAGCGCCCGGCCCGCAGGTCAGCCTCCTCGTAGAGCTCACGTGCGGCGGCCTCGTGCGGTGCCTGACCCTCGGAGTCAGCATCGAGCAGGCCGGCGGGCAGCTCCCACTCGAAGGTGCCGACCGGGTGCCGGTACTGCTTGATGAGCAGCACCTCAGGCGTTCCCCGGTCCTCGCGCAGGGCGAGGGTGGCGACGGCACCAGGGTGGTCGACATACTCCCGGACGACGGTGCCCGCCTCGCCGAGGTCGACGGTGTCGCGGCGCACGTCCCAGACCCGCCCCTTAAGGGCCAGCTCGGAGTGAGCGACCGGTCGGGGTGCGACCTCGTCCACCAGGTCGTCCGCGTGCAGCCGCGGCGCCGCCAGCGACATCAGCCGGCGTGGGTGCGCTCGACCTCGACCAGCCTCTGACTGCGCTGCACGGCGAGGGCGGCCGCGACCAGGCCGGCGAAGAGCGGGTGCGCCCGGTGCGGTCGCGACTTGAACTCCGGGTGCGCCTGCGTGGAGACGTAGTAGGGGTGCACGTCCGCGGGCAGCTCGACGAACTCCACGAGCTGACCGTCGGGCGAGGTGCCCGAGATGACCAGGCCGGCCTCGGTCAGCTGCTCGCGGTAGGCGTTGCCGACCTCGTAGCGGTGCCGATGGCGCTCCTCGACCTGCGTCGTGCCGTACGCACCCGCGATCACCGACCCCTCGGTCAGCACCGCCGGGTAGGAGCCCAGCCGCATCGTGCCGCCCAGGTCACCGGCGCCCTCGACGAAGGACCGCTGCTCCTCCATGGTCGCGATGACGGGCGCCGGCGTCGCGGGGTCGAACTCGGTGGAGCTGGCGCCCTCGATGTGCGCGGCGTTGCGGGCGTACTCGATGACCATGGCCTGCAGACCCAGGCAGATGCCCAGCGTCGGCACCTGGCGCTCCCGCGCCCAGCGGAGGGCGCCGATCTTGCCCTCGATCCCGCGGACCCCGAAGCCCCCGGGGACCAGGATCGCGTCGACCCCGCTGAGCGACTTGGTAGCGCCGGCCTCGGTGCGGCACTCGTCCGAGGCGACCCAGCGGATCGAGACCCTGGCGTCGTTGGCGAACCCTCCGGCGCGCAGCGCCTCGGTGACGGACAGGTAGGCGTCCGGGAGGTCGACATACTTGCCGACGAGGGCGACCTCCACCTCGTGCTCGGGCTCGTGCACCCGCTGCAGCAGCGCGTCCCAGTCGGTCCAGTCCACGTCCCGGAACGGCAGCCCGAGGGTCCGCACGACGTAGGCGTCCAGGCCCTCCCCGTGCAGCACCTTGGGGATGTCGTAGATCGAGGGGGCGTCCACGCAGGCCGCGACGCCGTCGACCTCCACGTCGGACATCATCGAGATCTTGCGCTTGATCGACATCGGGATGTCCCGGTCCGCCCGCAGCACCAGCGCGTCCGGGCTGATGCCCACCTGACGCAGCTGCGCGACCGAGTGCTGGGTCGGCTTGGTCTTCAGCTCACCGCTTGGCGCGAGGTAGGGCACCAGCGACACGTGCACGAAGAAGCAGTTGGCCCGCCCCAGGTCGTGCCGGACCTGCCGCGCGGCCTCCAGGAACGGCAGCGACTCGATGTCACCGACGGTGCCGCCGATCTCGGTGATGATGACGTCGGGCGTCTCCTCCGGCGGCAGCTCCGTGGCGTCGGCACGCATCCGCGACTTGATCTCGTTGGTGATGTGCGGGATCACCTGGACGGTGTCCCCGAGATACTCCCCGCGGCGCTCCTTGGCGATCACGTCGTGGTAGACCTGCCCGGTCGTGACGTTGCCGCGCCCCCGCAGGTTGACGTCGAGGAAGCGCTCGTAGTGCCCGATGTCGAGGTCCGTCTCGGCCCCGTCCTCGGTGACGAACACCTCCCCGTGCTGGAACGGGTTCATCGTCCCCGGGTCCACGTTGATGTAGGGGTCGAGTTTCTGCATCGTCACGCGCAGCCCGCGCGCCCGGAGAAGAAGTCCGAGGCTGGAGGCGGTCAGGCCCTTGCCGAGTGAGGAGGCGACTCCTCCGGTCACGAAGATGTGTTTCGTCTGGTCCGCCACGGGCTGTCAGTCTACGTCACGCGACGCGGCGCCCGACGAGGCACGCCGATACGCGGCCAGCGCGGCCTGCGCGGCGTCCTCGGGGGTGGGCAGGTCCGCGGCCCGGGCCAGGGCGCGTTCGCGCAGATCGGCACGCAGTATGTCGTCAGCCAGCACCGCGGTCAGCGCCGCTCCGAGCGCCTCCAGATCGTCGCCCGGCACGAGCAGACCGGCTCCGTCCAGGACCTCCCCGGTGCCGCCGACGTCCGTGGCCACGACCGGCGCCCCGACGCTCAGCGCCTCCTGCAGCCAGACCGGCTGGCCCTCCCACCGGGCCGCCGAGACGGCGACGTCCGCGGCCGCGAGGAGGTCCGGCACGTCGGTCCGGTGGCCGAGCAGCCGGACGGGCAGACCGGAGCGGTCGATGCGGCGCTGCAGGGCCTGCGCCTGCGGACCCTCCCCCGCGATCACGACCTGCGCGTCCTGGGCCGTGGTGCCCGCGGCGTCCAGGGCGTCCAGAAGCCGGTCGAAGCCCTTCTGCGGCGCCAGCCGGCCCACCGCCACGACCAGCAGGGTGTCCCCGACCAGCCCCAGATCCCTGCGCACCGCATCTTGGTCGCGGGTGGCCTCGGCGCGCACCGCGGGCACGATGGCCGGGGCGACATCCCTGGCCCCGCGGTCGCGGGCGGTCTCGATGAGGTCCTGGGAGACGCCGAGCACCAGGTCCGCGCCCCGGCAGACGACGCGGTCCAGGTTCCAGTGCACGACGGCCGCCAGGCGTCCCTCGGGGGCGTTGTTGTGCGTGGTGACCACCAGCGGGGTGCTCCCGTCGTCGCGGGCGAGCACCGACAGCGCACCGGCGCGGACCCCGTGCGCGTGCACGACGTCGACATCGGGCATGATCTCGCGCAGCGTGGCGACCGTGTGCCGGTCCCGGTGCGGCAGCGGTCGCGAGCCGACCTCGATCGGCACCACCTCGGCGCCCGCCTCGGCGAGGCAGAACCGGGCTGCGACGACCGCCGGGGCGGCCACCACGAGGGAGTGCCCCAGCTCGGCCAGACTGCGGGTCAGCTGCTCGACGTGCCGACCGACACCCCCGGCGACCACCCCGGTCACCATCAGGATCCTGCTCACCCCGTCATCTAACCCCACGACGCCTGATCCCTCCCACCAGGTCCGCGAACGCCGCGGGCGTCCCGAGGCGGAGGGCGGCCAGGGCGGCCACCAGGACTGCCGCGCCACCGAGCAGCCCACCCGCCAGTGCCGCACCCCAGTGCGTGACATCGAGCCCGCCCGCGAGCTCGCGGAACGCGAGGGCCACCAGTGCACCGCCGAGGGCGATCGCGGCGGGTCGCCAGACGCCCTGTGTCACAGCACTTCCCCAGGACCGACGGACCAGCACCACGAGGAGTATGCCGGTCAGGGACATCCCGATCGAGCTCGCCTGCCCGAGGGTCACCAGGGTCGTGGACGGCGTGGGCCCGGTCCCCGCCAGACGGATCACGGGCAGCGCCGCAGCCACGAACCAGCCCAGCGCCACGACCGCTCCGGCGCCCAGGGCCGAGCCCCGCGCGAAGAGGGCGCGGGACAACAGTGCGGTGATCGCAAACCCGAGCAGGCCGGGGGCGTACCACGCCAGGGCCGAGGGCAGCGCCAGCAATGCCGCCTCCCCCGCACCACCCCCTCCGGCGTCGATCGCGCGGAACAGGCTGCCCACCTCCCGCCGCACCGTGATCAGGGCGACAGCCCCGACCACCCCCGCCACGGCCACGGCCAGCAGGGTCCGGCGCAGGACCGGGGCTGCCTCCCGCGAGGTGAGGCGCGGGAAGGCCGCGGTGGCGAGCGGGACGGCCAGCACGGCATACGGCAGCAGGTAGGCGGTCTGGGCGTAGGTGTAGACGTTGAGCGTGCCGACCCCCTGCGCGGAGTTGGCGAGCCACACGGTGACCAGCACGCAGACCTGCTGGGCCGCGACGGCGACCAGCCCGGCCACGGCCAGCGTGCCGACGCGCCGCGCAGACCCCTCGGGGAAGCGCCAGGCCGGGCGCAGCCGGACGCCGGCCCGCCAGGTCGGGACGAGCAGGGGCAGGCTCAGGGCCAGCACGCCGGCGGTCGTGCCCCACGCCAGCAGGAGGATCGCGTTCCGGGGTGTGCCGCCCAGTCCGGCGTCCGGAGCGACCCAGGCGCCGTAGGCCAGGTAGACGCCGATCACGACGAGGCTGGACAGCAGCGGGGCGACGGCGGCGGCGAGGAATCGGCGGTGCGCCTGGAGCACGCCCGACAGGACGATCCCGATGCCGTAGAGCACCACCTGCGGGGCGAACACCATGAGCATCGTGGCGCCGGTGTCGATCGCTGCGGCGCCGCAGGTCTGGTCCGCGCCGAGCAGTGCCCGGGCGATCGGGCGGGCCAGCAGCGCGACCAGGAGCGACAGGGGCAGCAGGACGACGAGGCACCAGGTGAGCAGGGCGGAGGCGGTCCTGTCGGCGAGGTCCTCCCGGCCACGGTGCAGGTGGCCGGAGACCAGCGGCACGACGACAGCCGCCAGTGCACCGCCGGCGGCGATCTCGTAGAGCGCGTTGGGGACCTGGTTGGCCGTCGCGTAGATCTCGCCGACACACGTGGCGCCGACGCCGTGGCTGAAGGCCAGCCAGCGCCCCAGGCCCACCGCCCGACCGACCAGCGTGACCACCGCGATCAGCCCGGCCGCCCCGGCGATGCTCCCGACGGCCAGTCGCGTGCTCGGCCGAGCGGCACCACCTCCGGCCGTCTGCGGGCCCGGCGTGCTCACGGCAGCCTGCTCGTGCTCACCGCGGTTCCCGGCCCAGGGCGTCCAGCTCGCGCAGGACCGGTGTGGACTCGATGACCTTCGTGAAGCTGACCCTCTCCGAGGCCAGCGTCAGGCCGGTGACGACCGCCAGGGTCGCCGTCCGTGCCACGGGTCCCTGGCGCTGGACGAGGGCCAGCCCCAAGACCGCCCCGAGGGGGTTGGCGCCGGTGTCCCCCAGCATGCTCGACCCCGCCAGGTCGTCGGGCAGGAGCGCCAGGGCCGAGCCGAGGGTGACCGCCGCGGCCGGGGACCCCGGACCGGTCACCACGAGGGGCACGGCCGCGAGGACGCCGACCTTCAGCGCCCTCCCGGGCCGCAGGTCGAACAGGTTGGCCAGGTTGGCCGAGCCGGCGACGACCGCCGCCCCGGCGAGGGTGCCCCAGACCGTGGCAGGCCGCAGGCCGCGGTGGTCCGCAGGCTGCGCGGCGGTCCGGGTGCGGCCACGGTGGTCCGCCGACAGTGCTGCGAGGCGGGTGCGGCCGCGAGCATCGTCCAGCGCTGTGACGACCAGGCCGGTCGCGACCAGTCCGACGACCTTGAGCGCACCGGTGGTGACCCGGCCGTGCGCGAGGGCACGGAGGTGCCCCGCCAGGCCCTTGCGGTCGGTGTCCTGCCGGAGGTCGTCCAGCGCCCCGAGGGACCCGGCGCCCAGCGAGGCCACGGCATACGGTAGCGATCCCCCCGGCCAGGCAGCGCCCGTCGCGAGAGCCGTGCCGGCCGTGCCGGCCACGAGCGCGACACCCTCGAGGAGCGTCACCGGGTGCCCGGCATGGTTGGTGCGTTCCCACCGTGCCGCCCACGGTCGGTCGCGGGCCGCACGCAGCCGGTGCCACACCAGCGCGGTGCCCACCGCACCGGCCGTGGTGAGGAGTCCGTCCCGCACCACCCTCACGGCGTCGGTTCGCCCGTGGAGGAGTCGGTGTCGGTCGTGGGTGCCACCGGGCCCAGCTCGTCGTCGGTGGGCGGCGTCTCGAGGGGCTCGGTCGGGTCCGGCTCCTCGGTCGGCAGCGGTGGGCCCGGGTCGCCCGGCTCCGTCTCCTCGGGCAGCGGCTCCGGGACGGTCGGCAGCGGCCCCACGGCGTCCGTGCCCAGGCCCCAGTGACCGGGCTGGCCATCGATCGCCCAGCGCAGGCCCAGGACGGCGGCGAGCTGTCCGGCCGCGCCCTCGACGTGGTCCACGCTGCTCACCGTCTCCGCGATGGCGGACTCCGCGCGGACGCCGCGCACCACCGGGGACTCTGCGGCCTGCACCGGGTCGGAGTAGCTCTCGGTGCCGTAGCCCGCGACCAGGGTCGGGGCGCCGAGGACTCCGAAGGCGGCGATCAGGTCCAGCGACTGTTGCAGCTGCGGGTTGCCCGCCTCGTCCTCCTCCACCTGCTCGGTGGTGAGGTCGCCGGTGACGATGACGAACGAGTCCGGGGGGTCGGCAGTCAGGCCCGCCTCGTCGTCAGCCCAGTTCACGTCGAGGAAACCCAGCTCGACGAGCCGGTCCGTGGCGGTGCGCCAGGCGCCGCTGCCGGCCACGACCTCCTCCCCGGTGAGCGCCGCGGCGAGCACGGTCTCGGCGGTGGGCTCGGCTCCCTCGCGAGGCTCGGGGTCGGTCAGCGTGGGCGCCAGCTCTGCGGCGGCCTCGTGGCGCGTGGCCGCTGACTCGGGGTCGGACCACGCCTCGTCGAGCCGTGCAGTCTGCACGACCCGGCCCCCGGCCGTGGCGATCTGGTCCTGCACCTGGCCAACGATGTTGCGGTCCGCGCCGGGCAGGGTGACCACCGCGACGCGATGGCCCGTCAGCTGGTTGCGGGACACCGTCGGGGTGACGATGGCGATGACGTCGTTCTTGAGCTCCTCGCGGGCCTGGGCCTGGTCGAGCTGGGCGCGGAGGTCGTTGCGCTCCTCGCGCAGGTCACGGACCTGGGCCTCCAGGGTGGAGGAGATCTCCTGACCGAGCGGCCCTGCGCCAAGGACGATGCCCACGGCGAGCGCCATGAAGACGGCCACCAGGGAGACCAGGTGGTACCGGAAGTCAATCACCCGAACAGTCCTCCGATCCAGGCCAGCAGGTCGTCCCAGCGGACGGCGAGCACTCCCATGGCAGTCCGACCGCCGGGGGTGGCCGCCAGCGCCGCCAGCACCGCGAGCAGGCCGGCCAGCACCAGCCAGGTCAGGGCTCCCGAGGAGATCCGGCTGCGGTAGAGCAGGCTCACGCCCTTGGCGTCGACCAGCTTGCTGCCGAGCCGCAACCGGGTCAGGAACGTCGAGGCCATCCCCTGGCGCCCCTTGTCGAGGAACTCGATCAGCGTCGCGTGCGTGCCCACGGCCACGATCAGCTCGGCGCCCTTGCCGTCCGCGAGCAGCATCGCCACATCCTCGCTGGTCCCGATCGCGGGCAGCACCACGGCGTCCTCGATCCCCAGGGACTCGACCCGGTCCAGCCCGGGGGCCCGACCGTCGCGATAGGCGTGCACGATGATCTCGGCGCCGCTGCGGAGTGCGGCATCCCCCACGGAGTCCATGTCACCGACGATCAGGTCGGGGGTGTAGCCCAGCTCGAGGAGGGCATCCGCTCCCCCGTCGACACCGATCAGCACCGGGCGGGCCTCGCGGATGAACGGCCGCAGGGTCTGCAGGTCCTCCTTGTAGTGGTAGCCGCGCACCACCACGAGCACGTAGCGTCCCTCGATGTCCGTGCGGATTTCGGGCAGCCGGATCCCGTCCAGCAGCAACTCCCGCTCCTCACGGACATACTGCATGGTGTTGCGGGAGAAGGCCTCGATCTGCTCGGAGATGTTGCCACGCGCCTCCTCCATGGCCTCCTCGATGACCTCGAGGTCGAGCCGGGATCCCTCCGCCACGAGGTGCTCGTCGACCAGCAGCTGCCCGCCCGTGACCCGTCCGATCGCCCCCTCGGTGACCTGGGTCAGCACGGTCTCGCCCGCCCGGTCGATCAGCGGGATGCCGGCGTCCAGGAGGATCTTGGGCCCCAGGTTGGGATAGGCGCCGCTGATGGACGCCGCGGCGTTGATGACGGCGACGGGACGGCAGGCCACCAGCGCGTGGGCGCTGACCTGGTCCAGGTCCTCGTGGTTGATCACCGCGATGTCACCCGGCCCGAGGCGCTTGGTGAGGTTCTTGGTGCGGGCGTCGACCCGGACCGGTCCCTCCACGGAGGGGCCGTCAGGCGCGGCCGCGGGCACCGGGGATCTGGACAGGCTCATGGTGGCACCATCGTGCCACGCCTGCCCACCGAGCCGCCCCTGACCGGCCGTGGAGCGAGTATGCCGAGGAGCAGCCCGCTCACGCCCGTCACCAGCAGCGCGGCACCGATCACGTCACCGGGCAGGTGCGCGTGCATGGTCACGTTGCCGACCGTGATCGTCACCACACCGAGCACCCAGAGCACCGGCGCCCACCATCGGCCCAGTGCGGCTCCCCGTCGGCCAGGTGCCTCGCCCGGCTGGCCCAGTGCCTCGCCCGGTCCGCTATCACGCGCTGACCGCACCGACGACGGCCACACGCACGCGACGGACACCAGCACGGCATACCCCGCGACGGCGTGACCCGACGGGAAGCTCTGGGTGCCGAGGCCCGCCCACCCGTCGTCGACCCGGTCCAGCACGACCAGGCTGAGCGCCGGCACCAGCACCGCGGTCAGGGCAGCCCGGAACCGGCGCGCCCGCAGCGCCAGCAGGACGAGTGCCACGGCCAGGACGCCGGCGGCGACCACGAGCACCGGGCGTGCCAACCACGACAGCGCCTCCCGCACCGACCAGGGGAGCCCGTGGATCAGCGGTGAGGCCAGAGCGGCGTCGAAGCGCTCGCCCAACGTGGTGTCGATCCAGAACTGCGCCAGGGCCGCGAGCCAGGCCCACGAGGCGAGCCCGACCACGACCCAGAGGAGCCGCCAGACCGGATCCCTCGCACCGGCCCCGCGGGTGACCGCCCTCACCGGGCCAGCCGCTGGGGTGCGTGCTCCTCAAGCAGTTCCCTGGCGTGGTCGAGGGCCGCCTGCGAGTCGGTGACCCCGCCGAGCATGCGCGCGATCTCGGCGACCCGGTCGGGGCCGTCGACGGAGCGCACGTCACTGGCTGTGATGGCCCCGTCGGAGCTCTTGTGCACGACGTGGTGCCGGTCGGCGAAGGCCGCCACCTGGCCCAGGTGGGTCACGACGATCACCTGCGCCGTCTCCGCGAGCCGGGCCAATCTGGCACCGAGGTCCAGCGCCGCCGCACCACCGACGCCCGCATCGACCTCGTCGAAGACATACGTCGGCACGTCCCCCTGGGCGGAGACCACCTCCAGCGCGAGCATCACCCGGGAGAGCTCACCGCCGGAGGCCGCGCGGGTCACCGTGCGCGGTGGCGCGCCGGCGTTCGCCGCGAGCAGGATCTCGACCTCGTCCAGGCCGTGACCCCAGGCGCGGACGCACTCCCCGCCGGGCAGGGCCAGCCCGTCGTCGTCGGGCCGGTGCCGGACGACGACCTCGACCCGGGCACTGCCCATCGCCAGGTGCGCCAGCTCGGCACCGACCTCCTCCCCCAGGCGCGCGGCGGCCTCCTGCCGAGCCCGCGTCAGCGCTGCCCCGGCGGAGGCCAGCTCGTCACGCAGGCGCAGCTCCTCCCGGGTCAGCTCCGCGATCCGGTCGTCGGCTCCGTCCAGCTCGGCGACCTCGGCCGCAGCGCTCTGTGCCCACGCCAGCACGGCAGCCGAGCTCTCGCCATACTTGCGCAGCAGGGACGTCAGGACCGACCGGCGTTCCTGCACCCAGGCCAGCCGGGCGGGGTCCACCTCGATGGAGGCGGAGTATGACGCGAGGTCGGCTGCCAGGTCGGCCGACAGATAGCTGAGCTCGTCCAGGCGACGCCGCAGCTCCTCGAGCGTCGGATCGTGCTCGGTCACCGGCGCCAGGGCATGGCTGCTGGCCGCGAGGAGCTCCACCACGGGTCGGACCTCCTCGGCGGCGGACTCCTCACCCCCGGTGAGCGCCGCGTGCGCGGTCTCCGCGGCCTGTTGCAGCCCGTCGGCGTGCGCGAGGCGGAGCTCCTCGGCGCGCAGGTCGTCCTCCTCCCCCTCGACCGGGTCCACCGCCTCGATCTCCTCCAGTGCGGTGCGCAGGAGGTCGGCCCGGAGGGTGCGCTCGGCGCCGGCCGTGCTCAACCTGGCGAGCTCCACGCGGGTGGCCGTCCAGCGGGTGTGCGCGACGCGGTAGGTCTCCAGCGCCTGCCGGACGGGCTCTCCGCCGTAGGCGTCGAGGAGCACCCGGTGCTGGTCGGGTGCAGTCAGCCGCCACTGGTCGGCCTGGCCGTGGACGGCCATGAGGTGCTCGCCCACCTCGCTGAGCACGCCGACCGGTGCGGCTCGGCCGCCCACGTGCGCGCGGGAGCGCCCCTCGGCGCTGACGGTGCGCACCAGGATCAGGCCGTCCTCGGTCTCGCCGCCGGCGGCCTCGACACGCTGGGCGGCGGGGTGCGCGGGTGCCACGTCGACCTCGCCCTCGACCACCGCCGAGGAGGCGCCGGAGCGGACCATGGCGGAGTCGGCCCGGGCGCCGAAGAGCAGCCCTAGGCCGGAGACGACCATCGTCTTGCCGGCACCGGTCTCACCGGTGATGACGTTGAGGCCCGGGGACAGCTCGAGCTCGGCGTCCTCGATGACGCCGAGTCGTTGGATCCGGATGCGGGTCAGCACGGTGGCACCCTAGGCGGGTCCGCCGTCGGGCTTCCCGCGCCACCCCGCGACGGGCAGCGCGAACTTCCTGACGAGCCGGTCGGTGAAGGGGTCGGACGAGAGGCGGGCCAGCCGCACGGGCGTCTCGCTGCGCCGCACCTCGATGCGGGCTCCCGGCGGCAGGTCGACGGTCCGTCGCCCGTCGCACCACATCACCCCGTGGGTGGTGGCGTGCGGCACGACCTCGACGGCGACGCGGGTGTCCGGGCCGAGCACGACCGGGCGCGCGAACAGGGCGTGGGCCGAGATGGGGACGACGAGCAGAGCCTGCACGTCCGGCCACACGATGGGTCCGCCACCGGAGAAGGCGTAGGCGGTGGACCCGGTGGGCGTCGCGACCACGACTCCGTCGCAGCCCCAGGTGGACAGGGGCCGTCCGTCGATCTCGACGGTGAGCTCGAGCATCCGCTCGCGCGCCGACTTCTCCACCGATGCCTCGTTGAGGGCCCAGGTGTGGGCGACCCGGCGGCCGTCCTGGTAGACGTCGACCTCCAGGGTCATCCGCTCCTCGACGCTGTAGTCGCGGGCGACGATGCGTTCCACGACCTCGGCCGTCTCCTCGCGCTCGGCCTCGGCGAGGAAGCCGACCCGCCCGTGGTTGATCCCGAGCAGGGGGATGCCCGCCCCGCGGGAGACCTCGGCGGCCCGCAGGATCGTGCCGTCACCACCCAGGATGACCACGAGCTCGGCCTCGGCGGCCAGCTCGGTGACCCCGGGATCGTCCTCCAGGCTGGCCCAGCCCTGCTCGAGCTCGTGCACCTCGATGCCGTGGGCGCGCAGCCGACCGGCCACCTCGGTGGCCATGGCAGGCAGCTCCGGGCGGTTGGCGTGGGTGACCAGCAGGATGCGACGGGTCAACTACTCGTCCTCCTCGGTCAGTGCACGGATGCGGGCGCTCGTGGCGCCCGGCTCCATCATGCCTGCCGAGTATGCCGCGAGCCACAGCAGGTACTCGGTGTTGCCGTGGGTGCCGGTCACCGGGGAGCGTTCGATGCCGTGGGCCTGCCAGCCGAGGTCCGTGGCGGCGCCCACGACGTCCCGGAGGGCGCGAGCACGCTCGGCGGCGGAACTCACCACTCCCCCGTGCCCCAACCGCTCCCGGCCCACCTCGAACTGGGGCTTGACCAGGACGATGACGTCGCCGTCGGGCTCCACGAGTGGTGCGACGGCCGGCAGCACGAGGCGTAGTGAGATGAAGGAGACGTCTCCGACCACCAGGTCGAAGGTGCCCAGTTGCTCAGGCCCTACGTCACGGATGTTGGTGCCGGGGAGGTCGGTCACCCTCGCGTCGGCGACCAGCTCGTCGACGAGCTGGTCGTGGCCCACGTCCAGGGCTGTGACGTGCGAGGCGCCGTGCTCCAGGAGCACCTGGGTGAACCCGCCGGTGCTGGCGCCGACGTCCAGGCAGCGACGTCCGGTGACGTCGACGCCCCACGTGGTGAGGGCGTGCAGGAGCTTGAGGGCACCGCGGCCGACCCACCGGCTCTCCCCCTCGGCGGTGACGCGGACCTGGTGGCCCGGCCCCACGGCATACGACGGCTTGTCGATCGTGACCCCGTCGACCTGGACCGCACCCCCGCGCACCAGTCGCTGGGCCGCGGTCCGCGACCGCGCGACCCGCGTCCGGACCAGGTGCTGGTCGAGCCGCTCGGCGCCGTCCATCCGGGAGCCCGGGCCACTCACTCTGGTATCACGTGGACGGGCCGGCCCCGGCGACTCGCTGCATGCCCGAGGCTGCGGCGTTGCCCGGGGAGGACTCTGTGAGCCGCTCCTGGAGACGACGTTGGGCCTGGGCGGCGGCGGCAGCACGGTCACCCAGGGGCTGATCAGCGGTGGCGCGGAACCCCTCGACGATCTCATCGACCACGGGGTCCCCGGTCTGCGGCGGCTGGCTCATGCCCGTCAGGCTATCGCGGCGCACGGACAGAGCCGTGCACCATCCACAGGCGGGGTCAGGCGCCGTCGTTCCAGTGCTCGGCCAGCCCCGGGATGGTGTCCGCGATGAGATCTGGTTGCTGCGCCTCGGGCGCGCGGTCGACATCGGTGCGGCCGTGGACCCCGGTCAGCACCAGGGCGGTCCCCAGACCGACACGCTTGGCGCCCTCGATGTCGGTGTCGAGCCGGTCGCCGATCATCAGCACGTCCGCTGCGGGCAGACCGAGTCGCTGGAGGGCGATCTCGAAGGCGGGAGCGTGCGGCTTGCCCGTCACGAGGTCCGGTTGCCGGCCGGTCGCGTGGGCGACGGCGGCGACCAGCGACCCGTTGCCCGGCGCTTGGCCGCGCTCTGTCGGCAAGGTTGCGTCGGTGTTGGTCGCGACCCACCGGGCGCCAGCCGCCACAGCGTAGGTCGCTTCAGCCAGCTGGGCCCATCCCACCGCGGCCCCATAGCCCTGCACCACTGCAGCCACGATCGCGCTGCCTCCGCGACGCAGCACGTCACCGGGCTCGACCACCGGGATTCCCTGCTCGTCGAGCGCGGCCGCGACACCGGGACCCCCGACCGGGAGGGCGAACTGGCCCTCCGGCACCGGGTGGTGCTGGCGGAGATAGCTCGCCGCGACCTGTGAACTGTTCAGCACCTCGTCGGCGTGCGCCTCGACCCCGAGGCTCTCCAGGTGCTCGGCGACCTCGCCCGGCAGACGTGCCGCATTGTTGGTCAGGAAGAGAACGGGCACGCCGGCCGCGCGCGCGGCGGCCAGTCCCTCGACGGCACCGTCGCACGCCGTTGCGCCCCGGTAGACGACACCATCGAGGTCACAGAGCAGTCCGCGATAGGTCACGGTTCGGGGTCCGACTCGGGGTTCGCCTCGGGTGCAGTCTCGAGGTCCGGCTCGGAGTCCGTCTCGGAGACCGCCTCCAGGTCCGGCTCGGAGTCCGCCTCGGGGGCGACATCAGTGATGTCCACGCCGTCCAGGTCTGCGAGCCGGTCGGGCGCGTCCGTGAGGGCGTCCTTGTCGGCATCGACCGCTCGCGCGAACCACTCGCGGGCCTCCACCTGGTGACCCATAGCGAGGAGTGCGTCAGCGTAGGCGTAATAGAGCCGTGGAGCCCAGGACCGTTGCGGCGGGCTCGCCTGCACCAGGTCCCGCAGCGTCTGAATCGCGGCCTCGCCCTGACCGAGATCTCGTCGCGCTCCACTGACCACGATGGCCAGCTCCACCCGGTCCGCGGCGCTAAGTGAGTCTGCGGCAGCTTCCTGGGAGAGCTCGATCGCCCGGTCGGGCCGGCCGAGACCCCGCTCCACATCGGCGATGTGCGGCAGGAGGTGATTCGACCCGCTGAGCCGACGCGCCGTGCGGAACTCGCGCAGCGCCTCTGCCCATTCCGCCCGGCGGTAGTGAACGAAACCCAGGACCTCGCGCACGATCGCCACCCGTCCCGCCCGCCGAGAGGCGTTCTCGGCGTGCGCCAGCGCGCCGTCGAGATCATCGGCGGCCAAGGCCTCGGTAGCGGCAACAAGGTGCCTGGCGACGCCCTCAGCGTTCTCCTTACTCAGCGTCAGCAGCTCGCGCCGGGCCGCTCTGTCGAGCTGTCCCGCCTCGATGTGCTCAGGGATCTCGGGTTCCGGCTTCCGCTCCGGTCGGGGACGGTAGACCCTGTTGTCGTCCTCGCGGAACGGACGGTCAGCCCCGCCGCGCGCGGCGTGGCCACGGTAGCCTCCCCCATCCCGCGGTCCTCGCGACTCGCGGTCGCGATAGTTCTGCCGATCGCGAACACCTCGGTCATCGCGCCGCCCACCACGGTCATCACGACGGTCATCGCGCCGCCCACCACGGTCATCACGACGGTCATCGCGCCACCCACCACGGTCATCACGACGAACATTGCGCCGCCCACCGCGGTCATCACGTCGATCGCCACCGCGCCCGCCACGGTCATCCCAACGGTCGCCCTGCCTGCCACCGCTCGTCCGGGGCCGTCCCTTCCAGGAGTCCTGGCCCTCGCCTCGTCCTTCCCGGGGGCGCCATTCGCTGCCGCCACCACGCCGCTCGCTGCCGGCCCCGCGGCCACGCCACTCACCGTCACGACGCGCGTCGCCGTCCCGCGTTCCTGGCCGACCTCCCCGCCTGCGGTCATCACCGCGACCGGCCGCATCGCCGCGGCGGTAGTCACCACGGTCCCCCCGTCGATCAGCACCCCGGTCCCCACTCCGGTCCGCACCGCGGTCTTCTGATCGGCCAGCACCCCGGTCCCCTCGCCGGTCCGCACCCCGGTCATCTGATCGATCGCTGCGCGGACGGTGTCGCCGATCGTCGCGCTGGTCGTCAGGACGTGACGCCTCCGGCGGTTCCTGAGCCATGGTGCCTCCTCGTTTCAGTTCTGCGGCAGTCTACGCGGCCACATCGTGGCGCCCGACCCGTGAAATGCGTCGAGCCCCGCCCGGACCATAAGGGTCTGGGCGGGGCTCGATGAATGTTTGTCCGGCGGTGTCCTACTCTCCCACACCGTCTCCAGTGCAGTACCATCGGCGCTGAGAGGCTTAGCTTCCGGGTTCGGTATGTGTCCGGGCGTTTCCCTCTCGCTATGGCCGCCGTAACTTTATGGAGATATCAACCACACCCGTGGTGGGTGTGGGGTCCGCCCTCGTGGCCCCGGTGTGTGGGGGTGGGGTGGTGTCCCGTTTGTATCTCGGGAGCTACACAGTGGACGCGTGTCATCTTTGTTGTTTAAGTTGTCGGCTTATTAGTACCGGTCAGCTCCACACATTGCTGTGCTTCCACA
>NZ_JALKAL010000023.1 GCF_023015765.1 Ornithinimicrobium sp. F0845
CAGGCACGTCGAGGTCTTCCAGATCGAGGGCTGTGTGAGAACTCCCATCATCGGAAGACCTCGACCCTCACCCCCGCAGCGACCCGCCGCCGATCACACCACCGCTACACCCTCGTTTGGGAAGAGCCACTTTGGTCCCCTATGGGGACCAAATCACTCAACGTGGGTCGGGACCCCTCGCCGCGGACTGCCTACCGTGCGGGGCTGCTTTGGGGGCTGCTGCCCTTCGCGGCCGGACCCGTGCACCACGAGCCTGGTCTCAGTGCGTGGCTGGCCCCAGACTGCGCAGGTAGGTCAGCGTCCACGTGTGCTCCGGCCCGAACTCCAGCAGCGCGGCCGCGCGGTAGTTGCGCCGGATCTCCTGCAGCCGCCGCACCTGGTAGGCGTCCCACCCCGCGTCGTCACGCACGTGCTCCTGCGCCTCCCACTGCTCCCGGCTGAGCACCAGCTCGACCGGCCAGCCATATCGTCGGACGGCGCCGAAGTGGTCGCCGTCGACAACCAGCACCGGGCGGAACCCGGCGGTGAGCAGCTGCTCCTGCCCGATCTCCTCGAGCCGCTCGGGCACCAGGTCGGCGGGGGTGCCGACCAGGGAGAGTATGACGACGGGCACGTTGTCGAGGCCCTGCCCGGCGAGCAGGGTGCCGCCGTCGATGAAGACGGTGCCGCCGATGCCCTCCAGGTCCATGTCGAAGGCTCGGGACACCGCCGTGCGGGCCAGCTGGTTGCCGCGCAGCGCGGTCGCCACCCTCATGGCCGTGGCCTCGGCCTGCGGCACCCGCCGGGCGCGACGGACCACGGCCAGGGCGAGCCGCTCGGCGGACATTCCGTTGCCCTTCTGCTGCGCCATCAGGACCGCCTCGCTGTCCGGGGGGTGAACGGATGCGCCATCAGGACCGCCTCCCTGCCTGCTCGGTGAGGAACTGTGCCGCGGCGAGCGCGCCGTTGCCGGGGTCGGCCGCCTGGGCGAGCTCCGCCATACTGCCTCCGCGGTCCAGCAGCTCCTCCAGCAGCGGGGTCGCGGTCTCCACACTCAGCTGCGGCAACGCAGCGGCCCACCCCTGGTCGGCCGCGAACCGGGCGCGGGCCTCCTGGTCGTCCAGCGAGGTCTCGGTGTTGGGCACGAACAGGGTCGGCACGCCCATCCGGAGCAGCTCGTGGAAGGAGTTGTAGCCGGCCGCGCTGACCACGACGTCGAAGGCCGCGTAGCGCCGGGACAGCGGGTAGTCGCGCACCAGGTGGATGTCCTCGCCCGCGGCCGCCCCCGCGGACGCGATGTCCGGGACCGTGACGCAGACCCCCACCCCTAGTCCCGTCAGCGCGTGGATCGCGGCCCCGACCTGCGAGGTGGTGTCGTTGATGTTGCCGGCCCCCAGGGACACCAGCGCCAGCGGACCGTCCGCGGGCAGCCCGAGCGCGGCGCGCGCCGCCTCCCGTGGCTCCAGGTCCTCGGCGTCCAGCAGCGTGACCGGGCCGACCCGGTGCGCCTCGGCGGTGGCCGTCGCGCCGCGGTCGTAGGCCGCAGCTAGGTCGCCGGGCTCCAGGACGCTGTCGAACCAGGCGGCCTTGGCCAGCTGCTCGGAGTTGCGCGCCTCACGCCACATCCCGCGCCGCGACCAGGTCCAGTGCGCCTCGGGGTGCGCCGCCCGGATCTCCTCCATCCCGCCGTAGGGCCAGGTCCCGTCGAAGACGACGACGTCGGGGTCGAAGCGGTTGATCGCGTCGCCCACCCGGTCCTGGAAGACCGGCCGCCACCTCCCGGGCGGCATGCCCAGAGCCTTGGCGCTCGGCAGGTACTCATAGGTCAGTCCCAGCCGCCCGGCCAGCGGCGCCGCCTGCGACAGCGACACGACGTGCGCCTGCACGCCCTCCTCGAGGCGGGTGGCGTAGGAGAAGAGGCGGGTCAGGTGCCCCATGCCCGCGCCGTTGCTGGACATCAGCAGGATGCGGGGGCCGCCGGGACGTCGCCCGGTGTACCGATCCTCTCCAAGAATGCGCGCGGGGCGTGCAGAATCTCCCCACGAATGGGTGGGGGGGCCGATCAGCGCGGCGACGCGGTCCACGTGCGCCTGATAGCTGAAGCGCTCGCGGACCAGCGCCCGCGCGCGGTCCCGCTGCGCGACATACTGCGCGCGGTCCGCCCGCAACCCCTCGACCACCTCGCGCACGCGCTCGGGCTCGGCATAGAC
This sequence comes from Ornithinimicrobium sp. F0845, assembly GCF_023015765.1. GTDB lineage: Bacteria > Actinomycetota > Actinomycetes > Actinomycetales > Dermatophilaceae > Ornithinicoccus. The sequence goes on from NZ_JALKAL010000023.1 coordinate 2,190, forward strand.
CGCGGCCTCGCCGAAGAGGCGCTCGAAGTGCGGGGGGAGGACCGCGACCGTCCCGGCGGCCAGCGCCTCCAGGATGGTGCGGCCGAAGGCCTCCACCCACCGGGGGTCGTGGTAGTAGACGAAGAAGTCCAGGCCGTGCAGGAAGGTGCGGGGGCTCAGCTCGCCGAACTCGGTGACCGTCCAGGCCTTCGGGATCCCGCGCAGCGGCCGCTCCACCGGGTCGGCGCCGCCGAGGATGCGCACGTCCCAGGAGCCGTCGACGGGATAGACCGCCTTGAGCGTGGCGGCGTCGCGGGGCCACTTCTGGCTCGAGGCACGGCTGTGTCGGCCGATCACCGGACGGTCGCCGGCCCACTCCTCCCGCGGCTCCGGGGGCGCCCACGCCGCGACGTCGATGATGTTGACCCAGTCCTGCTCCATGAGCCGGCCGTCGGGCACGACGTCGCGGATCTCGTCCCTGACCAGTGGCCCGATCGGCGCCCAGAGCGGTGCCCGCCCTAGGTGTTCGCGAGCGGCGCGGTCGGCCAGCCCCACGTCATACACGGTCCGTCCCTTGGTGTCCCGCGGGCCGGCGTTGGCCAGGATCACGCCGCGGTCGGCGGTGAGCGGCGGGAGCTGGTCGGCCGCGGCCTGCAGCACCCCGGGGTGGCGGAAGACCACGAGCCGGGCGCTGACCGGGGCCCGTCCGATGAGGAGGTCGGCGGCACCGGCCCGGACGAGTCCGGCGAGGGTGGGGTTGACGGGGGTGACCCGCGCGACGAGCGGCCCGTTGAGGTGGACCAGGCCGACCCGGTAGCCCGCGCCGTGGAGGGCCTCGATCTCGGCCGCGACGCTGTGTGAGGTGCCGCCGGGGAAGCGCAGGTCGGAGACGATCAGGACGTCCACGTCGCGGTTGGTGAGGCTCATGGTGCCCCAATCCTGCCACGCGCTCGGGACCCCTCCCGGGACCCGCTGAGCGCGTGAGATGGAATACATTCGCCCGCGTGGGCGCTGGGGAGCGACGTCCGGGAACCCGATTCCGCAGAGGGTGCTGCGATATGCTGCCGTGCACCTCCGGCCGTGGCCGGGAAGCCGCCGAGCCGAGCACCCGCCACCGGGGTGGGCCGAGGGCGCCCTACCATCCGGAGAACAGACCACAACACCGAGGAGCACTTCGTGGCCGTAGACGCCGTCATCATCGGCCTGGGATACGTTGGTCTGCCGTTGGCCCAGGAGGCCACCAGAGCAGGTCTGACCATTCTGGGGTACGACATCAACCAGGGTGTGGTCGACGACCTCAACGCGGGGAGGTCGCACGTCGATGACCTCTCGGACGCCGACATCGCCGAGATGATCGGTGGGGGCTTTCGGGCTACGACCGATGAGTCGGAGATCGCCGCGGCCAAGGTTGCTGTGATCTGTGTGCCGACCCCGTTGTCGGATGAGGGTGGCCCGGACCTGCGTGCGGTGGAGGGCGCGGTCGATGCGGTGGCCCGCAACCTGCAGCCGGGGATGCTGGTCATCCTGGAGTCCACGACCTATCCGGGCACGACCGATGAGGTGGTGCGGCCCAAGCTGGAGGCCGGTGGTCTGGTGGTGGGCCGGGACTTCCACCTGGCGTTCTCCCCGGAGCGGATCGACCCGGGCAACGAGAAGTTCGGGGCGAAGAACACCCCGAAGGTCGTGGGTGGTCAGACCCCGGAGTGCACCGAGGCCGCGGCGGAGTTCTACGGCCGGTTCGTGGACACGATCGTGCGGGCGAAGGGGACCCGGGAGGCCGAGACGGCCAAGCTGCTGGAGAACACCTACCGGCACATCAATATCGCCCTGGTCAATGAGATGGCGCGGTTCTGTCACGAGCTGGGCATCGACCTGTGGGACGTCATCGACGCGGCCAAGTCCAAGCCGTTCGGGTTCCAGGCGTTCTATCCCGGTCCGGGGGTGGGTGGGCACTGCATCCCGATCGACCCGAACTACCTGTCGCACAACGTGCGGGCCCGGCTGGGCTACCCGTTCCGGTTCGTGGAGCTGGCGCAGGAGATCAACTCCGGGATGCCGGCCTACGTGGTCTCGCGGATCCAGGACCAGCTCAACGAGGACGGCAAGGCGCTGCGCGGCTCGACCGTGCTGCTGCTGGGCGTGACCTATAAGCCGAACATCGCCGACCAGCGGGAGAGCCCGGCGGTGCCGCTGGCCAAGCAGCTGGTCGCCAAGGGTGCCACGGTGCTCTTCCACGACCCGCACGTGCAGTCCTGGGGTGCCCTGGGTGACTCGGTCACCCGTGTGGAGGACCCGGTGGCTGCGGTGGCCGAGGCCGACCTGTCGGTCCTGGTCCAGAACCACCGGGAGTACGACCTCGACGCCCTCGCCGCCGGCGCCAACCGCTTCCTGGACACGCGCGGCAAGGTCGCCGACAGCGAGCGGGTCAGCCGGCTGTGACCGACATCGGGCCCGACCCGCAGTATTCACCGCCGCACCTGCCGGCCGCGGATGCAGCGGCGTTGGCCGCCCGATACGGACTGACCCAGGCCGGGGTGCGCCCTGGCCTCGGGGCGTACCTGCGCGACCTCTGGGGCTATCGCCACCTGATGTGGGCGATGGCCAAGGGCGAGTTCGTCGCCGAGAACCAGGACAACCACCTGGGCTGGCTGTGGTCGATCCTCAACCCGATCCTGCTGGGCATCTCCTACTACCTGATCTTCGGGGTGCTCATCGGCACCCGGGGCGGGATCGACAACTTCGTCAGCTTCCTGACCATCGGGCTGTTCGTCTTCATCCCGATCAGCCTGGCGCTGGCCTCCGGCACCAAGGTGCTGCTGAGCAAGCTGAAGATGATCCGGTCGCTGACCTTCCCGCGGGTCATCCTGCCCCTCACCGTGACGCTGGCCCACTTCGTCTCGGCCGGCCCGGCCTTCGTGGTCCTGGTGATCATCGCCCTGGTCAGCGGGGAGCCGGTCACGCTCGAGTGGTTGCTCTTCCCCGTCGCGCTCCTCGTGGTGCTCGTGATGTGCCTGGGCTTCGCCCTCATCGGGTCGCGGATCGTGCACACCGTCCGGGACGCCGCCAACCTGATGCCGCTGATCACCCGGCTGCTGCGCTACGTCTCCGGGGTGTTCTTCAGCATCGAGGCCTCGATCGAACGGTTCGACAACCCGCCCGAGTGGGTCGGGCACATCCTGGAGTACCAGCCGGTCGCGGTCGCCCTGACGCTGGTGCGGGAGCCGATGATGGCGGAGTATCCCGTGCGCTGGGAGACCTGGGCGATCGCCCTGGCCTGGTCCTTCGGCCTGTTCATCGTGGGCTTCATCTTCTTCTGGCGGGGGGAGGGGACCTATGGCCGAGCGTGAACTGGACCCCGTTGCTGCCACCGCGGTGGACGAGCGGGTGCCCTCGGTCGTGGCCTCCCACGTCAGCATCACCTACCGCGTCTTCAGCCCCGGGCGCGCCGAGGAGACCTTCGACACCGACGACGAGACGAGCGCCATCCGCCGGCTGGTGCGGCGCGGCTCGCAGGGGGTGGGGGTGCGCGAGGTCGAGGCCGTCAAGGACGTCTCGTTCGTCGCCTACCGCGGGGAGTCGATCGGCGTCCTGGGCAGCAACGGCTCGGGCAAGTCCACGCTGCTGCGGACCATCGCCGGCCTGGTGCCGCCGACCTCCGGCCAGCTGTGGATCAACGGGCGTGCCGCCCTGCTCGGCGTCAACGCGGTCCTGATGGCCAGACTGAGCGGTCGGCGCAACATCTGGATCGGTGCCCTGGCGATGGGCCTGACGCCCGAGGAGATCCGCGAGAAGTTCGACGACATCGTGGCGTTCGCTGACATCGGCGACTTCATCGACCTGCCGATGAGCTCGTACTCCTCGGGGATGGCCGCGCGCCTGCGCTTCGCCATCTCGACCTGTGTCGTGCCGGACATCCTCGTGGTCGACGAGGCCCTGTCCACCGGCGACGCGCAGTTCCGCGAGCGCGCCAACGAGCGGATCACCCAGATCCGCGAGCAGGCCGGCACCGTCTTCCTGGTCAGCCACAACCCCGGCGCGATCGCCTCGATGTGCGACCGGGCGCTGTGGATCGACCGGGGCCGGCTGCTGGCCGACGGCAAGCCCTACCCGGTGGCCGGTCTCTACACCCGCAAGTACGGCCAGCACCGGCACATCTGGCGAGAGCGCTACGCCGAGGTGCACCGGGTCATCGAGGAGCAGGGCCTGGAAGCGGCCCGCGACCTGCTGCGCCGCTACGAGCCGGAGGGCGGGTGGTGAGTCCGGTGCGCCGCGTCCTGGTCGTGACCGTCGTCCACCACCCCGACGACGCGCGCATCCGGCACCGCCAGATCGAGTCCCTGCTCGAGGCGGGGTGGCAGGTGACCTACGCCGCACCGTTCGCGGACTACGGACTGACCCGGCCCGTCGGCATACCAGGTCTGACGCCGGTCGAGGTGCCCCGGTCCTCGGGGCGTCAACGCCTCACCGCCCTGTTCGCCGCGCGCACCCTGCTGCGCGACAGGGCTCCCGCCCACGACGTGGTGCTGCTCCACGACCCCGAGCTGCTCCTGGCGATGCGCCCGCTGCGCAACCTGCCGCCCGTCGTGTGGGACGTGCACGAGGACACCGCGGCCGCCCTGCAGGTGCGTCCCTGGGTGCCCGACCTGCTGCGCTCGCCGGCCGCGTGGGGCGTGGGTCGGCTGGAGCGATGGGCGGAGGACCGCGTGCCCCTCCTGCTCGCCGAGCACGAGTATGCCGATCGGTTCCGTCAGAACCACCCGGTCGTCCCCAACACGACCTGGGTTCCGTCGGAGACGGTGCCCCCGGGCCGACCCGACGGGGACGGGCGCCAGCGGGTGGTCTACCTGGGCAGCCTGACGGTCGAGCGGGGCGCACGCGAGCTCATCGAGGTCGGTCGGCACGTGCAGGCCGCCACCAACGGCCTGGTCCAGGTGCACGTCATCGGTCCGGCGCACGGGGAGGCCGTTGACCTCATGCGGGCGGCCGTCAAGGAGGGCGTCGTGGTCTGGCACGGGTTCGTGCCCAGCGACCGAGCGCTCCCGATGCTCGACGGTGCCCTGGCCGGCCTGTCCCTGCTGCACGACGAGGCCAACTTCCGGCACTCGATGCCGACCAAGGTGATCGAGTACCTCGCGCACGGCGTCCCCGCCATCTCCACCCCGCTGCCGGTCCCGGCCGACCTGCTTGAGCGGACGGGCGCCGGGTTCCTGGTCCCGTTCGGCGACGTCGCGGCCGCCGTCGACGCGGTGCTCCTCCTGCACCGGGACCCGGACCGTGCCCGCGAGCTCGGCGCCGCTGGCCACCGCGCCGCCGCCGACGGCTACGACTGGGAGAAGGTCGCCCCCGTGTTCATCGCCGCCCTCGAGGACGCTGCCGCTGCCCCCTGACCGGCGTTGTAGCCACGGCACCTACTGCGGCCACGAGGAGCGGGCAAGCACCTACCGCGGCCACGGGGAGCGGAGCGGTTGCGTGGGGTTTGGTCCCTCAGAGGGACCGAATCCCACAACGTGGGTCCTGGCGAGCCGGTTGGCGACGGCTGGCTCGGGGTGCGGGTCTCCAGCCGATTGCGGTAAGAGGGACCCGAACGCGTCAGGGGCGGCCGAGGCCGACGTAGGTCCAGCCGGCCTGGCGGTAGGCCTCGCGGTCGAGCAGGTTGCGCCCGTCGATGACCAGCTTGTTGGCGACCAACTCGCCGACCTGCGTGGGGTCGAGCTCGCGGAACTCGGGCCACTCGGTGAGGTGGAGGACCGCCTCGGCGTCCTGGATGGCCTCGGTCGCGGAGTCGGCGTAGTTCAGCGTCGGGAAGATCTTCGTCGCGTTGGGCATCGCCTTGGGGTCGTAGACGCTGACCTGCGCTCCGGCCAGGTGCAGCTGGCCCGCGATCGACAGCGCCGGCGAGTCACGGACGTCGTCCGAGTTGGGCTTGAACGCGGCCCCGAGCACGGCGACGCGGCGCCCGAGCAGGGCACCGAGGTGCTCGCGCACCAGGTTGACGACGTGCTCGCGACGCCGGATGTTGATGGCGTCCATCTCGTTGAGGAAGGCGACCGACTGACCGGCGCCCAGCTCGGCCGCGCGGGCGCTGAAGGCCCGGATGTCCTTGGGCAGGCAGCCGCCGCCGAAACCGACGCCCGCGTTGAGGAACTTGCGCCCGATCCGGTCGTCGTAGCCGATCGCGTCGGCCAGCGCGGTCACGTCGGCCCCGGCGACGTCGCAGATCTCGGACATCGCGTTGATGAAGGAGATCTTGGTCGCCAGGAACGAGTTCGCGGCCACCTTGACCAGCTCGGCGGTCGGAAGGTCGGTGACCACGACGGGGGTCTGGTCCTGCGTGATCGTGTGGGCATAGACCTCGCGCAGGATGCTCTCGGCGTTGTCACCGTTGACCCCGAGGACGAGACGGTCCGGGTGCAGCGTGTCCTGCACGGCGAAGCCCTCGCGGAGGAACTCGGGGTTCCACGCCAGCTCGACCGACACGCTCTCCGGCGTGGCGACCTCGATCCGCTCCATGAGCCGCTCGGCGGTGCCGACGGGGACGGTTGACTTGCCCACCACGAGAGACCCGTCCTTGAGGAACGGGATCATCGCGTCCAGGGAGGAGTCCACGTAGGACATGTCCGCCGCGAGGCTGTTCTTGCGCTGCGGCGTCCCGACACAGATGAAGTGGACGTCAGCGTCGGCGATCTCGGACATGTCGGTCGTGAACCGCAGCCCCTTGCCGACGTGCTTCTCCAGCAGCGGCTCGAAGTCCGGCTCGTAGAACGGCATCCTGGCCTGGCTCAGCAGCTCCACCTTGGCCGCGTCGACGTCGACACCGACCACGTCGAAGCCGAGCTCGGCCATGCCGGCGGCGTGGACCGCTCCCAGATAGCCGGTCCCGATCACGGAGATACGCATCATCAAGTCCCTCGAGTAGTTCGCACAACGTCACCGAGGCTACCGTCGGCCCGAGTGGTTACTCGCCAGTTAGCGTGTGTTATTGGACACCCCCGCACCCGCCGTTGTGTGCGGCGTCAGGCCCCGGTGGCAGGATGTCCGACCATGAGTCAGCAGGGGCACGTCACCGCGGATCACCACATCTCGTATGCCGTGTCGGGGCCCCGCGCGCCCCGCACCAGAGACCTGGTGCTGGTCCACGGCTGGTGCTGCGACCGGTCCAACCTGGCTCCGCTGCGGGAGCGGCTGGAGCGCACCCACCGCGTGGTCACGATGGACCTGAGGGGCCACGGGCGGAGCCAGGAGTTCGACGAGGACGGGTCGGTGGGCACCGGCGTGCGGCGGGCCGACCACGGGGCGGAGCCAGCCGTCGGCGGGGTGGCCACCACCATCGAGGAGTTCGCCGCCGACGTCCTGGCCGTCTGCGAGGCCGCGGACCTGCGGCACCCGGTCGTGGTCGGGCACAGCCTCGGTGCCCTGGTGGCCCTGGCCACGCTCGCACCCGCCGGCGCACCCGGCATACTGCCGCGGTGGCACCCCGCAGGTGCGGTGCTGCTCGACCCGGCCCCCATCGCCACCGCCAAGGGCAAGGCCTACTGGGCCGCCCAGGTCGAGCCGGTCGCCCGGGACCACAGCGGCGACCTGCGCAGGGCGTTCGCGCGGTCGCTGGTGCTGGAGACCGATCGTGCCGACTACACCCCGGTCGTGGAGCTGATGGCCTCGGCCCACCCGGTCGTGGCCGCCGGCGGGGCCAACGCGATGGCGACCTTCGACGGCGCCCGGGCCCTGGGAGCGCTCGCCTCACCGGCGCTGATCATCCACGCGGCGACCGCGGAGCGTGACCTGGACCGCCTCGTGCCGGACCGGGCGCTGCTCACCCTCGGTCGCACGGTCGGGGCCGGCCACTTCCACCAGCTCGAGGTGCCCGAGCAGCTGGAGCCGATGATCGAGCGCTGGCTCGAGGTGGCGCTCGGCCAGGAGCCCGGCCGCGCGGATTAGGCAGGGGTGCTGCCCAGCCGACTTCGCGGATTAGGCAGGGGTGCTGCCGGCTCGGTATCGTGGACGGGTTCACCGCCGACGGCTGGCTCTCGCCTGCCTGTGGATCGCGCCCTGCGGGTGTCGGTCCGGTCTGGCAGGGTGGGGACCAGCACGAAGCGGTGGGACGAATGCAACCCTCCTGTCACGGAGAGACCGTGACCGCTGAGACCGAAGGAGGTGGGTTCACGCATGCGTCAGTACGAACTCATGATCATCCTCGATCCGGAGTCCGACGAGCGGAACCTCCAGCCGACGCTGGAGAAGCTGCTTGCCGTTGTCACCAAGGAAGGTGGCACCGTCGACAACCTCGACATCTGGGGACGTCGCCGTCTGGCCTACGAGATCAAGAAGCAGTCTGAGGGCATCTACGCCGTGGTCAACCTGACCGCGTCGTCGGCCACCGCACAGGAGCTCGACCGTCAGCTGGGCCTGAACGAGACCGTTCTGCGCACCAAGCTGATGCGCGTCGGCGCCTGACCGACTCCCCACAGCAAAGGACTCAGACATGGCTGGCGAAACCCCGATCACGATTGTCGGCAACCTGACCGCCGACCCCGAGCTGCGCTTCACCCCCTCCGGTGCCGCCGTCGCGAACTTCACCGTGGCCTCCACGCCCCGGCAGTTCGACCGGCAGACCAACGACTGGAAGGACGGCGAGACGCTGTTCATGCGGTGCTCGATCTGGCGGGAGGCGGCCGAGAACGTCGCCGAGTCGCTCACTCGCGGCACCCGCGTCGTCGTGACCGGCCGCCTCGTCTCCCGTTCGTGGGACACCCCCGAGGGTGAGAAGCGGACCGTCATGGAGATGCAGGCCGACGAGATCGGCCCGTCGCTGAAGTACGCGACCGCCAAGGTCACCAAGGCCCAGCGCGGCGGCGGTGGCGGCGGTGGCTGGGGCGGCGGCCAGCAGGGTGGTGCCCAGGGCGGCCAGCAGTATGGCGGCCAGCAGGGTGGGCAGCAGCCTGCAGCTCCCCAGGGTGGCCAGCAGCCCGCTGCCGCGGGCCAGGCCGGCCAGTCCGAGACCGACCCGTGGGCCACCGGTGGCAACTCCGGTGGTCAGCAGGGTGGCGGTTGGAACAGCCCGTCCTACGACGAGCCCCCGTTCTGATCACCCCCTGACCTCAAGTACAGCGCGCGGGAGCTCCCGCGCGCCCCAGAAACACCCCATCCCGAGGTGAACCCTCGGGCTCTCACAGAATGGAGAGCACCACGATGGCCAAGCCCGTTGTGCGCAAGCCCAAGAAGAAGGCGAACCCTCTCAAGGCCGCCAAGATCGAGTCGATCGACTACAAGGACACCGCGCTGCTGCGCAAGTTCATCTCCGACCGCGGCAAGATCCGCGCCCGTCGGGTGACCGGTGTCTCCGTCCAGGAGCAGCGCCGCATCGCCACCGCGGTCAAGAACGCCCGCGAGATGGCCCTGCTGCCGTACTCCAGCTCGGCGCGCTGAGCACCAGGACAAGGAGAAGTTGATGAAGCTCATTCTCACCCAGCCGGTCTCCGGCCTCGGTGTGGCCGGTGACGTCGTCGACGTCAAGGACGGCTACGCCCGCAACTACCTGCTGCCTCGCAAGCTCGGCACCGCCTGGACCAAGGGCGGTCAGAAGCAGGTCGACGCGATCATCGCCGGCCGCGAGGCCCGGTCCCACAAGTCCGAGGACGAGGCCAAGGCGGCCAAGGCGAGCCTCGAGGGCTCTGCCGTGACCGTCTCGGCCCGTGCGGGCCAGGGCGGACGCCTGTTCGGCGCCGTCACGGCGGGCGACATCGCCGAGGCGATCGTCGCCGCCGGCGGCCCGCAGGTCGACAAGCGCCGCATCGAGGTCCCGGCCCCGATCCGCAACGTCGGCGAGCACCAGGCCCACGTCCGCCTCCACGACGATGTCGCCGCCGACATCACCGTCGTGGTGCAGGAGGCCTGAGCCACCAGCACGACCAACGCACGACCGCAGCACGCACCACCGCTGCTCGGCAGCACCGCAGGGGCTGTCCGGGAGAGATCCCGGGCAGCCCCTTGCGCGTGTCCGGCCCCTTCGCTCCCGCGTCGGCCCGCCATCCCCTGCGTCGATCCCGTCCAGTCCATTCTCGGACTAGCGGTGAGGTGGCGAGCGAGCTGGCTGGGGCGGCGTGCGGGCCGGATCAGCGGCGGCGCCGGAGACCGTGCAGGTGGCTCGACGGAGTGCACGCGTGACCCGGTAAAGTAGGCCGAGACTCCACACCCCCTTCCGCCCAGCGGATCGTGGGTCGAGGGCACCCACTGACCCGGGCCTCGGCTACACCGCCCGACATCCGAGGAGGCCCGCTTGCTCGCACTGGTCGTCGCGCACGCGGTCGCGGCCCTCCTCGCGCCGACGCTGGTGCGCTTCCTGGGGACCCGAGCCTTCGTGCCGCTGGCGGCCGTCCCCGCGGTCACGGCGGGCTACGCGGCGTGGCAGTTCCCCCAGGTCGACTCGGCCTCGCCGCCGGTGGAGACCTTCCTGTGGGTCCCTCCGCTGAACCTGTCGCTGACCTTCCGGATGGACACCCTCGCCTGGCTGATGACACTCATCGTCTCGGCTGTCGGGGCGCTCGTCCTGCTCTATTGCGCCCACTACTTCGAGGACCGGGACCGCAGCAAGGGCCTGGGCCTCTTCGCGGGGTCTCTCACGGCGTTCGCCGGCGCGATGCTCGGCCTGGTCACGACCGACGACATGCTCCTGCTCTACGTGTTCTGGGAGCTCACGACGATCCTGTCCTACCTGCTCATCGGCTACGTGATCACGAGCAAGGCCAGCGTCGCCGCCGCCAAACAGGCCCTGATCGTCACCACCTTCGGCGGGCTGGCGATGCTCGTCGGCATCATCATGATCGGGCAGACCCAGGGCACCTACCTGATCAGCGAGATCCTCGCGGACCCCGGCTCCGGCCCGTGGATCACCGGTGGTGTCGTGCTGGTGCTGGTCGGCGCGATCAGCAAGTCGGCCCTGGTCCCCTTCCACTTCTGGCTGCCCGGTGCGATGGCGGCCCCGACCCCGGTCAGCGCCTACCTGCACGCCGCGGCGATGGTCAAGGCCGGCGTCTACCTGGTGGCCCGCTTCGCGCCGGCGTATGCCGACCTGCCGGCCTGGCGCTACACCGTGGTCGCCCTGGGCGGCGCGACCCTCATCGTCGGCGGTTACCGGTCGTTGCGCCAGTACGACCTGAAGCTGCTCCTGGCCTACGGCACGATCAGTCAGCTGGGCTTCATCACCCTGCTGGTCGGCTACGGCACCCACGGCACCATCCTGGCCGGGCTCGGCGTGCTGCTCGCCCACTCGCTCTTCAAGTCCTGCCTGTTCCTCACCGTCGGCACGCTGGAGCACGCGACCGGCACCCGGGACGTCCGCCGCCTCTCGGGCATCGGCCGCAGTATGCCGTGGCTCGCCGGAGCCGCCATCCTCGCCGCCCTGTCCATGGCCGGGCTGCCGCCGGTGCTGGGCTTCGCCGGCAAGGAGGCGGCGCTGCACTCGCTGATGGAGCCCGAGGGTGGCCTCTGGACCTTCGACGGGCTGATGCTGCTGGCCGTCGCCGTCGGCTCCATCATCACCTTCGGCTACACCGCACGCTTCGTGTGGGGCGCCTTCGCACGCAAGGACCCACAGCTCGCGGGCGACGCCGGTCAGGTCACCACCGTGGTGCACCGTCCCCGGTGGCTCCTGGTCGCCGTGCCGGGCGTCCTCGGCCTCGGTGGTCTCGTGCTGGGCGTGCTGGCACCCGCGCTGGAGGGCGCCCTGGCCCGCTACACCGGTGTCTATCCCGTGGGGGATCATCCGGCGCACCTCGTGCTGTGGGCCGGGATCACGCCCGCCCTGCTGCTGTCGGTCGTGATCTGGATCCTGGGTGCGCTGCTGTTCCTGGCCAGCGGCCGGGTCGCCGCGCTGCAGCGCAGGCTGCACTTCCCGGTCGACGCCGCCCGCACCTACCAGCAGCTGGTCCGCGGGCTCGACCGGCTGGCCCTGGAGGTCACCGGCGGTTTCCAGCGCGGGTCCCTGCCGACGCTGCTGGCGATCATCCTGCTGGTCACCGTGACGCTCCCGACCATCGCCATGGTGCGCGGCTCGACCTGGCCCGAGGGCATCCGGTGGTTTGATCATCCGGGACAGGTCGGCGTCGGCGTGGTCACCGTGGCGGCCGCCGTCGCGTGCACCCGTGCGCGTCGACGCCTGCGGGCGGTGTTCCTGGTCAGCGTGACCGGCTACGGCACCGCCATGCTGTTCCTGCTGCACGGCGCGCCCGACCTGGCGCTGACCCAGGTCCTGGTCGAGACCGTGACGCTGGTGGTCTTCGTGCTCGTGCTGCGGCGGCTGTCCGGTCGCTTCCCCGACGACCCCAGCGTGCTCACCCGGCGGCTGCGCGCCGTGCTGGGCGTGGCCGTCGGCCTGGTCGTCACCGGTGTCACCCTCACCGCGACCGCGGTCCGGTCCCAGGAACCCTCGGCCATCGGCCTGCTCGAGACGGCCAAGGACTATGGCGGCGGCAACAACATCGTCAACGTCATCCTGGTCGACGTGCGTGCGTGGGACACCATGGGCGAGCTGTCCGTGGTGCTGGCCGCCGCGACGGGTGTCACGAGCCTGATCTTCCTCAAGCAGGACGCCGTCGTCCGGGCGCGCCGGGCACTGCGCCAGTCCTGGCGCAACCGGACCACCGTGACCTCCGACAACGGCGCCCAGCGCTGGATCGCCGCGACCCAGGAGCAGGACCCGCAGCGACGCTCGACCATCTTCGAGGTGGTCACCCGCATCGTCTTCCACACGATCATGCTCTGGTCGGTCTACCTGCTGTTCAGCGGGCACAACGCCCCCGGCGGTGGGTTCGCGGCCGGTCTGGTCGCCGGCCTGGCGCTCACGCTGCGCTACCTGGCCGGCCGGGGCTACGAGCTGCGCGTGGCGCTCCCCGTCATGCCCGGTCTGCTGCTGGGCGGCGGGCTCTTCCTCGCGGCGGCGTCGGCCATCCTGCCGATGTTCTTCGGCGAGCCGCCGCTGCGCACCTGGATCGTGGACATCCCCGTGCCGCTGATCGGTGACGTCCACCTGGTCACCTCCCTCCTGTTCGACATCGGCGTCTACCTCGTCGTGGTCGGCCTGATGCTCGACATCCTGCGCAGCCTCGGCTCCGCGCTGGATGACCAGATCGCCAAGGAGGAGGCCGGATGACGCCCAACCTCACGCTCATCCTGGTGGCGGCGACGATGCTCGGCACCGGGGTCTACCTGCTGCTGGCGCGGTCCATCGTCCGGGCCCTCGTCGGCTTCCTGCTGATGAGCAACGGCATCAACGTCCTCTACCTGGTGGCCTCCGGGCCGGCGGGCGAGGTGCCGATCCTCGGCGAGGGAGACGGCGGCGCCATCAGTGACCCGATCCCGCAGGCGCTGGTGCTGACCGCCATCGTGATCACCCTGGCGCTCACCGCCTTTGTGCTCTCCCTGGCGCACCGCGCCTGGCAGCTGGGACGCGACGACCTGCTCGAGGACGACGAGGAGTCGGCCCGGATCCACCGGCGGGCCGAGGAGAACGACATGGCCAGCGACTCCGAGGACGACGCCGACCTGATCGCCGCGGAGTTCGCCGAGGAGGACGACGGATGAACGAGTTCTCCTGGATGGTGCCGCTGCTGGTGGTGCTGCCCCTGGTGGGCGCCGGGATCAACCTGGCGGCGGTCGGCCGCACCCGGGTGCAACGCCTGGCCAGTATGTCGGTGCTCACCGCCGTGCTCATCATCTCGGTGGTCCTGTTGTTCGCCGCGGACCAGCGCGGGCCGCAGGTCGTGCACGTCGGCGGCTGGGCGCCGACGGACGGCATCGTGCTGATCGTGGACCGGCTCTCCGCGCTCATGGTGATCGTCTCCACCGTCGTCACCATGGCCGTGCTGCGCTACTCCATCGGCCAGGGCCGCTCCTCCTTCGACAACGAGAGCGACGGGCACGCCCCGCTGCCGGTGTTCCACCCCACGATCCTGGTGCTCTCCGCCGGCGTCTCCACGACGTTCATCTCTGGCGACCTGTTCCACATGTATGTCGGCTTCGAGATGCTGCTGGCCGCCAGCTTCGTGCTGCTGACCCTCGGCGGCACCGAGGCCCGGGTGCGGGCCGGGGTGACCTATGTCTTCGTCAGCCTGCTGTCCTCGATGCTGTTCCTGCTGGCCATCGCGATGATCTACGCCGCGACGGGCACGGTCAACCTGGCGATCCTGGCGACCCGGCTGGAGACGATCCCGCACGACACCTCCGTCGTGCTGCACGTGCTGCTGATCCTGGGCTTCTGCGTCAAGGCGGCCGTCTTCCCGATGTCGGGCTGGCTGCCGGACTCCTACCCGACGGCGCCGGCACCGGTCACGGCGGTCTTCGCCGGCCTGCTCACCAAGGTCGGTATCTACGCGCTGATCCGCACCCAGACGCTGCTCTTCCCCGACGGCACCCTCAACACCTTGCTGATGTGGGCGGCCCTGCTGACGATGATCGTCGGCATCCTCGGCGCGGTCACCCAGGACGACATCAAGCGGATGCTGTCCTTCACCCTGGTCAGCCACATCGGCTACCTGCTGTTCGGCATCTCCGTCGGCAGCTCCGCCGGGGTGTCCGCCGCGATCTTCTACGTGCTGCACCACATCACCATCCAGACCACGCTGTTCCTGGTGACCGGCCTGGTGGAGCGGGTCGGGGGGACCACGGCCTCCTCGCACCTGGGTGGGCTGGCCAGGATCAGCCCGCTCCTCGGCATACTCTTCTTCGTCCCCGCCATGAACCTGGCCGGCATCCCACCGTTCTCCGGTTTCCTGGGCAAGGTGGGCCTCATGCAGGCCGGCGTGGAGCAGGGGACCTGGCTGAGTATGACGTTGGTCGTCGGGTCGGTCGTCACGAGCCTGCTGACCCTGTATGCCGTGGCCCGGATCTGGGGGCGGGCGTTCTGGGGGTCGCCGCCGCAGGTCGAGGAGGGGATGACCTACACCCCGGCCCGCTCCGGCAGCGGCCGCGCGATGGGTGCCGGCGTGGTGATGCCGACGATGGCCCTGGTGGCCTTCGGGCTGGGTCTGACGCTGGTCGCCGGGCCGCTCTTCGAGATCACCGACCGCGCGTCGCTGGACCTGGTGCTGCGGGAGCCCTACCTGCTGGCCGTGCTCGGGGAGTGGCGACAGTGACGCGGGCACTGCGTGGCGTCAGCGTGGCCCCGCTCCTGATGCTCACCACCGTGTGGGTGCTGCTCATGGGCGAGGTGACCGTGGGCAACATCGTCGCAGGCCTGCTCGTGGCGTTCTTCGTGCAGCTGGTGTTCCCGCTGCCGTCGGTGACGCTCGGTGTGCACTTCCGCCCGATCGCCTTCGTCATCCTCTCGGTCCGGTTCCTCTGGGACATGGCCACGGCCTCGATCCAGGTCGCCTGGCTGGCCGTGCGGCCGGGGCCGGTCGTGCACGGCGTCGTGGTGGACCTGCGGCTGCGTTCGGACAACGACCTGTTCCAGACGATCACCGCCGAGATGGTGGCCCTGGTGCCCGGCACCGTGGTGATCGACCTGGACGGCGAGCGCCGGATCCTCACGCTTCACCTGCTGGACGTGACCACGCGTCAGCAGGCTGAGGCGATCCGGCACCGCGTGCTGGCCCAGGAGGCCCGCGTGCTGCGGGCCTTCGACCCCGATCCGGACGCCGTGCTCAACCCGCGGCGGCGACGGGAGGTGACCGGAGGATGAGCTACGTCGAGATCATGACGTGGGCGATCGGCATACTCCTGGTGGCTGCCGCGCTGCTGACCGTGGCGCGGATCGTGACCGGCCCCAGCGTGCTGGACCGGGTGGTCGGCAGCGACGTGCTGGTCTCCATCGTGGTGTGCGCGCTGGGGGCGCAGACCGCGCTGGTCGAGGGCAAGAGCACCATGCCGCTGCTCATCACGCTGTCGCTCATCGGCTTCATGGGCTCGGTGGCGGTGGCGCGCTTCGTGGCGCGGGACCGCGACTACCCGGTCGACTTCGACGAGCCCGAAGAGGTCGAGGAGGAGTGGCCGTGACGGGCTGGGACTGGGACCTGATCACCGACAGCATCGGCCTCGTGCTGATCCTGGCCGGCGCGGTGCTGTGCCTGACCGCCGCGATCGGCCTGCTGCGCTTCAACGACCTGCTGACCAGGATGCACGCCGCGACCAAGCCCCAGGTGCTGGGGGTGCTGCTCGTGCTGTGCGGGGTCGCGCTGAGCAAGGAGGGCGGCCTGCACATCGGCATGCTGCTGCTGGTCGGGATCTTCCAGATGCTGACCATCCCTGTCGGGGCCCACATGGTGGGTCGCGCCGGCTTCCGGACCGGGCAGGTCGCACCGTCGGACATCCACCTCGGGCCCTCCAGCGACCACGTGGCGGCGGCCGAGGCCGCGGGGATGCCAGTCCAGGGTGAGGGCGGGCGCGACGGAGGCCCGGGCGGTGCGGACGCCGACGAGATCTCTGCGGGCTCCGGGTTCCACGACGAGGATCACAGCGGCACGTTCGACGAGGACGGCGAGCGACCCCTCTCCTGAGGTCGCCCGTCCTGCTGACCGGCGCTGCGTCTGACTGCGGCTCGTCCGACCGCCCCTCCGGACGGCGCCAATCCCCACCCCGCGTCAGCGGGTGACGCCGGTCACCAGCCAGTCCTCCCCGCGGGCCCGCCAGTGGAGGCCGGCGGCGCGGACCGCCATGAACACCCCGAAGGCCGCCCACAACCAGACCAGGCCGCTCGTGCCGGTCACGCCGGAGACCTGCAGCAGCCACACCATCGGCAGGTACGCCAGCAGGAACCCGGTCTGCGCGAAGGCCAGCCAACGGGCGTCGCCGGCACCGATGAGCACGCCGTCGAGGACGAAGGCGATGCCGGCCACCGGCTGGCCCGCAGCGACCACCAGCAGGGCGGCCGCCAGGGCTGCCTTCACCTCGGGGTCGGTGCTGAAGCCCAGCGGGATGACTCGGTGCAGGGCCACGATCACCACGGTGAGGATCACCCCGAACCAGACCCCCCAGCGGACCATGGTGGCCGTGGCCGCGCGGACGGCTCGGACGTCTCCGGCACCAAGTGCCTTGCCGGTGATCGCCTGCCCGGCGATGGCCAGGGCGTCCAGCGCGAAGGCCAGCGAGCTCCACACCGTCATCGCGACCTGGTGGGCGGCGAGCTGGGGCTCCCCGAGTCCTGCGGCGACCCAGGTGGTGAGCAGGAGCACTGCGCGCAGGGCGAGGGTGCGCACCAGCAGTGGCACGCCCCCGCCGGCTGCCTGCAGGACGCCCTTGCCGTGCAGCCGCAGGGACACACCCAACCCTCGCGCGCCGCGGAACACGACGACGCCCAGGGCGATCGCCATCCCGGCCTGGGCGATCACCGTGCCCCAGGCGGCCCCGGCGATGCCTATCCCGACCGGGTGGACCAGGACGAAGGACAGGATCGCGTTGGCGGTGAAGCCGACGATGGCCGCGACCATGGGGGTGCGGGTGTCCTGGAGCCCGCGCAGCACCCCGGTGGCCGCGAGGACGACGAGCATCGCGGGGATGCCGAACGCGCTGATGGCGAGGTAGGTCGTGCCTTCGGCGACGGCCTCGTCCGAGGCGCCGAAGACCCGTAGGAGAGGCTCGGCGAAGGCCACGAGGACGGCCGTTGCGCCCAGCCCGAGGAGCAGTGCCAACCAGATGCCGTCGATGCCCGCGGCGAGGGCTCCCCTCTGGTCGTGGGCACCCGTGCGACGGGCGACGACGGCGGTCGTGCCGTAGGCGAGGAACACGAAGATGTTTGCGGCCGTGAGCAGCACGGCGCTGGCGACTCCGAGGCCTGCCAGGGAGGAGGTGCCGAGGTGTCCGACGATGGCGCTGTCGGCCAACAGGAAGAGTGGTTCGGCCACCAGTGCCAGGAAGGCGGGGACGGCGAGCCGGAGGATCTCCCGGCGGTGGTCGGTCGGCACCAGCCGAGTCTAGGCGCGAGGCCAGACTATTTGTCTCCACACCGGGTGGACAACGTCGTCGCAGGTCAGGACGGGTGGCGGACGGGAATGCGTTCGTTGTCCACAGGGGTGTGCACACCCTGTGGGGATCGATCACAGGGTTGTCCACAAGCTCTCCCCAGTTTCGTCTACAGGTGCGCTTGGTGCTGGAGACTGCGGGTGCATAGCGTGGGTCGATCACCCCTCACGGTCGACTCCCCGCTGCGTGAACCAGCTCTGTCGGTGCTGGGTGGTTGTGTGGCAGGTGTTGCAGGTGTGAAGTGACCGGAGAGGGAACCGGATGTCGCTCAGTGAGCTGGAGGCGAGTTACTCCGACGTGCCGGACGGGCCGCCGGAGGACCGGCTTCCGCCGCAGGACGTGGCCGCGGAGCAGAGCGCGCTGGGCAGCATGCTGCTGTCCAAGGATGCCATCGCCGACTGCGTGGAGACCCTCAAGGCGCACGACTTCTACCGCCCCGCCCACGAGTCGATCTACGAGGCGGTCCTTGACCTCTACGCCCGGGGCGAGCCAGTCGACGCGGTCACCGTCTCCGACGAGCTCACCAAGCGTGGCGACCTGGCCCGCGTCGGCGGGACGGCCTACCTCTACCAGCTGATCAACGGCGTCCCGACGGCCGCCAACGCCAGCTACTACGCGGAGATCGTCGCCGAGCGGGCGGTCCTGCGCCGCCTCGTGGAGGCCGGCACCCGCATCGTGCAGATGGGCTATGCCCAGGGCGGTGGCGATGTCGACGACATCGTCAACCTGGCCCAGGCCGAGGTCTACGGGGTCGCGGACAAGCGGGGCGGTGAGGACTACCACGCCCTCTCGGCGCTCCTCGAGCCGACGATGGACGAGATCGAGCACGCGGCCGGCACCTCGGGAGAGATGCTGGGTGTCCCGACGGGCTTCACCGATCTCGATGAGCTGACCAATGGGCTGCACCCCGGCCAGATGGTGATCGTCGCGGCGAGGCCAGCTGTAGGCAAGTCAACCCTTGCCCTTGACATCGCTCGGGCGGCCGCTATCAAGCACGAACTGGCGACGGTGGTTTTCAGCCTGGAGATGAGCCGCACCGAGATCACGATGCGCCTCCTCTCTGCGGAGTCCGAGATCCCACTCCAGAGCATGCGCAAGGGCACCATGCGCGACCAGGACTGGGCCAAGATCGCCGAGACCCAGGGGCGCATTCACGGCGCTCCGCTGTTCATCGACGACAGCCCGAACATGTCATTGATGGAGATCCGGGCTAAGTGCCGACGACTCAAGCAGCGTCACAACCTCAAGCTCGTGATCGTCGACTACCTGCAGCTTATGAGTTCGGGTAAGCGAGTCGAGTCCCGTCAGCAGGAGGTCGCGGAGTTCTCCCGTGCCCTCAAACTCCTTGCCAAGGAGCTCGAGGTCCCCGTGATCGCTCTGTCGCAGCTGAACCGTGGTCCGGAGCAGAGAACAGACAAGAAGCCCCAGATGTCGGACCTTCGTGAAAGTGGATCGATCGAGCAGGATGCTGACGTCGTGATCCTGCTACACCGTGAGTCAATGTATGAGCGGGAGTCGCCCCGTGAGGGCGAGGCGGACGTCATTGTTGCCAAGCATAGGAATGGCCCGACGGACACAATCGTCGTAGCGTTCCAGGGGCACTACTCAAGGTTTACGAATATGGCAAACACGTTCTAGTGAGACTGTCGAGATGCAGCGAATGTCGACGAGATGCAGCCAAGACTGTAAGAACGACGGCTGATTCCAGGAACTAGCTGACGTGACGCAGCTCTGCTCTCGGGTGCTTATGGCGGTGGCCAGGGAGGTGTGCGGTGCGGTTACGAGGGCACTGCAAGGGATCACTGGGGTCAGTGGGGGTCAGTGGGCAAGGGCGGTGTCTTGCCCTCATGCCGAGAGTCGGGTGTTCCCTGGTGCGCCATGGGTGACGCC
Organism: Ornithinimicrobium sp. F0845; assembly: GCF_023015765.1. Classification (GTDB taxonomy): domain Bacteria; phylum Actinomycetota; class Actinomycetes; order Actinomycetales; family Dermatophilaceae; genus Ornithinicoccus. Next base: position 22,008 of record NZ_JALKAL010000023.1, read on the forward strand.
GACGGTCGCTCGAGATTGGATTACTACGTGGAGTTCGTTCGACCTACGCAGCGCGTGTGGGACTGACGCCACAACATCCGAGTGAGACGACTACCGAGCCAATCTAGGGGCAAGGGCCTGCGCGAGGATTGCTCGTGCGCGGCTGTAGCGGCTGCGGGCGGTTGATGCGTTGATTCCAAGGAGGTCGGCTGCTTCAACGAGTTTTGAATCCATCCCAATGCACCAAACGAATGAGTTCACTTAGGTCGGGCGGCAGGGAGTGGACGGCTTCGACGACAAGGTCGGCGTGTTCCTCGTGCGCAGGTTGTACTGTGCGCAGCAGCTCGTCTCGAAGCGCATCCGCCAGTCGTAACTGTCGCCGCACGCCGCGGTGGTAGTTGCTCAGCACGTTCCGGGCGATGCCGAACATCCACATCCGCGCGCCCTCCTGGCCGCTGGGAGCAACCGAAGCCCGGCGCCATAAGACCAGCAGGGTTTCTCCCAGGAGGTCTGCGGCCTCTGCGTGATCTGTGATGCGACGTTCGAAATAGGCCAGCAGATCAGGGGCCACTTCCTTAACGAGGGCGGCGAACTGGTCTTCGTCATAACCGCTGGCGGCTCTCACCTGTTCTCACCGCTGGAATCCACGTGGCCGAGCACGCCCCAGTCACCGGTCTCGTCCCAGCCCCGCTCGGCAAGCCCTGCCTCGATCTCCTGGATCACCGCGGTGCTCAAGATCCTGTGGTCACGCGCATCTGATGGGTTGGAATCCCGTAGTCGCCGGAGGCGACCAGGTCGCGTTCAGTCGCCTCCAGATCAAGGTCTTCGTAGGTCAGCTGTTCGAGGACATCGGTGGCCGCGGCGATCTCATCGGCACTCGCCCCGTCCGCGGTCACTCGGAATCCCGCCAGACAGGTGTCGTCCTCCAAGACGACCTGTGGCTCGCCCTGGCCACCCCACCATCCTCCGGAGGCAGCAGCTACGCCCACTCCGGCTAGGCCCAACGAGGCCACCAAGCTACCGGCAGCGAGGCGACGCCGTCGACGCTGCTTAATGCTGGCCATCTTGGCAGCGACAGCCGACATCTCGGCCACCTCGCGTCGCACGGTCGACGCGTGCGCTGCCGCGCGGGGTGTGGACTGGGCCAGCATCACGTCCAGGAACTGGTCATCCATTAGAATCTCCTTCGAACTGTTCCATTACCCCGCACATGTCCGGACCACGCCAAAACGTCCACCGGCAGCAGCGGCTCTGTTGTGCAGGGTGTACGGGTGTACCTATCTACGACCTCCGAGCGGTCAACCGCGTCACCATCGGTCAGAGGCGACGGCAGTGCACCATGCGAGCCTCATCGCGCACGCGAAGCGCTCCGGGCAGCCTCGAGGTGCGCACGACCTCATCGTTGCCGCACATGCAGCCCAGTCACGTCGCGTGCTGCTCGGCCGAGACGCCTCAGCGCGGTTCGGTGACCTACCCGGGGTGGTCACGGAAGAACCCTGACGCCTGAGTGCGTTCGAGCTCCCGGATGCTCGGCGTCGGCGTCATCGCGGGGCGCAGGCGCACCTGACCCTCTCTGTTCACCTACGCCACGGAGAGATCGTCGTCCCGCCTGCGCCGAGCTACAGGTCAGCCGCCCACTCGCCATAGAACAGGGCGAGGCCGACGGCGACACCGATTCCGGCGATGATCCAGAACCGCGTGACGATGGTGACCTCGGCCCAGCCGAGCAGCTCGAAGTGGTGATGAAGCGGTGCCATCCGGAAGACCCGCTTCCCGGTCAGTTTGAAACTGGCGACCTGGATGATCACCGACATGGTGATCATGACGAACAGTGCGCCCAGGATCGGCAGCATCAGCTGGGTGTGGGTGAGGATCGCCATCCCGGCCAGGGCTGCTCCCAACGAGAGGGACCCCGTGTCGCCCATGATGATCTGCGCCGGAGACGCGTTCCACCAGAGGAACCCGAAGCATGCGCCAGCGATCGCGCAGGCCACGATCGCCAGGTCAAGACTGTCGCGCACGTCGTAGCACTTGGGCCCGGGCACCCATGCGCAGTTCTGGTTGAACTGCCACAGGCTGATGAGGGTGTAGGCGCCGAACACCATGACGGAGGCGCCGGTGGCCAGCCCGTCGAGGCCGTCGGTGATGTTCACGCCGTTCGAGGCGCCCGTGATGAGCAGGTTGGCCCACAGCAGGAACAGGATCACCCCGACGACCGGGCCGGCGAAGGCCAGGTCGAGGGTCGTGTCCCGGATGAAGGAGATCGCGGTCGAGGCGGGCGCCCGCCCCTGCTCGTCCTTGACCAGCAGCGCCAGCAGGGCGAAGACGACCGTGACCAGGGTCTGGCCGATGAGCTTCTGGGTCGAGGTCAACCCCAGGCTCCGCTCCTTGGAGATCTTGGTGTAGTCGTCGAAGAAGCCGACCAGCCCCAGCCCGACGAGCAGGAAGAGCACGAGCAGCGCACTGAGCGTGAACGGACTCGGCCTGACGTCGACCAGACCGCTGGCCTCGATGCCCATCAGCACCGCCCGCGAGCCGAAGTAGCCGATGATCGCGGCGGCGATGATGACCGCCCCGCCCATCGTTGGCTTGCCCCGCTTGTGGTGATGCTGGGTCAGGTCGTCCCGGATGAACTGGCCGTACTCCCTGCGGATCAGGAACCTGATGAACGCCGGCGTCCCGAGCAGCGCCACGACCATGGAGATGCCACCGGCCAGCAGGACGTTGACCATCGGATCTCCTCGCTGCCATCCCCTGGCGACCCGGCCAGGTCGCCGGTCCACGGTATGCCACCGGGCGCCACAGGCCGCGATCCGGGTGCGAGTGTCGTCGGCGGCCCCGGCACGGCTCAGCTTCGCCGGGCGAGGAACCACCCGAGTATGGCCAGCACGGCCACCGCGGCGAACAGCGCCACCTGGCCGAGAGCGGTGCCGATCGCGTCGGCGTCGTCGGTCGGCCCTGAGCCCGCGTCGACCAGGAGGGCGATGCCGTACCAGAGCGGGACGAGCGCGAGGGCCATCCCCACGACGGCCACCGCGACTGCCCACCTCGGCGCCCAATCCCGGCCGCGCGCCCGGCGCGCGGGGAGCGCCGCGTCCGCGGCGGGTGTCTGTGTGCTCATGTCGGCAGTATGTCGTGTGGTTACCCCGCGTTGCGGGCCGCGGCTCGCCTCAGCGGTCACCCTCGACGTAGCCCGAGGCGTAGGCGGTCACCACCGCCTGCAACCGGTCGCGGACGCCCATCTTGCTCAGCACTGACGCGACGTGGGTCTTGACGGTCGGTTCGGCCAGGACGAGCCGGGCGGCGATCTCGGCTGGACAGGCCGCTGGCCATCAGGTCGAGCACGTCGCCTGGTGCTGGCGCCGCTCGCCGTCGTCGCCCGGTCCGTTGACTGACAGAGTGGTGCCATGACCATCCGCACAGCACTCGTCGGCTTCGGACTGGGCGGGCGCATCTTCCATGCCCCGTTCATCGCCGCGGACCCGGACCTCGCGGTCGCCGCCGTCGTCACCGGCAACCCGGAGCGGGCGGCGCAGGCCCGGGCCGAGCACCCGGAGGCGGAGATCGTCCCGGACCTGGAGACGCTGATCGCCCGCACCGGCGACCTCGGGATCGAGCTCGGCGTCGTCTCGACCCCGCCCACCGGGCACGCAGAGCAGGCGACCGCGCTCCTCGAGGCGGGGCTGCACGTCGTCGTCGACAAGCCGCTGACGGTGACCGCGCGGGAGGGTCACGACCTGCTCGCCGTCGCCGAGCGTCACGGTCGCGCGCTCATCCCGTTCCAGAACCGCCGCTGGGACGGCGACTACCTCACCCTCCGTGCCCTCGTCGAGGCGGGGGAGCTCGGTGAGGTCCGCCGGCTCGAGTCGCGCTTCGAGCGCTGGAAGCCGACCGAGACCAATGCCTGGAAGGCCGGGCAGGCGAGCACCGGGGTGGGTGTCCTCTACGACCTCGGGGCGCACCTCATCGACCAGGCCATCCACCTGCTCGGCCGGGTGCGGGAGTCGTATGCCGAGGTGCTGACCCGGCGTCCCGGCCAGGGTGCCGACGATGACACCTTTGTCGCCCTGCAGCACGAGTGCGGTGCGGTCTCGCACCTGTGGATGAGCGCCGTCACCCCCCAACCCGGCCCACGCTTCCGGGTGCTGGGCTCGGAAGCCGGCTTCACGTCATACGGCCTCGACCCGATCGAGGAGCAGCTGGCCGCCGGCGCGCGGCCGGGGCACGAGGGGTTCGGGCGACGCGGGCAGGACGCCGACGCTCTGGTCGGGCTGCATGGCGAGGACGAGCGGCGGGTGCCGCTGCGGCTGGGCGACTACGGGGCCTTCTACCGCGGGGTGGCCCAGACCGTGGGGACCAGCGCCCCGCCGCCGGTCGATCCGCGGGACAGCATCGCGGTGATCGAGCTGATCGAGCGGATCCACCGAGAACACGGCTGATCGTCCCCAGCGAGTCGTCCCTGCTGACCAGCCCGCCTGATAGGCGACCTGTGCTCCGTTTATGCAGGTGAGGGCTCTGTCGGTGGTGGCGTCTAGGTTTCTCGTATGGAGCAGCAGACTATTCTGGACAGCGGGGCACGGGCCGCTGCGGAGGGTGCTGCGTCCGGGGCTGCGGGTGGGGGGCGGGTGCGTTATGTCCCGTTGATCGGGACGGGGCCGTTGCGGTTGTCGAACGCGGGACCGTTGGTCCCGGAGCCCGATCAGGGGAGTATGCCGTCAGCCGGGGACGGCGGGGAGGGGACCGGCGCCGGTGGGCGGGGTGTGGATCGTGGGGTGGAGCTGACGTCCTCGGGGCATGAGGTGCCCGAGTTTCTGGCGGGGTCGGCGCACATGACTCAGATGTTGGCTGGGGAGTTCCCGTTGGCCTCGTTGCCGGAGGTCGCGTTGGGTGAGGTGGTGGGGGCGGCGCAGGCGTTGGTGCAGGCCGCGCAG
>NZ_JALKAL010000024.1 GCF_023015765.1 Ornithinimicrobium sp. F0845
CGTGGAGTCCCCGATCCGGCACGCCCGGACGTTGAACGCCACACCTCGTTATGCCCTGTCCGTGGGATTCAACTTCACCGCCGTCTCCCTGCTGGCCGGGCTCCTGCTCATCCAGGCCACCACCCCCACCACCACCGGCACCGCGGCGCAGGGACGGGTGGCTGGCGCCGACTGGGCCCGGTCGGAGGCAGCAGCACCGACGGCCGGGACGGGAGAGGAGGCCGGGACCGGAGAGCAGGCGGGGACCGGACAGGATCCGCCCGCGTACGACCTACCACTGCTGGAGCAGGCCGACGAGGCCCCCTTCTTCGACCGGGTGACACCCGACCCGCTGGTCGCCACCGACGACGTCCCGGCCTACTACGGCCAGGACTGCGACGCCTCTCTCGTGGAGACCACGGTGCGGATGTGCCAGTCCGGCGACCTCGACGGTGACGTCGTCGTCGCCGTCGTCGGCGACTCCAAGATCGGCCAGTGGATGCCGGCGCTGGAGCAGATCGCCACCGACCGCGGCTGGCTGCTGCGCTTCTACTCCAAGAGCGCGTGCTCCTTCGGCTCGGCCACGCCGGTGGCGGGCGGCGAGCCCTACACCGACTGCACCGCGTGGTCGCGGGACGTCCTGGACCGGCTCACGGGCGAGGAGCAGCCCGCTGTCGTGATCACCTCCTCGATCCGCGCCAAGGCCGTGGACGAGGCGGGCCGGGACTCGCGGGAGGAGCTGGTCGCCGGCTACGTGGACTACTGGAGCCGGCTCGGGGACCAGGGGACGCGGGTGGTGGCGATCTCGGACACCCCGCAGCCGATGGAGGACCCCACTCCCTACGAGTGCGCGCTGGAGCACCCCGGTGACATCGTCGCCGCGTGCGCCTGGCCCTCCGACGACGGCATCGGGTCTGCTGCGCTGCAGGAGGCCGCCGCCCAGGTCGACACCGCGGAGTACGTCGACATGAACCCCTGGGTCTGCCCCGAGGGCACCTGCCTCGCCGTCTACCGCAACGTGCTGACCTACCGCCAGGGGTCGCACATCACCGCCACCTTCGCCGCGATCCTGGCGGACCCCCTGGCGTCCTTGCTGGCACCGCTGGTCGAGGGCACCTCCTCTCAGGCTCCCTGACGACTCCCGACGTCGCGATCCACCTGGCGGGCGCAAGGGTGCAGGAGTCCGGGCACCAGATCGCCGAGCTCTGCCCGTGCGACCTCGTCCAGGTGCGGCGCGGGCACCCACCTCGGCCGCCGACCAAACCAGGTCGAGCACACGTCGGCGACGGTGAGCAGGTCCACCGGCAGACCCGAGCGGTCCGGGTGCAGGAGCGAGGGCTCCAACCACACCTCCACCTCGTCGACCCGGACCCGGCAGGGCTGCGCTCCGGCGAGCACGAGGACGCGCGGGTCGAGGACCACCAGGAGCTGCACCCGCACGTCCTCCAGCCTGGTCAGGGGTACGAGCCGGCCGTCCGAGCGGACGATCCGGTCGAACCAGCCGTCGTGCATCTCGGTCCGCGTGGCCGCGGCGGGCGGCACCGCCTCCAGGTGCCAGAGCCCGGTCCGTCCCGCGTCGCCCTGCTGAGCTGGTCCGGCAGGAGCATCGCGCTGCCCGGACGCCGACGGGTCGAGCAGGTCCAGGTCAGGCGCCATGCCGTCGTGTGTCGGGTCCTGCGACAAGTCGCCCAGGTAGGCCACCGCGAGCCGGTCCCAGTCCGGGAAGGAGTCCAGGCCGCGCAGGAAGGTGCGTGGGACCGGGAACGGCAGCCCCCGGCCCGGGTCCGGGACACCCTCCTGGCGGTGCCACGCCCGGTAGGTGCCCTTGAACGCCAACCGTTCGGGCGAGGCCCACTGGTAGGTGAAGTCCCCGCGGGACAGCGTGCCGGCCCGCAGCCGGGTGATCGCCAGCGGTGACCCGGTGTCCAGGAGGGGACCAGCCTGGGAGGTGAGACGCTCGGCATACTCCGAGTCGGCACCCTTGCGGATCGGGGCGAACGGGCCGATCCGGTCGATCACGGTGCGGCGCACCATCAGGCTGGAGGCGTTGTCGCGGACCGCGCGATAGCCGAACCACTGGTGGGTGAGGTCGTCGCGGGCGCGCACCGCGAGGCTGCGGCTCGCCGGGGCGGCGGGGTCGTCCAGCAGCGCCCGGGCCTGGTGCTCGATGCGTCGTGGGTGTGACCAGTCGTCGGCGTCCTGGACGGTGATGAGCTCCCCGCGCGCCTGCGCCAGGGCGGCGTTGCGCGCGAGGTAGCTGCCGCCGTTGCGGTCCAGGCGCAGCAGTCGGGCGCGGTCCTCCGTGGCCAGGGCGCGCTCGAAGATCTCCGCGTAGCCCGGGCCGGAGGCGTCGTCGACGACCACGATCTCCAGCTCGCCCCAGGTCTGTGCGCTGATGGAGGCGAGGGAGGTCAGCAGCCCCTCGTCCGGGCGGTAGCACGGCATGATCACGCTGACCAGCGGGCCACCGGTGGCCGTGCCGGCCAGGCCCGGTGCGGATCCGAGACGGTCGAAGAGATGACCCTCGTCCTGCGGGTCGCTGGGCGGCGTGACCGTCACCGGCTCCAGGCCGGCGTCGGTGAACCGGGCCGCCAGCAGGCGCTCCCACTCGGCGTGGGCCGCCGTGGAGACGGCCGGCGGTTGCGGGCCGAGATAGGGGTTGGCGAGGTCGACCTCGAGGTCGTGCCGCACCGCCGCCGGGAGCCGGGTCAGGTCCCCGAGGGCCTGGCGGAGCAGGTCGTGGCGGCCGGCCAGGAAGAAGGACTGGGCCAGGCCCTGATGGTGGCGCGCTGCCAGGGCCGGCAGGAGGCCCCGCGACCACAGCGCTTCGTAGAGGTCGGCGGCGAGCTCGAGCTCCTCGCCGCGGCGGGCCAACCCGGCCAGGGCGAGTGCGAGGGCTGCCACGTGCCCGGCGCCACCCGGTAGTGGCCGGGCGCCACCACCCCGCACCAGCTGCTCCAGGGTCAGGTCCCCACCGGTGGCTCCTAGCGCGAGCGCATCGAGGACGGCGGGTGAGGTGGTGCGCAGCGCGAGGTGGGCCAGTGCGTCGGGGTCCTCGCCGCGCCGCCACAGCTGCCGGGCGGTCCAGGAACCGGGCCGGCCGAGCGGCTGGAGCTGCGCCACGGTGCCTCCCTCGTGATGTGACCACCCGAAACGTTACGCGGTAGCGTGCGGGATGCACGAGCAGGCCAGCGCCGTGCCCGGATCGCTCCGGCCCGCACCCGACCGAGGAGGACACCGGTGAAGAAGCTGCTCCTGGTGGGCGCCGGCGCCGCGTGCCTGCTCACCGTGGTGGCCGTGGTCGGCGCCGTGCTGGAGTGGTGGTGGCTGGTGGTTGCGGCCGCGATGGTCCTGCTCAGCTGCGCCTTCCTGGCCGCGCTCGATGCCGACCGGCGGGCCCGCGCCCTGCGTCCTCTGGTCCTCAAGGCCGTCTCCAGCGCCGGGTCCGTGGCCGCCGAGCGGGTGGCGCCGCCGGTGTCCGAGGCCGACGTCGTCGGTGCGGTGCGCGTGCTGCAGGCGCAGTACACCGGCCGGCTCGACCGGATGCAGGCCGCGCTGGACCAGGCGGTCACCCAGCTCCGTGCCGAGGGTCAACGAGGCCACGACGAGAAGGTGGGGTCGGACGACGTCGGAACCCCTGCACACCATGAGGGGGAACCGGCCACCCCTGGTGAGCAGGCGTGACCGGCCCGGTCGCGACGAGGGCACAGGTCACCCGCGACCACGGGGTGTTCGCGCAGCGTGACCCGGACGCGCTCGTGGCCACGGCGCTGCGCACCAAGTCCCTCCACGCCCGCGAGCTCCTGGCCGACCTGGCCTGGCCGGGCCACACCCCGGAGGAACTCTCCGCCTGGGCCGTCAGTGGAGACCCGTGGCCGCGACCGGAGCCGGCGATGGATCCCGCCTGGGTCGCCCGCTACGCCCAGGTGCTCGCCGTCCAGACCGGCCTGCCCGAGGAGCGGGAGGCCGCGCGGGCGATGCTCGAGGCGGTCCTGCCCGCCCACGAGGAGCACCCGCTGCCGGACCGGGCGGTCGAGCTGCTCCTGCAGCTGCGGGTCGCCGCGCGCGACGTGACCGCGCGGCAGCTGGCCCGGCACCGGGCCGTCCGTCGCCCCGTGGGCCTGGCCGCCCTCGCCGACCTGGCCAACCCGGCCCTGTTCGCCGAGGCCACGGACGAGGCCTCGTGGCTCCAGGCCCTGGACACCGCCCTGGGCAGCGAGGGCATGGCGCCGCTGGCGCTCCTCCCGGGCGGGGCCGGACCGCCGCCCGCGTTCGACAGACTGGCCGCGCCGACCGCCGAACCCGTCCCCTCGCCATACTGCGTGACGGTCATCATGAGCGCCTTCCGCCCAGGTCCCGCGCTCCTCACCGCCCTGCGCTCCCTGGTGGAGCAGACCTGGGACAACCTCGAGATCCTGGTCGTCGACGACGCGTCCGGGCCGGAGTATGCCGCGGTGCTGGACCGCGCCGAGGCGCTCGACCCGCGCATCCGGGTGATCCGCAAGGCCGTCAACGGTGGCACCTACCGGGCGCGCAACACCGCGATGCGCCAGGCGTCCGGGGATTTCCTCACCGTGCTGGACTCCGACGACTGGCTGCACCCGCAGGCGATCGAGGTGGGGGTCCGGTGGATGCTCGAGCGTCCCGGGGTGATGGCCACGATCTGCCAGGGCGTGCGGGTCAGCGAGGACCTCGAGCTCAACCGCCCGGGCTACGTCCCGCGCGTGACCTCCGCTCCGTCGATGATGGTCCGGGTCCACCCCGTGGTTGACCGGATCGGCTACTTCGACCCCACCCGCAAGAGCGCCGACACCGAGTTCGCCCGCCGCATCGAGGCGGCGTTCGGCGAGCACAGCGTCGCCCGGCTGCCGGTGGTGGTGACCTTCCTGCGCGGCGGTGACACGCTGTCGGCCGGCGAGTTCTCCCGGGGCTGGCGGCACGGCGCGCGGCACGCCTACAAGTGCGCCTACCGGCCCTGGCACGAGCGGATCCGGGCCGGGGAGGAGGACCCGTTCCTGGACCCGGCGCAGCCGCGACGGTTCCCCGAGCCACGGCGCTGGGTCACCCCGATCGCGCCCGACCTCGGGCCGCTGACCCATATCGACCTGTGCCTCGCCGGGGACTGGCGCCGCTGGGGCGGGCCGCAGCGCTCCATGATCGAGGAGATCCACGCGGCCCGGTCGGCCGGGCTGCGGGTGGCGGTCATGCACCTGGAGGCGTTCCGCTTCATGACCACCCGGGACGACCCGCTGTGCGAGGCGGTCACCGAGCTGGTCAGTGCCGGTGTCGTGGAGTGGATCCACCACGACGACGACGTGGACATCGACGTGCTGATGATCCGCTACCCGCCGATCCTGCAGCACCCGCCCGCCCGCGGGCGCCAGACCGTCCGGGCCCGCCACGTGCTGATCATGGCCAACCAGGCGCCCCTGGAGCCGGACGGCTCCGACCAGCGGTATGTCGTCACCGACGTCACCGAGCGCACGCGCGAGCTCTTCGGCCGGGAGCCGCGGTGGGTGCCCCAGGGCCCGGGGATCCGCAGGGTGCTGCGGGAGCAGGACCCGGACGTCCGGCTCACCGAGTGGGACAACCCCGGCCTGATCGACGTCGACCGGTGGACGACCGGCGCGCACCGCCTGCCCGAGCCAGGGACGCGTCCCGTGGTCGTGGGCCGCTACAGCCGGGACAACATCATCAAGTTCGCCCCGTCCCTGGAGCAGATCCGGACCGGCTACGAGTTCGGTCCCGGCTACGAGGTCCGGATGATGGGGGCGGTCAACACCCTGTCCAAGCTCCTGGTCCAGCAGGAGCTCACCCGGGCGGACCTGCCTGACAACTGGGTGCTGCTGCGGCACAAGCAGGTCGAGGTCACCGACTTCCTCGCCGGGCTCGACTTCTTCCTCTACCTCGACAACCCGCACATGTTCGAGGCCTTCGGGCGCACGCTCCTGGAGGCCGCGGCCAGTGGCGTCCTGACGATCGCCCACCCCAAGCACGAGCCGTCCTTCGGGGACACGATCGACTACGCGCTGCCGGGGGAGGCGCAGGCCCTCATCGCCCGTTATGTGGCCGACCCCGGGCAGTATGCCGAGCGCGTCGCCTCCTCGCGGGCCCGGGTCCAGGAGCGCTTCGGGCACCACGCCTTCGTGCAGCGGCTGCGCGGGCTGGTCGGGACCGGGAGCGACGGGGAGCCTGCGCCGGCCGCGTCGGGTGGCGACTCGGCCGGGACCGGCTGGCGGGTCCGCACGGAGAGCATCCGTTCCGCCGCGGACGCCGGTCGGGCGGACCGCCTCAGCGTCGTCCACCTCGCCGGGGCCGAGGACCCCGCCGCCGCGTGGTGGGCCGAGCAGCTGCAGCGGCACCCGGGCGACGGGTTGCCGCAGGCACTGCTGGACACCGCGCCGGCTCACGTCGGTGCGCTGGTGAACTGCCGGGACGGGCTGGTGCACCTGGCGGCGCGGGACGGGGCGACGGGGGCCGTCCAGGCCCTGGGTCTTCCGAAGGTCGTGCAGGAGCGGGGCACGGACCGGTTGCTCGACCTCGCGGACCTCCGGGTCCCGGACGGTTGGCGGGCCAAGGCGTGGTGGGCCGGAGCGGACGGGTCAGTCGGGTAGCTCGGCCGCCAGCTCGTCGCGCTGCTCGTCGTCGAGTCCCAGCAGCAGCTCCAGCAGGTGCCGGTCGTTGAATGGCAGCGCCACCGCGTGGGTCAGGTCGCCGTCCCGGAAGTCCCCGGCCTGCGACTCCCACGACGCCAGGTCGTGCACCCCGGCCCCGGCCGAGTGCAGCTCGACGGTGTCACGCGGCAGCGCCGCCCGGGCGAACGCGCTGGCCACCGTCGACCCGCGCGGGAAGGACAGGCGGTGCGCCACGGCGAAGACCGACTCCTCGGGGGGCGCAACAGCCCGCACGACGAGGTGGGGCAGGCCGACCCGGTGGGCGAGCCTGCTGGCTGCGAACATGTCGAGGGCCTGCTCGGGGCCCTCGCGCGCCGACTCGGTGGCGAAGTGGGTGAAGGCGAATCCACCCTCGCGCGGGTGGGCCAGGTAGGCCGCGAGCACCGCCCGGCTGGCCGGACCCGCCGTCAGGGCGACCGCGGGTCGTCCCTGTCCGGTCAGCAACCGGGTGTGCGCCGCGAGGCGGTCGCGGACCCGCTCGAGGACCGGGACCCCCGCGCTGGGCGTCGGCTCCGGCTGCGTCCACGGGAAGTATCTACGGACGGTCGTTGCCCCCGCCGGGTCGACGCGCAGGAGCGAGTTCGCCGGGAGGAGCGTGGCGCCTGCGACCAACGTCTCGTGCGAGCCGACCACCGCCCCGTCGTCGGTGTGCCAGACCTGCTGGCTGGCCAGCGCGTCGGTCAGCACGGTGAGGCCACCGTCGGCCGCGTGGGCGAACAGGGTCCAGCGGCCGCCGAGCCCGGCCGCCGCGCGGACCAGGGGATCCTGCCCGGCAGTGGTCGAGTCCTCGGTCGGTCCGACGGCGAGCCGGGCCAGCCGGTCGGCGATCACCAGGGCGTCGGCAGTGTCGTGGTCGATGTCGACGGGCCGGCCGAGCAGCACGACGGTGCTGCCGTCGTCGGCCGTGGCCCAGGTGAGCGGGCCGCGGGAGTGATAGGTGCGGCCGCCGATCTGCCGGCTCGGCCAGGTCGCGACGTAGGGCGACTCCGGCACGCCGGGGGAGCGCACCAGGTAGCCCCCGCCGAACGCGACCTCCGCCACCGGTCCGCGGGCCAGCAGGGCCGTCCCGGCCGACGGGTGCCCGGCCGTGGCGCCGTCCACGGTGCCGGCCTCGCGGGCGCTGCGCTCCCGCACCGTCAGCACCCGCTGGCGGACGGCGCCCGCCACGCGGTTTCGGACCCGGCCCACGGTGCCGGTGACCTGGTGGGGGAGCCGGCTCACGGCATACTCCCCGCGTCGGTCCCGCGCACCCGGGCCACGGCCCGCCGCAGCCTGGGCCGCAGGTGGGGGCGGGCGGCCACGAGGTCGCGCCAGGTGATCGGAGCCTCGCCCGGCGCCGGGAGGGCCGGCCGGGTGAGGGCCGGTGGGTGCAGGTCGGGATCCGCCAGCTGCGGCGCCGAGGCGAGCAGGGCGTGCAGCAGGACCTTCTCCTCGCGCTGGCGGTAGGGCAGGGACTGCATGAGCTCGATGAGGCCGCGGGCGTTGAACGGCATGAGCATTCGGTGGGCGAAGTCACCGTCCTGGTACTTCAGGTAGCCCCACTTGCCCATCCGCTGCTCCCAGTAGAAGACGTCGTGGTAGTCGTAGCCGCCGATAGCGTCCGTCGTGAACTGTGCGTAGTCCAGGTAGTCGCCGAACGCGGCGTGCGCCATCCCGGGGGGCAGGTCGGTGCGGTGCGACACGATCTCGAGGAGCCGCTGCGGGCTGATGGGTACGTCCTGGCGGTCGGTGTAGAAGGTGGTGCCCAGTTCCGCGCCGATGGACTGCAGGTGGACGATGTCGTGGGGCAGGTCGGCCCACATCGCGTGGGCGGCCCCCGTCGAGCCGCGTCGCACCGGGTAGGTCCGGTCGTAGATCTCGGCGAAGACGCTGCCCGGCGCGGGCTGGCGCCAGCGCAGCACCCGGTGCTGGAGGCCGACGGCGGCGGCCAGCGCGCTCGCGGTGAACACGTCGAGCGGTGCACCCTCGCCGACCAGGCCGTCGCGCGGGTTGTAGTAGGTGAAGGCGAAGGAGTCCTCCCGCAGGTGGGGCAGGGCCGCGGCGAGCGTCGTCCGGCTGTCCTTGCCGCCCGTCAGACTCACCACGGGGCGACCGAGTGAGCACAGCAGCCGGGTGTGCTCCCGGAAGTAGTCGATGAACTGCTCGGTGACCGCCGCGGTGTCGGCTCGCTCCACCCGCTCCTCGAACGGCCAGAACCGGCGGTGCTCCACGCTGGCCGAGCCCCCCGTCATCCTGACGTGGAGCAGGTGGTTGGGCACCAGCGGGAGCACGTCCTCGTGCGTGGTCATCGTGCCGGGGAGGAAGACCACCCCCTTGGCGCGGGCCGTCCGGAGGTCCCGCATCATCTGCTCTGCGGCGGCGTCCGCGTCGGCCCCCACTGTCGCGGCGACCAGCGCCGGCTGGGAGCCCAGCGCGAGCCCGGACCGCGTGGACCAGAAGACCGCCTGCGTGGCCTGGCAGTCCGGGACCACGGTGATCGCACCGTCGCCCGGGTCGAGCACGGCGGTCCACCGCCCCCCGAGGTAGGCCAGGTGGTGCACCGCAGCGTCCAGCCCGGCCTCGGTCCAGGTCTGCAGGGCGCGGTCGGTGATGGCCTGGCCGTCGGCCGTGCCCGCGGCCACGTCGACCGGCGTGCCGAGGATGACGACGCGCTCCGGCCGGTGCTCGCGCGTCGCGGTGTGCAGCCGGGTGCGGGGATGCGGGTGGTAAGTGAGCTGCCCCAGGTGCTGGCTCGGCCACCCGTCCACCAGGGACGGCGCGGCGTTGCCCCCGCCGCGGATCAGGTAGCCGCCACCGAAGGCACCGTCGACGACCAGTGCGTCGCGGTCCTCGCCCACTGCCTCGGGGTCCTCGCCCGCAGCGTCCGGGTGCTGGGTCACGGGTGCGCCTCCCCTTCCGGTGACGTGTCAAGAGTATGGCGCGCGCCAGGTCCGGCGCGACGACCTGCCGGTGGTGCCAGGAGGGGAGTGAGCGTCTGACGTCTGCGCTGCGTGCCCCGAGACTTCAGCCGGATGGCCGACACCAGGTCGCATTGCGTGGACTTTGGTGGCTCATCCCAATCCAGGGTGTAGTTGGGGTCTGAATCCGCCGGTCTCCAGGAGTGCTCTGGCGATGTAGTTGGTGAGGTTGCGGAAGCCGAGGGCGGAGCCGCGGAGGTGCTCGAGCCGTCCGTTAATCGCTTCGGTGGGTCC
>NZ_JALKAL010000025.1 GCF_023015765.1 Ornithinimicrobium sp. F0845
CTCATCCGCCTGACCCGCCGCAACCTCAAGACCGGCCGACTGGTCAACGGACCCAACCCCGACACCGCCGCTGCCGAACGCGCCCGCCACACCCACGCCACCCACCCCGAACAGGCCACCGACCAGGCCACCAGCAAGACAGACGGCCCGGCACCAGGCGCGGCGGACAGCCCGGCACCAGGCGCGGCGGACAGCCCGGGGGACGGGGCGGCCCGCACCGACGGCACGCCGGACCCCGCGGACGGTGTGACCAGTGGACCGCCCGCCGCCACGCCCGCGAAGAACACTCCAGAGCACGGCCCCTGGGCCACCCCCGACGACACCCCACCACCCTTCTAACGGGACAAGGTCCGAAGGGTCGGTCTGTCGGTTTGACTGACCCCGGGCGGCCCTTCCCCCAGGCACTGGTCCCAACGACGGGCGCGGAGCCGCCTGTGCGGATCGAAATGCCGGACCCCCCGGCCAGGTGACACGGCATTCCTCAGGTCGTGGCCAGCTCCTCGTCGACATCCACGACCGAGCCGGCGAACTGGCTCTGGTAGAGCCTGGCGTAGGCACCCCCAGAGGCGAGCAGCTCGTCGTGGGTCCCCTGCTCGACGATGCCGCCGTTCTCCATCACCAGGATCAGGTCCGCGTCGCGGATCGTGGAGAGCCGGTGGGCGATGACGAAGCTGGTCCGGTCGCTGCGCAGGGCCGACATCGCGTGCTGCAGCAAGAGCTCGGTCCGGGTGTCCACCGAGCTGGTGGCCTCGTCGAGGATGAGCAGCGCCGGGTCGGACAGGAACGCCCGCGCGATGGTCAGCAGCTGCCGTTCCCCCGCACTGACGTTGCCACCCTCGGAGTCCAGCACCGTGTCGTAGCCGTCCGGGAGCGTGCGCACGAAACGGTCGACGTAGGTCGCTTCCGCGGCCTGCACGATCTCGGCCTCGCTGGCCTCGGGCCGCCCGTAGGCGATGTTGTCCCGGATGGTGCCCTGGAACAGCCAGGTGTCCTGCAGGACCATCCCGATGCGCGACCGCAGTCCCTTGCGGGTGAGGTCGGTGATGTCCTCACCGTCCAGGGTGATCCGGCCCTCGTCAAGCTCGTAGAAGCGCATCAGCAGGTTGACCAGCGTGGTCTTGCCCGCACCCGTCGGCCCGACGATCGCCACCGTCTGGCCGGGCTCCACGCTGAGGTTCAGGTCGTGGATCAGCGGCCGCTCGGGGTCGTAGGAGAAGGAGACGTCCTCGAACGTGACCCTGCCGTGCGGGTCGTCCAGGGTCACCGGGCTCGCCGACTCCGGCTCCTGCTCCTGCGCGTCGAGCACCTCGAAGACCCGCTCCGCCGAGGCGACACCCGACTGCATCAGGTTGGCCATCGAGGCCACCTGCGTCAGCGGCTGGGTGAACTGGCGCGAGTACTGGATGAAGGCCTGCACCTCACCCAGGCTCATCGTGCCCGAGGCGACCCGCAGTCCACCGAGCACGGCGATCACGACGTAGTTCAGGTTCCCGACGAACATCATCGTCGGCATGATGATGCCGGAGACGAACTGGGCGCCGAACCCGGCCTCATAGAGGTCGTTGTTGGCCTTGTCGAACGACCGACGGCTCTCGGCCTGGCGACCGAAGACCTTGATCAGCTCGTGACCGGTGAAGGTCTCCTCGACGATGGCGTTGACCTCACCGGTGTGCTTCCACTGCCGCTTGAACTGCTTCTGCGCACGACTGCCGATGACGCCGGTGATGACGACCGACACCGGGATGGTGATCAGCGCGACCAGCGCCAGCGTCGGGGACAGCACGAACATCATGACGACCATCGCCACGACCGTCAGCAGCGAGTTGAGAAGTTGGCTCAGGGTCTGCTGCAGGCTCTGCGCCACGTTGTCGATGTCGTTGGTGACCCGGCTGAGCACCTCGCCGCGCGGCTGCCGGTCGAAGTAGGGCAGGGGTAGCCGGTTGAGCTTGTCCTCGACGTCCCGGCGCAGGTCGTAGATCGTCTTGTTGACAACGATCACCAGCAGCCGCGCCTGCACCCACGAGATGAGCGACGCGACGAGGTAGATGCCCATCACGAGCACCAGCACCTGCGCCAGCGCCCCGAAGTCGACGCCTCGCCCGACCTCCAGGTGATCCATCACGGCGATCATGTCCGCCAGGGTGTCCTCGCCCGCGGCACGCATCCCCTCCGCCACCTGCTCCTGGGGGGTCCCCGGCGGGACGCCCTGCTCGGCAAGGATCCGGCCGAAGAAGCCGGCGAAGATGATGTCGGTGGCACGCGCCAGGATGTAGGGCCCGACGGCGTTGAGGACGACGGCCACCGTCGTGGCCACGACCACCAGGATGACCGCGGCCCGGTGCGGGCGGAGCAGCCCCAGGAGCCGCATCGCGCTCTGTCCGAAGTTGGCCGGCTTGTCCGCGGGGACCCCGAGCCCGTGGCCCGGGCCACCACCGCGGACCTGCGGACCCCGGCGCGCCTCGGCAGCCTTCTCCTCCTCCGACTTCAGTCCCTCAGCCATCAGGCCACCTCCGCCACGGCCTGGGACTCCACGATCTCCTGGTATGTCGTGCAGTCACCCAGGAGCTCGTCATGCGTTCCGACCCCAACCACCCGGCCGTCCTCCAGGACGACGATCTGGTCGGCACCGATGATCGTGGAGACCCGCTGTGCGACCACGATGACCGTCGCCTGGCCTGTCTCCGGCTCAAGGGCCGCACGCAGGCGTCGGTCGGTCATCAGGTCCAGCGCGGAGAACGAGTCGTCGAACAGGTAGATGTCCGGCCGCCGGACCAGGGCCCGGGCGATCGCCAGCCGCTGTCGCTGCCCGCCGGAGACGTTGCTGCCGCCCTGGGCGATCGCGGAGTCCAGCCCCTCGGGCATGTCCTGGACGAAGTCGGTACCCTGGGCGATCCGGAGTGCCTCCCAGAGGTCCTCCTCGCTCGCGTCGGGGTCGCCGTAACGGAGGTTCTCGGCCACCGACCCGGTGAACAGGTAGGGCTTCTGCGGGATCAACCCGACCCGTCGCCATACTGCCGCCAGCCCGGCCTCGCGCAGGTCGACCCCGCCCATCAGGACCGCCCCGCCGGTCACGTCATACAGCCGCGGGATGAGGTTGACGAGCGTGGTCTTGCCCGAACCGGTGGAGCCGATGATCGCGGTGGTCTCACCGGGGCGGGCCGTGAAGCTCACGTCCTGCAGCACCGGGACCTCCGCGCCGGGGTAGGCGAAGGTCACGTCACGGAACTCGACCGCGACCGGCCCCTCGGGGATACCGACCGGGGCAGCCGGCTCGACGACGGTGGACTCGGTGTCCAGGACCTCCATGATGCGGCCCGCCGACACCTCCGCACGCGGGATCATCGTGGCCATGAAGGTCGCCATCATGACCGACATCAGCACGAAGATCAGGTAGGCCATGAACGCGGTGAGCGATCCGATCTGCATCTGGCCCGCCTCGATCCGGTAGGCGCCGAACCAGAGCACCGCGATCGTCGAGGCGTTGAAGATGAGCATCACCAGGGGGAAGACCAGGGCCATCAGCTTGCCGACCGCGACGGCGGTGCCGGTGTACTGCGTGTTGGCCTCGGCGAACCGGGCCCGCTCGTGCTCCTCGCGGACGAACGCCCGCACCACGCGGATGCCGGTGATCTGCTCGCGCAGCACCCGGTTGACCCAGTCGACCGACTTCTGCATGAGGCTGAACTGCGGGACCATGCGGCGGATGATCAGCCCGACCACCAGCGCCAGCAGGGGCACCGCGACCGCCATCAGCCAGGACAGCCCGACGTCCTCGCGCAGCGCCATGATGACGCCACCGACCATCATGATCGGCACACCCACCATCAGCGTCAGGCCCATGAAGGTGACGGTCTGCACCTGGGTGACGTCGTTGGTCGAGCGCGAGATGAGGGTCGGCGGCCCGAAACGCCCGACCTCCTGCGCACTGAAGACCGCGACCTGGTCGAAGAACGAGCCCCGGACGTCCCGACCCACCGAGGCGGAGGTCCGGGACGCCAGGTAGGTCGCCACGATGGTCACCGTGATCTGCAGCAGTGAGACGCCGAGCATGATGGCGCCGAGCCGCAGGATCGGGCCGGTCAGCCCCAGTGCGACGCCCTCGTCGATGATGCGCCCGTTGAGGGTCGGCAGGTAGAGCGAGGCGATGGTGCTGGCCAGCTGCAGCACCAGCAGGATGGCCACCAGCCCGCGATAGGGCCGCAGGTGCTCCCGCAGCAGACGGATCAGCACGGGTCCCCCTTCCTGGTGCCGTCCAGCAGCACCTCGATGATGGTGTCGGCCGACAGGATTCGCCCCTGGGTGAGGACGGGGTGGCTGCCGGCGAAGGACAGGAGCCCGACCAGGTCGACCAGCTCGGCGACGGGCACGCGGAGCTGGTCGGCGTCCGGCTCGACGAGCGCGATGAGCTCGTCCTCCACCTGACGCCGCCAGGCGGCGCCGTGCGCGTCGTGGGAGGCCCCGGGCCGGTGCTCCGGCGGGTGCACGAGACGCATGGAGTGCATCAGGTCGAACAGCTCCCGGTAGCGCGCCTGGATGACCTCCACCGCGGTCACCAGCCGCTCGCGCAGCGGCAGCCCCGCATCGACCTGGCGCAGGCCCGCGAGCATCGGGGCCGGGTCGAAGGCGTGCGCCATGGCGGTGCACACCAGGTCCTCCTTGGTCCGGAACACCCGGAAGAGGGTGCCCTCGGCCACCCCTGCGGCCTCGGCGATCTCCCGGGTGGTCGCCGCCTCCCCCTTGGTCCGCAGTATGCCGAGTGCCGCGGCCACGATCGTCGCCCGCCGCTCATCCGGTGGCAGGGCTGGGGCGCGGGGTGGCATGACGAGCAGGGTAGGCCGAGTGAGCACTCACTCACAATTGAATTACGGCGTCCCAGGATCGCTGGCTACCCTGACGCGGTTCACCTGTCCCCGCCAGGAGGCCAACCCGTTGATGTTCCGTGCCCGACCCAGCACCCGACGCCACACCCGGCGCCACGTCCGGCTCCGTGCCGCGCTCGTCGCCCCGCTGAGGGTTGCCGTGCCCCTGCTCGTGGTCGGTCTGCTGGCCGGATGCTCCGGCACGCCTGACTCCGAGCAGCCCGTGGTGACCAGCGCGACCGACGACTCTGCCGGGGCCGGGACCGATCCGACCGGCGCTCCCGAGGAGGACCAGGCCGCTGCCGGCGACGACACCGGCAGCACGGCCGCCCCGGGGTCGGGAGGTGCAGCCAGCGCGCAGCTCCAGCCCGACGGCTCGATCCTCCTCGACGGTGATCACGCCTCGTTCCTGATGCCCTCGCAGAACGTCGCCTGCGTCATGCGGCCCGACCAGGTCCTGTGCCAGATTGACGGCAAGCAGTATGACGCGAAGGACCGCGACATCACCCCGGAGGCGTTCGAGGGGTGCACCCCCTCCACCGCGGACGCGATGTCCGTCGGCGGAGGGGCCGACCCGGCCTGGGCGTGCCTGCCCTACGACCTCCGACCGGGGACCGACGTCACCCAGGGCGGGGCGTGGGCCGGACCGGGGCTCGGCGCCACCACCGACTGGGAGGGTGCCACGGTGGCGGTCCTGCCGTACGGCACGACGGTGCGTCTGGGCAACGTCTCGTGCTCGAGTGACCGGCTGGGCGTGGACTGCACCGACCTGGTGAGCGGTCACGGCTTCCAACTGGCCCGGGAGCGCTACACCACCCACTGACCCCCCACCGACGCCCCCACTGACGCCACCTCCAGACGCCGCCGACAGCGGAGCCGCCCGACACGGCCCCCGCAGACGCGTTCGTCGTACGACACAAGCACGACACACCACCGGTAGACACCTGGTGACCGGGGCACCCGTGACGTGTTCTGCACCCCCAGCTCGGCTCAGCCGTGCGCGCGACCGCGAACACCCTGCCCTTCACGCGCCCTCCGGGGCATTTCGAAGGAGTCGCATGACAACTCACCGTTCACCCCGTCGGCGCCGCGGCCTGGCGACCGCTGCCGTCCTGCCGCTGCTCGCCATGGGCCTGACGGCTTCCCCTGCGCTGGCCTCGGGCTCCTCGCCCGACGCCCGCAACACCGATCCGCAGACCCAGATCGCGCCCCAGGACGGCGAGGAGTGGGTCACCATCACCAACGGCACCGTCATGCTGGGCGTGTGGGCCAGCGGTGAGTTGAACGTGCCGGCAAACCTCGCGCAACCGCCCGGAGCGGTGGACGGCACGACCGACGTAGGACTGCGCTACGTGCCCACCGGCTACGAGGCCACCGCCGACGGTTGTGTCTGCGAGGGCTGGGGTGTGGCCGACTTTACGACCGGCCTGAGCGCGTCCGCGAACCGTGACTGGGGGCCGCCCACGAGCAACATCACGGTCGAGTCGTTCACCACCAGCCCGTCCAGCGCCTCCTCGATCGTGCTGGTCAAGGACGACGCCGGGCTGGATGCCCTTCGCGTCACCCACGACTACCACCCCTCCGCGACCCCCAATCTGTATGCCGTGGACGTCACCGTCGAGAACCTCACCGACGAGCCCGTCGACCCCCGCTACCGGCGGGTGATGGACTGGGACATCCAGCCGACCGCGTTCTCCGAGTACTCGACGATCCAGGGCACCGAGGCCGCGACGGACGTCCTGTTCGCCAGCAACGACGGGTTTGCCCAGGCCGACCCATTGTCCGGCCCCTCCGACCTCGGCAGCACCGGTGACTTCGTCGACGTCGGTCCGGACGACCACGGCGCACTCTTCGACTTCGGCTTCGACGAGGTCGCGCCGGGCGAGACGCTGTCCTTCACGACCTACTACGGCGCCGCCGGGACCGAGGCTGCGGCCGACGCCGCCCTGGCCGTCGTCGGTGCCGAGGTCTACTCCTACGGGCAGCCGGACACGGAGACCGGCCCCACGAACGGCGACCCAAACACCTTCATCTTCGCCTTCTCCGGGGTAGGTGGGGCGCCGGTCTTCCCGGCCGTGGCCTTCGACAGCGACAGCTACTCCGCCGGGGAGGGCGACGGCACGGCCACCATCACGGCCGAGCTGACCACGCCGGCCGATGAGCCCGTGTCCGTCGAGTACGCGACCTCGGACGGGACCGCCACGGCGGGGTCGGACTACACCGCCACCAGCGGCACGCTGACCTTCCCGGCAGGGTCCACCACCCAGTCCTTCACCGTGCCGGTCACCGACGACTCCGAGGCCGAGCCCGACGAGACCGTCAACCTCACGCTCAGCAACCCGAGCGGCGGGGGCGCCTTCCTGGGCTCACCGTCGGAGGCCGTGCTCACCATCGTCGACAACGACGACGAGGCCGGCCCGGTGGTGGAGCGGATCGCTGGTGCGGACCGCTACGGCACGGCTGCGGCGGTCTCCTCGGAGTGGGCGCCTGGTGTTGACCTGGTCTACATCGCCAGCGGCCTGAACTACCCCGACGCCATGCCCGCCGGTGCCCTGGGCGGCACCAACGACGCCCCGGTCCTGCTCACGCGGCCCAACGGCCTGCCCAACGTCACCAAGGCCGAGCTAACCCGCCTGCAGCCGCAGAAGATCGTCGTCATGGGCGGCGCCGGCGCGGTCTCGGACTCGGTGGTCACCGCCCTGGCCGACTACGCGCTGGCCGACACCCCCGACGAGGTCACCCGCCTCGCCGGAGTCGACCGCTACGGCACCGCCAGCCAGGCCGGGCTGACCTACCCGGCCGGTGTCCAGGTCGCCTACATCGCCACCGGCACGGACTTCCCCGACGCCCTGTCCGCCGCAGCCCGCGGCGGCCAGCTCGACAGCCCGGTCCTGCTCACCAAGACCGAGCACCTGCCCAACGCCACCCGCACCGCGCTGGAGCACCTCGACCCCGACCAGATCATCGTCCTGGGCGGCGAGGCGGCCGTGGCCGACACGCTCCTGACCGAGCTGGAGGCCTACACCACCGGCACCGTCACCCGCACCGCCGGGGAGAACCGCTACGGCACCGCCGCAGCGATCTCCGCGGACCACGCCCCCGGCGTCGACGCGGTCTTCGTGGCCACCGGTCAGATCTACGCCGACTCCATGACCGGCGCACCCCTGACCGCCAACATCCTCGGGCCGATCCTGTTGACCCAACCGGACAACCTGCCCGCCGAGACCATCGCCGAGCTCGAACGGCTCGACCCGCAACGCATCATCATCCTCGGCGGCTCCCAGGCCGTGTCCAACCAGATCCAGATCGACCTAGCCGCCTACTTCGGCTAACACCCAACACCCCCACACACCACGGCCCGGCCACCCCACCCACGGGGGCGGCCGGGCCGCGG
>NZ_JALKAL010000026.1 GCF_023015765.1 Ornithinimicrobium sp. F0845
TCGAGGTCTTCCAGATCGAGGGCTGTGTGAGAACTCCCATCATCGGAAGACCTCGACCCTCACCCCCGCAGCGACCCGCCGCCGATCACACCACCGCTACACCCTCGTTTGGGAAGAGCCCGGAAAGTTCCTGGCTGTGACCACTGGATGCTCTTGAGTCGGCCCAGCGCACTGCTTGGGCGTCTCGCACTCGTTGGCGCGTGCCCTGCGCTTACTGCCTGCTCATCCGGCGACGAGGCGCTAGACCCCATGGAGGATGCAGATTCCATGGAGGATACGGGGACCACACTGGGGTGCCGCCTGACTATGCATCGCGGCAAAAGGAGCGAGCGGCTCTCCCTGGGATCGACGACCCGCCTGACGTCACACCCGTGCGGGCCGTCAACAAGAGCGCGTAGGTCCCGAGTGCAGCAACAGTGCCTGCAGGAGCAGGGCTTCCACGCAGAGATAAACACGGACGGCGATGAGTTGACGGTTCACCTCGCGGATGGGCAGGCTGAGGGCTACTACCTCGCGGACTTCGTCTGCGGAACTGGTTTCCGCTCCACGAAGACTATTCGATCGAACTCGACCGGTACCAGTTGCGCGTGTACTACGAGTGGAACAGCGGGCCACTCTCAGACTGCATGACGAGCCTTGGCTACACGGTTTCAACACCACCGACCTTCGAGGCGTTCACGGCGGTGTTTCGATGCTGACAACGGAATGTGGACGCCGTGTGACGAAATTCCCGTAGAGCTC
This sequence comes from Ornithinimicrobium sp. F0845, assembly GCF_023015765.1. Lineage (GTDB taxonomy): Bacteria > Actinomycetota > Actinomycetes > Actinomycetales > Dermatophilaceae > Ornithinicoccus. Next base: position 742 of record NZ_JALKAL010000026.1, read on the forward strand.
TGGCTCGACACCCTCACCGACGTGGCGCAACAGTGCCAGCTCGAACCCGATGACGAGGACATCTATGGCGACGTAGGTTGACACGCATGGCTGGTGCCATCCCGGTCAGCCAGCCGCCTGCACCCGCAGCGCCCGCAGCAGGTGGTCCGCCTGCTCAACGACGATCCGCCGCAACGCAGGCGGCGCCTGTGGGTGGCCCGCCAGCCAGTCGAGAGCCGCCCGCACCTCGGGGTGGTCGTCGGGTTCCTGTCCGGACTCGAGATCACCGCGCGGGAAGAGACCGGTGACCAGGATGCTGGCCATGACCATCGACCGCTCGTCCCACCACCGGGCGATGGAGGAGTAGTAGCGCTCGGCATACGCCTGGGCCGCCTCGGACCCTGAGGGCTCGGTGAAGCCTGCCACCAGCGCCCGGAGATGATCGTTGGTCAGCTGGTGGTCGGTGGTCATCGCGTCCCAGGCCACCGTCTTGGCGTCCTCGGTGGGCCGAGCCGCCGACGCCCGCAGGTGCGCAGTGCGCCCACTCAGGGTGTCGTCGGCAGCCAGCTCGACGGCCAGGTCTCCGGCGGACACCGCGTCCTGGGCTGCCAGGGCCGCCAGGGCGGTCCACCGCAGGTCCTGGTCGACGTCCAGACCCTCGGGCACGGCACCGCCGTCCAGCAGCCCGCGCACGATCGGCACCCCCTCGGCGCAGGTGCCCGTGGCCCGGACCAGAGCCCGCGCCCAGAGCACCTGGTGGTCCGAGCCGGGCTCGGCGGCGATCAGTCCGGCACGACAGAGAGCGACCTGCTCGACACGCCAGGACTCGCGCCGGGCCACCGGGGCGAACGACTCGACCGCCGTGTGGAGCGTGGTCAGCCCGGACCCGAGCAGCGCGGCATCACTCTCGTGGGGCAGCTGGTCGATGGCGCCGCGCACGTAGGCGCCGACGGGCAGGACCCCGTCACGCACGGCGTTCCACAGCGAGGACCAGACCAGCGCCCGGCTCAGGGACGCCTCCATGGAGCTGACGTGGGCCAGCGCCACATGGGTCGACGCCTCGTCAAGCCGCACGGTGGCGTAGGTCAGGTCCTCGTCGTTGACCAGCACGAGGTCGGCCCGCTGTCCCACCGCCTCGGCCACCTCGGTCTCGGTGCCGGTGACGTCCAGCTCATGGACCGCGACCCGGGTCAGGCGCTCGTCCTCCAGCGCATAGCAGCCCACAGCCAGGCGGTGGGGTCGATCGACGGGCGCACCGTCCGCCAGCGGGTCGCTGGCTGCCTGCCGGATCGCCAGCCGGGCGATGGTGCCGTCGCCCGCGCGCTCCACCACTGAGGTGAGGACGGAGATCCCGGCCGTCTCCAGCCAGGCCCGCGACCACGTGGCCAGGTCGCGGCCGGAGGCTGCCTCGAGGCACTCCATCAGGTCGGCCACCTCGGTGTTGCCGTAGGCGTGGCGACCGAAGTAGTCACGGGACCCGGCGAAGAACGCGTTCGCTCCGACATACTCCATCAGCTGTTTGAGTGCGGCCGCACCCTTGGCGTAGGTGATGCCGTCGAAGTTCTGCCGCGCCGCCTCCATGTCGTCGATGACCGCCACGATCGGGTGGGTCGTCGGCAACAGGTCCTGGCGGTAGGCGAACTGCTTGCGGTCCATGGCGAAGCGGGTCCAGGTGTCGGTGTACTCGGTGGCGGCCGAGGTGACGTGATAGCCCATCAGGTCGGCGAAGGACTCCTTGAGCCACAGGCCGTCCCACCACCGCATCGTCACGAGGTCTCCGAACCACATGTGGGCCATCTCGTGCATGAGCGTGTTGGCGAGCGCCTGCCGCTGGGCGCGGGTGACGCGTCCGCGGTGGAGGTAGTTCTCGGTGAAGGTGACCAAGCCGGGGTTCTCCATGGCGCCGATGTTGTACTCCGGCACGAAGATCTGGTCGTACTTGCCCCACGGGTAGGGGTAGGCGAAGTGCTCGTCGAAGAAGTCCAGGCCCTGGCGGGTCAGGCGCAGCATCTCCTCGGCGTCCAGGTAGGGCACCATCGAGGCGCGGCAGAGCACGCCCAAGGCGACCTCCTGCGAGGAACCGTCCTCGCGCCGCACCGACCAGGTGCCGTCCACCCGGTGGTAGGGCCCGGCCGCGACCGCGGTGATGTAGCTCGACAGCGGCGGCGTCGGCGCGAAGCTGACCGTCGCGGTCTCGCCGTCCTGCGTGCGGGAGACCTCCTGCTGCCCGGACAGGATCTGCCACTCCTGCGGCGCGGTCACCACGAAGGTCACGCGGGCCTTGAGGTCGGGCTGCTCGAAGACCGGGTAGACGCGCCGGGCGTCGGTCGGCTCGAAGTGGGTGTAGAGGTACGTGTGGCCGTCCTCCGGGTCGGTAAACCGGTGCAGTCCCTCGCCGCTCCGGCTGTAGGCGCACTCGGCCTCGATGCGGACCTCGTTGTCCGCGGTCAGGCCGGGGACGCGGAGCCGGGCGCCGTCATACTGCGGATCGAGCAGCTCGCCGTTGAGGGTGACCGACAGGACCCGGTCGGCGATGAGGTCGACCCAGGTCTCCTCGCTCGTCGCCGAGAAGGTGATGGTGGTGATCATCGGGAAGGTGGATGTCTGGGGGTCCGGGGCCGATCGCAGGTCCAGCTCGACGCGCTGGTCGTGGACGGTGATCGTCCGGGCGCGCTCGGCGCACTCGGCGTGGGTCAGGTTCGTCGTGGGGCTCACGATCGCCAGTCAAACAGACTGCTGTCCGTATGCCGACAAGCGCCGTGATCTGCTCCGTCACCTCTCACGCCAGCAGGCGCCAGGCCGTATGCCGGGCCGGCACCGTGACTGCCGCGCCACCAGCTGCACGAGCAGGCGCCTCCCCGCCCGCTGCGCCCTTCGCCACACCTTCCTCGTGTCCCCTCCTCCGTCTCGTCCATGCACAGGCAGCTGGTGCATGTCGGTGGTGGGTGTCAGGGTGGGGACCACGTCGCGTCCCCCAGAAACGTCTGGGAGCTTGTCCACAATTTGCGGCGTGTCACCCCCGTTCGTCGGACATACGTTCTAGACTGGGGGTAGTTGGTCACCGACGACGGAACGGCAGACACCCAGGGGAAGGGGGTGGGAACCGATGAACACAGGGCTGCTGGAGCGGAGCCTGCAGACCCGGTTGAGCCACCACCTGGCCTCTCTGGGGATTTCCGACCCGAACGTGGCTCCTTCGGGGCGGATCGTGCCGGCCCCTGGTCAGGACGTGGCCTCCTGGGTCCGGGTGCACCGGTACTCTCCCGAGGTCCCGGTCCGGGTGGTCCTGGACGGGCCCGGCGCCGCCGCCCGGGGCCAGGACGCCGCCGCCCGGGGCCAGGACGCCGCCGCCACCGACGCCCAAGCCAACGACCCTGCTGGCACCGACTCCTGCGGCACCGGTCCCTGCGCCGCTGACTCTCCCGTGGACGAGCGGGACGTGGCGGCCCGGTTGCGGGCGGTCCTGGCCGAGGTCGGTGTGGCCGAGGGGATGGTCGGGGCGTTGAGTCAGGTCGCCCTCGCGTGTGCGACGGTGACCAACCCGCAGGTCCGGGCGGCCCGGGCCGCGCACGAGGTCACGGGGACCGACCCCGAGACCGGCAGGGACAGTTCCAGCGGTCAGTCCGGGGCGCCGGCCGACGAGGAGGAGGAGGGGCCCGGTGAGGTCGGTGCCGCGGTGGCCCGGGGCCGGGTGCTGCTGTCCAGTGTGGAGACACTGCTGGCCGCGACCGCGAAGCTGGAGGCGGTNGGAGGCGGTCGCGGTGGCCGGGACGACGTTGTTGACGATGGCGGTGGGGCGGGTGCTGCTGGTCGACAAGGGCGTGGCCGACCCCCAGGAGCTGTCGGCCACCGCCCGGGAGGAGTGGAGGGCCAAGGCCAAGTCCCGCACCCGGGCCGAGCTGATGGCCGCGACCGGGCGAGCCACCGGCGAGATCACCGACCTGGTGTCCCTGGCCACCGCCCCGGCCGCGGTGACCGGCCCGGTCGAGCGTGCGATGGCCGCCGGGGAAGCGGGCTGGACGCTGGTGCGCCGCTACCAC
>NZ_JALKAL010000027.1 GCF_023015765.1 Ornithinimicrobium sp. F0845
ACGCGGCAAATCCGGTCGTGGCGATCGGGCGGACCGGCGGCCGTCCGTGCAAAGATCCGGCTGTGAGGAACACCAGGGTGCGAGCCACCGTAGTGATGACCCTCGTAGTCGTTACGGGCTCTGTGGCCCTGTTCGTCGCCTCTGCCGTGAACTGGCAGGCGGCGGACAACAAGTGCGGCGCGCTGTTCTCCTTCGATGAGCGCTTCGCTGACGCACAAGAGGTCAGCTTCGAGAATCGCCTGTTCCCCCAGCCCGTCGACTGCAAGTTCGACAACGGCATCACTGTCTCCCATCGCTGGTGGCCTGCTGCCTCTGGGTGAGCAAGATGTCCGTCGCAACTTGCGGCAATTGCGGATGCCGATCGGCTGCGGCCGCATGGCGCTATGACGCCTTCTCGTCCTTTGCGTCGGCACAGTCAGGCTGGGAGCATGGAGGGCGGGGCTTCGAACGACGCCCAGGGCCATGTGACTCCCATATGGCAACTAGATCCTGGTTGGCGACGGCATCGCGCATACGCGTAAGGGCGTTGTCGGAGAAGCGCGGGTGCTTCTGCGAGCCGAACTCGAAGACATGCCGGCAGTCAGGGTCCTTGTCGATGCCGAGGTGATCACGGAGCGCCGTCGCACGCGGTCGCGAGATGCTCAACTTGTCGGCCAGGTCGAAGGGTGACCAGTGGAACTTCTTTTGAAGGTCTACTTCCCGAACCGCTGCAGCATCTACGTCCTCACCGCCGTTGCCGTCACGGACAAGCCTCACCGGCAGTGCGTCCGCCTGCTTGACAATCTTGACCTTCACCGTCAGTCCCTCGCCGCTGATCTCGGCGGAAAGGGGACTCAGCTTGGGAAAAACCAACTGGCGCGTCTTGCCAGCCTTGATGCCCTTTTCGACACGATTCACATCCGAGTCGCTGACCCTTGTATCCTCGGCGACGTGCGCCTCCAGTGCGAGGAGCGTGCGGATCTTGGCCCGTGCGTCCCCGCGGGCTCGGCGACCCGGCTTGAGCAGCTCGGCGATATTGGCGTACTCGCTGTCCACGAGCGCGAGGATGTCCTGAGGAGCCTCCGTCGAGACTGGCAACACACGGACAGGCAAGTAGTCGGCAAGCCGCTGATGAAAGGCGCGGAAGAGGAGATCGTCGAACAGCGTCACCGAGGCCCTGGCGTGGAGGTAAAGCAAGCCTTCGGAGACGTCGTTGAACCAGTGCTGCTCGTCGTCCCTAAGGGCATCGATGGCGCGGAGCGTCCCCGCTTCGCTTTGGGTCAGCTTGAGGTTTGTGAGTTGACAGGAATGGTTGACGGCAGACTCGAACCCAATGCTGCGCCCAGTCTTCTTGTCGAAGACCTTCGCCCTCCCTTGGACAAGCGCGGCTTTGAGGAGCATCTCGAAGGGATGCTGTAGGTGGAGGAGCACGGCCGTGGCTCGACCGTCATCGTGAGGGCTGTTGAAGGCGGTCATCGCCGTCCGCATGGACGACAGTGCCTTGCCGTGCAGCGCCTTCGCCGTAGCCCTCATGTCCACCATGGTGCTTCACCCGTGCCGGGAACGCACGACGTGGGCGCGCGCGCCGCGGCAAAATGAGTGCGGTGGTTCAGGGCCTCGTCTAGCCGCAGCCGCGAAGTTCCGCCTGCCTGTCGCGCGTCATAGTTCGCCATCAGTCAGCTCAAGGGGCATCTCTTCGCCTGGAGCCATGGCATCCACGGGCACGGAGTGCAGAAGGTCAAGGATCACCTTGAGCTGCTCGGCCAATGCGTCCGTCGTTTCGCCTTGCTCAGCGCCGACCGGCGCATATAGAGGGACTCCCCACGTCCGACCGTCGAGCGCAAAGACACCTGGGCCATCGCTACTCAGCGGGGCCAGGGCCTCGCGCAGGGCGTGAACCTCGACGGGATCCTTGCTCCACACCATTGCCCACAATGGTGAGCGCCCCAGTCGGCCCCACGTGCCGATGCGTAGTCCGGCCCACAAAACGGCCTTGTCGTTCACCGCCAGCCAACGACCAGGGCCGGCGTCACTAGAGCCTGACCGCGTCTTGCTCGGACTTACTCGGAGCGCCGCGTCGATCACACACTGACGCAGTCCGGCGAGCTGTTGGCCGGCGCGATCGGGAAGATCACCGTGAGCCAAGGGCGCCCAGCCGGTCCTGAGGTGAGCCCTTACCAGGCTCGCCAGTTGGGTCAGGTCAGAGAGCTGCGGGGGTTCCACTACGACGGCTTCAAGTCGCGCCAGGAGCGATTCCCACGAAACGACTGCGACCGCGTTTCCATCTGCGAGGCCGTGCACGAGCCACGGTTGGTCCTCGCTGGACGAGTCCGGCAACGGCGCATCCGGTATTCCCGCGGGCCCAGCCAAGAGACGGGGCCAGATGCTTACGACACGGTTCTTCGGCACCAGGTAGAGCAGAAGGCTCGGTTGGCCACTCGAAAGCCACTTGAGGTATCCGGCTCCCGCTTGCGGCCCTGTAAGGGCCGCATCGAACTTGGCCTCGATAACAAGCCGGGCCCCCTCGGTATCCGCGCCGACTATATCTGGCCTGCCCTCCTGCGCCGAGCTGACCGCCTGCCCTGAGTAGACCAACTCCTCGAGATTGGCGGTTGGCAGGATGCCGTTCGCGAGCCCCGTGATCGCCTTACGCGCCGCCGGCGACGTCTGCAGGATGTGCACCAGTCCCTGCGTCGCGATGGGTTCCGGTTGGAGTCCCCGAGCGGTAACAAGCTCGAGGAGGAGAGTGTTGGCGGTCATGCCTCATCATCGCCCACAGGGACATGCACCGTGCGAATAGCGCCTCTCGTGCCGTCGACGGAGTCGACCCAAGTTCTGGCCTAGGTACGCCAGATTTGGACGAGCGTAGCCGTCATCAGTGAGGCAGGAGCGTGACGTCCGCCTGCGCGCCTCGCCGGCGTTGCAGCATCCACATCTGATCATCCCAACGTTGCCGCCTCAGGCGAGCACACGCACGACCTCTGCGTGGCGAGATCCGGCTCACGGCGTCGCGTGGCACACTACTTGACGTGCGGGTCTTCGTCAGTTCCTTGATCTCGGGATATGAGTCCCTTCGAGCGGCTGCCGCTGCGGCCATCGTCACTTTGGGCAACGAAGTCGTCCGTGCGGAAGACTTTCAAGCATCGCCTGACAGTCCGCAGCAGTCGTGTCTCGCGGGAGTAAGGGATTCCCAAGCTGTCGTGCTGTTGCTAGGTGAGCGGTACGGACACGTTCAGCAGTCAGGTCTCTCTGCGACCCACGAGGAGTATCGGGAGGCGAGGGAGTCGCGACCGGTATTGGTGTTCGTACAGCGTGACTGCCACCCCGAGCCGAAACAAGTCGAGTTCATCCGCGAAGTTCAAGGTTGGGAGAAAGGGCACTTCACGGCTGAGTTCTCCGACGCAGAAGACCTGCGGACCCGAGTGACCCGAGCCCTGCATGAGTTCGCCCTTGCTAACGAAGCTTCACCGCTCAACGAGAATGAACTGATTGAGCGGGCACGCGCCCTCCTGCCAGCTCAAGACCGGAGCCATAACCCAATTCTGCACGTGGGTGTTGCTCCCGGGCCGGTGCGGGCAGTATTGCGGCCAGCACAACTTGACGATCCTCAACTCCAGCGTTACCTGCTAGCCGAAGCCCTTACGGGGGACAACGCCGTTCTGACGCCCAGCGCTGGTACCGACCTCGCGGTGGTCGGTGACATGATCCGCTTGAGCCAGCCTCAAGTGGGCCGTTTTATCACTCTAGACGAAAGCGGGAGAGTACTGATCGCTCGCCAGGCGCAGGACGACCGAAACGAACGTTCTGCCCTTCCGTCGATCATTGAGGAAGACGTCATCGCAAGCATCGAAGGGGCGCTGCGATTCATCGCACGGCTGCTCGACTACGTCGATCAACCAAAGAGACTCACTTACGTAGCCCCCCTAGTCTCCCTGTCAAATGCTGGTTACATGCCCTGGCGAACCCGCTCGGAGCAGATGGCCAACCCGAACTCAATGGTCATGGGTCATACCTCGGCCGGCGATGTCGTTGTCTCACTGACTCCGCCGGTTCGCCGCCGACCTGCTCTCGTTCACGACGCCCCAGCGCTTGCACAAGACTTCGCGTTGCGCATCCGTCGGGAGATACAAGGGTGAACTTCGCAGATCAGGAGGTCATGCGCGGTCGGTGGCGGCGACAGCTTAGGGAGTGGGCTCTCGATACAACGACGCGTGAAGATTTTGGTCGGAGTGGTCTCTCTCGGCGTCTCCAGGACGTCACGGTGCAACTCGTCCTTCTGCCTCCCGACCCGGAGGGAAATTTACTGGAGATTGACGAGTCCTTCAGCGCGTGGCTTGGCGAGCACCGGTACGTAGACCTCGACGGGTCAATATTCGCCCTGCCTGCTACGCAACAAAGGACCGCACACGCCATTGCCCTCGCCTCAACCTATGGTGAGGCATGGGACGAGTACTTCGCGATTCATCGATCCGGCGCCATTGAGATTGGGATGGGTTCGCGCGGAGGATGGGTGGGCAGAGGCAATGATGAGACGGCACGCACGTTTGCTTTGACCCCCGTTGTGGCGCATGTGTGGGCAATGCTGAAAGTAGCTGGGCTCCTGACCGAGCGGGTCGGGCTCCAATCGCCTCTTTGCCTAGCAGTGGGCGTCGTCGACACAATGGATGCTGTTCTGGGAGTTCTGGGAGAAGGTTGGGCGGAACCTAGTGACTTTCAGAATCGCGTGGGTGGCTGCGCCGATCCGCAGCTCCTCTGGAAACTCGAACTGCTGGAAGTCCCAGACCATGAAAGTGCGCGACGCATCGCCTACAGCATCGGCGATCGACTCGAGGACGCTTGGGGCGTCTCTCAGCGTCGGTACCTATCGCTTCGAGGTCCGCACGCGGGGAATCTTAACCCCCGCCATTTCCGCTAGGAACGTATCGAAGAAGGCAAGCGACGTGTGGCGACAAATCAAGAAGCACAACCAGCGGGCAGGGAGCTCAGTGTGATGTACGTAGGCGGGGATGAATCACCGTGGGAGGGTGCCGTCAAGTGGGTGCGCGTCCGTGACCGTGAAGATGTCGGCACCGTAGTGATGGCGGGCAAAAACATAGGGAGGGTGTACTGCTACGCCGTCCTCTTCGAGTCGACCGGGGAGGTGCGATTCTATCAGCAGGAAGACTGCATCCGTTGTGACGCGACCGGGAACACCCAATAGACATCGATAGGCTCGGAGGGACTCGACGGACTCCTCCTTCGCGCTCTCGCGGGCATCGATCGTGCGGGTCGCGGCTCTGGGCTGATTGAGGTGGCCCGGCCACGGAAACGATGGGCGTCATCGTCACAACCGCCAACCACCGCTTCTCGAGCTGCGACTAGGATGAGGGCCGTCGCTAAACATCCGGACATCGGC
>NZ_JALKAL010000028.1 GCF_023015765.1 Ornithinimicrobium sp. F0845
GGCTCATCCCAATCCAGGGTGTAGTTGGGGTCTGAATCCGCCGGTCTCCAGGAGTGCTCTGGCGATGTAGTTGGTGAGGTTGCGGAAGCCGAGGGCGGAGCCGCGGAGGTGCTCGAGCCGTCCGTTAATCGCTTCGGTGGGTCCGTTGCTGGTGCGGGGCCGGTCGAAGTAGGCCAGGACGTCCTGGGCGCGGCGGGACAGGGTGCGGCCCAGCCTGCGTAGTTCGAGCAGCGGTGAGGGGACGCCGGAGGACAGGGAGTCGATCACCTTCTGCATGAGGGTGCGTGCCCGGGGCCGGTCCGGTTCGCGGTAGGCGGTGATCATGGCCTGGTAGACACCCCAGGTGACCTCCACCTCGGTGTGGGCCTCGTCGGCGAACAGGGTGTCCAGCCGGTCCTGCTGCTTGTCGGTGAGCAAGTCGGCGCCGGTGGCCAGGGTCCGCCGGGCCGAGTAGAGGGGGTCGCCCTTGCGGCCCCGGTGGCCGCAGGAGGCCTGCTGGACCCGGCGGCGGCACTCGTCCAGGGCTTCGGCGGCGAGGCGGACTACGTGGAAGGGATCCATGACGCTGACCGCCTCCGGGAGCTCCTCGGTGGTCGCCGATTTGAAGCCGGTGAAGCCGTCCATGGCCACGACCTCCACCCGGTCGCGCCAGGCCTGGTCGCGTTCGCCCAGCCAGGTCTTGAACGCCTTCTTGGAGCGGCCCTCGACCATGTCCAGCAACCGGGACGGACCGGTGCCGTCGCGGATCGGCGTCAGATCGATGATCACGGTCACGTACTTGTCGCCGCGTCGGGTGTGCCGCCAGACGTGTTCATCCACGCCTATGACGCGGACGCCGTCGAGGCGGTGCGGGTCCTCGATCAGCACCCGCTTGCCTTCGTCCAGGACGGCGTCGTTGGCGGTGCTCCAGGACACCGCGAGGGCTTCGGCGACCCGGGCTACGGTCAGGTGCTGGACCACGATCGCGACCAGCGCCCACGTCAGTGCGGTCCGGGAGATCTTCGCCCGCGGCTGCGCCGCGGCAGTGGTGTCCTGGCGCCACACGCGGCCGCAGCCGGTGCACTTGTACCGTCGGACGGTGACCACCAGCGTGGTCGGTCGCCATCCGAACGGCTGGTGAGCCAGCCTCCTGATGACGGTGTCGCGCGGCACGCCCTGGCAGCCGCACTGGTGGCACCAGTCGTCCGGTTCAACGACCCGGCAGGCCAGGACCGCATGGTCAGGCCGGAGCAACTGGCCGGTCACCTCCAGCCCGAGGTCGTCCAGCCCCGTGAAGGTCGTCAAGTCAGGGGTGGTGAAGGTAGCGACTCTTCTATGTCTGTCAAGTCGGCAGCGGTGTGAGCCGCGAAGGGGCGGGGGTGGTGTCCTCGGCCCTGCTCGCGGCAGTCAGTGCGCGGTGGATCTGACGGGCTAGGTAGCGCTTGAGGATGCGGCGAATTTCGCGCTTGGTTAGTCCTTCGGCCAGTCGTCGTTGCACGTAAGTCTTGGTTTCTGCGTCATGAGTCATCCGCACGATCACGGCCATGTGCAGAGCCTTGTTCAGGCGCCGGTCGCCGCCGCGGTTGAGGCGGTGACGCACGGTGTTTCCTGAGGATGCTGGGATGGGGTTGGTGCCAGCCAGGGAGGCGAACGCGGCCTCGGAGTACAGTCGGCCATCGTGGGACCAGGCGGTGAAGACCACGGCTGCGGTCACTGGGCCAATACCCGGCTTGTCGAGAAGGACGCGCGCTGGGCTCTGCTCTAGCAGCTCGGTGGTGGTCCTGACGTTGTCGGCGAGTTGGGCATCGAGGTCGACAATCCGAGTGGCTAGCCGCACGGCTTCGGCGCGGGCTATCCGCACCGAGGCTTCCTCGGTGCGAGTGCGCCACTTGGCGATCTGGGCGATCTGCCGTCCGGTCAGGGGTTTGCGTGCGTCGATGCCCAGGTCCAGGACACGAAGCAGCGCGGTGAGCGCGTTGATGCTGGCTGTGCGCTCGGAGGTCATGTGGTCCCGGGCGCCCATCAGGACCCGCAGGCAAGCACGCACCCCAGCGTCCTCGCGCAAGTGCCGCTGCCGGTCGACTTGGAGCGGCAGGACAGCAGCGGCGATACGGCGAGCGTCGAGCGGGTCCGACTTCCCGACGCCGCGGTTGGCCCTGGCACTCATGGCCGGGGCTTCGACGACCTGATAGCCCGCGGTCGTGACTGCCCGGGCCAGCTGGGCGCCGTAGGTTGCGGCGCCCTCGATCACCCACAGCACCTCAAGATCGCCGCCGGTGCGGCGAGCGACCCAATCGATCGCACGGGCCATCCCGGGGATGGTGGCGGAAAAGTCGCCGTCGTCGACGACTTCACCGTGGGTTGTGCCCATGATCGACAGGGCGTGGTTTCGGGCGTGAGTATCCACGCCGACGACGAACGGATGAGCTTGCGCGACAATAGTCATAGCGGCTGGTTCTTCCTCTTCGGGACAAACGGTCCGGCCGCGAGGGCCGGCGCCGGCCATCGGGTAGGAGTCACCACGGGGCAGGACTGTGGATGAGTCACAACCTGAGTGCCTAGGCACCCGGGCTGGACAGTCTTCTGATCAGGCCACCGAGGTGGGCCGAGAACGGCGCCGGCCACCTCGACCCAAGCGGACACGTCGCTACCAAGGCACTCAAACTCGAGGCACAGTCAGGCACAGAGTCACGCTCGAACGAGACGACCAACGCCATTCTCGGCAGCCGATCGCCGACCAGCCACCCATACACTCACAGTCAGGCACGTCGAGGTCTTCCAGATCGAGGGCTGTGTGAGAACTCCCATCATCGGAAGACCTCGACCCTCACCCCCGCAGCGACCCGCCGCCGATCACACCACCGCTACACCCTCGTTTGG
>NZ_JALKAL010000029.1 GCF_023015765.1 Ornithinimicrobium sp. F0845
TCGACGCGCCAGAGCCGTCAAGGTGCAGCGCCCCACCGGACGAACGACCTTGACGGCGACAAGCGTCGACGCACCCTCAGAAGAGCCGATCCCGACCCCTTGACAACAGAAGGGAGCCGGTATGACGCACCCCGAAGGGGCGACCGTGAAGGAGCGACCCGCGGCATGACAGTGAACCGGCCTGGGTGCCCGAACGACAGGCAGTACCCTGATATTGAGCCCGCCCTAGGCGCTCCTCCCGGTAAGGGTGCGTCCCGCCCGTCGCATGGTGAGGGTGGCTGCCCGTTCAAGCCGGGCCGGGTCCGGGGAGCCCACTGCTCGACGGGAGCTGTCGGGGTTCCCACCTGCGCAGGCGGACGGAGCCGAACGCGGCAGTACAGGATGTGCGGATGGGGTGGAACTCTGGCGGCTGAGTGGGCGTCTCACGTGGAGCCGACGCCGACCGGGAGCACACGATGCGACTTCACACCGCCACTGGGATGGTTTTCAGTCTTGGTCTGATCCTGTCCGCCTGCGGGAGCGACGACTCGGAGAGCACTGCGGGCCGTCAAAGTTCGGACAAAGCTGCAGTCGGTTCTGCCAGCAGCGAGCACACACCAGAGGACGAACATGGTCCGCTGCCAGATGGTGGAGCGGCCTCTTGCGTCGAGTTGTATTCGCTCAAGACGCTCCAGAATCGCGACTTCGCTTTTGATGGGATCGTCGTCCGCATGGGTCCGTCCGTTTCCGACCGGGGGGACGGGGGTGACCTGAACCTCGCGGGTGTCACGTTCGAAGTACGTGAGTGGTTCGTAGGTGGTGACGCGAATGAGGTCACGGTCGACGTGCAGGGGGTCGGCGCGGGGACCGCGGAGGGGGATATGCCCTTCGGTGTCGGAACGCGTTTGCTCATGAGCGGTGAGCCGCGTTGGGGAGGGGCGCCGCTGGACTCACCGATCGCATGGGGGTGTGGCTTCAGCCGGTACTACGACGAGGAAACCGCCAAGTCGTGGCGCGACAGCACTACCCCGTAGAAGGGCACGACCGGCGGCAGATGCGCACGTCTGGCGGCGCACCACCGGGGTCTACTTGCAGCCCTCTCTTACCCGTGAGGGAAGACCCGCGTGGTGCCTTACCGGCTGCACGGCCGCGGGCGGAACACTACCGGGATGCGGCAGTTTCGTGCGGCGCTTTCCGGAGAGCTAGCCCTGTTTCAGTGATTCCAGATGACGGTGGCGCTGTCGTCGAGGAGCGCTGGCGCGCTGCCACCGACCACGAACTCGCCGATCACAGTCTCGCTGTCGAGCTCATAGACCGGGACAGCCACGCCCTCGCCGGCCCGCCCCTCCTGCAGTTCCAGTGCGTGCTCGGGCGAGGTCGGCTCACCCCAGGCGATGTTCATGTCCGCCACATAGGCATAGCCCACCGTCCCGTTCGTCGCGAAGACCCGGATCAGGGTCGGGGGAGCCGTGGATGTTCTCGAGGCCATACGTTTCGCCCTTGGCGTTCACGCCCTAGTCGGTCGCCACCTCGGTGGTCACGTAGGAGGTCGTGAGTCGCCAGGAGGCCCCCTCCGGCGCCCCAATCTCGATCTGCTCCACGCTCTCGGCAAGGTCGATGACATAACTCGTTTCCACGTAGGTGTCGTCGGCCGTGGTCGCCAACCCCGCCGCGTCGGCTTCATCGCAGATCAGGATGGCACCATCGGGATACCTGAACTCACCGGGACTCAGGCATTCAAGAAGCATCCCGGCCCCCGTCGCGCCCTCGGGCCTCGCGCCCAAGTCCACGGTCTGCGTCCCCGTGCCGGTGACGGTTCGAGGTTCGGTGAGGAATGTGACGTCAGCCCAGTCAGGCGCAGGTGGGAGCGTCGCAACTGCCTCGACGGTCCGGTTGCTCGCTCCAGCGGGCGAGGTCTCCGCGGTCTCGGGCAGGAGGAACTGGCCACCCCATAGGGCCACGGCTGTCACACCGGCGACGGAAAGCGTCGTCATGCTCGCTGTGACGGCAGTCTTGCGACGCTTGGTTTGCTTGGCTTGACTCAGGACGTCGGCCGTCGGCACTCCCAGCCCCGAGGGTGACGGAACCGATTGCAAGGCCTCGCCCAGTCTGATCTCATCCGTCTTCGTCATCGTGCCCACTCCTCAACTTCCGTGACGTGCTCTCGAAGGGCACTGAGCCCGCGTGAGGCCGTGCTCTTGACTGCCGACAGGCTCATCTCCATCTCCTCGGCTACCTGCTTCTCGGACAGGTCGCAGTAGTAGCGAAGGACGACGACGCGCCGCTG
>NZ_JALKAL010000003.1:0-243333 GCF_023015765.1 Ornithinimicrobium sp. F0845
GTCCAACCCTGGCGCCCCGCCCTCCAGTGGTCGGGCCTCGGTGATGGTCACCGTCAAGGCCGACCCGCAGACCGGGAAACCGTGCGGTGCGGCGGTGCTGAACACCGGTCAGGTCCTGGATGCCGGGCAGGCCGGCAAGTTCGCCTGTCTGGGGGATGTGACCCCGATCGTCCTGGGTGAGTACGGGCAGCCGTTGGACCTGGGTCGGACGGTCCGGTTGGCGACCCCGGGACAGTTCAAGACGCTCGTGGTCCGGGACGGTTCGTGCACCTATCCTGGCTGCGATGTGGATCCGACGTGGTGCGATGTGCATCACCTCATCTGGTGGTGTCGTGGGGGCGGGACGGACATCGCTCTCCTGGTGCTGTTGTGTCCCCGGCATCACACGTTGGTGCACGACAAGGACCTGATGGCCACCGTGAGCGGGTCGGTCGTCACCTGGCACGTCTGACCACCCCGCCCCACAGCCCGACCCACCCGGCCGGGCCCACAGGCATGTCCAGGGACGTCGGTTGGGTGCGCCAGAGCGAGTCCCATTCTCGGACTAGCCTCGACGGACGCTCTTCATACGGAGAGCGTCCCCCAGGAGAGACGACAGGATCATGGAGCAGATCTCCCCGCGGCTGCTGAGCTGGGCCTCGATCATCGACCCGGTCACCCGCGAGCAGGCGGAACGGACGGCGCGCATGCCGTTCATCCACCCCCACCTCGCGCTGATGCCGGACGCCCACCTGGGCAAGGGCGCGACCGTGGGGTCGGTCATCCCCACCGACGGCGCGATCATGCCGGCCGCGGTCGGGGTCGACATCGGCTGCGGCATGGTCGCCGTCCGGACCCAGCTCCGCTCCGGCGAGCTGCCGGAGGACCGCGCGAGCGTCCGCAAGGCCATCGCGGGGGCGGTTCCGCTGTCCGCGGGCGGCGCCAACCAGCAGATCAGGCGCGAGCACACAATCGCCCGACTCGACCACCTGACCCGGCTGGCCGAGGAGATCGAGCTGGACCCCACGACATACTCCAAGGCCTGGCGCAACCAGCTCGGCTCGCTCGGCTCGGGCAACCACTTCCTGGAGGTGACGCTGGACGAGACGGGTGCCGTCTGGCTGTTCCTGCACTCGGGCAGTCGTGGCGTCGGCAACCGGATGGCGACCCACCACACGCAGGTGGCGCAGGACTACTGCCGGCGGCACTTCATCAGCCTGCCCGAAGGCGACCGCGACCTTGCCTACCTGGTGGAGGGCACGGCCGAGTTCGACGCCTACGTCCGGGAGATGCGGTGGGCGCAGACCTACGCGCTGCTCAACCGCGAGGAGATGATGGACCGGATGGTGGCCTGCCTGCAGGACTGGGTCGGTGTCGAGGTTGAGCGGCTCGAGGAGATCAACTGCCACCACAACTACACCGAGCCGGAGCGGCACTTTGGGCGCGAGGTCTGGCTGTCCCGCAAGGGCGCCATCTCCGCGCGTGAGGGCGAGGCCGGTCTCATCCCGGGGTCGATGGGCACCGCGTCGTATGTCGTGGAGGGACTCGGCAACCCGGTCGCCCTGCACTCCGCGCCCCACGGTGCTGGTCGGGTGTTCTCGCGGACGAAGGCGCGCAGAACGTTCACGCTCGAGCAGCTGGCTGAGGCGATGGAGGGCATCGAGTACGAGCACTCCGCCGCGTTCCTGGACGAGATCCCCGGTGCCTACAAGGACATCGACCAGGTGATGGCGGAGGCGGCGGAACTGGTGCGCGTGCGGCACACCCTGCGGCAGGTGGTGAACGTCAAGGGCACCTGAGCCGTGCCCCGGAGTGTGTCGCGCCCGCCGTGGTAGCCCCGCGGTGGTCGCCCCGCTATGTGTCGCTGGGCCGTATGTCCCCCCGTCCTGTGTCAGGCGTAGAGGGCTTCGATCTGCTCGGCGAGGTCCTTGGTGACCAGGTTGCGCTTGAGCTTCATCGACGGCGTCAGGTAGCCGTTCTCCTCGGTGAAGTCCTCCTCCAGCAGGTCGAACTTGCGGATCGACTCGGCCTTGCTGACCGATTCGTTCGCGGTGTCGACCGCCTTCTGGATCGCCGCCAGCAGCTCCTCGTTGGTGCGCAGCTCCTCGAAGGGCACGTCGGCCAGGTTGTGCCGCTCCAGCCACCCGGGCATCACCTCGGGGTCGAGGGTGATCAGCGCGGCCACGAACGGCCGGCCCTCGCCGACGACCAGCGCCTGCGAGATGAGCGGGGTGGCGCGCAGCTGGTCCTCCAGCGGGCCGGGGGAGACGTTCTTGCCGCCGGCGGTCACCAGGATCTCCTTGGCACGGCCCGTGATCCTGATGAAGCCCTCGTCGTCCAGCTCGCCGAGGTCACCGGTGTGGAACCAGCCCTCGTCGTCGATCGCGGCCGCGGTCGCCTCGGCGTTGTTGTGGTAGTCGCGGAAGACGTTGACGCCCCGCACGACCACCTCGCCGTTGTCGATCCGGACGCCCACACCGGGCAGCGGCCGTCCGACGGTGCCGATCTTGATCAGCTCGGGAGTGTTGACCGACACCGGGGCGGTGGTCTCGGTGAGGCCGTAGCCCTCCAGGATGGTCAGCCCGATGCCGCGGTAGAAGTGACCGAGGCGCTCGCCGAGGGCGGCCCCGCCGCTGACGGCATACTGCACCCGGCCGCCCATCGCCTCGCGCAGCTTCTTGTAGACCAGGGCGTCGAAGAGCTTGTGCTGGGCCTTGAGGAACAGACCGGGCCCGCCGTCGTCGAGGGCACGGCTGTAGCGGCCGGCGACGTCCGCGGCGCGGAGGAAGATGGCTCCCCTGCCGCCATCGATGGCCTTCTGCGCGGCACCGTTGTAGACCTTCTCGAAGACGCGGGGCACCGCCAGGATGAAGGTCGGCTGGAAGGCCGCGAGGTCGGGCAGGAGGTTCTTGACGTCGGGGGTGTGTCCCAGCTGCGCTCCGGCCTGCACCACCACGACCTGGATGAACCGGGCGAAGACGTGGGCGAGGGGCAGGAACAGCAGGGTGCGAGCGCCCGGCGACCGGACGACCTGCTCGAGGCGCTCGATCGCGTTCTCGCCCAGCCCCATGAAGTTGTCGTGGGTCAGCTGGGCGCCCTTGGGGCGGCCGGTCGTGCCGGAGGTGTAGATGATCGTCGCGAGCGAGGAGCGGTTGAGCTGCCCGCGGCGGGCGTCCAGGTCCTCCTCCGAGACGTCCTTGCCCGCGGTGGCCAGCTCGTCAAGACCGCCCCCGTCGATCTGCCAGACGTCGCGCAGGGCCGGGAGCTCCTCCCGGATCCCGGTGACCAGTTGCCGGTGGTCGGCCGACTCGACCACCACCGCGACGGCGCCGGAGTCCTGCAGGATCCAGGAGGCCTGCTGCGCGGAGGAGGTCTCGTAGATAGGGACCGGGACCGCGCCGGCGGTCCACAGCGCGAAGTCGGCCAGCGTCCACTCATAGCGGGTGCGGCTCATCACCGCGACGGCGTCACCGACGCCGATGCCGGCGGCCATGAACCCCTTGGCCAGGTCCCGCACCTCCCGGTTGAACTCTGCGGCGGTGACATCACGCCATACTGCCTCCACCTGCCGGGCCAGGAGCGGGCGGTGCGGCTCACGATCGGCCCAGTCGTGCGGGATGTCGGAGAGGTTGCCCTCCTCGCGGGAGGGGATCAACGGTGGGACCTCATACTCCTGCACTGGGTCTCCTCAGGCGATTGGATCGACGGTGGAGAGCCCACTGTATCGCCGGAGGTATAACCTGCCCTGCATGGCCGACCGCACCGAGTCCAGCATCCTGATCCCCGCGCCGCCGAGCGAGGTCATCGAGGTCATCTCGGACTTCGACAACTACCCGGCGTGGGCGGACTTCAAGTCGGTGCAGATCCTCTCCGAGAACGAGGGTGGTTGGGCGGACGAGGTCGAGTTCAGCCTGGAGGCCGGGGTCGTGCGCGACACCTACGTGCTGGCCTACGACTGGCAGATCACCGAGACCGGTGAGGGCCAGGTCTCCTGGGACCTGGTGCGGGCCGGGACGCTCAAGGCGATGACGGGCTCCTACGCCCTGACCGCGGTGGACATGGAGGGCGCGCCGGACGGGATCGGCACGGAGGTCGTCTACCAGCTGCAGGTGGACGTCAAGATCCCGATGCTCGGGGCCATGAAGCGCAAGGCCGAGAAGATGATCGTGGACACCGCGCTGTCCTCCCTGTCCGACCGGGTGCTGAGTCGTGGCTGAGCCGGCCGGTCCCGGGTCGGTCGAGCGCGAGGCCCGGCACCTGGTCGAGGCCGCTGCACGCTGGCTCTCCGCGGTCCCGGACACCGAGCAGGAGTATGCCGACGGGCCGGCTCAGGGCGCGCACGCTCAGGAGGCGTGGGCACAGGACGGGCGGGCTCAGGACGGGCGGGGCCAGGACGAAGACGGGCAGGCTCAGGAGGGGCAGGCTGCCGGGTCCGCGGAGGAGCACCTGTGCCGGGGCTGCCCCTGGTGCCGGGCCAAGGCCGCGCTGGGCGGGCCGGTCGGCGCGGACACGCTGGACTCGATCGCCCACCTGCTGGGGGCAGCAGCGGAGAGCCTGTCCCTGTTCGCCCAGTCCCGCCGCGACGCCGCCGCGGAGGCACAAGGGGCCACGGCTGACGAGGAGCGCTCCGCTGACCAGGAGCGCGCGGCAGGCGACGAGCGCATGACGGACCACGAGGGCACGACCGACGAAGGACCCGAGGAGGACGAGGATGCTTGAGGCAGTGATCTGGATCGATGAGGAGGACGACGAGGAGGCGGCCGAGGAGCGGAGGCGGACCACGTGACCGTGAACCTCGGCGTCGACGTCGGGGGCACCGGCATCAAGGGGGCTGCGGTCTCCGTCGACGGCGCCCTCGCCCACCGGAGCGAGCGGGCGACACCGGCCAGCGACATGGACGCGATCGCTGGGGCCATCTCCGACCTGGTCAGGGAGCTGGCCGACCGCTGCGATCGCGACGGGGAGACGGTCGGGGCGGTGGGGGTGGCCTGCGCAGGGTTCATCGACGCCAGCGGCTCCACCGTGCTCTTCGCCCCCAACCTGGCCTGGCGGGACGCCCCGCTGAAGGCCCGGCTGGAGGCCTCCGTCGGCCGCCCCATCTTCCTGGAGAACGACGCCAACGCCGCCGCCTGGGGTGAGTTCCGCTACGGCGGTGCCCGCGAGGCCGAGGACATGCTCATGCTCACCCTGGGGACCGGCGTCGGAGGGGGGATCGTCACCGACGGGGAGCTGCTGCGCGGCTCAGAAGGGATCGCCGCGGAGATCGGTCACCTGCGCGTCATGCCGGACGGCCACCGGTGCGGCTGCGGCAACCGGGGCTGCCTGGAGGCCTACGCCTCAGGCACCGCTCTGGTGCGTGAGGCCCGCGAGCTGGTCAGGGGCGGGAGCCCGCACGCCGGGATGCTGCGCGACCTGTGTGGCGGGGATCCTGACCGGCTGACCGGTGAGCTGGTGACCGAGGCGGCGCGGGCGGGCGACGCGGCCGCGACCGAGCTCTTCGCCGATCTCGGCCAGTGGCTCGGGGAGGGCATCGCCAGTCTGGTCGCGGTCCTGGATCCGGAGCTCATCGTCGTCGGCGGCGGCGTCAGCGAGGCCGGTGACCTGCTCCTGGAGCCGACCCGGGCGGCGTTCGCCCGGCAGCTGACGGGACGCGGGCACCGCCGCCAGGCCGACATCGTCGGTGCGCTCCTGGGCAACGATGCCGGGATGATCGGCGCGGCAGACCTGGCGGCGCGTCGCGCCGGCGTGGCCTGACGGCATACTCCCATGGCACTGACCCACGACCCCGCGGGCGGTGACACGCTCGCGATCGGCGTGGACGTCGGTGGCACCAAGGTCGTCGCGGGGCTGGTCGACGTCTCCGGCGCGGTGCTGACCCAGGTGCGTCGCGACACACCGGGACGCACCACCGAGGCGTCGGTCGTCGAGGAGGTGATCGTCGACGCCGTCAGCGAGACCCGAGCGGCCGCGGCGCGCGACCACCCTGGGCGGCTGGTGCTCGGCGTAGGGCTCGGGGCCGCTGGTTTCGTCTCAGCGGACCGGCGCACCGTCGTCTTCGCCCCACACCTGGCGTGGCGCGACGAGCCGATCCGCGACCGGCTCGCGCAGCGGCTCGGGCTGCCCGTCGTCCTGGACAACGACGCCAACGCGGCGGCCTGGGCCGAGTACCGCTTCGGGGCGGGCCGGGGAGAGCCGCGCCTCCTGCTGGTCACCCTGGGGACCGGGATCGGCGGCGCCCTCGTGCTGGACGGCCGGGTGGAACGGGGCCGCCACGGGCTGGCCGGGGAGTTCGGGCACATGCAGGTCGTGCCGGACGGCGAGCGGTGCGAGTGCGGCAACCGGGGGTGCTGGGAGCAGTACTCCTCCGGCCGAGCCATGCAGCGCGAGGCCCGCGAGATGCTTGAGCAGGACAGCCCGTATGCCGCGGGGCTGGCCGGGTACTGCGGCGGGGACCCGGCGAAGGTCGAGGGCCATCACGTGACGCAGGCGGCCCGCCACGGCGATGTCGCCGCGCTGGAGCTGATAGGCGACGTGGGCCGCTGGCTCGGCGTCGGGCTGGCCAATCTCGTGGCCGCGCTGGACCCGGGGCGCATCGTCGTGGGCGGCGGCGTCAGCGAGGCGGGCGACCTGTTGCTGGAGCCGGCCCGTGACATGTTTGCCCGGCGGCTCACCGGGCGCGGCCACCGGCCCCTCGCGCCCATCGTGGCTGCCGAGCTGGGGCCCGCCGCCGGGATGGTCGGGGCCGCCGACCTGCTCCGGACCGGCTCCGGGCCCGACAGTGTGTCCGCCGGCCCGGCTGACGGTGAGGGTGACGGCCTGGCCGACGGCGCACGGACGGGCCAGTGATGAGCGCTCGGATCCGGGTGGCCAGTTACAACCTGCGGGGCCTGAAGGACGACGCGACGGCCGCGGCGGAGGTCGTGCGCCGCCTCGACCCTGACGTGCTGCTGCTGCAGGAGGTGCCGCGGCATCCGTTCTCGAGGGGTCGGATCGCCCGCTTCGCCGGACGCTGTGGCCTGAGGTGGTCCGGCCGGACCCGGCGTCTCTCCGGCACGGGCATGATGACCAGCCCCCGGGTCGTCGCCAGCAGGTCCGTCGACCGCAAGCTTCCCGTGCCGCTGCGGGCCAACCCCCGCAGTTACACCACCGCTCGTGTCACGGTGCCCGGCGGGCGGGAGATCACGATGGTCTCGGTGCACCTGTCGTTGTTGGCCGACGAGCGGCTGGCACACGCGACGCGGATCCTGCATGAGCTGAGCGTCGAACCGGCCTCGGCCGACGGACCCTTCGTGCTGGGTGGTGACCTCAACGAGAGCTCCCAGGGCCGGGCGTGGCACGTGCTGGGCGAGCGGCTGCCCCAGGTGACACCGGAGCGCCCGACCTTCCCCGCGGCAGGGCCGAAGCACTGGATCGACGCCATCTTCGCCAGCGCGGAGCTCACGGTGCTGCCGCACCAGGAGGTCGTGCTGGAGCGGGAGCTGCTGACCGCAGCGACCGACCACCTGCCGGTCTGGTTCGACCTTGAGGTCTCCCATCCGACCGAGCACGCCGCGCGGTGAGACTCAGCCCCACCGAGCGCGGTGCGGTGGAAGTCCGTCCCACCGAGCGCCGCCGGGGTCGGGCGGGTGCATCTCCCTGTGGAGACGTGACATCGGTGTGTCTGGTGCACCAGCCCCTGGGTTGGTGTGTCCGGTGCACCACCCCCTGGTTGGTGTGTCCGGTGCGCCAGCCTTGGGTTGGTGCGTGGGCTGCTCCGATGTCACGTCTCCAGGGACCGCGGCGTCTCACCGGGGCTGGAGACCCCCCGCCCGGGCGTCGGGCGTCGGGCCTCGGGCGTCGGACTAGATGACCTCGATGTTGGGATAGCTCGGCTGCCACATGCGCTCGAAGACCTGGCCGACCGGGTCGGTGAGGGGGACCTGGGCGACGCCTTCCTCTGTCGCCTGCTTCGCGACCGCGATGGCGACGGTGGCCGAGACGAGCCGGAGGTCGCTCATGCCCGGGAGCAGCGAGGCTCCGGGGCGCCACCGGTTGACCATCCCGGCCAGGGCCTCGGCGGCAGAGGCAATCATCCCCTCGGTCACCCGCCGTGCCCGGCACGCGGCCACCCCGAGACCCAGCCCGGGGAAGATCAGCGCGTTGTTGGACTGGGCGATGACGTGCCGGACGCCGTCATGGTCGACGGGGTCGAACGGGCTGCCCGTGGCCACGAGCGCCCGACCGTCCGACCACTCGAGGACGTCGCTCGGCGTCGCCTCGGCGTGGCTGGTCGGGTTCGACAACGGGAAGATGATCGGCCGGGTGTTCAGGCGTGCCATCTCCTCGACCACCTCGCGGTTGAAGGCACCGGCCTTGGTCGAGGTGCCGATGAGGATCGTCGGCCTCGCGTTGCGGATGACGTCCATCAGCCCGATGTTGTTCGGGTCGGGGAGGTCCCAGTCCGCGACGTCGAGCCGCTTGCGTGCCCACGGCTTCTGAAAGTCGTGCAACCGGTGGTCGTCCTCGAGATAGAGCCCCTGGATCCCGATCGGCCAGAAGCGGGCGTAGGCCTCCTCCTCCGTCTCCGAGCGGCCGGTCCGCAGCATCTGGTCCCGCACGAGGCTGGCGATCCCCATGCCGGCGCTGCCTGCCCCGAAGACGACGATCCGGTGGTCGTCGAGATCGACGCCCGTCACGTCGACGGCCGCGAGCAGGGCCGCCAGCACGACGGCGGCGGTGCCCTGGATGTCGTCGTTGAACGTGCACACCTCGTCCTTGTAGCGCTCGAGGATGCGGAAGGCGTTGGAGGTGCCCACGTCCTCCCAGTGAATGAGCGCCTGGGGGAAGAGCTTGTTGACGGCCCGCACGAAGATGTCGATGAAGTCGTCGTAGCGCTGCCCACGGACCCGGCTGTGCCGCTCGCCGAGATAGAGGTCGTTAGAGAGCAGCCCGAGGTTGTCCGTGCCGACGTCCAGGACGACCGGGATGACCCGGCGCGGGTGGATGCCGGCGGCGGCCGTGTAGACCGACAGCTTGCCGATCGCGATCTGGATGCCGCCGATGCCCTGGTCGCCGATGCCGAGGATGCCCTCGGAGTCGGTGACACAGATGAGGTCGACATCCTCGGCGTTCAGACCGTAGTTGCTCAGCGCCTTCTCGACCTTCTCGGGGTGGTCGATGGACAGGAAGACCCCACGGGGACGGTTGTAGGTGCTGCTGAACCGCTCGATGGCCTCACCGATCGTCGGCGTGTAGATGATCGGCAGCATCTCCTCCAGGTGGTTGGAGAGCAGGTGGTAGAAGAGGACCTCGTTGCGGTCCCGCAACGCGTTCAGGGTGAGGAACTTGCCGAGCATCGACTTGTTGGAACGGTACTGCTCGAAGACGCGTCGGGTCTGGTTCTCCAGCGTGGTGAATCCGGTGGGCATGAGGCCGTCGATCTCCAGCGACTCACGCTGCTCCGCGGTGAAGGCCGTGCCCCGGTTGGTCATCGGGTTGGAGAGCACCGCCCGCCCACGGGTGCGGATGCGCAGCGGCGCGTTGCCGATGGTCGTGTCCTGGTCATATTCACGGCCCATGTGCGCCACTGTATTGCTGGCGGCACGGGGCCGCGAGGGGTCGACGAGCCAGAACACAGCATGGGGTGGCTCGCACCGGGCACCGGTGGGCTCGCACCGGGCACCGGTGGCCTCAGACCTGGGCGCCGCCGGTGAAGTCGGTGTCGTCACGGTTCTTGGGCAGCCGCAGGACCAGGAGCACCACCCCGGCCACCGAGACCAGGATGCCGACCGGGGTCCACCACGGGGCACGGAGCAGGGTGAAGACGTTGCTGAGGATCAGGATCAGCGGCCCACCCAGGAGGCCGGCCACGATCGCCCACAGGTGAAGGTCACCGGCCGGCAGCGACGGTGTCGGCGGAATGAAGTGCTCCTCCTCGTCAGGGCCGGCCCACCCGCGCCAGGCGTCCGAGGGCGTCTCGGGATAGTTGCCCGGCGCGTCCGGATAGTCGGAGTCCTGCGCACTGCCGAACTGCTGGCGGTGGCGACCCCCGGAGCCACTCGCCCGGTGCGACGGCGTGGCGGACGGCGACTGCCCCGGGGGATGCGGCGCGGCGGATGGCGGCTGTGCCGAGCGATCCGGCGTCGCGGACGACGGGGGACCGGGGTGCGCGGTGTGCTGCGGGCCCCGGGGGCCGGTGACCGGGGGGTTGGTGCCCGGAGGTGGCGCGCCCGCGCCCGGGGCGCCCAGGGAGCCGGTGACCGGGGGGTTGGTCCCCGGCGGACTGGTGCCCCTGGGGTCGGTGCTCTGAGGCGTCCTTCGGCGCGGCGGCCACGGGTTCGGGGTGTCAAAGCCCTCGAGCGGACGGTTGGAGCTTGGGCCCTCGTCACGCCGTCGGGACTGGGCGCGGCGGATCGCCTCGCGTCGACGCTGCTGCGAGGCCGCCTGCTCGGCTCGCAGGCCGGCGACGATCTCCTCGAAGCGGGCGTCGACGTCGTCCGCGTCGTCGGGGCGGTCCTCGTGCCCCGATCCCTCAGTGGCCATGCTCCATCCTGCCCACGAAGTCTCGCGTGAGCGCAATCAGTTCCTCCGCGTCGTGGTCCAACGGGGCGACGTGGCCGGACTCCTCGAGCCAGTGGACGGTGACGTCGGTGCTGCCGACAGCACCGAGGAAGGTCTCCGCCGACACGGGCGGCACGACCCTGTCATGGCGGGACCGGAACAGGAGCACCGGCTGGTGGACGTCGGGCAGCTGGCGGACCAACCGTGGCCACTGCTCGATGAACGAGTCAAAGGCCCGCAGGGGAATCCATCGGTAGGCGAGCTCACGGGGCGGCCCCGGGCGCCGGATGTCGTCGGCGATCCCCTGAGCTACCGGAACCAGGTGCTTGACCTTCGGGATCACCTTCAGACGCCAGTCGGCCGCTGCGAACGCCGGGTTGACGAGCACCAGACCGTCAATCAGATCGGGACGACGGGCCGCGACGTCGGTGACCAGGGCACCACCCATGCTGACCCCGAAGGCGACCACCGTCTCGTGGTCGGCACGCAACGCCTCGAGGCTGGCGACCACAGCACCCAGCCAATCGGCATACCGGGTGCGAGCCATGTCCTGCCAGCGCGTGCCGTGCCCGGGGAGCCGTGGCGCCGACACGGCGTAGCCATCAGCGGTGAGTTGCTCGGCGACCGGGCGAACCATCTGCGGGGTGGACGTGATGCCGTGCATCAGCAGCACGGCAGTCTGCGCGCGTTCGCCGACACCGGGGGACTCAAAGGGCTCTGCTCCTGCGATGATCTGCATAAGACGATCTTGTCATGACAGACTGCCTCAGCGGTGAGCCGAGTCCCCGGGCGGCGACCCCTGTGCTGCCCTAGCATGTCCGGGACGGGATGAGGAGGTCCTGGTGCTGTACTGGTTGTTGAAGAACGTGCTGGTCGGACCCATCATCCGCGCGCTCTTCAAGCCCTGGGTGGAGGGCAGTGAGCACGTCCCGGAGGAGGGCGCGGCGATCTTCGCCAGCAACCACCTCAGTTTCTCCGACTCGATCTTCCTGCCCCTGGTGGTGGACCGTCGGATGACCTTCCCCGCCAAGATGGAGTACTTCACCGGCACCGGGATCAAGGGCTGGCTCACCAAGACCTTCTTCAAGGGCATGGGGCAGATCCCGATCGACCGCTCCGGCGGCGAGGCCAGTATGGCGGCGCTCAACTCCGGCCTGAAGGTCCTGCGGCGCGGGGAGCTGTTCGGGATCTACCCCGAGGGCACCCGCAGCCCCGACGGCAAGCTCTACAAGGGCAAGACCGGGGTGGCACGGATGGCGCTGGAGGCCAAGGTCCCGGTCATCCCGGTGGCGATGATCAACACCGAGAAGGCCCAGCCCACCGGTCAGGTGATCCCGAACATCGAGCGCGGCCAGGTCGGCGTTCGCTTCGGGAGGCCGCTGGACTTCTCCCGCTACGAGGGCATGGAGGACGACCGTACGGTCCTGCGCTCCATCACCGACGAGATCATGTACGAGCTGATGCAGCTCTCCGGCCAGGAGTATGTCGATGTGTACGCCGCGTCGGTCAAGGAGCGGATCGCAGCACGCGCCAAGGCGGCCGTGGAGGGGGCCAGGGTCGCCGTGGACAAGGCGGTCGACCAGACCAAGGTGACCGCCGAGCAGGTGCGCCAGCAGGTCGAGGAGCGGGTCGAGACCGCGCGGACCCAGATCGAGCAGGTGGGGGAGCAGATCAAGGCCCGGCAGACCAAGGCGGAGCCCACCGGGGCTGACGAGGACCCTGACGACGTGGCCGGTGAGGCGACGGAGGCGGACAAGGTCGCGGACGACGCGGCCGGTGCGGCGACGGACCCGGGCGAGGACGCGGACGCGAACGTCGCCGAGGCTGACGCCGAGGAGACCGCTGACCAGCACCGGTGACGCCTCCGGCCGCGAGGGCTCCTACGATGTCACGGTGACCACGGACGTGACCGGACCGCCCCCGATCGGGCACCACTTCGACTGGCCGGACCTGCCCGCGCGGCAGCAGCCCACGTGGGCCGACCGGGAGGCGCTGGAGCGTGCCGTCGCGACCCTGAAGGGTTTTCCGCCCCTGGTCTTCGCCGGCGAGTGCGACCTGCTCCGCGACAAGCTCGGTGCCGTGGCGCGCGGCGAGGCCTTCCTGCTCCAGGGCGGCGACTGCGCCGAGACGCTGGACGGCGTCACCGGCCCCAACATCCGGGAGCGGATCAAGACGATCCTGCAGATGGCGGTCGTGCTCACCTACGGCGCGGGCATGCCGGTGGTCAAGGTCGGCCGTCTGGCGGGTCAGTTCGCCAAGCCGCGGTCCTCGGACACCGAGACCCGGGACGGGGTGACCCTCCCGGCCTACCGCGGCGACATGGTCAACGGCTTCGAGTTCACCGCCGAGGCACGCGCCCACGACCCCTCGCGGATGGTCAGCGTCTACCACGCCAGCTCCTCCACGCTGAACCTCGTGCGGGCCTTCACCTCCGGTGGCTACGCCGACCTGCGCAGCGTCCACACCTGGAACAAGGGCTTCGTCTCCGGGCCGGCGCAGAAGCGCTATGAGAAGATGGCGACCCAGATCGACCGGGCCGTCCGGTTCCTGGAGGCCTCCGGTGTCGCCGACGCCGAGGAGCTGCGCCGGGTTGAGTTCTACTCCAGCCACGAGTCGCTGGTCCTGGACTACGAGCGGGCCATGGTCCGGCGCGACTCGCGCACCGGCCTGCCCTACAACACCTCCGGGCACTTCATCTGGGTCGGGGAGCGCACCCGTGACCTGGACGGTGCCCACGTCGACTTCCTGTCCCGGGTGCACAACCCGGTCGGGGTCAAGCTCGGCCCCACCGCGACCCGCGACGACGTCCTCGGGCTGCTGGACAAGCTCGACCCGGAGCGCGTGCCGGGACGGCTCACCTTCATCACCCGGATGGGTGCGGACAAGATCCGGGACCTGCTGCCCCCGCTGCTGGAGAGCGTCGGCGAGGAGGCGCACCGGGTCGCCTGGGTGTGCGACCCGATGCACGGCAACACCTTCGCCTCGCCCAGTGGGCACAAGACCCGGCGCTTCGACGACGTCATCGACGAGGTCGCCGGGTTCTTCGAGGCCCACCGGGCGGCCGGCACCTGGCCGGGCGGCATCCACGTGGAGCTGACCGGCAACGATGTCACCGAGTGCGTCGGTGGCTCCGGGTCCCTGGACGTCCAGGACCTCGGGCTGCGCTACGAGACGGTCTGCGACCCGCGGCTGAACCACCAGCAGAGCCTGGACATGGCCTTCCAGGTCGCCGCGATGCTCGAGGCGGGCCGGTGAGCGCCGCCACCTCTGGCACGGCCACCGTCGCGCCCGGCACCACTACCGCGGACCTGCGCTCGGACACGCTGACCCGTCCCAGCGAGGCGATGCGCCACGCGATGGCCCACGCCCCGGTCGGCGACGACGTCTATGCCGAGGACCCAACAGTCCTGGCCCTGCAGCGAGAGGTGGCCGAGCTCCTGGGGCACGAGGACGCGCTGTTCACGCCGACCGGCTCGATGGCCAACCAGCTCGGCGTCCGACTCCACGTGGCGCCCGGCGCCGAGCTCATCGCCGACGACCTGGCGCACGTGCTGCGGGCCGAGCTGGGAGCGGCAGCCGTGCTCAGCGGCATCTCCGCCCGCAGCTGGCACGCCACCAACGGGCTGCTCGACGTCGACGCCGCCATGGCGCTCGCGGTCACCGACGGCGGCGCCTACCAGGTGGGCACCACCTGCGTCGTGGTCGAGAACACCCACAACTTCGGCGGCGGCACCGTCCAGCCGCTGGAGACGATGCAGGAGCTGCACCGGCGCGCCCACGAGCGCGGGATGGCGGTGCACCTGGACGGTGCCCGGCTCTGGAACGCGCACGTCGCCACCGGGATCCCGCTGGCGGAGTATGCCGCGTGCGCCGACACCGTGTCCGTCTGCCTGAGCAAGGGGCTGGGTGCCCCGGTCGGGTCGCTGCTCGTCGGCTCGGCCGAGCACATGGAGCAGGCCCGGGTCTGGCGCAAGCGGTTCGGCGGCGGGATGCGGCAGGTCGGCATCCTGGCCGAGGGTGGGCGCTACGCCCTGGCCCATCAGCTGGAGCGCCTGGCCGACGACCACGCCCGCTGCCGGCGGGTCGCCGAGGCGGTCGCCGCGTCCCGGCCGGGGGTCGTGGACCCGGCCGCGGTGCACACCAACATCCTGGTCCTGCAGGTGGCGGCGGCCGGCTGGACCGGTGCCGACTTCATCGCGGCGGCGGGGGAGCGCGGCGTGCTGGGCTACGCGACCGGGCCAGGCAGCGTCCGATTCGTGTGGCACCTGGACGTCGACGACGCCCAGACCGACCACGCCGCCGGCGTCCTCACCGAGCTGCTGTCGGCGGGGGAGCCCCAGCGCGCCTGACCGCTCGTCCACGGCACCGGGCACCTGACCCGGCCACGGTCAGAGGACAGTGAGGATGATCTCGGTGCCCTTGGGCACCATCTCGCCGGGGTCGACGCTCTGGAAGCGCACCGTCGAGAAGTAGCCGCCGGCCAGGTCCTCTCGACCGACCTCGAAGCCCGCCTCCTTGAGCTGCTCCTCAGCCTCGCTCCACTGCTTCCCGATGACCCGCGGCACCTCGATGAGCTCAGGCCCCTTCGAGATCGTCAGGGTCACCTGGTCACCGCGGAATCCGGTGCCGGACTCCGGCGACTGGGACACGACGTGCCCCTCCTCCACGGAGTCGCTGAACACCCGGTCGGGGGCGATGCTGACCGAGAAGCCCGCCTCGCTGAGGGCCTCCTCGGCGTCGTCCTGTGGCTGCCCGGTGACGTCCAGGACCTCGATCGGCTCCCGGCCCTGGCTGACGGTCAGCGTGACCTCGGCGTCCGGCTTGAGCTCGGTGCCCTCCTCGGGCTCGACCGAGATGACCTGTCCCTCGGGGATCGTCTCGTCATAGACCATGACCGGCTCGGTGAGGGTGAGGTTGGCGTCCTCGATCATGGGTGTCGCCTGCTCGAGCGTGCGCCCGATGACTGGCGGCACGGCATACCGCTCCGGCCCCTGGGAGACGGTGAGGGTGACGTCGGTGCCGTGCCGCAGCGAGACCCCCGGCTCGTGGGAGGCCTCGATGACCACGCCGGAGGCGATCGTCTCCGAGTAGGCCAGTTCGACCACCGTGTCCAGGTCCTGGGCGTCCAGGGCCGTGCGAGCGTCGGCCTCGGTGAGCCCGACCAGGGTGGGCACGGGGGAGTGGATCCCTGGCCCCTCGGTGAAGTACCAGGCAGCGCCCGCCCCCGTGGCCGCGATGAGGACCAGCAGTATGCCGAGCACCCACCCGAGTGCCTTCACCCGCCTCCGCGGACGGCGGGGAGCGCGCGGGGGCCTGGCCGGCCGGTTGCCGCGGGTGCGGGCGTAGTGGCCCGGATCCGTGCGCGGCACGGCCACGGTATCGGTGGCGCGGAGCGGACGGGTGTGGTCGAACGCCTGCGTCAGGTCGGGGTCGTCGGCGACCCGGCGCCCCGGCAGAGCGTCCAGCTCTCCGTCGGAGAGCTGGCGCACGGAGTGGCGCAGCTGGGTGAGGGCGGCGGCGCCGTCGGTCGGGCGGCGCTCCGGGTCGTTGGCCGAGGCCCACTGGATGAACGCGTCGATCTCGGCCGGGACTGTTGCCACGGTGCTGGCGGCGCGGGGCACCTGGCCGTGCACGTGGGCGTGGGCGACCTGCATCGCGTTGTCGCCCGGGTAGGCCTTTACACCGGTGAGCAGCTCGTAGAACAGCAGCCCCGCGGAGTAGACGTCGCTGCGCTCGTCGGTGCGACCGCGCTCGACCTGCTCGGGCGCGAGGTAGGCGGCGGTGCCCCACACCAGCTCGCTGCTGTGGCTGGAGGTGGCCGCGCTGACCGCCCGGGCCAGCCCGAAGTCGGCCACCTTGACGGTGCCGTCCTCGCGGATCAGGACGTTCTCCGGCTTGACGTCGCGGTGCGCGAGCCCGGCCTCGTGCGCCGCGGCCAGCGCCTGCAGCACCGGGTCGATGTAGGCCACGGCCTCACGCACGCTGTGCGCCCCGTGCTCGGTGATCACCTCGCGCAGGGTGCGCCCCTCGACCAGCTCCATCGCCAGGAAGACCAGGTCGCCGTCCTCGCCCTGGTCGAAGACCGAGACCACGTGGGGATGCGACAGCCGTGCGGCCGTCCGCGCCTCCTGCCGGAAGCGGGTGACGAAGGCCTCGTCCCGGGCCAGGTTGGCGTGCATGATCTTCAGCGCGACCCGTCGGTCCAGCCGCAGGTCGGTGGCGGAGTAGACCGCTGCCATCCCGCCCTGGGCGAGGAGGGACTCCACGCGGTATCGACCGTCCAGGACACGGTCGATCACGGCAGAGGTCGCGGTGCTCACCCTGCCAGGATACGGAGACTGGGCGTGAAAACCGTGCAGGCGCCGTGCTGCGGGGGTCGCCTCGGGGGAGGCGCGGGCCGTGCCCTGCGTCAGATCGTGGGCAGTATGACGTGCTGCCCGACCTGCAGGCCCCGTGCCCGGACGCCGGGGTTGAGGCTGAGCAGGGCGGTCACCGGGACCCCGTGCGCGGCAGCGATGCCGGAGAGGGTGTCCCCGGCGCGGACCGTGACGGTGCGGGCGGCGACCGGGGCGCCGTGCTCACGCCCACCCGACCGGGGCGCCGCGACCTGGGCGAACCGTGGCCGGGTGGTGGGCAGGAGACGGGCAGCGAGCGTCATGCCGGAGGCCTGGATGTGCAGGGACGGGGGCCGCTCTGCCACAGTGCTCATGGTGTGCTCCTGGGACCGGTGGTGCTCGCGTGTTCGGTGTGACCACTGTGAAGGTACCGGAGAATGTGGACCCGCGCCAGAGTGAAGGTGTGTCGCTGCTTGTGGCAGACTGGAGTATGTGGTAAACGACAGCGATGTAACTCCGGGCCCCGACCCGGACCCGACCGACGAACTGACCGGCTGGCTCGCCGTGCCCGACATCATGGAGCTCACCGGCGTCTCGCTGGCGCAGGTCAAGACCTGGCTCCAGGAGCGGGAGATTATCGGCGCCCGGCGGGGCCCGAACAGGGCGGTCTACGTGCCGGCCGGCTTCCTCACCGAGGAGGGTCCGCTGCCCGCGCTGCGGGGCACCATCACGGTGCTGGCCGACGGGGGCTACAAGGACGAGGAGATCATCGACTGGCTGCACGAGGCCGACGAGTCTCTGCAGGGCGGCAGCGCCATCGCCTCGCTTCGGGAGGGCAACAAGACCGAGGTGCGGCGCCGCGCCCAGGAGATGGCCTTCTAGCAGTTTGGGCCCGCGGGTCAAGTCAGGCAGCTGGCGCGGCCGCTAGCCCCTGGGGCGAGCCACGAGCTCGATCTCGACACGGGCACCGAGCGGCAGCTCGGCCACGGCGACGGTGGTCCGGGCCGGGTAGGGCGCCTCGAAGACCGCGGCGTAGACCTCGTTGAGGGCGGTGAAGTCGGCCATCGAGGTGAGGTAGACGTTGACCTTCACGACGTCGGCCATGGTGGCCCCGGCAGCCCCGAGCACGTGGCCTAGGTTGTCGAAGACCTGCCTGGCCTGATCGGTCATGCCACCGGTGACCAGCCGCCCGGTGGACGGGTCGATCGGGGTCTGACCGGAGCAGAAGAGGAGTCCTGACTCCTCGTCGAGGGCCGCCACGGCATACGGACCGATCGGCTGGGGAGCATCAGGTGCGGAGATCGGGGTGTGTCCCACGTGGCCACCTTTCGTCGGGATACAGCCGAGCCTACTGATCAGGGATGGGCGGAGCCCGGGGGCCGTTTGTCGCGCTGAGGATCGCTCCGCTAGACAGCCCGGAAGGGGTCGATGTGAGTCAGGTGCGTGGCAGCAGCGAAGTCGGAGGCGTTGCGGGTGGCGAGGTGGTGACCGCCGGCGAGGCAGATGCCGGCGATCTGTGCGTCGGCCAGCGACATGGGCCGTCCAGCGGTCTGCGCGGCGACCAGGAGCGTGGCGGTCTCCCGTGCTGCGAGCGGGTCGTAGACCGCGATGGTCTCGTTGAAGGAGTCCATCAGTCGGCTCCACCGCAGCTCCAGGTCGCGGCGGCGGCGACCGTCGGGTAGTTGCCCCAGCCCGCGTTCGATCTCCTCGACCGTGACCACACAGATGGTGAGGTCCTTCGGGTCGATGCCGTGGGCCCAGGCGAGCACCGCTGGATCTGGGGAGACCTTCATGAACTCCGACACGACGTTCGTGTCAGCAATGATCACGACAGATCCACCGGCCGTGGCTGATCGGTGCGCGGCGCCACCCGCAGGTCGACGCCGCCGGCCTCGGTCATGGTTTCGTGGAGCGACAACAGGAAGTTCTGCCGGGGGCGGTCGACGGCCTGCTGTCGTGGAAGGTCCGGGGAGTGTGCGAGTGTCAGTCGCTCGATGGTCTGGTAGAGACTCCAGAAGGCGCTGAGCGGGAGTGGGGCGGTCTCCAGCGAGCCCTCAAGGTAGGTCAGGTGGGTGATCCATCCGGGGAGGTAGGAGGCGGTGAGGTCGCCGAGTCCTGCGTGATGTAGGTGCAGGTGGGACCGTCCCGCGGACTCGTCGCTCTCGGCCGCCGCGGTCTCTACGGTCAGGGTCAGGTGCGTCAGCGGCTCGTCGGGGAACTGCCACGTCAGGTCGAGTGCGCGGCCGGGCTCCACGGTGCCGATGTGGCTGGTGCACAGGTAGCCGTCGCCGTGGTCCACGACGAGCTTGTCACCGCTGGTGAACCCGCCCGAGCGGGGCCGGCCGAGCCACTCCGGCAGGTGCTCGACGCTGGTGAGGTGGCGCCAGACCTCCGCGGCGGGGGAGTCGAGCCTCCAGGTGAGACTGACGGCTCCGGCGTCGACGGTGCCTGCGACGAGCGACATGGCCAGGGGTCCCCTTCAGCGTGGTTCGGTGCGCCTGTTCAGCGTGGTTCGGTGCGCCTGCCCGGATCAGGTGGTCCGCGCGGTGCTGATGGCGACCAGCTGGGCCAGCGCCTCGCGGCCCTCGTCAGTCAGCCCGGGCGTCTGCTCCAGGGCCCCTAGCGCCGCGTCGGCGCCGTCGGTGATCATCTCCTCGGTCGCGCGGACCGCACCGACCCGCTCGAGGAGCTCACGGCATACTGCCACCTGCTCGTCACCGAGGTCGGGTCGCCCGAGCAGCCCCAGCAGCGTGGCGGCGTCCTGCTCGTCGCCCAAGCCGAGCGCGTGCGCGATCAGGACCGTGCGCTTGCCCTCACGCAGGTCGTCGCCGGCGGGCTTGCCGGTGGCCTGCGGGTCGCCGTAGACCCCCAGGACGTCGTCGCGGATCTGGAAGGCCTCGCCGAGGGCCAGCCCGTATGCCGACAGGCCGGTGAGCGTGTCAGGTCCGGCCCCCGCGGCGCGGGCGCCGATGAGGAGAGGCTGCTCGACGCTGTACCTGCCGCTCTTGTAGCGGATCACGGTGCGGCAGCGCTCCAGCCGCTCGGCGTAGCTGAGGCCCTCCCAGCCCTGGGCGGCGTCCAGCACGTCGAGGTACTGCCCGCCCATCAGCTGGGTCCGCATCGCGTCGAACTCGACCCGGGCGGCGGCGATCTCCTCCGCGGGCAGGCCCGAGGTGGAGAAGGCGCTGTCGCACCAGGTCAGGCACAGGTTGCCGGCCAGGATCGCGGCCGCGTGCCCGAAGCGGTCCGACTCCCCGGCCCACTCGTGGTCGTGGTGGTTCGCGGCGAAGGTGCGGTGGGCGGTGGGGCGACCCCGGCGCAGGTCCGAGTCGTCCATCACGTCGTCGTGCAGGAGGGCGGCGGCCTGGAACAGCTCCATCGAGGTCGCGGCGCGGATCAGCTCGGGGGAGTCGGTGCCGCCGAGGGCCCGGTAGCCCCAGTAGAGGAACGCCGCCCGCAGCCGCTTGCCCCCGGTGAGCAGCGCGGCGATCTCGTCCACGAGGCCGGCGACCTGGCCGCCGAGCTCGGCCAGGACCGTGCGCTGGTGGGCGAGGTCGGCATCGAGTGCATGCTGCACGCGCTCGCGCAGGCGCGGGCCATCGATGGGGTGAGGTGCGGGCACGAGACGAGCCTACGGCGTCTGTCCACAGGAAATGCTCAGGGGTTGAGGACTGTCGGTGAGGTGTCGTACATTTGTACGTATCGAACAGAGGTTCGAGGATGACTGGGAGGTTGTCTCGCACGGTGCCTTCACGGGCGAGTGCGGAGCAGTCAACCAGCCCGGTCCGACAGTGCCCGTGTGTGAGGAGGAGGAGAGGCGTGATGAGTCGTCGCTATGCGGACCCGGTCGAGGTGCGCGTCGGTGGACTGCAGCTCGGCCGGTTGCCGGTGCTCCCTGCCGGGGTGGACGCCGCCTCCGCACCCACCGCGTTCATCTGGCGAGGGCGGTTGCACGTCGTGTGCGCGGTGCTCGACCACTGGACGCAGCGCCTGTCCTGGTGGCGGGAGCCCTCGGGGGACTCGGGCGCTGGCTCGAATGGTGCTGGCCCGGATGGTGCTGGCTCGGGCGACGGGAGACCCGACCGTTTCCCCGATCTCGAGCGGGAGGTCTGGCGGGTGGAGGCCAGCGCCGGGCGCCTGATGCAAACCGGGGTCTATGACCTGACCAAGGACGACCGGTGGCGCCTGGTGCGCGTCGCCGACTGAGGAGGAGCGATGACCACCACGAGCATCAGGACCGCGGAGGTGCCGCCGGCACCGTCGGCAGGCACCGTGCTGGACCTGCTCGACCGGTCCCGCGCGGGTCTGGTCCAGGCCTGCCGGAGCCAGACCGCGTCGCAGCGTTACACCGAGGCGCACCTGGCGGCGCTGCGTGCCGCGGCGGCGCTGGTCGCGGCACGCACCGTCGTGGCCGGCCGGTCCCGTCCCCGCAGCGTGTGGGAGGTGCTGCCCCGACTGGCCCCCGAGCTGGGGGAGTGGGCCACCTTCTTCGCCGCCAGCGGGCGCCGCCGGCTCGCGCTGGAGCGTGGGTCCCGCACGGTCAGCCCGCGGGAGGCCGACGACCTGGTGCGGCAGTGCGAGACCTTCCTGGAGCTGGTCCGCGGCGCGCTGCACCTGCCGTTCGCCGAGCCGCTGCCCGGCGAGCTGGCCCCGACGTCTCCCTGGTGACCCGGTGACGTCGGAGTTCGCGCACCTGCACGTCGCCTCGAGCTTCTCGATGCGCTACGGCGCCTCGACCCCGGAGGCCCTGGTGGAGCGGGCCGTCGCGCTGGGGCAGTCGACGCTCGCGCTGACCGACCGGGACGGGGCCTACGGCGCGGTCCGCTTCGTGCAGGCGTGCGCCCGGGCCGAGATCGACCCGGTGCTCGGGGTCGACCTGGCCGTGGTCGAGCCTGAGGCCGGGCCGTATGCCGGGTCGTATGCCGGGTCGGCCGGGGGCGACCCGGCCGGGGGCGGGACGCTGCGGTTCCCGGACCGGCCGCTGGACGGTCGCATCCAGGCCGCGGGGATCCGGTGGACCGGCGCGGACGCGCTCGACGCCGGGGACGTCACCGCCAGGCCGGGAGGCCGGCTTCGTGCCACCCGGGCGCAACCGGTCAAGGGCGGTGCCCTGGTCGACGACCAGCACCCCCGGGTGACCGTGCTGGCCCGGGGGCAGGCCGCCGGGCTGGAGCCCGGCGCGGGCTGGTCCCGCCTGTGCCGGCTGATCACGCAGACCCACCTGGCCGGTGAGCGCGGCAGCCCCCGGACCCACCGGGGGCTGCTGGCCCGGGCCGCCGCACCGGTCGGTGACGCGGGCGAGCGGGTGTCACCGGTCGTGGTGCTCCTCGGTCCGGACTCCGACGTGGGCCGGGCCGTGCTGCGCCGCCGGATCGGTCTGGCCCGCGACCTGCTCCGCGGCTGGCAGCGGTCCCTCCCGGCCGGAGCCCTGGTCATCGAGGTGGTCTGCCACGGTGGGCCGGAGGACACCCCGGCCAGCCTGCAGCACGCCGCCCGGATGTGGTCCCTGGCGCTGGAGGCCGGGCTCCCCGCGGTGCTGACCGCGGCGGTGCGGCACGCCGAGCCCGAGCAGGCGCGGGTCGTCGACATCCTGGACGCGGCCCGCCGCATGGTTGGTCTGGACGAGCGCCACCTGGACCGGGTCAGCACCGCCGGGCACCTGGCCGGCACCGGGCCGATGCGGGCGATCGCCGAGCGGGTCGCCGAGGCGGTCGGCCCGTCGGTGCGGGCCGCCGACCTGCTCGCCGCCACCGCGGCGCTGGCCCGGGAGTGCGTGCAGGGCCGGCGCAGCGACCTGGGCATCGGCGAGGTCCACCTGCCCGAGCCCGAGGTGGTCGGGGTCAGCGGCACCGGCCAGGCCCAGCAGGTGCTCACCGAGCGAGTCCGCGCGGCGGTGAGCGAGCGCTACGCGGGCCAGCCCACGGCATACCTCCGCAGGGTGCACGACCGGCTCGATGATGAGCTGCGGGTCATCGCGGGACTGGGCTACCCGACCTACTTCCTGACCGTCTCCACGGTGTGCGACCTGATCCGCGAGATGGGGGTGCGGGTCGCCGCGCGCGGGTCCGGTGCGGGCAGCCTGGTCAACTACCTGCTCGGCATCAGCGGTGTCGACCCGATCCGGCACGACCTGCTGATGGAGCGGTTCTGCTCCCCGCTGCGCGCCGAGCTGCCGGACATCGACATCGATGTGGAGTCGGCGCGGCGCACCGAGATCTACGAGCGGATCCTGGAGCGTTTCGGCTCCGAGCGGGTGACCTGCGTGTCGATGATGGAGACCTACCGGGTGCGGCACGCGATCCGCGACGTCGCCGCCACCATGGGCCTGCCGCCGGGGGAGATCGACGTGATCGCCAAGGCGTTCCCGCACATCCGGGCCAAGGACGCCCGCGCCGCGATCCGTGACCTGCCCGAGCTGCGGCGGCACGGCTTCGACGCACCGCGGATGCAGACCATGTTCGAGATGGTCGAGAGCCTGGACGGGCTGCCCCGGCACATCGCGCTGCACCCGTGCGGGGTGATCCTGTCCAACACCGGGCTGCTGGACCGCACCCCGGTGGAGGCGAGCTGGCTGGGCTTCCCGATGAGCCAGTTCGATAAGGACGACGTCGAGGACCTGGGGCTGCTCAAGCTCGACGTGCTCGGCATCCGGATGCAGTCGGCGATGGCCCACGCGGTGGCCGAGGTGGAGCGGGTCGACGGGGTGCGGGTCGACCTGGACGACCAGGTGCAGGTCCCCTACGACGACACCGAGACGTTCTCGCTGATCAGGTCGGCCCGCACCCTGGGCTGCTTCCAGATCGAGTCGCCGGGTCAGCGCGAGCTGATCGGCAAGTTCGGGCCGGAGACCTTCGGCGACATCATCATCGACATCTCGCTGTTCCGGCCCGGCCCGGTCAAGTCCGACATGGTCCGTCCGTTCCTCAACGCCCGTCAGGGGTGGGCCGAGCCGGAATACCTCCACCCCTCGCTGGTGCCCTACCTGGAGGACACCGGCGGGGTCGTCGTCTTCCACGAGCAGGTGCTGCAGCTGGTCGCCGAGACCACCGGGGTGACGCTGGCGCAGGCCGACGAGGTGCGCCGGGCGCTGGGCACCCCGCAGGGGCAGGCCGAGGTCGAGTCCTGGTGGCGTCCCGCGGCGGCGGCACGGGGCTACTCGCCCGAGCACGTCGACGCGATCTGGGACGTGCTGGCGGCCTTCGCCTCGTTCGGGTTCTGCAAGGCGCACGCGGCGGCCTTCGCCGTG
Organism: Ornithinimicrobium sp. F0845; assembly: GCF_023015765.1. GTDB lineage: Bacteria > Actinomycetota > Actinomycetes > Actinomycetales > Dermatophilaceae > Ornithinicoccus. Next base: position 24,100 of record NZ_JALKAL010000003.1, read on the forward strand.
CCGACCTTCCACTCGGCGTGGCTCAAGACCCACCACACCGCAGCGTTCCTGGCCGGCGTGCTGACCCACGACCCGGGGATGTATCCCAAGCGCCTGATCCTCGAGGAGGCCCGGGCCATGGGCGTGCACGTCCTCGGGCTGGACGTCAACGCGTCGGGGGACACCTACCGGGTCGAGCGGGTGACGGGACCTGCCTGGGAGGGCGCCGAGGGCCCGGCCGGGGCCAGCTGGGGGCGAGCCGAGGGGTCCGCCGGGGATGGAGGGGTGCCCTCTGCGCGGGCAGGGCGCACGGAGCTGGGTGACGCGGTGGACTCCGCGATGGCCCGGATCGAGGAGCGGGCCGGCGGCTACGGCATCCGGCTGTCGCTGGCCGAGGTCAAGGGCATCAGTGACGACGAGGTCGCCAGGATCGTCGCCGGGCAGCCCTACCACTCCCTCGGTGACCTGTGGCAGCGCGCCCGGGCCAGCCGTCCGGTCGTGGAGCGGCTGGTGCTGGCCGGTGGGTTCGACGAGCTGCACGGCGTGGGGACGGCCCGGTCCAGCACCCTGCGACGGGGGCCGACCCGGCGGGACCTGCTGCTGCACGTGGCGGAGCTGGACCGGTGGAGCGCGCCCACCGTCTCCCGGTCGCGTGCCCGGGCCCGGAAGGTGGCTCCCACGCTCCCCGCGGCCGGTGAGGTCGCGGCCCGGGCCGGTGCCCAGGCCAAGGGGCACCGCACCTGGCACCCGAGGCAGGCCGACCCGACCCAGCTGACCCTCGACCTCGGTGACGAGCCGGTGCTGCGCAGCGGCAGCGGGCTGCCCGAGATGACCCCGCAGGAGCAGATGCTGGCCGAGCTGGAGGTGCTGGGCATGGACGTCAGCTCCCACGTGACCACCACCTACCAGCCGATGCTGCAGGCGCTCGGGGCGGTCCCGGCCAACCAGCTGCTCGGGCAGCGCAACCGCAGCGAGGTGCTGATCGCCGGGGCGAAGGTCGCCACGCAGACGCCCCCGATCCGCTCCGGCCGCCGAGTCGTCTTTCTCACCCTGGAGGACGGCACCGGACCCAGCGATGCGACCTTCTTCGAGGACGTCCAGGGCCCGTTCGCCGAGACCGTCTTCCACTCCTTCCTGCTGGTGGTGCGTGGGATCACCCGTCGGACCGGCCCGCGGGGGATCTCGGTGCGCGCGACCGGGGCCTGGGAGATGACCGCGCTCGGCCGGGCCTTCGACATCGGCGGGGTCGAGGCGGTCCGTGAGCTGATGGAGTCCATCGAGCACGACGCCGTGTCCGGGGCGGAGGCCGCGGAGGAGCAGGCGCACCGGGCCGACCAGCAGCAGGGCCGCCGGGTGCTGCTGCACGCCTCCGGGTTCAAGCAGTCGCCCTACGCCGACACCAAGCCGGCCGGCCCGGGCAGCAAGCTGTGGCACTCCAGCCCGGGGAGCCCAGGATGGTGACCGCCGGGATGATGGGCGGCGATCTGGTCGATGACCACGGGTGCACGATCCTGCACGTCGACATGGACGCCTTCTACGCCGCGGCGTCCCTGACCGACCGGCCCGAGCTGGTGGGCAAACCGGTCGTCATCGGCGGCGGGATGCGCAGCGTGGTGCTGTCCGCCACCTACGAGGCGAGGGCCTACGGCATACGGTCCGGGATCCCGATGGCCCGGGCGCGACGGCTGTGCCCGCAGGCAGAGATCGTGCGCCCCGACTACGACCGCTACAGCGCGATCTCGTCGGCGGTGATGGCCGTCTTCGCCGAGGTCACCCACCACGTCGAGCCGATCTCCATGGAGGAGGCGTTCCTCGACGTCTCCACCGCCCGGCGCCGGCTCGGCAGCCCCGCGCAGATCGGGCAGTGGATCCGCGACACCATCGCCGACGAGCAGCGGATCACCTGCTCGGTCGGCGGGGCGCCCACCAAGGTCGTGGCCAAGATGGCCTCCCGGGCCGCCAAGCCGGACGGCATGCTCATGGTGCCGCCCCACCGGGTCGTGGAGTTCCTGCACCCGCTTCCGGTGAGCGCACTGTGGGGCGTGGGGGAGAGCACCGAGGCGGCGCTGCACCGGCTCGGGCTGCGCACGGTCGCCGACATCGCCCACCTGCCGCTCGCCACGCTGAGCCGGGCGATGGGGGAGGGCGGCGCCGCTCACCTGCACGCCCTCGCCTGGGGGCACGACGCGGGCCGGGTCACCCCGGCGCGGGTCGAGCGCAGCGTCGGCTCCTCCGAGACCTTCCACCAGGACGTGGACGACCCGGCGGTCATCCGGCGCCAGCTGCTGCGGCTTAGCGACCGCAGCGCCACCCGGATGCGGCACTCCGGGATGCTGGCGCGCACCGTGGTGCTCACCGTCCGGTTCTCCGACTTCACCACGATCACCCGCTCCCGCACGATGCGGGAGAGCACCGACATCACCCGGGACATCTTCGGCACCGCCACGGCCCTGTATGCCGCGCTCGGGCTCCAGCGCGCCAGGATCCGGCTGCTCGGGGTGCGGCTTGAGGGACTCACCGACGCGGCGCAGACCCCGGTGCAGGGACGACTCGACGAGCCGGAGCACGGGTGGCGGGACGCGGAACGGGCCATGGACCGGGCTGCGGAGCGGTTTGGCAGCGGAGCGGTGCGTCCGGCGAGCCTGGTCATCCGGGACGAGGCGCGGGGTGAGCACGAGGGTCGACCGGCCCGGACCGAGCGCTCGCCCGCCGCGCACCGTGGACCGTGGGGCGCCGCGGCGTGGTCGCCGCGCACATCCAGCGAGGTCACCGGGGTGCGGTGAGGACCGGACCGGTGAGAAGCTCAGCTCCAGAAGACGCGGAGGAAACTCCAGATGATGCGAGGGAAACCATTTTGACCGCTGAGGCGTATTCAGGGTAAGGCCCCGGCTACCGTTACGGCGGTTCCCGGCCTATCCTAGAAGCAGATGCCGCCGTCATGTGGTGATGACGACGACCCCGTCACCCCCCGGTGCCGGGACGGAAGTCGACCGTTGGGAGGTCACCGTGCCCCTCTCCGAGCACGAGCAACGAGTCCTCGAGCAGATGGAGCAGGCGCTCTACGCCGAGGATCCTCGCTTCGCCACGTCCCTGGTCGGCAAGAGCGAGGCCCGCGCCAGGCGGCGCCGCGCGGCCCTGGGTCTCCTCATCGCCATCGGCGGACTGGCCCTGGTCGTGCTCGCGGTCACCATGCAGGAGATCTGGATCGGCGGCATCGGCTTCGCCGCGATGGTCTTCGGCGGCGTGTGGGCGATGACCCAGCCCCGCACCAAGGGGGCGACCCTGGGCACCGTCGACGCCGACGGCAACGTCACCCTCCGCACCAAGTCGGGCGGTGCCTCCGCCGGGGGCAAGCAAACCGGCAAGGGCCACCGCAGCGCCGGGCTGATGGACCGCTTCGAGGAGCGCTGGGACAAGCGCCGTGAAGAGGGCCCGTTCTAGGAGTCGCAGCAGGTGACCTGTCTCAGGGCGTGATGCCCTGATCTCTGCTGTGCTCAACGACCTCCGCAGCGCTCAACACCGCGGCATGATCTGGCTCAGCGGCCGATAGAGCGGGGATAGAACGGGCGCGTCGTGCCTCACTGGCTGCCCGTAAGGACATTGACATGTCTCCTCGGCCCGGAGTGAGATGAGACATGCGCAGGCGCGCCGACACCGCTGGCGGGGACCGCGATGCTTCGATGGCGACGGACGCTGTGGCCGGTCCAGTCGTCGCTGCCGCTGCGGCCGCGCCTCTGATCCAACGGGTAGCCACCCTTCAACGGCGCAGCGGAAATCGGGCGGTGGCACGACTCCTGATGGCTCGCGGGTCGGTTCAGTGGCGCCTGCAACGCACTCCGGCCACATGGTCAACTGCCCCTTCGGTGGCGAGCGTCGCCAGCTTCACTGGGTCGGCGGCCTACTGGCAGCCAGTAGCACGCGCGGTTGCTGCCTATGGCCGACTGGCGCCGGGCGACATCTCCGGCCGGCTCATGTCATTGCACAACCTGGGGACCGCCATCGCTGCGTGGCGTGCCAACCAGGCCACGAACCTCTGGCTGAGCTCCACGGATCGTGCCAAGGCCAACGCGCTGGCTGGAGTGGACGCGCTCATTGAGACCGAGTGGAGAGATGTCGTATCCGCCGCCGGCACCGCGGCCAACGCGCTCACTACTGCGGATCTGGGCAACCATCTTGACACGGTGTTTCGCACCTCGGCGCGACCAGAGCACGGCCTCGTTGTTGCAGGAGGACTTCCTGAGGATCGCCTGCGGGCAGCATTGCAGATCCCAGGGCACGAGGCTGCCCTGACCATCCTCCTGGCGCGGACTTCTACCGGGGTCCGCGCCATCCTCGCCCCGGCACGGGCCTGGCTCGCCAGGCTCTCAGCTGAGCTGGCGAGTCCAGACACTGCGGGAGTGACAGCTTCGAGTGCGACGAGAGAGGCAGACGTTAAGCAGATCCTGACGCCTCCCGCCACGCGGTCGGCACGGGCTGCTGCCGTCGCTGCTGGAGCTCCGCCGCCGTCTTTCATCGCCGCCAACTACTACGAGGATCTCGTTCCGGCGCTGCATGCGCAGATGCTGCGCTACTGGGCCTGGGCTGAACCGATGGACGCCCGGGCGGGTCTTGACGTGACGCCCGGCGGACACGTGGAAGGCATCGCCGAAGAAGCAAAGGCTCGGGTCGACGCACTCTATGGCCGTTTTGGGTCGGCAGGGACACCGCGGCTCAGTTTCAATGCGGGCACCCTGCAGGACCGAGGCACCATCGTCGGCGACCCCTACGACATGACTCGTTGGATGGTGCGTGAAGGGGCCGGGCAAAGTCCTGTTGGCGCGGTGCAGACCGCCCACCACTCCTTTGAGAACGCCGCGGCGTCCCGTGCGATCGAGGACCGGCTCATTGAGCACTACTCAGGCCGCTCCAACCCCACGGCAGCAGGTGAGCAGGGTGCCCTCGCTGCCCTCGGTGTGCCGGCCACCGAGCGGGCCAGACGGTTGCAGATCATCGACCGGATGTGGCCCGGTGCGGCGTCCCGAGGCCGTGTGTCGGTCGCCGCGCGACAAGGGGCGACAGTTCAGGAGACTCGCGCCATCTACTGGGGACTCTTCAAGACCATGATTCACGAGTACCTGCACACGACCGAGCACCGCAACTACCGGGCGTGGTACTCCAGCCTCCGCGACAGTCACCACCTCACGACCTTCCAAGAAGGCTTCACCGACCTCTTCACGCTCCGCGCGTGGCGCAGCGTCGCGCGCGGAGAGATCGCCGCGAACGAAGCTTTCCGCAAGAAGATCCAGGGTCCGGCAGACGGAGTCTTCGATAGCGCTGCCGTCGGCGGGGCGCCGGGTCACTACGCAGAACTGAACGAGGCTCAGCAGATTGAGGCCCTGATGGGAGAGGCAAACATGAAGGCAGGCTTTTTCCGCGGCAACACCGCCGTCCTCAGCGGAAGCAGGCTCCCCACATGACCGGCCCTCACGCTGCGCGCCTCAAGGCACTCCGTTTGGCCATGGAGGGCCGCTTCGACTGCTGGCAGTGGTCGGCAGGCCTCACTCCAGAAGCCGTCGAGCCAGTGCTCGGGGGGCGGATTTCGCCTGAGCCGGGTCGGTTGGTGGGGCGTGATCTGCTCCACGCGGTGATCACCGTCCCGCAACAGCCGCACGCAGTGCAGTTCCGGTGGGAGGCGGATGGCGAGCTCGCCCTTGTTGAACTGTCCGACCCGTCTGCGGTCCCCTCATGGCCCGCCGTGATCGAGGCACTCGGATCGCCGGATGTCATCTATCCGCATGGCCAGGGTCCGTGGCCTGGGAGCGAACAGCGCTGTCACTTCGACCGTGGCCTGACCATCTTTGACGGTGCGGGTCTGGGCTATCAGGCCGTCTGGCTGTACCCGCCCACGAGCCCTACTGACTACGGCGCCCTGACCGGGGCGTTCGAGACCCCGACGAGAGCGCGGTGAGACCCATGGGCGCGACGGACAGAGCCCACGATGACCATGCACAGGCGATGGCCCCGGGCCCGGCCGCGCAGGCCCGACGCAGGCAGGTCGAGTCTGCGCACCCTGTGGTCGAGTTGCAGCAACAGATCGGCAACCAGGCAGTGTCCCGCCTGATCGCCGTTCAGAGACACTCACTCGACCCGGAGGAAGAGGCCGGGGGCTGACGACGAGCCATCTCCTCGCAGGTCGACAGATCAGGCAGTTCGCCCCGGCGACCACGGCTCGGTGGCCGGATCGGTCCGAGACCGGTTGGCCGGCGCGCCGTGAGACTGGCCACACTTACGCACGGAGTGTGGCCGGGAGGAGACGGGTCTGCGGTTCACTGATCGGATGACCGCACCGCCGCAGTCCCACGGCTCAGCGCACCTGACCCGCAGCGAACGTCTCGACCGGCTCCCGTTCACCCGGAAGCACGGGCGGCTGCTCACCGGCTCGGGGATCGGGTGGGCGCTGGACGCCATGGACGTCGGCCTGATCTCGTTCATCATGGCCGCTCTCGCCGCGGAGTGGAACCTGTCCCAGACCGAGCAGAGCTGGCTGGCCTCGATCGGGTTTGTCGGCATGGCGCTCGGTGCCTCCCTCGGTGGACTGCTCGCCGACCGGATCGGCCGCCGCTCGGTCTTCGCCCTCACCCTGCTCGTCTACGGACTGGCGACCGGCGCGTCGGCGCTCGCCGGTGGTCTCGCCGTCCTACTCGTGCTGCGGTTCATCGTCGGCCTCGGGCTCGGGGCCGAGCTCCCCGTCGCCTCGACGCTGGTCAGCGAGTTCGCACCGGCCCGGATTCGCGGCCGGGTCGTGGTCGTCCTCGAGGCGTTCTGGGCCGTCGGCTGGCTGCTCGCCGCCCTCGTCGCCTACTTCGTCGTCCCTTACTCCGACGACGGCTGGCGGTGGGCCTTCGCGATCGGGCTGGTGCCCGCACTCTACGCCATCGTCATCCGCCGCGGCCTGCCCGAGTCGGTCCGCTTCCTGGAGTCCAAGGGGCGGCACGACGAGGCCGAGGCGGTGGTCCGCGAGTTCGAGCAGGCGGCGGGCACGACATACTCCCCGCCGGTTGGTGCCGCGACGGAGACCGCGCCGGCTGGTGCCGTGACGGCGACCGCGCCGGCCCCGGCCACTCCCGCGAGCGGGGTCCGCGACCTGTTCGGCCCGGTCCTGCGTCGCCGGTCGGTCGCGCTCTGGCTCACCTGGTTCGGCGTCAACTTCGCCTACTACGGAGCGTTCATCTGGATCCCGTCGCTGCTCTACGCCGAGGGATTCACCCTGGTCAGATCGTTCCAGTTCACGCTGATCATCACCCTGGCCCAGCTGCCCGGCTACGCACTCTCGGCGCTGCTCATCGAGGTGTGGGGCCGCCGCGCGACGCTGGCGACCTTCCTGGCCGGCTCCGCCGTGGCGGCCGTGCTGTTCGGGCAGGCTGAGTCGGAGGCGATGCTGCTGGTCACCGGCTGTGCGCTCTCGATGGCCAACCTCGGGGCGTGGGGCGCGTTGTATGCCGTGACGCCAGAGGTCTATCCCACCCGGGTCCGCGCGACCGGGGCGGGCTGGGCCGCGGCGTTCGGGCGGATCGCCTCGATCGTCGCGCCGCTCATCGTGCCGGTCCTCTTCCGCGCAGGTGGGCTCGGGCTGGTCTTTGCCGTGCTCGGGGCGGCGTTCCTGCTGGCCACGGTGTCCTCGCTGTTCCTGCCGGAGATGGCGGGCGAGGAGCTCGCCGAGTAGCACCGGCCGACGCGCCGGGTGTGTCAGGTCCAGAAGATCACGGCAGCAACCCAGAGGCCGATGATCAGGATCGCGGTGATGAGCTCGATCAGGATGTTGAGGCCGACGGCCTTGAGGGCGTGCACGGTTGCGCGCCAGGCCTGGGCACGGCCTCCGCGGCGGGACAGCTCGACGAGGAAGATCCCCAGCGGGAAGCCGATGAACGCGCCGACCACCGGGATGACGATCGCGCACGGGATCGCCACCAGCACGCCGATGATCAGGGTGGACGTCTTCACCCCGGCCGCCCTCATCCGCCGGCCCGGGATCAGGAACTCCAGCACCAGGCACGCGGCATACAGCGCCCCGGTGATCCCGAGCACCCACCAGCCGGCAGGGCTCTGCAGCTCCAGGGACCAGACCAGGACGCCGGCCACGATAAGCAGCAGGCCGGGGAGCACGGGGATCACGATCCCGAGCATCCCGACGACGAACACGAGGGCGACGATCCACTCGACGGCTGACATGCGGGTCCTTGCGGCTCGGCGGGTCGTCCGCGGATGACAAACGACCGGCGGCCCACGGGCCACCGGTCGTCAGTGTGTCAGGTGCGGAGCGTGCACGCCCGCATCTGGGCAGTATGCCGTCAGCTCACTCCGCGCCCATGGGCTCGGGGGTGGCGACCGCGTCGTGCAGGCGGTGGGTCTGGTCCTGGATCGTCACGTCCAGGTCACGGAGCTTCTCGATGTGCTTGCGCCCGTGGTGGGCGCAGAACAGGAGCTCAAGGCCCTCGCCGAGCGTCGCGCGGATGTATGCCTGTGCGCCGCAGCGATCGCAGCGGTCAGCCACAGTCAGGTCAGGTGCAAGGGTGGTGTTCACGTCGATCTCCCTAACTCTCGTCGCAACGCCTCATCTGTCACTGTGCCCAACAGTCAAGCACGATCTTGTGTTCCTCAGACGCCCAAACGCCGCGGTGGGTTGCATTTCCGCTCTCGGCACAACTGCGCGGTTCCCGGGTCCACAGGCGCCCGCCGCGCCTGCCAGCCGCTGTCGGCGCGTCGGGTTAACCTGCACAGGACATCCCGGCAGACCATCCCGCAGCAGCAAGGAGCACCCCACCCGTGGCGCAGGACTACTCGGCCCGACACCTGCAGGTTCTTGAGGGTCTGGAGGCCGTCCGCAAGCGCCCGGGGATGTATGTCGGGTCGACCGACTCCCGGGGCCTGATGCACTGCCTGTGGGAGATCATCGACAACTCGGTCGACGAGGCGCTGGGGCAGTTCGGTGACCGCATCGAGATCATCCTGATGGCCGACGGGTCGGTCGAGGTCCGCGACAACGGCCGCGGGATCCCGGTCGACGTCGAGCCACGCACCGGCCTGACCGGCGTCGAGGTCGTCTTCACCAAGCTGCACGCCGGCGGCAAGTTCGGCGGCGGTTCCTACACCGCCTCAGGCGGGTTGCACGGTGTCGGTGCGTCCGTGGTCAACGCGCTGTCCGCCCGGCTCGACGTGGAGGTCGACCGGGGTGGCAAGACCCACCTGATGAGCTTCCGCCGCGGTGAGCCGGGGGTGTTCACCGACAAGGGTGAGCCGACTCCGGACGCCCCGTTCGAGGCGTTCCAGAAGACCTCCGAGCTGCGCACCAGGGGGCGGGTGAAGCGCGGCGTGAGCGGCACCCGCATCCGCTACTGGGCCGACGAGCAGATCTTCCTGAAGTCGGCCCAGTTCTCGCGCGACGAGCTGGTCTCCCGGGCCCGCCAGACCGCCTTCCTGGTGCCCGGCCTGACGATGGTGATCCGTGACGAGCGCGGTGAGGAGCACTCCGAGGAGGAGTTCACCTACCACGGCGGCATCACCGAGTTCGCCGACTTCCTGGCCATCGACCCGCCCGTCACCGACACCTGGCGGCTGCAGGGTGCCGGCACCTTCACCGAGACCGTCCCGGTGCTGGACTCCAAGGGCCACATGACGCCCAAGGAGGTCGAGCGCGAGTGTGAGGTCGACGTCGCGGTGCGGTGGGGGACCGGCTATGAGACCACGACCCGCAGCTTCGTCAACATCATCGCCACCCCCAAGGGCGGCACGCACGTCGCCGGCTTCGAGCAGTCGGTGCTCAAGGTCTTCAGGAAGCAGCTCGAGGCGAACTCTCGCCGTCTCAAGGTCGGCAACGACAAGGTGGAGAAGGACGACATCCTCGCCGGACTAACCGCCGTGGTCACCGTGCGCCTCGCCGAGCCGCAGTTCGAGGGACAGACCAAGGAGGTGCTGGGCACCAGCGCCGTCCGCTCGATCGTCTCGCGCGTCGTGGAGAAGGAGCTGACCGGCATCCTCACCTCGACCAAGCGCGACCTCAAGGGCCAGTCGAGCCAGCTGCTGGAGAAGGTCGTCGCCGAGATGAAGACGCGGATCTCGGCGCGCGTGCACAAGGAGACCCAGCGCCGCAAGAACGCGTTGGAGTCGTCCTCCCTGCCGGCCAAGCTGGCGGACTGCCGGTCGACCGACCAGGACAAGACCGAGCTGTTCATCGTCGAGGGGGACAGCGCCCTGGGCACCGCCAAGCTGGCCCGCACCTCCGACTACCAGGCGCTCCTGCCGATCCGCGGCAAGATCCTCAACGTCCAGAAGGCCTCGATCTCGGACATGCTCAACAACGCCGAGTGCGGGGCGATCATCCAGGTCATCGGCGCCGGCTCCGGGCGCACCTTCGACCTGGAGATGGCGCGCTACGGCAAGGTCATCATCATGACCGACGCCGACGTCGACGGCGCCCACATCCGCACGCTGCTGCTGACCCTGTTCTTCCGCTACATGCGGCCGTTGGTCGAGGCGGGGCGGGTCTTCGCGGCGATGCCTCCGCTGCACCGGATCGAGGTCTCCGCCTCCGGCCGCAAGCCGCGGGAGATGATCTACACCTACTCCGAGCAGGAGATGCGCAAGACGGTGGCCACGCTCAACAAGCAGGGGCGCACCATCAAGCAGCCGATGCAGCGCTACAAGGGGCTGGGGGAGATGGACGCCGACCAGCTCGCCGAGACCACGATGGATCCCCGGCACCGGACGCTGCGACGGGTGACGCTGGCGGACGCCGCCGAGGCCGAGCAGATCTTCGACCTGCTGATGGGCTCGGACGTGGCGCCGCGCAAGGACTTCATCATTGCCTCGGCTGACGGGCTGGACCGGGAGCGGATCGACGCCTGAGCGCCAGCGGCAGGGTCGCCAGGCAGCACCCGGCCACGACGACCATCGCCGTGCTGAAGGTCGTGCCGGCCGCGACGAGACCGACGAGCACCGACCCCGCCCCGGTCCCGGCGTCGAAGCCGATGTTCCACACGGCGCTGGCCTGGCTGTAGTGCCGGCGTGTCACCGCCGCGAAGGTGACCAGCATGGTGAGGTTCTGGAGGCCGCCGTAGCAGACGCCCACCACGGCCATCCCCAGCAGGAGCGCCGCGCCCACGGTGGCTGCGGGATCGCGCACGGCCCAGGCGATCGCGACCATGCCGACCGCACTGAGCACGACCAGCGGCCAGATGAACCGCTCCGGGCCGGCCCGGTCGGCCAGTGCGCCCATGCGCCAGCGGGACACGGCCGCGGTCAGCGAGAACACCAGCAGTCCCACCACGGTGAGCGCCGAGCTGCTGCTCATCTGGGCGGTGAAGGTGATCAGTGCACCACCGGCGAGGGTGACGGCCAGGAGCAGCAGCATCGGACGGATCAACCGCCGGTAGGGCGTGCGCTCGGCGCTGTCCTCGTGCGCCGGGAGGCCGTGGAGCACCCGGGCGAGCGCGAAGGCGGCCGGTGCGCCCAGGACCGGCAGCGCACCGAGTGCGAAGACCAGCCCGAACCCCACGTTCTCCGCCAGCCACGGCGCCGCCGGCAGCAGCCCCACCTGGGTCGAGGCGATCGCCAGGCCGTAGACCCCGACAGCCCGCCCGCGCTGCGCCGCCGGCACCAGCTCCGCCACGACGGCGCTCCCGGTCACCGTGAGCACCCCGAAGCCCATGCCGCGCACGCCCGAGAGCACCAGCGTCACCCCGAGGTCGTCGCTGAGCGGGTGCAGCAACGAGGGCACACCGAGCAGCAGCATCCCCGCAGCCATCACCGGCCCCCACCCGAACCGCCGCAGGGCGGTCGGGACGACCAGCTGGGTGAGCACCGTCACCAGCATGAACACCCCGTTGACCAGGCCCGACCCCGCTTCGTCCGCGCCGCCGCGCACGGCCCAGAGCGGGGCCGCAGGCAGGAGGGCGGCATAGCCCGAGAAGCCCAGGAAGCTCATCACCAGGAGCGGTCGCATGCCACGGACCCGCCAGACGTTGGTGCTCACACCTGCGGACCCTACGCGGTCGGGTCATCGTGATGAAGATGTGACCTGGCGAGCGTGCCGTGCCCCTTGACAACAGTCGTCCAGATGGTGGAGTCTCATCCGTGAGAGCGCTCTCACGAACGCACTCGCCACCACTGACCGGCGGTGAGAAGGCCGCCATGTGACAAGGGAGTTACACAGTGCAACCCACCCGGCGCACGCTCACCGCGGCGGTCGCAATGACCGCGATGACCTTCACCCTCGCCGCCTGTGGCGGGGGAGACAACGAGGGCAGCAGCAACGACAACGGCGACTCCTCCGAGGAGGCCGGCAGCGGGGAGCAGATCACGCTCACCGTTGCCACCTTCAACGAGTTCGGCTACGAGGAGCTCCTCGAGGAGTACGAGTCGCTGCACGACAACATCACCGTCGAGCACGTCAAGGCAGATACCGCCGACAACGCGCGCGACGCACTCCGCAACAGCCTGGGCGCCGACTCCGGTGCTGCTGACATCGAGGCCATCGAGATCGACTGGCTCGTGGAGTTCATGCAGTATCCCGACAAGTTCTCGGACCTGTCCGACCCGTCCGTCGACGGCCGCTGGCAGGACTGGAAGGCCGACGCCGCCACCACCGACGACGGCAAGCTCATCGGCTACGGCACCGACAACGGGCCGCAGGCCATCTGCTACCGCGCCGACCTGTTCGAGGCGGCCGGCCTGCCCACGGAGCGGGAGGAGGTCGCCACTCTCCTGGAGGGCGACTGGCAGCACTACTTCGACGTGGGCAAGGACTTCGTGGCCACGTCCGACTCAGCGTGGTTCGACTCGGCCGGTGCCACCTGGCAGGGCATGATCAACCAGGTCGAGGTCCCCTACCAGGAGCCCAGTGGCGAGATCATCGCCACGACCAGCCCGGAGGTGCGCAGCCTGTACGACCAGGTGCTCGCGGCCTCCACGGATGCCGAGCTGTCCGCCGGGCTGCAGCAGTGGACCCCGGACTGGGTCGCCGGCTTCCAGTCGGACTCCTTCGCCACGATGCTCTGCCCGGGCTGGATGCTCGGCATCATCGAGGGCAACTCCGAGGGCGTCGAGGGCTGGGACGTGGCCAACGTCTTCCCCGGTGGGGGCGGCAACTGGGGCGGCTCCTACCTGACCGTCCCCGCCCAGGGCGACCACATCGAGGAGGCCAAGGCCCTGGCCAACTGGCTCACCGAGCCGGAGCAGCAGATCAAGGCGTTCGAGGCCAAGGGGACCTTCCCCAGCCAGGTCGAGGCGCTGGAGTCCGAGACGCTGCTGAGCTCCACCAACGAGTTCTTCAACAACGCGCCGACCGGTCAGATCTTCGTCGACCGGGCCAAGGCCATCACGTTCCAGCCCTTCAAGGGGCCGGACTACTTCTCGATCAACTCCGCGCTCCAGGACGCCCTCACCCGCGTCGACGTGGACGGCACCGACGACGCCCAGACCTCCTGGGACAAGTTCGTCGCCGACGTGGAGGCGTTGGGCTGATCCGTGAGCACTACGACCCCGCTCCGTCCGGCGACGGAGCAGTCTGAGCCGCCCCCGAAGCGCATCGGCTTCGGGGGCCGGCTCAGCCGGTGGGACCTGAAGGTCAGTCCCTACCTCTACATCTCCCCCTTCTTCATCCTCTTCTTCGTCACCGGGCTCTTCCCGCTCGTCTACACCGGCTGGGTCGCGGTCCACGACTGGGACCTGATCATGGGGCAGGGTGAGTTCGTCGGCGCCAAGAACTTCACCGACGTCCTCGGGAACCGGGACTTCTGGAACGCCCTGACCAACACGGTGAGCATCTTCGTGCTGTCCTCGGTGCCTCAGGTCATCTGCGCCATCACGATCGCTGCGCTGCTCGACGCGAACCTGCGCGCCAAGACGTTCTGGCGGATGGGGGTCCTCCTGCCGTATGTCGTGGCCCCGGTCGCCGTGGCGCTGATCTTCTCCAACCTGTTCGCGGACAAGTTCGGCCTCATCAACAGCCTCCTGGGCACGGTCGGCATCGATCCGATCGGCTGGCACTCCCAGCGGCTACCCAGCCACGTCGCGATCGCCACGATGGTCAACTTCCGGTGGACCGGCTACAACGCGCTCATCTTCCTGGCCGCGATGCAGGCGATCCCGCGCGACCTCTACGAGCAGGCCTCGATCGACGGCGCCGGCAAGATCCGCCAGTTCTTCTCGGTCACCGTGCCGATGCTCCGCCCGACAATCATCTTCGTCGTCATCACCAGCACCATCGGCGGGCTGCAGATCTTCGACGAGGCCCGGCTCTACGACGCCTACGGTCGCGGTGGCGCCGACGGCCAGTGGCAGACCCTGACCATCCTGCTCTACGAGCAGGGCTGGACGCGCTCCAACTTCGGGCGGGCCTCGGCGATCGCGGTCCTGCTCTTCCTGATCATCGTCGCCATCGGCCTGGTCAACTACCTCGTCACCCGGATGATCTCCACCTCGGAGGTGAAGCGATGACCACCCCTGTGCCCCCGGTGCCGGGGGAGCCGCTGCTGACCGAGCAGCCGGCCCGCCGACGCGCCATGGCGGGCCGCTCCTACAGCGAACGGCCGGGCAAGCTCGTCTACGGGCTGCTGGCCGCCGTCGTGCTGGGCGGAATGTTCCCGCTGTGGTGGTCCTTCCTGATCGCCAGCCACGACTCGGCCGTGCTGAGCCGCAACCCGTTCCCGCTGGTGCCCGGTGGCAACTTCCTGCAGAACGCCGCGACCGTCATCGACACGGTGCCCTTCTGGCGGGCGACGATGAACTCGATCATCGTCTCCACGGTGTGCTCGGCCTCGGTCGTCTTCTTCGCCACGCTGGCCGGCTACGCGTTCGCCAAGCTGCGGTTCCGCGGGCGCGGCCCGCTCCTGGTCTTCGTGATCGCCACGATGGCCGTGCCCACCCAGCTCGGCGTGGTGCCCCTCTACCAGGTGATGGCCAAGCTGGGGTGGACCGGTGAGCTGCTCGCGGTCATCGTCCCCGCGCTGGTCACCGCCTTCGGTGTCTTCTGGATGACGCAGTACCTCTCCCAGGCGATCCCTGACGAGCTCATCGAGGCGGCCCGCATCGACGGGTGCAGCATGTTCCGCACCTTCTGGCACGTGGCGCTCCCGGCGGCACGCCCCGCGGCCGCGATGCTCGGCCTGTTCACCTTCGTGGCGACCTGGACCAACTTCTTCTGGCCGTTCATCGTCCTGGGCCCCCAGGACCCGACCCTCCCGGTGGCGCTGCAGCAGCTGCAGGCCGCCCACTTCGTGGACTACTCGCTGGTCCTGGCCGGTGCCCTGCTGGCCACCATCCCGTTGTTGATCCTGTTCGTCTTTGCCGGGCGCCAGCTGGTGTCGGGCATCATGCAAGGAGCCGTCAAGCAATGAGCACACCGAAGGTCTTCCCCGAGGGCTTCCTCTGGGGATCGGCCACCGCGTCCTACCAGATCGAGGGCGCCGCCCGGGAGGACGGCCGGGGCTGCTGCATCTGGGGCACCTACTCCCGCACGCCCGGGATGGTCCGCAACGGGGACACCGGGGCGGTGGCCTGCGACCACTACCACCGCTACGTCGAGGACGTCGCCCTGATGAGCGACCTGAACCTGCAGTCCTACCGCTTCTCCACGTCGTGGGCGCGGGTGATGCCCGACGGCCGGACCGTCAACCAGGCGGGTCTGGACTTCTACTCCCGGCTCACCGACGAGCTGCTGGGGCGCGGGATCGTGCCCTGGCTGACGCTCTACCACTGGGACCTGCCCCAGGCCCTCGAGGACGAGGGCGGCTGGCCCAGCCGCGACACGGCATACCGATTCGTGGAGTATGCGCAGACCGTGCACTCAACCCTGGGTGACCGGATCTCCTACTGGACCACCCTCAACGAGCCGTGGTGCAGCGCCTTCCTGGGGTATGCCGAGGGGCGGCACGCACCGGGTCGCACCGACGGGCCCGACGCGGTGCGCGCAGCCCACCACCTGCTGCTCGCCCACGGGCTGGCCACGAGCGACCTGCGCTCCCGGGACGCGGACCTGTCGCTGGGGATCACGCTCAACTTCGCCGACACGACCCCCGCCGACCCGCAGGACCCGGGCGACCTGGACGCGGTCCGCCGGATCGACGGGATGAGCAACCGCTATTTCCTCGACCCGCTGTTCCGCGGGGCCTACGCGCCAGACATCCTGGACGACCTGCGCAACGTGTGGCCGGAAGGCCTCGTCCAGGACGGCGACCTCGAGGCGATCAGCACCCCGATCGACGTGCTCGGAGTCAACTACTACAGCGGCAGCACGGTCTCCGGGTCCCCGCCCGAGGAGGCACACGCCGCCGCAGACGCGGCACGGGCCACCGGGATCCCGAGCGCGCACGTCGGCTCCGAGCACGTCACCTTCGTGCCGCAGGAGGTCGAGCACACCGCGATGGACTGGGAGGTGCGGCCGCGAGGTCTGACCGACCTGCTGGTGCGGCTACACCGCGACTACACGGGGCCAGCCGGCATCCCGCTCTACGTCACCGAGAACGGCGCCGCCTACGACGACGCACCGGATGAGACGGGGTTCGTCCAGGACGACGACCGGCTCGCCTACGTGCACTCCCACCTGGGGGCGGTGCACGACGCGCTGGAGGCCGGAGCCGATGTGCGCGGCTACTTCCTGTGGTCGCTGCTGGACAACTTCGAGTGGGCCTACGGCTACGACAAGCGCTTCGGCATCGTGCGGGTCGACTACGACACGCAGCAGCGCACCCCCAAGGCGAGTGCCCGCTGGTACGCCACGGTGGCAGGATCGAACCGCATCGACTGAGACGATCTCGGGGTCCTCACGGCGTTGACCGTGGGCTCCGCCGACGGAAAGGAGCCCTGCCATGGTGACGCGGCCCGCGCCCACCCTGGAGGACGTCGCGGCACGCGCCGGGGTCTCGCGGGCAACGGCCTCCCGGGTCGTCAACGCCGACCCTCGCGTGCGTGAGGCGGCCCGCGTGGCGGTGAGCGCCGCCGTGGCCGAGCTGGGCTACCGACCAAACCGGGCGGCCCGCCGCCTGGTGACGCGGGCTGCCGACTCGATCGCCGTGGTCGTGCCCGAGTCCGACGAGCGGGTCTTCGCCGACCCGTTCTTCTCCGGCACGCTGCGCGGGGTCACCCGGGCGATCGGCGAGCTGCCGATGCAGGTGGTCCTCGTCATGGGCAGGCCCGACGACGGGGACCGTCGGATGGAGCGCTACCTGCGTGGCGGCCACACCGACGGGGCGATCGTGGTCAGCCACCACCAGAACGACACCCTGTGGCGCGTCCTGGCCGAGACCCAGCTCCCGTCGGTCTTTCTCGGCCGGCCGTATGCCGAGCAGGCCCGGGTGCCCTACGTCGACGTGGACAACTGCGCCGGCGCCGCGCTCGCGGCCCGCCACCTCGTGGACCGCGGCTGCCGTCGGATCGGCACGGTCACGGGCCCGCTCGACATGAGTGCCGGCCACGACCGTCTGCGCGGGTGGGAGCAGGTGCTGCAGGAGGCCGGCCTGGAGACCGACCTCGTCGAGCACGGGGACTTCACCGCGGCCGGCGGGGCCGAGGCCACCCGGCGACTGCTGGCACGAGCCCCCGACCTGGACGGGCTGTTCGCGGCCTCGGACCAGATGGCCGTGGCCGCCATCGGGGAGCTCGGGGTGGCCGGCCTGCGAGTCCCCGAGGACGTCGCCGTCGTCGGTTATGACGACTCGGAGGCGGCCACGATGAGCCGACCCGCGCTGACCACCGTGGTCAACCCGATCGCGGAGATGGCCGGTCGGGCGGTCGACCTGCTGCTGCGCGTCATGGACGGCGAGGAGGTCGAGCCGGAGACGCTGACGACCGGCCTGGTGGTGAGGGAGTCCGCGTGACCCGACCCACGGCATACTCCTCCCGCGTCAGAGTCCGACGGAGTCGGCACCGTGCACCGCCTGCTCCTGCGTGAAGCCTTCGAAGAGGAGCTGGTCGATGAGACCCTGCCGGGAGAAGCTGGTGAACTCCAGGTAGTTCTCGGCGGACTTGGCCGCCTGCTCCATCCAGTCCACCTCGACGTTCTCCACGCCGTACTCCGCCTCGTCTGCCGTGAAGCCCTCGAACTCCAACTGACCTGTGAGGCCCGGCTCGGAGAAGGCCGTGAACTCCAGGTAGTTCTCCGCGGACTTGAGCGCCTGCTCGTTCCAGTCGACGTCGATGTGGTTGACGGCAAACTCCGCGTCGGCTGTCGAGTAGTCCTCGAACTCCAGCTGGTCGATGAGACCGGACTTGGAGAAGGCGGTGAACTCCAGGTAGTTCTCCGCGGTGCGGACCGCGTTCTCCTGCGAGACGGTCATGTCCGGCTCGGCCTCGGCTGTCTCCGGCTCGGCGGCTGTCTCCTCCTCGGCGGGCGCCTCGTCGTCCGTCGCCGAGGACTCGGCGGGCGCCGCTTCCTCCTCGGGGGCGGGCTCGTCCTCAGCGGTGGCCTCGTCCTCGGAGACCTGCTCGGCGGAAGGCTCCGGCTCGGCCTGTTCTGCGTCAGCCTCGGTCGCGGTCTCGTCCGGGGACGCGACCGCGACGGTCTCAGGGGCGTCCGGCTCGCCGCTGGAGAGCGCGTTGCCGACGGCACCGATGCCCACGAGGATGAGAAGGGCGGTGATGATCTTGTGCCGGCGGAACCAGGACTTCTTCGGCTCGGGCCGGGCCGGGACGGGCGGCACGGGTGGCGCCGCCGGGTGTCCCGGACCCCAGCCCTGCTGGCCCGGTGGGACGGACTGGTCCCCAGCAGGGGGGTCCTGCCAGGTCCTGCCGTAGGGCTGGCCCTGCGGCGGGGGAGGCGGGGGTGTGGTGCTCACGATGACTCCTCAGTGTTTCTCGGACGGTGATGGACCCAGCACACCCCCTGCCCGGCCTGCCCACATCGCCCGATCGGTCAGAGTGGCCTGGCCGATCGGCTATCCGGCGTCAGGTGTCGCTGACCGTCCTTTGATCCGGAGTGTCAGTGGTCCTCTCTACGGTTGGCCGCATGTCCACGATGTCGCCGAGCGCACCGGTCGCCGCACCCGCGGTGCACGTGTCCGGGGTGACGGCCGGTCTGCGTCTGCTAGGCCGGGGCACCCGGTTCGTGCTGATGCTCCTGGTCTGTCTGTCCGGGTCGCTGCTCGCGCTCGGCACCGCCCTGGGCCGTTACTCCGAGTCGTCCACCACGGGAGAGCTGAGCGCCATACACAACACCCTGATCCTGCTGGCCCTGGTCGGGGCCGTCCTCGCCGCCGGCGCGCTCTGGCGCCGGCACACCGCGCCGTATGCCGTGACCCTGGTGACCGCCGCAATGCCCCTCGTGCTGCCGCTGGACGCCACGGCGGCACTGTTCGCCCTGGCCGCCCTCATCAGGGTGCGGACCGGGCGGTGGGTCTGGGCCTGCGGCGGCCTGGTTGCTCTGGCGACCACGGTCGCCCTGTTCCGTGACGCCTCGGGGGCCACCACCGGGTCCTCGATGCTCAAGAGCCTCACCTCGGTGCACGAGCCGGGGGCGGCGGTGCCGGTTGACCTGTCGATCTGGGTGCCCCTCATCGTGGCACTGGCGCTGTTCGGCAGCGCGGTGGGAGCCGGCCTGTTCATGCGCAGCCGTCTGGACCTGGTGGCCATCCAGACCCGGGCGGACGCCGCCCAGCAGAGCACCACCGTGCTCACTGACCGGCTGGGCCGTCAGGCCGAGCGCGACCTCATCGCGCGCGAGGTGCACGACGTGATCGGGCACCGGCTGTCGCTGCTGTCGCTGCACGCGGGTGGCCTCGAGGTCGCCGCCGGGCAGGACCCGCGGTTGGCGCACAGCGCGTCGCTGGTCCGAGAGGGTGCCCAGCAGGCGATGGACGACCTGCGCTCGCTGCTGAACGTGCTGCGCGAGCCCGAGGCGACGGCCTTCAACCGCACCGCGATGCCGTCCCTGAGCGACCTGCCGGCCGTCATCGAGGAGACCGTCGACGGCGGGATGCCGGTGGTGTCCACGGTCTACCTCTCGCAGGCCGAGGACGCCGATCCCGCGCTGGCCCGCGCGGTCTACCGCATCGTCCAAGAGCTGCTCACCAACGCCCGGCGGCACGCGCCCGGGGCGCCGGTCCGGCTCCTGGTGCAGGGCGGTCCGACCGAGGGCCTCCGGATCGAGACCGCCAACCGGTTGACCACGCTGATCCCCGGACCTCCGGGCAACGGTCTGACCGGCATCTCCGAGCGGGTCGACCTGTGGCGCGGGACCATGCGGCACGGTCTCGACCAGGGGCACACCTTCCGGGTGGCGATCCACCTGCCGTGGGTTGCGGCCGCACAGGAGGTGGCGTCGTGAGCGGGCAGACGGTGCGCGTGCTCCTGGTCGATGACGACCCCCTGGTCTGTTCCGCCCTGGACCTCATGCTGTCCTCCGCCGGACTCTCCGTCGTGGCCAGCGTGGGGGACGGTGACCAGGTGGTCACCGCGGTCCAGCGCCACCACCCCGACGTGGTGCTCATGGATGTGCGGATGCCGCGGGTCGACGGGATCGCCGCGACCCGGGAGGTGCTCCGCCTCCCGCACCCGCCACGCGTGCTGGTGCTCACCACGTTCGCCGAGGACTCCGCCGTGATGCAGGCCGTGGAGGCTGGTGCCGCAGGGTTCCTGCTCAAGACCGCCGGTCCGGAGCAGATCATCGAGTCCGTGCGGCAGGTGGCGGCGGGGGAGGGCGTGCTCTCACCAGCCAGCGTCCGCGTCGTCGTCGAGCACGTCGCGGCCCATCCCGTCGTCACCCAACGCCGGGAGACTGCTGCCCGCCTCGAGCACCTCACAGAGCGCGAGCGGGACATCGTCGTCCGGGTGGCCCTGGGTCGGTCCAACGCCGACGTGGCGCGCGAGCTCTTCATCAGCGAGGCCACCGTCAAGAGCCATCTCGGGGCGGTCCTCGCCCGGCTGGGGTGCTCGAGCCGGGTGGAGGTCGCGGTGCTCGCTGAGCGCGCGGGGTGGTTGCGGGAAGCGCCGTCCGTGACCGGTTGATCCACCCAGAACGCGGCCGACGGGTCGCTTCATGGGCTGGTCGCCCGGTGCACCATGGTGTGAATCTGCCCACCTAGGTGCATGAGTATGCGGTTCACCGTATATTCTGGCGACTCCGCTGCTTCGCGAACGGGAGTGCTCCCATGAACCGACTTGACCCTGCCCTCGTGCCGCTCTACGACCTGGTCCTCCAGCGCAACCCGGGCGAGACCGAGTTCCACCAGGCCGTGCTCGAGGTCCTGGACAGTCTGGGTGCCGTGGTCCGCAAGCACCCGGACTACGCCGACGCGCGGGTCATCGCCCGGCTGTGCGAGCCGGAGCGGCAGATCATCTTCCGCGTCCCGTGGGTCGACGACAACGGCCGGATCGAGATTCACCGGGGCTTCCGGGTCGAGTTCAACTCCGCGCTCGGCCCCTACAAGGGCGGCCTGCGGTTCCACCCCAGCGTGCTGCTCGGGACCGTCAAGTTCCTGGGGTTCGAGCAGATCTTCAAGAACGCGCTCACCGGGCTGCCCATCGGCGGCGCCAAGGGCGGGTCGGACTTCGACCCCAAGGGCCGCTCTGACATGGAGGTCATGCGTTTCTGCCAGTCCTTCATGACCGAGCTCTACCGCCACATCGGGGAGTACACCGACGTCCCGGCGGGTGACATCGGTGTCGGTGGCCGCGAGATCGGCTACCTGTTCGGCCAGTACAAGCGCATCACCAACCGCTACGAGTCGGCCGTCCTCACCGGCAAGGGTCTGGGGTGGGGCGGCTCACAGGTGCGCCGCGAGGCGACCGGCTACGGCACCGCCTACTTCGTGGAGGAGATGCTCAAGACCAAGGGCGGCTCCTTCGACGGGCAGCGCGTCGTGGTCTCCGGGTCCGGCAACGTCGCCATCTATGCAATTGAGAAGGTGCACCAGCTCGGCGGGACGGTGGTCGCCTGTTCCGACTCCGGAGGCTACGTCGTCGACGAGAACGGCATCGACCTCGATCTGCTCAAGGAGATCAAGGAGGTCCGCCGTGGCCGCATCTCGGAGTATGCCGAGGCGCGGGCCGCGACCTACGTCGCGGGTGGCTCCATCTGGGACGTGCCCTGCAAGGTCGCGCTGCCGTGCGCGACGCAGAACGAGATGGACGAGGCCGGTGCGCTCGCCCTGATCCGCAACGGCTGCACGGCCGTCGGGGAGGGCGCCAACATGCCGGTGGTGCCGGAGGCGGTCAAGGCGCTGCGCGAGGCCGGGGTGCTGTTCGCGCCGGGCAAGGCCGCCAACGCCGGGGGCGTGGCCACGAGTGCGCTGGAGATGCAGCAGAACGCCTCGCGGGACTCCTGGTCCTTCGAGCACACCGAGGGGCGTCTGGCGGAGATCATGAAGGGCATCCACGAGCGCTGCGCGGCCACCGCCGAGGAGTATGACGTGCCCGGCAACTATGTGCTCGGTGCCAACGCCGCGGCCTTCGTGCAGGTCGCGGACGCGATGATCGCCCAGGGCGTGATCTGACCCACGCGGTGTGGGTAATTTTGCCCATAGCCGGGGCGGGTCGACGCGCACTAGCGTTCACTCGTTGCCCGTCCCGTGACCGCTCGCAACCGCGCATCTGCCTGTCCCGGGACGGCGTCCCTCCCGACTCCCGGGAGACACGGGAAGAGACCGCGCCCACCCGATGAACCCGGCGTGCGTCTGACACATCCGGCACACGCGCGCGACAACCGCGCAGCGTGTCATGCCGCGGTGCCTGGCGGCACCGCACCCTGGAGGAACCGTCCCATGAACACGCGAACCCGTGTGGCCGCTGTCGCAGCAGCGGCCACACTCAGCATGATCGCCACGGCCGCCTCGGCGACCGTCAACCCCATCTCCGTCGACGAGGCGCTGGACCCCGGCGGGTCCATCACCATCACCAAGACGGTCAGCACCCCTGAGCTGCCTCCGCAGCCGGACATCGTGCTGCTGGTCGACCGCACGGGCAGCATGACCTCGGCCATCGCCGGCGTCAAGGCCAACATGGCCTCGATCATCAGCACCGTCTCGGCCAGCCAGCCGGAGGCCCAGTGGGCCGTCGCGAGCTATTGCGACGTCGGCGAACCCGACCCGTTCCTGCTGCACAGCGACCTGACCGACGACACGGCCGCCACGGTGGCCGCCGTCAACGGGATCACCCTGTGCTCCGGTGGTGACGAGGCTGAGGAGCAGCTCAACGCGCTGTGGGAGATCGGTGACGGCGGCGACGCCGTGGCCTTCCGACCTGACTCCTCCCGGATCGTCGTCTGGTTCGGCGACGCCCCGGGACGCGACCCGAGCCTGGGTCACACCCTGGCAGACGCCACCGCGTCGCTGACCGACGCCGAGGCCAGGGTGGTGGCGATCAGCGTCGGTGTCGACAACCTGGACTCCACCGGTCAGGCGACCGCGATCACCACAGCCACATCGGGCACCCTGCTCAGTGGCGTCGGTGCGGATGAGGTGTCGGCCGCCATCGTCGAGGGCCTGTCCAACCTGCCTGTCCAGGTGGCCGGCGCCCCGGACTGTGACGATGGTCTGACCGTCACCCTCGACCCCGCCTCACAGACCGTCACCAGCGGGGAGGATGCGGTGTTCGAGGAGACCATCACCGCGGCAGCCGACGCCCCCCAGGGCACGACGCTGACCTGTGAGACCGAGTTCACGCTCAACGGCGCCGACGCCGGAGCGGGCTTCACCCAGTCAATCTCGATCTGGATCAACGACGTGACGCCTCCCACCGTCAGTTGCGAGCCGGGACCCAACCCGTCGGGCAACATGCCCGGCTCGACCAACTCCGGCTTCTACCAGATGTTCTCCACGGACAACGTCGATGCGGCCGTGGACATCTACATCCACGACCTCGGCTCGTCGGCGATCTTCGGACCGTATGCCACGGGCACG
Organism: Ornithinimicrobium sp. F0845; assembly: GCF_023015765.1. Taxonomy (GTDB): domain Bacteria; phylum Actinomycetota; class Actinomycetes; order Actinomycetales; family Dermatophilaceae; genus Ornithinicoccus. The sequence continues at coordinate 47,943 of NZ_JALKAL010000003.1, forward strand.
ACCTTCAAGCTCACCCAGGCTCCCGGCGCGACGCCGAGCGTGGTGCCGTTCCACCGCGCGGTCGACTGGAAGGTCAAGCTCAACGGTGACGCACTGCTGGTGGCCACCGATGCCGCTGGCAACACGGCCTCGGCGGAGTGCGAGGTGCCGCCGCAGGACTGAGCACCCAGGACTGAGCACCGCAGGACTGAGCACCGCGGGACTGAGCACCGCGGGACTGAGCACCGCAGGACCGGGGCTCGGACACACAGCACCTGACGGCGGGGAACGCCTCGAGCGCCCCCGCCGTCAGGCTGCTGTCCGGCGTGCCCGACGCCACCGGATGAGGATGTCGGCCACGGCACCGAGCACCAGGGACAGACCGACCCCGACCGCGGCGCTGAACAGCGGGTTGCCGTCGACCCACGCGGCCGCGACCAGTCCAAGCGCCAGCATGTAGAACGCCCAGACCGTGCCACCGAGGATGCTGATCGGCAGGAAGCGGCGGTGCGGGTAGCCGCTGGCCCCGGCCGCCAGGTAGACCGCGACCCGACCCACCGGCACGAAGCGGCCGGTCAGGATGACGGTGGCCGGGCGGCGCTCCAGCTGCCGACGGCCGGCATCCAGGGTCCTGGCCACGCGCCCGACGCGGAGCCGGTCGAAACGACCCGGCCCGAGCAGGCGGCCCACGGCAAAGCTCAGGTTGTCCCCGGTGATCGCACCGAGTGCCGCAACCGCAATCAGCAGGGGGAGGGCGGGCCGCCCGTCAAGGGCCGCCAGGGCCATCACGAGAGCCTCGCTCGGCACGACGGGGAAGAGGCCGTCGAGCACGATGAGCAGGAAGGTCGCCGGCAGCAACCACCAGGCGTCGGTCGCCGAGATCAGGGCGTTGTTGACCGTGTCGAAGAACTCGGACATGACCTCCTCATCAGGGTGCGCGGTCGGACGCTTCCTGCGGCCATGACCCGGTGCCCGAACACTACGGGAGCCGGTCGCGGATCTGTCAGGTCTGGGTTGGGCAAAGTCGGGCCGAAATGCTTGCCAACGGACGTGACCTGCGTCACTCTGGCCGGTAGCCCAACTCCCAGTTGGGGTGGACCTCGACTGAGGAGGCGTCATGAGCGACACGACAGTGGACACGGCGGGCGGGGAGCAGCAGACAGAGCTCAAGCGGGTGATGGGCCCCAAGCTGCTGTTGCTGTTCATCGTCGGGGACATCCTCGGCACCGGGATCTACGCACTCACCGGCAAGGTGGCCGGGGAGGTCGGCGGCGCGGTGTGGCTGCCCTTCCTTGTGGCCTTCTCGATCGCCATCATCACGGCCTTCAGCTATCTTGAACTGGTCACCAAATACCCCCGGGCCGGCGGAGCGGCATCGTTCGTGCACCGGGCCTTCGAGATCCACTTCATTACCTTCCTGGTCACCTTCACGGTGATGGCCAGTGGCATCACGTCGGCCTCGACGGCCTCACGGGCGTTCGCGGAGAACCTGTTCAAGGGCTTCAACATCTTCGGTGAGACCAACGCCGAGGGGCAGGCCGTGGTGAACGCGGGAGCGATCAGCATCGGCGCGCTCTGCTTCATCCTGCTGGTGATGGCGATCAACTTCCGCGGTGTGGCCGAGTCGGTGAAGGCCAACGTCGTCCTGACCCTCATCGAGCTCTCCGGTCTGCTGCTCGTGATCTTCGTCGGCCTCTGGGCGGTCGCCGGCTTCTCCGGGGCGGAGGTGGACTTCTCCCGCATCACGGTGTTCGAGAGCCCGAGCGGCAAGAACGCCTTCATGGCCGTCACCGCCGCCACCGGCCTGGCCTTCTTCGCGATGGTGGGCTTCGAGGACTCCGTGAACATGGCGGAGGAGACCAAGGAACCGAGCCGGATCTTCCCCAAGGTGATGCTCTCCGGCCTGCTGCTCACGGGCCTGATCTACGTGCTGGTCTCGATCACGGCCGTGGCGCTGGTGCCGGTGGGGGAGCTGGCCCAGGGCGGCACCCCGTTGTTGACCGTGGTCGAGCGGGGCGCACCGAACCTGCCGATCGACACGATCTACCCGTTCATCGCGATGTTCGCGGTTGCCAACTCGGCGCTGATCAACATGATGATGGCCTCACGACTCCTCTACGGCATGGCGCAGCAGGGTGTGCTGCCCAAGCCGCTGGGTCTGGTGCACCACGGGCGGCAGACGCCCTGGACCGCGATCATCTTCACCACCGCCCTGGCGGCCGGACTCATCCTGCTGGTGACTTCCGTGTCAAACCTCGGAGACGTGACGGCGCTGCTCCTGCTCGGCGTCTTCAGCGTGGTCAACGTCGCGTGCCTGATCCTGCGCAAGGACACCGTCGACCATGAGCACTTCACCGCACCGACCGCGCTGCCGGTCATCGGCGCACTGGCGTGTGCCTACATGGTCGGACCGTGGACCGGGCGCGACCTGTCGGTCTATGCCATCGCCGGGTGGCTGCTGGCTATCGGTGTCGCGCTCTGGGCTCTGACCTGGTTCGTCAACCGGGCCCTCTACGCCAGGCCCACCCGGATCAAGGAGCCGCAGGACCTCGGCACCGGAGACGGTGGCCCACGCAACTGACCCGCGCGGGAGGTGACCGGCCCTGGGTGGTGACGAGCGCCATACTGTCGTAAGTGGCCCTCGGGGGTTGTTGTCCGCTAAACTTGTAGTCTGCCCGCAGGTGCGTCGATGCACCGTGAGACGGGCTCGCCGGAGGACAAACCGTTCCTCGCGGCCCATCGGGTGCCACTGAGAGCACCTGGAGGTAGGTCGGTCACGCTCATGGGGAGCGATGAGGCGTCCAACCTCATCGAGCACCAAGAATTGAGCGATACGCCATGGCCAAGGCCATCGGGCGCGCCTCCGCGCCCTCCCACAAGAAGAAGCCGCGCCACACCGCGGCACAGAAGAAGGCTGCCCGCAAGGCGAGGGAGCTGTCCGACCGCTCCTCGCGCCGGGACGAGCGCGCCTCGTATGCTGGCAAGCCCGCCCGCGAGGACCGTCCCCACCGCGAGGGCTCGCGTCGCGACGACCACTGGGGCGACCGTCCGCAGCGTTCCTACGACCGGGGCAACCCTCAGCAGCGTTCCTACGACCGTGACGACCGCGGTGGCCGCCGTGACTTCCAACGGGATGACCACCGCCAGGGTGGCAAGCGCTACGGCGACCGGCCGCAGGGTCGCGACTGGGACAACCGCGGCGACCGTGGACCGCGTCGTGAGTGGAACCGTGATGACCGCCCACAGCGTCGAGACTGGGGCAACCGCGATGACCGTGGACCGCGCCGTGAGTGGGACCGCGACGACCGTCCCTCGCGTTCCTACGACAGGAACGACCGTCCGCAGCGGTCCTACGACCGTGATGACCGTGGTCCGCGTCGTGACTTCCAGCGGGACGACCACCGTCAGGGTGGCAAGCGCTACGGCGATCGGCCGCAGGGTCGGGACTGGAACAACCGTGACGACCGTGGTCCGCGTCGTGAGTGGAACCGCGATGACCGCCCGCAGCGTCGGGACTGGAACAACCGCGACGACCGCGGCCCGCGCCGCCACTGGGACCAGGACGACCGTCCGGCCCGCCGTGAGTCGGCGGACGAGGCGCGCGCGAACCACACCTGGGAGCGCCGCGAGCGTCGGGACAACCGACACTTCTCGGAGGACCGCCCGCAGCCGGTGCGCGAGCACCGTGGCGAGGAGGCTCCGAAGCAGGCCAAGCCCGTGCACGAGGGGCCGAACGAGTTCGCGGACCTCGGCCTGAACGAGCAGCTGGTCGAGCGCCTGACCCAGCTCGGACTGGTCAAGCCGTTCCCGATCCAGGCAGCGACCATTCCGGATGCCCTGGCCGGTCGCGACCTGCTGGGTCGTGGCCAGACCGGTTCCGGCAAGACGCTGGCCTTCGGCCTGCCGACGCTGCAGCGTCTGGCGGAGGGCGAGCGCGCCAGGCCGCACAAGCCGCACGCGCTGATCCTCACCCCGACCCGTGAGTTGGCCATGCAGATCGTGGACGCACTGCGGCCGCTGCTGCAGACCCTGCGCCTGCGTCACCAGCTGGTTGCCGGCGGCATGTCCTACACGCCGCAGCTGCGCAGCCTGGAGCAGGGCGTCGACCTGCTCGTGGCGACGCCGGGCCGCTTGGCCGACCTGCTCGAGCGCGGTGCCGCTGACCTGTCCCAGGTCAAGATCACTGTCCTCGACGAGGCCGACCACATGGCCGAGATGGGCTTCGTCGAGGCGATCTCCGAGATCCTCGACCTGACCCCGGCCGACGGACAGCGCCTGCTCTTCTCCGCGACGCTGGACCACGGCGTCGACCAGGTCGCCGCGAAGTACCTGAGCGACCCCGTGACCCACCAGACGGACAGCGCCACCGCGAGCGTGTCGACCATGGAGCACCACGTCTTCCTGATCGACCCGCAGCACAAGAAGCCGATCACCGCCACGATCGCCAACCGCACCGGTCGCACCATCGTCTTCGTGCGCACCAAGCTGGGCGCCGACCGCGTCGCGCTGCAGCTGCGTGAGTGTGGCGTGTTCGCTGCCGCCCTGCACGGCGGTCTCAACCAGGCGCAGCGCACCCGCGTCCTCGAGGCGTTCAAGTCCGGCGAGTTGCCGGTCCTGGTCGCCACGGACGTCGCGGCGCGGGGCATCCACGTCGACGAGGTGTCCCTGGTGCTGCAGGCTGACCCGCCGGCGGATCACAAGGACTACCTGCACAGGTCGGGTCGCACCGCTCGTGCCGGCGAGACGGGTCGTGTGGTGACTCTGGCCTTGCCGCACCAGAAGAAGGGTGTGCAGCGCATGTTGGACAGCGCCGGTGTCGATGCTGTGCCGACTCGCGTCACCCCGCACGACGCTCAGGTGCTGGAGACCGCCGGGGGACGGGAGCCGTCCTTCGAAGCGATCCCGCAGTCCGTGCTCGACAACCTCCTGCGCCCGAAGCGGCCGCAGGGGCGGGGCAACTACCGCGGCCGCCCGCAGCGGCGCGACGGTGGCTTCAACCGTGAGCGCGCGGCGCGCGTCGGCGGTGGCTACCGCGGCAACCGCTGACCCTGACTGAGCGGCTCGACTGTCGCCAGTGACGGTTTGGCATCGGACCGGCCCCCGAGCAGTCGCTCGGGGGCCGGTCCTTTGTCGTGGGTCTCAGTCAGTCGCCGTAGAGGCGGTTGCTCGACGTGAGCACCTGCAGAGGGCTGAGCGGTCCCTCGATTGTGGCCGTCCCCGGGATCGTGCTCCACGGTCCGCCGTCGACGCTCACCTCACCGCCGTAGACGACCGTGATGTGCGGTTCAACGGTGGCGGCATTCGTGTATTCGTGCGTGATGTCGCCGTTCGGGTGCGGTCCACCGAGCGAGGTCGTGGGGCCGGCGGATTCACCATCGCCGAAGTGGTAAGTGGCTGAGTCCAACGTCGGTCGGATGCGGACCTCGAAGCCGATGATGTCCGTGGTGTCGATCTCGCCGGGTTCGTAGCCCTCAGTTGGCCACGCCAACTCGTAGAAGACGGGCAGGTTCACCAGCGTCCGACCGTCCGGCGGCTCGATCGACATCGTCGGCAGCGCGAAGTCCGTGCGGTGGAACTGCTCCAGGATCATCGCTTCGGTGAGCTCGATGGCTGACTCGCCGGAGCGTGGCGGAACGTCCGAGCGGAAGCATGTTGGGCCAACGCTCTCCCAGCTCCCCAATGGCCCTGACGCGTCGGCGATGCGTCGGAAGATGACCGAATAGGGACCAGAACTCCCCGGTTGGTGCTCCTCGCAGTAATCGACCGCAAACTGGCAGTGAACCCTGTCGGGGTCGTCAGGAATGTTCCCGCGACAGTCAATCACGGCGACGTATTCGTACCAGCGGTCCGGGCTCTCGGGACTTGCCCCTGGAGGATAAATGGATCGAAGGGCCCAGGTTTCTTGTTGGGTCAATCCAACGTAAGCGCCGGGGTCTTCTGGATCCAGTTGACAGGTGATTCCCCTACATGGTCGGTCGTCTGGAACCACTGGTTCATGAGGAAATGGATTGGCCAGGGCCAGAACAAGGCCCGCTGTTGCGGCAATGTGCCCACTCATGACTGGTGGAGTTCCGCTCGAAGATCCTCGACCTTCCAGCCGCCATCCCACACCAGGCTGAAGGACATAGTTGCCAGGTGATCTCCCAGGCGGTCAACAACTTGGCCATCTTGATCAACAACGTCCTGACCTACTTGAGCGACTTCCACTCTGATATTGGCTACGGAATCCGTGGGATTATGTAGTGAAACGCTGTCCGATACCTCAAAGAGGTTCTGGGCAATGGTTTCTTTATGCTCCGCACTGTAGGCGACTGACGCTTCGTGGTTCTCGCACGCTTCGCAGTTGTCTGTGGCAAGCGGCTCGAGGAGACCAACTTCCGGATGGCGCGAGGTGTAGTTGATCAACTCGATGTAGTGCAGCGCGAAGGCCTCAGCTCCAGCCTCCGAGTCCTCCTTCGCCTCGTCCGGCAGCGTAGGCGGACCACCAGCGTCGGTGGTCTCCACGACATCGTCCGGAGGCGACGAGGTCTCGTCGACATCGTCGGGAGGCGGAGCCTGGGTCGTCGGCTCGGGATCGCTCGTCGTGGTGAGCGCGTCCTGGCTGGTCGGTGGGTCGGCGGGCTCGGCGTTTCCCTGGCAGCCGGCCAGCAGCGCAGCCACAGCGACAAGGGTCAACGTCGTCTTCTTCACGGAGAGTTCCTCCCGATGGGGTCGCCCGAGGTGCCCCACGAGCCGGTCTGCAGGCCAGTCTTACCTCCGGTCGGTGCGCAGAACGTTGTCCACAGGTAAAAAGTCCGTAAGGAACGGCTTGGGGATGCGCGTCAGGCCCCCCACGGACACGTCATACGAAGCGGTTGTTGACCCTGGACTCCCGCAGCTCGTGCAGCTGCCGGACCACCTCGTCCGCAGGTCCACCCTCCCGCCGGGATCCGACGAAGTCGCCGTGCGTCCGCAGGTGCAGCCGCCCCATCCGCTCGTCCAGGTCAGCGGCGGTCTGGGCGGCGTCCCGCAGCTGCTGGAGCAGGTCCTCGGGGACGGCTTCGCGGTACTTGTAGAAGATCTTGTGCTCCGTGCTCGCCCAGAAGTCCATCGCCACCGTCCGGAACTGGAGCTCGACGGTGACCGGCACGATCCGGTCGGACAGGTGCACGGGCACCCGCACCAGCGCGTGGAGGCTGCGGTAGCCGTTCGGCTTGGGGTTCTCGATGTAGTCCTTGACCTGCAGCACCTCGATGTCCGGCTGGGAGGCGAGCATGTCGTAGACGCTGTAGACGTCCCGCACGAAGCTGCAGGCGACCCGCACCCCGGCGATGTCGGTGATGTTGTCCCGGATCGCCTCGAACGAGGGGTCCAGCCCGCGGCGGCGCACCTTCTCCAGGATCGACTCGGGCGTCTTCAGACGGGTGAGGACGTGCTCGATCGGGTTGTAGTCGTGCAGGTGGGTGAACTCCTCCTGCAGGATCATGATCTTGGTCTCGATCTCGTCCATGCCGAACTTGTACTCCATCATGAAGCGCGTGAAGTCGGCTCGGATATGGGCCAGGTCGCTGTCCGGGCCCAGTCGGTTGAGGTGGTGGTCTTGCGTCGTTGCTGTGTCCACCCCTACACCGTATGTCGTGAGGCTGGGTTGACCCTGATCGACAACTGGGCGGACGGGGGAGTGAGAGGGAAGAGCCCGCGGGCCGGATCACCGGTCCGCGGACTCTCGCCGCCGCTGCGCGGGAGGCTACAGGGAGCGCGCCATGCTGCGCCGCAGCAGCCAGGTGCCCAGCAGCAGGGCGACGGCGGCCATGGCGACCAGCACCGCCAGCTGCGGGAGGATGTCGGCCAGGGTGCCGCCGTGCCGCTGGATCTCGGCGAAGGCGTCGTAGCCCCACGCGTGGGGCGTGATGTGGGCGACCCGCCGCATGGTGTCCGGGAAGATCTCCAGCGGCATCATGCCGCCACCGATCGCAGCGAGCACCAGACCGACGCCGACGCCGGCCCCGACGGCCGCACCCTCGTTGTCCAGGATCGACCCCAGCACCATGGCCGCACCGGCGGCGACCAGCGCGAAGACCGCCAGGACCAGCAGGGAGAGCCCGATGTTGCCCCAGTCCACGCCGAACAGCAGCCAGGTCGCCAGCATGATGTAGCCGCCCTGGAAGAAGGCGATCACCCAGCGGCCGAGCGACTGGCCGGCGATGGCCTGCAGGGTGCTGACCGGTGCCGCCAGGCTCCGGGCCATCACGCCCTGCCGTCGGGCGTTGATCAGCGTCGAGGACCCTGCCAGCGAGGTGAGGAAGGTGAACAGCAGCAGCTGTGAGGAGGCTCCCAGGTCGAACTGGCCCAGCCCCTGGAACTCCTGGGCGAGGCTGTCCACGTTGACCACTTCGAGGGTGGGCTCGGTGACCTGTCCGGCGGCCTCGTCCAGAGCCTGCGAGGCCTCGGCCGGTGAGGCGCCGGCGTGCTCCAGGGCGGTGACCTGCAGCTGACGCAGGTCCAGGTTGCTCACGGCGACCTGCACCTCCTGCTGGGCCGCCATGCTCGTGGACGAGCTGCTGGCGATCATCTCCAGCTCCGCGCTGCCGCCCTGGGAGTATGCCGTAGCGGCCTCCTCGTCGACGACCAGTCCGACGTCGGTCCGGCCGCGGGCGACCTGCTCGAGCATGTCGTTGTGGGTGGCGTGGCTGACCGAGACCTCCTGGCTCTCCAGCTGTTCCGCCACCGCGGTGCGCAGGTCGCTGGAGGGCCCGGTGATGGTGACCCGACCCGCGTTGCCCGAGCCGCCGAACTGCGAGCCGAGCACGAAGACCAGCAGCAGCGGGAAGATGAACGTGAAGAAGACGTTGCCCTTGTCCTTGACGAACCGGCGCAGCTCGACGCCGGCGATCGCGAGTGCGGCCCTCATGCCATCGCCCCCCGGTCCGGCACGAGCCGGGCGACCAGCATCGCCACCACGGCGAAGCCGAGCATGATCAGCACCGGCGTGACGATGTCGGCCAGGCCGCCACCCCCGCTGGTGATGCCGAGGCCGCGGATCATCGCGGCCACCGGGTTGAGGTCGAGGATCGACCCCAGCAGACCGCCTCCGCTCATCGGGAAGAACGCCCCGCCCGCGATGCCGAGCACCATCGCCAGGATGGTCTGGATGATGCTGGCCTGCTCGCTGGTCTTCGCCAGCTTGATCACGATGAAGGTCAGCGAGGTGGTGGCGATCACGGCACAGATGATGAGCACGGCGATCGGCAGCGGGGAGCCGAAGTCCACGCCGAACAGCGTGCCGCCGACGGCGAGCAGGATGGAGGTGGCCACGACGCCCAGGACGAAGCTGCTGAGCACCTTGGAGATGACCACGAGGTTGGGGTTCATCGGCATGGAGCGCAGCCGTGCCAGCGTGCCGAACTCCCGCTCGGCCAGCAGGCCGAGGACGCCGAAGCTGACGGTGAACATCAGGAACAGCCCGGCCTGACCGGCGACCAGGGCACCCTTGGGGTCCAGCTGCTCGTCGGAGGCCGCTCCGGTGGTGAGGCTGATCGCAGCCTCGCCGGTCGTGACCTGCTCGGCCACCTCACCGAGCTCGGCCGGGGGCAGTCCGAGGCCGGCGCCCGCCGCGGCCGCGACGGCACTGGCGCCGGCGCGGTCCAGGAACCCCTGGACCACCGAGAGCACGACGCTGGTCTCGATGCCGGCGCCGTCCCCGCGGATGGCCGTGATCTCCGCCTGTTCTCCGGCCATCAGGGCCGCGCTGAAGCCGTCCGGGATCACCAGGCCGAGCTTGGCGTCACCGGACTCGGCGCGGGCCTGGACGTCGTCGGCGGTGGTCTCGGTGACCTCGACGTCCAGCCCGATCTCCGGCAGCGTCTGCACGAGCGCGGTGGCGAGCTGGTCGTCCTCGGGTGCGGAGACGGCGACGGTCGCGGTCTCCAGGTCCATGTCCATGGCGTCACCCATGACCAGGTTCATGGCCCCCATCAGGGCCAGCGGCACGATGACGGCGAAGATGATGACGGACTTGTCCCGTAGTCGTTGGATCAGGTCGGTCGTGAGCAGTGTCCCAAGTTGTCTCATGATCAGTCCCGCAGCGCCTTGCCGGTGAGGTGCAGGAAGACCGACTCCAGGTTGGGCCGGCTGATCTGCACGTCGCTGAGCTGCATGCCGGAGGAGGTGGCGGCCGTGACGATCTGCGCGACCGCGGTCGGTGCGTCGTGCACGGTCAGCCGGAGGCTGCCCCGCTCGGCGTCGGCCTGGGCGACCGAGGGCAGGGCGCGGAGGGCCTCCGCGACCGCGACGGTGTCACCGGAGCCGGTCAGCGCGATGTTGTCGACGCCACCGATGAGCCGGATCAGCTCGTCGCGGGTGCCCTCGGCCTGCAGGGTGCCGGAGTCGATGATGCCGATCCGGTCACAGAGACGCTCGGCCTCCTCCATGTAGTGCGTGGTGTAGAGCACGGCCATGCCCTCGCCGGAGAGGTTCTCCACCGACTCCAGGATGGCGTTGCGCGACTGCGGGTCCACGCCCACGGTCGGCTCGTCCAGGATCAGCAGGGTCGGCTTGTGGAGCAGCCCGATGCCGATGTTGAGCCGGCGTTTCATGCCCCCGGAGAACTCCTTGGTCGGTCCCTTGGCACGGTCGCTGAGGCCGGTGAGCTCGAGCACCTCGCCGACGCGCGTCTTGAGCTCGGTGCCGGTCAGCCCCTGCAGCTTGCCGAAGAAGTTGAGGTTCTCCCGGGCGCTGAGGTCGGGATAGATCGCCAGGTCCTGGGGCACCAGCCCGAGGTGCCGTTTGGGCGCCACCTTGCGGGGGCCCATCTGCTGACCCAGGACGGTCACGCTGCCGTCGTCGGGCTCGAGCAGGCCGCAGATCATCGAGATCGTGGTCGTCTTGCCGGCACCGTTGGGGCCGAGCAGGCCGTAGGTCTCGCCGGGCGCGATGGTGAAGGACACGCCGTCCACGGCCGTGAGATCGCCGAACCGGCGCACCAGCCCCTCGACGACCAGGACGTGCTGTCCATCAGCCGTCCTCGTGGGCTCCGTTGCTGTCTGCGTCATGTCGCCAGTCCTTCGTCAGTGATTTCCCTACGCCACCCAGCGTATGGACCGGGCGACCGTCGGGCACAGGGATATCTGTCACACGTCCACCGGCAGATGTGTCACATGAGCCCCGCGGACCCACCGGCCTCGCGCAGCGGGACCACACGGCATACTCCCGCCGGGTCGGCGGGCTGTGGCAGCATGACCCGGTGACTCCCGCCCCCGCCAGCCGCATCCTGGTCTACGGCGTGACCGGCTCGGGCAAGACCACCCTGGCCCGCCGGATCGGAGAGGTGACCGGGCTGCCGTGGCACTCGGTGGACGACGAGATCGGCTGGCTGCCGGGGTGGACCGAGCGGCCGGTCGAGGACCAGCGGCGGATCGCGGAGCAGATCTGCGCGGGGGAGGAGTGGGTGCTCGACACGGCCTACGGCAAGTGGATCGACGTGCCGCTGGCCCGCGTGGAGCTGATCGTCGCCCTGGAATACCCGCGCTGGGTGAGCCTGCAGCGCCTGCTGCGCCGCACGGTTTCGCGGGCGGTCACCCGGCAGGAGATGTGCAACGGCAACACCGAGTCCTGGCGGCAGGTGGTGTCCCGGGACTCGATCGTCGTCTGGCACTTCCGCAGCTGGGCCCGCAAGCGCGAGCGGATCCGTCAGTGGGTCGCCGACCCGCGGACGGTGCTGGAGCGGGCCGCTGCCGGCGGACCGGTGGCAGAGCGCGCTGCGCCGCAGGTGGTGCACCTGCGGTCGGCGCGGCAGACGCAGGCGTGGTTGGCGACCCTTGACCGCTCGGAGACACTGGGGTCATGACTCAGACGCCCGCCCGGCAGGCCACGAGCCCGCAGCCCCGGTCCACGCACGGGGTGGTCAACCAGGCGCCGCCGCGGGTCGCGGTCAACGAGTTCACCAGCCAGCCGGTGCTCCGCGAGGGTGTGGGCACCTTTGGCGCCAGGTGGGCCGTGGCCGACCTGGAGGCGGTGGGGGAGCTCGTCGGGTCCGAGACCTTCCAGGCCGACGCCCGGGCCGCGCACCGCCACGAGCCGGTGCTGCGCACGCACGACCGGTGGGGCAACCGGGTCGACGAGGTCGACTACGACCCCGCCTATCACCGGATCATCTCCGCCGCGGTGGCCAACGGTGCGCACACCAGCGCCTGGGCGCGGCCGCGGACCGGTGCCCACGTGGCGCGTGCGGCGACCTTCATGCTCTTTGCACAGGTCGAGCCCGGTCACGCCTGCCCCATCTCGATGACCCACTCCGCCGTCCCTGCCCTGCGGACCACCCCGGACCTCGCGCAGCGCTGGCTGCCGCGCCTGCTCACCACGGAGTATGACGGTCGTCTGGCCGCCCCTTCCGACAAGCCGGGGGCGCTGTTCGGCATGGCGATGACCGAGAAGCAGGGCGGGTCGGACGTGCGGGCCAACACCACCCGCGGCGAGCACGTCGGGGGACCGGACGAGGACTATCTGTTGACCGGTCACAAGTGGTTCTGCTCCGCGCCGATGTCCGACGCCTTCCTGGTGCTCGCTCAGACCTCCCGCGGCGGGGCCGAGGAGGGGCTGAGCTGCCTGCTGGTGCCGCGCGTGCTGGAGGACGGGACGCGCAACGTCTTCCGGATCCAGCGGCTCAAGGACAAGCTCGGCAACAAGTCCAACGCCTCCAGCGAGGTGGAGTTCGACGGCACCGTCGGGCACCTGGTGGGCGAGCCCGGCCGCGGCGTGCGCACCATCATCGAGATGGTCGCCCGCACCCGGCTGGACTGCGTCCTGGGCAGCACGGCCGGGATGCGCCAGGCCGTCGCCGAGGCGCTGTGGCACGTGCGCCACCGCGCAGCCTTCGGGGCCACCCTGATCGACCAGCCCGCGATGACGGCCGTCGTCGCCGACCTGGCGCTGGAGGCCGAGGCCGCGACCCTGACCTCGCTGCGCCTCGCGCAGGCCCACGAAGGCGACGCCTCCGAGCAGGAGGTACTCTTCGCCCGGCTCGCGACGGCCGTGGCGAAGTACTGGATCTGCAAGCGCGGCCCGCACCACGCCTACGAGGCGCTGGAGTGCCTGGGCGGCAACGGCTACACCGAGGACTTCCCGCTCGCGATGCGCTATCGGGAGCAGCCGGTGATGGCCGTCTGGGAGGGGTCGGGCAATGTCATCGCCCTCGACGTCCTGCGCGCCATGGGCCGCGAGCCGGAGACCGTCAAGGCGCTGCTGGCCGAGCTCGCGCTCGCCGAGGGTGCCAACCGCACCTACGACGCGCACATCGGGCAGGTCCGGTCGCTGCTGGCGAGTGCCCGCGGCCAGGACCCGGCCGCCCTGCAGGCCGGTGCGCGGCGGCTGACCGAGGCCCTGGCCCTAGCCCTCCAGGCGAGCCTGATGATCAGGCACGCCCCGGCATACTCCTCCGAGGCGTTCGTCGCGGCCCGGCTGGGGGAGGACCGCGGCTGGCAGTATGGCGTGCTCCCCGCCGGCGCCGACCTCACCTCGATCCTGGCCCGGCACTGAGGGATCGGGGACACGGTGATGGTGCGGGCAGGGGCGCGTGGGGGAGTGCTGGTGCTCGGAGTCGTCGCGCTCGCCGTCCTGGCCGGGTGCGCGGTGATCCCCGACGACCCGGCCAGCGAGGATCCGGGCGGTGACGGTGCGCCCGGTCAGGAGGGACGGCTGGGCGAGACCGCGACCTGGGCGGTGCCGGAGGACCACCTGCTGGACCCGGGGACCACGTTCCTGGTGTCAGGTCTAATCCCCACGGGCGCACCAGTTGCAGGTTGTCCTCCAGGTGACGAGCAGGCGGGGTGCTGGATGAGGCTGTAGACCGCCGTCAGCCGTCGACCGGTACTGCAAGCGAGGTATGCCGCCAGATAAGACCGTCGCGGAGCACGAACGAGCCGACGACCCGCACCGTGTCACCGGCGACGTCTTGAACGACGTCGTAAAGAAGCGTGTCCTCCGTGCGGCATACCTCGGTGGCCATGATGACTCGTCGTGGCGGTGTGACGGCCTCGGTGAAGAGCTCCAGGATGGCACCACCCTGGACCGCGCCCCCTTCGTGAAGGACGACCCCTTCGGGGTGATAGCGGCTCGCGAGTCCAGCAGCGTCGCCGCGTTCGAGCAGAGCAACTTGCTCAGCCAAGAGCGTTCCTGTGTCCATGGTCACGACGATGAGCCTAAGGCACGGCCCTGGTCCAGTCGTAGGAGCGACCTACGGCAGCAGCGGATCTTGACCTGCATTCCAACGTGGCTACACTTGTGGCTATGGGTGTTGATGCTGCGATGGCCTTGCGCGAGGTGAAGAATCGCCTGTCGGAGGTGGTGGACCAGGTGGAGAGGGAACATGATCGGGTCGTGATCACTCGTCACGGCAAGGCGGCTGCGGTGGTCATCAGCACCGACGACCTGGAGTCGCTTGAGGAGACGCTGAAGGTCGTGAGTCGACCTAAGCTCGTTGCCCAGGTTCGAGATAGCCTTGCCGAGCTCGCCGCCGGCGAGGCCGGAGTCCTCAGTAAGGACGAGATCCTTGCCACGCTGCGCCCCTGATGACGGAGCAGTACGAGATCGCCTGGACACCGACGGCGAAACGGGCGTTGCAGCGCCTGCCCGAGAAGGTGGCCACCGCGGCCATCGAGTTCATCTATGGCGCGCTCGCCAGCACTCCGCAACGCGTCGGCAAGGCCCTGCGATTCGACCTAGAAGGGCTGCACAGTGCCCGACGTGGCGACTACAGGATCATCTACCGGATTGATCATCGGCTGACCATCATCGCGATCGAGCACCGCGCGGACGTCTACCGCTGACACTCCCATACAGCAATGTCGGACGAACGTGACCACCGCAGTTGCCCGGCACGAGTGGTGCCGGTCCGACTGGACGACACCCTCCTGGAGGCCCTCGACGCCCAGGCAGAGCGTGAGGATGCCTCTCGCTCTGATGTGATCCGGGCTGCGATCCGCGCCTACGTCGCGTGAGGGTCAACCCCTCCGCGCTCAAACACGGCATCAACGAGGAAGACATCCTGTGCGCCGCGCAACGCCCCGCCTTCCTCAGCGAACCCGACGACGACATGCCGGCCAGGCAGTTCGCACTCGGCTTCGACACGCACGGCCGCTACTCGAACTGGCAATCCTGACCTTCGACTCCGGCAACCGTCTCGTCATCCACGCGATAAAGCCCGGCCCCACCTCGCTCGGCTGCTCGAGTAAATCACTAGCCGCGGCAGGTCGGACGCTGCGCGACGATTGGCAATAGCGTGCGGGTGCGCTCCATGCGGCATGAGCGGTCGGAGCGGTACGGTGACGCCGTGATCCACGAGCCTCCGCAGTCGCACTTCAGCTTGCTCGAATTGCCGTCACCAGCGGTGTTGACGACGTACCGCAAGGATGCACCGCAGCTTCGTCCCCGGTGTGGTTCCGCGCCGTGTACGGCAACCTCGAAGTCGTGATCGCGGATGACGATGTCAAGGTGCGACACCTGCAGCGCGATCCCGCTGCTGCCTGCTGATTTCGAGGCGAACGCACCTTTCCGCGGGATTCGCGTGGAGTCAGAAGCGACGCTGCGGCGCGAGGGCGTCACCGAAGCTCGTCTGGCCATCGCTTCGCGCTACCTGGGGCCGGAGCAAGGTCAGCGGTTTGCACAGGCGCGTGGTCCCGGATTCGTCCTGGGCTTGTCGCTGGAGCACGCCCGAAGTTGGGACTTAGCGTCGATACTGCCCTAACCGCAGACCTTGCGGTAGGCGGCACGAGCCTGCGTCTAGATTCGACGTGTGGCAACACGGAGGCGGTTACCGTCCGGATCCACGAGGTCGCACTCGCGCCCTGCTAGGCCTTCCTCATCGACCGACATTCCGAACTCCTCAGCCACGGCATCTATGTCGTCGACATACAGGTGGATCAGGGTGTTTGGCCGAGCATCCCCCTTGTGTTCCGACAGGTAGAGGCGGACATTTCCCCGGACCACGGAGACGAACACAGGGAAGCCTGGCTCGAACTGATGCTCCCATTCCTTGGTGAACCCGAGCCGTCCGTACCATTCCACAGCCCCAGCGGCGTCCTCGATGTATAGAACCGGCACGACCTCTTCGTTCATGGCCGGAGACTACCGAGCCCCCGGCTCTTCCCATGTCTGCACGCAGTCCACCGGCCCGGTGGCTGACGCAATCGGATCGTCCGCAACTCGGCAGATCCGGCAGGTCACGACCTTTCCAGCGATCGCCACTTTGGCGCGTGGGGCGTTCACGAGCGCCAAGAACGCCGCGCCCACGCCTCAGCCGAGTGGTCCGCCGCTCGCCACCTGGGCGATCGGGGCGGCAGCGGGGGTGCCGGAGCCGTCGCGCTTGCCGGTGGCCTCGGGCAGGTCGACGGCGACGCCGTTGCCGGAGGCGGCCATCGGGGGAGCGGCGCCGGCCCAGCCCAGGAGGAGTGAGTCCTCGCCGCGCAGGAAGCGGTGGCATCGGACACCGCCGGTGCCGCGGCCCTTGCCGGGGTACTCCGCGAAGGGGGTGACCTTGACCGCACCGGTCTGCGTGCCGGGCAGGGCGTTGGAAGACCCGGACACGGTCACGACCACGTTGTCGAC
This sequence comes from Ornithinimicrobium sp. F0845, assembly GCF_023015765.1. Lineage (GTDB taxonomy): Bacteria > Actinomycetota > Actinomycetes > Actinomycetales > Dermatophilaceae > Ornithinicoccus. Next base: position 64,500 of record NZ_JALKAL010000003.1, read on the forward strand.
GGAGTGGTCGACCACCCAGAAGCCGCGCACGGCCGCGTCCTTGCCGAGCTTGATGCCCGCGATGCCGCCGCCGCTGCGTCCCTGCGGGCGGACCAGGGAGGCGCTGAAGTGCAGCAGCTGGGCGTCGTCGGTGACGAAGACCAGCTCCTCCTCGCCGGTGGCCAGTTCGACGGCGCCGACGACCTGATCGCCGTCCTTGAGGGAGATGACCTCGAACTCGTCCTTGTTGCCGGGGTAGTCCGGGTTGACCCGCTTGACCACCCCGTGCTTGGTGCCCAGCGCCAGGCCGGGACCGTCCTCGCCCAGCGAGCACAGCGCCAGCGGCAGCGCACCGGCGGGCAGGTCGACGAAGGCCGCGAGCGGGGCACCGCCGGAGAGCGTGGGGGCGCCGTTGGTCGCGGGCAGCGTCGGCAATTCCACCGCGGACAGGCGCACCACCGTGCCGGCGGAGGTGACGATCCCGACCGAGCCACGGGCCGTGGTCCTCACCGCGGAGACGATCACGTCGTGCTTGCGCCGTGCCCCGCCGGTGCCTAGCGGCTCGTCGGTCGAGGTCCGCGCCAGCAGCCCGGTGGAGGACAGCAGCACCCAGCACGGGTCGTCGGCGACCTCCAGCGGGGTGGCCGCGGCCGCCGTGGCGGACACGCCGTCGGACTCCAGCAGCACCGTGCGCCGGGGGGTGCCGTGCTCCTTGGCCACCTCGGCGAGCTCGTCGGAGACGACCTTGAGCAGCAGCGCCTTGTCCTCCAGGATCGCGGTGAGCCGCTCGATCTCGCGCAGCAGCTCGTCGCGCTCGGACTCCAGCTCGATGCGGGAGAACTTGGTGAGCCGCCGCAGCTGCAGCTCAAGGATGTAGTTGGCCTGTGCCTCGGACAGGTCGAAGACCTGCATCAACCGGGTGCGGGCGGTGGCGACGTCGTCGCTGCCGCGGATCAGCTGGATGACCTCGTCGATGTCCAGGATCGCGATGAGCAGACCCTCGACCAGGTGCAGCCGCTCCTGCCGGCGCCGCAGCCGGTACTCCGTGCGCCGCCGCACCACGTCGGTGCGGAAGTCGACATAGACGCTCAACAGCTCCTTGAGCCCGAGCGTGCGCGGCTGCCCCTCCACCAGGGCGACGTTGTTGATGCCGAAGCTCTCCTCCATCGGGGTGAGCTTGTAGAGCTGGGCCAGCACCGCCTCGGGGTTGAAACCGTTCTTGACCTCGATCACCAGGTGCATGCCCTTGGTGCGGTCGGTCAGGTCGGTGATGTTGGAGATGCCCTGCAGTTTCTTGGACTGCACCAGGGTCTTGACCTTCTCGATGACCTTCTCCGGCCCGATCAGGTAGGGCAGCTCGGTCACCACGATGCCCTTGCGCCGGGCGGTGATGTTCTCGATCCGCGCCGAGGCCCGGGTGCGGAAGGACCCGCGCCCGGTCTCGTAGGCGTCCCGGATCCCGTCCAGCCCGACGATCCGCCCGCCCAGCGGCAGGTCCGGCCCCGGCACGAAGCGCATCAGGTCATCCAGGCTCGCGCCCGGGTTGGCGATCAGGTGCCGACAGGCGGCGATGACCTCGACCAGGTTGTGCGGCGCCATGTTGGTCGCCATCCCCACCGCGATCCCCGACGTGCCGTTGACCAGCAGGTTCGGGAAGGCCGCCGGCAGCACCTCGGGCTGCATCAGCTGGTCGTCGTAGTTCGGGACGAACGCGACCGTCTCCTCGTCCAGGCTGGCGGTCATCAGCAACGCCGCCGGCGCCGGCCGCGCCTCGGTGTAGCGGCTGGCCGCCGGCCCGTCGTCCAGCGACCCGAAGTTGCCGTGCCCGTCCACCAGCGGCAACCGCATCGTGAACGGCTGGGCCATCCGGACCAACGCGTCATAGATCGCGCCGTCCCCGTGCGGGTGGTACTTACCCATCACGTCACCCACCACCCGCGAGCTCTTGACGTGCCCCTTGTCCGGACGCAACCCCATCTCGTGCATCCCGAACAGGATCCGCCGCTGCACCGGCTTCAACCCGTCCCGCGCATCCGGCAGCGCCCGGGAGTAGATCACCGAGTACGCATACTCCAGGAACGCGCCCTGCATCTCGTCCCGGACATCGATATCGATGATCTTCTGCTCGACGTCGAACAGGTCCGGTCCGGGTGGGGTGCGGCGCGCCATACTGCGAGGGCCTCCAAGCTCGGGGTCGGGGTCGGTGCGTGGTGAGGAGTCAGTGCGGGCGGGTGGATCGTCCTCGATCGTATGTCGTGTGCGCACCTGATCGGTGCAGGCCACGCCTCACCTGCGGCTCGGGTCTGGTGGGGATGCCCTATTCTCACCGGGATGACCAGGGTGATTCACACCGGACAGGCCCTCGTCGACCTCGTCGTCGAGGTCGGCGCCATCCCCCGGCGCGGCGGCAACGTGATGGCGCAGTCCTTCACCCGGTATGCCGGCGGCTCGGTGAGCGTGCTCGCCGCGGCCGCCCGGTCGGGAGCCCACGCGGTGCACGCGGGCGCACACGGCACAGGGCCCAACGGGGACCTGATCCGCGAGGCGCTTGCCGCAGAGGGGGTGGCGCTGTCGGCGCCGCCGGTGGAGGACCTCGACACCGCGCTGTGCGTGGTAATGGTCGAGCCGACCGCCGAGCGGACCTTCGTCACGACGCTGGGCGCCGAGCGGCAGATCAGCCCGGAGAGCCTGGGCACCTCGGCCCCGGTGGCCGGGGACCTGGTGTGCGTGACCGGCTACAGCCTGCTGCCGCCGACGCGCGACCCGCTGCTGGAGTGGCTCGACTCCCTGGAGAAGGGGGTACGGGTGGTGCTGGACCCTGGTGCTGCCTTCGCAGGCCTCGACCCCGCCGTGCGACGCCTGATGCTGGGGCTGACCAGCGTCTGGACGAGCAACGCGGAGGAGGCGCACGAGTTCACCGGTCTGGAGTCGCTGACCGACACGCTGCCGCGGATCGCCGAGGAGCTGCCCGCCGGCAACCTCGTGGTGGTGCGGGACGGCCCGGAGGGCTGCTACCTGCTCGCCGGGGAGGAGCAGGCGGGGGAGGGTCGGGCGGAGCAGGGTCCGGCTGAGAATGGCGTCGAGTACCTGCCGGGCTTCCCGCAGGAGCCGGTCGACACCAACGGCGCCGGCGACGCTCACACCGGGGTGCTAGTGGCCGAGCTCGCGGCCGGGACCGATCCGCACACTGCCTGCCGCCGCGCCAACGCCGCCGGTGCGATCAAGGTGACCCGCCGCGGCCCCGCGACCGCGCCCGCCCGCGCAGAGATCGACGCCTTCCTCCAACAATAGGGTGGCTCACACCGCATTTTCCGAGTGGTCTCGCACGCTCCCACGCATTTTCCGAGTGCCTTTGCACCCTCTCCCGCATTTTCCGAGTGGTCTCGCAGCCTCTCCCGCATTGACCGAAGCGGTCTTGCAGCTGTGTCAGGGGTTAGGGCGGAGGGCGGCATACCCCGCGGCGTAGTCGTCCGGGGTGACGTCCTGGGTGACCAGCCGTTGGAGCACGAAGCCGGGCATGACGCCGAAGAGCGACTTGGCGACCACGGTGGGGTCTGCCTGCGGGTCGATGTGGCCGGCGGCCTGCTGGGCGCGGACGATCTCGGCATACTTCCCGCGGACGAGCTCGATGCGGGAGGCGACGGCGGCCCTGACCTGCTCGTCGCGGACGGCCTCGGCCCAGGCCGCCACCGCCACGCGGGTGAGGTCGACGGGCAGGGACGTGGCGCGCTCGACCAGCATCGAGGTCATGTAGTGGACGACCTCGACGGGGGAGGGGATGGGGTCGCGCTCCAGTAGCTCGGTGATGGCCTGGTCCATGTAGCCCAGCGCCCGGTCGGCGATGGCCAGGATCAGCTCGTCCTTGCTGCGGAAGTAGCTGTAGACCGCGCCCGCCGAGAGGCCGGAGGCCCGGATGACGTCGGCCATCGTCGTCTTGTGGAAGCCCTCCTCGGCCACGCACTGCATGCTGGCGAGCAGGATCTGCTCCCGCCGCTGCTGGCGGTGCTCGTCACTGACCTTCGGCATGCTCAGACCATAAAACCGAATGATCGTTCTTGACAAGTGAGGGGTTGCGGGCGCACTCTGGTTAAACAGAAGGAACATTCGTTTAAGGTAGTGAGGGTCATGAGCAACCAGACCATGCAGCAGCACGACGGGGCGCAGCCGGGTGACGTGCGACAGAGCGACCCCACCAGCGGCAACAGCACCGGTGATGGCCGCGAGGCGGCGACGCCCTGGACCCGCATCGCGGGCCTCGTGCTCGGAGTCGCGGCGCTGCTCCTCGTCGTGGGCAGCGCGTTCTCCTGGCCGGCCGTCAACAGCGGACCGCACCAGGTGCCGCTCGGCGTCGTGGCTCCCGGGGGTGCGGCCGAGCAACTGGTGCCACGGCTCGCCGCCGCGGCCGGCGAGGATGCCTTCGACGTCCAGCCGCTGGCCGACCGGGCCGCGGCGGAGCAGGCGATCGCGGACCGGGAGATCTACGGCGCCGTCGTGCTGGACCCGGCCGGCGGGGAGATGCTGACCGCGTCGGCGGCCAGCCCCGCCATCGCCCAGGCACTGACCCAGCTGGCGGCCAACGTCCCGGCCGAGGCCGGGGGACCGCTCCAGGTCAGCGAGCTCGCACCGCTGCCCGCCGACGACCCCCGGGGCGCAGGCTTTGCCACGGCGGTCCTGCCCCTGGTCATCGCCGGGATCATCGCCGGTGCCGCGTCCGCGCTCGCGGTCGAGGGCGGCCGGGGCCGTCAGCTCACCGCGATGCTCGCGCTGGTCGCCACGGCCGGTCTGGTGCTGGCCGGGGTCAGCCAGCTCTGGCTCGGGTCGCTCGAGGGTTCGTACTGGGCCAACGCCGGGGTGCTCGCGCTCGGTGCGGCCGCGGTCGGCGCGGTCGTCCTCGGGCTGGTCCGGCTGATCGGGATGCCGGGCGTGGGTCTGACGGCCCTGGTCATGGTGCTGCTCGGCAGCCCGCTGTCCGGCGCCGCGACGGGTCCCGAGATGCTGCCGGCCGGCTGGGGCGCACTCGGGCAGCTGCTGCCCCCGGGCGCAACGGCCACGGCGCTGCGCTCGGTCGCCTGGTTCGACGGCGCCGGCTCCGGCCAGGCCTTCCTCGTCCTGGGGTGCTGGCTGGCCGCGGGGCTGGTGCTCCTGCTCGTCCCGCAGCGCCACGTCCGGACCACCTGACGCCCGCCCCCAACCGGGGAGGCGCCTGCGGCGTCACAGAGTCATGAAGACCTTTCGCTCACTGGCGACCGGAACGGTCGCGACGGCGCTCGTGCTGGCCTGCTCCCTCGTCCAGGGTGCTGCGGCCGACCCCTCCACGGACGATGCTGCGGCGGGCGACGTGGCAGCAGCCACGAGCAGCCAGGTGGACGACCTCGGCCCGGCCGCGGGGGACCTGAACTTCGCGGTGGAGCGGCTCGCCGGCAGCGACCGGTATGCCACCGCGGCGGCGATCAGCCGGGAGTTCTTCGACCCCGGTGTCCCGGTGGCGCTAGTCGCCACGGGCGCCAACTTCCCCGACGGCCTGGCCGCCGGACCCGCGGCCGACCAGCTCGGCGGACCGGTGCTCTTCGTCCGCCCGACCAGCATCCCCGGCGCCACGCGCACCGAGCTGCTGCGGCTCAAGCCCCAGCGGATCGTGGTCGTCGGTGGCACCAGCGCCATCTCCTCGGCGGTGCGCGCCGAGCTCGACACCCTGACCGCCGGCCCTGCGACACGGGTGTCCGGCCCCTCGCGGTATGACACCGCAGCCGCCCTCTCCCAGCACGCCTTCCCGGGCGGGGCCTCCATCGCCTACCTGGCCACCGGGACCGACTTCCCCGACGCCCTCGCCGGCGGGACCGCGGCCGGCGTCCAGGACGCGCCCATGCTGCTCACCTCCCCGACCAGACTCAATGCAGCCACGAGGGCCGAGCTGCTGCGGCTCGACCCCGACCGGGTGATGCTGCTCGGCGGGACCAGTGCCATCTCCAGCGCGGTCGCCACCGAGATCGCGCAGTTCACCACGGTCGAGCGCGTCTCCGGCTATGACCGTTACCGCACCGCACTGGCCGTGTCGCAGCGGGTCTTCGGCACCGACCGCCCGGGCATCCAGCTGGCCACCGGCAAGTCCTGGCCGGACGCCCTCGCCGCGGGTGCCGCGGCGGAGCCGACCCGCGGACCGATCCTGCTGACCACCGGCAACACCCTGCCGACCGGCCTGCGGACGGAACTGACCCGGCTCGGCCCGAACACGGCATACGTGCTGGGTGGTGCCGGTGCCCAGAGCAACGAGATCCCGCGGGAGGTCCAGCGACGTCTCGGGGTCTGCTGGTCCGGCACCCGCCCGTCGGCCGGCGGGCAGGAGGTCATCAGCAGCGTCCCCGGCGCGACCAAGCAGATCGCCTTCACCCTCGACATGGGCGGGCGGCTGCAGGGCTCGCACGAGATCGTCGACTACCTGATCGACAACCAGGTGTGCACGACCTTCTTCCCGACGAGCCTGAGCGCCAACTCGAGCGAGGGCCGGGCGATCATCGCCAAGATCGCCGCGCATCCCGAGCTCTTCGAGATCGGCAATCACACGATCCACCACTGCGACCTCGTCAACGGCGGCGGCGGGTCACCGAGCGGTGCACCGTGCGATCGGGCGATGACCAAGTCGTTCGTGCAGTCCGAGCTGACCGGAGCCGAGGGGGTCCTCGAGTCCCTGACCGGGATGCCGGCCAACCCCTACTGGCGACCGCCCTACGGCGCGCACAACGCGACGGTCCGGGGCTGGCTCGCGGAGGTGGGCTACACCAAGACGATCTACTGGTCGCGGGACACCATCGACTGGGACCCGGGCACGACGGCCCAGCAGATCATCAACCGGACCACCGTGCCCGCACCGCCGGCCGGGACCATCGTGCTGGCCCACCTCGGCGGCTACGCGACCCCCGACGCGCTGCCGGTCATCGTGAGCACCCTGCGCTCGCAGGGCTACACCTTCACCACGCTGTCCGACATGCGGGACTGAGGTTCAGAGGTCGAGCGGGGTGCCGAAGCGCCCTGCGTGGGCAACCTGCTCGACCTCTCGTCGGCCGCGACTGAGGCTGGGGCTCTTGCGGTCCGGCGCGCGGTAGCCGAGGGAGACCACGCCGACCAGGTTGCGGTCGTCGGGGATACCCAGGGCCTCCCGCACAGTGTCGAGCCGCTCGACGGGGACCCCGAAGAAGAGGCCCGCGAGCTCCTCGTCCACCGCCGTCAGCAGCATGAGCAGGGCCGCCATGCCGGTGTCGACGTCCCAGTAGGGCACCGGCCAGCGCCCAGCGTCCCGGTCGGTCCAGCCCTTGTCCGGCTCGGCGTAGCGGTCCAGGTAGGCACCCGGGTTGGAGCAACAGACGATCAGGCACGGCGCATTGAGTATGCCGCGGAGCCAGCTGTCCGGAGGGCTCGCCGGATCGGTGGTCGCCTCCCAGAACGCCGCGCGCTCCTCGTCGCTGCGCAGCACCACGAAGTCCCACCCCTGGGAGAAACCGGCGCTCGGTGCCCGGACCGCGTTCTCCAGCACCCGGGACAGCACCTCGTCGGGGACCGGCCGGTCGGGGTCGTAGTTGCGCACCATGCGCCGAGCCCGGACGACGTGGGAGAACTCCATGGGTCCATGGGTATCACCCGGCACGGCGGTGTCGCGGCAGACGGGGCCGGGTGCGGTGACGGCAACGCGTCCAGGGGTGGGGGGTCCAACCGGCTGTCTGCCTGCGGCGTCATACTCGGCATGACAGCAGTCCTGACCCCCGCCAGAGCGATCGGAGGCCACGTGCAACGGAGCGCGGATCCCGTCGAGGGAGCCGTCCACGAGGTCTTCGTGGCCCACTACCCGCGGCTGGCCGGGTGGGCAGGGCACCTGGTGGGGGACCGGGACCTCGGGCACGACGTGGCGACCGAGGCGTTCACCAGGCTGCTGTCGCACTGGCAGCACGTCGACGATCCGCGCCCGTGGCTGTACGCGACCGCGGGCAACATCGTGCGTGACCACTGGCGCAAGAGGGGGCGTGAGGCCCGTGCCTACGAACGCATCCAGGGCGGGCAGCCCCGTCCCGACCAGGCCTGGCCCGCACCGGACCAGGCGCAGCTGCTCAGCGTCCGCGAGGCGGTCGAGGCGCTGCCCGACCGGCTCCGACTGCCGGTGCTGCTCTTCTACTTCGCCGACCTGTCCGTGGCCGAGGTGGCCCGTCAGGTCGGCCGTTCCGAGGGTGCCGTGAAGCGGGACCTGTATGACGCGCGGGCCCGGCTCGCCACGACGCTGGAGGAGGCGCGGTGAGCGGCGACGAGCGCTGGCTGGGCGACGGCAACGGCGACGACCACGGGCCGAGCGACAGCAGCGGGCCGCACGGCGACCACGGACCGGACCCGGTGGAGGAGTTCTTCGCAGCCCACCGGGCGCAGGTCCGCGACGAGCCGTTCGACGATCTCACCTGGCAGCGGATCCGCGACGGTCGCCGCCGGAGCCGGTCCACCCGCCGGGGTGCCTGGGCGGCGGGCCTGGTCGCCGCCGCCGCAGCCCTGGCCGTGGTGGTCGGCCCGAGCCTGCTTCCCGGTGTCGAGGACCCCGACCTCGCTGGGCCGCAGCCCAGCGTGACCGACCCGAGCACGGGCGAGCCGCCGACCGACACGCTGCCCACGGGCGAGCCCACGTCCGGCCCGAGCGAGCCCACGCCCGGCCCGGACGAGCCGACGTCCGGACCCGAGGAGCCCACCGGGCCGGACGACCCGACGGGCACCGATGTGCCTGGCGACGGGAGGGTGACCGCACCGGTGCCCGAGGGTGAGATCCCTGACTCCGCGCGTTTCGCGGACTTCTCGACGGCAGACCCGGAGCCCGCCACAGACACCGGGGTGCGCTTCGCCCTGGTCATGGAGGAGTGCCCGGAGAACGGCTTCTGCGCGACCCTCGCGAGGTCCGACGACGGCGGCATCACCTGGGCACCGCACGCGGACCTGCGTGAGCTGGGTCTGGTGCACGAGCTCACCTTCACCGACCAGGGCCGTGGGTGGGTGTGGGGTGACAAGGCACCGGCGTGGAGCACGACCGACGGCGGTCGGACGTGGACCGTGGTCCGGGTCGGCGACGCGACGGTCCAGGACCTGTCGGTCCGCGGTGACGAGCTGCTCGCGACGACACTCACCTACGGCACCGGCTCGTGTCCGACCGCGGGGGACTGTCCGATCTCGGACGGCGCCGTCGTGCTGACCGACCCGACCGACACCGACTGGCGGGACGACGTCGTCCACGACCTGGGGCCCGTTGTGAGCGCCGAGCTCCTGGACACCCACAGCACCCGCTACGTCATCACGACCTCGAGCGCTGGTGGACCGGTGACCAGTCTGCTGCGGTTGCAGGAGGGCAGGCTGGAGCCGACAGCAGGCCTGAACGACTGCGGTGCCGGCCCTGTCGCGATCACCGCCTCGACCGGTGATCCCGCCCACCTGTGGGCGCTGTGTGACGACGAGTTCGGACTGGCCCTGCACGAGAGCGACAACGGGGGTCGGGCCTGGCTGCCGACCAATCTCACCGTCCCGACCTTCGTGCTGGGGGAGAGTCCGCCGCTGCTCGTCTCGATCGCCGCTGACCACCTGCTGCTCGTCGGGGAGGGCAACCATGCCGTCACCGCCGACGGGGGGCAGACCTGGAGCAGCGAGGCGTTCCTGCCCGGTGCGGACGCCCGGCCGGAGCGGCTCGAGGTCACGATGTTCGGCGAGGTCATCGCCTTCCCCACGGCGGACCAGGCCTCGGCCGCCCTGGCCTTCTGGCGCTCGGCCGACGGAGGCGCGACCTGGGAGTCGGTCCCGGTCCGACCGTGAGCGCGGGGTGACGGCGCCGCGTCGGGCCCTGATCGGGCATGCTGGTTCCCATGATCGACGTGCCGCCGGGCTACCCCCGTGCGTGGGAGGCCGACGTCGTGCTCAGCGACGGCTCCGTGGCCCACGTGCGTCCGATCGTGCCGGAGGACGCCGAGGCGATTCACTACTTTCACTCGCAGCAGTCCCAGGAGTCCATCTACCTGCGCTTCTTCGCCCCGATCCGCCGGCTGTCGGACCGGGACGTGCACCGCTTCACGCACGTGGACTACGACAGGCGCGTGGCCCTGGTGATGATCATCGCCGACGAGATCGCCGGCATCGGCCGCTACGACCGCCTCGAGGAGACCGACTGGGGCGCGGCCGAGGTGGCCTTCAACGTCGCCGACAAACACCAGGGGATGGGGATCGGCTCCGTGCTGCTCGAGCACCTCGCCGCCATCGGCCGGGAGGCCGGCGTCAAGCTGTTCACGGCGGACGTCCTGCCGCAGAACCGCAAGATGATCAACGTCTTCCAGGACGCCGGGTTCGAGGTCGAGCACGAGTTCGACGACGGGGTCATCGCGGTCAGCTTCGAGATCGAGCCGACCGACAAGTCCCGCGCTGTCGAGCTGTCCCGCGAGCACCGCGCCGAGTCACGCAGTATGCGGCGGGTCCTGCACCCCTCCTCCGTGGTCGTCGTCGGGGCCAGCCGCCGCGAGGGGTCGGTCGGGGGTGCCCTGGTCCGCCACATGCGGGAGGGCGGGTTCACCGGGCAGCTGTATGTCGTGAACCGCGCCGCCGAGGAGGTGGCCGGGCTGCCGGCCTACGCCAGCGTCTCCGGGATCGGTGAGGAGATCGACCTCGGGGTGATCGCGGTGCCGGCCCCGGAGGTGCCCGGGGTGGTGCGGGAGTGTGCCTTCGCAGGTGTCCGCGCCGTCGTGGTGGTGAGCAGCGGCTTCGCCGAGGCGGGGGATGAGGGGGCCGCGCTGCAGCGCGAGCTGCTGGAGACCGCGCGGGTCCACGGCATGCGGGTCCTCGGACCCAACTCCTTCGGCCTCATCAACACCAGCGCCGGGTTCAGCCTGAACGCCTCGCTGTCCCCGCGGATGCCGACCATGGGCTCGCTCGGGTTGTTCGCCCAGTCCGGCGCCCTGGCGATCGCCGTGCTCGCCTCGGCCGAGCGGCGCGGCCTCGGGCTGTCCACCTTCGCCTCGGCCGGCAACCGGGTGGACATCTCCGGCAACGACCTCATGCAGTACTGGATCGACGACGAGGCCACCGCCGCGGTCGGGCTCTACCTGGAGTCGATGGGCAACCCGCGCAAGTTCACCCGTATCTCCCGCCAGCTCTCGGCCGTCAAGCCGGTGATCGTCGTCAAGAGCGGCACTGGCCACCACGCGGTCCCGGGGCACACGGTCCGCGCGACCCGGGAGCGGCCCGAGGCGTTCGCCGAGATGCTCCGGCAGAGCGGAGTCATCCGGGTCGAGAACACCCACCAGCTCTTCGACGTCGCCCAGCTGGTGGTCCACCAGCCGCTCCCGGTGGGACGGTCCGTCGCGATCGTCACCAACTCCGACGCCCTCGGGACGCTGGCCGCCAACGCCGCCCTCGAGTGGGGTCTGACCGTCGGACACGGACCGATCGCCCTTCCCACCACCGCCACCATCCCGGAGTTCACCGCCGCCCTGGAGACCGCTGTCGCCGACCCGGGGGTGGACAGCCTCGTTGCCTGCTTCATCCCGCCGATCGTCACCCCCGACACCGACGTCGTGGCCTCGGTCGAGGAGGTGGTGGCCGACAGCGACAAGCCGTGCGTCGCCACCTTCCTGGGGATGCGCGGCGTCGCCCCGGGAGGATCCCTGCCGACCTACCCGCTGCCCGAGGACGCCGTCCGGGCGCTCGCCGCCGCGACCGACTACGCCGCCTGGCGCAACAGAGATCGCGGGGAGCGGGTCCGACCCGGCCGGATCAACCGGCGCCGGGCCCACGACGTGATCGAGAGTGTCCTGGCGGGCGCTCCCGACGGTCGTGAGCTGACGGACGACGAGGTGGCCGAGCTGCTGGCGGCCTACGGGATCCCGGTGTGGCAGTCACACGCCGCGGACACCGCGCAGGAGGCGGCGCGCATCGCGACCGAGGTCGGCCTCCCCGCGGTGGTCAAGGCCACGGACCCGGGGCTGCGACACGCTCCTGGAATGCACTGGATCCGCACCGGTCTGCAGACTGCAGACGCGGTGGTGGCCGCCTTCGAGGAGCTCCGGGTCGCGCTGCGGGACCGGGGTGTCGAGAGCATCGCGGTCGAGGCGATGGCACCGACCGGGGTCGTCGTGGAGATCACGTCGGCGGAGGACCCACTGTTCGGACCGGTCGTGGGCTTCGGGGTCGCCGGGGTCCCCTCGGACCTGCTCGGTGATGTGACGCACCGCTTCCCGCCGCTGACCGACACCGACGTCGCCGACATGGTGTCCGGCGTCCGGGCCGCTCCGCTCCTGGCGGGCTACCGCGGCACCGACCCCGTCGACCAGGTCGTCCTGCACGACCTGGTGGCCCGGGTGTCCGTGCTTGCTGACGACCTGCCCGAGGTGCAGCGGCTGCGGCTCAACCCGGTGGTCGCCCACGCCAGCGGCGTCGCGGTCCTCGGCGCGGTCGCCACGGTGGTCCCGGACCGGGGGCGGGCGGACGTAGGACGCCGGGCGCTCACCCGCTGAGCACCACCGCCGACCGAGCGCGCCGAGACGTCTTCGAGCGCCTCGGTGATCCTCGGGCTGGTTGCAGTCGGCCCGAAGAACCGGGGGGCGCTCGAAGACGTCTGTCGGGAGCTGGTTGTCGCGGCCGTTGACCCCGCTGGGCGCCGGGCTGTGACGATTCGGCCCACCGCACGCCGGCTGCGACGATGCGCTCCACCGGGCGCGCCGTGCGGTCAGGGCAGGTAGAGCGTGAAGTAGGCGTGCCCGTCCGGCCCGTAGCAGGCCCCCGCGGCCTTGGAGGTCGGGTCGTAAGGCGTCACGAAGCACTCCCAGCCCGTCGGCGTTATCCACGGGACCGTCCAGGAGGGGTCCGCGTTGGCCTCGGCCAGCTCCCACTCAGCCGTGGCATCCGCGCAGCTGACGCCGATGAGCTCGGGGTAGGTGTCGCCGTACAGGACGGTGTTGATCACGCAGTCCGGCTGCGGGGGCGCCGTCGTGGGGGGCGCGGAGGTCGGCGGGTCCGTGGGCGGCAGCTCGTCGCAGCCGGGCAGCAGCTTGGCGATCGTGGGGGGCGCCCCGCGGGCGGCCAGGTCCTCGCGGCACACCGGGTCGCCGATGGCGACCGCGTGGAACCAGCGGCCGTCCACCCGCTGGGCGATGAACTCGGGGTCCCCAGGGGCGTCAGGGTAGGAGGCGTAGGCCCAGTCCCCGTCGCAGAAGTAGACCTCGACGCCGCCGGGGAAGCCGAGGATGTCCTGGCTGAGCCGGTCACCGGTGCACTCCCCGGTGCTCGGCGCGGGGTCCGGCTCGGGGGAGCTCGGCTCGGAGGTCGGCGCGGGCGGGGGCGCCGGTGCGGCGGTGGCGGTCGCGGGTTGCGAGGTCTCGGCCGGGCCCGAGGGCGTGCTCGTGGCCGTGGTCGACTCCGGCGCCCCGGTGGAGGTGACCCGTTCGGCGTCCGCCACGGCGGTCGTCGGCGCCACGTCGGCCGGTGCCGAGGTCACCGGGTCGGACGGGGCCGGGTTCTCCGAGGCGTCCCCGCACCCGGACAGCAGCAGGGCGCAGAGCGCGGCGGCACCGAGCAGTCGACGCATCGTGGGGCCTTTCGGAGCGGGCGGACCAGCACAGCGGGGACCGGTCCGCGTGCCCTGTGGACACGGTTCCGGCACGTCGCGGCCGAGATGGGAGGATGATCCCATGCCTCAGCCAGACAGCACGACACTCCCGCAGGGACTGCGAGAGGACATCGAGCATGCAGGGTATCTGCCTGCCCTCGTCTCGGACGTGGTCGCCACGGCAGTTGCGGGCGACGACATCGTCGCGCACCTCGTGCACCAGGAGACGACGCTGGACGAGGAGGCGGTCCGGCGCCACGTCACCGTGCTGGTCCTCACCCCGCACCGGCTGGTCATCGGTCACGCCGACGACCACGAGGGCGGCGAGCCGCAGGGGCACTTCGCCACCGCGACGACCGAGACCGTCCCGCTCCGGGCCGTGCGCGGTGTGATGATGACCCACGTCCTGCCCGACCCCGCGGCATACTCCGGTGGCCTGAGCGGGCGTGCCCTCACCCTGACGCTGGGCTGGGGCACCGTCTCCCGGCTCGACCTGGTGCCAGCGGTCTGCGCCGACCCCAACTGCGAGGGTGACCACGGCTACGAGGGCACGGTCGCCTCCGACGACATCTCCCTGAGGATCACCTCCGAGGCCGACGGGCCAGAGGCGCTCTCCCGCGCCATCGACTTCGCCAGACAGCTGTCGGCCCGCCTGGGCCGGTGAGCCGGCGGTGGTGAGCCTGCCGCCCGAGTTCCTCGAGGTGGAGTATGCCGGGTCGCTGGCGACCGTCCTGCCTGCGGTCGCGCAGAGCCTGGGTGTGCCTGCCCACCCGGGTGCCTCCCTCGGCCTGGAGCCGCTCTTCGTGCTGCCGCCCGCGCGGCGGGCGGTGGTCGCGCTCATCGACGGGCTCGGGGCGGAGCAGCTGCGCCGCCGCAGCGGGCACGCGCCGTTCCTGCGCTCCCTGGACAGTCCGGCACCGGCGCTGACCTGCGGTTTCCCAGCCACTACCGCCACGAGCCTGGGCAGCCTGGGGACCGGCCTGCCCCCCGGGGCGCACGGCATCGTCGGCTGGCAGGTGCTGATGCCCGAGCACGACCGGCTGCTCAACCACCTGTCCTGGGACGAGGGGCCGGTGCCGGAGGCGTGGCAGCCGCACCCGACGCTCTTCCAGCAGCTCGAGGCGGCCGGGGTGGCGGTCACCCGGATCGGTCCGGGCTACTTCGACGGGTCGGGCATGACCCGGGCGGCCCAGCGCGGCGGCTCCTTCGCGCCGGCCTCCGAGCTCCCGGACCGGGTCGACGCTGCCGTCGCGGCGCTCAACGCCTCGCCGCGCGCGTTCGTCTACCTCTACTGGGGCGAGGTCGACAAGGTCGGCCACGTCCACGGGCCGGACTCGTGGCAGTGGGGCGAGGAGGTCGAGCGGACCGACGCCGCGCTGGCCGACCTGGCCGCCCGACTGCCCGCCGGGACGTCGCTGACGGTGACCGCCGACCACGGCATGGTCGACGCTCCCGAGACCCTGCGCCGCGACCTGGCCTGGGAGCCGGACCTGGCCCACGGCATACGGCACCTCGGTGGCGACCCCCGCGTGCCGCAACCGCACTGCGAGCCCGGTGCCGCCCCGGAGGTGCTCGCCGCCTGGACCGAGCTGCTGGGGGAGACCGCGCTGGTCGTCAGCCGCGACGAGGCGGTGGAGCGCGGCTGGTTCGGGCCCGTGGAGGAGCGGGTGATCGAGCGCATCGGGGACCTCGTGGTGGCCATGCGTGGTCACGCCACGGTGCTGGACTCCCGTGCGCAGCGACCCGAGTTCCTGGCGCTCCAGGGACACCACGGCTCGCTGACACGCGAGGAGATGGCGATACCGCTGCTCCACCTGC
This sequence comes from Ornithinimicrobium sp. F0845, assembly GCF_023015765.1. GTDB lineage: Bacteria > Actinomycetota > Actinomycetes > Actinomycetales > Dermatophilaceae > Ornithinicoccus. The sequence goes on from NZ_JALKAL010000003.1 coordinate 79,897, forward strand.
CCGCCGTTACGTAGACTGCACGCCGTGGCCGAGCTTGTCTTCTTCACCGGAACGATGGACTGCGGCAAGTCGACCCTCGCGCTCCAGATGGACCACAACCACGCCGCCCGCGGACGCGGCGGGCTGATCTTCTCCAAGCACGACCGGGCGGGGGAGTCGGTGCTGTCCTCCCGGCTGGGTCTGGCCCGCGAGGCCATCGAGGTCACCGACGACCTGGACTTCTGGGACCTGGTCGTCGAGCAGGCCACCAGCGGTCGCCGCGTCGACTACCTGATCTGCGACGAGGCGCAGTTCTACACCCCGTTCCAGGTCGAGCAGCTGGCCAGGCTGGTGGACGAGATGGGCCTGGACGTCTTCGCCTTCGGGATCACCGCCGACTTCCGCGCCGAGCTGTTCCCCGGGTCCCGCCGCCTCATCGAGCTGGCCGACCGCACCGAGGTGCTGCAGGTCGAGGCCCTCTGCTGGTGCGGCAGGACCGCCACCCACAACGCGCGCGTCGTCGACGGGGTGATGGTGGTCGAGGGCGACCAGGTCGTCGTCGGCGACGTGGGCGAGGGGGACCAGCCGGGGGAGTATGCCGGGGCGCAGGTCGTCGAGTACGAGGTGCTCTGCCGTCGGCACTACATGCGCCGGATGACCTCGCACGCGGCCCGCGCCGCGGCGCTGTCGCCCGAGGTGCTGCCCTTCGACCTCGACGTCTGTCCGGTGCCGCAACGATGAGTGACCGCAGGCCGGACCCGGTGGGGTCCTCGCCGGTCGATGACGACCGGACCCGTCCCGTGGAGCCTCCGCCGGGTGCCGTGCGCCGGGAGACCTGGGACAGCCCTGAGGCGCGCGCCGAGCAGGAGCGCTGGCGCGAGAACCACCCGCTGGAGGGCGGTCAGACCTACGGCCCGATCGCCGGGGCGTCGGCCCGCCCCAAGCCCTCACCCGCGGCCAAGGTGGCCCAGGCCGGCGTGACGGTCGGTCACGGCCTGAGCAGGTCCGCCAAGGCGGTGGCGCACGGCACCAACGTCGTCGGCCACTCGGCATACCGGGTCACGCGCAGGGCGACCCACGCCGGGGGTGCGGGGGAGAGCGGCCTGTCCCGGCTGATCGAGATCCACGGGCTGCACAACGCCGGTGACGCCGTCGTGGCCATCTCCCTGGCCGGCACGCTGTTCTTCTCCGTGCCGACGGGCGAGGCGCGCGGCCAGGTGGCGCTGTTCCTGCTGCTCACGCTGCTGCCCTTCAGCATCATCGCGCCGTTCGTCGGCCCGTTCCTGGACCGTTTCCGGCAGGGCCGGCGCTGGGCGATCGGCTCCACGATGGCGATCCGGGCGGTGCTGTGCCTGGTGCTGGCCAGCTCGTTGGACACCTCGGCGTGGTGGCAGTTCCCGATGGCGCTGGGCATCCTCGTGGCGTCCAAGGCCTACAACGTGACCCGCTCGGCGGCCACGCCACGGCTGCTGCCGGAGGGGATGACCCTGGTCAAGGCCAACGGTCGGATGTCGCTGGCCGGGACGCTCGGTGCGACCCTCGCCGCCCCGGTCGGGGTCGGCCTCGCCTACTTCGGTGCGGAGTGGTCGCTGCGTTTCGCGTTCCTGATCTTCGCCGTGGGCACCGTGCTGGCCATCCTGCTGTCGCCCCGGGTCGACTCGGCCAAGGGTGAGACCGAGGTGCCGATCGGTGAGGTGGCCGGGCGGTCCAGCCGCTGGGTCCCTGCGCCGGTCGTCACCGCGCTGCGCGCCAACGTTGGCCTGCGGATGCTCTCGGGATTCCTCACGATCTTCCTGGCGTTCCTGCTGCGCGAGTCGCCGCCGGAAGGGTGGGGTGGCGTTGACAACTACCCGCTGCTGCTGGGCGTGGTCGTGGCCGCGGCGGGTGCCGGATCGGCGCTCGGCACGCTGCTCGGGTCCCTGACCAAGATGTTGCCGCCGCGGGCCCTGGTGCGGATCACGCTGATCGTCGACGTGGTCGCCGCGGTGATCACGGCGTTCAACTTCGGCATGGTCACGGTCGTCATGCTCTCGCTGGTCGTCGGGCTGTGTCAGCAGGTCGGCAAGCTGGCCCTGGACGCGGTGATCCAGGAGACGGTGCCCGAGCACATGCGCACCTCGGTGTTCGCTCGCTCGGAGACCCTGATCCAGCTCTCCTGGGTCATCGGCGGTGGCCTCGCGGTGGCGCTGCCCACCGACGCGACCATCGGGATGACGGTGATCGCCGTGGTGCTGGTGGCGTGGCTACTGGTCGTGCTGCTGCCGGGACGCAAAGGCTCGCGGTTGACTGCCGAGCGTGCCCCCTCAGCCTGAGGCTCGACGTCGACCCCAGCTGACCTTGGGCCCCATGATTGTGACCGGTTCTGAGCAAGGAGGATCTCGCGGCCCTCGACCGGTACGTCGAAGAAGCAGGCCTCGAGTCGAGGTCCGCTGCCGTCCCGCAGGCCATCTGCCGCCTGCAAGACCCGCAACTGGAGGCGGCCCATGCCGCCGCCTGGGATGAGTGGGCCGCCGCGGGAGATGAAGACGCGTGGGCATCCGCGTCCTCGGACGGGCTCACCGATGCTGCGCGGTGAGATCCTTCTCGTCGATCTGGACCCAGTGCGCGGTAGCGACGGCAACAAACGGCGCCCCGCGGTGCTCGTCAGCAATGACCGGGCGAACACCATCGCCCACCGACTCGGTCGTGGCGTCGTCACCGTCGTGCACCTCACCAGCAACGTGGAGCGGGTCTTCCCGTTCCAGGTGCTACTGCCAGCCGAGGAGACAGGACTGCGGGTGGACTCCGAGGCTCGGACGGAGCAGTTGCGCTAGGTCGCAGCCGAGCGGATTGTTTCTGCAGTAGGCCGGGTGCCGACGGTGGGTTGACGCGGTCTGCAACCCCGTGCCCGCGGGCGGGAGGCTATAGTGAGGGCGCCCCTCGTGCCAGCTGGCCGAGGGTTTCTTCATGCCCAGAAGTGTTGAAGGAGTCCTGTTCCACCGACCTGCCACACCTGTGCGTGGGGCCCGCATCCTGCCCCTGAGTCAGCTGCGAGACCGCTACGTCGATCTACACGACCTGCACAGCTCGAACTACGTCCGCTCGCCCGAGGTCCTCACCCACCCGATCGCCCCGCTCAATTGCATCTGGGCAGACGTCGTCTTCCTCTCCCCGGTCCACCCTGCCGCGCTGTTCGCCGCACTACGGCGATCCGGGCGATCGGTCACCGACACCGAGCCATGGGTCCTGCCCGCGAGCAGACTGGACCCCTCACGTGCGATCATCCGGCTCATGCGCGCCGGCACAGATGGGCACCACGCTGACCCCCCTGATGCCGACGACTACCTGCCGCTCACCACTGCCACGCTCCGAGCAGTCAACCGGATCACGGTTGACGCCGTGCAACGCCTTGAGTCGTTAGGGCCGGAGGATCCTTGGCTGCCCTGGGTTGACGTTCCGCACGTCCTCTATCGCGGCTCGATCCCACTCGACTGGTTCACCCGCACGCCGGACTGACCCTGCGCCACAGTTCATTCAGAGCAAGTCGGGGACGCGACCACAGCGGCAAACACGATGCTCGGCGACGATGCGTCGTGGTTCTCGGTCTCTGGGGCACGAGCGCTGGGTGACACCGGGGACAGCACCGTTCAGGTGATCATCCCGGCTCGTGTTGAGCTGACGGGTCGGCATGCGGCTCGTGCATCTACGCTCGAACGATGCGCGATGACACCGCCACCCCGGAGGATCTGTTTCAAGGGTTCCCAGAAGGTCTTGCGATGTGCCGCGCGGTCCAAGAGGCCGTGTCCACACTCGGCGAAACGACTGTGAGGGTTACTGAAAGCCAAATCGCCTTCGGCCGCCGCCGTGGCTTTGCCTACGTCTGGCGACCGGGACAGTACGTCAACAGTGATGTGCCAGCGGTACTCTCCATCGCGCTGCCGCGTGAAGTGAAGTCCGAGCGCTTCAAGGAAGTTGTGCATCCCTCGGCGAACGTGTGGATGCACCACTTCGAGCTTCACGACCCCACGGAAGTGGACGATCAGATCGTCGAATGGCTCGTCGAGGCGTACGCGAGCGCCCGCTGAGCGCGGCAAAGGCTGATGCCTCCTAAGGGCTGGCAAGACATAACGCGACGCGTTATGCTCGTCGGGTGATCAGGTCGTTCCGGGACACTGCGACGGAGCGCCTCTGGTCTCGCCAGCGGGCCAAGGGTCTCGACCCTCGGATCGAGAGGGTCGCCCTGCGCAAGCTGGTCATGCTGGATGCCGCCGAGACCCTGGACGACCTCAGGGTGCCGCCCGGCAACCGCCTGGAGGCGCTCAGGGGCGACCGGGCCGGCCAGCACAGCATCAGGATCAACCAGCAGTGGCGGGTCTGCTTCGTCTGGACGGAGGCCGGCCCGCAGGACGTCGAGATCGTTGACTACCACTGAAGGAGGTGTACGGCATGGGCGCGACAATCGCTCCGGTCCATCCTGGCGAGGTGCTGCTCGAGGAGTTTCTCGGACCTTTGCAGGTCACGCAGCACCACCTGGCCGTCTCGATCGGCGTGCCCCCGCGCAGGATCAACGAGATCGTGCACGGGAAGCGCAGCGTCACGGCTGACACGGCCCTGCGCCTGTCCCGCTACTTCGGGACCAGCGACCGGTTCTGGCTCAATCTGCAGACCCGGTACGACCTGGAGACCCGCAAGGACGCCATCGGGGCAGACCTGGACCAGATCCATCCTCTACGGACGGCCTGACAACTTCAGCCTCGCGGCAGATGAGGGCGCCCCGAAAGGTGCGCTGTGCGTCGCTCTTGGGTTTACCATTTGCGGTGTCGCGACCTCGGTGGGTGGGATCCCGTGCGGGCAGAAACGTCGACCTTCATCGAAAGGACGACAACATGTCCCGAGCTGCTGGGAGAATGAAGGGCGTGCACCCTAACCTGCTCCGGCTAGACCGCCTCGCCGCGCACCTGGCGACCGACCCGCATGTCCAGGCGGTCCTGGGCCTGGGCTCGGCCGGGGACCAGACACACCGGTTTGATGACCACTCCGACATCGACTTTTTCCTCGTCACCGACACCACCGACACCAAGGACCGGTACCTGCAGGAGACCAGCTGGCTCGAAGGTTTCGGTGGCCAGGTCGCGTATAGCTTCGTCAACGACCCGAATGGGAGGAAGGCACTCCTTGACGATGGGCTGTTCCTGGAGTACGCAATCTTTACCCTGGACCAGCTCGGCGCCTTACCGGTCACCGGGGCGCGTGTGGTCTGGTCCCGTGGAAGTGATGATCCGCTCGCCCTCGGGGCGGTCGTGCCGGCCGCCACAGCGATGGACACTGTGGACTTCCACCTCAACGAGGCCCTGACCAACCTGTACGTCGGACTGCACCGTGAGCTGCGGGGTGAGCACTTGGCCGCAATGCGGTTCATCCAGGTCTATGCCGTGGACCGGGTCCTTGCGCTGGTGCGGCTCGACCCCGCGACGGAGCTGGACCATCCGGACCCCTTCGAGGCGACCCGCCGTATCGAGCGTGCCGCTCTACCCGGAGGCATACCGCTGCCCCGGATGGTCCCCGGCTACACGGACAACATTGAGGGTGCACGAGCAGTCCTGGCTTGGCTCACCGCTCACCACGACACCGACCCCGTCATCGTCGCAGCGATCCGAGAACTGACCACGACGCTCGAAACCCAGTGCCAGTCCGACAACGCTTAGAGGCCACCTGCGGCAAGACCGGACGAGCGTAGCCGCTCGCCACGCGGCAGTAGCGTGCGGCCACGCTCAGTGCGGCAAATGAGTACGTCTCGGGAACCTGTCGAGTCGTGGTCAGAGGAAGGCCTTATCATCGTCGTATGACGATGACATCGAACGGTTCGACATCTTCCTGGGTGCCTTCGGGCGGTGGCGGCCTGGAGGTGGCTGCGGCGTTGTTCCACGGCCTGTCGGACCCGTCACGGCTGTCGATCCTGCAGCACCTGACCTTGGGCGAGCACCGCGTCCGGGACCTCACCGACCACCTCGGGCTGGCGCAGTCGACGGTGAGCGCGCACCTGGCGTGCCTGCGCGACTGCGGCCTGGTGGTGTCCCGGCCGGAGGGCCGGGCCTCGATGTTCTCGCTGACCAGTGCGCCGGAGCTGCTGGGCGTGCTGGACGCCGCGGAACGGTTGCTGGCCACCTCGGGGTATGCGGTGGCGCTGTGCCCGAACTACGGCGTCGGGACCGAGGGCAACCCCGCCCCGGACCAGCTGCGTACCCACGCCGGGCAGGAGGCCGGAGCGTGAGCGGCCAGGGCACCCCGGAGCGGGAGATCTCGGTGGACGCGTGCGGGTGCGAAATCACCCCTCCGCCTCCCACCGGCGGAGCCCGTGAGGTCGAGGAGCCGATCACCCGGCTCTGGCAGGTGCGCGAGGTGCAGCTGGGTCTGCTCTGCGGTGCACTCCTGGGGGCCGGGTTGCTCGCCGGGCTCGCCGGGTGGGAGGTCGCCGAGCTGTTGCTGGCTGCGGCGGCGCTGCTGGTGGGCGGGTCGACGTTCGTCCCGGGTGCGCTGCGGCGGCTGACGCGCGGCAAGCTCGGTGTCGGCCTGCTGATGACGATCGGCGCCGTGGGGGCCACCCTGCTGGGGCAGGTGGCCGAGGCCGCGGCGCTGGCGTTCCTGTTCTCCCTCAGCGAGGGCCTGGAGGAGTACTCCCTGGCCCGGACCCGGCACGGCCTGCGGGCCCTGCTCGACCTGGCGCCCAAGGAGGCGACCGTGCTGCGCGGCGGCCGCGAGCTTGTGGTCAACCCCGGGCAGCTGGTGGTCGGGGACGTCATGGTGGTCCGTCCGGGGGAGCGGCTGGCGACCGACGGGAGGGTGCGGGCCGGCCGCAGCAGCTTGGACACCTCGGCGATCACCGGGGAGTCCATGCCGGTGGAGACCGGGCCCGGCCAGGGCGTCTTCGCCGGGTCGATCAACGGCACCGGCGCCCTCGAGGTGGAGGTCACTTCCACCGCCCAGGACAACTCCCTGGCCCGGATCGTGCACGTGGTGGAGGCCGAGCAGTCCCGCCGCGGCGCCACCCAGCGACTGGCCGACCGGATCGCCGGCCCGCTTGTACCCGGCATCCTCGTCGCCGCCGTCCTGACCGTGCTGCTCGGCGCCCTCCTGGGTGACCCCTCAGTCTGGGTGCACCGGGCCCTGGTCATGGTCGTGGCCGCTTCACCGTGCGCCCTGGCGATCTCGGTGCCAGTCACCGCGGTCGCCTCCATCGGCGCCGCCAGCCGCCGCGGCATCCTGGTCAAGGGCGGCGCCGCGCTGGAGGCCCTCGGCCGGGTGCGCACCGTCGCCCTGGACAAGACCGGCACACTCACCCGCAACCAGCCGACCGTGGTCGACGTCGCCACCGCCCCCGGGAACGACAGGGACCAGGTGCTGGCGTGGGCCGCTGCGCTGGAGGCCCGCAGCGAGCACCCGCTCGCCGCCGCCATCCTGGCCGCGACCGACCAGGTGCCCGGCGCCCAGGACGTGGAAGCGGTCGTCGGCGCCGGGCTGGTGGGCACCGTCGACGGTGTCCGGGTCCGGCTGGGCAAGCCCGCCTGGGTCGAGCCCGGTGACCTCTCTCCGGCCGTGACCGGTATGCAGCAGGCCGGCGCGACCGCGGTCGTGGTCGAGGTCGACGGCCACCCCGTCGGTGCCATCGCCGTCCGGGACGAGCTGCGCCCGGAAGCGACCCAGGTCATCTCCCGCTTCCACAACTACGGCTACACCGTGGCCATGCTCACCGGCGACAACCAGGTCACCGCCCACGCTCTGGCCCGGCATGCCGGCATCGACCAGGTGCACGCCGACCTGCGCCCCGAGGACAAGTCCACAGTGGTCACCCGGTTGCGCGGAAACGCACCCACCGCGATGGTCGGCGACGGCGTCAACGACGCACCCGCGCTGGCGACGGCCGATGTCGGCGTCGCGATGGGCGCAATGGGCACCGACGTCGCGATCGAGACCGCCGACGTCGCCCTCATGGGTGATGACCTGCGGCTGCTGCCGTTCGCGTTCGACCACGCCCGCCGCACCCGGGCCATCATGCTGCAGAACGTCGTGCTGTCCCTGGTCCTGATCGCGGTGCTGATCCCCCTAGCTCTGCTCGGCGTCCTCGGCCTGGCGGCCGTAGTGCTCATTCACGAGCTGGCCGAGGTCGTGGTCATCGCCAACGGGGTCCGGGCCGGACGCGCACGGCATGTGCCCGTCCTGGACGGTGGCCACGACCGCACCCGCCCGCAGAGAGCACCGGTGTAAGGAGGGCCGCGAGCACTGCAAACACGCACAATCAGCGCGCACGCCTGATCTCGAAGGCGACGACCGGATGCGGCATGAGCGTGCGGCACTTCGGCGGCCCCTCGTGACTTGAGGGATGCACGGGAGGACCGGGAATCGGATCGCTGGTCCGGTCGCCCCTCTGGCATCCTCGATGCGTGTCAACCTCGGAAGAACCATCTGGCGAACGCTTGTCCAAGACCACGCTACGAGACTTCGGCCCGCCGATTCCGCACGACGAGCGCGACTATGACCTGCCGTCGTTCAGGGTGACCCTGTCGCCGCAAGAGGCGCCGATCCCGGTGTTGCTCCGCCATGCCCTGGCCCTCATCGGCATACGCCACAACGGGCCGGGGGAGAAGGTGGCGTGGTGGGTGACGTTCACCTACAAGGGGTTCCCTTGCGAACTAGCCCACCAGAAGTTCGGACTGCGGCTGCGTATCGGCGGCGACCTCACCGAAGAGCAGGCTGATGACCTGCTGACGGAGATGCGGAAGAAGCTGGTGTCGGCTGTCCGGACGGTGGAGGCGGTGCTGGCCGACAAGGCGAGCGAGACGCTCAACGCCGGCAACGTGACGGTCGTGAACCAGCACCGGCAACTGCGCCGGGCGTACGAGTACTTCCGCGAGCGGGCGACCAACCCCGCCGTGGTCGAGGACGTGCACGAGAGGGGGACGAGTGAGGGCGGCGGTAGTTGGTCGTCCTTCCTACTGGGCAAGAACGTGATGGCGCTGAACGCGTCCCATGACCTCGTTGCTGCGATCTCGGCCTACGTCAGTTCGCTGGAGCACGACCTCGTTCTGGCGCTCCCCTTTCTCGACTTCGACCCGTCTATGGACGATCTGACCAAGATCATCGGAGACCGCTGGGGCGAGAAGTGGCGACGTGTGATCGGCCACACGGACCCGGAAGCGGTGCGCCTGCGGCAGCGACTGGCCGAGGTAGTCGAGAGGTGGCGTAATCCCTACTCGCACGGAGGGTTCGAGAAGGGGCACGGCGCCACCATGTACCTGCACACGCCCGGCCTCGGCGCGCTACCGGTCGGGCTGTCCGGGGTCCGCGACAGCCCGCTGTTCTCGTTCCACTCTGTGTCGGAGACCGACATCGAAGGCGTCTTCGCTTTGTTCGACGAGATCGACGCATACCTGGCCAAGACGATCCCCCACGCGATGGAGTGGATCGACTCCGGACTCCACGTGCGGTTCGACGCCGAGTTCATGGCTCAGGTGGTCGGCTATCTCGATTCTGAGGGAACCCTGGCGAAGTTGATCGACGCGTACGGCTTCCGCCGAGACATGGTCGCCAACATGGACTACTAGGGTCGCCCGCTGCCCGCCCGCGGGAACCGTCGCTTGCGACGACTCGGTTAGCGCCGGATGCGGCAAAGTAGTGCGTCCGCCGTCCGTGACTGCCAGAACAGAACAATCAGACCTGGGACTGGTGCGGGAGCCGCTCCTTGGCGTGGGCCACACGCTGTGGGTCCACCGGGTGCAGGTCCTCGGCTTCGACCATCGCCATCCTCTCCTTTCGCCTGCACACCCCGACGTTCTTATGGGTAACGTGAGCAGGGGTCGCGCCTTCTGACGTGCCCGACACCCCGTCGGCCAACGAGCGGGCCCCGGAAGGAGCAGCCATGCAGACCACCGTGTCCCAGATGCTGGAAACCTATCCGAAAGACCTTGGTGGCATCGACAAGGCCAAGTTGATCGCCTGTATCCAGGCCTGTTTCGAGTGCGCCCAGGCTTGCACCGCCTGCGCAGACGCATGCCTGAGCGAGGACATGGTCGCCGACCTGACCAAGTGCATCCGCGCCAATCTCGACTGCGCTGACATCTGCGCCATCACTGGCAAAGTCCTGTCAAGGCACACTGGGTATGACGCCAATCTCACCAGGGCAGTTCTGGAGGCCTGCGCCACTGCTTGCAAAGCCTGCGGTGATGAATGCGCCGAGCACGCCGACATGCACGAGCACTGCCGGCTTTGCGCCGAGTCCTGCCGCGCCTGCGAGCTGGCCTGCAATGAGTTGCTCGCCTCCATCAGCTGACCTACTCAAGCGAAAGTTCGCCCGCCGCACTGTGGCGGGCGGCCTCGCCTTGTCCAGAAGGAGAACGCGATGAATGGCGCACACGCTGAGAACCGGGAAGAGCACATCGGCGACCAGAACGGCGGTGACGAACAGGACGGGCAGGGCCACTCCGGTCGCGGCATGGGCATGTATCTGCGCTTCGCAGCGATGATTCTGACAGCCATGGTGGTGATGTATGCCGTCATGTTCGTCAGCTCCTATGAGTGGAGCCACATCCGCTGGAGTCAGAGCCGCATGTTTATGGCCATCACGATGGGCGGCACTATGGGGCTGATCATGCTCGGCTGGATGCTGAACATGTACCGCAACACCGGCGCTAACCTGACCATCGTGGCCGTCAGCCTCCTTCTTCTCGGAGGCGGTGCCTTCCTGGACCGCAGCCAGGCGACGGTCGATGACAGCGCCTTCATGAGCGCGATGATCCCCCACCACTCCATGGCGATCACCCGGGCAGAACGCGCCGGCATCCAGGACGTGCGTGTTTGTCAGTTGGCGGTCGAGATCAGCGAGGCCCAACGCCGGGAGATCTTCGAGATGGACTGGCTGCTCGAGGACATCGAGCGCAATGGTGTGGCTACGACGGTCGAGGAAGCCCAGGAACGGCCGGTGCCCGCGTACGAGGAATCAGCCGAGCGCCACTGCGCCCCACGTTGACGTCCGTGGGGGCGCGAGACTTGCACTCGGCGCACCACAGATAGAACGGCGCTCCACAAGCGGCGCATTCGAGGAAGTAGTTTCACTGTTTGACGGACACCGGAAGATGCGGGACCGCTGCTGCGCGCAGCTCTTCTCGCGGCCTACACACCTCCCAGAGGCACCTAAGCACGTTGGGCTGGCAGTCTTCAAACACGAAGTAGGACGTGCGCGCGGTGAGGCGCCTCAGGTCCGCCCTCAGGTGAGTTGGTTCGTGGTCAGACAGGTGGGGTCGTTAGTTCCGGTCGAGGCCGGAACCTGCCCTGTGCCTCCGGATGCGGAGACGCGCAGTGTTCCCTCAAGGTCACGAGGTAGCCACCAGCCACGAATCCATTGTCGAACGTGGTCAGTTCCTCATCAACCACTACCTAGCCTGCCTTGTTGGTGACTCGTCGGCGCCCTCGACCGGACCGCCGTTGCCCGTGACCGTGCGGTGGTATCGGCACATGTTTGGAACATAGGAATCGCGGTTCTGCGAGACCCCTGCGCAATCGAACACTTGTGGGCGCGCCAGTTTCAGTCCTGGGACCGACCGGGAGTGGCGAAGCCGGCTACGAGGGCTGAGATGAGAGCCGCGATGGCTGCCACTGTGAAGGCCGAGGCGTAGCCGGTGGTGGTTTGTGCGGCGAGGCTGGCTGCGGCGACGCTGGAGACGACTGCTGCGCCGAGGGAGGCTCCGAACTCGTGGAAGGTGGACAGCACCCCGGAGGCGATGCCGGCCTCGTGTGGCGCCACGTTTCCCAGGGCGGTGGCCGACGCGACCACGAACAGGGTGCCGATGCCGGCGGCGCCGAGACTGATCCCGACCACGACCCCGAGGGTGTTGGTCCAGACGGCTGGGACGGCGAGCCCGACCGCGGCGACGATGAGGCCCATGACGCCGAGACTGCGGCCGCCGGTGTGGCCGATGATCCGGCCGCCGGCGTTCGCGCCGGCCATGGTGAACAGGGCCACCGGGAGGAACAACAGCCCGGTCATGAGCGGTCCGAGGTCCGCGAGCTCCTGGAGGTAGAAAGAGCCGAGGAAGAACACGGCGACCATGAGGGCGGTTGCGATGCCGATGACGAACACCCCGGCGGTCACCGGTCGGCGCGACAGCAACTTCAGGTCCATGAGCGGTGAGGTGGCGGTGCGCTGACGCAGCGCGAACAGCAGGTAGCCGACGATCGCGGCCGCGAACAGGGTGAGGGTGCGTGGCTGAAGCCAGCCGGACTCGCCGGCGTCGATCATGGCGTAGATGGCGGTGCCGGTAGCTGCTGTGACCAGTAGGGCGCCGAGTGCGTCGGCGCGACCACGGGCACCGGTGTCGACCGGTGGCAGTGCGGGGAGCACCTTGGTGAGCACGGCCACGACGAGGATCCCGACCGGGACGTTGACCCAGAACACCCACGGCCACCCGGGGCCGGCAGTCAGAAGTCCGCCGACGAGGACGCCGACGGCGGCGCCACCGCCGCCGAGGGCCGACCAGATTCCCAGTGCACGGTTGCGTTCGTCGCCCTGGAAGAGACGAACCACTACGGACAGCGCGGCCGGGGAGAGCATCGCGGCCCCCAGGCCCTGGCCGACGCGCCCGGCCAGGACGGTGAGGCCGTCCTGTGCTGCTCCGGTGGCGAGGGAGGCGATGGTGAAGACCACTATGCCCGCAAGGATGAGGCGGCGTGGACCGATCAGGTCGGCGAGTCTTCCGCCGAGGAGCATCAGTCCGCCGAAGGTGAGTGTGTAGGCGCTGACCACCCAGGTGAGGGTCTGCCTGCCCAGGTCGAGGTCGGCTCCCATCTGGGGTAGGGCGATCGCGACCACGGTGACGTCGAGGATCAGCATGAACTGGGCGATCGCCAGGACGGTGAGAGCCTGCCAGCGTCGCGGGTAGGGGGTATTGGGTCCGGGTGCGTCGGGGGTCGGTCCGGAGGTTTGGCTGGTGGAGGTCGTCATGGCCCCTCCTTCCCATGAGAAGTGAAAACTGAACAGTCGTGTACGGGTTAGGTAACGGGTACACTAACTCATACATTCCTGTTCGAGTAAAGGTTGGTGTGCGCGTGACGAGTGGAGCGGTCCCAGCAAGGGGGCACGCCGGGGACCCGGGAGAAGGTGGGGCGGTCACCTCCGGGCAGACAGGACGTCGTCGGGCCGATGCCGTGCGGAATCAGGCCGCGATCCTGGCGGCGACCCGGGGGATGTTGAGCATTAACCCGGACGCGACGATGGCCCAGATCGCTCAGGCGGCCGGCGTGGGCCGGGTCACGCTGTACGGTCACTTCTCGAGCCGGGCAGAGCTCATTGATGCAGCACTGGCCGATGTCCTGCATCGTGGCAACCGGGTGCTGGAACAGCTCGACCTCGATGGGGATCCGCGTGAGGCGTTGGGGCGGCTCGTCGTTTCGAGCTGGAAACTCGTGGATGAGTCCCGCAGTCTCCTGGCCGCTGCGCAGCGGGAGCTGCCCGAGGGGCGCATTCGTGACCTTCACAGGGACCTCGAAGGACGAGTCCAGCGACTGTTAGAGCGCGGCCAACACGAAGGGCTGTTTCGCGCGGACCTGCCCGTCGATTGGCTGCTGGCCACGATGCACGCGCTGATGCACGGTGCGGCCAACGAGATCGCTGCCGGACGACTCGAGCCGGAAGATGCGGGACCGATGCTGCGCGCAACTCTCCTCGCGGCCTACGCCCTGCCCGGAGATGCCTGAGCCACAAGTTGGGGCCCGGCAGTCTTCAAGCACGAAGTAGGACGTGCGCGCGGTTAGGCGCGCGCATCAGGTCCGCCCTCAGGTGAGTTGGATCGTGGTCAGGCACGTGGGGTCGTCAGTTCCGGTCGAGACCGGAACCTGCCCTGTGCCGTCTTCGGCCGAGACGCGCAGTGTTCCTTGGAGGTTACGAGGTAACCACAGGCCCACGAATCCGTTGTCGAACGTGGTTAGTTCCTCGTCGACCACGACCTCGCCTGCATCGTTGGTGACGGTGACTTGGACGTCCTCGTTGCTCAGTTCTCCTCGGCAGGTGGTGAGGCTGTGGTAGTAGCACTCGTGGGTCTGGTTCACGTAGGGCGCGAATGAGAGGTAGAAGCGGTCTTCGGGAAGGTCGAGGCTCAACTGTTCGGTCCCGGCCGAGAGCTGCAGTTCATCGACGCGCACTGATGCCATCAGGTCCGCCGGACGATCCTCGACGTCCAGCTGATCCAGGTGCTCGATGATCTCGGTCACTTCCATCCCCGCCAGTGCGTGCGAGCTGAGGATCTGGTTGTCGGCAACCTGAGTCTGCGAGGAGCAGCCGGCAACGACCATCAAGCCAACGACAACAACTGCGGGGACGCGCAAGTGGCGCAACAGACACACCTTTCTGGGAGCGCGGAGCAACGCCTCGCTGGGACACCGCGGGGGCGGCCGGGTCGGCACTGTGTTGATCCGGATCGGTCACGGGATCAGTCGCAGGCCCGGACCGGAGCAGCTCTGAACACGGTAACCCACGCGCTCGGCGGCACAGTCACCCCGTTCCATGAAGAGTTGATGAAGGTCTGGGTCGCCGGTGCGGTCGGTGCCTGTCTCGGCCTGTTGACTCGGGAGTGACCTAAACCCGCCGATGAAGAAGGACCCCCGTGAAGTTTGCACCCCGCGTGACCACGGTCGCAGTCGCTGGCCTCCTCACCCTTGCCCTCACCGCCTGCGCAGACAATGCCGAGGACGAAGCGGCATCACCGGCCCCCACCCCGGCTGCGGCCACGACGACCGGCCCGGAGTCGTCCGTAGACCAGGCACACAATGAGGCCGACACCGAGTTCGCCCAGATGATGATCGTCCACCACGAGGGGGCCATCGAGATGGCCGACCTGGCGATAGAGAACGCGAACACCGAGGAGGTGCGCACCCTGGCGGAGGACATCTCCGCCGCCCAGGGACCAGAGATCGAAGAGATGACCTACTGGCTCCAGGCGTGGGGCGAGAACACAACCCCGGAACACGGTGGGATGGATCACGGTGGCATGCAGATGGACGGTTTGAGCCAGGAGGAGGCCATGACCGAGCTGGGATCGCTCGCAGGCCCCGAGTTCGACGGGCGGTTCCTGGAGTTGATGATCGAACACCACCTGGGCGCCGTGGGGATGGCCCAGGCCGAACTGGAGAACGGTGAGAATCCGCAGGCACTCGAGCTCGCCGAGCAGATCATCGAAGACCAGCAAGCCGAGATCTCTGAGATGGAGCAGATGCTCCAAGAGCTCTAGATCCCGGTGGGCCCGCAGGGGCTGTCGAGTGGCACGGCGCGGCCATAATGCCGACTTGGCCCTCCTCTCCCGCAACAGAACGGCGTGCAGGTTGCGCGATACCCCATACGGGTATACGGTGTTCAGATTCCACAAGAAAGGACACCACGATGAGCACCACTCAGACCTATGCCGTGACCGGGATGACTTGCGGGCACTGCGAGTCCGCTGTTCGCGAGGAGGTCTCCCAGATCCCTGGCGTCGAGCAGATCGACGTCAGCGCCTCAACCGGGACCCTTGCGATCACCGCAGGCGGCCCTGTTGACGACGCTGCGGTGATCGCCGCGGTGGACGAGGCCGGGTACCAGGCAGCGCGGAACTGACCGTGCGTGCCCCAGCCAGACTCGGCCTGTACGGGCTGACCTTGGCGACCGTGTTCGCCGTGGCGTTCGCCACGGCGGGCGCGGTCGTTCCGGATGGGGTCGCACAATCCTGGTCGGGGCAGACCGGCGATCACGCCGGGGACCACGCGGGAGGTAACGACATGGGAACCGATCACCAAGGCAGCGCGACCACCGACACCGGACTGTCTCTGGCTGCGGGCGGGTACCGGCTGACCGGTGTCACCGCACCGTCACAGGTGGGGGAGGAGCAGGAACTCACCCTCACGATCGAAGGTCCGAACGGTCAACCGGTGACCGATTTCGACGTGTCCCACGAGAAGGAGTTGCACCTGATCGTGGTCCGCACCGACGGTGCTGGATTCCGTCATGTGCACCCGCAACGCGATGGCCAGGGCCTGTGGTCCATCCCGTGGCAGTGGAGTCAGGCGGGCAGTCACCGTGTGTATGCCGAGTTCGTGCCCACCGCGACCGGTGAGGGCATCACCCTTTCGACCGTGGTGCAGGTCGGCGGGGACTTCACTCCTCAGTTGGCGGAAGAACCCGCCCGGACGGGCCGCACTGACGGATACGACGTCGAGATCGAGGGAGACCTGGCGGCCGGTGCGTCCTCCACGCTGACGGTCCGGGTCACCCGCGATGGCGAGCCGGTGACCACGCTGGAGCCCTACCTCGGGGCCTACGGCCACCTGGTCGCGCTGCGCGAGGGGGACCTGGCGTACCTGCACGTGCACCCGCACGGCGAGGAGCCCCAGCCCGGTCAGGCATCAGGTCCGGAGGTGGCCTTCGAGGTGAGCCCCCCGACCCCGGGCCGGTACCTGCTCTACCTCGATTTCCAGGTAGACGGAGAAGTGCACACCGCCCCGTTCGTCCTGGACACGATGACCGATCACAACACCGGGTCCGGCGATGAAGGACCCACCACCGACGCAGTGCCCATTGGGACGGATCCGGGGGATGGGACCGGACACGAGGAAGGAGGCGACCATGACCACGACGGGTGAACCCACCACGTCGAAGGCCATCGAGCTGCAGATCGGTGGCATGACGTGTGCCTCGTGCGCGATGCGAGTCGAGAAGAAGCTCAACAAGGTCGATGGCGTGACCGCGAGCGTCAACTACGCCACCGAGAAGGCACGGGTCACCGTACCCGAGGGCCTCGATCCCCAAGAGCTGATCGCCGTCGTGGAGAAGACCGGGTACACCGCTGCCCTGCCTACCCCACCCAAGAACGCCTCCGAGGAGGCGATCGGGGAGGGTGGCTCGGCCGAGGATGCCGAGCTGCGTCGCCTGCGTCAGCGCCTCATCGGCGCCGCGGTCCTGGCGGTCCCGGTGATCGCGATGGCGATGATCCCTGCCCTGCAATTCGACTTTTGGGGCTTCGCGTCGCTCGTGCTCGCTGCCCCGGTCGTCGTATGGGCCGGCTGGCCGTTCCACAAAGCCGCCTGGGTCAACCTGCGGCATGGCGCAGCGACGATGGACACGCTCATCTCGGTGGGCACGACCGCTGCCCTGGCATGGTCGGCCGTCGCGCTGTTCTTCGGCACCGCCGGCCAGCCCGGCGTGGTCCACCCCTTCGAGCTGACCGTCTCCCGATCCGAGGGCCTGGGCAATATCTACCTGGAGGTCGCGGCCGGCGTCATCACCTTCGTGCTGCTGGGCCGGTACTTTGAGAAGCGCTCCAAGCGCCGCGCTGGCGCGGCCCTGCGGGCACTGCTCGAGCTCGGAGCCAAAGAGGTCGCGGTCCTACGTGACGGGCGGGAGCAGCGCATCGCGGTCGAGGAGTTGAGTGTCGGGGACCAGTTCGTGGTGCGCCCCGGTGAGAAGATCGCGACTGACGGGATCATCGTCTCCGGCCGCAGTGCGATCGACGCCTCCATGCTGACCGGTGAGTCGGTGCCGGTCGAGGTCGTTGAGGGTGACACGGTGACCGGCGCGACGGTTAACGCTGGCGGTCGCTTGGTCGTCGAAGCGACCCGGGTCGGTTCGGACACCCAACTGGCCCAGATGGCCACCCTGGTCGAGGAAGCACAATCCGGCAAGGCCGAGATCCAACGCCTGGCCGATCGGGTGTCCGGGGTCTTCGTGCCGATCGCGATCGCGATCGCCGTTGCGACGCTCGGGGCGTGGATCGGTGCGGGTTTCCCGCTCAGCGCCGGTTTCACCGCTGCGGTGGCGGTGCTGATCATCGCCTGCCCGTGCGCACTTGGGCTCGCTACCCCGACAGCGCTGCTGGTCGGCACCGGCCGCGGGGCCCAGATGGGCGTGCTCATCAGGGGCTCTGAGGTGTTGGAGTCCACCCGGCGCATCGACACGATCGTGCTGGACAAGACCGGCACCGTCACCACCGGCAAGATGACCCTGCTCGACGCCGTCCCCGCCGAGGGCGTCGACCGCAGCGAACTGCTGCGCCTGGCCGGCGCGCTGGAGGATGCCTCCGAGCACCCCATCGCCCAGGCCATCGCCAAGAGCGCCACCACGCAGGTCGGTGACCTGCCCGTCCCGGAGTCTTTCGAGAACGTCGAAGGACTGGGTGTGCAGGGGGTTATCGAGGGCCACGCCGTCCTCGTAGGCCGCGAGTCGCTGCTGAAGCAGTGGTCCCAGCACCTCGATGGGCACTTGGCCGAGGTCAAGCGGGAGGCCGAGGCCCAAGGCGCCACTGCCGTCGCGGTCGGCTGGGACGGGGCCGCGCGCGGGATCCTGGTCGTGGCCGATGAGATCAAGCCCACCAGTGCAGAAGCAATCGCGCAGTTCAAGGAGCTCGGACTCACCCCGGTGCTGCTCACCGGTGACAACCGGACCGTGGCACAGCAGGTCGCCGCGGAGGTCGGAATCGAGCAGGTGATCGCCGAGGTCCTGCCCAAGGACAAGGTCGACGTCGTCGCCCGGTTGCAGGACGAGGGCAAGACCGTCGCGATGGTCGGCGACGGGGTCAACGACGCCCCGGCCCTGGCCCAGGCCAACCTGGGACTGGCGATGGGCACCGGCACCGACGTGGCCATCGAAGCCGCCGACATCACGTTGGTCCGCGGCGACCTGCGGGCGGCCGCCGACGCGATCCGGCTCTCCCGGCGGACGTTGCGGACGATCAAGACGAACCTGTTCTGGGCGTTTGCCTACAACTCCGCCGCGATCCCCCTGGCTGCCTTCGGGTTTCTCAACCCGATGCTCGCCGGGGCGGCGATGGCCTTTTCCAGTGTCTTCGTCGTCTCCAACAGTCTGCGGTTGCGGACCTTCACATCGAAGGCAGCCCCGCCTGCTGGGGCGATCCGCGCTGCCGAGCCCGCCCGCATCGCTACACCAGCGTGAGAACAAACCACCGAAAGGAACCACGATGACCACCCACCACCACAAAGACCACGATCACGACACCGGCGCGGGGTCCTGCGCCGGGCACGCACCCTCCGCGGATGACCTGGCGCAGGTCGGCGCAGAGGACGTCGCCGAGTGCCCCGTCATGGTCGGCACCACCGTCATCAAGGCCCAGGCCGAAGACGCCGGCCTGTACCGCGACTACCGGGGGACCCGCTACTGGCTGTGTTGTGACTCCTGCGGTCCCCTCTTCGACGCCGACCCCGACCGCTACACGGCCGCATAGTCACCTGCGAGTACGACCCCACCGCAGGACCCGCACGCGGCAACGCACTCACTCCATGACAGGTATGCGAAAGGAGCAAGGCCATGCGCCACGACCAGAACCACGGCCCCGACCGTGCCGCTCATCACCACAGCGGCCCACGTACTGACCCACACGACGAGCATTCTCACCACGCAAAACAGATGGTTGATCACCCCGACCACGCGCACAGTTCCCATGAGGCCCATGAGGCCCATGAGGCCCATAAGGCCCATGGTGAATCAGGTCATGGTGGTCACGCCGGTCATGGTGATCACGTGGGGCAGTTCCGGCGGTTGTTCTGGATCATGCTGGTCCTGGCCGTGCCGGTCGTGGGGTTCAATGACATGTTCGCGGACCTCCTGGGGTATGACCTGCCCGCTGGCGGGTGGGTCTGGTGGGTCTCGCCTGTGCTGGGCACGGTCGTGTATGCCTGGGGAGGTCAGCCTTTCCTGACGGGCGCGGTGCAAGAGATCCGCAGCCGTAAGCCGGGCATGATGCTGCTGATCGGTTTAGCGATCACGGTGGCATTCCTGGCCTCGTGGGGCGCCAGCCTGCGCGTTCTCGATCACGAGCTGAACTTCTGGTGGGAGCTGGCGCTGCTGGTGGTCATCATGTTGTTGGGTCACTGGATCGAGATGCGTTCCCTGGCCCAGACGACCTCAGCGTTGGACTCACTGGCGGCACTCTTGCCGGATGAGGCCGAGAAGGTCTCCGGGGAAGAGCTGGTCAAGGTGGCCCCGGGCGATCTGGTGGTCGGGGACGTCGTGCTGGTCCGCCCCGGCGGTTCGGTCCCCGCAGACGGGCGGATCGTCGACGGTTCGGCGAGCATGGATGAGTCGATGGTGACCGGTGAGTCCAAGACCGTACGTCGCGGGAACGGTGAGCAGGTGGTCGCGGGGACCGTGGCCACCGACTCCGGGCTGCGGGTTGAGGTCACGGCTATTGGTGAGGACACGGCCCTGGCCGGGATCCAGAAGCTGGTCGCCGACGCCCAGGCCTCCTCCTCGCGGGCCCAGCGGATCGCCGATAGGGCCGCGGCGTGGCTGTTCTGGTTTGCCCTGGGTGCCGCGGTGGTCACCGCGACCATCTGGTCGCTGATGGGTCTGCCGGACTCGGCGGTCGTGCGCACCATCACCGTGCTGGTGATCGCCTGTCCGCATGCCCTCGGCCTGGCGATTCCGCTGGTGGTGTCCATCGCGACCGAGCGCGCGGCACGGGGTGGGGTCCTGATCAAGGATCGCCTCGCCCTGGAGTCGATGCGCACCGTCGACGCCGTGCTCTTCGACAAGACCGGCACGCTGACCAAGGGCGAGCCCACCGTCACCAGTGTCGAACCAGTCACTGGGCGCAAGGAGGAAGAGGTTCTGGCGCTGGCCGCGGCAGCAGAATCCGACAGTGAGCACCCGCTGGCCAAGGCGATCCTCGGCGCGGCCCACGACCGGGAGTTGACGGTCTCGGCCGCCTCAGACTTCTCTTCCTCCCCGGCCGTCGGAGTGAAAGCCAACGTCAACGGCACGGTCATCGAGGTGGGTGGCCCCTACCTGCTGGAGCAGCACGGTGTCAGCGAGCTGCCGGTCACCGAGGACTGGCGGGCCCAGGGTGCGATCATCCTGCACGTCCTGGCTGACGGTGAGGTGATAGGTGCGCTGCGCCTGGCCGATGAGATCCGTCCGGAGTCACGAGAAGCGGTCGACGCGCTGCACGGCGCCGGCGCGCAGGTCGTGATGATTACCGGGGACGCCCAGGCCGTGGCCGACACCGTCGCCAAGGAACTGGGCATCGACCGGGTCTTCGCCGGGGTCCGTCCGCAGGACAAGGCCGCCAAGGTCGCCGAACTGCAGGACGAGGGGCGCAAGGTCGCGATGGTCGGCGACGGTGTCAACGACGCACCGGCCCTGGCCCAGGCTGATGTCGGCATCGCCATCGGCGCCGGCACCGATGTGGCGATCGCCTCGGCAGGGGTGATCCTGGCCTCCTCGGACCCACGCTCGGTCCTCTCAGTCATTGAGTTGTCCCGTGCGAGTTATCGGAAGATGAAGCAGAACCTGTGGTGGGCCGCCGGCTACAACCTCATCTCTGTCCCGCTGGCCGCGGGCGTCCTGGCACCGATCGGGTTCGTGCTGCCGATGAGCATCGGCGCGATCCTCATGTCCGCTTCCACGGTTGTCGTCGCCCTCAACGCCCAACTGCTGCGGCGGCTCGACCTGACACCGGCGCAAAGCGCCAAGGCTTTCCTCGACCAGCAGCAGGTCAGCCAGTGATCAGCCCACCGGCCAGGTCGTGACCCCACCCTCACCAATAGGAGCATTCAGATGACCACCGAGGCCACACCACACACGGAGACCACGCACGGCTACATCAGCGACAAGGCCCGCTACCTGGCCCGTCTCAAGCGCATCGAAGGGCAGGCGCGAGGAATTCACCGGATGGTCGATGAGGACACATACTGCATTGACATCCTCACCCAGATCAGCGCCCTTACCTCGGCACTGGAGAACGTCGCGCTCGGGCTGCTCGATGACCACCTCAAGCACTGTGTCGTCGGCGCTGCGAAAGCGGGTGGAACTGAGGCGGAGCAGAAGATCAACGAGGCCTCCCAAGCCATCGCCCGACTAGTCAAGTCCTAAGACAGACCATGACAACTGACCTGCCACCCCCCAGCCGACGAGGCCCCGGCCGAGGCTTGCGGGTGCTCGTGGTTGATGACGAGAAACCCCTGGCCGAGGTCGTGGCCCGGTTCCTACTCCGGGGTGGCTACGAAGTGACGGTTGTTCATGATGGCCCAACGGCCCTGGAACGGTCTCGCCGGTTGGATCCCGACGTCGTCATCCTCGATTTGGGACTACCCGGCCTGGACGGCCTGGACGTTTGCCGCGGGCTGCGTGAGTTCTCGGACTGTTACATCGTGATGCTTACCGCACGAGCCGAGGGGCCGGACACGCTTGCCGGGTTGCGCGCGGGTGCCGATGACTACATGACGAAGCCGTTCAGCCCGCACGAACTGGTCGCGCGGGTGCAGGTGATGTTGCGGCGGCCGCGGCAGGTCGCCAAGGAACCACCGACCGGCACTCAGCTGAAAGTCTTGGGCCAGATGCGCATTGACGGCTCGGCCCGCGAAATGCACCTGGATGGCGATCGTGTCGTGCTGACCCGCACCGAGTTCGACGTCCTGCAGGTATTGGCCGCCCGCGCGGGAGAGGCCATGACCCGCCGCCAGATCATCGACGGGGTCTGGGGAGAGACTTGGGTCGGGGACGAGCAACTCGTCGACGTCCACGTCGCCCACCTGCGGCGCAAACTGGGCGACCCCGCCAGCAGCCCGCGGTTCATCCACACGGTGCGAGGGGTGGGCTACCGACTGGACGTCGGACAGGCCACCTCACCGGAGGAGGGTCGGCGGTGAGCCTTCGCGAACGCCTGCAGACAACAGGTCTGGTGACCAGGCTCCTGATAGCGCAGGGCCTGGTCGTCCTGATCGGACTCGCGACGATCCTCCTCGTCACCGAGCTCGTGGGCTTGGCCCTGTTCAGAGAGCACATGGTGTTGGCCGGCCACGAGAACCCAGACGAGGAGGCCATCCACGTAGAGGAAGCGTTTCGTTCCGCGATCACCGTCGCCCTGGTGGTTGCTCTGGTCGCTGCACTCGTGGTCGCGCTCGCTGCTAGCTACTACCTCACTAGGCGTGTGGGGCGGTTGGTGCGAGGGGTCGCAGAGGCGGCCTCCACCATCGCAGGTGGTGACTATGGGGCCAGGGTCCGCCCACCGGCACTGGGTCCAGAGTTCAAGGTGTTGGCTGACTCGTTCAACCTGATGGCAGGCAGGCTCGCCGACACCGAGGCCACCCGCCAGCAGATGCTGGGAGACCTCGCCCACGAGATGCGCACCCCCATCGCCACCGTGGACGCCTGGTTGGAGGGGACCCAGCATGGCGTGACTCACCTGGACCCGCCGACCGTGCAGATGCTCCGCGGACAGACCCAGCGACTCGCACGGTTGGCCGAAGACATCAGCGCCGTCTCGCGCATCGAAGAAGACCATTTGAAGCTGGCGCGAGAACCAGTGCACCTCGGCCACCTCCTCGAGCAGGCAGTCGCGGCGCACGAGGTGGCATATTTGGCCAAAGGGGTTCGAGTCGCGACAGACATCGAGCGGGACCTGCCCACGGTGTCAGCTGACCCGGATCGGTTGGGGCAGGTGATGACCAACTTGCTGGACAACGCTCTACGCCACACCCCCGAGGACGGCACAGTCACCATTGGGGCACGTCGCAACGGGAAGCGTGTCGTGGTGACGCTCTCGGACACCGGCGACGGCATCCCTGCCGAGGCCCTCGAGCACGTCCTGGAACGGTTCTACCGCGTCGACACCGCCCGCGACCGTGAACGCGGCGGCTCCGGGGTGGGACTGACGATCGCCCGCGGCATCGTCAATGTCCACGGCGGAGACCTCTCGATCACCAGCCCCGGCGCGGGACGCGGAACAACCGTTACCTGGTGGCTCCCACTGCCGTAGACCCCACCTGCAGCGCCGTGGCCTCTGCGCTGCCCGGCCTTGATGAAGGTTCCATGAAGATTAAGCGTGATTCGGTCCTGACGGCCATTCCACGCCGCCCTGGCCGTTACCGTTTTGTTACCTACCTGCCCCTGGTGGGTCCCGGGCGTTCGCCGAATCTTGTCAGCGCAGCGGGTCAGACGAGAAGTCCGCATGACAAGAGCGGGGGACCCAAATTAGAGGAACGTGTTGCGTTCCTCGGGGGCGAAGGTTCGGCCCAAGAGCACTGGGCCATTCCCGGGCAACTCCAGCCCGAGCCCGACAGCTAACCCCGCAGGCGCAGGAGAGGTAACCCCCGTGAAGCGACGCATGCCCGGGCGCCACCGCGCCCCAGCCAACCTGCCCCGCCCATTGACCGGAACCGCCACCGTGGCGGCCTCCGGCCTGCTCGTGGCCGCCCTCGGGGCCGCGACCTCCGTGCCCGCGCCCCGAGCAACAGCCTTCGGTGTCATCGACGCTGATCCCTTCCATGCAGCGGATAGCACGCAACGCCCGGCTGCGGGAGACCAGAGCACGACGAGCTCTGCTGGCCCGCTCCGGGGGACCACCGAGCCGACCCCGGACGTTCCTGCGCAAGCCGTACCGGCACCGGCCGCTAAAGACGTAGAACAGCACAGCCACTTTGGCCAGCTCGGCTTCACCGGCGTCACCCCCGAACCAGAACTGGAAACCCCCGTCGCGACCATCACCACTGACAGCGGGCGCGCAGATAGCGAGAACCTGGACGGTGCCGGAGCCTCCGCTGGAAGCACGCGCGTTGAGGGTCAATCGGCCAGCCGATCAGAGGCCAGGCCGGAGGCTCCCGCTGAGCCGGTCGCGCCAGCGGCAGGTCAGGGAGGCGAGGCAGCCATCGCCTGGGCGCAGGCCAACCTGGGGCTGCCCTACAGTTGGGGTTCGAGCAGTGGCGGCGCCTATGACTGCTCCGGGTTCACCACCGCGGCCTTCCGTGCTGCTGGAATCAGCCTTCCCCACCAGAGCGAGGCCCAGTACCACGCCACAAACCGTGTCCCCCTCTCGGAGATCCAACGTGGCGACCTGCTGTTCTACAGCAACAACGGCTCCGCATCCGGCATCTTCCACGTGGCGATCTACCTCGGGGACGGACAGGTCATCCACTCCCTTCGCGACTCCAGCTGGAGCGGCTCCAAGATCAATGGCATCAACTACGCCTCGGGACTGATGGGAGCCGGTCGGCCCTGACCGTGGCTCACCCGGGGTCGGGGACGTGTCCGAGTGAGCGGTGGCTGTCTTCGCCACCGCCACCTGGCAGGACTCCCTTGGACGGGTGCAGCGCGCCCTGGTCGTTGAGCCCGAGGTGACGGCCGATGGCGACACGACCGTGACCTTGATCTCAGCAAGGCTCAGCCGGCCAGCGTCACACCGCAACAGGAAGGGCGAGGACAGCAGGCCCCCGGCTCGAGTGTGGCCTATCACGGGGCGATAGCTCCCCAGATGGCACCGGGGCCCGGCGTAAGGCTCGCGGACCCAGACAACCCCACTTTCGCAACGTCCGACTCTCGGCGGTTGAGTGATGTCACGCCCCTCCTCGGTAGGCGGCTCCCGTACCCCACTCCCGGCGGTGTGGCCTTGCCCCTGTCGACGGCCCCGACTGTTTCGAGAGCGTCATAGTGGGCTACTAGAGGTGGAATGCAGCGACGTCGACATTGACGCTGTACAGGTGCTGGTCAGCAACGGCCGCTGCCGCGGACAGCACCGATCGACGCGGGTAGGTCTACGTTTGCGATGAGACTGTCGCGGCTACTTGCGGTCCTTCGCGCCAAACATGATGTCGTCCCAGCTCGGGACGCCCGGGCGCCCGTCCTTGCGTCGCTTGGCCCCGGGCTGCGACGACTCCTGAGTTGCCTGGGGCGGGTCCTCGGGCTCCTCGCCCGGGGTCCCCCCCTGCTCGGCGCCGTCAGCCGCCTCGTCGGCCACCTCGCCAGCGTCCTCGTCGCTCGTGTCGACGTCGCTGGTCTCGACGGTGGTGTCGTCGGTGTCGGTGTCGGTGTCGGTGGCGTTGTCGGCGTCGGTGGTGTCGATCTCACGGGGGGCGACCTGCTCGTCGTCGTTGTCGAACACGAGACTCTCGGCGCCGATCTCAGCGTCGGGCTCGCCTGGCGCAGGTGCAGCGCTGTCGGTGCTGTCGTCGTCCTCGCTCGCCTGCTCCTCCGAACTCGACAGCTCCTCGTCACCCTCCTCATCACCGTCCTCGTCGTAGTCGTCGACGGGCACCTCCTCGGCCGAGGGGTCACCCGGGCCGAAGAGGTCGGACAGTGTCGCCTCCTGGGGCGTCGGGTCTACCTCGTAGTTCTCATCGAAGTCGAGCTCGACGTCATAGCTGGTAGGGGTGTCGTCGACCGCAGACTTCTTCGCTGCACCCTGTGCGCCGCTCGTGGAGTCGGGGAGGCCGTCGCCGGCACCCTCGGCCGGCGCGGATCCGCGCGTGGACCCGGACGGGGTCGACTTCCGCCCGGACCGGGCGCGGCCGGACCTGGACCGACCCGCCCTGGCACGCCGAGACGTGGCATCGCCAGGCGGCACGTCGGTGGTCGCAGTCCTGGCGGCGGCCTCGGGAGCCCCCGGACCAGGCACGTCCTGGTCATCGGTGGGGGACTGGTCACTGGTGGGGGACTGGGCGTCGGCGGGGGACTGGGCGTCGGCGGGTGATTGGTCGTGGGCGGGGGGTTGGTGATCGGCGGGGGGTTGGTGCTCGGTCGTGGCCTCGTCGTCGGTCACGTGCTCGAGGGGGAGCACGTCCTCGGAGGTCTGCCCCGGCTCGGCGGCAGTGGGCAGCTCACCGCGCGGGGTGGGCCTCTTGCGCCGGCTGCGGGTGCGGCTGCGCTCCCGCATGCTCGTCACCAGGTCGACCTCCTCGGAGACCCCGTGGCTGCCCAGGAGCTGCTTGCCGGCCGCGCTGCCGGGAAGGCTCTGCTCGTCCTCACTCAGCCAGCGGGCCTCGTCGTCCAGGGCTTCCACCGTCCGGTCCGCGGGCTCGAACCGCCACGCCGCCGCGCGCTGGCGCTGACCGGCGACGAAGTTGACGACCACCGTCCAGGGGCCGCCCGCGGGCCGCGTCGCGTCCCAGCTGGTGTTGTCGGGGTCCACACCGCGGGCCTCGAGACGCTCCAGCACCCGGGTCTCCAGCGTCGGGACGACACCCTCCGCCGCGCGCCCTCGCACGTGCGCGGCGCGAGCCAGTCCGGCGACGTGCTCCCGCTCGGCGGTGATCGGGGCCTCGAAGCGCGCCACCCGCTCGACCGGCCACCCGGTGAGCTCGGCGACCTCGGTGGCGGTCTGTCCCGCGCGGATCATCGCCTGCACGTCGCGCGGGCTGAGCTG
This sequence comes from Ornithinimicrobium sp. F0845, assembly GCF_023015765.1. GTDB lineage: Bacteria > Actinomycetota > Actinomycetes > Actinomycetales > Dermatophilaceae > Ornithinicoccus. The sequence goes on from NZ_JALKAL010000003.1 coordinate 107,016, forward strand.
GGCCGCGGGCTGGTCGGCCGCCGGCCCACGGCTGCGCAGCGCGGACCGCAGCCGCTCGTCGATCGGGAGCAGGCGCTCGGTGCCGTCGGGCGCCGACAGGACCAGGTGTTGACCGTCCTCATGGACAGCAGTGAACTGCAGCTGCTCCATCTGCCTCTCCTCACATCGGACCTGTGCGGACGACTGTGCCACTTCTCACCCCACCTCAGCATGAGGCCACGCCGCTGACCGGGCTACCTTAGGCAGAACCATGGTGATCCAGGATTCCGACCTCCAGCTGCTGCTCGACATCCTCGGGGTCTTCGTCTTCGCTCTCTCCGGCGGATTGGTCGGCGTCCGCAAGGGCCTGGACCTGGTCGGCATCGTGGTGCTGGCCTGGGTCGCCGGGCTCGGCGGCGGCATCATCCGCGACGTCTTCCTCGGCGACGTCCCGCCGGTCGGGATTAGCGACTGGCGCCTGTTCGCCCCGACGCTGACCGCCGGGCTGGTCACCTTCCTGTGGTACCGCACCCTGCGCGAGCGGCTCCGCCTGCGACCCGGGTCCCGCGCCAGGGTGCTCGGCTACTCGGTGCGCGTGCTGGACGCCTGCGGGCTGGCCCTCTTCGCGGTCAGCGGCTCGCTGAAGGCGCTGGACTTCAACGCCGGCGCCCTGGCCGCCATCTCCCTCGGAGTCATCACGGCGGTCGGGGGAGGAGCGCTGCGCGATGTGCTCGCGGGACAGGTCCCCGAGGTGCTTCGCCGAGAGCTGTATGCCGTGCCCGCCCTGGTCGGTGCGATCCTGATCGTGGTCGCCGACGGGCAGGGCTTCCTCACCACCCCACTCATCTGGGGCGCCGTCGCGCTGGTCTTCCTCATCCGGATGACCGCCGTCGCCCTGGACCTCAACGCCCCCACCGCTCTGCGCACGACAGGAGACAGCAGATGAGCAACCCGATCGCCGACCCCACCGACCCCGGCGAGCCCACCACCCCCGCACAGCCCACGAACGCCGGTCAGGGGGAGGCCGACCACGCACCCACCGCAGGGGAGACGCAGCCTGGCGAGTCGGCATACTCCCACGAGTCCCTCGCCGAGCTGGAGCGGGAGGTGAGCACGGAGCGCTCCACGGAGACGGAGCCGTATGACGCGGTCGTGCTCGTCAGCTTCGGCGGACCGGAGGCGCCCGAGGAGGTCATGCCCTTCCTGCGGAGGGTCACCCGGGGACGCGGCATCCCGGACGAGCGGTTGGCGGAGGTGGCCGAGCACTACCACGCCTTCGGCGGCAAGAGCCCGATCAACGACCAGAACCGGGCGCTGCTGGCGGCCCTGGGTGAGGAGTTCGCGCGCCGCGACATCAGCACCCCGCTGCTGTGGGGCAACCGCAACTCCGAGCCGTTCCTCACCGACGTGCTGCGCGGCGCGGCCGAGGAGGGGATGACGCGTGTCCTGGCGGTCACGACGAGCGCCTACTCCTCCTACAGCTCCTGCCGGCAGTACCGCGAGGACATCGCCGAGTCGATCAACGAGCTCACCGAGGAGGGCTCGCCGGTGCGGGTCGACAAGATCCGGCAGTACTGGAACCACCCCGGGTTCTCCTCCACCAACGCGAGGCTGGTGACCGAGGCGGCCCGGCAGGTGAGGGACTCCTCCGGGGTGCTGCCGCACCTGGTGTTCGTGACCCACTCGATCCCGGACGCCATGGACGACACCTCCGGCCCCGGGGACGGCGACGGCAACGTCTACAGCGCCCAGCACCTGGCGCTGACGCGGGCGATCACCGACGAGGCCCGGGCGACCCTGGGGGAGGAACTGGTCGGCGAACTGACCTACTGCTCCCGCTCGGGCCCGCCCACCCAGCCCTGGCTGGAGCCGGACGTCAACGACCGGCTGCGCGAGCTGGCCGCCGAGGGCGTCACCCACGTGGTGCTGGCCCCGATCGGGTTCGTCTCCGACCACATGGAGGTCGTCTTCGACCTGGACACCGAGGCCCAGGAGACCGCGGGCGAGGTCGGGATCCAGGTGCTGCGGGTGCCGACCGTGGGGATCGACCCACAGTTCGTCTCCGGGCTCGTCGACCTGGTGACGGAGCGCGCCGCGCAGGCGCGAGGGGAGTCCCCAGAGCGACCGGCGTGGCCCGTCAGCGAGCCGTGGCCGTCGGTCTGCGCACCCGGTTGCTGCCCCAATCTGCGGGTCGCCAAGCCGGCCGCCTGCGGGTCGGACTGACCCCCGGTTCGACGCGGGCACCCGACATACGGCACAATCCCCGCGAACACCAGCGTTTTCGGTGTCCCAGCCGGTGTGGCAGCGTCGCCGTGCCACGGCTGGTCCGGACCCGGGAAACCGGTGCCCGGGTTCGGGCACAAAACCGGCACGTCCGGCGTTCACACCGAGACAATTCGCACATCGCAGGATCAGCCAGACCCTGCGACACCAGCTCGAGAGAGGAGAGGATCGTCATGGCCACCGACTACGACGCCCCTCGCAAGTCCGAGGACGACATCAGTGAAGACTCTCTGGAGGAGCTGAAGGCACGGCGGGCGGACAAGAGTTCCTCCAGCGTCGACGTCGACGAGACCGAGCACGCTGAGGGGTTCGAGCTCCCGGGGGCAGACCTGTCGGGTGAGGAGTTGTCGGTGCGGGTGCTCCCGCGCCAGGCCGACGAGTTCACCTGCTCGCGCTGCTTCCTCGTGCACCACCGCAGCCAGCTCGCCAAGGAGGTCGGGGGACTGCCGGTCTGCACCGAGTGCGCGGCCTGACCCTGACGGGGTACCCATGTTGTGCGGGTACCCTCTGACCACGTGACCACCCAATCTGTCCCGGTGCTGCTGCACCGGCTCGACGACGCCCTGCCGGTGCCCGGCAGGGCGCACGCGGGTGATGCCGGCGTGGACCTGTATGCCCGCGAGGACGTCACGCTGGCCCCGGGCCAGCGTGCGCTCGTGGGGACGGGTGTCGCGATCGCGCTGCCCGACGGGTACGCCGCCTTCACGCATCCGCGCTCGGGCCTGGCCGCGCGGCACGGCATCACCATCGTCAACGCACCCGGCACGATCGACGCCGGCTACCGCGGCGAGATCATGATCAACCTGCTCAACACCGACGCCACGGCACCGTTCACGGTGCGGCGTGGCGACCGGATCGCCCAGCTGATCGTGCAGCCGGTCTCCGTGGTCGCGTTCACCGAGGTCAGTGCGCTGCCCGGCAGCGACCGCGGCACCAGCGGGCACGGGGCCTCCGGCGGGTTCGGGCTCGCCACCACCACGACCACCACGATTGAGAAGGACTGAGCCGCGTGGGCATCTTCGGCCGCAGCAAGAAGAACCAGACCGACGAGCCGGTCGAGGACACCGGCCCGGTCAAGCCGGAGGGGGAGCCGGGGGTCGACCGGGACTGGGAGCGTGTCTTCGACGGTCCCTACGACGCCTCCGAGCGCACCGAGCTGAACGGGCGGATCGACCTGGGGTCGCTGCGCGTCCCGGCCGTCCCGGGCATGGAGATGCGGCTGGACGTTGAGAAGGAGTCCTCCAAGATCATCGGGCTGACCTGCACGATCCAGGGCTCCAAGCTGCAGCTCCAGGCGTTCGCCGCACCGCGCAGCGAAGGCCTGTGGGACGACATCCGCCAGGGACTGGCCGAGGGCGTCAAGTCTGCCGGGGGGTCCTCGACGATCGACAGCAAGGGCGTGATGGGCAAGGAACTGCTTGCCCGGGTGCCCGGCCAGGACGCCTCCGGGCGGGTCGCGTTCGCGACCAACCGGTTCATCGGGATCGACGGGCCCCGGTGGTTCCTCCGTGCCGTGATCAACGGCCCGGCCGCCACCGAGGGCAAGCAGCTGGACGTGGTCCGCAAGTTCCTCCGCCAGGTCGTGGTGGACCGTGGCACCGACCCGCGTCCGCCGCGGGAGGTGCTCGCGCTCACCGCCCCCAAGGGTGTCCTGGAGGAGGCGGCCCGTCGCCGCGCCGCCGCCCGGGCCGCTACCGCCGCGAAGGGTGTGGCCAGCGGTGCCGCGTCGCAGGGCGCTGCGGGCAGCGCCGGGGCCGCGGGGACTGCTGCCGGCGGGACTGCTGCAGGGGGGACTGCTGCAGGCGGGGTCACCCCCGAGGGGGCCGCCGACCGAGGATCGGCCGACGGGACGGGGTCGGACACCTGATGGGTCTGCGGGAGACACTCGACACCCTCGGCCTCGACCAGTCCGAGCTGGAGGCGCAGGAGGTCGCGGCCGAGTGCGCGCGCCCCGGCTGCACCCGGATCGCCGACCTGACGCCCCGGGCCCAGGCCTCGGTGACCGGCACCGTGCACAGCGTGGCCGTGCTCCCGGCGGGTCAGCCACCCGAGCTGCGCGTGGAACTCTATGACGGCACCGGGATCATCGACGTGGTCTGGCTCGGTCGCCGCGCCATCGAGGGGATCGGCCCCGGCACCTACCTCACGCTGACCGGCCGGGTGACCCTGGTCGATGGCCGCCGCACGATCTTCAACCCCGGCTACGAGATGTTGCCCGGCCATGTCTGAGCAGGAGACCGGGGCGGCCGCCGAACGCGAGGTCGACGCCGTCCAGACGGTCGAGCAGGTCATCCGTCACCGCGTCTCCGACGTGCTGGGCGGGTGGTACGGCTCGCTGGAGACGGCGCTGCCCACCGTCGCCTTCGTGGTGCTGTGGCTGATCCGCGACGAGGTCCGTCCCGCGCTGTATGCCGCGGCGGCGGTGGCGATCATCCTGCTCGGGATCCGCCTCTACATCGGTGGCTCGGTGCGCTTCGTGCTCACCTCCCTGTTCGCCACCGCGATCGCGGCCTTCTTCGCGCTGCGCTCAGGACAGGCCGAGGACGCCTTCCTGCCCGGCATCATCACCTCCGCGGCGTATGGCGTGGCGATGGTGGTCTCCATCGTGACCCGCTGGCCGGCGGTGGGCTTCATCGTGGCCGCCGGCGACCCGCAGTTCGCGGAGCGACCGACCGCCTGGCACCGGGACAGCGCGCTGGTCCGCGTCTGCTCCCGGTTGACCTGGGTGCTGGTCGTCCTCTTCGCCGTGCGGGTGGGTCTGATGCTGCCGCTCTACCTGGCCGGGGAGGTCGCCTGGCTCGGCGTCGCCAAGATCGCGCTCGGCTGGCCCGCCTACCTGGTGGCGATCGTCGTCATGGGCCTCATGCTGGCCACCGGACGGACCCCCGTGCAGGAGACGACCGAGTAGCAGGTCAGCGGGTGCGGTAGCACGCGTGGATCAGCCCGCTGTCGAAGGCACGCTGCGCGACGAGCTCCAGGTCCAGACGAACCCCGTCGGGGAAGAAGCGCGTGCCGCCACCGACAACGCTCGTGGTCATGAACAGGTGGTACTCGTCCACCAGCCCGGCCCTGATCGCCTGGGACGCGAGCGTCGGCCCGTCGATCGTGAGGTCGCCGTCGGCCTCGTCCTTGAGCCTGCGCACGGCGTCCGGGTCGAAGTCCCGCTCGATCCTGGTCCTCGCGCTGGTCACCGACTCAAGGGTGGTGGAGTAGACGATCTTGTCCGCCGCCTGCCAGTCGCGGGCGTAGTCGACGATGTGCGGTGGTGCGTCCGGCAGGGTGTGCGCGGTCTCCCAGAAGACCATCGTCTCGTACATCCGCCGGCCGTAGAGGAAGGTCTTCACGGGGCGGAACAGGTCACCGATGTAGGTGTGCACCTCCGGGTCCTCCGCTCCGGCGCCGAGATCGCCCTCCGCCGCCGCGGCATACCCGTCGAGCGAGGTGATCATGCCGTAGATGAGCTTGGCCATAGGACTCCTTCGGGACGGGCTTGGTCCGTCTGCGGACCTACCCGGACTGACCCTGGATCGGTGCGGAACTCATCGGTGCGAGCGCCACGACCTCACACCGACGGCGATTCGCTCGCACCGATCGGGTGCTGCACGTCGTTGGGTCTCGGGTCGAGCACGGCGACCAGCTCCAGGTGGTGGGTCATCGGGAAGGCGTCGAACACGCGCAGGTCCCGCAGCACGTAGCCGTGCTCGGCCAGGTAGCCCACGTCGCGAGCCAGGGCGGCCGGGTCGCACGCCACGTAGCCGATCGCCCGCGGACGGAGTCCGGCGATGTCCCGGCACACCTGTCGGCCGGCGCCGGTGCGGGGCGGGTCGAGGACGATGAGGTCGACAGCCCCACCGGCGCGCACGATCCGGCGGACCGCCCGGTCGACGCGGTCCCGCACCACCTCCACCCCGGACAGGTCGGCCAGGTTGTCCGACAGGTCGGCCAGGTTGTCCCGGGCGTTGTCGGTCGCCACCGGGTCGTTCTCCACCGCAGTGACCACGCCCTCCGGACCCACGCGGCGGGCGAGCGCGGCGGCGAACAGGCCCACCCCGGCATACAGGTCGAGGGCCTTCTCGCCGGGGCGGGGGGCGAGCCAGTCCAGGACGGTCGTGACAAAGGTGCGGGCCGCACCGGGATGCACCTGCCAGAAGCCGCGGGCCGAGACCCCGAGCTCGAGGTCGCCATCGGCCAGGGGAACCCGCTCGCGCACCAGGGGCACCGGGCCCGTGGGCACCGGCACGACGACGGTGTCACCCACCGACGGCGCGACGACGTCCACCGCGGCCGACCCGGTGAAGGAACGGTCCAGCACCCCCGTGCCGATCACCCGGCGGTCGGCGATGACGCAGTCTCCGACGGGGACGATGTCGTGGCTGCGGTGACGCCGCAGACCGGGCCGTCCGGTCTCGTCGACGGCGAACTCGACGCGGGTGCGCCACCCCAGACCGTCCTGATCGCCCGGCACCGGCTCCACGACGACCGGGCGACCGAGGTGCGCGACGAGGTCGAGCCCGGCCAGCCGGGTGAACTGCTCCAGCACCACCGCCGCCTTGAGCTCCCGCTGGGTGTCGAGCTCGACGTGCTGCCAGTCGCAGCCACCGCACCGGCCGGGGCCGGACCAGGGGCACGGCGGGCTGACCCGTCCCGGCGCCGGGACCAGCACCTCGACAGCGTCGGCACGCAGGAACCGGCCGCCCGGGCCGATCTCGGTGACCACCGCCCGGACCTGCTCACCGGGCAGGGTGTGGCGCACGAAGACGACCTGTCCCTCGTGGCGCGCGACGCAGTGGCCGCCGTGCGCCACCGGACCCACCTCGAGGACCAGAGCGTCCCCGACGGTCACGCCCTCCTCACCGCTCATCAACGCCCTCTCCCTGCCACGGCACGGTCACCAGCATCACGCCGGGGGTGCGCAGCAGACCCTTGCGCAGTCGCTCCAGGATCCGGTCGCGGACGAGCCGGGTCCACCAACGTTCGCGCACGACATACTCCGCGACATAGACGATCACGACGTCCCGGGGACGGTCCCGCTGCACCCGGCGGACGTAGTCCAGGACGGGCCGCACGGGCTCGCGGTAGGGGGAGTCCAGGGTGCGCAGCGTGACCGGCAGCTCCCGTCGGGTCCACTCCTCGCGCAGCGCCTGGGTGGTCTCGGGGACGACGTCCACGGTGATCGCCTCGAGCGTGGGCGGCCGGGTGGCGCGGGCGTAGGCGAGCGCCCGCATCGTCGGGCGATCCAGGCGGGGCACGTAGACCAGGGCGTGCACCCGGGAGGGCACCACCTGGCTCTCGTCCGTGCCCTCGGCCGGCAGCGAGACCTCGTTGTCCATCGTGCGGTGGTAGCGGTAGACCATGGTCATCCCCATCCAGATGAGACCGATCGCGAGCAGGGCGACGCCCGCCCCGTGGGTGAAGCGGGTGAGCAGCACGATCACCAGGACGGTCGTCGAGACGGCGACGCCCACCTGGTTGATGGTGCGGCTGCGGATGATGCCGACGCGCTGACGCAGGCTCACCTCGGTGCGCAGCCGCCTGTTCCAGTGCCGCACCATCCCCGCCTGGCTGAACGTGAAGGAGATGAACACCCCGACGATGTACATCTGGATCAGCTCGGTGACGGTGGCCCGGTAGACCAGGACGAGCGCGGCGGCGGCCGCTGCCAGCAGCAGTATGCCGTTGGAGTAGGTGAGTCGCTGGCCGCGGCTGACCAGCCCGCGGGGCAGGAAGCGGTCGCGGGCCAGGCGGGAGGCCAGGACCGGGAAACCGTTGAACGCGGTGTTGGCCGCCACGACGAGCATCACGCCGGTGGTGACCGCGACCAGGAGCACCCCGGGGCTGTCTACGCCGAAGACGACCTTGGAGAGCTGACCGAGGACGGTGTCCTGGACGTGGTCCGGGCCGACCGGCTCACCCTGCAGCCGGAGCTGCTGCTCGGGGTCGACGGCCAGCTGGATGCCGGTCTCGCGGGTCAGCAGGAGGACCGCGACGGTGATGGTGATCGAGCAGGCGGCCATCACCGCGAGGATGGAGGCGGCGTTCCGGCTCTTGGGGCGCTGCAGGGCTGGCACCCCGTTGGCCACGCCCTGGACGCCGGTGAGGGCCACCGAGCCCGAGGCGAAGGCGCGCAGCAGCAGGAAGACGAGGAAGAGGCCGGTCACCTCCTCGTAGCCCTCGGCCGGCAGCAGCTCGTAGTCGGCGCTCGCGGCGCGGCCGAGGGTGCCGGTGAGGAACTGGGTCGCCCCCACCGCGATGAGTATGCCGAGCGCCCCCAGGAAGGCGTAGACCGGCACCGCCAGCGCCCGTCCGGACTCCCGGACACCGCGCAGGTTGATCAGGGTGAGCAGCGCGATCAGACCGGCCGCCACGGCGGCCTCGTAGCCGCGGAGGAACCCCAGGGCCGCGGCCGCGTTCTGCACACCGGCCGACACGGAGACCGCCACGGTCAGGGTGTAGTCGACGATGAGGGCCGAGCCCACGGCCAGGCCCGCCTGCGGCCCGAGGTTGTCCGAGGCCACCTCGTAGTCCCCGCCGCCGCCGGGGTAGGCGTGGACCGTCTGGCGGTAGGAGGCGACGATAACCAGCATCACCAGGCCGACGGCGACGCCGACCTCCCAGGAGTAGAAGTAGATCGCCGCGCCGCCGGCCAGGGCGAGAGTCAGCACGATCTCGTCCACGGCATACGCCACGGAGGACAGGGCGTCGCTGGCGAAGACCGGCAGGCCGAGCCGGCGGGGCAGGAGGGTGTCGCTGAGCCGGTCGGTGCGCAGCGCGCGACCGATGAGGACCCGCTTCAGCAGGTTGCCCGACTCCATGCTGGCCACTCTAGGGACATCGGGACGTCCGGCGGGGTAGCGTCGGCACCGTGCACTTCGTCATCATGGGCTGCGGCCGGGTAGGGGCCACCCTGGCGCAGAGCCTGCTCACCCGCGGCCACGAGGTCGCGGTCATCGACCAGGACCCGGCGGCCTTCCAGCGTCTAGGGCCGGACTTCCCGGGGCGGCGGGTCAAGGGTGTCGGCTTCGACCGGGAGGTAATGAAGGACGCCGGCGTGCCCCAGGCCTACGCCTTCGCAGCCGTCAGCAGCGGCGACAACTCCAACATCATCGCCGCGCGCGTGGCCCGCGAGACCTTCGGGGTGGAGCGGGTCGTCGCCCGGATCTACGACCCGAAGCGCGCAGAGATCTTCCAGCGGCTCGGCATCCCGACCGTCGCCACGGTGCGCTGGGCAGCGGACCAGACCCTGCACCACCTGCTGCCGGAGGGGAGCACCCCGGACTACTTCGACCCCAGCGGCGCGCTGGTGCTGGGCCAGGTGCACGTGAACGCCCACTGGATCGGGCGGCGACTGACCGAGATCGAGGAGACCTTCGGGTGCCGGGTCGCCTTCGTCACCCGCCTCGGCGACGCGATCATCCCGCGCGTCGACACGGTCTACCAGGAGGGGGACGAGCTGCACCTGGTGGCGCGTCGCGGGACCCTGCCCGAGCTGGAGCACCGGCTGGACACCGTCCAGCCGGGGGAGTGAGGAGGCGGTCGTGCGGGTAGCCCTGATCGGCGCGGGCAGCGTGGGTCGCTCGATCGCCCGCGAGCTCATCCACAACGGGCACGACGTCCTGATCATCGACCGGGACGCCACCGACGAGCGCACCTCGATGGTCCCCGCGGCCGAGTGGATCATCGGCGACGCCTGCGAGATCAGCACGCTGACGACGGCGCGGCTGGAGACCTACGACCACGTCGTGTGCGCCAGCGGTGACGACAAGGTCAACCTCGTCGTGTCCTTCCTGGCCCGCACCGAGTTCGCGGTGCCGCGCACCGTCGCCCGGGTCAACAACCCGCGCAACGAGTGGCTGTTCAACGACGCCTGGGGCGTGGACGTGGCCGTGTCGACCCCGCGACTGATGACCGCGCTCGTCGAGGAGGCCGTCTCGGTCGGGGACATCGTGCGGCTCTTCGAGTTCCAGCACGGTGAGGCGCACATGGTGGAGCTGACCCTGCCCGAGACCAGCCCCTACGTCGGGGCGCGGGTCGGCGACGTGCCGTTGCCGCCGGACACCTCCCTGATCACCATCCTGCGCGACGGGCAGGCGATCGCCCCCGGCCCGGACGAGGCGATCGAGGCCGGCGACGAGATCCTCTTCATCTGCCCGCCGGAGGCCGAGCACCAGCTGGCGCTCACCCTCAACCCGGAGAGCCGCACCCAACCGGTCCGCGACGACGAGGACGACGGCTGAGTCGCACGAGAAATTCCCGTGCGACTGTCGGTGCCTGGTGCGACCGTGGGCGGATGACATCCACAGACCTCGTCAGAGCCCCCGCGTTGGTGGCCAGGATCCGTGCCGCGGTCCGGGGCCGGGTGATCACGCCGGAGCAGGGAGCTGACTACGAGACCGCCAGGGTGGTGGAGGCCCGAGCGGTCGACGCCCGTCCGCTCGCCGTCGTGCAGGCGCTCGATGCTGCTGACGTGTGCGCGGTCGTGGACGCGGCTCGAGAGGCGGGCGTCGTCCTCGCGGTCCGCGGCCGTGGGCATCTCCGGGATCACGCTCGGAGGCGGCATGGGGCTGCTCAGCCGCCGCTACGGGATGACGATCGACGCCCTTCTCGCCGCCGAGATCGTCACCGCGGACGGTCAGCTCCGGACCGTCGACGCCGACCACGAGCCCGACCTCTTCTGGGCGCTGCGCGGGGGCGGCGGCAACTTCGGGGTCGTCACGGAGATGACCTTCCGCCTGGACGACGTCAGTCAGACCACCGGGGGACCGCTGGTGCTGCCGGCGAGACCGGGGGTCCTCGCCGGGTTCCTCGCCGCCGCGGAGCAGGCTCCCCGGGAGCTGACCACGATCGCCACGGTCATGCCCTGCCCGCCGCTGCCGTTCGTCGACGCCCAGCACCACGGCTCACCGGTGCTCCTGGCGACCGTCGTCCACGTCGGTCCCCCCGGCGAGGCCGAGCAGGCGATCGCTCCCTTCCGGGCGCTCGCAGAGCCGTTGGCCGACCTCATCCGCCCGGCGCAGTATGCCGACCTGCTGGGCTGGGAGGAGATACCACCCACGCCGTTCGTCTCCCGCACCAACTTCCTGGACCGGGTCGACGTCGACCTCGCGGGCGCCATCATCGAGGCCGTCGCCCACGGGCCGGGCCCGGGTCGGCTGGCACAGTTCCGCGTCCTCGGCGGTGCGATCGGCGACGTCGCCGACGACGCGACGGCCTTCGGCTTCCGGGACCGCCGCATCGTCAGCTACCTCGCCTGCGTGGCGCCCGGGCCGGGGGACCTGGGCGCGGCTGCGGAGTGGGCCGACGGCCTGCTGGCGGCGCTCGACCAGGGTGACCACACGGCATACATCAACTTCGTGGGCAGTCCCGGCCCGGTCTCTGCGGCCGACGCCTATCCGCCCGCGACGTGGGAGCGCCTGCGCGCCGTGAAGGCCGCCTACGACCCCGACAACCTCTTCCGACACAACCACAACATCTCTCCAGCACAACATCCCTCCGGGTTAGGCACCTTCCGTGGACGTCCCACCTCAGGTGCGGGAGACTGGGCCCTGAGGACGGTTCTGTGATAGAACTATCTTGACGTCAAGATAAATCTGAGAGGAGTCGGCGTGAGCGACACGACCAACAGTTTCGGGGCCAAGGGCACCCTCCAGGTAGGTGACGCCAGTTATGAGATCTATCGCATCACCGACCTCGAGGGCGCGGCCAACCTCCCCTACAGCCTGAAGGTGCTGCTGGAGAACCTGCTGCGCACCGAGGACGGCCAGAACATCACCGCCGACCACATCAACGCGCTGGCGCAGTGGGACGAGACCGCCGAGCCCGACACCGAGATCCAGTTCAGCCCGGCGCGCGTCCTCATGCAGGACTTCACCGGTGTGCCGTGCATCGTCGACCTCGCCACGATGCGCGAGGCGATGGCCGACCTGGGTGGCGACCCGGCCAAGATCAACCCGCAGGTGCCGACGGAGCTGGTCATCGACCACTCGGTGATCATTGACGTGTTCGGGCGTCCGGACGCCTTCGAGCGCAACGTCGAGATCGAGTACGAGCGCAACGGGGAGCGCTACCAGTTCCTGCGCTGGGGGCAGAGCGCCTTCGAGGACTTCAAGGTCGTCCCGCCGGGCACCGGCATCGTCCACCAGGTCAACATCGAGCACCTGGCCCGCACCGTCATGACCCGAGCGTCGGCGGAGGAGCCCGACGTGCTGGTTGCGTACCCGGACTCCTGCGTGGGCACCGACTCCCACACGCCGATGGTCAACGGCCTGGGCGTCCTCGCCTGGGGCGTGGGCGGGATCGAGGCCGAGGCGGCCATGCTCGGCCAGCCGGTCTCGATGCTCATCCCCAAGGTCGTGGGCTTCAAGCTCACCGGTGAGATCCCCGCCGGCACGACCGCCACCGACGTCGTGCTGACCATCACCGAGAAGCTGCGCGACCACGGTGTGGTCGGCAAGTTCGTGGAGTTCTACGGCGCCGGCGTGGCCGCCGTGCCGCTGGCCAACCGGGCCACGATCGGCAACATGAGCCCGGAGTTCGGGTGCACCGTCTCGATGTTCCCGATCGACGGCGTCACCCTGGACTACCTGCGCCTGACCGGCCGGTCCGAGGAGCAGGTGGCGCTCGTTGAGGCCTACGCCAAGGAGCAGGGCATGTGGCTGGAGGACAACACTCCGGAGGCCCGCTACAGCGAGTACCTCGAGCTGGACCTGTCCACCGTCGTCCCGTCGATCGCCGGCCCGAAGCGCCCGCAGGACCGGATCGCGCTGACCGAGTCCAAGCGACAGTTCCACGCCGACCTGAAGAACTATGTGCTCAACGGCAACAGCATCGAGAAGAGTGCGGTCGACCAGGAGCTCCGCGACACCTTCCCGGCGTCCGACTCCCCGTCGCACGATGTTCACGAGGAGTCCCAGGAGGCCGGCCGCCCGGTCCACTCCCCGCCGCTGGCCGCGGGCGTCACCCGGGCGACCAACCCGGTGCCGGTGACCATCGACGGCCAGGCGTGCGAGGTCGACCACGGTCACGTGGTCATCGCCTCGATCACCTCCTGCACCAACACCTCCAACCCCTCGGTGATGATGGGTGCGGCGATGCTGGCCAAGAACGCCGTCGAGCGGGGCCTGACCGTCCCGCCGTGGGTCAAGACCTCGATGGCGCCCGGTTCCAAGGTGGTCACCGGCTACTTCGACAAGGCCGGGATGTGGCCCTACCTGGAGAAGCTCGGCTTCCACCTGGTGGGCTACGGCTGCACCACCTGCATCGGCAACTCGGGCCCGATCATCGAGGACGTCAGCCGTGCCGTGAACGAGCACGACCTGTCGGTCGCCTCGGTGCTGTCGGGCAACCGCAACTTCGAGGGCCGGATCAACCCCGACGTCAAGATGAACTACCTGGCGTCGCCGCCCCTGGTGATCGCCTACGCCCTGGCCGGGACGATGGACTTCGACTTCGAGACCGAGCCGCTGGGCGTCGACACCGAGGGCAACGAGGTGTACCTGCGTGACATCTGGCCGGACGCCGAGGAGGTCGAGCAGGTCATCGCCAACTCGATCAGCCGGGACATGTTCACCGAGGACTACGCCGACGTCTTCGCCGGTGACGAGCGGTGGCAGAGCCTGCCGACGCCGGAGGGTGACACCTTCGACTGGGTCGACGAGTCCACCTACGTCCGCAAGCCCCCGTACTTCGAGGGGATGGCGGCGCAGCCCGAGCCGGTGCAGGACATCGAGGGTGCCCGCGTGCTGGCCAAGCTGGGTGACTCGGTGACCACCGACCACATCAGCCCGGCCGGCTCGATCAAGGCCGACAGCCCGGCCGGTCGCTACCTGTCCGACCACGGCATCGAGCGGCGTGACTTCAACTCCTACGGCTCGCGCCGTGGTAACCACGAGGTCATGATCCGCGGCACCTTCGCCAACATCCGGCTCAAGAACCAGCTGCTGGACGGTGTCGAGGGTGGGTTCACCCGCAACCTGCTCAGCGACTCCGACGAGGCCGTCTCCATCTTCGACGCCGCGGCGGCCTACCGGGAGGCGGGCGTCCCGCTGGTCGTGCTGGCCGGCAAGGAGTACGGCTCCGGCTCCTCCCGCGACTGGGCGGCCAAGGGCACCCTGCTGCTCGGGGTCAAGGCGGTCATCGCCGAGTCCTACGAGCGGATCCACCGTTCCAACCTGATCGGCATGGGCGTGCTGCCGCTGCAGTACCCCGAGGGCCAGACCGCCGACGGCCTCGGCCTGGACGGCACCGAGACCTTCGCCTTCACCGGCATCACCGCGCTGAACGACTCGATCCCCGAGACCGTGCACGTGGTGGCCGAGAAGGAGAGCGGCGAGAAGGTTGAGTTCGACGCCCTGGTCCGGATCGACACCCCCGGTGAGGCGGACTACTACCGCAACGACGGCATCCTGCAGTACGTCCTGCGCTCGCTGGTCTCTGCCTGACTGACACGCACCACCCGCGACGGCCCTGCACCGAGTGATCGGTGCGGGGCCGCCCTTCGTGTCCGCCTGCGACAGATGTCGGACAGCCCGAACAGCCCTTGGCCACACCGCGGACGTGCTACAGGCGCGCTACGGTCGATCATGACCACGATCAGCCAGCGGGAGCTTCGCAATAACTCGGGGGAGATCATGCGCGGGCTTCGCGCCGGCCAGACCTACACAGTCACCAGCAGTGGTGAGGTGATCGGGCGGCTGGTGCCGGCGACCGCCTCGCCACTGGAGCACTTGGTCGCACGCAAGGCCAGGCGACACGGCGGCTGGAGCGCCATCCCACGCGTCACTCGCGCCGAGTCATCGCAGAGCATCCTGGATGACCTGCGTCAGGATCGCCTGTGACCAGTGTGCTGCTCGACACGTCCGCCCTGGCAAAAGTGGTCATCGAGGAGGCTGAGTCGGCCGCACTGACGCGCTGGCTCGACGAGGGTGCGGAGGGGGCACTCCTGGTCTCGGCGCTGGCGGTGGTGGACCTTCGCCGCTTCGCCCAGCGCCTCGCCCTGGACCCGACCGTGGTCATGACCCTGCTCGACGGGCTCGACGTCGTGCCGGTCACCGAGCCGATCCTGCACCAGGCCGCAAGTCTGCCCCAGAGCTACCTGCGGACCCTCGACGCAATCCACCTCGCCACCGCCATCGCCGTCGAGACCCCCGTGATCGTGACGTATGACGACCGGATGGCTCGTGCTGCCAGGGAGGAGGGCCTCGACGTCGTCGCTCCGGCATGATGCCGCCGGGAATGGACGGGAGCGCGCCTCTGTTGTAATACTTGAAACATCAATCAAACGGAGGATGCGCCATGGCCACGCCCGACCTGCTCGCCCCGAAGGACCTGCTCGCCGCAGACACGTCGATGGGTGCGGTGACCCTGGACGTCGCCGACCTCGACGTCATGACCGCCTACTACCGTGACGCGATCGCGCTCACCGTGCTCTCCAGCGAGGGCCCCCAGGTGACCCTCGGTCGCGGGACCGAGCCCGTCGTCATCCTGCGGCACAGCCCCGCCCTCAAGGCGGCCAGCCCCGGCCAGGCCGGGCTGTTCCACACCGCCATCCTGTTCGACACCCAGGAGGCGCTGGCCGCTGCCGTCGCGACCGCCGCGCAGTACCCGGGCGTGAAGTTCGTCGGCTCCAGCGACCACCTCGTCAGCCAGGCCTTCTACTTCGACGACCCCGAGGGCAACGGCATCGAGCTCTACTGGGACCGTGACCGGACGCAGTGGAGCTGGACCCACGGGCAGGTCGAGATGTCCACGCTCTACCTCGACCCCAACGCCTTCCTGCGCGAGCACCTCAGCGAGCGTGGTCTGGACGACCCCACCACGCTCGGCAGCGCCATCGTGGGGCACGTCCACCTCTCCGTGGGTGACGTCGCCAGCGCGAAGGGCTTCTACGTCGACAAGCTGGGTTTCGAGACCACCGCCGCTCTGGGCAACCAGGCGCTGTTCGTCTCCGCCGGGAAGTATCACCACCACATGGCGATGAACGTCTGGAACTCCCGCGGCGCCGGCCGTCGCCAGCGCACCCTCGGCCTGGGTCAGGTCGACATCATCGTGCCCACCGCCGACGAGATCGGCGCCCTCACCGAGCGCATGAAGCACTACGGGGTGCAGACCCGCGACGACGGCCGCACGGTCTCCTTCGACGACCCCTGGGCCAACCTCATCAACGTCCGCGTCGCCGACTGACCTCGGGCAGTATGCCGTGGCCGCGCCGCTCCTGCGCCTCGCTCAGGTTGTGGCGGGCTCTTCGCCGAGAGTGAAAATCGCTCCCGGCGGGGGCTTGCCGGCGATAGCGTCGGGTCATGGGAAACGTGGTGCGTCTGCCCGACCGTCAGGACCCGGGACGTCTCGGGAACCGCGGCCGTGCTGCGCGCCGCGGCCCGGCGTTGCTGTGGCGCGAGGCGCTCGGACGCCAGCTCCGCGGTGAGCGTGAGTTCCGCGGCGAGCGCATCTCGGACGTCGCCGCTCGGGCCGGACTCTCGCCGCAGTACCTCTCCGAGCTCGAGCGCGGCAAGAAGGACCCGTCCTCGGAGATGCTTGAGGCACTCGCCGGTGCCCTCGACCTCACGGTGGTCGACCTGACCCGGCGGGCAGGGACGCAGCTCACCCTCGTCCAGCCCGGAGTGCGGGGGAGCGGACCCGCCCTGCTGGCTGCATGAGCTGTGCTGCTGGCAGCCTGACCTGTGCTGCGGGCAGGCGGACCTGTCCTGCGGGCAGCGTGGGCTGACCTCGTCACGCGCTCAGCGCCGGCACCTCGCGGGAGGCGAGGACCTGGTCCACCACGCCGTAGTCGACGGCGGCCTGCGCCGTGAGGATCAGGTCGCGGTCGGTGTCGGACCGCACCTGCTCGGCGGAGTGGCCGGTGTGCAGCCCGAGGATCTCCTCCTGCATCCGCCGCACCCGCTCGACCTCGTCGGCCTCCAGGATCAGATCCGGCACGGTGCCCCGTCCCTCTGCTGCAGGCGCGTGGATCACGACCCGCCCGTGGGGCAGGATCGAGCGGTGACCGGCGGCACCGCCGGCGAGCAGGACCGCCGAGCTGGCGACCACCTGACCCACGCACGTGGTGTCGACCCGCGGCCGGACGAACTGCATCGCGTCATAGATCGCCAGGGTGGCCGGGATCGAGCCGCCGACCGAGTTGAGGTAGAGCGCGATCGGCGCGTCCGGGTTGTCGTTCTCCAGGTGCAGCAGCTGGGCGATGACCGCGTTGGCGACGCCCTCGTCGATGCCGGTGCCCAGATAGACGATCCGGTCGGCCAGCAGCCGGCTGTAGATGTCGAGCGTGCGCTCACCGCGCGGGCTCTGGGTCGTCACGTAGGGGATCGAGTAGGTGCTCATCGTGCACCCCCCAGCCCGATCGGCGAGGTCCGGTCCGGCATCACCTCGCCCAGCGAGCCCACGATCGCGTCGACGAAGCCGTAGTCCAGCGCCTCCTGCGCCGAGAACCACCGGTCCCGCCGGGAGTCCTCCTCGACGCGCGCGACCGACTGCCCGGTGTCCTCGGCGATGCAGCCCAGCACGGTGTCGCGGGTGTGCCGCAGGTCGTCGGCCTGGATCGCGATGTCCATCGCGGTGCCGCCGATGCCGGCCGACCCCTGGTGCAGCAGCACCTTGGAGTGTGGCATCGCGAACCGCTTGCCGCTCGTCCCTGCCGACAGCAGGAACTGTCCGGCGCTGTAGGCCATCCCGACGTTCACCGTCACCACGTCGTTGGGGATGATCCGCATGCAGTCGCGGATCGCCAGCATCCCGGGGACCGAGCCGCCGACCGAGTTGATCAGCAGCCGGATGTCCGCGCGGGGGTCGGCGTCGGCCAGCAGTAGGAGCGCGGTGCACAGCCGGTTGCTGTTCCGCTCCTCCAGCGCCTCGCCCAGCACCAGCGTGCGGCGGTCGAAGAGCTGTCGGTGGATCTCCTGGTCCAGCCCCTGGGCGGGGTCGAGTGTCTGCGTGCTCATGTCGCCAGCGTGCGCTGCGCACCGCCTCAGGCGGAAGGGCGCGCTGCTGTGAGCAGCGGGCGAGTATGCCGTGACTCACCGGAGCCTGTCCGTAAGGTCGCCGCATGGCAACGACGACGGTTGCCCCCGAGGGGGTGGGGACGAGTCATCGGAGTCTGGATGCGTGGCAGCTGGCCCGCTGGCTGGTGCTCGGGCTGTATGCCGTGACGGTCGTGACCACGGCCCTCACGGGGTTCCGGCTCGAGTCCTACGACGACCTGCGTTCCGGCCTGGAGCGCGGCGCCGTCACCCAGGTGCGTGTCGTGGGGGCCGTCGGTGCACCGCAGAGCTACACCGAGGGAGTGGTGGGAGCCTCGACGGTCCGGCTCGAGTGGCGGGAGGGTTGGCACCGCAGCTCCGCCGAGGTCCTCCAGAGCAACTCGGTCGACGAGCTGCGCTCGCAGGGCTTCGACCCGCGCGCCCGCGACTTCATCATCGGCGACGTGACCGACGCGCTGCGGCAGTCCTCGCCCGACGTGGAGGTCGTGTGGGCAACACCCTCAGACGGGATCTACACCACGGTCGGCGGGTGGGAGTTGCGCGGCGCGGCGGGCTACCTGATGGGGCTGCTCCTGATCAGTTTCCTCCTCCTCGTGCTGAACTCACCCCAGCCCCGCCTGGCCACCCGGTGGGCCTGGGTGTGGTTCGCGCTGAGCCCGGCCATGGTGGTGGCCGTGCCCGTCTTCCTCCTCATCGGGGCCCGCGGTCAGGTCCCGGGGCGCTGGCGCCTCCCCGGGGTCGGCGCCTTCCTGATCGCCGTGCTGCTGCTGTAGCGCGGGCTCACAGGTCGGTGAGCGCGACGCCGCTGTCGGCCAGCCGCTCTGCGGCGATCTCGCGCCCGATGAGCTCCCGCAGGTCGTCGTTGACGTCCCAGATGTTCACGTTCATCGCCGCGCTCACGACGCCGTCGCGCAGCCAGAACGCGATGAACTCACCGGAGGCCAGGTCGCCTCGGATTACCACGTCGTCGTCCGCGCTGCCGTGCCCGACATACTCCATGCCCAGGTCGAACTGGTCGGTGTAGAAGTAGGGCGCCCAGTCATAGACCTCGTCGCCGCCGGTGATCGTCGCGGCCGCGAGCTTGCCCTGCCGGATCGCGTTGTCCCAGTGCTCCACCCGCAGGGTCCCGCCCGAGGCAGTATGCCGTGCCTCGGCCACGTCACCGACCGCCAGGACGTCGGGGTCGTCGACCGAGCGCAGGTGCTCGTCGACCAATATGCCGGAGCCCACGGACAGGCCCGCCGCGAGAGCCAGGTCGGTGTTGGGGGCGGCCCCCACGCCGAGCAGCACGAGATCGGCGGGGACCGTCTCCCCGTCGACGACGACCCCGGTGACCCGGCCACCGTCGCCGGTGATCTCCGAGACGGTCACCCCGGTCCTCAGGTCCACCCCGTGGCCCGCGTGCAGCTGCGCGAAGTGCTGGGCGACCTCGGGCCCGAGCACCTGCAGGAGCGGGAGGTCGGCCATCTCGAGCACGGTGACCTCGGAGCCGCCCAGCCGTGCCGCGGCCGCGACCTCCAGGCCGATCCACCCGCCGCCGACGATCACGATCCGCCGGTGCTCGGCGATCGCTTCCTTCAGGGCGTCGCTGTCGGCGATCCGCCGCAGCGTCACCACGCCCTCCAGGTCGGCCCCCGGCAGGGGGAGGCGCCGCGGCTCGGCCCCGGTGGCCAGCACGAGGGTGCCGTAGGGGAGGCGCTCGCCGCTGGCGAGCTGGACCTCGTGGGCCTCGCAGTCGATGGCGACCGCAGCGTCGC
The DNA here is from genome assembly GCF_023015765.1 of Ornithinimicrobium sp. F0845. Lineage (GTDB taxonomy): Bacteria > Actinomycetota > Actinomycetes > Actinomycetales > Dermatophilaceae > Ornithinicoccus. Next base: position 127,024 of record NZ_JALKAL010000003.1, read on the forward strand.
CGAGGCGGGTGGTCACGTCGTGCTCGGCATACCACTGCGGGGGGTGGACGTAGACGCCGTCGATCTCGTCCGCCCCCTGCAGGTAGCCCTTGCTCAGGGGTGGGCGCTCGTAGGGGAGCTCGTCCTCGTCGCCCACGATGGTGAGCGGCCCGGCATACTCCCGCTCGCGCAGCGAGGTGACGACGTGGGCGCCGGCCAGGCCGGCCCCCACCACGACAACGCCTGCGGACGGGGCGGATGGGGTGGACATGACAGGGTCCTTTCGGTCAGGTGATCAGGCTGAGGAACTCGGCGCGCGCGGCCGACTCGCGCAGGGTGCCGCGCAGCGCCGAGGTGCGGGTCGTCGCGCCGGTCGCACGCACCCCGCGCAGGGTCATGCAGCTGTGCTCGGCCTCGATGACGACGCCGACCCCGCGCGGCTGGAGCTCGTGGTCGATCCACTCGGCGACCTGCTGGGTGAGCCGTTCCTGGACCTGCGGGCGGCGGGCGAACATCTCGACCACGCGGGCGAACTTGGACAGCCCGAGGATCCGCGACCCCGGCAGGTAGCCGACGTGGGCGATGCCGGTGAACGGCAGGAAGTGGTGCTCGCACAGCGACTGGACCGGGATCGAGCGGACCAGCACCAGCTCGTCGTAGCCCTCGTCGTTGTCGAAGGTCGTCATCTCGAAGGGCCGGGCGGTGAGCATCGCGGCGTAGGCCCGGGCCATCCGCCGAGGGCTGACCTGCATGCCCTCCCGGTCGCAGTCGACCCCGAGCGCGGCGAGGAACTCTGCCGCGGCCCGTGCCGCCCGGTCGATGCGGTCGCGCTCGAGTCGGTGGCCCTCGATCCGGTCGTCCACGAGCTGGACGGGCTCGGCCTCGCTCCCACGCGACCCGCCCTCACTCAGCCCACGGTCCCCGGGGGACCGGGAGAGGTCTGTGCTCGTCGTCATACTGGCCCACCATTCTAAAAGAGAGTAGCCTCGACGTTAGACCCGTCGAGACGGTTCCGTCAAGAGGAGGAGATCGTGGCCGAGGCAGACTTCGACCGTGCGGTGGCCGGCATCGGCTCGCTGGCCGAGCCGGTGCGGCGCGAGCTCTACCGCTACGTGTGCAGCAGGGACGAGCCGGTGGGGCGTGAGGAGGCGGCTGCCGCCACGGGCCTGCCGCACCACCGGGTCAAGTTCCACCTGGACCGGCTGGCGGCTGACGGGCTGCTCGAGGTGGACTACCAGCGGCTGGGGGAGCGGACCGGGCCCGGCGCCGGGAGGCCCGCCAAGCGCTACCGGCGCTCGGGTGCGGAGGTCGCGGTCTCCCTGCCCGCCCGGGACTACGAGCTGGCGGGCCGGTTGCTCGCGGCCGCCGTGGACGCCGCGGCGCGCTCGGGGGAGCCCGTCCTGGAGGTCCTGCACGAGGTGGCGGCTCGCGAGGGTCGGGGGCTCGCGACGCGGGTGGGGGCCGCCCTGACGACCGAGGAGATCGTCGCACGGGTGATGGTCGTGCTGGCGGAGGCCGGCTTCGAGCCCCGGGAGGTCGAGCAGCGGATCACGCTGGGCAACTGTCCATTCCACGTGCTGGCCCAGGAGCACACCGAGCTGGTGTGCGGGATGAACCACGCGATGCTCGACAGCATGGCCCAGCACCTCGAGCCGCCCTGCCTGGAGGCATGTCTCGAGCCGGCGCCCGGACGGTGCTGCGTGGTCCTGCGCGCCCGGGAACGACATGTCGATCCGGGTGCGCTTCGCTAACGTGGCCCGGTGACTTCCGAGCTGCTCATCCTGCTGGGACTGGTCACCCTGGTGGTGGGCGCCGAGGCCGTGGTGCGCGCCGGCACGCAGCTGGCCGGCAGGCTCGGCATCCCACCGATCGTCGTCGGCATCACGGTCGTGTCGGTGGGCACCTCCGCGCCGGAGCTGGCGGTGGGCATCGACGCCTCGCTCCGGGACGTGGGGGCGCTGGCCGTCGGCAACATCGCCGGCACCAACATGGTGAACCTGCTGCTCATCCTGGGCCTGAGCGCGGCCATCCGGCCGATCGCCATGGGGGCGCAGACCTTCCGGCTCGACGTCCCGGCCATGGCCCTGGCCGCGCTGGCACTGGTGGCGATGAGCCTCGACGGCGAGATCTCCCGCCTGGACGGGCTCCTGCTGCTCGTCATCGCCGTCGCCTACACCGCCATCGTGGTCCAGCTGAGCCTGCGGCAGCGAGCCGCCAACCGCGCGCAGGTCATCACCAAGGAGTGGATGCCGTCCAGGAGGCGGGTCGCCGGTCAGGTCGGTGCGGACCTGGCCGTCCTGCTGCTGGGCATAGCCGTGATCGTGCTCGGCGCTGACTGGCTGGTGCGGGGTGCGTCGTGGCTGGCCCGCGATCTCGGCGTGTCCCACGCACTGATCGGCCTCACCGTCGTCGCGATCGGCACCTCGGCGCCGGAGCTGGCCACCACCCTGGTGTCGACCGTCCGCAACAACCGCGAAATCGCGATCGGCAACCTCATCGGCTCCAGCGTCTACAACATCGCCTTCATCCTGGGCGTCACCGTGCTCGTCGCCCCCATCAGCATCGGCGGGGAGCTGGTGCGCGTCGACCTGCCGCTGATGGCCGCCGTCGCCCTCCTGTGCCTGCCGGTCTTCCGGACCGGCCGCCGGGTCTCGCGCACGGAGGGCGTCGTCTTCGTCGTGCTCTACCTGGCCTACCTGGCCTACCTGGTGGTCGCGCGCACCTAGCCGCCGGACTCAGGCGCGCCAGGCGAACTCGGCCGCCTGCTCGTCCTGCGCCTGCCCGGGGCTCCCGTCGGTCTCGGGCTGCCCGGCCAGCGGGAGCGGCCCGACCGGGGCGCCGGTGGTCCAGAAGATCCCGAGGCGCATGCCGTTCAGGTCCTGCACGTGGATGTCCATGTCGAAGACCTCACGCAGGGTCTCCCGCTGCATGATCTCGGCGGGCGTGCCCTGCACCACGACCTTGCCGTCGCGCATCGCCACGATGTGGTCGGAGAAGCACGAGGCGAAGTTGATGTCGTGCAGCACCAGCACGATCGTCTTGCCCAGATCGTCCGCGGCCCGGCGCAGCAGCGTCATCATCGACGACGAGTGCTTCATGTCGAGGTTGTTCAACGGCTCGTCCAGCAGGATGTAGTCGGTGTCCTGCGCGAGGATCATCGCGATGTAGGCACGCTGGCGCTGGCCGCCGGAGAGCTGGTCGAGGTAGCGGTCCCGCAGGGGCTGCAGGTCGAGGTAGTCCAGCGCCTCGTCGACGACCACGTGGTCCTCCGGGGTCAACCGGCCCTTGCTGTAGGGGAAGCGGCCGAAGCGCACCAGGTCCACCACGCTGAGCCGGGCGGTGATCCGGTTGTCCTGACGCAGGACCGCCAGCCGCCTGGAGATGGCGTCGGCCCCGGCCGTCTGCACGTCGAGGTCGTCGATGAAGACCGTGCCCCGCTCCGGCTTGATCAAGCGGCTGATCACCGACAGCAGGGTGGACTTGCCGGCCCCGTTGGCCCCCACGATCGAGGTGAGCTGACCGACGGGGAGGGTCAGGCCCACCTCGTCGAGCACCACCTGCTTGTCGTAGCGGTGGGTGATGTCGCGCACGCTGATCACAGTCGGACCGTCCTCATCAGGAGCAGGATGAAATAGATGCCGCCGACCAGGTTAACGACGACGCTGAGCGTGGTGCCGTTGTCCATCAGGTGGCCCACGACGAACTGTCCGGCCACGGTAGCCAGGATCCCGACGAGGACCGAACCCAGGACCAGGTCAGTATGCCGATGGCTCGGGACCACCTGCCGCGCCAGGTTGGCGACGATGAGGCCCAGGAAGAGCATCGGGCCCACCAGCGCGGTGGAGACCGCCACCAGCAGGGTCACCACGGCGAGGGTCAGGGTGACCACCCGGTGGTAGGGGAGGCCGAGGGCGATCGCACTGTCATAGCCCAGGTCGACCACGTCGAGATAGCGCAGCAGCGGGACCAGGGCCAGCAGCCCCACGACGCAGACGGCACCCACGATCCACAGCAGGTCGCCGTCGACGGTGTTGAAGGTGGCGAACATGACGTCCTGCAGGGTGAGGAAGTCGTTCGGGCTGAGCACGCGCGAGGCCAGCGACGTCAGGGAGTTGAACAGCGAGCCGATGACGATGCCGACCAGCACCAGGACCAGCAGGTTGCGGCTGTTGCGGCCGAACAACCAGCGGAAGAGCAGCATCCCGAAGAGGACGAGCGCCCCGGCGTTGATCAGGAACCGCTCGGCCACGCCCATCATCAGGAAGGTCGCGCTGCCGAAGAAGAAGACGATGATCGTCTGCACCAGCAGGTAGAGGGCGTCGAAGCCCATCACGCTGGGGGTCAGGATCCGGCTGCCGGCGATGGTCTGGAAGACCAGGCTCGAGGCGCCGACCGCCGCGCCGACGACGACCAGTGAGCCGACCTGGCGGGTGCGCAGGTCCATGGCGTAGTCCCAGGAGCCGCGGACGTCGTAGGTCAGGTAGGCGACCACGGCGACGACGCACAACAACCCGAGGACGGCCAGGATCACCCGGATGCGGGTGCGCCGCCGGCGCTCCTCGGGGCTGGCGTGCTCGAGCGCCGCCGCGACGCGGGTGGTGCGGTCTCTGCGGGCCTGGAGGAACGTCATACTGACGCCCCCTTGGCAGAGCGCATGATCAGCCAGATGAAGACCACCCCGCCGATGCCCCCGGCGATGGTGGCGACGGGCAGCTCGTAGGGGTAGATCGCCGTGCGGCCGACGACGTCGCAGGCCAGGACGAAGCCGGCCCCCGCGAGGGCCGTGAGCGGCAGCACCTTCTTGACGTTGTCGCCCAGCAGCAGAGTCACCACATTGGGCACGATCAGGCCGAGGAACGGGATCGCGCCGACGACCACGACGACCACCGCGGCCATGACGGACACGACCACGAGGCCGATATAGAGGATGCGCTGGTAGTTCAGGCCGAGGTTGGTGGCGAAGGACTCACCCATCCCGATGACGGTGAACCGGTCGGCGAACAGGTAGCCGATGACACCGACGAGCAGCACGATGTAGAGCGGCTCGTAGCGGCCCTCGAGGATGCCGGAGAACGAGCCGGTCGTCCAGATGTCGAGGTACTGCACCATGTCGCGCTGGTAGGCCACGAACGTGGTGATCGCGGCGAGCACGCCGCCGTACATGAGCCCGACGAGGGCGACCACGATGCCCTCGCGGTGCTGGATCCGTTGCAGCATCTGCAGGAAGACCATCGTGCCCGCGATGGCCGTCACGATGGCGATCAGCATCTTGACGACCAGCGAGGTGGAGCTGAACAGCATGGTCGCGATGAGGATGCCGAGCACGGCTGCCTCGACGGTGCCCGAGGTGCTGGGGGAGACGAACCGGTTGGCGGTGATCCGCTGCATGATCAGGCCGGCGACCGACAGCGAGGCGCCGGCCATCAGGATCGCCATGAGGCGCGGGATGCGCGAGGTGGCCAGGATGTGCCACTCATCGGCGGTGGGTGGGAACAGGTCGGCCACCCCGACACTGCTGGCGGCTCCGATGCCGAGCGAGAGGTAGCTGCCGACCAGCAGGACGCCCGCCGCGATCCACACGTGGACGGCACGCACCCCGCCCCGGCTCGGCGCCGGGGCGGGGCGGGTGGTTGTCGTGGTCGCGCTCAGAGGGTGGCCTTCACGTCGTCGATCATCTGCTGGATCGAGCTCGGCGCGGCAGTGGCGAGGTACCAGGCGAAGCCGTCGACGACGTGGATCTTGTCGTTGGTGGCGGCGTCCGTGGTATTGACCAGGTCGTTGTTGAGCACCTCCAGGGCCGGGGCCTCGTCCGAGCCGATCGCGGCGGCGCGGTCCAGCACGAGCAGGACGCCGGGGTTGTACTCGGTGAAGAACTCCTGGCTGATCTCCTGACCGTGCGAGCCCTCCTCGTCGATCGGGGCGTCGGTCGGGGTGTAGCCGAAGGCGTCGTAGACGATGCCGAAGCGCGAGCCGGGGCCGTAGGCGCTGGCCGTGCCGCCGGAGACCTGCACGAACAGGGCGGTCTCACCGGTCGCGGCCGCCTGCGTGCCGACCTCCTCGATCTGGGCGGTGAGGTCGTCCATGAGCTCCTGGGCCTCGGTCTCCTTGTCGAAGATCGAGCCGAGCTGGACCACGCGCTCCTCCGTCGCGGGGATCTGCTGGGAGGACTCCTCGAACCGGACCGACATGTCGATGACGTTGGGGGAGATCTTCTCCATCTCCGCCAGCACCTCGGGCGTGCCGCTGCGGGAGCCGATGATGATCAGGTCCGGCTCGAGCTCGTTGATGGCCTCGTAGTCGGGCTCCTGCAGGGTGCCGATGGTCGGGACGTCCCCGCCGGCGTACTGAGCGATGTCGTCCGGCAGCGCGGAGTTCGCCGCGGGCACGGCGTCGACCTCGATGCCCAGGTCAGACAGGGTGCGGATGACGCTCCAGTCGGTCGCCACGACCGTGCCGGGGTTGACCGGGACGTCGACCGTGCGGCCCTGTGAGTCCGTGATCGAGACGGTCTCGCCGCCCGCCGCCTCGCCGTTGCCGTCGTCCGCGGCGCTGTCGCCTCCGCAGGCGCTGAGGGTGAGGGCTGCGATGAGGCCTAGGGCCGGCACGGTGAGGTGGCGCCGAGTCATATGCGTGCTCCGATGCTGTGACGATGGTCAGGTAAGGCAAACCTAACTACGTATTCCACCATTTAGCAAACGAAGTCATGTCGCATATCTCACACTAGCTCCTCACCCCCTCGACCGAGCGCGTGGGGCGTAGATCTCCGGTCGTGTCGCGACCGCCAGCCCCACCGAGGCGTCTTCGAGCGCCTTGGTGATCCTCGGGCTGGCTGCAGTCGACCACAAGAACCAGTAGGCGCTCGAAGACGTCAGCCGGGCACTGGTTGTCGCGGGCAGCCGGCCCGACCGCTTGACACACAGAGAAGCATCGCGTGGGGCGGTGCTCCTGTGGTCCACCGGGCGCGTGGGGGTCGTGGCCAAGTGCTGGCTCAGGAGCGGATCGGTGCGCGCACCCGCATGGCCTCCAGGAGCAGCTCAGCGCCGCGCAGGGCCGCTCGAAGCCGCAGCCCCTCCTGGGTGAGGGATCCGAGCACGTCCCCCATCGAGCCCGGTGGCAGGAGGGGCCCGAGGTCGGCACGGACATCGCGCCAGGCCCCCCGCATCGCATCCAGCTCAGCCTGAAGGTGCCGGACGCTGATCCAGGCCAGGGCCACCGGGTGCCGACGCCAGGCACGGTAGGCGCGGTAGTCAGCAGGGCACTGGTCGAGCAACCACGAGACTGCTGCCTCCTCCCACCCGGGCACACCGGTGGGCGGCACTCGCTCTGGCCACCCGGGAGGTCCTGACATAGAACGAGTGTACGACCAAGTGTGGGCGGCGCGTCCGGTCGGGGTGGGTGGCGCAAGCCCGGGCGCGTTCGGTCGGGCCTGGGGCGCAGTCCGGCGCGTCCGGTCGGGGTGGGTGGCGCAGCCGGGCGCGCTCGGTCGAGGTGGGGGAAAGCCGTAGACTCGGTGGCCACGTCCCCGGAGAAAGGCACTGACACATCGTGGGTCTGCTCAGCAGCATCTCCGGGCCAGCCGACCTCAGCCGGCTGTCCCCGGACCAGCTCACCGACCTCGCGGCCGAGATCCGCAGCTATCTGGTCGACTCCGTGTCCCGCACCGGCGGCCACCTGGGGCCCAACCTGGGTGTCGTCGAGCTGACCATGGCCATCCATCGCGTCTTCGACAGCCCGCGCGACACGGTCGTCTTCGACACCGGGCACCAGTCCTACGTGCACAAGCTGCTCACCGGGCGGCACGACTTCGGCACCCTCCGCAAGGAGGGTGGCATCTCCGGTTACCCCAGCCGCGCCGAGTCCCGCCACGACGTCGTCGAGAACAGCCACGCCTCGACCTCCCTGTCCTGGGCGATCGGCATCGCGACGGGACGCAAGCTCCGGGGCGAGACCGATCGGCATACTGTCGCGGTCATCGGTGACGGGGCGCTCACCGGCGGGATGGCGTGGGAGGCCCTCAACAACATCGCCGCCAACCCCGACCTCCCGCTGGTCATCGTCGTCAACGACAACGAGCGCTCCTACGCGCCGACCACCGGCGGCATGGCCGACTACCTCGCCTCGCTGCGGGCGACCAAGAACTACGAGAACGTCCTGTCCTGGGGCAAGCGGGTGCTGCACAAGACGCCGGTCGTGGGCAGACGGACCTACGAGACGCTCCACGGCGTCAAGAAGGGGCTGAAGGACATCGTCAGCCCGCAGGGCATGTTCGAGGACCTGGGCCTGAAGTACCTCGGCCCCGTCGACGGCCACGACCTGGCGGCGATGGAGACCGCGCTGCGGCGCGCCCACGACTTCGGCGGTGTCGTGCTGGTGCACGCGATCACCGAGAAGGGCCACGGCTACACGCCCGCCACCAGCGACGAGGCCGACCGGTTCCACGCCGTCGGCGTCATCAACCCCGAGACCGGCCTGCCGCTGGAGCTGTCCGGGCGCTCCTGGACCGACGAGTTCAGCGACGAGCTGCTCGACCTGGCCGACGAGCGCGAGGACATCGTGGCGCTGACCGCCTCGATGCTGATCCCAGTCGGGCTCTCCGGCTTCGCCCAGGCCTACCCCGAGCGGGTCTTCGACGTCGGCATCGCCGAGCAGCACGCGGTCACCATGGCCTCCGGCCTGTCCTTCGCGGGGATGCACCCCGTGGTCGCGATCTATGCGACCTTCCTCAACCGCGCCTTCGACCAGCTGCTGATGGACTGCGCCCTCCACAGGCAGGGCGTCACGTTCGTGCTCGACCGGGCCGGCGTCACCGGCACCGACGGCGCCAGCCACAACGGCATGTGGGACATGGGCCTGCTCTCGATCGTGCCCGGGCTGCGGCTGGCCGCCCCGCGCGACGGCGCCCAGATCCGGGTGGCGCTGCGCGAGGCCGTCGCGGTCGAGGACGGCCCGACCGTGCTGCGCTTCCCCAAGGGCAGCGTCGCGGACCCGGTCCAGGCCGTCGGCGCCCACGGCGACGTCGACATCCTGCGCGAGAGCGAGCACCCCGACCTGCTCCTGGTCTCGGTCGGGGCCATGTCGGGGGTCTCCCTCGCCGTCGCGGAGAAGCTCGGCGCCCAGGGGATCTCGACCAAGGTCGTCGACCCCCGCTGGGTGCTGCCGGTCAGCGACGACCTGCTCGACCTGGTCGGCCGGTCCCCGGCGGTGGCCGTCGTGGAGGACAACCTGGTCGACACCGGCATCGGCTCGGCCATCGCCGCCCGGGTCCGCGCGGCCGGCAACCCGGTCCCGGTCTGGACCTACGGCATACCGAAGCAGTTCCTCGACCACGGCTCGCGCGGTCAGGTCCTCGAGCGCATCGGACTGACGCCGGACACGATCGCGACCTCGCTCACCGAGCGCCTGCGCGACTAGCACCGATGACCCGGGTCGCCGCGGTGCTCAACCCAGCCGCGGACCGCGCCTGGGCGGCCCAGGCCGAGCTGCACCGAGTATGCCGTGGGCTGGGCTGGCCGGACCCGCTCGTGCACTACACGACGGTCATCTCGCCCGGGGCCGAGCAGGCGCGCGCCGCGCTCGCCGAGGGGGCCGACCTGGTCGTCGTCGGCGGGGGTGACGGGACGGTCCGCAACGTCGCCGGGGTGCTGGCCGGCACGGGGGTGCCGCTGGGGATCCTGCCACTGGGCACCGCCAACCTGTTCGCCCGCAACCTGGGGCTCCCGCGCCACCGGGTGCAGGAGATGGTGCGCGTCGCGCTGCAGGGAGGGGAGCGGGCCGTGGACGTCGGCACGGCGCGCTACGTGCAGCTGGGGCCGGCCGGTCCGGTGGAGTCCCCGCCGCACCACTTCCTGGTGCTGGTCGGCATCGGGCACGACGCGGCCACGGTGGCCGCCACCCGGCAGGACCTCAAGCGGTGGGTGCGGTGGCTGGCCTACTTCGAGCCCGGGATCCGCCGGCTCGGCAAGCCGCTGCTGCCGCTCCGGCTCGAGGTCGACGGTGCCCCGCGGGAGGAGGTGTCCGCCTGGAGCCTGCTCGTCGGCAACTGCGGCCTGATCCCGGCGGGCATCACCGTCGTCGCTGACGCAGAGGTCGACGACGGGGTGCTGGACCTGGTCCAGGTCGCGCCCCGGACGCTGCTGCACTGGGCGCCGATCGCGCTCAAGGGACTCGTTGGCTTCCGCCGGGACGTGCCGGGCCTGGCCTACCGCCAGGCCCGCGCGCTCCGGATCTTCAGCGAGACGCCCGTGACCATCCAGGTCGACGGGGACCCGCACCCGGACGTGCTCGAGCTCGACATCTCGGTGGAGCAGCAGGTCCTGACCGTGCGCTCGCCCCGCTCGGCCCGGGCCGGCCAGGTCGCTCGCCTCATGCGCGGCTGGACCAGACGCGCAGGTGAGGGGCGGATCCTGCGTGCGCTGCGGCATACTCCCGTGGGGGAGCTGGACGACCTGCTCGGTGAGCTCGACCTGTCGGACCTGGTCCGCTCGATGGACGACCGGGTGCTCGGACCCGACCACCGCACCGCCCTGCTCGACCTGCTGACCCGGGAGCGGCGGGACGAGCTCTCGGTCCCGACGCTGACGCGGCTCGTGCGCGCGCTGCACACCGGGCCGACGCCGCGGAGCCACGAGCTGGCGGTCCGCGACATCATCCTCTCCTTGCGAGGCGCGGAGCTGGAGGCGTTCAAGACGCGGACGAATACGGTCGGTGGCTACCACGACCTCGACCACCTGGTCTTCGACGACATCGACGATGAGGTGGTGCGCGAGGAGATCCTGGCGCACATCGCCCGGGAGGCAGCGGGGCTCGAGTCTGAGGACCTGCGCATCCTGTGCGACATCGACGACACGGTGCTGTGCATGCTGCACGACCGGCGCTATCCGCGGGGGACCGTCTATCCGGGTGCCGTGGCGTTCCTGCACGCTCTGGACCGGGGCGCGGCGCAGAATCCGAGCCGACCCGGCGACCTGACCTTCATCACCGCGCGGCCCAGCGACCCGCGGGGGCTGGTCGAGAGCTACACCCGCAACGGCCTGGCCGGCCTGGGGCTGCCGCCGCACTCGGTGATGACGGGCCACATCCTCAACCTGGCCACCAAGGGCCGCATCGCCGAGCGCAAGATGATCAACTTCGACCGGTCCCGGCTGCTGTTCCCGGAGTGCCAGGTGGTCTTCATCGGTGACAACGGTCAGGCGGACGTCGACGTCGGACGGGCCATGCTGGCGCGGGACCCCGACCACGTGCGGGCCGTGTTCATCCACAACGTGACGGGCGCGGGGGAGGACGTGCGGTCGGCGCTGGCGGAGGAGGGGATCTGGCTGTTCGACACGTATGACGAGGCCGCGGCCCGGGCGCACGAGCTGGGCCTGATCTCTGCGGAGGGTCTGGCCTCCGTGGGGGCGGCTGTCGCGGCCGGTTCGCTGCGGTGATGGCCGGATCTCGTGGGGAACCTGGATGTCGCTGGAGCGCACGGGGCTGACCCACGAGAACCGGGGCACCCGGTCAGGCGGGCTCCGGCTCGTCCTCGGGCATCTGTGCACGCAGGAACGGCGAGACCGTGGGGATGAGAGCCGCCACGGCCAGGCCGGCCACGCACACCAGGATGGTCGGTCTGTTGCCGTAGGTGACGGCGAACCACCCGGCCAGGGGCGCAGAGACCGTGATCGTGCCCCAGTTGAGGGAGCGGATCGTGGCGTTCATGCGTGCGCTGAGCCGGTCGGGCGTGACCGCGTTGCGATAGCTCATCTCCAACGGGCCGCGCAGTCCGTTGCCCACGCCGTAGATCAGCTGGGCCACGACCAGCACGACAACTCCGGTGCCGCCGGTCGGGGTCAGCGCCGTCATGAGGAAGGCCAACGGTGAGGTCCAGCCGGCCAGGCACACCACGACCCCCAGGCCGAACCGCTCGGAGAGCCTCGGTGCCAAACCGGCCCCGATCACCCCGGACACTCCCGCGCTGGCGAGCACGAGGCCGATCGCGACGGGGTCGAGACCGAGCTCCTGCGAGGCGTAGAACACCAGGATCGTCATCACGGCCGAGTTGAAGAAGAACCAGGTGTGCAGGCCGACGGCGTAGGGCATCAGGGTGCGGTGCCGGTAGACCCACCGGGCGCCCTCGACCAGCTCCCGCCCGAGGTGCCGGTCGGCGCGCGGGGCGGGGGCAGGCTCGGTCGTGCGGATGGTGGACAGGACGACGGCTGACACGGCATACGTGACGGCGTTGGTGAGGATGGCGATCGGCGCGGACAGGGCCCGGACGAGCACGCCCGCCAGGAGCGGACCGACCGACTCAGCGGCCGTCATGGACTGCTCGATGCGGGCGTTGGCACGGGGCAGCTCGACCGTGGGCACGAGCCGCGGCAGGAACGACTGGTGCGCCGCGGTGGCGCTCAGGGAGGCCAGACCGACGACGAACATCAGCGCGGCGACCAGCGGCACGGTCAGGTCTCCGGTCAGGCCGAGCACGCCGACCGTGCCGAAGGCGACCGCGCAGACCGCGTCGCCGACGACCAGTACGGGCTGGCGCCGCACCCGGTCGATGAGCACACCGGCGAGCAGCCCGAACAACAGCATCGGCAGCCACTGGGCTGAGCGCACCAGGCCCAGGTCCGCCTGGTCGGCACCCAGGTCCTGGATGAGCAGCAGCTGCAGGGCCAGGCCGGAGGTGAACAGTCCGAGCCACTTGACGGTGTCCGAGATCCACAGGCGGACGAAGGCGGGATAGCTGAACACGCGCGCACCCCTCGCCATGTGCACAGTCAAACAGTTCTGTGGCGGCCCTCGCGACGGATGGTCGGCGTGCGACACCGGTGTGGGCGGAATGCAACAGGTGCTGCGCCGTTGACGACATAGGTGCGCACCATGTAGACCAGTGGACATGATCCGTCGGGCATGGTCGCTGGGTGGGGTGTGGGTCGCTCCTCCTCGTGGCGTGCAGCGGATCGGGTCCGCAGTCGGCTGAGCCGACGGGCCCGGCGTCTTTGCCGGCAGGTGTTGAGTCGTAACCTGCCCTCACGCAGGAGTCCGCGAGTCCGAGTGACGTTGACTTCAACGCGATCCAGGCCCAGGGCGATGCGGCAGTGGAGCGATCGAATCAGTGCATGGAGGAGCGTGGTTTCGTCGTCACACGATTGCCATACGGTGAGTCCGAGATAGACATTCCGCCCGGTCCAGGCGGCGAGGAGGACCTACTGGAGAATTGGGAGGAGTGTGACGACCTGGCGGGGTTCCCGGAGCCCGTGGTGTTCTCGGATGACGACTTGAGTCGGATGTATGACCTTCAGCTGGAGCGTGGGGAGTGCCTGCGTGCCAACGGCTGGGAGCCGGCGGAGGCTCCGAGCAGGCAGACCTACATCGAGCACTACAAGTTGCTGCAGCAGGGTGGCAGCGAGCAGCCGCCCTATGACCCGGCGATGGACCTGGCGCCCGCCGAGGCCAACGCCGCCCGTGATGCCTGCCCGGAGAAGAGTCTTGCGGACATGTAGTGCCCCCGGTGAGCAAGACGCAAGACGGTCGGTAGCTCCGGCGACCGTGGCGGGCCTCCTCGCGGCCGTCATCTTGACCGCGTGTGGCTCTCAAGTCGGCCGAGTTTCTGGCGACGGAGAGGATCCCAGTGGTGCTGGCGTCTGGCAGGAGAACCTTGCAGAGGTGGCGGAGGCCGCCGGGATCACGGATCCTCCGGACGTGACGCCAAGTGCGCACGGTTTCGCCTGAGGAGTCGAAGGCGGTGGTCGACGAGTGCCTCGTGGAGAGGGGGTGGGCCATGGATCCTGACGGTTCGTTCTCTATCCACCGCTCACAACAGCAGCAGTTCGACCTAGATCGTTACGTCTGCATCGCGTCGTATCCCATCGGCGAGATCTACCTCGAGCCGTATGACCGGGGACAGTGGGAGGCGCTGTACGACTACTGGGTGGCCGAGTTCCTGCCCTGTCTCGCGTCGAACGGGTTCGAGGTAGCGGATCCTCCGACGAAGGAGACCTTCCTGGCGGCACCGGAGGCGTGGCATCCGGTCGGAGACCGTGGTTTGCGGGACCAATTGAGCGCCGCCGAGGCGCAGGGGAGGATCAGTTCGTCCAACGAGTTCCTGGCGGAGGTCTGCTCGGTCAGCCCGGGAGAGTCGGTGTTGTACCCGGAGCAGTCGACCCCGTAGCTCACGTCGGGCCGACCGCGTCAGGTCGGGCTGACCTCCTCGAAGAGCGCCACGGGGTCGACGTCCAGCCCGCGGGCTCGGAACCACGAGCAGACGTTGCGGCAGTCCCGCATGAGGAACTCGGGCCCGTTGGGGTTGGCGACCAGATCGATGACCTGTGGGAGGTCGATGATGACCAGGCGGTCACCGGCGGCGAGGATGTTGTATGCCGAGAGGTCACCGTGGGCGACGCCCTCGGCGGCCATCACCGAGATCGCCGTGCGGAGCTGGACGAAGTACTCCTCGAGCAACCCGGCCCCCGGCCTGACCTGCGACAACCGCGGGGCGGGTGCTCCGTCATACTCGATGAGCTCCATGAGGATCTCGGTGCCGTCGATCTGGACCGGGTAGGGGACGGGAAGTCCGGCGGACCAGTAGCGGCACAATGCGTCCCACTCGGCGACCGCCCACTGGCTCGCGGCCACGGCGCGTCCCCAGTCGGTCTTGCGGGACAGCGCGCGCCGGTCACGGCTGCGGCGCGCGGTGCGGCCGTCGGTGTAGGCCGAGCTGCGGCGGAAGCTGCGGTGGTCCAGGTCGCGGTAGCGCTTGGCCGCCATGACGACGCCGGTGCCGTCCGGGGCGGTGCGCTCCAGCAGGAAGACGTCGGCCTCCTTGCCGGTCTTGAGGATGCCGAGTTCGGTGTCGAGGGCGCCGGAATCGGTCACCACCCAGTCGGGGAGAGGGTCGGGGCCGCGGCAGCCCTTCTCGACGTCCCAGTAGGTGGTGAAGCGTGGTCCGTCGTCGTGGGTGGGTTCGTGGCGTGGTCCGTCCGCGGGACGGTCGTCGGGTCCGTCGAGCGGCACGTAGTCGAAGGTGAAGAACGGATCGATGTCGGCCCAGCGGTCGTTGCCGTTCTGGCCTGTGGTGCTGGTGCGCTCGGCGGAGCGCGGGGTGCTACTGG
This sequence comes from Ornithinimicrobium sp. F0845, assembly GCF_023015765.1. Classification (GTDB taxonomy): domain Bacteria; phylum Actinomycetota; class Actinomycetes; order Actinomycetales; family Dermatophilaceae; genus Ornithinicoccus. The sequence goes on from NZ_JALKAL010000003.1 coordinate 142,092, forward strand.
TGGACGCGAGGTCCTGGTGCGGTGAGTGCACGTGAACTCCTGGGAGAGGGAAGGTGGGCGGTAAGCACGCCGAAGACAGTCGTGGACATGTCTCCTCCTTTCCTCTGGGCCGCAGGCTGCGGCCGATCCGTGCACGGCTGATGCCTTGCCTCAACCAGGCTGGCCGAGGCCTGGGCGCCCCGCAACTGGTTTTCGCCGAGGGGGAGTGCGGCGACGAGCTGTGTGCGGTTCAGCCTCAGTGACGGCTCAGCGCACGACCTCGCGGAGCTGGCCGTCGAGGCGGCGCGTCCAGCCACGGGCGTCGAGGTGCTCCAGCAATGGCACCGCCACCCGACGGGTCGTCCCGAGAGCTCGGCGTGCCGCGCTGAGGGTGAACGGCTGGTTCAGCGCGGCGAGCTCGCGCATCGCCCGTGCCGGACCGTCGGGGAGCAGCACGATGTCATCGGGCAGCCGCAGCAGCCTGCCCTGGCGAGCTGCGGCCGCCAGTTCACGGGGGCCCAGGCCGAGGGCGGTGAGCTCGTCGCGCTCCGGTGCGGCGAAGGGGTTGTCTCGCAGGCGCGATTCGACGGCGACGACCGCCGACTCCGCGGCGCCGAGCCCTCCGGCCTCCGGGGTCCGGACGCGACCGTCCGTGATGGTCAGTCCGGCGGTCCGGGCCAGGTGGCGCACGAGGTCCGGTGCCAGCGGCGGCAGGTCGTGGGGGAGGGACCCGCCATCCGCACCTGGTCGCAGGTGATCGGGCAGGTCGAGGGCCTGCCCGGCCTCGCTCACCGGGACGCCCTGGCTCAGCGGGTTCTGAGCGTGGTGGTCACGGACGTGTCGGGCCAGTCGCTTCTGCCAGAGCGCCAGGGCCGAGGTGTCCACCCACCACGAGCCGACGCGCTCGCCGGCCGAGGGGCCGTGAAGTCCCAGCCTGGTCAGGACGGTGGGGTGCTCGGCGGAGCGGGAGCGCAGGCGGAGGTCGGCGGGCGATCTGGGAGCGTTGAGTTCCTCGCCGCGGTGGCGCGCGGCGCCGCGCCGCCGCAGCGGCAACGGGTCGACGTCGAGGACGTGCACCGACCAGAGGCGCCGGTCACCGGGGTCGCGGAGGACCGCGACGTCACCGACGTGCCACGGCAGGGGTTCGTCGGTGGTGAGGCGTGCGTGCCCCGCTGTGCCGTCCGTGTCAGCAAGGGGCCGCACGTGGATCGGCTGGGCAGCCGTCCCCACGTGAAGCACCGCGCGAGCCGGCAGGTGCGCCGCGACCCGACCAGGGCGCTTCGGCCCATCATGCCCGGGCTCGCTCTGCCGTCCTTTGCCAGGCCAGGCCTCCACGGGGTCGAGCCGGACGTCGATGACCTGCGCAACGGCGAATGCCCCCGGCGCCATCAGCACCGAGGCTCGGCCCACCTCGCCCGGGTCGGCCCGCCGCAGGTTGACCGCCACCCGTGAGACCGGACCCACCGAGTCGTGCGCGACGTCCTCGCTGTGCAGCCCGCGCACGACGACCTCGCGCTGGTGCTGCGCCGACAGGAGGGTCAGCCGGTCGCCGGTGCGCAGGGTGCCCGCTCCGAGCGTGCCTGTGACCACGGTGCCGGCGCCTGCGATTGTGAAGGAGCGGTCGCACCACAGCCGCACGGGTGCGTCGGAGTCCGGTGCGGGCATCCGGGCGACGAGGTCGTCGAGGGCCGCGCGCAGGCCGTCCAGGCCCTCGCCGGTCATGGCGGAGACCTGGCACACCGGGAGGGTGAGACCGGCCTGATCCAGGTGACGGACCGCCTCATCCCGGGTGGTGGCGAGCTGCTCGTCATCCACGAGGTCGCACCGGGTGAGCACCAGCACGCCGTCCCGGATGCCCAGGGCGTGGATCGCGGCCAGGTGCTCGGCGCTCTGCGCCTGCCAGCCCTGGTCCGCGGCCACGACGAACATCACCGCGGCAGTGGGCCCCAGCCCAGCGAAGGTAGTGCCCAAGAAGCGCTGATGCCCTGGCACATCGACGAACGCGACGTCCGCGCCGCTAGGCAGGGTGGTCCAGGCGAACCCGAGCTCGATGGTCAAGCCCCGTGCCTTCTCCTGCGCGAGCCGGTCGGGGTCCTGTCCGGTGAGGGCGCGCACGAGCGTGGACTTGCCGTGGTCGACGTGCCCGGCGGTGGCGAGCACCCTCTTCACCCGCGCTCCCTTCCCGTGCCGGGACCACCCGGCAAACGTCTGGCGGAGGCGAACGGGAATCGAACCCGCCAGACCGAGATGCTCGGTCTCACCGGTGTTGAAGACCGGGGGGCCCACCAGGAACCCAGACGCCTCCGTCGATCAGCCTAGCGGGGTCGGGGTCGAGCCACGCCGGCCCCGGTGGCAGGCTGTCGGCATGGAACCCATCCGCCTGACCCAGTTCGCGCGCGGCGGCGGCTGCGCGTGCAAGATCCCGGCCGGCGAGCTCGAGGAGATCATCAGCGGTCTGCAGGTCCCCGTGCCGGAAGGTGCCGGGGAGGTGCTCGTCGGGTTGGACGACGGTGACGACGCCGCAGCGGTGCGGATCGAGGGCGGCACGGCCCTGCTGTCCACGGCAGACTTCTTCACGCCGGTCACCGACGACGCTTACGACTGGGGCCGGATCGCCGCGGCCAACGCGATCTCCGACATCTACGCGATGGGTGGCACGCCGGTGATGGCGATCAACCTGGTGGCCTGGCCGCGCGAGGCCCTGCCGATCGAGCTGCTGCGCGAGGTGCTGCGCGGCGGTCTCGACGTCGCGGCGCAGGCCGGCTGCCCGGTCATCGGCGGGCACAGCATCGACGGGCCGGAGCCGATCTACGGCATGGCCGTCACCGGCACTGCCGACCCCGAGCGACTGATGCGCAACGACGCCGCCGAGGCCGGGCTGCCGATCTCGCTGACCAAGCCGCTCGGCGTCGGCGTGCTCAACAACCGGCACAAGGCCACCGGCGAGGTGAGCGCTGAGGCGGTGGCGAGCATGACCGCGCTCAACCGGGACGCGGCGGCGGGCGCCCTCGAGGCCGGCGTGCGCGCGGCGACGGACGTCACCGGGTTCGGGCTGCTGGGCCACCTCTACAAGATGTGCCGTGCCTCCGGCGTGGCCGCCCGGGTCGACGCCGGCGCCGTGCATTATGTCGCGGGGGCGCGTGAGGCGCTCGCCGCCGGCCACGTGCCGGGCGGGTCCCGTCGCAACCTGGACTGGGTGCGACCCTACGTCGCGGCCGGTCCCGGCATCAGCGAGGACGAGCTGATCCTGCTGGCCGACGCCCAGACCTCCGGCGGGCTGCTTGTCGTCGGCGAGATCCCGGGGGCGCCGGTCGTGGGGGAGACGGTGGCGGCCGGCAGCCTCGGCGACGGCATACTCATCGAGGTCAGCTGACCGCCGAGGTGCCGTCCGGGTGCTTCGGGGGCTTGGCGATGAACGGCAGGATCGCGCCGACCAGGGCCATGATGCCGACCACGGTGTAGCCCAGGACGTAGGCACCGTCCTCGCCGACGAGCCAGGAGATCAGCATGGGGCCGATGATGCCGCCGATGGACCAGCCGATGAGCATCAGGCCGTAGATGGCGCCGGCGTGCTTGACGCCGAAGAAGTCACCGGCCGTGGACGGCATCGTGCCGAACGCACCGCCGTAGCACGTGTAGATTACGGCGGCCAGGATGTAGAACAGCGCGACGTTGCCGGCGTGCGGGATCGCGAGCAAGGCCAGACCCTGGATGATGAGGATCCCCAGGAAGGCAGGCATCCGGCCGATCTTGTCGGAGATGCCGGCCCACAGGATGCGGCCGCCACCGTTGAACAGCCCCATGACGCCCACCAGGGTCGCCGCGCCCGCCGCGGTGAAACCGGCCACGTCCGTGGCGGTGTCGGCCGCGATGGAGATCAGCGCGATGCCGGCACTGACCGAGATGGTCAGGATCAGGGTGAGCAGATACCACTGGGGCGTGCTGAGGGCCTCCTGCGGTGTGAAGTCGTGACCAGCGGCGTTCTTGCGCGCCACGGGTGCGGTCGCCGGCTGACGGTCGGGGTCCGCCGGGGGGGCCTCCGCGGCCTCAGTCGCCGGCACGTCTTCCCCCGCGGCTGCGGGCGTGGGCAGGTCGTCGCCAGGGCGGCGGGCGCCGCCGCACCGGGCACCGTGTAGCCCTCGGGCGGGTTGCGGAAGACCGAGGCGCCCAGGACCCCGGCGACCAGGTAGGCGATGCCGAGCCAGAGGAAGACCTTGGTGGGGTACTGCTGGTAGTCGGCGCTGCCGGCGATCATCTGCTGGGCCAGGGGAGAGGTGATGACCGCACCGAAGCCGAAGCCGCCGACGGCGATGCCGGTGATCAGGCCGCGCTTGTCGGGGTACCACTTCTGCAGCATCGCGATCGGCACCATGTAGGCCAGCCCGAGACCGAAGCCGCCCAGCACGCCGTAGCCGAGGATGAGCATCCACAGGTCGGATTGCGTCGCGCGCGAAGCTGGCCAGCATGATGCCCAGCGACTAGATAGTGACACCCACGAGGGCGACGATCCGCGGCCCGCGCTTGTCCTGCGCGCGTCCCCCGAGGAAGCTGCCGACGAAGATCATCCCGATGGCCACGGTGAACGGCAGCGTGGCCTGCACCGGCGTCAGGTTGATCGCGGACGGCTCCGCCTGGATCGCCTTGCTGAACGTGCTCCAGGCATAGACAGCGCCGATCGCCAGCTGGACGAGCACGCCCCCCGCGAGGATCAGCAGGCGGTTGCCGCCTGCCGTGGAGGCCGGTGCCTCGGTGGTGTCCGGTGTCGTGGCCATGCGCACTCCTATCGCACGGTGACCGTGCTGTCGTGGACGGTGCCGGCGGCCCGGCGCTCCTCGAGACGTCGCTTCTGCGGGCCGACGGTGAACCTCGGGTCCTTGGCCGACTCGATGCCGGCCTCGACCATCCCGAACCGGGTCAGCGCGGAGGCGCCGGCCAGCGCCAGGCCGGAGGCGACCGCCACCGCCCGGCTGCGTCCGGCCAGCAGGGTGCCCAGGCCCCCGGCGATGGTGAGGACCTTGGCGAGCCTGAGCTTGGCTCCCGCCTCGCCGGTCCGGACGGGTTCATCCAGCTCCAGCTCCTCGAGGTGCTCCTCCAGACGGTGCATCGCGACCAGCTCGGTGGCCACCCCCAGGAGCGCGAACCGCCGGACGGGTCCGGTCTGGGAGGTCGGGGTGAGCACCATCTGCACGCCGGAGGAGGCCAGGGCGGCGGAGCCGACGAAGACGAACGGCAGCTCGCGCCGGCTCTCGAACCAGACCGGCGCCACGGTGTCAGAGAGCAGGACCGCGGTGTAGGCCGCGAGCGGCGGGGCGAAGAAGGCCTGTCCCACCGCGGCAGGGGCATCGACCGCGTCCAGCAGTCGCGCGATGACGCCGAGCGGTCCGTGCTCCGGGTGCGGCACCAGGCGCGCAACCTCCGTGGCCGTCGTCACCCCGCTGAACGCGGCGAAGCCGGACAGGATCCAGGTGCCGACCGACATCGGCGAGGTGAGCTTGACGGTGCGCATCATGTTGAGGAAGCGCTCGGGCCGGCCGAGGTCCGCCACCAGGAAGGCCCCGCTGACCGCGACGCCCGCCATCGCGGTGAGCCGGCTGTTGCGCCGCAGGAGCTCGCGGCCGGTGGCGGCGGCCCCGGTGGCGATCAGCCCAGAGCCGGCCGCGACACCACCGACGAACAGGTAGGCGGGGATCTTGTAGTCCCACGGGACCGGCTTGATGACACCTCGCCCGTAGTAGCTGGAGAACTCGGCGTCTGGCACCGCGGGCGCCTCGCGCCGCCCCCCGCCGTCGCGGTTCAGCCAGCTGGTGCCGCGGCCCGCTCGGTCAGCGACACCCTGGGCGGCGTCGGAGACCGCCCCGGAGACGGCCCCCCGCACCCCGCTGCGCCGTCGGCGCCGGCGCCCCTCCTCCGGCGGCCGGTAGCTGTCGAACGGAGAGGTGGTCACCGGCGACCCCCCAGGAACGCGGCGGCCGCGGCGGCCAGCAGGCCGGTGCCCGCCCAGCCCGCCATACGGAACATCTCGGCCAGCTTGGAGGTGGCGCAGACCGGGTCCGGCGGGAGGCCGTAGACCTCCGGCTCGTCCAGCAGCAGGAAGACCGAGCCGGTCCCGCCCACGCCGTCATCCTCGTTGGCGCCGTAGAGCCGGGCCTCGGTGAAGCCCTGCTCGTGGAGCTGGACGACCCGCTCGCGGGCGGCGGCCACCATCTCCTCGCGCTCGCCGAACCTGATGGAGGTCGTCGGGCACGTCTGGGCGCAGGCGGGCCTCTGGTCGTGCTGCAGCCGGTCGTAGCAGAGCGTGCACTTCTGGGCCACGCCGACGTTGGGCACGTGGCCGTCCGCGCGCACCGAGGCGGCCGAGTCGGTCCGTCGCTCGATGACGCCGAACGGGCAGGCGCCCACGCAGTAGCCGCAGCCGTTGCAGATGTCGGCCTGCACCACGACGGTGCCGTGCTCGCTGCGGAACAGCGCGCCGGTCGGGCACACGTCCAGGCACCCGGCGTGGGTGCAGTGCTTGCACACGTCGGAGGCCATCAGCCAGCGGAACTCCGGCAGCGGGCCGACCATCGGCGTCCCGTCGACCGTGGTGCCGTGGGCGCCGTTCTCGACGGCGTCCTTCTCGGTCAGCAGGTCACCCAGCGAGGGCCCGTGGTCCTCCGGCGGCGCCGGCAGCGTCCCGTAGCCCGCGGGCATCCCATTCTTGGGGAGGTTTTGCCCGCCGCCCGCGCCTTCTTGGGGAGATCCTGCCCGGTCCGGGAGGGAGCCCCCCGGTGCGGCGGAGGGGGCGCCGACTGACGGCATACCGAGATCGACCAGCCGGCGACCCGACTCACGGGCGGCCTCGATGCGGTCCTGGCTCTGCTCGACGAAGGCGACGTGCCGCCAGGTGCTGGCCCCCAGCCCACCGGTGTTGTCGTAGGAGTTGCCGGAGAGCTCGAGGCCGTCCAGTGGGAGGGCGTTCCACTCCTTGCAGGCGACCTCGCAGGCCTTGCAGCCGATGCAGATCGAGGTGTCGGTGAAGAAGCCCTTGCGGCTCGGCGGCTCCTCCCACCCGGCGTCCGGGGCGGGGTCCGTGCGTCCGCCGAGCTGGCGGGCGAGGTAACCCATCAGCGGTCTCCTTCCAGGTCGGGCGGGGTGTCGCTCCGGGCCACCGCGGCCCGGCGCTGCTCGATCTCGGCCGGGGCGTCGGAGAGCCGCTGGTTGCCGGTCTCGGTGGTGGCGCCGGAGCGCGACTGGTACTCGGCCACCAGACGCAGCAGCGCCTCACCGCGGGGACGACGACCGGGCTGTATGTCGCACGAGCCCACCTTGGACTCCTGGATCTGCACGTTGGGGTCCAGCACGATGCCGAGCAGGTCGTTGGCGCCGTCCCCCTCGACCACGGCGTCGCCGCCGACGCCCCAGTGGTAGGGCAGGCCGATCTGGTGGACGGTGTGGCCCTTGATCGTCAGCGGTGTCATCCGGTCGGTCACCAGCACCCGGGCCTCGATCGCGGCCCGCGGGGAGATGATCGTGGCCCACTCGCCGTTGGTCAGCCCGCGCTCCTCGGCGAGCTCGGGGGAGACCTCGCAGAACATCTCCGGCTGCAGCTCGGACAGGTAGGGCAGCCACCGGCTCATGCCGCCGGCCGTGTGGTGCTCGGTGAGCCGGTAGGTCGTGAAGACGTAGGGGTAGGCCTCGGCCCCCGGCTGGCGGCCGGACGGCGCCCACAGGTTGTCCTTGCGCGGGTAGATGAGCCGGCTGGGGTTGCTCTGCTGGGGGTAGAGCGGGTTCGGGACGGGGGACTCCTGCGCCTCGTAGTGCGTGGGCAGCGGACCGTCCACCATGCCCTTGGGCGCGAACAGCCATCCCTTGCCGTCGGCCTGCATGATGAACGGGTCATCGCCCGCGATCGCCGCAGGACCGCCCACGTCGGGGTCGGGCCGGAACGAGGGATCGCGGTCGACCGGGAAGTCGGGCACGTCCTTGCCGACCCACCTGCGCTGGTCCGCGTCCCACCAGACGTACTTCTTGCGCTCGCTCCACGGGCGGCCCTGCGGGTCCGCCGAGGCGCGGTTGTAGAGGATCCGGCGGTTCAGTGGCCAGGCCCAGCCCCACTCGGAGGCGATCTCGTCCTGCTCCTCGGGGGGCATCCGCCGGTCGGAGCGGTTGATGCCGCCGGCGAAGACCCCGGTGTAGATCCAGCAGCCGCCCGAGGTCGACCCGTCGGCCTTCATCTGCACGAAGCTGTCGAGCAGATCCCCGGCGTTGTCGCCGGCCAGGTGGTAGCCGTTGATCTCCTTGAGCACGGCCTCGCCGTCCGGCTCGCCGTGCTCGTCGACCGGGTAGTCCCAGGTCAGGTCGAGCAGCGGGCGGTCCCGCTCGTCGGTTGACCCGGCGAGCCGCTCGCGGATCCGCTTGCCCAGGTCGTAGAAGAACTGCAGCTCGCTGCGGGCGTCGCCCGGCGGGTGGACCGCCTGGTGGCGCCACTGCAGCATCCGCTGGGTCTGGGTGAAGGTCCCCGACTTCTCCACGTGGTTGGCCGCGGGGAAGAAGAAGACCTCGGTGTCGATGTCCTCGGTGCGCAGCTCGCCGGTGGCGATCTCGGGGGAGTCCTTCCAGAAGGTCGCGGTCTCGATGAGCTGGAAGTCGCGCACCACGACCCACTTCAGGTGGGTCAGCGCCATCCGCTGCATCTTGCCGTGCGCCGACCCGACCGCCGGGTTCTGCCCCAGCACGAAGTAGCCCTCGACCTCGTCCTCGAGCATGGCCAGGGCGGTCTGGTAGGTGCCGTGCGCGCCGGTCAGCCTGGGCAGGTAGTCGTAGCAGAAGTCGTTCTCGGGCGTGGCCGCCTCACCCCACCAGGCCTTGAGCAGGCTGGCGGTGTAGGCATCGGCGTTGGTCCAGAAGCCCTTCTGCAGCGGGGAGGCGATGGAGGCCAGGTAGTCCTCCAGGGTGTCGTGCTGACCCACCATCGGCATCGGCAGGTAGCCGGGCAGGATGTTGAACAGCGTCGGGATGTCGGTGGACCCCTGGATGCTGGCGTGGCCGCGCAGCGCCATGATGCCGCCACCCGGCCGGCCCATGTTGCCCATCAGCAGCTGCAGTATGGCGGCGGTCCGTATGAACTGCGCCCCCAGGCTGTGCTGGGTCCAGCCGAGTGCGTAGGCGAAGCAGGTGGTCCGCTCCCGGCCCGAGTTCTCGGTGAGCGCGCTCGCCACCTCCTCGAACAGCTCGACCGGGATGCCACAGACCTCCTGCACCATCTCCGGCGTGTAGCGCTCGTAGTGGCGCTTGAGGATCTGGAAGACCGAACGTGGGTGCTGCAGGGTCTCATCCCGTATGACGTTCGCGTGCGAGAGCGCTGCACCCGCGGCCCCCAGCTCGTGTCCGGCCGCCCGCGCCCGCTGCCTGGCGCCGTGCTCGTCCCCGGCGGGTTCGTCGATCTGACCCTCGGAGGAGGCCCCGCCGTCCAGGGCCTCGCCGCCGATCGAGGCACCGCCCGCGGGACCATCGCCCGCGGGACCACCGGGCTCGGGAGAGGTGCCCTCGGGAGCCTCGCGCTCGGCATACGACCAGGACGAGATGTCATAGGTGCCGGTCTCGGGGTCGAAGCCGGAGAAGATGCCACCCAGGTCCTCGGTGTCAACGAAGTCGTCGTTGATGAGCGTCGCGGCGTTGGTGTAGGAGACCACGTAGTCGTGGAAGTAGAGCTCCTTGGTCAGCACGTGGTTGATCAGGCCGCCGAGCAGCACCACGTCGGTGCCGGCCCGCAGGGGGACGTGCGTGTCAGCGATCGCCGAGGTGCGTGTGAACCGGGGGTCGATGTGGATGACGCGCGCGCCCCGTGCCTTGGCCTCGGAGACCCACTGGAAGCCCACGGGATGGCACTCGGCCATGTTGGAGCCCTGGATGATGACGCAGTCGGCGTTGGCCATGTCCTGCAGGGACTGGGTGGCGCCGCCACGACCGAACGAGGATCCCAGACTGGGAACCGTGGAGCTGTGTCATATGCGGGCCTGGTTCTCGATCTGGATCGCCCCGGAAGCTGTGTACAGCTTCTTCATGAGGTAGTTCTCCTCGTTGTCGAGGGTGGCTCCCCCGAGCGAGGCGATGCCCATCGTGCGGCGCAGGCGCCGGCCCTTGTCGTCGAGCTCCTGCCACTTGTTCTCGCGGGCCTGCAGGTAGCGGTCGGCCACCATGTCCATGGCCTTGTCCAGCTCGATGCGCTGGAACTCGGTCCCGCCGGGCGCGCGGTAGAGGACGTGCGTCTGGCGGGTGGGGGAGTTGACCAGCTGCTCGCTGGCGGCTCCCTTGGGGCACAGTCGCCCCCGGCTGACAGGGGAGTCGGGGTCGCCCTCGATCTGCACGACCTTCTCGTCCTTGACGAAGACGTTCTGGCCGCAGCCGACGGCGCAGTAGGGGCAGACGCTCTTGACGACGCGGTCGGCGGTCGTGGTGCGCGCCTCCACCTCCCGCGTGCGCCGCGAGGTCACCGCCGCCCCGCGCCCCAGGAGGTCGCCGGTGGCGAACTGCCGCAGGACGGGCCAGCCCAGGAAGGTCGAGTCCTTGGGAGCTATGTCATCCTCCACGCCGAGTGTCTGCTCACCGTAGCGGGGCCCGGGGGTTTTCGGCACGTGGACGCGTAGACCGGGCGGGTCGCGGGCGTCAGGGGGTGGGGGCCGGTGCGGGCGAGGGGGTGACTTCGCCGGGGTAGACCACGCCGATCTGGCGGCGGATCTCGTCGGTCGTGGTCAGTATGCCGATCGTCTCCTCCAGCGGAAGCAGCGGCGAGTCCGTGGTCCCGTCCGCGACGAGCTGGGCCAGGTGGGCCGCGGGGTAGACGAGGCCCTCGTGGCCGAGGATCCGGCCGGGATCGGCCGTCAGGGTCGTGTGGCCGGTGCTGACCCTCAGCGGGACGGGCGTGTAGAAGTCGGCCGGCAGGTCGACCCGGGCGAGGGTGCCGATCACCTGGGCCGTGGTGTGCGTCCGCGCGGTGAGCGAGGTCGTCAGGACGGCCTCGGCCGCACCCGCGCGCAGCACGGCCCGGACGTGCTCGTCGATCCCGGCCGCGGTGAGCTGGCCCGTGGCGGTCACCTGCTCAGGTGGTCCCAGCACCAGGGAGGCGAAGGAGACCGGATAGATCCCGAGGTCGAGCAGCGCACCGCCGGCGAGGGCCGGATCGTGCAACCGCACGGCGTCCTCGGGCGGGATCCGCAGCCCGAAGTCGGCAGTGACCGAGACGACCTCGCCGAGCGCACCGTCGGTGAGCAGCTGGCGCAGCACGTCGGTCCCGGGGAGGAAGCGGGTCCACATCGCCTCCAGCGCCACGACGCCGGCGGCCGTGGCTGCGTCGGCGACCTCTCGTGCCTCGGTGGCGTTGCGGGTGAAGGCCTTCTCGACGAGGACGTGCTTGCCCGCGGCGATCGCCAGGAGCGCCTGCGCGTGGTGGTGGGAGTGGGGCGTGGCGACGTAGACCACGTCGACCTGTGGGTCGGCGACCAGTGACTCGTAGCTGGTGTGCACCCGCGGGATCTCGAACTCCGCGGCGAACGCCTCGGCTCGTTCGGGGGAGCGAGATCCCACGGCCACGAGCTGCTGCCGGGAGTGCTTCTGCACGCTGCGCGCGAAGGCGTGGGCGATGCCTCCCGGTCCGAGGATGCCCCAGCGCAGAGGGGGCGCGAGCGAGGGGTCCGGGACGCGACTGACCGGAAGCGAGGTGATCACGCGCGCAACGCTAGACCGGGTTCCGCGTCGGGCAGGCCAGGCGACCTGCAAAACCACTACCAAAATGCGTGGCGGGCCTACAAAACCACTATCAAAATGGGGGATAGGATCACGCGGGCTGACCCCTCCAACCCGGCCCACGGCATACGAACGGCGTTGCCGTCACCCACGACTGCTGAGGAGACCCGCGTGAGCCTGTGGCGCGTGCACGGTAACGGATATCGCATCGAGCCCGGCCAGGTGGTGGCCCCTGGGGAGCGGCTGGCCTGGGCGCCCACCATCGGGATCGGGATGCAGCACGTCGTCGCCATGTTCGGCGCGACCTTCCTGGTGCCGCTGATCACCGGCTTCCCGCCGAGCACGACGCTGCTGTTCAGCGGTGTCGGCACGCTGCTCTTCCTGCTCATCACCGGCAACCGGGTGCCGTCCTACCTCGGCTCGTCCTTCGCCTTCCTCGCCCCGATCGCCGCCGCCCAGACCCAGCACGGGCCGGCCGGTGCGCTCGGCGGCATCGTCATGGCGGGTGCGGCGCTGTTCCTCATCGGCCTCATCGTGCAGGCGGTCGGGCACGGGTGGATCAGCCGCCTGATGCCGCCCATGGTGACCGGCGCGATCGTCGCCCTGATCGGCCTCAACCTCGCGCCCGCTGCCTGGAACAACGTCAAGGAGGCGCCCACCACCGCCTTCGCGACGCTGCTGGCGATCGTCCTCTGCACGGTGCTCTTCCGCGGTCTGCTGGGTCGCCTGTCGATCCTGCTGGGTGTGCTCGTCGGGTATGCCGTGGCTGCCGTCCGCGGGGAGGTGGACACCGGCGCGATCGGCGAGGCGGGCTGGTTCGGGGCGCCGGAGTTCATGGCACCGGAGATCCACTGGAACGTCGTCGGGCTCTTCCTGCCGGTGGTGCTCGTGCTGGTCGCCGAGAACATCGGGCACGTGAAGTCTGTGGCCCAGATGACCGACAACTCCTCCGAGGCGCTGGACCCCTATCTCGGCCGCACGCTGATGGCCGACGGCCTGGCCACCACGCTCGCCGGTGCCGGTGGTGGGTCGGGGACGACGACCTATGCCGAGAACATCGGGGTCATGGCGGCGACCAAGGTCTACTCGACCGCCGCCTACTGGGTCGCCGGACTCACCGCGGTCGGGCTGGCCTTCCTGCCCAAGTTCGGTGCCGCGATCCAGACCGTCCCCGTGGGGGTGCTCGGCGGTGCGGCGACGGTGCTCTACGGCATGATCGGCGTGCTCGGCTTCCGGATCTGGGTCGAGCACCGGGTCGACTTCGGCAACCCGATCAACCTGACCACCGGTGCGGTGTCGCTCATCGTGGGCATCGCCAACTACAGCTGGACCGCCGGTGACCTGGTCTTCGAGGGCATCGCGCTGGGGACGGCCGCCGCCCTGATCCTCTACCACGGCATGAATGCCATCAACAGGTTGACCGGCGCGGTCGCCAGCGAGGGCGACCACCTGCAGGTCGGTGGCCCCACCAACCCCGAGCCGGAGTTCGCGCGGCCCAGCTGGCAGGACCCGGCACAGCACGATCCGACCCTGCAGGATCTGGGCCAGCATGATCCGACCGGACAGAACCCCCACCCCCGGTGACCCGAGTGCTCACCGGCGTGGCCAGGAGGGGCCGGCTCACGGCATACTGGCTGGCTCACGCGGGAGAGGGGCATGCCCGATGACACGGCGACCAGGTGGATGGAGCGCTGCCGGTGAGGCGGCCCGGGCGACTCGGACGCGTCGTTCCCACCGGTGACCCGTGACGACCTGCTCGACGCACTCTGGGAGATCGCCGACCTGGACGGCGAGAGACCCGAGGTCGACCTGATCCGCGAGGTCGGTGACGACGCGTGGCTCGCCGTGCACGTGGAGTGCCTGACGCAGGCTGGCTTCCCTCCCACGAGCAACGACGACCAGGCGGTGCGGTGGGACACCCCGGCCGAGCAGTCAGACGCGTTTGCTCTCGCGGAGTTCACCTGCGCCGCGCAGTATCCGCGGCTGATGGCCTATCAGCAGCCCTACTCCGCCGAGCAACTGGCCCTCATGTACGACTGGATGGTCGAGGAGACCATCCCGTGCCTGGCCGGCGAGGGTTACGAGGTCACGGACGTGATCTCGCTGGAAGCCTTCCGCGCGAGCTATGCGCCAGAGTCCGGCTTCTGGACGCCTGATGCTGGGGTTCCGGGCGGGGTTCCGCTCGCGATCCAGGGCAGGTGCCCTCACATGCCACCGCAGGAAGTTCTCTACGGGGAGTAGACGTGAGGTCGTCCGCCCGGCCAGACGGCGCCCTCCCCGACCCGTCTGCGTCTGGCCGCAGCCTCTGATGCGGTTCACCGTGCCGCGCGCAGCTGCTCCACCAGGATGTCGCCGTGGCCGGCGTGCCGGGCCAGCTCGGCGATCAGGTGCCCGTAGAGGTAGCGCAGGCTCAGCCGCCCGTGCGGTCCGGAGAACTGTGCGTCGAGCTCGTGGGCTGAGGCGATGCGCCGCGACTCCTCGCACGCGGCCCGATAGTCCTGCAGCACGGAGGCGATGGTGTGCTCGTCGGTGACCAGAAAGCTCTCGTCGACCGTCTCGGGGATGCCGACCTCGACCCGCGAGAGGCCCTGCACCCGGTGGTGGAACCAGACCTTCTCCACGTAGGTGGCGTGCGTGACCAGACCCAGCGGTGTCGTGAGTGAGGGCACCAGCCGGCGGCGGGCCTCCTCCTCGCTGAGTCCGTCGAGCAGCGTTGCGATCGCCTCGCGCTGCGTGTCGACGAAACCCTCGAGGACGGCACGCTCGTCGGCGGTGTAGAAGGCCACGCGGACAGACTAGTCAGACCGACGATCCGTCCCGCCGGGGCAGGACGTGTCGCGCGATTAGTGTCGGCACCCGACCGGCGAGTGGCGGCTGAGGGCGACGACCCGGCCCCCGGCATACTGACCTCATGACTGACTCGCCCGATCACCGGCCGGATGCACCGATGAGTGCCGGGCAGACCAGGCCCTCCGGCGGACTGGTGCTGCCATTGGGGGACCGGGTGCCCGACATCCATCCGGACGCCTGGCTGGCGCCGCAGAGTGTGGTCTCAGGGCGGGTGCGGATCGGTGCCGGGAGCAGCATCTGGTACGGCGCGTCCGTGCGCGCGGACGCCGAGGACATCACCATCGGGCAGAACTCCAACCTCCAGGACAACGCGGTCATCCATGCGGATGTGGGCTTCCCGGCGGTGGTGGGCGACGACGTCTCGGTCGGGCACGCCGCGGTCCTGCACGGGTGCACCGTCGGGGAGGGGACCATCGTCGGCATGGGGTCGGTCGTCCTCAACGGTGCCGTGATCGGTGCCGGGAGCCTCGTGGCCGCTGGTGCCGTGGTGCTCGAGGGCACGCAGGTGCCGCCCGGCTCGCTCGTCGCGGGCGTTCCGGCCAAGGTCCGTCGGGCGCTGACCGAGGAGGAGCGCGCGGGCCTGCGGGAGTCGATCGGCCACTACCCGAGTCTGGCCGCCATGCACCGCGAGGCGCTCTCCGACTGACTGCGGCCCTGTCGGACAGCACCGGTGGGAGCGGTGGTGACCGTGCCCGGTCCACGCCGACCGCTCGGGCACCCCCGTGCCCGACGCCCGGCAGCACCGGGCGGGTGACCCCTCGGGTGCTGAGCTACGTTGAGGGCGTGGACACGGACGAGGTGCTGGCCCTGCTGCAGGAGGTGGCCGAGGAGGTCATCAACCCCCGGTTCCGGGCTCTCGCCGACCACCAGGTCCTGGAGAAGAACCCGGGCGACCTGGTCACCGTCGCCGACCGGGAGGCCGAGGTCCTCATCACCCGCAGGCTGCGGGAGGCCTACCCGGAGGCCGTGGTGCTGGGCGAGGAGCACTTCGAGGAGAACCCTGACGTCCTGACCGCCTATGCCGCGGCTCCGCACGCCTTCACCGTCGACCCGATCGACGGCACCAAGAACTTCGTCAGGGGCAGCAAGGACCACGGGGTGATGGTGGCCGAGCTCCGGGGACCACACGTGGTACGGAGCTGGATCTGGCAGCCGCAGCACCAGGTGGCCTACGTCGCCGAGCAGGGCGCCGGCGCCTTCCGTAACGGGGAGCGCCTCACCCGGCCGTCGGTGGCCAGTCCGGCGGAGCCCCGGGGCGTGACCTCGTATCGCAAGTGGATCGGCACGAGCCTGGGGGAGTTCCCGCCGATGGAACTCACCTGGGTCTGCTGCGCCGTCGACTACCCCATGCTCGTGCAGGGGGCCGCAGACTACATCGTCTACCGGGGGCGGCAGCCGTGGGACCACGCGCCGGGATCGCTGCTGGTCAGCGAGGCGGGCGGTTTCCTGGGCACCTTCGACGGCGAGGCCTACGACGCCAGGACGATTCCTGCGCGGGGGATCGTGGGTGCCGCCAGCCGGGAGCTGTATGACGTGCTGGTGCCCCTGATCCCGTAGGGGGTTCGTCGCGCGACGCGGTGCTCCTCTGTGTGTCGAGCGGTGGGCTTGGCGAGCACGAACGCGACCTGCTGCGGCGACGGCCACGGCACCCGGCGCCCGCCCGCCGTCTTCGATCGCCCTTTGGTTCTTGAGGCCGACTGCAGCCAGCCCGAGGATCACGTAGGCGCTCGAAGACGCCTGGGTGGGGCTGACGGTCCGCGACACGACGCCGGGGCTGACGGTCCGCGACACGACGCGATGCACGCGCTCGGTAGGGCGGGCGGCGCGCCACAAGGACGCTCGGGTGTGCGTCGTGACCACATCGTGACCTGTGTCGCGTTGACTTCCCACGGCCCCGCCGTTAGCGTTTCGCCGAAACCTGAATCACCTTTCAGGTTTGGAGAGTCACACAAAGGAGTGCTCGATGTCCCGCAAGTCCCTCATGGCCCTGTCGGTGGCCGCGGTCCTGGCGCTGGCAGCGTGCGCCCCGTCCGCCTCCGACGACGACAACGGCAACAACGACGACGAAACCACCCCCGGCGGCGGCGCGACCGACGACAGCGCGGCCACGGCGGAGGACGCCGGCGGCGGCGAGCCGTTCAAGGTCGGCATCATCTACTCGGAGACCGGTCCGCTGGCGGCCTACGGTGAGCAGTACAAGGCCGGTCTGGAGGCCGGCATCGACTACGCCACCGACGGCAGCGGCGCCATCGACGGTCGCGAGATCGAGATCACCTACCGCGACGACACCGGTGTCCCGGACACCGCCGTGGCCGCGGCCAAGGACCTCATCGGCCAGGACTACAAGATCCTGGGCGGCACCATCGTCTCCGGCATCGCGGTCGCGATGGCCGAGCAGGCCGAGCAGAACGAGATCCTCTACATCTCCGGGCCGGCCGCCGTCGACGCCCTGACCGGTGTCAACGACTACACCTTCCGCTCCGGCCGGCAGAGCCTGCAGGACGTCGCCACCGCCGGCGCGTTCCTGGACGGCGAGGGCCAGAAGGTCGTCGTCTTCGCGCAGGACAACGCGTTCGGGCAGGGCAACCTGGCCGCCGTCGAGGCGGTCCTCGGCGGCGAGGGTGCCGAGGTCTCCAGCGTGCTGGTGCCCGAGGACGCCACCGAGTTCACCCCCTTCGCCGCGCAGCTGAAGGAGGCGCAGCCGGACATGATCTTCGTGGCCTGGGCCGGCGCCACCTCCGCCAACATGTGGCAGTCGCTGGAGCAGCAGGAGGTCTTCGACGTCGCCCCGGTCGTCACCGGTCTGGGTGACTCGGTCACCTTCGACGCCTACGGCCCGGTCGCCGAGAACATCAGCTTCCTCAACCACTACTTCCCGGGCGCGCCGGACAACGAGATCAACGACGCGATGGTCGAGGCCATCGAGGCGGCCGGCAGCACGCCGGACCTGTTCAGCCCCGACGGCTTCGTCGCCGGCCAGATGATCGTCCACGCGCTCACCGAGGGTGAGAACGACGTCAACGCGATGATCGACGCGCTCGAGGGCTGGGAGTTCCAGGGCCCGAAGGGTGACTACACCATCCGCGAGAGCGACCACGCCCTCATCCAGGACATGTACACCGCCAAGCTGGTCGCCGACGGTGACTCCTGGAAGCCCGAGCTCCTCTCGGTCGTGCCGGGCGCGGACGTCGCACCGCCGGAGGCGTCCGGCAAGTGACGGCCCCCCAGCCCACCAGCGCGGGAGCGGCCACCGCCGCTCCCGCGCTGGAGGTCCGGGACCTGTCCCTGCGCATCGGCGGGGCGCAGATCCTGGAAGACATCAGCTTCACCGTGCCGACCGGTCAGATCGTCGGCGTCATCGGTCCCAACGGGGCCGGCAAGACGACGCTGTTCAACCTGGTCTCCGGCGTGATGACACCGACCAGCGGGACCGTGCTGCTGGACGGCCGTGACGTCACCGGACGCTCGGTCACCCAGCGTGCCGTCGCCGGGCTCGGCCGGACCTTCCAGACGTCCTCGATCTTCCCCGCCCTCTCGGTCGAGGAGAACGTCCGCCTGGCTGCCCAGGTCGCCGAGGGCCGCGCGCTGTCGCTGCTCACGTTCCCCCGCCGGAACGACCGCGCCAGCAGCCGCGCCCGCGACCTGCTCGGCGAGGTGGGCCTGGCCCACCGTGGAGCGCACCGGGCCGGTGACCTGCCGCACGGCGACAAGCGCAAGCTGGAGATCGCGATGCTGCTGGCGACCAACCCCTCGGTCGTCCTCCTCGACGAGCCGATGGCCGGCGTGGCCTCCGGCGACGTCGCCGGGCTGACCGAGGTGATCCGCAGCCTGCACACCGACCACGGGTGCACCGTGCTGATGGTCGAGCACCACATGGAGGTCCTGCTCGGCCTCGTCGAGCGCGTCGCCGTGCTCCACTTCGGGCACCTGCTCGCCCTGGACACCCCGGAGGCGGTCATGGCCGACCCCACCGTCCAGAGCGCCTACCTGGGAGAGTCAGTATGACGTCCGCCACCCGGCCTGACCCCGTCACCACCGAGACGGTCACCGACGCGGTCCTGTCCGTGCGCGGGCTGCAGGCCCACGTCGCCGGGCAGCAGGTCGTCGAGCACGTCGACCTCGACGTCGCCGCGGCCGGTGTCACCGCGCTGCTGGGCCGCAACGGGGTCGGCAAGACCTCCACGATCAAGGCGATCATGGGCCTGATCAGCCGGTCCGGCACGGTCACCCTCGACGGTCAGGACATCGCCTCGCTGCCGACCCACAAGGTGGCCCAGCTCGGCGTCGGCTACGTGCCCGAGGACCGCGAGGTCTTCTCGGGCCTGACCGTCAGCGAGAACCTGCGCATCGCCGAGCGTCCCGGGCACGACCACCGCTACGGCCTGGTCTACGAGCTCTTCCCCGAGCTCAAGGAGCGGGCCGGCCAGGCCGCCGGCACCCTGTCCGGCGGTCAGCAGCAGATGGTCTCCCTGGCCCGCGCGCTGCTCAACGACAACCGGGTGCTGCTCGTCGACGAGCCCACCAAGGGCCTGGCCCCCCGGCTCGTGCAGGAGGTCGGCAAGGTGCTGGCCCGCGCCGCCGAGGCCGTGCCCGTGCTCCTCGTCGAGCAGAACCTCCAGGTGGTGCGCGAGCTGGCGCACCACGCCGTCGTCCTCACCGGCGGGCGCAGCGTCCACCACGGACCCGCCGCCGAGTTCCTTAACGACCCCGAGGCCACGCAGCGCCTGCTGGGCGTGCACACCGGTGCGGAGGGAGCTGCATGAGCACCGTCATTCTCCTGGCCATCACGGGCGTGGGCCTGGGAGCCATCTACTTCCTGGTCGCCTGCGGGCTGTCCCTGATCTACGGCCTGATGGGCGTGCTGAACTTCGCCCACGGCGTCTTCCTGGCCTTCGGGGCCTTCCTCGGCTTCGAGATCGCCAACGCGATGGGCGCCACCACCTGGGCTGGCTTCGCGGTGTCGCTGCTGGTCGGTGCCCTCGCCGGCGCCGTCTTCGCGGCCCTCACCGAGCGCATCCTCGTGCAGCGGCTCTACAACCGGCACATCGAGCAGGTCCTGGTCACCGTCGGCCTCGCGCTGGCCGCCGTCGCCCTGTTCGACGGCATCTGGGGCACCGACCCGCGGTTCCCCTCCGCGCCGGCCTGGCTCAACGAGACCACCAACATCGCCGGGGCCAACGTGCCCAACGACCGGTTCGTCGCGATCCTGGCCGCGGTGGCCGTGCTCGTGGCGATCGTGCTGTTCCTGAAGAAGACGCGCTACGGCATGATCATCCGCGCCGGCGTCGAGAACCGCTCGATGGTCACCGCCCTGGGCATCGACGTGCGCACCGCGTTCACCCTGGTCTTCACCATCGGCGGTGCGGCCGCCGGGCTGGGCGGGGTGCTCGCCTCGCACTACTTCGGCTACGTCTCCCCGCTGCTGGGGCAGACCCTACTGATCTTCGCGTTCATCGTCACCGTCATCGGTGGCCTCGGCTCGCTGCTGGGTGCCGCGATCGCCTCCGTGCTCGTGGCCCTGCTGCAACAGTTCGCCAACTTCTACCTGTCGGGCACCGGCGACTTCGCCGTCGTCATCCTGCTCGCCGTGGTGCTGCTCACCCGACCGTCCGGACTCATGGGGAGGAAGGCATGACCACCATGAACACCAGGGGCACGGACGAGACCAGCGCCGAGAAGTCGGTCGAGAAGAAGGTGGACGAGATGCGCACGGCCGCCCGGCCCCCGCTGGACACCGCCCCCGCCGGCGACCTGAGGTCGCGCGCTCTCGGGCTCATCGTGCCGCTCGGCCTGGTCGTGCTGATGGCCTGCCTGCCGCTGCTCAACCTGTCCCTCCCGGGGGTGCTGCCCGGCGCGACCTACACACCGGGCACGCTGCACATGCTGGCGCTGGCGATGGTGATGGCCGGTGCCGCGCTCTCCTACCACCTGTTGTTCGGGGTGGCGGGGCTGCTCTCCTTCGGTCACGCGCTCTACTTCGCGATCGGCGCCTACGGCCTCGGCATCGTCATGGAGCACCTGGAGCTCGGCCTCGTGCCGGCCGCCCTCCTGATCGTGGTGGCAGCCGTCGTGCTGTCCACGCTGCTCGGCGCGATCTCGTTGCAGGTCACCGGCATCCCCTTCGCCATGGTCACCCTCGCCTTCGCCCAGGCCGGCTTCGTGCTGGTCCGCAAGGACCCCGGTCGCCTGACCGGCGGCGAGGAGGGCCTGCGGCTGCCCACCGACTACGTGCCGGACTGGCTGGTCGGGGTCGCCGACACCCGCAACCTCTACTGGCTCGCGCTGGCCGGGCTCGTGCTGGCGTTCGTCGTCGTCACCTGGGTGCAGCGCAGCCGCGCCGGCCACGTCGCCGAGGCGGTCCGGGAGAACGAGCTGCGCGTCCAGGTGCTGGGCATGCGCCCGTTCCTGGTCAAGCTGGCGATCTTCGTGGCAGCCTCCGTCATCGCGGCCGCCATGGGCATGGTCCACCTGCTGCTGAACTCCGGCGCCGTGCCGCACATCACCAGCGCCGAGTTCACCATCTCGCTGCTGCTGATGGTCGTCCTCGGCGGCGTCGGCTCCCGCTGGGGCGCGCTCGTGGGCGCGTTCGTCTACGTGATCCTCAGCCAGCGCCTGGCGGTCCTGGCCCAGCTGCCCGCCATCGAGAACCTGCCGGCCGTGCTGCGGATCCCGCTGTCCGAGCCGATGTTCATCCTCGGCACCATCTTCGTGCTCGTGGTCATGTTCCTGCCCGGCGGTCTGGCCGGGCTGGGTCTGCGGGTGCGGGCCCTCTTCTCGCGGCGCTCCGCAGCGGACCTCGACGAGCAGGCACGCACCCCCGAGGCCCTGGTGCAGGAGGATGATCAGCAGCGATGACGCCTCACCAGACCACCACCCACGGCGCCCCGGGACCGCACACCCTGGGGCGCTGGCCCGCCGACCGCGCCCGGCTCCGCCCGGGCCGGGCCGCGATCGTGGACCGCGGGGTGGAGCTGACCTACCGCGACCTGGACGAGCGCTCCCGGGCGCTCGCCCAGGCGTGGCGACGTGCCGGCTACCGGCGCGGCGACCGGGTCGCGACGCTGGTGGGCAACAGCGCGGAGCACGTGATCGCCTTCTTCTCCTGCGCCCGCGAGGGCCTGGTGCTGGTGCCGCTGTCGTGGCGGCTGACCGCCACCGAGCTCGCCGACCAGCTCACCCAGGCGGACCCGGCGGTCCTGCTCATCGAGGACGAGACCGAGACCCTGGCCCGCGGCGCCCTGTCGCGCACCGCCGCCCCCGTCCCCACGGCATACGTCGGTCAGGTCGGTGTGGAGGCCCCCGCCCCCACGCCCTGGCACAGCGGGCACGACCCCGCGCAGTATGCCGAGGGCCGGCTCCCCGCCGCGGCCGCCGGTCGGGCGGGGCTCCCGCTGGGCGAGGCGGGACCGGTGCAGGACGACGACCCGCTGCTCATGGTCTTCACCTCCGGCAGCTCGGCCCGGCCCAAGGCGGCGGTGCTCACCCACGCCTCGTGCTTCTGGACCAACCTCTCGCTCTCGCGCACCCTGGAGCTGGACGAGACCGACGTGGTGCTCAGCGTGCTGCCGCAGTTCCACGTCGGCGGCTGGAACATCCAGCCCCTCCTGGCCTGGTGGATGGGGGCCACGGTCGTGCTCGAGCGGTCCTTCGACCCCGGCCGTGCCCTCTGCCTGATCGCCGAGCACAAGGTCTCCACGATGATGGGCGTCCCGACGCACTACGCGCGGTTGGCCGAGCACCCGCACTTCGCGCGGACCGACCTCAGCTCGTTGCGCAGCGCCGTCGTCGGGGGAGCCCCCATGCCCGCCCCGCTGCTGCGGATCTTCCACGAGCACGGGGTCGCGCTCACCCAGGGCTACGGTCTGACCGAGGCGGGCCCCAACGTGCTGTGCGTGCCGCCGCGCGAGGCGATGGAGCGGCTCGGCTGGGCCGGTGTGCCCTACCCCCACGTCGAGGTCCAGCTCGCGGACCCGGCGACCGGCGAGCACCTGGACGGTCCGGCCACCGGCGAGCTGCTGGTCCGAGGGCCCGGGATGTTCGCCGGCTACTTCCGGGACGAGGCGGCGACGCGCGCGATCTGGCGGGACGGCTGGCTGGCCACCGGTGACGTGGCGACCCGGGACGAGGCGGGCTACCTGCGGATCGTCGACCGGCTGCGCAACATCTTCATCACCGGCGGTGAGAACGTCGCCCCGGCCGAGGTCGAGGCCGCCCTGCGCACCCACCCGGCCGTGGAGGACGTGGTGGTCGTCGGCGTGCCGGACGAGCGCTGGGGCGAGCGCGGCGTCGCCCTGGTGGTGAGGCGCCCCGGCGTGGTAACCGACGCGGCCGAGCTGACCGAGCACTGCCGGGAGCGCCTGGCCGCCTTCAAGGTGCCGACCGCCGTGCACTTCGTCAGCCAGCTGCCCTACGCAGCGCTCGGCAAGGTGGCCCGTCAGGAGGCGCTCGAGCGCGCCCTGCGGGCCGAGGAGACGGTGACCACCGACGGCCCGGGAGCCGCGGACCACGGTGCGCACACGACATACGGAGGACGCTCATGAGGACTGGGGGAGTGGCGCAGCCCGTGGACCGGACCGCCCGCACACCGCGTGGTGCCCGCACCCGCGCCAAGCTGCTGGAGGCCGCCGAGCACGTGTTCGCCACGGTCGGCTACCCCGAGGCGTCGATCGTCAAGATCACCGAGGAGGCCGGGGTCGCCCTCGGCACCTTCTACACCCACTTCGAGGGCAAGAAGGAGATCTTCGACGAGGTCGTGGACGACCTCTCGCACCGTGTGCGGATGGCGATGAGCGAGGCCTCGGCGGGCGTTTCTGACCGGATCGAGGCCGAGCGCGCGGGCTTCCGGGCCTTCTTCGCCTTCACCGCCGAGCACCCCGCGCTCTACCGCATCATCCGGCAGGCCGAGTTCGTCTCGCCCGAGGCGATGCGCCGGCACTACGACAACATCGTCGACGGCTACGCCACCGGGCTCGCGGCGGCGCGGGAACGCGGCGAGATCCGCGACGTGGACCCGGTCGTCGCCGCCTGGGCCCTGATGGGTGCCGGTGAGCTGATCGGCATGCGGTGGGTGCTGTGGGAGGACGCGGAGGGGATCCCCGCGCCGGTCTACGAGGGTCTGATGGACGTGATCCAGGGGGCCCTGGCGCCGACCGCACAAAACCTCCCCAAAAATGCGCGGGGGGCGGACAAAACCTCCCCAAGAATGGAAGGGACCCAGGCATGACGCGCAAGGCAGTGGTCACCGGCGGGGCCAGCGGCATCGGTGCCGCGGTCGCCCGGCAGCTCGCGAAGGACGGTCTGCACGTCGTCGTCGCCGACCGGGATGCACCGGCCGCCGAGGCGCTGGCCGCAGAGATCGGCGGCGAGGCCTGGAGCATCGACCTGTCCGACACGGCGGCTCTGGAGGACCTGCGGCTGGACTGCGACGTGCTGGTGAACAACGCCGGCATCCAGCGGGTGGCCCCGATCCACGAGTTCGACCCGGCGGACTTCCGGCTCATCCACCGGCTGATGCTGGAGGCGCCCTTCCTGCTGGTCCGGGCCGCCCTGCCGCACATGTACGCCCAGGGCTGGGGGCGCGTCATCAACGTGTCGTCCGCGCACGGGCTGCGCGCCTCGGAGTTCAAGGTCGCCTACGTCTCGGCCAAGCACGGCCTGGAGGGCCTCTCGAAGGTGACCGCCCTGGAGGGTGCCGCGCACGGGGTGACGTCCAACTGCATCAACCCCGGCTACGTCCGGACACCGTTGGTGGAGAAGCAGATCGCCGACCAGGCCGCCACGCACGGGATCCCCGAGGACGAGGTGGTCGAGAAGATCATGCTCACCCGGTCGGCGATCAAGAAGCTCATCGACCCCGAGGACGTCGGTGCGCTCGCCAGCTTCCTGGCCAGTGACGCCGCGGCCATGGTGAGCGGCACCTCCTACGCGATGGACGGCGGGTGGACGGCACAGTGACCACGACAGAGCTCCTCCCGTCGCTGGCCGCGGTCGTCGGCGACCGCTACCGCAGTCACGAGGTCCCCGTCCGCGGCGGCTCCATGCACGTCGGGGTCTGGGAGCCGGCCGGCGGCGACCCGCAGGCCCCGACCGTGCTGGCGATCCACGGCATCACCGCCTCCCACGTCGCCTGGCCGCTGCTGGCCGAGGCCATGCCCGACGTGCGGGTCATCGCACCGGACCTGCGGGGCCGCGGGCGTTCCCGCGACCTGCCCCCGCCCTACGGCATGCCGAGCCACGCCGACGACGTCGCGGCCGTCCTGGACCACCTCGGGGTCGGGCAGGCAGTCGTGGTCGGCCACTCGATGGGCGCGTTCGTGTCCCTGGTGCTGGCGGACCGGCACGCGGAGAAGGTCAGCGACCTGGTGCTGGTGGACGGCGGGATGCCCCTGCTCCCGGCGCCCGGCGTGCCGCCGGAGGCGCTGGCGCAGGCGATCCTCGGGCCCGCCGCAGAGCGGCTGGCGATGACCTTCCCGGACCACACGGCATACCGCGAGATGTGGCGCACCCACCCGGCCTTCACCGAGTGGACCGACCTGACCAGCGCCTACGTCGACTACGACCTGGTGTCCGAGGACGGCGTGCTGCGCCCCGCGACCCGGGCCGAGGCGCTCGACGAGGACATCCGTGAACTCGTCGACGGCGACTCGCTGGTCCGGGCGCTGGCGGGCCGCCGGCACCCGGCCGCGTGGCTGATCGCCCCGCGCGGGCTGATGGACGAGGTGCCGCCGCTGTATCCGGAGGCCGCTCGGGAGCGCTGGACGGCCGAGCACCCGGACCTCGAGGTGGCGGTGGTCGAGGATGTCAACCACTACACGATCGTCATGCTGCCCCGGGGCATCGCCCAGGTGGTCCCGCACGTGCGTGCAGCGCTGTCCCGCTGACGCCGTGGTGACGATCCGGTTGCCTCCGGTGACGATCCGATAACGAGTCGCGGGTGCTGCGCGTCGGCGCACGTAGTGTGCCTGCGTGACCTCCGCAGCCGTGACCCTGCGCGTCGCGGTCGTGGCGGTTCTCGGGTGGTTCGTGGCACTGACGGCGCTGCCGCCCCGCGGCGGCCCGGTCCGCGGCCTCGGCCGATCCTTCGACCCGCACGTCGACCACCTCCTGTGGCCCTGGACGTGGGGTCAGGCCGACCCTCGGTTGCTGCTGATCGCGCCCATGGTCCTGGCGGGGGCGCTGCTCTGCCGACGGGTGGGTTGGCTCGTCGCTGTCGCGGTGCTCCCGGTGCTCGTCGAGGTCTGGCAGTATGCCGTGCCCCAGGTCGCGCAGGCCGCCTCCGCCCGCGACGTGGTGCACGCCTGGATCGGGCTCGGCGTGGGCGCGCTCCTCGGTCGACTGGTGCTGCTGGCCGCCCGACTGCTGGCTCGGTCGAGCCGACCCGTGCGGGTGGTGACGCCCGTCCTCACGGTCTGCGTCCTGGCGATGCTGGCAGTGGTGACGCTGCGGCCCGCGGCCGAGCCCGAGGAGATCGCGGCGGCCGGGGTGCCCGCGCCGCAGGGGGAGCTGCTCGGCGAGGGGTTCCACGAGTCCGACGTGCCCGCGCCGGCGGTGCGGGCGTGGATGACGGAGGGGACCCTCCCGGGTGAGGGCACGGCATACGAGGAGATGGCGCGGGTCGCCCTGTGGGACCTGGCCCTGCTGACCCGGGGTCTGGACAAGGGGCTCCTGCCGGTGGCGGGGCCGGCGGCGAAGTGGGACTACTTCTGGCCGCGGGACGGTGCGTTCGTGGCCGTGGCTCTGGCCCGGTCCGGGCACGCGGATGACGCCGTGCGACTGCTGGAGCTGGTCTCCGGCCTCTATCTGGACCCGCTCTACGGCTTCGACGCGCGGTATCTGTCCGACGGCGGGCGCGTGGTCGAGGACGCCCGCGGTGCGCAGGTGGACGGATGCGGCTGGGTGTTGTGGGCCGTGCACGAGACCGGGCTGGTCACAAACCTGCCCCCGCGGGTGTCCGACCTCCGGGACCGGTGCACCGATCAGCTGCTGCGCGCCACGGGCGGCGGGTCGCGGCTGGCGGCGGCGAGCCCGGACTACTGGGAGCGGGCCACCTTCGACCGGCTGCTCGGTGCGAACGCGCCGCTGGCGTCGGGGCTGCGGTCTGCGGCTGCGGACTACGAGGCCGCCGGGTTGCCGGACCGGGCAGCCGTGGTCGGAGCGGCGGCGGAGAGCTTCCGCGGGGTGTTGGGTGAGTCGTTCGGCCCGGACTTCGAGCGGGGCGGGGACGGCGGCGGACTCGACGCCGCGACCACGATGCTGCTGCCACCCTTCGACCCTGAACCGCTGCCCGGGGCGCGTGAGGCCTGGCTCGGCTACCAGGAGGGGGCGCTGCGACCGGCCGGCGGTCTGGCGCCGGGCACCGCGTGGAAGCAGGACGGCGTGAGCTGGACGCCCGAGGTTGCGCTGGTCGCATATACCGCCGCCGCCGACGGGCAGGACGCGATCGCGCGCCACTGGCTGGACTGGCTCGACGCGCACCGGGCCCCCTCGGGGTCGCTGCCGGAGAAGGTCGGGCCGGACGGCATGGCCGGCGGCCCAAGCCCGCTCGGCTGGACCAGTGCCCTGGTGCTGTTGACGCTGGCCGAGCTCTGACCGGGCGCCCGTTCCTGACTCCCGTCTTCGAGCGCCCTCGCGTTCTGAGGGCCGACTGCAACCAGCCCGAGGAACCGGGAGGCGCTCGAAGACGCGCCTGGGCTCAGTCGGCGGCGTAGAGGACGGTGAACTCCTCCAGCAGGACCGGCAGGTCGTCGGTGACCGGGGCGCCATCGGCGGAGTTCTCGAAGAAGCGGCGGTGCACGTCGCGCCAGTGCTCCAGGCTGAGGTCGCCCTCGCCCTCGGCCGCTGCGTGCGCGGCGTCGACCTCACCGAAGGGCACCGTGCGCACGGAGGTGGTCTGGATCAGCGCACGAGGGTGTCCCGCGCCATCGGTGATGATCGACAGGTCGCCTTCGGAGGGCATGACCTCCTCGCCGTCCTCGTAGTCCCGGACCGCTGACGACGTCGCGGTCTTGGTGCCGGCGAGCACGAGTGCGAGGAGTTCGTCCGCGTCGTCGGGACCTGCGCCGAAGGACCACGCCGGGGGCACCAGGGACTCGCGGGCGTTGACGCCGAGGTAGCCGGGGACCCGGTTCACCTTGGCGCGCAGCCGGGCGTCGTCCCAGAAGGACTGGAGCCGGTCGCCGGAGGTCGGGTGGTCGTTGCTTACCGAGTGGTCGTCGCCGGTCGTTGGGTTGGCGTCGGTCATCAGGAGTCCTTCGGTCGGTGTCGGGCCTCGTGGACAGCGTGGTTGAGGGCCAGCTGCCGCGCCAGGATGGTGTTCTGCTGCTCCAACTGACGCATCCGACGGTAGCTGGCGGCGACATAGCCCAGGAAGGTGATGGTCAGCCCGTAGAGCAGCAGGTCGGCGCCACGACCGACGCCGACGAACCGCGCGACCTGGGTGAGCAGCGGCGGGAAGAGGATGGCCATGGCCGCCAGAAGCACGAAGCCGACGAGCAGCAGGCGGCGCACCGCCTGGTGGCGGACACCGGCCGTGGATCGTGTCAGCAGCACCGTGACACCGACGATCCCGACGAGCAGGATGACCTTGATCAGCGGTTGGTCCAGCATCGGCAGGTCCTCACTTGATGATCGTGTCGATCAGGATGTTGACGGAGTTGATCAGGGACTGTCCCTTGGCGCGGGAGTAGTCGGTGTAGACGATGAGCACCGGGTGCTCCACCCACGGCAGCTTGGTCCGGGACAGCTGCAGCACGATCTCGGTCGCGTGCGCCATCCGGTTCTGCGCCAGGTGCAGACCCTGGGCGGCGTCCCGCCGGATCACCCGCAGCCCGTTGTGCGCGTCGGACAGCCGCAGGCCGGTTTGCTGGTTGGTGATCCAGACCGCGCCCTTGAGGATGATCCGCCGCAGCAGGCCCGGCTTGGTCCGGCCGTCGAGGAAGCGTGAGCCGAAGACGATCGCGACGTCCTCCTCGCGGGCCCGGCGGACCATCGCCGCGGCGTCCTCCACCCGGTGCTGGCCGTCGGCGTCGAAGGTCACGACATACTGCGCGTCGGTGGTCTGCAGGACGTAGTCGATGCCGGTCTGTAGCGCCGCACCCTGCCCGAGGTTGAAGGGGTGGGTCACGACAGCGGCCCCCACCTCCCGAGCGGCCACCCCGGAGCCGTCGGTGGACGCGTCGTCGACGCACACCACGTGCGGGAAGGTCTTGCGCGCCTCCGTGATCACCTCACGGAGCACGCTCGCCTCGTTAAAGAGGGGGATGACGAGCCAGGCGTCCTCGATCGGCTCATGGTGGGCGGTGCCGTCGGCAACCGAGCCAGCGTCGGGTGGCGTTAGGCTCATGCGTGCATTGTCTCCCACGCTCGCACCCACACCCTGGAGGACACCGGTGACCACGCGCATCGTCGACAGCGCCGAGGTCTCCGACGAGGCCACCGTCGGCGACGGCTCGTCGGTCTGGCACCTCGCGCAGGTGCGCGAGGGAGCCGTCCTCGGGCAGGGCTGCATCATCGGGCGCGGCGCCTACATCGGCACCGGCGTGCGGCTCGGCGACCACTGCAAGGTGCAGAACTACGCACTGGTCTACGAGCCGGCCGTCCTGGAGGACGGGGTCTTCATCGGGCCGGCGGTGGTGCTGACCAACGACACCTTCCCCCGGGCGATCAACCCCGACGGCAGCCTGAAGAGCGCGTCGGACTGGGAGCCGGTGGGCGTCACCATCCGGCGCGGCGCCTCGGTCGGTGCGCGCGCGGTGTGCGTGGCGCCGGTGACGATTGGTCGGTGGGCGACGGTCGCGGCCGGGGCGGTGGTTACCAAGGACGTGCCGGACCACGCGCTGGTCGCGGGGGTCCCCGCCCGGCGCATCGGCTGGGTTGGCGAGGCCGGCCACCCGCTGCGGGACGAGGGGGAGGGGCGCTGGTCCTGCCCGGTGACGGGCACGGCATACGAAGAGCACGAGCAGACCCTTCGGAAGGTGACGACATGAGTGAACCGGCCATGATCCCTGCGGCGAGGCCGATCATCGGGGATGAGGAGCGGGAGGCTGTTGACCGAGTGATGCGTTCGGGGATGGTTGCCCAGGGGCCGGAGGTCGCGGCCTTTGAGCAGGAGTTCGCTGATCAGCTGGTCGGGGGGCGCACGTGTGTGGCGGTGAACTCGGGGACCTCGGGGCTGCACCTGGGCCTGTTGGCGGCGGGGATCGGGGCGGGTGATGAGGTGATCGTGCCCTCGTTCACGTTCGCGGCGACGGCCAACTCGGTGGCGTTGACGGGGGCGACTCCGGTGTTCGCCGATATCGAGGCGGACACGTTCAACCTGGACCCGGAGAGTGTGCGGGCGGCGGTGACGGATGCGACGGCGGCGATCATGCCGGTGCACCTGTATGGTCACCCGGCGGAGATGAGGGGTCTGCTGGAGGTGGCTGAGGATGCGGGGGTGCAGCTGTTCGAGGACGCTGCGCAGGCGCACGGGGCGCAGTATGACGGGGCGCCGGTGGGTAGTTTCGGCACCTTCGCGATGTTCAGCCTGTATCCGACGAAGAACATGACCTCGGGGGAGGGCGGGATGGTGGCGTGTGAGGATGAGGAGATCGCGCGGGGGATCCGGTTGCTGCGCAACCAGGGGATGGAGAAGCAGTACGCGAACGAGATCGTGGGGCTGAACAACCGGATGACCGATATCCATGCGGCGATCGGGCGGGTGCAGCTGGGCAAGGTCGGGGGGTGGACGGCCAGGCGCCAGGAGAACGCGGCGTGGCTGGACGCGGCCCTGGGTGGTGTCGCCGGTGTGGTGGTGCCGCCGGTGCGTCAGGGGTGCACGCACGTGTATCACCAGTACACGATCCGTCTGGCCGGGGCCAGCGGTGCGGAGCGGGACGCGGTGGTGACCGCGTTGCGGGAGGAGCACCGGGTGGGGTGCGGGGTGTACTACCCGATCCCCAACCACGAGCTGGTCTCGTTGCACCGGTTCGCCCCGGCGCATGAGCTGCCTCAGACGGCGCGGGCGGCCGCTGAGGTGATCAGCCTGCCGGTGCACCCGTCGCTGAGCGAGGATGACCTGGAGCGGATCGCCGCGGCGGTGTCGGCTGCGGTGGGGGCGGGAGCCTGATGGGCGGGCAGGACATGACGGGTCAGGAGGTGACCAGTGGTGTGATTCCGGAGGGGCAGCCGATCCGGATGGGTCTGATCGGGTTGGGCTCGATGGGTCGCCACCATGCGCGGGTGATCCGTGAGGTGGAGGGGATGGAGCTGGTCGCGGTCGCCGACGCGCACGGTGATGCCCATGGGGTGGCGCGCGGGCTGGAGGTGCTGCCGGACGTGGAGGCGCTGGTCGCGGCGGGGATCGACGCGGCGATGGTGGCGGTGCCGACCTATCTGCACGAGGAGGTCGGGTTGGCGCTGGCGGCCGCGGGGGTGCACGCGATGATCGAGAAGCCGATCGCGGCGACGGTGGCCGAGGGGGAGCGGGTGGCCGCGGCCTTCGAGGAGGCCCGGTTGGTGGGGTGCGTGGGGTATGTGGAGCGGTGCAACCCGGCGCTGTTGGAGATGCGGCGCCGGATCGAGGCCGGTGAGCTGGGCAGCCTGTACCAGATCACCACCAGCAGGCAGGGGCCGTTCCCGGCGCGGATCGCGGACGTGGGGGTGGTCAAGGACCTGGCCACCCACGACGTGGACCTGACCGCCTGGATCGCCCAGTCGGCATACTCGATGATCAGCGCCCAGGTGACCCACCGCTCGGGCCGGGAGCATGAGGACATGGTGGTGGCCACCGGGCGGTTGGCCAACGGCACGATCGTCAACCACATCGTCAACTGGCTCTCGCCGCTGAAGATCCGGGAGACGGTCGCCACGGGGGAGAAGGGCTCGTTCATCGCCAACACCCTCTCCGGTGACCTGACCTTCGTGAAGAACGGGGACGTGGCCTCCAGCTGGGACCGGGTGGCGGTCTTCCGCGGGGTCTCCGAGGGCGACTCGATCCGCTACGCGATCGCCAAGCGCGAGCCGCTGCGGGTGGAGCAGGAGAACTTCCGCGACCGGCTCTGGGGACGTCCCTCCGAGGCGGTCAGTATGTCGGAGGGCGTGCACGCGCTCAAGGTCGTCGAGGCGGTGCTCGAGTCCGCCGCGAGCGGCACGACCGTGACCCTCTGACCTGCGTCGATGGTGCGCGTCACCCTGGTCACCAGGATCTTCGCCCCGGAGGCCGCGGCCGCGACCTTCCGGCTGACCGAGGTCGTCCGGGCGCTGGTCGCCCGCGGCGCCCAGGTGCGTGTGCTGACCAGCGACCCTCCGCCGGGCCGGTCCGCGGACGACGCCTCCGTGGTGGGGGGCGCCCGGGTCCAGCGCGCCCCGGTGCTGCGGGACGCGAGTGGCTACGTGCGCGGCTACCTGCAGTACCTCTCGTTCGACCTGCCGGCGGCTGTCCGGCTGCTCGTGACGCCCCGACCGGACGTGGTGCTGGTCGAGCCACCTCCGACGACCGGGGCCGTCGTGCGCGCCGTGACAGGTCTGCGGTCGCTGGTCGGGACCCGGGTGCCCTATGTCTACTACGCCGCCGACGTGTGGTCCGACGCCTCGGAGTCCGTCGGTGCGCCCGCGGTTGTCGTGTCCCTGCTGCGCGCCGTCGAGCAGTTCGCCCTGCGCGGCGCGGCGCAGGTGCTGGCGGTCTCCGACGGGGTCGCCGACCGGGTGCGTGAGCTCGGCGCCGACCCGGTGACGGTCGTGCGCAACGGCATCGACACCACCGTCTTCAGCCCCGACGGGCCGCCCCCCGCGGACGCGCCGGAGGCGCCGTTCCTGGTCTATGCCGGGACCGCCTCGGAGTGGCAGGGCGCCGAGGTCTTCGCCGAGGCGATGCGGGAGGTCCTGCGCCAGGTGCCCGGTGCCCGCCTGGTCTACCTCGGGCAGGGCAGCTCGTGGCCGGCGCTGCAGCGGGTCGCCGCACAGCTCCCGACGGGCGCGATCGAGCTGCGGCCCCTCGTGCCGCCCGGGGAGGCCGCGGCCTGGCAGCGGGCGGCGGCGGGTGCGCTGGTCTCCATCAAGCCCGGTCTCGGCTACGACTTCGCCTATCCGACCAAGGTGCTGGCCGCCCTGGCCTGCGGCACCCCGGTCGTCTACGCCGGCCCCGGGCCCGCTGCCGACGACCTGCGGGAGCACGACCTGGGCGAGGCGGTGGAGTATGCCGTGGGGCCGGTGGCCGCGGCGATGGTCCGGGTGCTGTCGGCGCGGTCCGCGGAGGGTGATCGTGAGCGACGGGCTGCGTGGGTGCGCGAGCACCGGTCCCTGTCCCGCACCGGGGCGGAGGCCGCTCAGGCGGTGCTGGCAGGCGGCGCCGCTCGCCCCACGGGCAGCGAACAGTAGCCTCGGCCCTTGAGGCCCTGATCCGGTCGAGCACGACCAGCTCTGACCTCCGACCACGCCCACGCCACTGAGGGAGCTCGCGATGGTGATGACAGTGCGGCGAGCAGCGGACCCGTTGGGCCGGCTGCGGCGCAGTCGCCGCAACACCATTCTGGTCACTGTCCTGCTGACCCTGCTGAGCGTGACGGTGCTGGCGACGACCGCACTCGGCCCCGTCTCCGTGGATCCCGGGACAGTGGCCCGCATCCTGGCCGGCAAGCTCTTCGCCGTCGGCGACCCCACCTGGGACGCGACCGCGGAGGGGATCGTGTGGGCGGGGCGGTTCCCGCGGGTGCTGCTCGCCGTGGCCGTGGGTGCCGGTCTGGCGGTCTGCGGGATGGCGCTGCAGGCGATGGTGCGCAACATGCTGGCCGACCCCTACCTGCTCGGCATCAACTCGGGTGCGTCAACCGGGGCCGCCCTCTCGATCCTGTTCGGGTTCGGGCTCGGCTTCGGCGAGTACGCCCTGACCGGCAGTGCCTTCCTCGGTGCACTGGCGGCTTCCCTGCTGGTCTTCTTCGTGGCCCGGGCTGCAGGAACGGTCACCTCGGTGCGGCTGCTCCTGGCCGGCGTCGCCGTCGGCTATGCGCTGTCGGCGCTGACCAGCTTCCTGATCTTCATGTCCGGGTCGGCCGAGGGCTCACGGTCGGTGATGTTCTGGCTGCTGGGCTCCCTGGCGCTGGCCTCCTGGGGCGTCCCCCTGCTGATCGTCGTGGTCGTCGTCATCCTGACCATCGGGGTGCTCACCGCGTGGGGCACCAGGCTCGACGCACTGGCCATCGGCGACGAGACCGCGCACATCCTCGGTGTCTCGGCGACCCGGTTCCGGACGCAGCTGCTGCTCCTGGTGTCCCTCTGTGTGGGTGTCGTGGTGGCGGCCTCGGGAAGCATCGGCTTCGTCGGCCTGGTGATCCCGCACCTGGCCCGGCGACTGGCCGGGGCCGCTCACGCCTGGTCGCTGCCGGCGGCCGCGCTGATGGGTGGCATCTTTCTGGCCTGGGCGGACCTGCTGGCTCGCACCGCGCTGCAACCCCGGGAACTGCCGATCGGCATCATCACCGCACTGGTCGGCGCACCCTTCCTGCTCTACCTCATCCGCAGTCTCTATCGAACCACCTGAGGACGTGCTGGCCTCGTCCGACACCCACCCGATCGATGCCCAGCCACACACTGACCCCGACTGGAGAAGAAGATGACCCACCGTCCGACGGCCCGCCGTGCCGCACCTGTCGTCCTGGCCACCCTGGTGTTCGGGCTGGCCAGCTGCGGTGTGGTGTCCGAGGTCGACGACAGCGAGGGACAGGAGGCGAGGACCGGGTTCCCCCTGACGCTCACCAACTGCGGCGCGGAGGTGACCCTCGAGGCGCCGCCGGAGCAGGTGCTGCTGCTGAAGAGCTGGCCGGTCATCTATCTGCACGAGCTCGGGGTGATGGACCGGGTGATCAGCCGCGCAGGGGCCTACCCGGACGAGTACTACGACGAGGAGACCCGATCCGAGCTGGCGGACGTGCCGCTGCTCACCGACCAGCTCGACCCCAGCGGGCACCTGCAGATCTCCCGGGAGGTCGTGCTCGCGCAGGAACCCGACCTGATCTTCGGAGAGGTCGAGAACCTCGACCGGACCACCCTCGGCTCCGCGGGCATCTCGGTGCTGGAGGAGCCGGCCCTGTGTCCAACTGGTGGTGCAGATGCAGCCCCGCAGTTCGAGGACATCTACGAGCAGATGGAGGTCTATGGGGCGGTGTTCGCCGTTCCCGGTGGTGGCGCCGACCAGGCGGCTGCGCTGCGGCAGCGCGTCGAGGCCATCGTCGAGACCGTCCCGGCGGGGGAGACCCGCACCGCCGCGGTGCTGTACCCCACCGTGGGCGGCGGCACGACCTACGCCTACGGCACCCGCTCGATGGCACACCCGCAGCTGACCGCGGCCGGCTTTGAGAACGTCTTCGCCGACGTGGATGAGAGGGTGTTCGAGGTGAGCGTCGAAGAACTCGTCGGACGGGACCCGGACGTCCTGGTGCTCCTCTACTCCGACGGTGAGCCCGGTCCGGTGAAGGATGCCGTCACGGCGCTGCCCGGCGCCGACGGGATCACCGCCATCGTCGAGGATGAGGTCCTGGTGCAGCTCTTCAACTTCACCGAGCCGCCGAGCCCGCTGGCCGTGGACGGCCTTGAGCGCATCGTCGACCGGTTCCACCCGTGATCACCGCTGACGGAGTGTCCTTCTCCTACGGGAGTCGGAGAGCCCTTGCGGAGGTTTCCCTGCAGGCCGTCGGCGGTCAGGTGCTGGGCCTGGTCGGTCCCAACGGCAGTGGGAAGACCACGCTCCTCCGCACGCTCTACCACGCGCTGCGGCCCCAGACGGGAGCGGTCCTGCTCGACGGCGTCGACCTGGGACGGCGCAAGACCCGGGACGTCGCGCGCGAGATCTCCGTCGTCGTGCAGGAGTCGCCGGGTGACCTGCCGCTCCTCGTGTCCGACATGGTGCTGCTGGGTCGCACGCCGCACCGTTCGGCCTTCGCCGCCAACCGTGAGCGCGACCATGCCATCGCGGCCGAGGCGCTGGAGCGGGTCGGGGCGCTGCACCTGACCGACCACCCCTTCGAGGGGCTCTCGGGTGGCGAGCGGCAGCGGGTCCTGATCGCGCGGGCTCTGGCCCAGGAAGCGAGTCACCTGCTGCTCGACGAGCCGACCAACCACCTCGACGTGCGCTATCAGCACGAGGTGCTGGACCTTGTTCGGGACCTCGCCATCAACGCAGGACACACCGTCGTGGTGGTCCTGCACGACCTCAACCTGGCCGCGACCTACTGCGACCGCGTTGTGCTGCTGGAGGGTGGGCGGATCGCCGCCTCGGGGGCCGCGGATGAGGTCCTGGTCCCAGAAACCCTGGCTCCCGTCTATGAGGTGAACGTGCGGCGGATCCTGCTTGACGACGGGTTCCAGCTGGTGTTCAGCCCCCGCGGGCCGGCACGAGCGTCGTCACCCTCTGATCCGTCAGCTCTCGAGAGGACCCAGGCCTGATTCCGGGCAGGCGGCCACGGACCACAGGGCGGTTCGCCACCGAGGATCAGGTGAGATGGGGTGCTGTCAGGAGCGCGCGACATACTGCTGGCATGTTCGGGTCACGGCGGCGCAGGCAGCGCGAGATGGAGCGCCGCCTGCGCGAGCTGGACTGGCTGGACCAGACCTACGGGATGGGCTCCTACGGCCCGGTGTCCCCGCCGCCGCGCAAGCCCTCACGGGCGTCCGGGGTGGTCGCCCTCATCGTGCTGGCGGCCGTCACCGTGTCGGCGGTCTTCGCCATGCAGCCGGGGGTCTTCCCCGACCGGGTGCACGAGCTGCTCGGGACCAGCCCGGAGCGGTTGCTGCCCGCCCGCGACATCCCGACCGGACCCGGGGAGTTCAGCTTCATGGCGACCCAGCCCGACTCGGACGAGCCTGTGGGCTACAACCCGTGCCGGGTCATCAGCGTGGCGATCAACCCCGAGGGGGCACCCGACGACCACCGGGAGCTGGTCGAGACGGCGATGGCCCGCACCAGCGACGCGACGGGCCTGCAGTTCGAGCTCGTCGGCACCACGGACGACCGGGACTTCGAGCACATGGGGATGGACGACCCGGTGCTCGTCATGTGGGCCGACGAGACCGAGGCCCCCGACCTGGCCGGTGACATCGCCGGGGTGGGTGGCAGCTACCGCGTGTCGCCCTTTGGCGGTGGCAGGGAGCGTTATGTGACAGGGTTCGTCATCCTCGACGTCGATGCCTACGACCGCATGCGCTCCGGGGCGATCCGGCAGGCGGTCATGGACCACGAGTTCGGTCACCTCGTCGGGCTCGGGCACGTCGAGGACCCTCGCCAGCTGATGCACGCCCGCGGGGGCTTCACGACCGAGTACGGCGACGGTGACCTGGCTGGTCTTGCGGAGCTCGGCGCCATCTCCTGCTGAGAGCCACGGCCGCTGCCCATCGCCGTCGCGGCGGTTGATTGGATGGTGAGCATGACGACGGCTACCTGGGATCCCGGTCAGTACCTGCGTTATGGGGACGAGCGCGGCCGGCCCTTCGTCGACCTGGTCTCCCGGATCACCAGCGAGGCCTGCACGGTCGTCGACCTGGGCTGCGGCCCCGGGCAGCTGACCCCGGTGCTGCGGGCGCGCTGGCCGCAGGCACGCATCACCGGGCTCGACTCCTCCCCGGAGATGATCGCGCGGGCGGAGGAGCAGAACACGGACCCGCTCACGGAGTATGCCGTGGCGGACGCCGCGGACTGGAGCCCCGAGGGTCCGGTGGATGTCCTGGTCTCCAACGCGATGCTGCAGTGGGTCCCCGGCCACGCCGACCTGCTGCTGCCCTGGACCGAGCACATCGCGCCGGGCGGCGCCCTGGCCTTCCAGGTGCCGGGCAACTTCGCCGCGCCCAGCCACCGGCTGCTGTGGGAGACCGCAGCACGCCCGGCATACTCCCGCTTCACCCAGGACCTGGGGCCGCGCGCCGCGGTCCTGGACCCGGCCGACTACCTGGCGCTGCTCAGCCGGCCCGGGTGGACGGTGGACGCGTGGGAGACCACCTATCTGCACGTGCTGCCGGGGGAGGACCCCGTGTTCGAGTGGATCTCCGGGACGGGCGCCCGGCCGGTCCTGCAGGCGCTGCCGGACGAGGTGCGCGGGGAGTTCGAGGCGGAGTACAAGGCGGCGCTGCGCGAGGCCTATCCGCGTCAGGACGTCGGCACCGTGCTGCCGTTCCGGCGAATCTTCGTGGTGGCCCACAGGACCAATTTGTAGACTGGACGGCCCCACGGAGGGAGGCATCGTGGCTGACCGGATCAGTGACTTCGCGCTCCTGCTGCCGGGCGCCTGGCCGGACGAGCCGTGGGACGGCGACCGACTGCCGAGGAAGCACCGGCCGGAGGGATGGGACGCATGAGTATGCCGAGTGGCACACCGGGACAGCGACCCGACGGGGAGGTCGGGGCAGAGACCGAGGCCGACGCGCGGGAGCGGGAGCGCCGGACGCAGGCGCAGCAGGCGCGGCCGCGGATGAACGTCCAGCAGATCCACTCGTGGGTGGACCTGGAGATCGAGCAGGCCCTGCGGCGCGGCGAGTTCGACAACCTGCCGGGCGCTGGCAAGCCGATCAAGAACCTGGAGCAGAACGACCCGGACTGGTGGGTCAAGGGGCTCATCGAGCGGGAGAAGCTCGACCTCAGCTCCGCCCTCCCGACCGTGATGGCGCTGCGCCAGGAGCGGCGCGGGTTCCCCGAGTCCCTGGCCGGGATCTCCGACGAGGTGGCGGTGCGGGAGCGGCTGGAGGACTACAACCAGCGGGTCCTCGAGGACCGTCGCAAGCCCGTGGTCGGCCCGAACCCACCGGCCGTCGCCGGTCGTGTCGACGTGGACGAGATGGTGGCCCAGTGGCGCCAACTGCGGATCGACCGGGAGCGGCGGGTCTCCGCGGGGCCCGCGACGGTGCAGGCCAGCGAACCGTCCGTGGAGCAGGGCCGCACCGGCTGGTCCGTGAGCCGCACCGCGGCCGCCGTCGCGGTGGTGCTGATCGTGCTGGTGGTCCTGCTGTGGGTGGTGCTGTAGAGCGGGCTCGACCAGGTCGCACAGAACGCCTCAGAAGTGATAGGTCGTCTGTCCGTGGGGGGCCTTGGTGAACGCGATGGCGCGTGCGGGCGCGACGCGAAAGACCAGCGCCCGGTCGCCGTCGGGGTCGAAGAACTCCTCGTCCACTGAGAAGTCCCAGTCGTTGCCGTACTTGGCGCGGTAGGCGTCCGCGAGGTCTCTCAGCACCCCTCCGGTCACCCGTGTCGCCGTGCCGCTGACGACGACGTCGGTGCCCTCGGCCCACGTGTTGACCCCTGTCATGAGGCTCACGGCCGGTGACCGCTCCAGGTTGCGCGCCTTCTGCTCGCCACCACCCGTGCAGAAGATGAAGGCGCCCTGGTGCCACAGTCCGACCAGGGGGGTCGTGTGCGGCACCGGCCCCTCGGGGGCTGCCTCTCGGACGGTGGTGAGCCAGTACAGCTCCGCCGTGGTCAGGAGGGTCTCTGCGGCGGCCCAGGGCAGTGCCTCCGTGGCCTCGCTGAAGCGGGCGTCGAGCTGCTCGACGCGCGGTGTCGCGGACGTGGTCATGCGGGTGCTGACCTGCCCGCGGATCGGAACTCATCGGTGGGCGTACGCACTCTCGCCGGCGCACGGCATACTGCCTGACATGCCGGAGTCCAGTCAGGAGTGGTTCGAGAGAGTCTCTGCCGAGATCGAGAGGTCCGGCCGCCGGTCGTCCGACTGGGCGCAGTGGTCGAGCTGGCCGTTCGAGGGAGAGCTGACGCCCAAGCCACTGGACCCACCGGCACAGGAGCCGCCACGCAGGGGCCTCGGGGGCGAGGGCTGCTTCATCTGCGACAAGCTCGCGGCGGGGGACCGCACCTACGTGTTCTGGGAGGACGAGCACGCGATCCTCGGGGTGCCGGCCGAGCCGAGGGCCCTGCCGTTCGCGGCCTTCCTCATGCCGCGTGTCCACGCGGACCTGGCTGACCTGCCGCTCCCGTCCGCCGCCCGGATGGGCGAGCTGCTAACCCTCATCGAGCGCGCCGCCTGCGACGTGCTCGACGTGCCGCGTATCCAGGCAGCCCGGTGGGGCGACGGGCAGGAGCACCTGCACTGGTGGCTGTTCGCCCGGCCGACGGGGATGCGGCAGCTGCGCGGGACCTTCCTGTCGCACTGGGACGACGTGCTGCCCTCCGCCCCGATCGAGCAGCTGCGGGCCGACCTCGACCTGGTCGCTGCACGGCTGGTCGAGCTGGCCGGCGGCCGGGCGTTCCCCGGCTGATCGGCAGTATGCCGAGGCACGCGCGATCTGCTCCGTAGACTCCGCGCATGGCAACGCAGCGACGGGCCTTCGACGACGTGGTCCTGGAGGGGGATGGTCTCCGGTTGCGGCGCCCCGTGCTCGCGGACGTGCCCCGGGTCGTGGCGGCCTGCACGGACGAGGAGACGGTGCGCTGGTTGCCGTTGCCGAGCCCCTACGGCCCGGTTGAGGCGATCTCGTTCATCGAGACGAGGGCCCCGACCGTGCTGCGCGAGGGCACCGGGCTGATCTCGGCGATCGAGGTCGACGGCGAGCTCGCCGGGATGGTCGACCTGATAGGCGTCGACTGGCGGGAGCAGACGGTGGAGATCGGCTACTGGATCTCCCCGGACCGTCGCGGCCAGGGCCTGGCCGGCCGCGCCGCGGGTCTCCTGGCGCGCTGGGCGCTGCAGGAGCAGGACGTGGAACGCGTCGAGATCCGCGCGGCGACCGGCAACGTGGCCTCGCAACGCGCGGCCCTGGCGGCGGGCTTCGAGCCGGAGGGGGTGCTCCGCTCCGCGGGTTTCACGCCTGAGGGACGGGTGGACCTGGTCGTCTTCGGGCTCACCCGAGACGACCTCCTCGGGTGATGCAGGCGTGCGCCGCGGCACTGGTCTGGTCGGCGCCGGGAGGGGCGGTGCGAGCGGATCTGGGTCGGTGCGAGCGCATGGACCTCGCACGGAGCCGTTCTTGCTCGCACCGATCTCTGGCCTGCCGTTTGCCGCCGCCTCAGCGTCAGGATCACCTGGTCGGCGGCGCGAGCCAGGTGGCCAGGACTGCGGCGGCGCGGGTGCCGTCGTGGTTGCGGCGGGACCACGCCGGCCCTCGGTCGGCGACCTGCTGGTATGCCGTGCGGTCACCGAGCACCTGCCGCAGCACCTCCTCGAGGGTGTCGGGGTCGGCCTCCACGATCGGCGGGCCCACAGCCTCGGCGTCGAGTCCCGCGGCGCCGACCCCCTCTGCGTCGAACTCCGCCATCCGATCCCGGACCTCCGGCGCGAGGTGACCGATCACGAGCCGCCCCGCCGCGGTCGCCTCGGCCGTGAGGGTGCCAGCGTTGCCCAGCGCGATCTGGTCGATCACGATGTCCGCCTCGGCGAGGAAGCCGGGCATCTGCTGGTTGGGGACGCCTTCGAGTTTGCGGTAGGTCACCAGACCCTCGTCCTCCAGACCGTGCAGGACCCCCTCGACGATCTCCGTGCCCTTCAGCCGGGGGTTGGTGGGGGCGTGCAGCACGACCGGCCGATCCCGCTCCAGGACCGGCACGCCGGGCCGTCCGGACCCGACGGTGAACCTGTCGACGTCGACCACGACCGGCAGCAGCGAGGCGCCCGGCACGAAGTCCAGCATGTCGTGCGTGGTCACGAAGACCGGCCCGTCGAACCGCTCGACGATCGCCCGGGTCCGCTCGACGGTGGCCTGCATCCGGTGCCACCGCTCGTCCCACTCCCCACGGAACGGCGAGTGGGAGTATGCCGTGGCGTGCCGGTGCAGGTCCCGCATCTCCGAGCCGTGGATGAGCAGGCCAGGCTCGACGCCGTGCTCCCGCAGGCGCGGCAGATCCTCGAGGATGGTGCGGTCCAGGGGCGCGTCCAGGATCGCACGCCCCGACTCGGCCAGCACGTGGGTCAGGCCCAGCACCTGGTCCTGATACGGCCGCATGCCCCGCAGCTGGACCTTCCGGCTGAGGAACCAGTCCGTGTCATAGCCATAGCCGGTGAACCCCCGGACCCGGCGCTCGACGGCCATGCTGCGGGCCGCGACGCCGGGCACCTGCTCCGCGGACCGCGCCCAGCGCTCTGCCTGCCCGGCCGTGTTCAGCGGACCGATGAGCAGACGTCGCGGGGCGGGTCCGAATCCGGTCAGCTTCCTGGCCTCGTGCTCGGCCTTCAGGCGCAGTGCGGTCTCGCCTGCGGCGCGCACGGGACCGGGGAGTGCCTGGAAGCTGCGGTAGGCCCACTGTGCAGGTCCTCGCAGCGCAGCCACAGGCCGAGAGTACCCGCCTGACTAAGATGCGACGCGTGACCGACACCCGCCCCCGACTGCTCATCATGTCGTACTCGCACCTGTTCCGGGACGCGCGGCTGCTCCGTCAGATCAAGCTCTTTTCGACGGAGTATGCCGTCACGACCTGCGGGTACGGGCCCGCCCCCGAGGGTGTCGTGGCCCACCACGAGATCCCAGGCAACATCACGGCCAAACAACTGGATCGCAGTCTGCTGCTGACGCGACGCTTCCAGCAGGCCTATGACCGGCTGGCGATCACCCGCCACGTCCGGGGGGTGCTCGGCAACAGCGAGTTCGACGTCATCCTGGCCAACGACGTCGACACGGTCCCGATCGCGGTCGGGCTCAAGCCCGTCGGAGGGGTGCACGCGGACCTCCACGAGTACGCCACGCGTCAGCAGGAAGAGTTCTGGCGGTTCCGGTGGTTCATCGCCCCCTACCTGGCGTTCCTGATCCGCAGATACGTCCGGCAGGCCGACTCGGTGACCACGGTCGGGGCGCAGCTGGCCAAGGAGTACGAGCGCGAGTTCGGGGTCCCTTGCGGCATCGTGCTGAACGCACCGCACCGGGCTGACCTGCCGGTCGGTCCGGTGGGCGACCCGATCCGGCTCGTCCACGCGGGGGGTGCGACGCCCGCTCGACTCGACACGATGTTGGCGGCGATGGACCTGGTGCGGACCGACACCACCCTGGATCTCTTCCTGGTCGACTCCGGTGGTGGGTATGTCGAGCAGGTGCGCCAGCGGTTCGCGGGACACCCGCGCGTCGCCGTGCACGACGCCGTGCCCACCGAGGCGCTGGTCGCCACGCTCAACGCCTTCGACGTGGGGATCCACATCCTCCCGCCGATCTCCTTCAACCACCGCTACGCGATGCCCAACAAGCTCTTCGACTTCGTCCAGGCACGGCTCGGCGTGCTGACCGGCCCCAGCCCCGAGATGGCTGCGCTGGTGCGCGAGCACGACATCGGCTTCGTCACCGCAGACTTCACCCCGGAGGCGGTGGCCCGTCAGATCGAGGCCCTGACGCCGGACACCGTGCAGACCGTGAAGGAGAACAGCGACCGGGCCGCGGAGCTCCTCTGCGCGGAGGAGCAGGTGGTCGGATGGACCACCCCGGTCAAACACCTCGCGGACCGGGCCGCACGCCGGGCCGAGCCCGTGCAAGAGTCGACCGACCAGAGCGGCTGAGGATGGTCACGCTGTTCCGCACCGTGCGGCAACTGCTGGCGGTGCTGCCGGCGGGCACGCGCAGGTTCATCATCGTCTTCGCGGTGCTCCAGAGCCTCCTGGCCGTGCTCGATGTCGCCGCACTCGGCCTGCTGGCGGTCACTCTGGCCCCCATGCTCACCGGCAACGAGATGACCCTCCCTGTGGTGGGCACGCTCAGCGAGCCGGCGGACTTCCGCAACATCCTGATCCTGGTCGGCCTGCTGATCATCCTGAAGAGCGCGCTGGCGATCGCCCTGCAGTACTGGGCCACCCGCCGGTTCGCGCGCTTCGAGCAGGTGCTGGGTGCGCGGCTGCTGGAGACCACCTTCAAGGCTCCCTGGACCGAGCGGCTGACCCGCAACTCCAACGACCTGGTGCGCGCGACCGACGTGGGCGTGGGCGCGACCGTCTCCGGGGTGCTGATCCCGTTCGCGCAGCTGTCCGGTGAGCTCTTCACCTTCCTCGCCGTGCTGGTCGTGCTGGTGGTTGCCGAGCCGCTGCTGGCCACGGCCACCATCGTCTACTTCGGCATCGTCGCGGCGATCCTCTACACGTGGGTGCTGCGGAAGGCAGTCAAGGCCGGGCAGGACAACCGGACCTACTCCAACAAGGCGGTGCGCCTGCTCGGCGAGATGGTGCACTCCCTCAAGGAGGTCACCCTGCGCAACAAGTCGGCCGAGGTGGCCGAGGTGGTGCTGTCGGTGCGCAAGCGCGCCTCCGAGGCCCGGGCGAACCAGAGTTTCC
This sequence comes from Ornithinimicrobium sp. F0845, assembly GCF_023015765.1. Taxonomy (GTDB): domain Bacteria; phylum Actinomycetota; class Actinomycetes; order Actinomycetales; family Dermatophilaceae; genus Ornithinicoccus. The sequence goes on from NZ_JALKAL010000003.1 coordinate 185,846, forward strand.
TGGGAGCCATCCCGCGCTATGTCCTGGAGGCCGCGCTCATCGGTGGTCTGGGGATCGGCGGCACGATCGGGTGGGTCCAGGCCCAGAGCGCAGGTGACCCGCAGCCGATGAACGGGGCACTGGCCGCCGTCGCGCTGTTCGGCGTGGCCGGGTTCCGCATCGTGCCCTCGCTGACCCGCTTCCAGACGATCATGGGCCAGACCGGCGCCAACCTGCCCTTCGCCCAGGATGTGATGCGCGAGATCGAGCGTGGTCAGCAGTATGTCGCTGCCGAGCGGGCTGCCGGGGACACCTCGCTGCCGGAGGGAGCGCACTCGCTCACCCTGGAGGAGGTCACCTTCACCTACCCGGATGCCGACGGGCCCGCGGTGCGCGACGTGAACCTGGAGCTGCCCTTCGGACAGACACTGGCGCTGGTCGGTGCCTCGGGGTCGGGCAAGACCACCCTCGTGGACATCATCCTGGGACTGCTCGAGCCGCAGGAGGGGCAGGTGCTGGTGGGGGGCACGCCGCTGCAGCAGGTGCTGCAGGGCTGGCGCGCCCGGGTCGGCTACGTCCCCCAGGACGTCTCGCTGTTCGACGCCTCGGTCGCCCGCAACGTGGCGCTGACCTGGAAGGACGAGGAGGTCGACGAGGAGCGGGTGCGGCGCGCCCTGGCCCGCGCCCAGCTGCTCGACGTCGTCGAGTCCCGCCCCGGCGGCATCCACGGCAAGGTGGGCGAGCGCGGCCTCAACCTCTCCGGTGGACAGCGGCAGCGTCTCGGGGTCGCCCGCGCCCTCTACACGGACCCGCTGGTCCTCGTGATGGACGAGGCGACCTCGGCGTTGGACACATCGACCGAGGCAGCCGTCACCTCCGCGATCCGCGAACTGGCGGGAGAGGTCAGCGTCATCGTCGTGGCGCACCGGCTGGCCACCATCCGGCACAGTGAACAGGTGTGCTTCATGCGCGACGGGCAGATGATCGCCAAGGGCAGTTTCGACGAGGTGGTCGCAGCCGAGCCCGACTTCGCCACCCAGGCGGCCCTGGCCGGGCTGACGGGCGCAGACTCATGACCGGGCAGGACACCGACGAGACGGGTCCGCTCCCGCAGGTCCCGCCGCTGCCGGAGGACGCGCTCGTCCACCTGCCCGACATCGATGGGCGGCCCCCGCGGGTGACCCTGTTGGTCTATCGGCACCCCGACACCGACTCACGCGTCCTGAAGACCGCCGCGACCCTGCGCGACGCCGGCGCGGAGGTGCTGATCATCGGTTCCGCGCCCCGTGGATCGGGCATCCCTGCAGGCCACGCCACAAGCCCCGACGGGCTCCCCATCTATCGCGCGCCCGACCTCGACCTGGTCCGGTCCTTCTCCCGCGCGGCGGGAGTATGGCGGCGCTGGCGCGGGCGGGACCCGGAGACCGGGGCGACCCGCACGGCCGCCGACCAGGCGAGCCCCGGCGAGGAATCGGCGGACACCGGCCCGGCGCCACGGCATACTGCCGTCGTCGTGCCCCCGCAGTCGCTCCCGGCGCGCACCAAGGCTCTGGCGGTGGATGCCTATATGCGGGCCTACCAGGCGGGGCGGCTCGGCTACTACTGGCTCGGTGCGGTGCGCGAGGCCCGCGGTTTCGCACCCGACGCGGTGCACGCCAACGACGGCAACACGCTCGCGCCCGCCATGCTGCTCAAGGCGCTGGACGGGGCCCGAGTCGTCTACGACTCACATGAGCTGTGGCTGCGCCGCAACGTCCGGCAGGACCGCTGGCTCGCCCCGGCCGTCGAGGCAGTCACCGAGCGGTTGGGGGTGGCGATGTCGGATGGCATCATCACGGTTTCGCCCTCGATCGCGCGCTGGCTGCAGGACAGCTACCGACTGCGGGTGGCGCCGACGCTCGTGCGCAACATCCCGCTGCGGGAGGGCGCGCCGCCCGACCCGGGCGCCGGGCGGTTGCGCGAGCTGACCGGGCTGGGGCCCCAGGACCGGATCGTGTCCTACGTCGGCGGCATCACCAGCGGTCGTGGCCTGGAGGAGACGGTCGAGGCGCTGACCCTGCTGCCCGACAACGTCCACCTGGTCCTGCTTGGGTTCGGCAGCAGGGAGTATGTCGAGGGGCTGCTCGCCCTCGCAGCCGAGCGGGAAGTGTGGGAGCGGGTGCACCTGGCCGGGCAGGTCCCCGGGCCGCAGGTGCCGCAGACCCTGGCAGATGCCGATGCGGCAGTCGTTTTCGTGCGGCCCATCGTGCTGTCCTACCTCTACTCACTGCCCAACAAGCTGTTCGAGTCGATCCACGCCGGGCTGCCCATCGTGGCCGCCGACCTGCCGGACACGGCCGCGGTGGTCCGTGAGCACGGGGTCGGTGAGGTCTTCGACGCCCGGACCCCCGCCGAACTGGCCGAGGCGATCAGCGATGTGCTGGCCGATCCTGCAGCCTTCCGTGCGGCGTCCCGACGGGCCGCCGAGCGACTCGACTGGCGCTTCGAGGCCCGGGAGCTGACGGACCTGTATGCGCGCATCCTGCGAGGAGTCCGCCGTGGCCGGTGACCGACCGAGCCTGCTGATCATGTCGTTCAGCCCGCTGGTCTCCGACGCCCGGGTGCTGCGTCAGATCCGGCTCTTCCAGGAGCAGGAGTATGCCGTCACCACCCTCGGCTACGGCCCCGCCCCCGAGGGGGTGGTGGAGCATCTGCGGCTGCCGGACGAGGCCATCAGCTGGCACAAGGACCGCCGGATGCTGATCCTGCGGAGGTTCGCCACGGCATACTCCACCTCGCCCGTCGTGGCGGCGGCGACCCGCCTGCTGGAGGGGTGCCAGGGGCAGTATGACGTGGTGCTGGCGGACGACATCGACACCCTGCCGCTGGCTCTCGACCTGGTGCCGCGCGGGGGAGTGCACGCCGATCTGCACGAGTACCACCCCCGTCAGAACGAGGAGCTGCGACGCTGGCGGCTGTTCGTGGCTCCGTACTACTGGTGGCTGGTGCGGACCTACGGCCCGCGGGCGGACTCGGTGACGACGGTGGGGCGGGGGATCGCGCGGGAGTACGAGCGGGAGTTCGGGCTAACCTGCGGTGTCGTGATGAACGCGCCCTACCGCCGGGACGACCTGGCGCCGACCGAGGTGGCGTGGCCGCCGCGGCTGGTGCACGCGGGCAATGGCGTGGCCACCCGGCTGGAGGTGATGCTGGAGGCGATGGCGCTGGTGACCAACGGCGCGACCCTCGACCTCTACCTCATCGACCAGGGCGATGGCTATGTCCCGTCACTGCGGGAGCGCTTTGCCGGCAGCGACCGGGTGCGGATCCACGACGCGGTGCCGGCGGCCGAGGTCGTGGAGACGCTCAACGCCTACGACGTCGGGGTCTACTCACTCCCGCCGATCTCGTTCAACTTCCGGTGGGCGCTGCCCAACAAGTTCTTCGACTTCGTCCAGGCCCGGCTGGCGCTGGTGATCGGGCCCAGCCCGGAGATGGCCGGCCTGGTGGAGGAGCACGACCTCGGTGTCGTGGCCCAGGACTTCACGCCCGAGGGCTTCGCGGCGGCCATCAACGCACTGTCCCCGGAGGGTGTCGCCGCGGCCAAGGCTGCGGGCGACCGGTCGGCACGCGTGCTCTGCGCCGAGGAGCAGGTGCACGGCTGGGCCGAGCCGGTCGCCACGCTGGCGGCGCGAGCTCAGGCGTGAACGCTTCGCCGCCCTACGCGCTAGGTCAGGGGCTGAGAGCGTCCAGCACAGCCGCGGCCGCCTCGCCTGTGCCGTAGGGCGCTTCGTCCGTGGGGGCCGGCGTCGGGCGGCTCGCCGCCGTGGCCACGTCCGGGCCCGGTTCGACGAGCACGTTCCAGCCCAGCTCGACGGTCTCGACCCACTCGGTCTCGGTGCGCACGGTCGTGCACGGGGTGCGCAGCACGAAGGCCTCTTTCTGCAGACCGCCGGAGTCGGTGATGACGCCGCGGGCGGCGTCGACCGCGGCGACGAGGTCGGGGTAGGCCAGCGGGTCGCGCGTGGTCAGGGAACCGCCGTCCAGGTCCAGGCCCTGTGCGGCGGCCTTGGCGCGCAGCCGCGGGTGGGCCAGCATCACGACCGGGTGGTCCACCTCCTGCAGGGCGGTCACGATCGCGGAGAGACGGTCCGGGTCGTCGGTGTTCTCCGCCCGGTGGATCGTGGCCACCGAGAACCCGCCGGCCTCCAGCCCGAGCCGCTGCAGCACCGCGCCGGGGTCGGCCAGCCGCTCGCGCACCAGCATCAGCACGTCCACCATCACATCGCCCACCAGCACGGAGCGCTTCGCCAGTCCCTCCGCCGCCAGGTGGTCCATCGCGACCTGCGTCGGAGCCAGCAGCAGGTCGGCGGCGTGGTCGGTCAGCACCCGGTTGTGCTCCTCGGGCATCCGCCGGTTGAACGAGCGCAGCCCCGCCTCCAGGTGCGCGATCGACAGGTGCAGCTTCACCGCGGACAGGGCGCCCGCCAGCGTGGAGTTGGTGTCGCCGTAGACCAGCACCCAGTCCGGCCGGTGCTCCTCCAGCACCGCGTCCATCGCCCCCAGGATCGCGCCCGTCTGCTGGCCGTGGCTGCCGGAGCCGACGCCAAGGTGCACGTCCGGGTCGGGGATGCCCAGGTCGCTGAAGAAGACGTCGGACAGCATCGGGTCGTAGTGCTGCCCCGTGTGCACGATGACGTGCTCCACGCCCCGCCGCCGGCACTCGTCGGCCACCGGCGCGAGCTTGACGAACTGCGGGCGCGCGCCCACGACACTCAGGATCTTCACGACGCCCACCCTACGGTCCGCGCCGCCCCGGGACGGGAAGCCGGATAGTTTGAGGGGCATGCGCATCCTGGCCGTCACCACCTGGCTCCCGACCCCCGGCAGCCCCTCCACCGGCGCCTTCGTGGTGCGGGACGCGCAGGCGATCGCCGGGCTGGGCCACGACGTGCACCTCGTCCACCTCGTGCCACCGGCGCAGTATGCCGAGGGGCTGGCCGAGCGGGACACGATCGGTGGGCTGGCGGTCACCAGGGTGCCGATGGGCACCGCCGACCCCGTCCAGATCGCGCGGGCCGGACGGGTGGTGCGCGGCCTGGCCGAGCACGCCGACCTGGTGCACACGATGGCCTTCTCCAGCCTGCTGCCGCTGGCGGTGCGCCGACCGCGGGCGCCGTGGGTGCACACCGAGCACTGGTCCGGCCTCACCGCGCCGCAGACGCTGCCGGTCTCGTGGCAGAAGGCGCTCCCCGTGTTAAAGCGGCTCCTGGCCAGGCCCGACGTGGCGACCGCGGTCTGCGACTACCTGGCCGCACCGATCCGCGCGGTGCGCGGCGCCAAGCTGACCACCGTCGTGCCCTGCATCGTGCCGGTGCCCGACCCGGTCCCGCCGCGCCCGGCGGACGACCGGCGCCTGCGCCTGGTCTCGATCGGGGGGCTCATCGAGCGCAAGGACCCGCTCCTGGCGGTGGACACCCTGGCCGAGCTGCTGGTCAGGGGCCATGACGCCCGGCTGACGTTCGTCGGGCAGGGTCCGCTCGAGGACGAGATCCGCGAGCGGGCACGCATCCTGGACCTCACCGACCGGGTCCGGCTCACCGGGTCCCTGGACCGGGACGGCGTGCTCGACCAGCTCGGCCGGGCCCACCTGTTCCTCGGTCCGACCCGCGGCGACAACTTCTTCGTGTCCTGCGCCGAGGCCCTCGTCGCCGGGCGCCCGGTCGTCGTTGGCTCGACCGGGGGACAGGGGGAGTACATCGACCCCGCCGTCGGTCAGACCGTCCCCACCCAGAGCGCCACCGCCTACGCCGACGCGGTCGAGTCGGTCCTGGAACGCACCAGGGGACTCACCGCCCAGCAGATCTCCGACACCGTCGGCCAGCGGTTCTCCGTCGCGGCGGTCGCCGCCGGCTACCAGGACGCCTACGACCGCGCGGGGCGGGGCCGCCGGTGAGGATCGACGTCGTCATCGCGGTCCACACCCCCAGCCGCCCGATCGGCCGGGCGGTGGCCAGCGTGCTCGACGGCAACGGCACGCATGCCGGGGTGACCGTCGTGTGCCACAACATCGACGCCGACCAGATCGCCCCCGGCATCGCGCCCGAGCACCGCGACAGCGTGCGACTGATCGAGCACCACGACGGCATCCGCTCCGCGGCGGGTCCCTTCAACGCCGGGATGCGGGCCGCTCGCGGCGACTTCGTCTCGATTATGGGCAGCGACGACACCCTCCAACCGAGGGCCGTCGACGCCTGGCTCGACCTGGCCGACGGCATGGCCGCGGAGACGGTGATCGCCCGCCTGCTGCGTGGTGAGACGGTGGTGCCCACCCCGCCGGCCCGCCCTTGGCTCAGCGGTCTGGCCGACCCGCTGGCCGACCGGCTCAGCTATCGCAGCGCACCCCTGGGCCTGGTCAGCAACGCCGCACGCGAGCGCCTCGGGATCGAGCTGGCCGAGGGCCTGCCGGTCGGCGATGACGTCCCCTATGTCACTCGGCTCTGGTTCGAGACCCGCGTGGCGTGCCAGAGAGGAGGCCCCGGCTACGTCATCGGCGAGGACGCGCCGGACCGGGTCACCCTGGAGCCCCGACCCATCCGCGATGAGCTCGCCTTCGTCCACCATCTGCTCGACCAGCCCTGGTTCGCCGTCTACCCCGCCGAGGTCCGCGAGGCCATCGCGGTCAAGGTCACCCGCATCCACCTGTTCGGCGCGGTGCACTACCGGCCGGACCCCGCCTTCTGGACGCCCACCGAGCGGCAGGACCTGGCCGAGGTCGCCGAGCGGCTCGAGGCGGCCGCGCCCGGACACACCGCCGTCCTGTCACGGGCGGACCGCAGCCTGCTGGACGTCATACTCGATCCGCTCGTCCCGGCCGAGCACCTCGTGGCGCTTTCCGTGGCGAGGCGCCGGCACGGCACCCCTGGCACCGTCCTCACCCGTGACCTCCGCCACCTCCTGCGCCGCGAGGCGCCCCCACGCTTCATGGCGGCCTCGCTGCTGACGCGCTGAGCGTCCGCGACGACGCTTAGACTCGGACCCCGGGGACCAGACCCGGGCACCCGCCGGAACACCGGCGCTGACCTGCACGTTGGACCGCCGGACGATTCGTCGACCACAGGAGAACCATGAAGATCGCCGTTGTCGCCCTGGGCAAGATCGGGCTGCCGCTCGCGGTGCAGTTCGCCGACGCCGACCCGCGTCACGAGGTCGTCGGGGTCGACGTCAACCAGAGGGTGGTCGACCTGGTCAACCAGGGGGTCGAGCCGTTCCCCGGTGAGGCGCACCTGGGTGAGAAGCTGGCCGAGCTGGTCCCCGCCGGGCGGCTGCGGGCCACCACGGAGTATGCCGAGGCGATCCCGGGTGCGGACGCGGTGGTGCTGGTCGTGCCCCTGTTCGTGGACGCGGAGGGCCAGCCGGACTTCGGCTGGATGGACGAGGCCACCCGCAGCCTGGCCGAACACCTGACCCCCGGCACCCTGATCTCCTACGAGACCACGCTGCCCGTGGGCACCACCCGCGGCCGGTGGAAGCCGATGATCGAGGAGATCTCCGGCCTGACCGAGGGCAGCGACGAGGGGTTCCACCTGGTCTTCAGCCCCGAGCGGGTGCTGACCGGGCGGGTCTTTGCCGACCTGCGCCGCTATCCCAAGCTGGTCGGCGGCCTGACCGAGGCGGGCACGCAGCGGGCGGTCGCGTTCTACGAGGCCGTCCTGGCCTTCGACGAGCGGGAGGACCTCGCCCGGCCCAACGGCGTCTGGGACATGGGCTCGGCCGAGGCCGCCGAGATGGCGAAGCTGGCCGAGACGACCTACCGCGACGTCAACATCGGGCTGGCCAACCAGTTCGCCCGCTACGCCGACACCGTGGGCATCGACGTGCAGCGCGTCATTGAGGCGTGCAACTCCCAGCCCTACAGCCACATCCACCAGCCCGGCATCGCCGTCGGCGGGCACTGCATCCCGGTCTACCCCCGGCTCTACCTGTCCACCGACCCGGACGCGACCGTGGTGTCCAACGCCCGGGAGGCCAACGCCGCCATGCCGGAGTATGCCGTGGCCCGCGCCGAGTCCCTGCTCGGCTCCCTGTCCGGGCTGCGGGTCGTCGTCCTCGGCGCGTCCTACCGCGGCAGGGTCAAGGAGACCGCCTTCTCCGGCGTCTTCGGCACCGTGGACGCCCTGCGGCAGCGCGGTGCCCAGGTGCTGGTGCACGACCCGATGTTCACCGACGACGAGCTCGCCGCGCACGGCTGGGAGCCCTACCAGTGGACCCCGGGGCGGCCCGGAGAGCCCGTCGACGTCGCCATCGTCCAGGCCGACCACCCCGAGTACGCCGAGCTGACCGCCGCCGACCTCCCCGGCCTCAAACTGGTCCTGGACGGCCGTCGCATCACCGACCCTGCCGCGTTCACCGGGGTCCCCCGGCTGACCATCGGCGGGGGTGAGCCGGTCACCGTATGAGCTGGTGGGGGGTGCTGCCCGGCATCGTGATGATGGCGGTGCTCTGGCTCGCGCCGGGCTACCTGTTCCTGCGCGCCCTGGGCGTGCGGGGGCTGCTCGCGCTGGGCGCCGGCGGCGGGGTGACCTCGGGCCTGGCGGGCGTGCTGGCCATCGGCTACGACATCATCGGCATCACCTGGGCCCTGGTGACCTTCCTGGCCGGCTGCGCGGTCGCCATACTGATCGCCTTGCTGGTCGGTCGCCTGCTGGGCAGCACCACCGACCCAGCCGGTGAGGTCATCGCCGGCAAGCGGCGGCTGGCCGCCAGCGAGCGCGGTTGGCTGGCCGTGACGGGGGCGGTCGGAGCCGGGGTGGTGGCGATGGCCATGATGACGGGCATGCAGCGGGCGGACATGCCGCTGCAGGTCTGGGACGCCGTCTACCACCTCAACGCACTGTGGTTCATCCAGGACACCGGCAACGCCTCCAGCCTGGGCGCCTTCGCGCCGATGTATGCCGACACGGCAGCCCCGTACTACCCGTCCGTGTGGCACTCGATCGTGGCGATCGCGCCGGGCTTCGACAACGTCACGCAGGCCGCCAACGCCTCCTCGATCGTGCTCGGCACCGCCGTCTGGATGACCAGCCTGGTGGCGCTGACCCGGGTGGTCTGGCCCGCGCGGGCTCTCCCGGTCGTGCTCACGCCGATCGTGGCCGCCACCTACGTGGCCTTCCCGACGATCGCGGTCTCCATGCTCGGTGTGTGGCCGTTCGCGGTGAGCGTGGCCTGCCTGCCCGGTGCGCTGGCTCTGATGATCGCCTCGCTGCGGGGCAACCCGACCTGGCGGCTGCACCTGGCCCACGGCCTGGGCTTCGCCGCGTCGGCGGCCGGAGTGGTCCTGGCGCACGGGTCCGGGCTGTTCTCACTCGTGCTGCTCGCGGCGCCGCTGCTGGCGGTGCTGCTGTTCCGGCAGGGGAGGCGCTACTGGCGGCGTGGCCACCAGGTCCCCGTCGGCCTCGTGTTCGGCCTGCTGGTCGTCGGCGTCGTCGCCGGCGGCTACTGGCTGATCAACTTCCCGCCGGTCCAGGCCATCGTGGACTACGAGCGGGGTGGTCAGCAGAGCTACTTCCCGGGCATCGGGAGCCTGTTGATCGACCACCCGCTGATCTACGTCTACGACATCAAGTCGGTCAACCTCGTCATCACCGCGATGGTCTTCATCGGCGCCTACCTCACGATCACCCGCAAGCACGCCCGCTGGCTCGTCGTGGCCCTGGCCGCCTCCGTGGTCCTCACCCTGCTGGCCGCGGGACCACCGGAGAACGTGCTCCGCGGCCTGGCCGGCTTCTGGTACACCCAGGCTTCGCGCCTGAACCAGCTGGTCGTCATACCGGCCGTGGTGCTGGCCGCCGGAGGTCTGGCGTGGACCTGCCGCAGGCTCGCCGACCGCTGGCGGTTCTCGATCACCGGGACGACCATCGTGGTGCTGGTCGGCGTCGCGCTGGCGACCTTCGGCCTGCGCTGGCCCACCCACGTCACGGTCATGTCCTCGGTCTACAGCCACTGGCCGATCGCCTGGGGCACGATGATCGACTCCGAGGACGAGCTGGCCATGATCGACCGGGCCGCGGAGGTGCTGCCGGATGACGCGGTGGTGCTGGGGGAGCCGGTCAACGGGTCGCCCTACCTGCTGTCACGCAGCGGCGTGGACGTCGTCTTCCCCCAGCTGACGCCCATCGCTGACTCACCCGAGCGGATGCTCCTGTCCGAGCGGTTCAACATCTGGTATCTCGACCCGGACGTGTGCGAGGCGGTGCGTGACCTCGGGGTCACCCACGTGTATGTCGATGACCTCACCTTCGAGGAGGGCGGCAAGTGGGAGGAGTCCACCCAGGGGCTGCGTGTCATCTCGACCAACCGCCCCGGCTTCGAGCTGGTCGACGAGGGCGGTCAGGCGGCCATCTGGCGCTTCACCGGTTGTGACGACGCCGCGGGGTCCCCGTCCGGCTGAGTGCGCTCAGGGACCGGGGATCGAGCTCCAGGACCGCCAGCGCAGCTGGCACCAGCGGGCGACCCCGACGAACGCGCCGGTCACGGCAACCGTGATGAGCGTGGGGCCGAGCCCCTCGGTCCCGACCCACACGCCGGCCACGGTGAGCAGGCCGAGGAAGACCATCACCAGGGCGCTGCAGAACCCGAAGAACCAGAAGTCTGCCCGGGCCCGGGCAGCGATGCGCCGGGTCGAGTGCCGCGCCTCGTGGGCGCGGACGTAGTTCTGCAGGCCGAACGCCCCCCAGATGACGAAGGGGCCGACCAGGGTGGTGCTGAGGCCGACGTTCATCGCCCAGGCCTGGTCGTCGATGTCCGGCCCCGTGCCCGCTTCCGAGACGCCCCGCCAGACGAGCATGGCGACGACCGTCACGGCATACAGCCCGATCAGCACCCAGGTGAGGACCTGCACGCGCCGGTGCAGCGGGCCGCGGGGAACCGCGATGTGCGGGTCGTGGAAGACGTCGACCTGCTCGGTCCGCGCGGGGGCCGGCCCGTCCGGGGCATGGCGCGGTCCGCCCGGGCTGGGTGGGTCGACATGGTGCGTTCCGCCAGTGCCGGATATATCGTCATGGCGCGGTCCGCCCGGGCTGGGTGGGTCGACATGGTGCGTTCCGCCAGTGCCGGATATATCGTCATGGCGCGGTCCGCCCGGGCTGGGTGGGTCGGACAGGTCCTCCTGGTCGTCGGGGAGCTCGCGCCGGGCACGCCAGATGAGCTCGGTGAGGACGTCGCGAAAGGTGCCGGTCGACGCAGCCACCAGGGACAACCCGGCCTCGTTCAACGCATGGGTGTCGCCGCGCGAGACGCCCAGCCCCGAGACCCCCGTCGTGAGCTGCTGCATGAGCCCGACGTCGGCGGGGGAGAGCTCGTGCGCGCGGACCAGCGTGAACACCGGGGCGGTGTCCGGCGACTCCAGCGTCACCCTGGTGACGGGACCGGTCGGCTCCTCCTGCACGGTCAGCGTGAGTCCTGACCCGTCCGGGGTCGCCGGGTGTGTCGGGTCACGGTCGCGGCGGATCTCGGCGACGATCATCGGGACCGCCACGCCACCGGTGCACAGCACGAACCACACCCAGAACGTCGGCCAGTGCACGGCAGGGTCCTGCTCGCGCTCCACGAGCATCCGGGTCAGCATGGTCAGCGCGATCGCCAGGAACGCCATGAGGACAGGCAGCACGACGACCGCGGCGGCGACCGCCAGGGGCTTCGGCAGGCCGGCTCGCCGTGCAGCGTCGGGACGGGTGGTTGGTGGCATCGCGCCCTAGTCTGCCTTGAGCGGTCCGCCCGGTCCGCGTAGCGTGTGCGTCCCGTGTCGCCACAGAGGACGGCATGGTCGTCGACCCGGAGGAGCGCCGTGGAGCCGGTCGTCTATCTGGGTGCCGTGCTCGTGGTCGGTGCCCTCGCGCAGTGGCTCGCGTGGGCCGTCAAGGTTCCCTCGATCCTCGTGCTGCTCATCGTGGGCTTCCTGGGCGGCATCTACGTGAGCCCCGACGAGGTGCTGGGCCGCGACGTGCTGTTCGCCGGGGTCACCCTAGCGGTCGGCATCATCCTGTTCGAGGGGAGCATGAGCCTGCGCGTCGCGCACGTGCGGGACCTGGGACGGCCGGTCCTGCGGCTCTGCACGGTGACGGTCCTCATCGCCTGGGCGCTGATCACAGCGGCCGGCTGGCTGGTCGGGCTGGACCTGCAGCTCGCGCTGTTGGTCGGTGCCATCCTCGTCGTCACCGGCCCCACCGTGATCAACCCGATCCTGCGGCAGCTGCGTCCCACGCGGAGGGTCTCCTCGCTGTTGCGGTGGGAGGGCATCATCGTCGACCCGATCGGGGCCATCCTGGCCCTCCTCGTCTATCACGCGGTGGTCGTCGGCAACCGCGAGGACGCCGTCGGCACCGCCGTCGCGACCCTGTTGATCTCCATCGGGGTCGCGCTCGGCTTCTCGCTCGTGCTCGCGGTGCTCGTCGAGATCGTGATGGTCCGGCACCTGGTCCCCGACTATCTGCACGGCACCCTCTTCATCGCCGTGGCGCTGGGTGGCCTCGTCGGGTCCAACATGATCCAGGAGGAGAGCGGACTGCTCACCGTGACGGTGCTGGGCATCGTGCTCGGCAACCGTCCGACGCTGCACCTGGAGCATGTGAAGGAGTTCTACGAGCACCTGCAGGTGTTCCTCATCGGCATCCTGTTCGTGATCCTGGCCGGACGGGTCAGCCCGACCCAGGTGATCGACATACTGCCCACCTCGCTGGTCTTCGTGGCGATCCTGATCCTGGTGGTCCGCCCGGTGAGCATCTGGCTCGGTCTGGTCGGCACCGAGACCACCCGGCAGGAGCGGGTGCTGCTCTCCGGGATGGCCCCGCGAGGGATCGTCGCGGCCGCGGTGACCAGCATCTTCGCCCTGAAGCTGGAGCATGCGGCCGACTCGGCACAGGGTGATCGGGCTGATGCGCTGGTCGTGCTGGCGCGAGAGGCCGAGGGGATGGTGCCGCTGGTCTTCGTCACGATTGTCGCCACCGTCGCGGTCTACGGTCTGGGGGTCGGCCGTCTCGCGGAGCGGCTCGGGCTGGCGACCACCAACCCGCAGGGCGTGGTCTTCGCCGGGTCGCAGACCTGGGTGCGCCAGGCGGCCGGGGCGCTGGGTGAGCTGGGCGTGCCCACCATCCTGGTGAGTCAGGACAGCGGTGCGCTCCAACGCGCTCGGATGGATGGGGTGCGGACCGAGCGCACCAACATCCTGTCCGACTACGCGCTCCACGACCTTGACCTGGCGGGGATCGGCAGCTTCGTCGCGGCCACTGACGACGACGGCACCAACGGCACGGCCGCCCGCGAGTTCGGGCACACCCTGGGGCGGTCCCACGTCTTCCAGCTGCTCCGGGAGGACGCCTCGCCCTCGACCCACGACCGCAGCTCCAGTGCGCAGCGGCTCTCTGCCCGGGCGCCCTTCCGGCCGGCGCTGACCCACGAGCAGCTGGACGAACGGGTCGACGCGGGCATGGTCGTGCGACGGACGGCGCTGACCGAGTCCTTCACGCTCGAGGACTACCAGGAGCGCAACCCCGAGGCGGTCCTGCTCTTCACCCACGACGGCACCAGGGCTCAGGTGGTCACCGAGGACACCGAGGTGCCCGACTCGGGCGTCACCCTTATCGCGCTGGCGCCCGCCCGCGAGTCGAGACGTCCGGCGGAGGAGTGACCCTGCTCAAGCCCACTGACCCCCTCAGGCCCACTGACCCCTCAGGCCCACTGGCCACGCTGAGTCAGCACCTGCTTGAGCAGGTCTGCCCGGTCGCTCACCAGGCCGTCGACCCCGAGGTCGAGCAGCCGGTTCATCTCGCCCGGGTCGTTGATCGTCCAGACGTGGACGAACTTGCCGGCACTGTGCGCCGCCGCCACCGTGGCCTCCGTGACCACCGGGACCCTGCGGAACCTGACCGGGACCTGCAGGCCGTCGGCATCGCCCATCGCGCGTGCGACCAGCGACCTTCGTGACCGGGCCGCGGCCTGGGTGGCGGCACGGAAACGGGCGGTGGTGATCTGCCCGGCCGTGGTGGCCACCGGGCGGGTCAGGCGACGCAGAGCCTGCCGCCGGCGGGTGTCGGAGAAGGAGGTGACGCAGACCCGGTCGTGCGCCCGGGCGCGCTCGATCACCCGCACCAGGGGGCCGATGGCCGAGGCAGACTTGATGTCGATGTTGAACCGGGCCTGCGGCCAGGTGTGCAGCATGACCTCCAGGCGCGGGATCTCCTCCACGCCGCCGATCCTGGCCTGCGAGACCTGGGCCCACGGCATACTCGTGATGGTGCCGGTGCGGTCCGTGACGCGGTCCAGGCTTTCGTCGTGGAACGCGACCAGGACCCCGTCGGACGTCGCGTGCACGTCGGTCTCGAGATAGCGGAAGCCGAGGTCGATGGCGGACTGGAAGGCGCGCATCGAGTTCTCGAGCCCGTCCCGGTCGAAGCCGCGGTGCGCGAGCGGGATCGGGCCGGGGTGGTCCAGGTAGGCAGTGCGCGTCACGGACCTGACGCTACCCACTCGGTGCGCTCAGTGTGCCTGCGGCCCGACGCGCCATGAGGCTTCGGCGTGCGGAGCTTCCTCAAGAACGGGTGACGGGCGTACGGATCTTCCTCAAGAACGGGTGACGGGCGTACCGAACTTCCCCAGAATGGGTGGGAAGCCTACGGATCTTCCCCAGGAATGGGTCAGATGTCGCGGAAGGTCTGGATGTCCGCACCGAGGTTGTTCAGGCGGGTGGCCAGGTCCTCGTAGCCGCGGTGGATGACATAGACGTTGCGCAGCACCGACTCGCCCGGGGCGGCGAGCATCGCCAGCAGGATCACCACGCCGGGCCGCAGCGCCGGCGGGCACATGATCTCGCCCGCACGCCACTTGGTCGGACCCTCGACCATGACGCGGTGCGGGTCCATCAGGTGCACTTTCGCGCCGAGCGTCGTGAGCTCGGTGAGATAGATGGCGCGGTTCTCATAGACCCAGTCGTGGATCAGGGTCGAGCCCTCGGCGCACGCCGCGATGATCGCGAAGAACGGCAGGTTGTCGATGTTGAGGCCGGGGAACGGGAGCGGATGGATCTTGTCCAGCGGCGCCTTGAGGGGGCCGGGGATGGTCTTGACGTCGACCAGGCGGGTGTGGCCGTTGGCCGAGTGGTACTCCTCGGACAGCTCGTAGCGCAGCCCCATCGTGTCCAGGACGGCGAGCTCGATCTCCATGAACTCGATCGGCACCCGCCGGATGGTGATCTCGCTGCCGGTGACGACACCGGCGGCGAGCAGGCTCATCGCCTCGATCGGGTCCTCGGAGGGGGAGTACTCGATCTCCTGGTTGATATCCCGGACGCCGGTGATGGTCAGCGTCGTGCTCCCCAGCCCCTCGATCGTGACGCCCAGCTGCTGCAGGAAGACGCAGAGGTCCTGGACCATGTAGTTGCTGGAGGCGTTGCGGATCA
The DNA here is from genome assembly GCF_023015765.1 of Ornithinimicrobium sp. F0845. GTDB lineage: Bacteria > Actinomycetota > Actinomycetes > Actinomycetales > Dermatophilaceae > Ornithinicoccus. The sequence continues at coordinate 201,255 of NZ_JALKAL010000003.1, forward strand.
CGGTGGTGCCCGGGTGGCGGGCGGCGGCGAGGAGGACGTTCTCGGTGACGGTGTCGCCGCGCTCGGTGAGCACGATCGGGCGCTCGGGGCGACGGTCGGGGTCGACCGTGACGTGGTAGCTGCCCATCGTCGCGGTGACGTCGAGGCCGAAGTGGCGCAGCGCGATCATGTGCGGCTCCACGGTGCGTGTGCCCAGGTCGCACCCGCCGGCATAGGGCAGCTCGAACTCGTCGAGCTCGTGCATCAACGGGCCGAGGAACATGATGATCGTGCGGGTGCGCCGGGCGGCAGCCTCGTCGATGGAGCCCAGGTCGATCGTCGCGGGCGGCACGATCTCCAGGTCGGAGGAGTCGGGGAGCCAACGGATCTTGTAGCCGATGCTGGTCAGCACCTCGACGATCCGGTTGACCTCCTCGATGCGGGCCAGGTTGCGCAGGGTGGTCTTGCCCTTGTTGAGCAGCGAGGCGCAGAGCAGCGCGACCGCAGCGTTCTTGGAGGTGCGCACATCGATCTCACCCGAGAGCTGCGTGCCTCCGTTGATGCGGAGGTTCTGAGGGAGGGCGCTGCCGACCGAGACGATCTCGGAGTCCAGGCTCTCGCCGATCCTGGCGAGCATCTCGAGGGAGAGGTTCTGTTTGCCCTGCTCGATGCGGGCCACCGCCGATTGACTGGTGCTGAGCAGCGCCGCCAGCTCTGCCTGGGTCAGGTCCTTGTGGCGGCGCGCGTCCCGGATCAGGGCGCCGATGCGGGACAGATAGCTCTCGGTCATGGACCCCACTGTAGATCACATGTGAGATAACGAGACCGACGCGCTCGGGTGGTTCGACCGACGCCCTCAGGTGGTTCGAACGATGCCCTCAGGTGGCCCTCAGCCCTCGTCCGGGGTCGCCTGCAGCGCTTTCACGATCAGTGGGGTGACCAGCTCGCGCTGCCACGGGCGGGCGCCGTAGCCCTCGAGCGCAGCGTCGACACCCTGGGGGTCCAGCTGCTCCGGCGGTGTCCAGAGCACCCGGCGCAGTGTCTCGGGGGTCAGCAGGTTCTCCACCGGCACGGTGACGTGCTCGGACAACTCGGCCATCTGCTCGCGGGCTGCGGCGAGGCGGGCGGCCGCCACCGGGTCACGGTCGGCCCACGCTCGGGCGGGTGGCGGCACATCGCTGCGCCTGGCCAGCTCTGGCAGATCATCCTCGGGGAGTGTCCCGGCGTGCCTGATCGCCTCGAGCCACTGGCGCTGGTAGCGGGCCAGCCCCTGGGTGGCGCGTCGCTGCCGCGAGCGTCCGGCCTCGACGGACCTCTGGGACGACAGTGCGGCCGGGGTGTGCGGCTGGCGCACGGCCAGGTCGATCAGGGTCGCGTCCGGCAGCACGCGGCCCGGCGCCACGTCACGCTGCCGGGCGATCCGGTCCCGGGCCTCCCACAGGGCCTGGACATGGGCCGCGATCCGCCGGTTGCGAACCTTGTGCATCCCGGAGGTGCGGCGCCACGGGTCCTGGCGCGGGGCGTTGCCGGTGAACGCGACCTCGGCCGCGAATTCCTGGGCCGCCCACTCACCCTTGCCCTGGGCGAGCAGGTCGGCTTCCACGGCATCGCGGAGCTCCACGAGGAGCTCGACGTCGAGGGTGGCGTAGAGCAGCCACGGCTCGGGCAGCGGCCGGGTCGACCAGTCCACGGCGGAGTGCTCCTTGGCCAGGCTCACCCCGAGGTAGTGCTCCAGGACCGCGGCCAGCCCCACCTTCGGGCGGCCCGCCAGACGGGCGCCGAGCTCGGTGTCGAACAGGGTGCTCGGTCGCATCCCCACCTCGGCCAGGCAGGGGATGTCCTGGGTGGCCGCGTGCAGCACCCACTCGGTGTCACCCAGCGCGTCGTTGACCGTGCTGAGGTCGGGCAGGGCGATCGGGTCGATCAGGAAGCTGCCCGCCCCCTCGCGCCGAAGCTGGACGAGATAGGCGCGCTGTCCGTAGCGGTAGCCCGAGGCGCGCTCGGCGTCAACAGCAACAGGCCCCGTGCCGGCGGCCAGGGCCGAGACGACCTCGTCCAGCTCCGCCGAGCCGTCCGTGACGGTGGGCACCCCGTCGGCCGGCACCTCGAGCGGCTTGATCGGCTCGGTCGTCTCCTGCTCGCCGGGTGCAGCGTCGGGAGCGGCTGTCGGCTCCGGGTGGTCGCCGTGGGGGTGCTGTGAGGATGTCATCGCTCCGGGACCCTACCGTCGCTGGGGGAGGGCGACGACTCCCTCAGGCAGCGGCGGCAGCCCGGCGATGGTGCACAGCAGGTCGGCCCAGGCCTGGAGGTGGGCGTCGATCTGGCCGCCCTGCGGGCTCCAGGACGCGCGGATCTCCATCTCGACGGTCGGCTCGCGGTCGGAGAGCGCCCCGAAGCTCTCGCTGAGCACGCAGGTCACCGCCCCGGCCTCGGCCCTCCACGTCAGGCCCCGGGACTCCAGCGCGTCGGTCAGCCAGGACCAGCCGACCCGGCCGACGTAGGGGTCGTGGCCGACCTCGGGCTCGACGGTCGCCTTGGCGTAGGTGACCACCCGCCACACGCCCTCCCAGGGCTCGGGGGCAGCCGGGTCGTGCAGCAGCACGAAACGACCGGTCGCGATCGGCTCGTCGTCGGCGTTGCGGCTCGGGATCACCTCTCCAGAGAGGGCGAGTGCCGACGGGGCCAGGCGGGTGGGGGCGGGAACCTCCTCGACCAGGACCTCCGGGCGCAGCACGGCGGCGTGCACGGACGCCAACGCCTTGGCGAAGGTTGTGTCGTCCCGCACGTTCTCACCTCCCGACGACCTGCGCGGCCGGGACTGGATGCGGCTCACCACGTCGATCAGCGTAGGCGCGTCCCCCGACAACACCCCGCAGGCCACGCCGACAGCCCGGAGACGCATGGCAGGATCGGACCTCGTGACCACCCCTGAGCCCCGCGCCACGCCCGAGCACCCCGCAGCCTCCAGTGTCCCGATCGCCGGCACGTCCTCGTATGACGGAGCTCCCGCCGGTGCTGACCCGCGCCAGAGCGCTCTGGTCACCGCGGCGCGGGGCGGGACGGCACGGCACACTCCAGTCTGGTTCATGCGTCAGGCAGGGCGGTCGCTGCCGGAGTACAAGAAGGTGCGCGAGGGCATCCCGATGCTCGAGTCGTGCGTCATGCCGGAGCTGGTCCACGAGATCACCATGCAACCGGTGCGCCGCCACGACGTGGACGCCGCGATCCTGTTCAGCGACATCGTGGTGCCGCTCAAGGCGGTCGGCGTGGACCTCGACATCGTGGCTGGGACCGGCCCGGTCGTCGCCGAGCCCTTCGCGACCCGGGCGGACCTGGACCGGATCCCGGAGCTGACCCCGGAGCACGTGCCCTACATCACCGAGGCCGTCGGTTCCCTCGTCGCCGAGCTCGGCGCGACCCCTCTCATCGGGTTCAGCGGGGCGCCGTTCACGCTGGCCAGCTACCTGGTGGAGGGTGGCCCGTCCAAGAACCACGAGCGCACCAAGGCGCTGATGCACGGTGATCCGGCGCTGTGGAGCGACCTGTGCGCCCGGCTGGCCCAGATCGCGGCCACGTTCCTGCAGGTCCAGATCGAGGCCGGGGCCTCCGCGGTCCAGCTCTTCGACTCCTGGGTCGGGGCGCTCCCGCGGGCGGACTACCTGCGCTTCGTCGAGCCGCACTCCCGCGCCGTGCTCGAGGCCGTGGGGGAGCGGGTGCCGCGCATCCACTTCGGCGTGGGCACCGGCGAGCTGCTGGCCGACATGGCGGCGGCCGGGGCGGACGTCATCGGCGTGGACTACCGCGTCTCCCTCACCGACGCGGTGGCGCGGACCCGCGGGCAGTATGCCGTGCAGGGCAACCTGGACCCCGCCCTCCTGTTCGCCCCGTGGCCGGTCATCGAGGAGCGGGTCCGCGCGATCGTGGCGGAGGGGCGGCAGGCGCCCGGCCACATCTTCAACCTGGGCCACGGCGTGCTGCCGACCACCGACCCGACGGTGCTCACACGCGTGGTGGAGCTGGTCCATTCGCTGGCCTGACCCGCACCGAGTGCGTCGTGTGCACTCCTGGACCCCACCGAGCGCGTCATGGCGCGCTTCTGGACTCCACCCAGCGCAACGGTGCGGGGGCGTCAGTCGAGGCGACGTGCTGAATGTAGGGAACAGGACTTCCCGCACCCCGGGACGCGCGACTCTCCTGGGGACGTGACACTGGTGCGTCCCTTGCACCAGCCCTGCGTTGGTGTGTGTCCCGCACACGTCTCCCGGTACACCACGACGCCCCCGGCCAGGCTGGGACACAACGACATGGGTCAGGCAGTGGGTGGGTTGACCTTGACCACGAGCGGCGGCAGGAACGCCTGGGTCAGCGGACCGATCGAGAGCGCGAAGATCACCGTCCCGACCCCGACGACGCCGCCGAGCAGCCAGCCGACGGCGACGACGGCGATCTCGATGCACGTCCGGATCGCGCGCACGCTGAAGCGGGTGCGGTGCGCCAGGCCGGTCATCAGTCCGTCGCGTGGGCCCGGCCCGAGCTGGGCGCCGATATACATCGCGGTGGCGAAGGCGTTGAGCACGATGCCGGCCACCATCATCAGGATCTGCAGCACGAGCGGCTCCGGTTCACTGAAGAGGGCCAGCCCGATGTCCGCCGAGACGCCGACCCAGATGGCGTTGGCGACCGTCCCCAGCCCCGGCATCTCGCGCAGCGGGATCCACAGCAACAGCACGAAGAGGGCGACGATGATCGCGATCGTGCCGAAGCTGAGCGGCACGTGCGTCGCGACGCCGTAGTGGAAGACGTCCCACGGGATCATCCCCAGTCCGGCCCGGATCAGCATCGCCATCGAGAGCCCGAAGATGGTCAACCCGATGAACAGCTGGACCAGCCGGTGCGGCAGTCGTCCGGCGCGCAGCTGGTCACGCGGGCTCATCCGCTGCAGACCCAGCACCGAGCGCGGCAGATCGGGTTCGACAGGGACGTCCACGGGGACATCATCCGGGACGTGGTCAGTGGTGCTCACACCGGGGCCAACAGTGCCGCGGTGCGCGGTATGCCGGGGACGCACCGGCCCCTCCGGTCGTCTCGACCCGGGTGCTTGTCGGGGCGTGGTGGCCCGAGGTGACCGACCGTCGGTTCCGGCGCTTACGGTAGGGCCATGGCACACCCCATCGGCGCACACGTAGGCCAGACCGACCCGATCGCCGAGGCGCAGGCCCGCGGCGCGGACGCGGTGCAGTTCTTCCTCGGCGACCCGCAGAGCTACAAGGGCCCGGTGGTGGAGTATGCCGACGGGCCGGCTGCCCTGAAGGCCGCTGCGGAGGCGGCTGGCGTGGATCTCTACGTCCACGCGCCCTACCCGATCAACGTCGCCTCCCTGAACAACCGGATCCGCATCCCGGGGCGCAAACTGCTCCAGCAGCACGTGACCGCTGCGGCCGAGATCGGTGCCAAGGGGGTCGTGGTGCACGGCGGGCACCTGGGCGTGGACGAGGACGCCGCGAAGGGCTTCGACAACTGGCGCAAGTGCATCGACGGCCTGGACATGCCGGTGCCCGTGCTCATCGAGAACACCGCCGGCGGCGACAACGCGATGGCACGCAGGCTCGAGGCGCTCGACCGGCTGTGGGAGGCGATCGGCCGGGCCGAGGGCGGCGACACGGTCGGCTTCTGCCTGGACACCTGCCACGCCCATGCCGGCGGCATCGACCTGACCGACGTCGTCGACCGGGTGCGGGGGATCACCGGTCGCATCGACCTCGTGCACGCCAACGACTCGCGCGACGCGTTCGACTCCGGCGCTGACCGCCACACCAACCTGGGGGCCGGCCTGATTGCTGGTGACGCGGTGGCCGACGTGGTCCGCGCCGCGGGCGCCCCGGCCGTCGTGGAGACGCCGGGCGGCGCCGTGGAGCAGGGAGCGGACATCGCCTGGCTCCGGCAGCGCGTCGCCGGGTGAGTGGGCTCAGGCCGGGCGAGCTGCGCGCCGGCGACGCCACCAGAGCACGGGCACCGCGATCAGTGCGGCGACGATCGCGAACGGCAGCAGCGCCCCGAGGGCGGTGAGCACGAAGGTGACGCCACCCAGGAACGACCGCCACCCGTTGTCCAGCCCTGCGAGGAAGCCGGTGCTGGCCTCCTCCGGCTCGGCCACGGGCGCCAGTGGGTCGACCTCGTGGAGGGTGACGGTGATGCTGGACCGCTCGACGTCGGTCTCCAGAGCCTCGGCCACCCCCTTCAGCGCGTCGAGGTCTGCCTCCCGCTGGGCCAGTTCACGTTCGAGGGCGACGATGTCGTCGATGCCGGTCGCGTCCTCCATCAGACCCCGCAGCCGGGTGATGCTCGCCTCCAGGGTCTCGATCCGCGCCGTGGTGTCGGTGTACTGCGTGGTGACGTCCTTGCTGCTCATCGTGCTCCCGGTCACCCGACCGACCGGACCGAGGTTGTCGAGCGTGGCATCCAGGGAGGTGCTGGGGACCGAGACGACGAGCACCGCGTAGCCGTTGTACGTCTCCGGGCCGGCGTCCGGCTCGACCTCCTCGCTGACGACCCAGCCGTCGGCGGCGACCGCTGCGGCTCGCACCTGGGCCGCGGCAGGGCCGACGTCGTCAACCGCGAGGGTCAGGCTGGCGTCGCGGGCGATCATCCGGCCTTCGGGGAGGGCCTGGGCAACCTGCGCCGCCGCCTCGCCATCTTCAGCCATTCCAGCCGCGCCTTCCTCGCCGCCGCCGTCCGTGCCGTCGCCGTCGGAGCCGGCCATGTCCGCGGCGGGCTCGACCGCCATGTCGGCCCCCTCGTCGTCGGAGCTGGTCGAGCAGCCGGAGACCAGGGCCAGGGTCAGGACGAGCACGCCGGTGGCGGCGGACAGCCGGGCTCGGAAGCTGGTGCGGAGGGCCATCCTCGGACTCCTTCGTGAGGGACACGCGGGGGGGTACGCCGACGGTTGCCGGGCACGCACCTGTGACCCCTGATCCTGCCGACTCGTTCCGGCGCGTGGGTCACGATCGGGCAACTCTTCGGACGTGATTGGGTAACACTCGTGCGGTATCTCGTGATCGGCGGCGGCATCAGTGGTCTGGCAGCGGCGTGGGAGCTCGTCCAGCACGTCCCGGGCAGCGAGGTGACGGTGCTCGACGCCGCCGACCGCCCCGGTGGCAAGCTGCGCGGCGAGACCGTCGGCGGGGTCACCGTCGACGTCGGGGCCGAGTCGGTGCTCGCGCGTCGGCCTGAGGCCGTCGACCTGATCGGCGAGGTCGGGCTGGGGGGCCGGATGGTCCACCCCACCGGCGCCTCGGCCGCCATCTGGAGCCGCGGAGGACTGCACCCCATCCCGCGCCGGACCGTGGTCGGGGTGCCCGCCGACCCGGACGACCTGGGAACCCTGCTGACGCCTGAGGAAGTGGCGCGGATCCGGGCGGAGGTCCCCGCGCCGCTCGCCGCCCGGGACATGGCTCTGGGTGAGCTCGTCGCCGCCCGCCTCGGGGACGCCGTCGTGGACCGTCTGGTCGAGCCGCTGCTCGGCGGGGTCTACGCCGGTCACGCCCGTGAGATCTCCGCCGCCGCAGCCGCACCGGCACTGCTGGCGGCAGCCCGGGCGGGGGAGTCCCTCGTGGCGACGGCCGACCGGGCGGTGCCCGCGCCGGCCCCAGGCAGCACCCGGCCCCCGGTCTTCGCCGGGATCGACGGCGGCCTCCATCAGCTGCCGTCGGCCCTGGCCGAACGCTTACGGGAGCGGAGGGTCACGGTCCGGGGCGGCACCATCGTCCGGGAGCTGCACCGCGCTGCCGGGGCCTGGCGCATGGTCAGCGGCCCGGTGCCGAGCCCCGAGGTGCACGAGGCCGACCGGTTGATCCTGGCCCTTCCGCCGGCCCCGGCGGCACGACTGCTCCGCGACGTGGCGCCGGTGGCGTCCGCCGCGCTCGGCACGGTCGAGACCGCCTCGATGGCGGTGCTGACCTACGCCCTCCCGGCTGACCAGCTGCCGGACCTGCCCGGTTCGGGCTTCCTCGTCCCGCCACGGGACGGCCGCTTCATCAAGGCGGCGACGTTCAGCGCCGTCAAGTGGGACTGGGTGCGGACACACGGCAGGGGCGCCGGCCCGGACGGCCAGGACGTCGTGCTCCTCCGAGCCTCCGTCGGGCGGCACCGCGAGGAGGCCTCGCTGCAGCACCCCGACCCGGTGCTCCTGGACCGCGCGCTGGCGGATCTGGCGCTGGCCCTGGGCACCCCGCTGCCGCGGCCCGTGGCCCGGCACGTCCAGCGCTGGGGCGGGGGACTGCCGCAGTATGCCGTGGGCCACCTCGACCTGGTCGCCACGGTCCGCGAGGGGGTCGCCGAGCATCCGGGACTGGCCGTGGCCGGCGCCACCTACGACGGAGTGGGCATCCCCGCGTGCATCGCGAGCGGTCGCGGGGCGGCGCGCCAGGTGCTCGCCACGTGACCCCCACCAGGTAGTCGCCGCCTGACCCGCCCCACCCAGCTCTCCACCATCTGAGCGGGCCCACCAGACTGGCGTCACGGCATACCCCGGGGGTTGCCGGACTCGTCCCACGGGGAGAATGGGGGCATGACCGAGCACCCGCAGGCCCCTGCCAGCCCCCACCCAGCCGCCGACGACCCCCAGGCCGGCCTGGACACCGAGCGGATCAACAGTGAGCTCCGCTACGTCATGTACTCGGTGTTCCGCACGGTCGGGCCGATCGGCGACGACCGGGACGACCTGGCGCACGAGCTGCAGGTGCTGCTGTCCGGCATCGAGGACGAGGGCGTCGTCGTCCGCGGGCTGTATGACGTGTCGGGCCTGCGTGCGGACGCGGACTTCCTGGTCTGGTGGCACGCGGAGTCGGTCGAGCTGCTGCAGTCGGCCTACCAGCGGCTGCGGCGGACCGAGCTCGGGCTGCAGCTGGAGCCGGTCTGGAGCAACGTGGGACTCCACCGCCCGGCAGAGTTCAACCGCGGGCACATCCCGGCGTTCCTGGCCGGCGAGGAGCCGGGGGCCTACGTCTGCGTCTACCCGTTCGTGCGGTCCTACGACTGGTACGTCCTGCCGCAGGAGGAGCGCAGCGCGATGCTGCGCGAGCACGGCATGGCGGCCCGGGACTACAAGGACGTGCGCGCCAACACGATCGCCAGCTTCGCCCTCGGGGACTACGAGTGGCTGCTGGCGTTCGAGGCCGACGAGCTGCACCGGATCGTTGACCTCATGCGTGAGCTGCGCGCCGTCGACGCGCGCAGGCACGTGCGCGAGGAGATCCCGTTCTTCACCGGCCCGCGCGTCGATGTCGCCCAGCTGGTCGCGTCCCTGCCCTGAGGCGGGATCTCAGAAGTTCCTGACGCGGGACCTCAGAAGTTGCCGCCCACGCTGGTGGACTTCGCGCCGAGGTCGGCGGCCGCCGCAGGCTTGGTCGCGGCCGGCGTGAGGGTCATGGCGATGGAGTTCATGCAGTAGCGCTGGTCGGTCGGGGTGTCGTAGCCCTCGCCCTCGAAGACGTGACCGAGGTGCGACCCGCAGTTGGCGCAGCGGACCTCGGTGCGGGTCCGGCCCAGGGACTTGTCCTCGAGGTACTCGACGCGGTCCTCGGCCAGCGGGGCGTAGAACGACGGCCACCCGCAGTGGCTCTCGAACTTGGTCTCGCTGCGGAAGAGCTCGGCGCCGCAGGCACGGCAGGAGTAGACGCCCTCGGTGGTGGTGTCGGTGAACTCACCGACGAACGGACGCTCCGTACCCGCCTGGCGGAGGACGGCATACTCCTCCGGGGTCAGCTGCTCGCGCCACTCCTGGTCGGTCTTGGTGACGGCGTAGGTCTGGTTCTCGCTCATAGTTCACCCACACTACGCCGCTCTCGGCGTTACTCCGAGTCGCCCCGGCACTCAGCGCGCGGACGCTGGGGGCACCTCGCGGGCGAACCCCTGATACCAGGTCCCCTGGTGCGTCAGCCGGCCGTAGTCGCCCACCGCGAGCATCCCGAACTCGGGACCCTCGACCTCCAGCTCCAGACGCTGCAGATCCAGCCGTTCGAACGTCACGTAGTAGTGGCTGCGCGCCGAGCTGTTGCCGCCGCCGCTGACACCGTCCCTCTTGCCGATCACCCGCGCAGGGAAGGTGAGCTGCGGTGCCTCCCGGTTGGCCTTGCGCTCGCGCAGGGTCTTCAGCGCGCCGCGGCCGATGACGAAGATGATGATCCCCCAGACCAGGCCGATGAACAGCAGCGGCAGGACGAAGAAGAGGGGGAACCAGTGCAGGTCCATCGGGCCTCCAGGTGGCGGTCGGTCGGGTGGTCGGTCCGGTGTTGGAGGTTACCCACCGCAGATCGGTTCCCCCGGCACCACGCAGGAGTATGCCGTGTGCTGGTGGCGCCCCGCCCCGCGCGGGCGTCGGTGGTCACCGGTAGCGTCCGCCCCGCGCGCACGTCGGTGGTCACCGGTAGCGTCCCGGGGTATGGCGAGCGCGCAGATGCTGACCGTGCCCGGCCCCGACGGCGAGCGGGAGGTGCGGCTGAGCAGTCCGGACAAGGTCGTGTGGCCGGCCACCGACACGGGTGAGGCGATCACCAAGGCCGACCTCGCGGCATACTTGATGGCGGTGGGCGAGCCCATCCTGCGGGCGCTCGCGGACCGGCCGGTCACGCTCCAGCGGGTGCGCGACGGCATCGAGGGGGAGGTGTTCTACTCCAAGAACCCACCCAAGAGGGTGCCGGAGTGGGTGCGCACGACGATGGTGACCTACCCCTCCGGGCGCAGCCACCCGCAGCTGGTGGTGGACGAGCTGGCGGCCGCAGTGTGGGCGGCGCAGATGGGCACGGTGACCTTCCACCCGTGGCCGGTCCGGAGCGCCGACAACGACCATCCGGACGAGATCCGCATCGACCTCGACCCGCAGCCGGGGCTGGGCTTCGCGGAGGTCGTCGAGGTGGCGCGCGGGCTGCGCGAGGTCATGACTGACGTGGGGCTGACGCCGTTCGTCAAGACCACCGGCAGTCGTGGCGTGCACGTCTTCGCCGCGATCGAGCCGAGGTTGGAGTTCCTCGAGGTGCGGCACGCCGTGATCGGCATTGCCCGGGAGCTCGAACGACGGATGCCGGACCTGGTGACCACCGCCTGGTGGAAGGAGGAGCGGGGGCAGCGCATCTTCGTCGACTTCAACCAGGCCACCCGGGATCGCACCCTGGCCGCGGCATGGTCTCCGCGGGTGCTGCCCGGGGGGCCGGTGTCGGTGCCGATGGCCTGGGACCAGCTAGGCGGGATCGGCCCCGCCGAGCTGACCGTGCGGACCGTGCCGGAGTGGCTGGCCGAGCACGGCGACGCGTGGGAGCACCTGCACGACGAGGCCGGGACGATCGACGGTGCCTACGCGCTGTGGGAGGCCGACCTGGAGCGCGGCCTGGGTGAGCTGAACTTCCCGCCGGACCACCCGAAGATGCCCGGTGAGCCCCCGCGCGTGCAGCCGAGCAAGAAGGTCGCCGAGCACTGGGACGAGCACGGCAACCGCGTCGGGGAGTAGCGCCGGGGGACCTGGCGGCGCGCCCACTCTGGTCGCCGCGGGTCGGGTGCTCTGGATCGCGTGCTCTCTGGTCACCTCGGGTCCGCCCCGGGCGAGCGCATCCGGGCGTTGTGTGTGGACTTTGTGCCCGCGTGTGGGAAATGACCCCGAAATTGGGGTCATTTCCCACACAGAAGCACTTTCTCCACACACAAGGAGCTCGACGGGCCCTGGGCGGTGTGCCTTGCGTGTCGGGCGGACGGTGGCGCGGGGCGGGGGAATCACCCGACACGGGAATGTCAGCGGCGTGGGGCGGGGCAATCGGGCAGACTGGCGCCATGGACCTGCCTGTCATGCCACCGGTCAAGCCGATGCTCGCCAAGCCGGTCAAGGGGATCCCGGAGGGTCAGTTCTACGAGCCCAAGTGGGACGGCTTCCGGTCGATCATCTTCCGCGACGGCGACGAGGTGGAGATCGGCTCGCGCAACGAGAGGCCGATGACCAGGTACTTTCCCGAGCTGGTCGAGGCGGTCCTGGCCAACTTCCCGGAGCGCGCGGTCATCGACGGCGAGATCATCTGCGTGGACGAGGGCGGCAACCGCCTGGACTTCGAGGCCCTGCAGCAGCGCATCCACCCCGCGGATTCACGGGTGCGAAAGCTGGCCGTCGAGACCCCCGCCAGCTTCGTGGCCTTCGACCTGCTGGCGCTGGGCGACGAGGACCTCATGGACCGGCCCCTGGAGGAGCGGCGCACGGCGCTGGAGGGTGCGCTGGCCGCAGCCCGGCCCCCGATCTACCTGACCCGCCTGACGCGTGACACCGTCGAGGCCCAGGACTGGTTCGAGCAGTTCGAGGGGGCGGGGCTCGACGGCCTGATCGCCAAGGACCCGGCAGGTGTCTACCAGCCGGACAAGCGGGTCCAGAGCAAGATCAAGCACGAGCGCACCGCCGACTGCGTGGTGGCCGGCTACCGCGTGCACAAGTCGGGCCCGGACGCGCTGGGGTCTTTGCTGCTCGGCCTCTACACCGACGACGGCACGCTGGCATCGGTCGGGGTGATCGGCAGTTTCCCGATGGCCCGTCGTCGTGAGCTCCTGGAGGAGATGCAGCCGCTGGTGACCGACATCGAGGGGCACCCGTGGAACTGGGCGGCCACCTTCGAGGGGACCCCGCGCAAGAACGAGACCAGCCGGTGGAACGCCGGCAAGGACCTGTCGTTCGTCCCGCTGCGGCCCGAGCGGGTCGTCGAGGTCAGGTACGACTACATGGAGGGCCAGCGCTTCCGGCATACTGCCCAGTTCGTCCGCTGGCGGCCGGACCGCGAGCCGGAGTCCTGCACCTACGCCCAGCTTGACCAGCCCGTCTCCTTCGACCTCGCGGAGGTGCTCGGTGGCTGAGGTGCGGCTGCGGCCCAAGCTGGGCACGGTCCTGGCCGCCGGGGGAGTGGGAGCCGCCGTGAGCGCCGCCCTGGCCTCGCTCGGCGTGGCGACCTACTTCGTGCGGCGGGTGGTCACGCCCGAGCACGAGAAGAAGGACGACACCTGGATCGTGACGGTCGACGACCCCGACGCCGGGGACGACACGATCACCCTCGTCGCCGCACCGCACACGCTCTCGCCCGGCCGCTACGGGTTGTGGCTGGAGCGGGGCGCAGGCCACGCGCGGGTCGGCGAGGTGATCTCCAGCGACCTGTCCGCGCGGCGGGCCAACGACCGCACCGTCGTCCGTGAGCTCATCGACGTCGACGAGGGCAACCTCGACCCGGGCCCTGCCCGGTGGAACAGCTACTACTACTGCGGCGACCCGGGGTCAGCGGTCGGTCTGGACTTCGAGGACGTGCACGTCCCCTCCGACATCGGCGACCTGCCGGCCTGGCTCGTGCCGCCCGCCTCGGCCGACGACCGACCGGGTCAGTGGGCCGTCCTGGTGCACGGCCGCTCGGCCAAGCGCGAGGAGACGCTCCGCGGCCTGCCGGTGCTGCACGAGCTGGGCTTCACCAGTCTGGTGCCGATGTATCGCAACGACCTGGGCGCTCCGCGCAGCGTCGACGGCCGATACAACCTGGGCCTGTCGGAGTGGCGGGACATCGAGGCCGCCATCGCGTATGCCGTGGGGCAGGGTGCCCGGACCGTCACCCTCCTGGGGTGGTCCATGGGGGGTGCCATCGTGCTGCAGACGCTGGACCGCTCGGACTACTCACGGTTCGTGGACAAGGTGGTCCTGGACTGCCCGGTCATCGACTGGGGGGTGGTCCTCACCCACAACGCCGACCTCAACCGGATCCCGCGGACGGCGAGCATGCTGGGCAAGCTGCTCATGGGGCGCAAGGCCACCCGCCACCTGGTCGGGGTCGCCGAGCCGCTCGACATCACGGTCACCAACTGGGTGGCCCGCGCGGACGAGCTGCACCACCCGATGCTCCTGATGCACTCGCGCACGGACGACGTCGTGCCCTACGGCCCGTCCGAGGAGCTCGCCGAGAAGCGGCCGGACCTCATCACCCTCGACCTGTGGGACGGGCCGATGCACTGCCGGGAGTGGAACACCGACGCCGAGCGGTGGGAGCAGACCGTCCGCGACTTTCTCGCCTGACCGGGCGCGACCGTATGGCGACCGCGACACGGCCGCGAGTGGCCGTGCGACATTTCGTGCGCCGTGTCCCTGACGTCGCTTCGCGCACGATATGTCGCACGGCTCGGCCGGGATGCCCCGGTGCCGTGACAAGGTGACTTGACACGCGACCTAGGTGTCAAGTAGCTTTGACATGTCAAGGACGCTAGACACCGGGAGGCGGGAGTGCGCAACGACGTGCGCGAGCTCAGGATCGCCGCGGGGCTGTCCCAGCGGGAGCTAGGGGAGGCGCTGCGGGTCTCGCGGCAGACCGTGAACTCCATCGAGACGGGCCGCTACGACCCGTCTCTGCCGCTGGCCATCGCCATCGCCCGGCACTTCCACCGCACCGTAGAGGAGATCTTCCATGTCGACGACTGAGATGACCGGCCGCCAGAAGGCCGCCGTGCTGCTGCTCATGATGGTCGTGCTGGGCGGCGTGATCCTGCTCGGGCTGGTGCTGCGCGAGCACGGCCCCGGCAACATGGGGACCGGCTTCCTGCAGGGCGCCGCCGTCGGGGTGGTGGGCGTGGCCGTCATGGCCTGGCGGGTCACCCGGCACCCGGATCGCGCGACCACCTTCGAGCGCGCCTTCACCCAGCAGGGTGACGAGCGTGACGACGCCGTGCTGACGCGGGCGCTGGCCGTGCTCGGGCTGGCGGCGTTCCCGCTGACCGGGGCCGCGGCGATCGCCATCGCGCTCGGCCTGGACGTCGCGATGGTGCTCGCGCTCCTGCTGATCGCTGAGCTGCTGGTCGGGGTGATCGCGTATGCCGTGCAGTCCCGTCGGCACTGACGGCACCTACGACGCTGCGACGTAGCGGAGCATCAGGTCACCGTCGATCTCCAGGACGTGGTGCAGCTCGAAGCGCGCGAGGGCTCCTGTCCCGGAGGCGGCCTCGACGATCCGCGGCCCGGTGCCGCCGAGCACGACGGGGCGCAGCGTGAGGCAGAGCTCGTCCACGACCCCGGCCTGGAGCCAGCCGCCCAGCAGGTGTGGGCCACCCTCGGTCAGCACCTGGTTCAGGCCACGCGCGTGCAGGGCCTCGAGCGCCCTGGTCGCCTCAACGACGTCGTCGCCACAGACGAGCACGGCCTCGGCGCCCAGCCGCTCGGTCAGGTCAGCTGCCACAGCCTCGGCGCAGAGCACCAGCAGGTCGCCGGCGCCGGGCTCCTGCGCCAGCACCTTCTCGGGCAGCTCACCGGAGGCGGTCACCACCGCGAGGACGGGGTGGTCGGACCGTCCGGCGTCGCGGCGCAGCCGCAGGAGCTCCGGGTCCTGCGTGCGCAACCTGCCGTAGCCCTCGGCGCGGATCGTGCCGGCACCCACGACCACCACGTCCGCCAGGGCGCGCAGCACGTCGAAGACCTGCTTGTCGGCGGCGGAGTTGATCGATCCGGACAGGCCGTCGCCCCCGGTGGCGTGCCCGTCCAGAGTGGTCACGAAGTTGGCGCGGACCAGCGGACCCGGCCCCACGGCATACTGCCGGAGCAGTTCCTCGAGCGACACCTGGCCCGTCGACATGCTCACCATCTCCCCATGGTGGCCCATCTGGTGCAAGGATGCTGCGATGGGCAAGAAGTCATCGAAGAAGAAGTCCAAGGACAAGGCCAAGAAGAAGGCCTCGGCCACCCCGTTCACCGATGCGCTGCGGGTGGGGGAGGGATTCCTGCTCAGCGACGTCGACACGCGATCGACGCCTGCCTTCACCGGCGACAAGGCCGCTGGTGAGGAGGCGCTCGCCGCCGCGGACGCCGAGATGGACGACCTTCAGGAGCGGCTCTACGCCCACGGCAGGAGCGGTGGGACCGAGAAGGTGCTCCTGGTGATCCAGGGCCTGGACACCTCCGGCAAGGGCGGGATCATGCGGCACGTCGTGGGCGCCGTCGACCCGCAGGGCACCCAGATCACGGCGTTCAAGGCACCGACCAAGGAGGAGCTCGCGCACCCCTTCCTGTGGCGCATCCGCAAGGCACTGCCGGAGGCGGGGATGATCGGGGTCTTCGACCGCTCGCACTATGAGGACGTGCTGATCGTGCGGGTCCACAACCTCGTCGAGCCGGCGGTGTGGGGTCGGCGCTACAGCACCATCAACGACTTCGAGCAGGGCCTGGTCGAGGACGACACGACGGTCATCAAGGTGATGCTGCACTTCTCCAAGGAGGAGCAGGGGGAGCGGCTCGCCGAGCGCCTGGAGAACCCGGAGAAGTTCTGGAAGTACAACCCCGGCGACGTCGATGAGCGGATGCACTGGGACGACTACATGGAGGCCTACCAGGCGGTCCTGGACAAGACGTCGACGCAGGCCGCGCCCTGGTTCGTGGTGCCCGCAGACCGCAAGTGGTATGCCCGGCTCGCCGTCCAGCAGCTGCTGCGCGAGCACCTGAGGGCGCTGGACCTGCAGTGGCCGGAGGCCGACTTCGACGTCGAGGCGGAGAAGAAGCGGCTCGCCGAGACCCGGTGAGCCTCAGGCCGTGCCGGGCTGCGGGGTGCCGGTCAGCACGATGACGGACTGCGGCGGCACGGGGTAGGTCTGGCCGCTCTCCCAGGCGCCCTGGTGCTCCTCGCCCGTGGTGTCGACGACGACCGTCCAGGAGGTGGCGTCGATGCCCTCGGGGAGGGTGAAGTCGACCAGCTCGTGGTGGGCGTTGAAGAGCAGCAGGAAGTGGTCGTCGGTGACCGGGCGTCCCATCTCGTCCGGGGCGGCGATCGCCTCGCCGTTGAGGAAGACCATGATCGACCGTGCGTAGTGCGAGCGCCAGGCCCCCTCGTCCATGATCAGGCCCTGGGGGGCGTACCAGACGATGTCGCCCAGCTCGCTCTGGCCGCCGTGGTCGGCGTCACCGGCGAAGAACCGGCGCCGCCGGAACGTCGGGTGCTCCATGCGCAACGAGATGAGGTCGGTGGTGAAGGCGAGCAGGTCCGCCTCGTCCGGGTCGAGGTCCCAGTCGACCCAGGACAGCTCGTTGTCCTGGGCGTAGACGTTGTTGTTGCCGAGCTGGGTGCGCCCCACCTCGTCGCCGTGCGCGATCATCGGCACCCCCTGGCTGAGCATCAGGGTGGCCAGGAAGTTCTTCTGCTGCTTCAGGCGCAGCGCGTTGATCTCGGGGTCGTCGGTCGGCCCCTCGACGCCGCCGTTCCACGAGCGGTTGTGGTTCTCCCCGTCCTGGCCGCCCTCGCCGTTGGCCTCGTTGTGCTTCTCGTTGTAGGACACGAGGTCGCGCAGCGTGAAGCCGTCGTGGGCGGTGACGAAGTTGATCGAGGCGATGGGGCGCCGCCCGCTGTGCGCATAGAGGTCGGAGGAGCCGGTGATCCGGGAGGCGAACTCGCCCAGGGTGGAGGGCAGCCCGCGCCAGTAGTCCCGCACGGTGTCGCGGTACTTGCCGTTCCACTCGGTCCACAGCGGCGGGAAGTTGCCCACCTGGTAGCCGCCGGCGCCCAGGTCCCACGGCTCGGCGATCAGCTTGACCTGGGAGATCACCGGGTCCTGCTGGATGATGTCGAAGAACGCCGAGAGCTTGTCCACCTCGTGGAACTGCCGGGCCAGGGTCGCCGCGAGGTCGAACCGGAAGCCGTCGACGTGCATCTCGGTGACCCAGTAGCGCAGCGAGTCCATGATCAGCTGCAGCACGTGGGGGCTGCGCATCAGCAGGCTGTTGCCGGTGCCCGTGGTGTCGTAGTAGTGCGACTTGTCGTCGTCGACCAGGCGGTAGTAGTTGGCGTTGTCGATGCCCCGGAAGGCGAGCGTCGGCCCGAGGTGGTTGCCCTCGGCGGTGTGGTTGTAGACGACGTCGAGGATGACCTCGATGCCGGCGGTGTGCAGGTTCTTGACCATCGTCTTGAACTCGGTGACCTGCTGGCCCTGGGTCCCGTGCGCGGCGTAGCCGTTGTGCGGGGCGAGGAAGCCGATGGTGTTGTAGCCCCAGTAGTTGCTCAGCCCCTTGTCGTGCAGCGTGCGCTCCTGCACGAACTGGTGGACCGGCAGCAGCTCGACGGCGGTGACGCCCAGGTCGGTCAGGTGCTTGATGATCGCCGGGTGCCCGAGCGCCGCGTAGGTCCCCCGGATGTCCTCCGGCACGTCCGGGTGCTGCATGGTCAGGCCCTTGACGTGCGTCTCGTAGATGACGCTGTCGTGGTATTCGTGACGCGGCGGGCGGTCGTGGCCCCAGTCGAAGAACGGGTTGACCACGACGGACAGCAGGGTGTGGCCGAGGGAGTCCTCCTCGTTCAGCACCGAGTGGTCCTCGAAGTCGTAGGAGAACAGCGGCTGCTCGCCCGTGGTGGACCCGTCGAAGGCCTGGGCGTAGGGGTCGAGCAGCAGCTTGGCCGGGTTGCACCGGTGGCCGGCGTCGGGGTCGTAGGGGCCGTGCACCCGGAACCCGTAGCGCTGACCGGGCTCGACGCGGGGCAGGTAGCCGTGCCACACGTAGGCGTCGACCTCGGTGAGCGGCACCCGCGTCTCGGCACCCGCGTCGTCGATCAGACACAGCTCGACGGCCGTGGCAACCTCGGAGAAGAGCGCGAAGTTGACACCGGTGCCGTCATAGGTGGCGCCCAGGGGGTAGGGCTTGCCTGGCCAGATTTCCATGGAGGTCCTTCTGCGGGGGGACATGCGTGGCGGACAGCACTGTCGGCTCGCCAGGGTCCAGTATGTCGTGAGCGCACGTTGAAGGTGCGCCCACCCGCAGGAGGTGGCTGGGTGGGTGGGGTTGTGGCCGAGTGCCGGCCCTACTGGTTCTGGGGCGGCAGCGAGGCGACGATCTCGTGGTCCTTGGGGATCACGCCCATCTTGGCCGCGCCGCCCGGGGAGCCGAGGTCGTCGAAGAACTCGACGTTGGCCCGGTAGTAGTCCGCCCACTCCTCGGGCACGTCGTCCTCGTAGTAGATCGCCTCGACGGGGCACACGGGCTCGCAGGCGCCACAGTCGACGCACTCGTCGGGGTGGATGTAGAGCATCCGGTCGCCCTCGTAGATGCAGTCGACCGGGCACTCCTCGACGCAGGCACGGTCCTTGAGGTCGACGCACGGCTGGGCGATCACGTAGGTCACACCTTCACGGTAAACCTTAGAGTTGGGTTGAAGGTCAAGGCCCGCGAGCCTACGCTCGGGGTATGCGGATCGCCGAGGTCAGCACGCGCAGCGGGGTGCCGCCCAGCACCCTGCGCTACTACGAGTCGGTGGGCCTGCTGCAGCCAACCCGCGGGGCCAACGGCTACCGCGTCTTCGAGGAGATGGACCTCGAGCGACTGGGGTTCATCGCCGCGGCCAAGCGCCTCGGCCTGGAGCTGCCGGAGATCCGGCGGCTGCTGACCCTGGCCACGACGGGCACCTGCGGCGGGGTCAAGGAGGCACTGCTGCCCCTGCTCGCTGAGCAGGTGCAGCAGGTGGAGCAGCAGATCGCCAGCCTGATCAGCCTCCGTGACCACCTGGCCGCGGCCCAGGACCGGGTGGTGACGTGTCCGGACAGTCCGCAGGCCTGTCGCTCGGAGTGTGTCTTCCGGGCGATGCTGCAGGACGCACCGGTCACCCACGCCCCGACCGGAGGCTGACAGCCCTACGGTAGAGGCCATGACGGTGCGGCGCAGGGTCCGGAGGGCGCTGGCGCCGGTGCCCGGGGCGCTCCCGTTTGCCCGTCTGGTCGTCGAGGTCTTCCGGATCTGTTTCCGCTACCGCGTGACCGGGCTCTCGGCCGAGGCGGCCTTCTTCATGCTCCTCTGCCTCCCGCCGCTCATCCTGGGCCTGTTCGCCGGCGTCGGCTTCTTCGCGGACCGCTTCGAGCCCGGGGCTTTGGCCACCGTCACCAGTGCCATCGAGCGGTTCAGTGAGCAGTTCCTGACGCCCCAGGTGGTCAGCGAGATCATCGTGCCCACCGTCGAGGACGTCCTGGCCGGTGGGCGCGCCGACCTGCTCTCCCTGGGCTTCCTGCTGAGCCTCTGGTCCGGCTCCCGCGCCCTGCACGTCTTCATGGACGCGATCCAGATCATGTACACCCAGAGCGGCGAACGCAGCATCGTCGGTGCCCGAGCGATGTCCCTGGGCCTGTATCTCGGCTCCATCCTGTTCGCGAGCGTGCTGGTGCCCCTGGCGATCATCGGCCCCGGACTGCTGAGGGACTGGCTGCCCGACGAGCTGGACTTCCTGGTGACCGGATACTGGCCCATCCTCGCTGGCCTCTCCCTGCTGGGGCTGACCACGCTGTACCACTACGCGCCGAAGGAGAAGACCCCGTTCCATCGCGACATCCCGGGCGCGGTGGTGGCCGCCGTCATCGTCTTCCTCAGCTCCCTGGGGGTGCGCGCCTGGGCAGCGGTCGCGGTGGGCGGCGTGACGATCTTCGGGCCGTTGACCGCCCCGATCATCGTGCTGACGCTGTTCTACCTGGTCGCCCTGGCGGTCCTGATCGGCGCGGCGACCAATGCCGCGATCCGCCGGTTGTGGCCGACCAAGGGCTACCGAGGACCCATCGAGCGGGCGGGGGACTGGTGGGACCAGGTTCGCTCCAGCGACGACGAGGTTCCCCCGCACCTGTCGGCGATCGAGGACCGGGAGGATCCGGAGCGGCTGCCGCGCCGCGACACGCCGCCCCCGTCGTGACGTCTGGATTTGGTGCGTGGCCCACCCGTCGGCTAATGTTCCGTGACGCCTGAGGGGAACACTCCCGAGGGAAGATGCGGACGTAGCTCAGTTGGTAGAGCGCAACCTTGCCAAGGTTGAGGTCGCCGGTTCGAGACCGGTCGTCCGCTCGGAGGCACAACCACCAGATGCCTCTACGGTGGCGTGGCCGAGAGGCGAGGCAACGGCCTGCAAAGCCGTGTACACGGGTTCAAATCCCGTCGCCACCTCGCAGCAGCACCACCAATTTCAGGGCGATTGGCGCAGTGGTAGCGCGCTTCCTTGACACGGAAGAGGTCACTGGTTCAAACCCAGTATCGCCCACCATATAACCGCAGGTCAGAGGCCCTTTTGAGGGCCTCGACTTGTCTCTGAGGAACAAACGAGGAACAACGAGCGGGGCCTTCTGGGCACCTCCGGGACACTCACCCAGCCCGGCGCCACCCGCCAACCGGTCGGGCGTCGATGAACCTCTCGATCGAGTCGAGCTTGATCCGCAGCGTCTTGCGCCCGAGCCGAACCGCGTCGAGGTGCCCGTCGGCGATGTAGCGGCGAACGGTCTTCGTCGAGACCGCGAGGACGTCGGCCGCCTCGGCCAGCGACACGAGCTTGTGGGTGATAGTGGCAGCCATGGTCGTCTCCTGGGTCGGTGGCGGCCCGACTGGCCGCACTCATCCCCGAAGGCCGTCGAGCAGCCGCGAGTGGCCACGAGCGTCTGCCGCTTTCCCACCTCTATCGGTGGGTCGCCGCATGGCCCGCGTCTGAGCGCCGCGCTCCACTAGCTAGGGTTGCGTCTGTGATCACCGGTGAGCTGAAGAGCAAGATCGACCGCGTCTGGGACGCCTTCTGGTCTGGCGGCATCAGCAACCCGCTGGAGGTGATCGAGCAGATCACCTACTTGCTCTTCATCCGCCGCCTCGACGACCTCCAGATCCTCGCCGAGAAGAAGGCCCGCTTCAACAACGGCGTGATCGAGGCCCCGGTGTTCCTGCCTGGTCAGTCGCATCTGCGGTGGAGCCAGTTCAAGAACACCTCGCCCGAGGTGATGCACCAAACCATCGCTGACGACGTGTTCCCGTTCCTGCGCACCCTAGGCACCCAGATCGGCGGGGACGGCTCCACCTACAGCGAGCACATGAAGGACGCCCGCTTCACCATCCCGACACCCGCATTGCTGTCCAAGGTCGTCGACATGCTCGACAACATCCCGATGGCCGATCGCGACACCAACGGCGACCTGTACGAGTACTTGCTCTCCAAGATCGCCTCCGCCGGCGTGAATGGCCAGTTCCGCACGCCTCGCCACATCATCGACCTCATGGTCAAGATGACGGCGCCACAGCCGTCCGACGAGATTTGTGACCCCGCCTGCGGCACCGCCGGCTTCCTCGTCGCCGCGAGCGAATACGTCCGCGACACCCACGACGAAGCCCTGCTCGACTCATTGCAGCGGAAGCACTTCCACCAGTCGATGTTCCACGGCTACGACTTCGACTCCACCATGCTCCGCATCGGCAGCATGAACATGCTCCTGCACGGCATTGAATCCTCCGACATCCGCTACCGCGACTCCCTATCTGAGGGCGCTGCGGGGGATGCCGACAAGTACACGCTCATCCTGGCCAACCCTCCGTTCGCGGGTTCTCTCGACTACGAAGCCACCGCGAAGGACCTCCAGCGCATCGTCAAGACCAAGAAGACCGAACTGCTGTTCCTTGCGCTGTTCTTGAAGTTGCTCAAGCCCGGCGGCCGGGCTGCGGTCATCGTCCCCGACGGCGTGCTCTTCGGCTCATCCAAGGCCCACAAGGAACTGCGTCGCATCCTGGTCGAGGACCAGAAGCTCGACGCCGTCGTGAAACTGCCGTCCGGTGTCTTCCGCCCGTACGCCGGCGTCTCGACCGCCATCCTGTTCTTCACCAAGACCAACTCCGGTGGCACCGACGACGTCTGGTTCTACGACGTACGCGCTGACGGCTTCTCCCTCGATGACAAGCGCGCCCCGATCGAGACCAACGACCTGCCCGACGTGCTGTCTCGTTGGGAGAGACTCGCCGACGAGAAAGACCGCGCGCGCACGGAGCAGTCTTTTCTCGTGCCGAAGGCTGACATCGTCGCTCAGAGTTACGACCTATCGCTCAACCGTTACAAGGAGATCGTTTACGACGACATCGAGCACCGCGCACCGCTGGAGATCATCGCTGACATTGAAATCCTCGAGGACGAGATCGCCAGGGACCTCACGGAGTTGAAAGCGATGCTCTCGTGAAGACCGTGGAGCTTGGAGAACTGGTCGCTCCCGCTAAGGTGCAGCGCGCGGGGAACACCGATTATCCGGTGCTGTCGATGACGATGCACGGCGGCCTGGTCGCGCAGACCGACCGGTTCAAGAAGCGCATCGCCAGCTCGGACACCTCCGACTATAAGGTCGTGAGGCGCGGTCAGCTCGTCGTCGGATTCCCGATCAATGAGGGAGTTCTCGACTTCCAGCTTCACCACGACGCCGCTCTCGTGAGCCCGGCTTACGGGGTCTGGAACCTGCGAGATGAGTCGCGCGCTGACCGCACGTATCTGAAGCGATTTCTCAAGTCGCCACGGGCGATCGAATACTACGTTGGGAAGATGAAAGGGAGCACAGCTCGACGTCGTTCGCTGCCGGCTGCCGAGTTCAATGCGATGCCGATCCCACTGCCACCACTCACCGAGCAGCGCCGCATCGCCGCGATCCTCGACCACGCCGACGCCCTCCGCGCCAAGCGCCGGCGAGTTCTCACCCACCTCGACGCCCTCACTCAGTCAGTCTTCCAAGGCATGTTCGGAGGAGAATCGTGGCCGTCAACTCCGCTTGCCGAAGTCGTCCGTGTGGGAACGCTGGTGACATACGGAATTGTTCAAGCGGGGCCCGAGTTCGACGGCGGTGTGCCCTACATCCGAACGGGCGACCTCGTGGACGGACAGATCGCTACGGCCGGACTCCGACACACCGATCCAGCAATAGCGGCGCGTTTCGAACGTTCAACGGTTCGCGCGGGCGACATTGTCATGAGCATCCGGGCTACCGTAGGAACGACTGCCCTGGTCCCGCCAGAGCTGGACGGCGCCAACCTTACGCAAGGAACGGCACGAATCGCCCCTGGTGAGGGGACCGTCGGAACCTACCTATTGGAGTGCCTTCGATCCCCTGAGACACAGCACTGGATTCAGGGTCAGATCAAGGGCGCGACCTTCCGCGAGATCACCCTCGGTCGCCTGCGTGAACTCGAGGTGCCGCTGCCCCCGATCCCACTCCAAGAGGAGTTCGCTGCCCGCATCGAGAGCATCGGCGCACACCGCGCCAGTATCGTGGGCGCATCAAGCGCCGACGAGCTCCTCTTCGCCTCCCTCCAGGCGCGCGCGTTCCGAGGGGAGCTTTGACCCATGCCGGTCGAGATGAGGATGTGGCGCATCGACGGCGACGAGCCGCGCCCCCTAACAACCAAGGCATTGCCTGCCGAGAAGGAGCTTCATCAGTTCCTGCTGCGGGACCCGTCCCTGCTCGGCGTGCGGCTGCTGGTCATCGGCAGCGAGGTGCCGACGCCGTACGGCAAGCGTCTCGACCTACTGGCGATCGACACCGACGGCAATCTTCACGTCTTGGAGCTCAAGCGCGACCGAACGCCACGCGAGGTGGTAGCGCAGATCCTCGATTACGGCTCGTGGGCGTCGACGCTTTCGCGCGACGAAGTAATCGACATCGCCGACAAGCACCTTGAGCAGCCGTTCGAAGCGGCGTTCGAGGACGTCTTCGGCAGCGCTCCGCCGGATGAGCTCAACGGCGAGCTGCAACTCACGGTCGTCGCTTCCGAGCTGGACAGCAGCTCCGAGCGCATCGTCAACTACCTACGTGGTTTCGGCGTCCCGATCAACGCTGTCTTCTTCTCCTACTTGGAAGACGATGGGCGCAGATACCTCGCCCGGTCCTGGCTCGCAACTTCCGATGAAGGAACACCGGCAGCGGCTTCAGCGGCGAAGAAGGGCAAGCGGGCCGCCTGGAACGGATTGGACTGGTACGTCTCGTTCGGCGGCGACCGGCGTTGGGACGACGCCCGGAGGTTCGGCTTCGTGGCCGCCGGAGGCGGGAAGTTCTATTCGCAGACGATGAGGTCGCTCCCGGAGGGCGCGCGCGTATGGGTGAACGTCCCCGGGACCGGTTACGTCGGTGTTGGCAAGACGCTCGCTCCCGCACGCCGATGGACAGAAGCCCTTGTGAAGGTCGGCGAGGGTTGGGTGAAACTCGCCGAGCAGGACCTGGTCGGTCAGCCACGTGCCCACTTCGACGCGGTCGACGATGACGTGGCTGAATGGGTCGTACCTGTTGAGTGGCTGGACGCACGTCCCGAGACGGAGGCCTACTGGGAGAAAGGCATGTTCGCCAGCCAGCACAGTGCCTGCAAGCTCCGTCAGGAGTTCACCCTGGAGCGACTCGCCGACCATTTCGGCATCGAGAACAAGGGGGAGTGACCGACCACCGTGGGCAACTTCGACTTCGTCCGCCAGACGCTGCCGTCAGTGCACAACGACTGCGCCCGGGCCGAGTCGTACCTGTCGTCGGACCCTCGGTCCGCGTGCTTCTACAGCCGCCGCGTGGTCGAGGAGCTCGTCGGCTACCTTTACACCGTCCTCTCGCTGCCGATCCCTTACCGCGACGACCTCGCCGCAAAGATCAACGACGCCGCGTTCAAAGCGAAGGTGCCTCAGGGCATCACGCAGAAGCTGACTGCGATCCGCCGCATCGCTAACACAGCGGTGCACGAGAACCGTCAGATCCGTCCCGATGTATCACTGGCGGTGCTGCGGGAGCTGTTCCACGTCGTCGTATGGACGTCCTACCACCACTCTCCTCAGCCCAACGTGGTGCCCTTGGAGGCGCAGTTCGACCCCACGCTCGCGGCCAAGGCAGCTCCGCTATCGCGCGAGGAGGTTGCCCAGCTTGCGACGAAATTCCAGGAGCAGGACGAGGCCCATGCCCGCGAACTCGCCGAGAAAGACGAGCGGCTCGCCGCGCACCTGACCGAGATCGCCGAGCTCAAGGCTCAGATCGCGGCAGCTCAAGCGGAGGCGGCTCCGGACACAAGGGACTACAACGAGACAGCCGCCCGCGACCTGTTCATCGACCTTCTCCTGCACGAAGCTGGTTGGACTCTGGATCAAGACCGGGATCGCGAGTACGAGGTCACCGGGATGCCCAACGCCGAAGGCAGGGGCTTCGTCGACTACGTCCTGTGGGGTGCCGATGGTCTGCCTCTCGCCGTCGTCGAGGCTAAGCGCACCTCGAAATCGCCCGAGGTGGGTCAGCAGCAGGCCAAGCTCTACGCCGACTGTCTGGAGAAGCGGTACGGCCGCCGGCCGGTGATCTTCTACACCAACGGCTACGAGCACCGCATCTGGGACGACGCTGGTGGTTACCCGCCCCGCGAGATCCACGGGTTCTACACACGGGACGAACTGGAGCTGCTCATCCAGCGGCGTCAGACCAAGCTGCCACTCTCCTCGGCGCAGGTGAACACCGACATCTCCGGTCGGCCCTACCAGGTGCGGGCGATCAAGGCCGTCGGGGAGGCCTTCGACCGCAAACAGCGCGAGGCCCTGCTGGTCATGGCGACGGGATCGGGCAAGACGCGCACCACCATTGCGCTCGTGGACCTGCTTCAGAAGGCGAACTGGGTCAAGCGAGTGCTCTTCCTCGCCGATCGCACCGCCCTGGTCAACCAGGCAGCGAACGCATTCAAGGAGCACCTGCCCGGGTCGACGACCGTGAACCTGGTGACCGAGAAGGCTATCGAAGGCCGCGTCTACATCTCGACGTACCCGACGATGATGAATCTCATCAACGAGGTCGACAGTGGCCGGCGCCGCTTCGGTCCGGGCTACTTCGATCTCATCGTGATCGACGAGGCCCACCGATCCGTCTACGCGAAGTACGGCGCAATCTTCGACTACTTCGACGCACATCTCGTCGGGCTGACCGCGACACCGAAGGACGAGGTCGACCACAACACGTACCGGCTGTTTCACCTCGAGGACGGCGTACCCACCGACAACTACTCCCTCGATGAGGCCGTCGACGCCGGCTACCTCGTCCCGCCGAAGGGCATCAGCGTCGGCACCCAGTTCCTGCGCTCGGGCATCAAATACGACGACCTCAGCGAAGACGAGAAGGACCAGTGGGACGCCCTCGACTGGGGGGAGGATGGTCCGCCCGATGAAGTCGGTGCCGAGGAGCTCAACCGGTTCCTGTTCAACGAGGACACCGTCGACAAGGTCCTAAAGACGCTGATGACGCAGGGATACAAGGTGGCCAGCGGTGACCGGCTGGGCAAGACGATCATCTTCGCCAAGGGCCAGAAGCACGCCGAGTTCATCGAGAAGCGCTTCAACCTCGCCTACCCCGAGCTCGCTGGGCACTTCGCACGCGTCATCACCCACGGCAACCCGTACGCGCAGTCCTTGATCGACGACTTCTCGATCAAGGACAAGGCGCCGCACATCGCGATCAGCGTGGACATGCTCGACACCGGCATCGACGTGCCCGAGATCGTCAACCTCGTGTTCTTTAAGATGGTGCGCTCGAAGTCGAAGTTCTGGCAGATGATCGGCCGTGGCACGCGGCTCAGCCCAGACCTTTTCGGGCCAGGTGACGACAAGAAGGACTTCCTCGTCTTCGACTTCTGCGGCAACCTCGAGTACTTCAGCCAGGACCTTCCCGGCTCCCCGGGCCAGAGCCAGAAGTCGCTGTCTCAGCGGCTGTTCGAGGCACGCCTCGGGCTGCTGATCGGGCTGGGGGAGAGCGAGCCGGCCCTGCGTACCTCGACCGCGTCGACTTTGCACGAGGTCGTCGCCGGGATGAATCTCGACAACTTCGTCGTGCGCCCCCACCGTCGGGCCGTCGAGAAGTACGCCGCCGCCGACGCCTGGAAGAAGATCACGGCGGAGGACTCCGAGGCGCTACTCGCGGTCGCCGGACTGCCGTCCTCGGTCCGCGACGAGGATGAGGATGCCAAGCGCTTCGACCTGCTCGTCCTGCGCCGCCAGCTCGCCCAGCTGGACGGCGACGCCGTCCTCGCCGAACGCCTGCGCGAGACCGTGCAGCAGATCGCCGCAGCCCTTCTCGGGAAGACGACCATCCCGAGTGTCGCCGAGCAGGCGGTGCTCTTGGAGTCCGTCTCCGGTGACGAGTGGTGGGTCGACGTCACCCTTCCCATGCTTGAGGAGGCTCGCCGCAAGCTGCGGGGCCTGGTGCGCTTCATCGAGAAGACGTCGCGGAACCCGGTCTACACCGATTTCGAGGACATCCTCGGCGAGGGCATCGAGGTCGTCCTGCCCAGAGTCACGCCCGGCACCAACTTCGAGCGCTTCCGCGCCAAGGCCGAGGCATACCTGCGCGAGCATCTGGACAACCTTGCCCTCCAGCGCCTACGCCGCAACAAGCAACTCACCTCCGATGACCTGACAGAACTGGAGCAGATGCTCGTCGCGTCCGGTGGCCAACACGTCGACATCGCTTGGGCCACCGAACAGGGCGGTCTCGGCATCTTCGTGCGCAACCTGGTCGGACTTGACCGCTCCGCCGCAATCGAGGCCTTCGAGAAGTACCTCGACAACACACAGTTCACCGCCGCCCAGGTTCGGTTCGTGAACCTCATCGTCGACGAGCTAACCAAGAACGGCGTGATGGACCCGGCCCGACTGTTCGAGTCGCCCTACACCGACCACGCCCCCACCGGCCCCGACTACTTCTTTCCCGACACCGAGGTCGAGGTCATCGTCGAGACGTTGCACCACATCAAGCAGACCGCGGTTCCCAGTGAGGTCGCCTGACTCATGCCCCCGTACTCACGCTTGCGCGATCTTCGCCACGAAAGCCCGCGCCAAATGGGCGTTGCCGGGCTCGTCCACGTCGGGCGCTCACCAATGCATCGGTTGGTCTGCATCTCCAGCGTAGCCCAGGGGGCTTAAGGCGACGGTTTCTGAGTGTGCCGCCATCCAGGGCCCAAACACTGAATCTGTCGGTTCTGGCCGCTAACCTGGCAGTCCTGACCGAGGAGATGCATGAACCACGACGACGGCACGATGGTGCCGATCTGGACCCTGTCCACGACGGAGGGTGCTTCCGTACCCTCCTTCACCGCTGATGGCGGGCTCACACCCGAACGTGTCACCGAGCTTCGCACCGCGCTCGCCGCCTTCGCGTCCGTGCCTCTGGTGACTCTGGAGGCACACCCGCTGCCCGCGCGCCGTGAACGGTCGACCGGATTGATGCTCCACGCGACGAGTCCGCTCGCCAAGGAACTCTCCCGACTTGTGGCCGAGGACGCGCAGAAGGTTCCTGCCGTCGCCCAGGTGGCGCAGTCAGGAGAGGTGCTATACCGCATGGTCGTCCCAGCAAGGGTTGCCGCCGAGTTCGGCAAGGGGATGGTCCAACCGATGGTTTCCAAGGCGGCCGACAAGGGCCTCTACGGCGACATCGTCGGCGACCTTGCCGGTGGTACAGCCAAGACGGTTGTCGCGAAGGCCACGTTCGTCCCGGTACAGGCCGCGTCCGCTGGCGCGGCCGGTACCGCTGTCGGCGCCGCGGCTGCAGGCACCGCGATAGCTGTGGCCGCCCCTCTCGTGCTTATGGCGGTCGCCGTCGGTGCGAGCGCGTACGCCGACCAGAGGCGTCAAAGCGCGATCGAGAACATCACCGAGCTGCTCGAGAAGCTCCAGGACGACGCCCTGGACAAGGAGCGCAGTGAGCTGGACGGCTGCCGCGATGCCATCGAGAAGGCGACGGCACTTCTGCTTGACCGCGGCCGAATCGGCGCGTCTCTCGGCCTCGACTCGGCTGTCCACGCAATCAGCACCGCGACTCGAAGTGCCGAGCGTCGCGTGCTGAAGTGGGAGTCGGCCCTCGACGCCGTTGTCGAGAACCGTGTCGAGACGTCCGAAGTGGAGAAGGCGTTCCCCGGAGTCACCGACGATGGCGGAGAGTTCCGCGCTCAACTCGAGCTTGCAGCACTCGCCCTTGCGCTCAAGCGCCGCGTCGTCGTGCTGCAAGCAGTAGAGGCCGGTCAGAGCGACGAGACAAACCCCTTCGAACATTTCGTCCAGAGCCTCAAGGATGACCAGCAGGAGATTGACGAGCTCGAGGCACGCGTCCACAGAACCCTCCTGCGGCTGTCGTCACTCCAATTGCGCTCGCCGAAGCGACTCCTTGACAAGGTCATGACTCGCAACCAGGTCGAGAACCTGCTCGACACGTCTTACCGCCTCCGTGCCCTGGCCCCTAGCTACATCGCCTCAGCCCACGGCACCGACGTGGTCATCGATATCGAAAAGCACAGCGACGGTACGCTGCTCGTATTACCCTCACGGGCTTCCTGAACCTGTCGCCAGGGTCCCTCCAAGTTCATTCGGCGACGGCATTCGCGGCGTGAAGACGCACTAGGACCGGGCGCTGGGCAACCGGCCGCGCTCCTGACCAGCAATCAGAAGCGCGGCCGCGAGCGGCTGAACTACTGCGGGCGGCGCCGACCGTTGCGGTGAGCTTTGGGGAGCACCCATTCCCATGCCGCGGCCTCCAGTTGGTCGAGCTGGCCGTGCGAGAGGTCCGTCCAGGTCGCGCTGACGACCATGCGCCACGAGCCGGCCTTAGCCTGCTGGTCCGCGGTCGACTGGTTGCCGAAGTGCTGCTTGACACGGGCGCCCAGCGTCTGACGGGTCTGACCGACGTACACAGCGCGTTCGTCGTCGTAGGCGACGTAGACCTGGGGGACGGGCTCCCTGGGCCACAGATCCTGCTCGACAAGGAACCCGTCCCGCACCAGGTACGTCATCACCGGGTCGACGCGCGCACACGGTGCCGGGGTCCGGGAGAGGGTGAGCCAAGAGATCCAGTCGCCCAGCACCACGCTAGATTCGCCGAGGACAACCGCGTTCGCCCAGCGAGAACGGAGCCCGTTACTCGGGCCAAGGTCGGCGCGGCGGAGGGCGGTCACTGGAGCCCCGCGATCGTAGTCAGTGCGGGGGTGAGGTCCGCGAGCATCGCCTTCTTGTCGTCCTGCGACAGGCCCGTGCTGGCGCCGCCGGCGATGCGCTGCTGAGACTCGACCTGGTCCACGTCCTGCTTGAGGTTGTGCACCGTCAGGATGAGTTCGGCCGCGAGACGACGAAGCATCTGCTCGTCGTCCTCCTCGACCTTGGGCTTCGGGTCGTTGTCGCCGCTCTTGTCGGTCTTGCGGCTGGGGTCGCCCTGCACCGCAAGGTCGGCGATCTGACGCAGGGTCACCCGGTGGGGCTTGCCCGTCCCGTCGCGCTTGACCTTGTCTGACTTCTCGTGGTCGATCTGCGGCGGCCGGGCCTTGTCGGCCTCGACCGTCGGCGAGAAGTTGTTTGCCGCGAGGGCAAGGATGGTCAGGCCGTCCTCGGTCTTCGTGAGGGCGTCGACCGCAACGTTCACCGGGCCGCGGAAGGCAATGCTCTCCTTCGACCCGCCGGCGCCGCCGACCAGGGCAGCGCTGAGCACACCGTCAGCGAGCAGCGCGGTCCCGCCGGCGAGAGCCAGCTCGACGCGGGCGGCCTCGGCGGCGTCGGGGTCCTCCTCGTCGAGCGCGATGTCGACGAGGTCGAGGTAGTCCGCCGGGTGCTGCGGGATGAGGCTCATCGACTCCAGTGCCGGGGGCACGGGTCCGCCGTAGGCCCAGGCCCTGGTGATCGGCTTGGCGGTGCCCCACGGCTCGCAGACCAGCGGCGCCATGTAGTTGACCGTCTTCGTCAGGTCGAGGCGACCGTGTCCACCGACCTGACGGAGGGCCCGCTTGAAGGTGGAGTACATGTCCCCGTCGAGCAGAAGGGCCAGGATAGTCACGGCGCGGCGCAGGAGCACCTGGTCCTCTGACACCCCGTCCTCGGGCTCGAAGATCTCGTCGGACACGGTCGCCGGCGCGCGACCGGTGCAGAGGCGGTAGAAGTCCTCGCTGATCATGTCGTTCTCGGCCATCTGCGTGAGCGCACGGATGACGGTGTGCCGGGCCTGGTCCTCCGGGGCCCAGCCGTCCACGTCGGTGTGGGTGTCGCTGACGATGCCCTGCATCGCCGACTCCATCTCGTGCGGGTCTCCGGTCTCGCTGTCGACGGCGAGCAGGTACACGTCCGCGGGCAGGACGAGGTACTGCCGGATGCGGACCCCGTCCTCATCGGGGCCCTCGTCGGTGACGTGGTTGAGGTACTCGTTAAGCCACTTGGTGTGGTGCTTGGCCATGTTCCGCACAAGGTCGTGGGAACCGCTGGCCTCGTCGAGGTTGTCGGGGACCAGAGCAGTGGCAACGACCTTGGCGGCGTCTTCGGGCTTCTTGTCAATGACGCCGAGGATGCTGGCGGCGCAGACACTCAGACGGCTGATGCCGTCGCTGGCCATCGGCACCCACTGCGAGGCGGTGCCGTCCTCGAACTCGATAAGGACCATGGAGACCGAGATCGGGCGGCGGGTGCCGGTGGCGCCAATGTCGCTCTGCCGCCCTCGCTTCTTGGCGCGCTCCAGTGAGCGGGCGATGGCGTCGGCCGACCAGTCCCGAACGTGCTGGGGGTCGTTGAAGATGAGGACGCGCAGGCCGTCAAGGGCCTCCGACTCCTCGATGTTCTCGACTGGGTCGGGGACCTGCGTGGCGCGACCGCCTGTGGCAGCCCCTCGCGGCTGGTCGCCGGGGAGCACACCGAGGCACGACATGGCGGTGCGGAGCACGCTTACGTCGGCGATGTCGGTCGACAGCTTGGTGATACCGGACTCGATCCGGCCGACGACGGCCGTGGGAGCCTCGGAGGTTGCGCGCGAGAACGCACGGATCATCTGCTCGTCGGGCACGGTCGAGAGGACGGCGTTCGCCTCGGCGCGCTCGAACGCCCTGATGAATGTCGCCTCATGGCGGGGCATCTGAAGATGCTTGGACAGCTCGGGGGCGAGGCGCTTGACCTCGACGTCTTCCCGTCCCACACGGATGGTGATGGCGCTGCTCGGCGCCTCGGTGATGTTGGCCATTGAACTTGGCCTTCCTGCTGCCGTGGTCCGCAGGAGAGGTGCGACCGGAGCCGGCACGGGTGTCTTCTGCTTCTTGCCAAGGGCGCGACGGCAGTCAACGCACTCTCGCTGCCCCGGTGGTCGTCCCCTCCTTGGCCGGGGACGTACGGTCACGTCGATCCGGACCGGCTAACCGGCCTGCATCGCCGAGTCCAGAACCGCTTCCGATTGCCGCTGACCTCATCTGGAGGTCCGCGTCCACGCACGGGAGCGAGGTGTTCACCAACCGGCACAGGCCGGTCATCTGTCGCAGTTGAGCAAGCTGAGCCTATCAGGCCTCACGGACAGTGGGAGCGGCTCGTGGGCGCACCCGTCTTCGCCGACCTCAGATGCTCGCGGACCTCGTCATGCCCGCCCTCGCGCTCAGCGATCTGCGCCGCGGTCGCCCCCGACTTCGTCCGGCCTTTGAACGAACACCGCGACGACACCGTACCGACCCCTGTTAGTGCGCCGATGCCGTCCAACGCAAGCCGGTGACCGGCACCAACGTCAAGGGCGCTCCCGAATCCTCGAAAAGTGGCACGAGTCAGGCCCTGCGCGCTGACGTCCACCGCTGCTCCCCGCTCATGTGGCAACACACCTTTTTCATCCTGGCCTGGTCCGTGGCCACTCGCCGGCTGGCTTGGGCCTTGGGGGCATGACGATGACGCTGCACAAGCTGTCTGCGGGGTCGGGGTATGAGTACCTCACCCGGCAGGTTGCGGCGGGGGACGACACCGAGGTCAGTCGCCGCGGGCTAGAGGACTACTACGCGGCCAAGGGTGAGTCGCCCGGTCGTTGGACGGGCTCCGGCCTGGACGGGATCGACGGGCTCCGGTCCGGTGACCGCGTTACCTCGGAGCAGATGCGCAACCTGTTCGGCGCGGGCCGTCATCCATTGACCGGGGTGGCGCTGGGTGCTGCCTACCGGGTCTACGACAGCGACGGGGTCGGAGGGTTCAACGCGGAGGTCGCCCGCCGGCTGGAGGCACGTGCTGACGGGTCGACCGAGCCCGCGAAGCAACTGGCTGAGACCGCCGCAACGCGCAGCGAGGTGGCACGGGAGTACTTCATCCGCGAGCAGAGGAGGGAGCCGCGTGATGCTCGGGAGCTGTCCTCCGCGGTGGCTCGGTACTCGCGGCCGCAGCGGACGGCAGTGGCCGGGTACGACCTGACGTTCAGCCCGGTGAAGTCGGTGTCGACACTGTGGGCCATCGCCCCGCCAGAGATCGCCCAGGGGATCGCGGAGGCGCACGACGCCGCGGTGCAGGACGCGCTGGCCTTCCTGGAGCGCCATGTGCTGTACACGCGTGAGGGCAAGAACGGGGCACGCCAGGTCGAGACCAGGGGCCTCATCGCCGCGGCCTTCACCCACCGGGACTCTCGGGACGGCGACCCCGACCTGCACACCCATGTCGCGGTCGCCAACAAGGTGCAGACCGACGAGGGCAAGTGGCTCTCGATCTACGGACGGGTGCTGCACCAGCACGTCGTCGCCGCGTCGGAGGCCTACAACACAGCCATAGAGTCTCACCTGCGTGCCGCCCTTGCTCTCCGTTTCGTCGAGCGGCCGGGCGGGACCGGCGACAGGCGACCGGTCCGGGAGGTCGAGGGTGTCGACCGCACGCTGTGCGAGCTGTGGTCCCGGCGCCGGGGTGACATCACCGCCCGGCAAGAAGTGCTGTCCCGGGAGTTCCTGGAGGCGCACGGGCGGCCGCCGACACCGGTGGAGCAGATCGCCCTGGCCCAGCGGGCCAACCTGGAGACCCGGGCGGCCAAGCACGAACCGCGATCGCTGGCGGCCCAGCGCGACACGTGGTCGGCCGAGGCGGTCGGGGTTCTCGGCCCGGAGGGGATCCAGCAGATGGTGACGAACGTGCTGCGGCAGCCGCGGCGCCCGACGCATGAGATCTCGGAGGAGTGGATCCACAAGACGACACAGCGGGTGATCGCCGAGGTCGAGGCGCGGCGCGCCACCTGGCAGGTCTGGCACCTGCAGGCCGAGGCGCAGCGCCAGGTCCGCGGCCTGGACCTCGACCCGCGCCAGGTCGCTGATGTCGTCGGGCGGGTTGTCGAGGCGGCGACGATCGCGCGCTCGGTCAACCTCACTCCCGACCTCGACCCCATCGCCGAGCCGGAAGCCCTGCGACGAAGCGACGGCACCAGCGTGTACCGCCATACCGGCAGCGACCACTACACCAGCCTCCGGGTCCTGGAGGCCGAGCAGCGGATCACCGCCGCCGCCGCCCGGACCGATGGTGCTGCACTCGCCCATGAGGACGCTCAGCTCGCGGTGCTCGAGGCCTCCCTGCACGGGAGGGACCTCAACAGGGGACAGGCGGACATGGTCCTGGCGCTGGCCTGCAGCGGTCGCCGGGTCCAACTCGTCCTGGCCCCGGCAGGCTCCGGCAAGACCACAGCCGTGCGGGTCCTCGCTGACGCATGGCGCGGCCACGTCGGTCGCGTGGTCGGACTCGCGCCCTCGGCGGCGGCCGCGAGCGTCCTCGCCGAGGCGACCGGCATACCGTCCGAGACGCTGGCCAAGCTCGTCCACGACCTTGACCACGGGCGCCGGTCCTGGCTGGACGAGGCGATCGGTCCGGACACCCTCGTCGTGGTCGACGAGGCGGGTATGGCGGACACGCTCACCCTTGACCGCGTGATCACGCACGCCCTGGCCCGGGGCGCCTCGGTCCGTCTCATCGGCGACGACCAGCAGCTCGCCGCCGTCGGCGCCGGCGGAGTGCTGCGTGACATGGCCACCACCCAGGGTGCCGTGCGTCTGACTGAGGTGGTCCGGTTCTCCGACCCCGCCGAGGCTGAGGCGACGCTGGCGTTGCGGGCCGGGGACGCCTCGGCACTGGGGTTCTACCTCGACCGGGGCCGGGTGCACGTCGGGGACCTGGCCACCACCGTCGAAGCCGTCTTCACCGCCTGGTCCCGGGACCGTGCCAGCGGTCGGGACTGCCTCATGCTCGCACCGACCCGCGAGCTCGTGGCCAGCCTCAACACCCGCGCGCGAGCGGCTCGACTGGGAAGCAGCACCCCTGGCCGCGAGGTGACCCTTGCCGACGGCACCCACGCCTCCGCCGGAGACGTCGTCATCACCCGGCGCAACGACCGGCGGCTGGGCGTCGGCGGCACCGACTGGGTCAAGAACGGCGACCGGTGGACCGTCACCGCCGTCGAGGGCCCCACCCTGAGCGTCCGTCACGTCCACTCCGGGCTGCGGGCCAAGTTGCCGGCCGGCTACGTCGCCGAGCTCGTCGAGCTCGGGTATGCCGCGACCGTCCACGGGGCGCAGGGGCTCACCGCCGACACCATGCAGGGCATCGTCACCGGGCAGGAGTCTCGTCAGCTGCTCTACACGATGCTCACCCGGGGGCGGCACGAGAACCACGTGTATGTCCTGTCGGCCACTGACGGAGACGGGCACACCCTGCCGCTGATCGAGACGACCAGCCCGGCCACCGCGACCGAGACCCTGCAGGGCGTGCTCGCACGTGACGGTGCGGCGGTCTCGGCGACCACCGAGAAGGCACGAGCGGCCGACCCGGCGGCGCTGCTCCACAACGCAGCAGAGAGGTACGAGGACGGCCTCCTGGCCGGCGCCGAGAACGTCCTCGGCCCCGCCTGGAGCGATGACATCGAGGCTGCTGCCGAGGCCCTCGTCCCAGGCCTCACCCATGCCTCGGCCTGGCCCAGCCTGCGTGCCCACCTGACCCTCACCCAGGCCGATGGGCGCGACGCCATCGGGGCCCTCACGGTCACGACGGCCTACAGAGGGCTCGACGACGCCGACGACCCTGCCGCCGTCCTGCTCTCGCGTCTGGACCGCAGACCCGCGGGCGGTCCCCTCCCGTGGCTGCCCGCCATCCCCAAGCGGCTTGTCACCGATCCCGTCTGGGCCGGCTACCTCACCGCTCGCGAGGAACGGGTGCGAGCGCTGGCCGCCCAGGTGCGTCAGGGAGCAACCATCGAGCAGCAGTGGGCCGCCCCCCTCGCCCACCACATCGCCCCTGAGCTCCTCGCCGACCTCAGCGTGTGGCGGGCCGGTCGAGGGGTCGACCGCAGTGACCCGCGCCCGGTGGGAGCGTTGGGTGCCGGGGGAGTGGCTGGCAGGTACGCACGTGGCCTCCTCTGCCGAGTCAGTGGTCACATGCCCAACGCCGTCCGGCATTGGGAGCGTCTGATCGTCGAGCACGTCGGACACCGGGACTGGTTCACGACGCAGATGGCCGAGCGTCTCGACCGACTGCACCGTGCCGGCGTCGACGTGCCCGGCCGGCTGGAGCAGGCCGCGACCCACGGCGCGCTTCCGGACGACGAGGCGACCGCGGCACTGTGGTGGCGCGTGATCGACCCGCAGCAGCGGACTGCCTCGACCTCTCCGCCCCAGATCGAGCCGAAGCGGATGCGGCTACAGGATCGCTGCCCTGCTCCACCTGTTCTTACGCCTGAGGGCCCCAGCCGTTGAGACGCCGGGTGCCAGTGGGGAACGACATTTAGACGGTGCGCCGCGCGATACCGCGCCCGGCCCTCGGTACGGACGTGCTCCGGCACGCAAGCCTCGCGGCACGACAGGATGCTTCTTGCGGGGCTACTCGCCGGTGATTTCGACGTATGCGTTCGTTGTGGGTCTGTCGACCAAGTCCTTGTCATAGTCGCAGCGACGGGGGTCAGGGTCCCCCGCTTCGGGATACTGGGGGGGCTTGAACCATCTGGCCTCGTTTCAGGCGGCGCGCGACACGGACAGGCCGTTGGGCCGCGTGCGCGAAACGTGACCTGGTCGTGACCCACGGGGTGGCTCCGCCCAGCACACTGGACTCCACAGGGAGGTGCCGGGTGCGAATGACATGGTCAGAACGACGTGGGTGGCGGATCCCTGGTCGTGTGGGGGCTGGCGCGCTTCTGACAGGCTTGCTGCTGGTGAGCGCCTGTGGGACGCAGACGGGGGCAGGGCCGGGGGACGCGCCAGACGGAACCCCCACCACCACGACGGGGGGCATCGCCGGCTTCCCGGCGTGCGCCGACGTGCCCCAATTTCGGGCCGACGAGTCGCTCTACCGGGACGAACCGGTCTACGGCAACGCCGACGAACTGGTCCAGGAGGTCCACGAGTGGGCGGCCGGGCAGCCTGGCTTCGTCGAGCTCGGGCTGGACCGGGAACGCAACGGGTGGGTCACGGTCTGGGTCAAGGACGCCGACATCGAGGCCATGTCCGAGCAGATCGCCGAGCACTGGCCCGGTGAGGGGATCGTGGTCGTGGAGGTGCCCTGGACCGTCGCCGAGCTGCAGTCGCTCGTCACAGAGGTCAGTGCCGCCCTGGACGAGGCCGGCGTGCGCACCGGCGGGACCGCGCTGATGCCCCACCACGGCGTGGCCGAGATCGGCCTTGGGGTGATCACACCGGAGGCCGAGGAGGTCCTGGCTCAGTTCGCCAGACGCCCCCTCTGCGTTGAGGGAATCCCCGCTGAGGAGGCACCGGAGGAGAAAGAGCAGCCGCTCGCTGGTGGGGGCTGGCGTCTGCTCGCAGAGGACGAGACAGGCGAGGCCTACCGCACGGGGGTCGCGACGACGGATGCCCAGCTGGCTCAGCTGTGGGCGCAGGCCGGCCTTGAGGGCAAGCCCGCGACCGTCGAGTGGGACAGCGAGATCGCCGTCTGGTTCGGCGCGGTCTACGGGAGCGGGTGCCCGGTCCGGATGGACGGCGTGGTCGTCGAGGACGACCTACTACACGCGGACCTGGTGGTCCCGAACGCGGTGTACGGCTGCAACGGCGACGCCAACCCGCACGCCTTCGTCGTGGCGGTGGAGCGGCAGCTGCTGCCCGAAGGGCCCTTCCGGGTGCAGTTGGAGGCCCGCGATCCCTATCCCGGCACCGCGGAGGAGCGCACGGTCGTCGATGTCGACCTGTCCGCTCACGGCAGCACCGCTACCGACGATCAGCTGCACCTGGACCCGACGCTGGTCATACCTGCCGAGCCCCCGCTCGTCACAGACGGCGACGCGCTCCACGGTGACGAGGCGGTGCGTTACGTCTACCGCGACGACCCGGGGTGCGAAGTTCCGACCCTCGGCCCGCTCGACGGTTCGACCTGGCGGCTGGCCGACCGGGAGGCGGCTTGGGACGTGGAGGACGGCGAGGAACTCACCCTGTACCCGCTCGGCGGGGACGACGACCAGATCATCGCCTCCACTCAGCAGATGGACTGGATCTTCGCACGGCTCCCCGAGGGCAACACTTGCACCTGAGACCGTCAAATTTGCCCTCGCACCGGAGGCGCCATTCCGCGCCTCTGGTCGCGGCATGAGCGGACGAAACCGTCCTCTTCGAGTTCCGTGGGACTCAGGGTGCCTCGTCGTAGTCCGGGTCGAAAAGCTCTTCGGGCACCGGCGGCCATGCCGACTCATCCCACGGCACCTCTTCGTACCCGTCATGAAGGTAGTCCGCCACCATGAGGCCTTTGGCTTTCAGGGCCTCATCAGCGCTGTCGGCGACGCTTCGTGTCATCCAGCCCTTACTCCCCCTCCCACCCAACTGAAGAAGGGTGCGTCCACGGACGCGAAGCATCACGAACTCCGTCCGAAAAAGTCGCTTACGCTCCAACCGAGCCGCGGCGTCACTCACGCGGTCAGAGTACTTGCAGGACCTGTCCAGTCCGACGTCCGCGCGCACCTAACGGAGCGCGGCATGGTCAGGCTTCGCCCGCAGAGCGGCAGTTTCGTGCGGCACTTTCCGGAGGGCTAGGGCGTGTCTCCCAAAGGTTGGGGCGTTGCGCTGAGACGGTGCGGGGATGTCGCGAACTGCATTGCTGAGCGACGGCCAGTGGGAGTTGATCGAGCCGTTGATGCCGCGCTCCGACGGGCGGAGAGGCCGGCCCTTCAGGGACCACCGCATGGTCGTCGAAGGGATCATCTACCGCTACCGGGCCGGGATCGCCTGGCGTGACCTGCCCGAGCGCTTCGGGCCGTGGCAGACGGTTTGGAAGCGCCACCGCCGCTTCAGCGGCGACGGCACCTGGGACGCCATCTTGACGGTGTTGCTCGCCGAGGCCGACGCGGCCGGGTTGATTGACTGGGAGGTCTCGGTCGACTCCACGGTCAACCGGGCTCACCAGCACGCTACGAACCTGCCCCGGGACACAGGGGGACTTGTCGAACTACACGAATCTGCGCGAGGAGCCGCCTGACCACGCTGTCGGACGCTCCCGCGGCGGGCTTTCGACGAAGATCCATCACCTGTGCGACGGGAACA
This sequence comes from Ornithinimicrobium sp. F0845, assembly GCF_023015765.1. Taxonomy (GTDB): domain Bacteria; phylum Actinomycetota; class Actinomycetes; order Actinomycetales; family Dermatophilaceae; genus Ornithinicoccus. Next base: position 241,261 of record NZ_JALKAL010000003.1, read on the forward strand.
TGCGCCCGCTGGTGATGCTCGTGGGGCCCGGCCAGGGCGGGGACTCCCCGATGTTCGAGCACGTTTTGAAGTCGCTGAGCGTGCCTCGCGTCGGCCCGGGCCGGCCGCGGACCACGCCGGTGCGGGCGCTGGGCGACAAGGCGTACTCCTCGCGGGCCAACCGCCAGTTCCTACGCCAGCGCGGCATCCAGGCCGTGATCCCCGAACGCTCAGACCAGATCGCCAACCGTCAACGCCGCGGAGCCAAGGGCGGGCGACCGGTCAGCTACGACACCGAGGTTTACAAGCGGCGCAACGTGGTCGAACGCTCCTTCAACATCTTCAAGCAGTGGCGCGCCCTGGCCACCCGCTACGACAAGCTTGCCCTGACCTACCGAGGCGGCGTCATCCTCCGCGCCATCACGATCTGGCTGCGCGCACTATGGTAGAAGGATCGAGGGAACCGAGGCCACGCGCTTCTGGCGACCGTGGAGGTGGTCAGGCATGACAGAACCCAGCACCGCCCAGACGCGCGTACGTGGCCGGCGACCCACCACGGGCACGGCGGTGATAACCGTGCTCGCCATCCCCGTCGGCCTCGGCCTCTCCATCTTCGGGTTCTTCGGCTGGTGCGTCGGCCCCTTGATCCTCATCGCCGGCCTTGTCGGGCAACGCCTGCGCCGCGGCTGGGCATCCTGGGCGATCTGGATTGGCGTCGGGCTAACACTGGGAGCGCTGGCATACATCACCATCGGTCTGCTTACCCCCGACGGACCATCATCCGGCGGCGAATCAGGCTCACCGCTCAACTAAACCGCTCTACGAAACGTCGGGGCCAACGCCAGAACAATAGGGAGACACGCCCTAGCCCTGTTTCAGTGATTTCAGGTGACGGTGGCGCTGTCGTCGAGGAGCGCTGGCTCGCCGCCACCGACCACGAACTCGCCGATCACAGTCTCGCCGTCGAACTCATAGACCGGGACAGCCACGCCCTCGCCGGCCCGCCCCTCCTGCAGTTTCCAGTGCGTGCTCGGGCGAGGTCGGCTCACCCCAGGCGATGTTCATGTCCGCCACATAGGCATAGCCCACCGTCCCGTTCGTCGCGAAGACCCGGATCAGGTCGGGGGAGCCGTGGATGTTCTCGACGCCATACGTTTCGCCCTTGGCGTTCACGCCCTAGTCGGCCGCCACCTCGGTGCTCACGTAGGAGGTCGTGAGTCGCCAGGAGGCCCCCTCCGGCGCCCCAATCTCGATCTGCTCCACGCCCTCGGCAAGGTCGACGACATAACTCGTTTCCACGTAGGTGTCGTCGGCCGTGGTCGCCAACCCCGCCGCGTCGGCTTCATCGCAGATCAGGATGGCACCATCGGGATACCTGAACTCACCGGGACTCAGGCATTCAAGAAGCATCCCGGCCCCCGTCGCGCCCTCGGGCCTCGCGCCCAAGTCCACGGTCTGCGTCCCCGTGCCGGTGGCGGTTCGAGGTTCGGTGAGGAATGTGACGTCAGCCCAGTCAGGCGCAGGTGGGAGCGTTGCAACTGCGTCGACGGTCCGGTTGCTCGCTCCAGCGGGCGAGGTCTCCGCGGTCTCGGGCAGGAGGAACTGGCCACCCCATAGGGCCACGGCTGTCACACCCGCGACGGAAAGCATCGTCATGCTCGCTGTGACGGCAGTCTTGCGACGCTTGGTTTGCTTGGCTTGACTCAGGACGTCGGCCGTCGGCACTCCCAGCCCCGAGGGTGACGGAACCGATTGCAAGGCCTCGCCCAGTCTGATCTCATCCGTCTTCGTCATCGTGCCCACTCCTCGACTTCGGTGACGTGCTCTCGAAGGGCACTGAGCCCGCGTGAGGCCGTGCTCTTGACTGCCGACAGGCTCATCTCCATCTCCTCGGCTACCTGCTTCTCGGACAGGTCGCAGTAGTAGCGAAGGACGACGACGCGCCGCTGCTTGTCGGGAAGGGTCTTCAGTGCCCGCACCAGTCCATCGATCACATCGGTGTCGTCGACTTGCGACTGTTCCGCGGGTCCTTCCCGTGGTTCTCCGGACAGCACCTCGCGTCGTCTACGCCGCCACTGATCCGTTCGGTGATTG
>NZ_JALKAL010000003.1:243350-315960 GCF_023015765.1 Ornithinimicrobium sp. F0845
CTCGAAGGGCACTGAGCCCGCGTGAGGCCGTGCTCTTGACTGCCGACAGGCTCATCTCCATCTCCTCGGCTACCTGCTTCTCGGACAGGTCGCAGTAGTAGCGAAGGACGACGACGCGCCGCTGTTTGTCGGGAAGGGTCTTCAGTGCCCGCACGAGTCCATCGATCACATCGGTGTCGTCGACTTGCGACTGTTCCGCGGGTCCTTCCCGTGGTTCTCCGGACAGCACCTCGCGTCGTCTACGCCGCCACTGATCCGTTCGGTGATTGACCATCACTCGACGCGTGAAGGCAATCTCCTCTCCCCGACGAACTCTTCCCCAAGCGACGTAAGTCTTGACCAGGGCCGCCTGCACCAACTCGTTCGCGCTGTGAATCTCCCCGGTGAGGAACCAAGCGATGCGCGATAGCTCCGGCATGGCTGCGCTGACGAAGGAGGTGAACTCAGCATCCTGCTGAGCCTTACCGCTTCGCATCGGATCGCTCCCTCGTCATGAACCCGATCATGACTCACCTACGCACCGGACCAGGGAAAGGTTGCACAAGGAAGCACCGCATGGACGAGGGCGCCACGTTTCGTCGTCCAGGGTCGATTGCGCCACCCCGCCAGCTTCGCCGGCGTGACGCGCCAATCACCGACATCACCCACGAAAGTGGGTCTGCTCCTCGGCGTGCCAAGCTGTCCGAAGCCTCCGTCGGCCAACGCCCGGTATTCGGCGGAGTCGTGATGTCACGAGCAGGGGCACGTCCAGCCATGTGGCTGCTGCGTCCTTCTGGGCGGGTTGCCGCGCCCCGGCTTTTCGCCCGCGGCCAGCGCTGATCGAGGACAGGGGGATCCGGGGAACCAATCGACACGGCGATGTTCAGGAAGCGTCGCTCGGCGCCCAAGAAGGGGCCGAGCGCTTCGTGTGAGGCGACCCTGTCCAGCGAGGACGAGGGTTCGACGGGTTCGATCCATGGACACGTGGTCTGGGCGAAGCGGCCTCCCTTGGCGCGGCTGAGGAGTTTGACGCCGGCTTCGGTGGGGTAGCCGGTTTGGGCCCATGCTCGGAGCTGTTGTGCGGGACAGTCAAGACGGCCACACCTTTCGCTGGGCCGTGCGGGCTCACCGGCGGACACGACCGGGACGGTCGTGCCCTGGCTGGTGGATGAGGTGGTGGTCCTCGTCCCGTCGGGCGGTCCTGGTGCTGCCGGGCTGGACGTGCGGGGCGGACTGGACAGGTGGGGCGATGACGGCGAGGCGGTAGCGCAGCGCCTGCGCGGGACGGGAGGAGAGCAGCGCCTCGTCGGCGATGCTTGCCTGTGAGAGGGCCTCGACGTCGAAGCCCTGCTGGTGCAGATCCTGCATGGTGCGGGCCAGTGCGGGCCAGTCCGCCTGGGCTGTGAGGCGGGGGTCGAGGCGGTCGGCGGTGGTGGCCCAGCGCTGTTCGAGGGTCTGCTCGGCCGCAGCCTGGAGGCGGGCGCGGACCGCGCGGGTGTTGTCGAGCTGCCGGGTGGCCTCGGCGCGGGGGTCGTCGTGCCAGGTGCGGACGGCCCGGTGCAGGGCACGGCGGGTGGTGTCGGTTTCGACGTCAAGCCGGTCGCTGACTTCCTGGCACGTACGGCCCCAGGTGGACGGGGCGGCCGTCGCCAGCACTTGCACGATCGCCTCAAGTGCCTGATCGGCCGAGAGGTTGGCCAGGCGTTCCTGCATCAGGACCTCCGACAGCGGTGTCGAGGCCAGCAGGGCGCTGGTGAGTGTGCCGGCACCGTGCTCCTGGAGCAGGTCCGCGGGGTCGGTCCCCTCGGGCAGGGTGGCGGCGAAGGTAGGGATGTTGTGCTGGACGAGCAGCCAGTGCGCGCGTTCAGCAGCCATGTGGCCGGCGAGGTCGGCGTCGGTGGCGATGATGACGGGGCTGTCGAGGCGGGCCAGCTGGGCGGACTGTTCCTGCGTGAGGGCGGTGCCTAGCGGCGCGAGGCCGACGTACCGGCCTTGGGTGGCCAGGGTGATGGCGTGGGCGTCCAGGGGTCCTTCCACGAGAACGGGGGTGGCATCGGTGGTCAGGGCAGGGTTCGTGCCGTAGAGCTGGGCGCCCTTGGAGAACAGGGGAGTGGTGGGGGTGTTGAGGTACTTGGGTCCGGCGTGCGGGGTGTCGTCGGTGTGGGCCGGGTTGCGTCGGCCGACGAAGCCGAGGACCTGGCCGTCCTGGTCGGTGACGGCGAAGACGGCGCGGTCACGGAAGCGGTCGATGAGGCGGCCGTCCCTCGTGGTGGAGGACAGCCCGGAGACGGCTAGTTCGGTGTCGGTGACTCCCTGCCGGCGCAGGTGCTCGGTCAGGGTGGTCCACCCGGGCGGGGCGTAGCCGGGACGCAGGTGCTCGTGGCCGGCGACGTCCTGGCCGAGGCGGTCGGCCAGGTAGGCCCGTGCCCACCCGCCCGGCACGATCAGCTGCTGCTCGTAGAAGTCCAGTGCCATCGCGTTGACGGCAGCCAGCCGCTGCAGCGGCACCGGAGACCGACTGGCTTCCATGGCCCGGTCGTTGGCGCGGTCCAGCTCCTGCTCGGATGGGTCGAGCGGGCCCATGAGGCGCCGGTATGCCGTAGCGAGGGCGAGGCCGGCGTTGACGGCTAGCTCGTCGGGCTTTTCCGGGTCCTGCTCCAGGTCCGCCGCAGTCACGGCAGACTCGTCCGCGGTGAGGGTATCGATGTGCTGCCGGTACTCGGTGTCGGTGGCCTGCAGGGAGTGCTGGGCCGGCGGGAGATCGGCGTGCTCGTCGTCTTCGGGCTGGTGGTCTTGGTTGGTCGGGTCGACCAAGTGGGTCGGCTCGTCCATGAGCGTGCTGATCGTCCAGGTCATCGCCTGTGCGTCGTCGACGTCGGCACCGGCTGGTGGTGCGGTGCCGGTCAGGTCGGTCAGCGGCCAACCGCGCTGGAGGGCGTGGTCGACGGTGGTGACCAGGACCGGCCACCAGCTGCTTGCCTGCATCTGCTCGACGCGATCCTGACCGAGGGCCTCGGCCAGCGCTGGCACCCACTGGGTGCTGACCTGGTGTGTCGCGTCGGGGGCGGTCGCGACGGCGGGGGCCAGGTGCCCGGCCACCCGCCACCAGAGCGCGGCCGCGGCGTGGTCGTCCGGCAGCCGCCTGTCCCTGGTTGCTTGCCGAACCAGGGTGGCGGCGTCGATGCCGGCACGGGAGGCTGCGGCCAGACGTTCGGCCAGGACCGGTGTGAACGGGTCTGCATGCAGGCCGGCGACCTCGCTCAGGAGGGGGTCCCATTCCAGGACGGCCGGGGTGCGCCCGCCCTGGACCTGGGCGTGCAGGGCGGCTTGGTAGGTGGCGGGCGCCTTGGCGGGTTGGGGCGGGCCGGTCGGCCGAAGGTCGGCGGCGTCGACCTGGTGGGCGGCACGCCATACCGCGACGTCGGCCAGCACCCGGTCGGGCGGTCGTGCTGCACCTTGGGAGGCCCAGGCCGGTGCCGGCCGGCTGGTGGCCTGGTCGGCGACCTGACGGGCCAGGGCGCTGACCCGGTCGGCCCGCGCGGTGAGGTAGTCACCCCATACCGCGTCCTGTTCGAGGGCGGTGGGGATGCCAGGGATCCAGGGGAGCGGGCCGGGAGTGGTGTTGCGCATCCCGGTGTCGTCCAGACGCCAGTCGAGGACGGCGGCGGGGTCGGCGGCGGTGCCGAGCTCGCGGGAGAACACGGCCTCGCGCAGGACGTCGACGGGATCCTCTCCTGCCGCGCCCATCAGGGTCAGGTGTGCCCGCAGGGTCGGCCATGCCGGTGCCTCGCTGATCCCTGGTACCCAGGTCTGGGCGGCCTGGTCGAGTCGTTCCAGCGGTGCCTGACCCAGGGTGTGCCCAGCCGCGGTGTAGAGCGCGTCGACATACCGGGCGCTGGCCTGGCCGAGCAGTGTGGCGGGGTCGTCGAGCTGGGACAGCATGGTGGTGGCGGATGTGGGGGAGTCGTCCCTGGCCAGGATGTTCTCCAGGACGTCGGTCGCGGTGCGTGGGTGGCTGGTGGCGGGCTTGATCGCCTCGTGCTCGTCCCCGTCGCCGACGACCTCGAGGTAGACGTGGTTGGCGTGCCGGCCCCGGGTCATCATCGTGTAGAGCTGCTGGCGTGACTCCGCGCCGGTGGCCAGGCTGTGGGTGACGTCGACGGAGACGCCCTGTGCGGTGTGGACGGTGGAGGCGTAGCCCAGCTCGACGCTGGCAGCGACGTAGTCGGCCGGCAGCACGATCTGGCGGCCGTTCTGGTAGTGCTGGACCGCGAGGGATCCGTCGGGGCGGACCTGCTGGACGGTCCACCGGTCTCCGTTCTTGACCCAGTCGGTGACGGCGATGCGCAGGTGGCGGTCGTTGCGCCGGGTGATCACGACCTCCCCGGTCGAGGCGTGGTTGCCGTCGGCGAGGGTGGCCTGCGGGCCGGGGTCCATGGTGCCTTGCAGGCGGTGGTCACGGGCGCGCTGGTTGAGCTCGGAGACGAGGTCCCGGGTGGGGGCCAGCATGATCGAGTCCCTACCCTCGCCGCGGTCTGAGCGCCAGGCCTGGAAGACCTCCTCGGACATCGTGGCCAGGTCACCGACGTGGACACGACCAGAGTCAAGATAGAACCCGAGGGCGCTGGGTGCTCCGTCGCGCAGCTCGAGGGAGGCCGCGCCCTCGGCCGCGCCGGTGAAGCGCATCAGTTCGGTCAGGTGCAGCGCACCATGGGTGGCGCGGATGTCGCGCAGCACCCCACCGGCGCCGACGGAGGCGAGCTGCTGGTCGTCGCCGATCAGCCGAACCGATCCACCACGGGCGGTGATGAACTCCACCGCGCGGTCCAGGGACAGGGTGTCGACCATCCCTGCCTCGTCGATGACGACCAGCGCCCGTTCGTCGATGGCGCGGGCCCACTCAGGGAGATCGTCGGGGGAGTGCTCCAGGTGCCAGACGAGCTTGGCGAGGGTGTCCGCCGTGGTTTGCGCGTTCTCCCGCAGGACGGCCGCGGCGGCGGCCGAGGGGGCGAGTCCGATGACGGTGCCGCCGGAGGACTCCCACGCCCGGGCCAGGGCTCGCATCGCGGTCGTCTTGCCGGACCCGGCCGGGGCGATCGCCAGCTGCACGCGGGCGCCGGAGGTGGCCATCGCCCGCACCAGGGTCGCCTGCCCGGCGTTGAGCCGCACCCCGTTGGCGACCGATTCCAGCAGCGCCAGCTCGACGTCCTGGGCATCTGCGCGGCGCCCGTCGTCGCTGCCGGCGGCATCCACTAGGCGCTGCTCGGCCTCCAGGACTCCGGTCGAGGTGAACCACCTCGAGCCCGCGATGGAGTAGACGCTGGACCCGTCGGCACGCCGCAGCACTGGCGGGTCGACGATCTGGTCCTCATCGCTCCCGCGCATGGCCATGCTGCCCTGCAGGACCCGTGCGGTGAGCTCCTCCACCAGGGCCTCGGTGGATTCCATGGTGACGTCGGCGCCCCGGACCCGGCGTTGTGCCTCGGCCCGCACGTGCCACACCTGCCACGCCGAGCGGGAGGACTGCACCGTGTCCAGGACCCGTTCAGCGGTCGCCTCGATCCACTCGGTGTCTACCTGCTCGCCCACCCCGTGGGTGCGGGTCCCTGCCAGGGCCCGGTCCACCATCGCTTGCACCGAGGCCTGGTCGCCGAGCACGTCGAGGGCTTCGGCCCGCCAGGCCTGCCGTTGTTCGGCTTCCGAGCGGGGTTCGTGCTTGGCGTCCCTGGTCTCCAAGGTCGCCTGCTGCGCCAGCTGGATCGACTCGACCGGGTTTGGTGGCCGTCCGTGCTCGTCCTGGAACTGCGCGGCCAGCTGGCCGCGTCGTGTCTGGATGTTCGCGCGACGGGTCGACCACCGCTCGTTGAGCTGCGGGTCGACGCCCACGACCTCGCGGACCGGGCGCTTCCGGGCGTCCTGACCGGGAGCGTCGGGCCGTACCGCGAAGGTGAGCCCGAGCGGGCGCAGGTGCGCCTCCAGGGCCGTGTTGTAGACCTCGGAGGCGGAGACCGTCGCCTTGAACATCATCCTGCTGTCGACCGAGAGCCACCGGCCGTCCGTCACCGTCTGGACCTTGTTGGCGACCGCGACGTGGGTGTGCAGGTCAGGGTCCCCGGCGCGGGAGTCGCGGTGCGTGAAAGCCGCGGCGACCATGCCCCGCACGTCGACCTGCTGCACACCGTCCTTGCCTGTGCGGGTGAACAATGCCTCCTTCTCCAGATAGGCCAGTGCGTCTCGGACCGCAGCCTGGTGCGCGGCCTCGATGTTGAGGGCCAGGGGGCGGTCGGCGACGGCCCACAGCGTCGAGACCGACTTCACGGGGGAGAAGGCCAGGTCGAAACCGGCGACCGCGGTGGTCCGTTGCCGAGACTGTTTGGCGATCAGTCCCGCCAGCTCCCGCTCATCGAACGGGTCGCGCCCGTGCTCGCGGCGGAACATCTCCAGACCGACCTGGGTGCGGATCTTAGCCCTCTCCTCCACCGGGACGGGGTGGTCCACCGGCAGACCGAGACTCTTGTTCCGGGACTCGCAACGGCGGGCCACCTCGATGCGGAACGGGGTGATGTCGTCGCGTCCCCCGTAGACGCGGAACGGACGACCGAGCATGTGGCCGGACTCATCACCCAACGGGTGCTCACCGGTGCCGAACAGGCGGGTCATGTGCTCGGCGGTGACCTGATCGCCGGCCGCCAGCCCAGCGATGCCGGCCATGCCGGCACCGACCCACACCCCGGGGGCCTCGCCCTTGGCTGTGTAGTAGCTGCCCAGTCCGGAGTGGCCGGTTTCGGTGGCGTCTTGACGAGCGACCTGACGGGTCAGGTAGTCATACCCCGACCCGGCGGTCAGCCGGTGAATCGTCATCGCCATGCCTATAAGAAGGCACCGCGGACCCCTCTCAGGGGTCCACGGTGGCGAGTTTCCTCGCCACGTTTCGGGGGCGGGATCCTGGAATGCCAGAGGTGTGTAGGACATGAGCGGTGCGGTTTCGGCGAGCCTCAGGGTCGGTAGAACTTGCGCGGCTGGTGTTCGGCTCAGGGCGTGGGGGCGCGGGCCGGTGAGTCCCTGGCGCGTGCCCGCCTTGCCTGGGGTGGTGTCAGGAGTTTGCCGTAGATCAAGGAACGGTGATTGGGAATGGCGAAGCAGACGGTGCGGCAGCAGGCTCGGGTGCGCGCTCGGCAGGCTCGGGCGAAGGTGCGCCAGGAGCAGGCGAAGCGGGATCGGCGGTTGGCGAAGTGGGGTGAGCAGGTGGCGGTGGCGCTGGCCGAGCGGGACGCGGCAGTGGTCGACTACGAACAGCGAGCGGGACGGGCGCTGCGGTCTTTGATCGAGCAGGAGGGACTGAGCACACAGGAGGCATTGGGGTGGTGCGGGACTGACACGCTGAGCGGGCGAGAGGCCTACCGGCTCATCCGGGGAGTGGTCGGCGAGGACGAAGGCGGCAGCGGGGACGAGGACCAAGGCCAAGGGGGAGGAACCGCGCGATGCTGATCCGGCGTTGGGGGCAACTGAGAGCATGCCAGGTGAGTGCTCGGCGGTTGTCGGAGGCCAGGCAGCGGACCTATCCCGCAAGGAGGAGCAGGCAGGGATGATTCGCACGCGCGGCCTCGACCCGGCGACCGTCCGGCCCGGCGAGGCGACCGGCCTCGCCGGGAACCGCCCGCCGCAGGTGCGGCTGGAGGGTGGCCACCGAAACCAACCAAGGCCCGCATCCGACGAAGACGGACCTGGAGGCCAAGGTCCAGGAGCCCGAAACTGAGGTCGCCCGGCTCGGGGGTGACTGGCCGGTCTCGGCCTCGCCTGCGAAGCGTAGCCGCCCACCGCAGATAGGGTCAGCGATACACCGCATCCGCTTGTAAACCAGGAGAACCAGCCGCCGTGTCAGCCCTGTCCATCTTCGTTTGGGGTGTCGCCGACACCCTGCGCAGCCCATACCACGACGCTGAGTGCGGGGTCAGCCGTCCTGCCGTTCACGGTGGCCGCCCACGTTCTGGAGCGGTCGAAGCTCGCCCACTCGCGGCGATGCCCGAGGTCGTGGCATTCGAGGAACTAGTGCCTGATGGCTCCACCGTCAAGATGAAGCAGATGAGCAGCAAGGTGCGCGCGCAGGAGTTCGTCATGCGCAATGGCGACGTGGTGGAGTTCCGGCACGGAGTAACCTCTGGGAGTGGCAAGAAGTGAGCCCTGCAAACGTTGACGGACCTGAGCACCAGCAAGTTCGCCTTCCGGTGATCGAAGAGCTGGTCAAGGCAGGTTGGGATCGAGCCCAGCTCCAGTGGGATCCCGAATGGCGCGTGCCCAAGTCGCCTCACGACGCATCAAGCCGGGAGCTGGGACGCTCGTTTGCTTCGTGGCCAGTGGACCTGGCCATCTTCGAGGACTCGAGCACAGTGGGCTCTTGGGAGCACGTGCTCATCATTTGCGAGTTCAAGGCTCCGAACGTTGACGCCGGAGTCTCGCAGCTGGAGACGTATCTGGCCCGTGAACCCAGAGCCCGCATGGGCTTCTGGACCAATGGGGCAGACGACGTTCGGGTCTACAAGCTTCCCGACGGCGGCTTCCTGCACCAGCGCGGGCGCGGTATCCCGCAGCCCGGCGAAGACCTGACCAAGGCCTCCAAGGAGCCGTTGACTTTCGCTGACCTGAAGGTCCCCAAGAACGGCGAGCTGCGGTCAGTGTTCAAGCGCCTGCTCGACGTCGTCGTCGCGCGCGACAGCAAGGCCACGCGCTCGGACATGCAACTGGACCAGCTGTGCAACCTGCTGCTCATGAAGCTGGAGTCCGACACCAACGGCGAATACGACCAGTCCAAGAAGCTGGCGTTCCAGCTCAGCGATGCTGGCGAGGCCTACACCGCGCGGAAGATGCGGGAAGACTTCAAGGCGCTCAAAACGCTGCGGCCCGAGATCTTCGCTGAGGACGACAACACGGACCTCATTCTCGACGACGACACGATCTCGGAGGTCGTCTTCGAGCTCTCAGCCCTCAACCTCCTTGAAGTCCGCCCCGAGGCGATCTCTTCTGCCTTCCAGGTGTTCCGGCGTGCCAACTTGAAGGCGGGCGAGGGACAGTACTTCACCCCGGCACGAGTCATCGAAGCCGGCATTGAAGCTCTCGACATCCACCCGACCGACAAGATCATTGATCCTGCCTGTGGCACGGGCGGGTTCCTCGTCGAGGCCTTCTTGGCGATCGCATCGAAAGGCACCGGTCCCCGTGCCGAGGCGCAGGCTCGCACGTGGGCGCACCGGCAGGTCTTCGGTGTTGACAAGGACTCCATCAACGTAAAGCTTGCCCGCGCGTTGATGGTCAGCCTCGGCGACGGGTCCGTAAATATCCACGCCGGCGACTCGATCCGCGAGCATCGCTGGAAGACGGACTACCCGTATCTCGAGACACCCCTCAGCGACGGCTCTTTCACGGTGGTGGTGACCAACCCGCCATTTGGCAAGAACCTCAAGGTCAGTGCCGCGGACTCGCGGTCGAACCAGTACACGATCGCCAAGGAAGCCAAGGGCCGCTATGTCGACCTTGAGATCGGCTTGATCTTCCTTGAACGCTCCTATCGCCTGCTGGCGAAGGGCGGACGCTTGGGCATCATCTTGCCCGAGACCTACTTCTTCTCCTCGACGTACAAGTGGCTCCCAGGGTGGCTCGAGTCCCGCTTCACCCTCCGGGGTGTCTTCAACATCCCGATGGAAGCCTTCCAAGGCTTCTGCCGAGCCAAGACCAATTTCTACGTGTTCGAGAAGAAGTGATCGCAGATGGTGCATAAGCCTGCATGGTTCACCGACGACCAGGTGTTCGTCTCCTACGCGCCGACAGTCGGGATCAACAAGGATGGCGAAGAGCTCTTCGTCGTCGATGAGGCCACCGGCCAGCGCACCGACGTGATCGACGACAAGTTGCTCGATGACGTCAGGAGCCTGGAGACGGGCGTCGCCACCGAGACTGGCCGCTGGGTCGACAAGGACGCCCTGACTGATCGCCTGATGGCCGTTCCGGCCTACTTCGACGCGCGCCCGCTGGCTGCATTCGACGAGCTCATGCGACGGCCGGAAATGAGCGGCTTCAACTCGATGACCATCGAAGAGCTCATCGACAAGGGATGGGTCAACGCGCTTGCAGGGCACGGCAGCCCATCGGCAGACCTGCGTCGTGGCGACATCCCGTACATCAAGGTCTCTGACATCCGAGCTGGTCAGATCAACATCAACCCCACCAACCGTGTCAGCCAGGTCGTCGCCGAGCGCTTCTGGCGGGGCGAAGACTCGGGTTTGCAGGCCTGGGATTTGATCACTCCAATCCGCACCAGCAAGAACATTGGCGAGTTCGCCGTGCTCATGCCAGGCCAGGAGCGCATTGTCCTCACCAAGGAAATGCTGGTCCTCCGCGCCACAGAGGACGCTCCGTTCGACACGTTCTACCTGCTGTGGGCCATGACGCTCAAGGCCGTGCGTCGCCAGTGGGAGCGCATCGTCTTCATGCAGACGAACAGGGAAGACGTTGGCACGCGCTACCGCGAGATCATCATCCCGGTCCCGGCCAATGAGGCGCAGGCCCTGGCTTCATCGGCACCCTTCCGTGACTTCTACCAAGGCATGGACCGCCTGCGGGACGAACTCGTGACCTACTTGCAGACCGACGACAAGCACCACATTTTCATCTCGACGGCGGCCCTGGTTACCGAAGACGCAGAACTGGACGAGGACTGATCCCTGCTGCTGACCAATCGAGGCACTGCGACTTAGACGCTGAACGGGCCCTTGTGGCATGCCCATGATCTGAACCATCTGCGGGATGACCGCGCCCACGATCCGCGCGTTCCTCGGCGACGGCACCCGGTTCACCACCGCCAAGGCCGCGGCGTCCTACGTCGGGCTCACCCCCTCGACGTGGTCCTCGGGGACCGTGACCCAACCCTCCCGGGCGATCACCAAGGAAGGACCCGCGGTCCTGCGGCTCGCGTTCTACCAGGCCGCCAACCACGCCCGCAGGGTCGCCCCCCAGTTGGCCGCGTACTACCAGCCCCTCATTCTCGAGCGCGGGCACTGCCACACCCAGGCCACCGTACCGAGCGGCTTCGTTGAGACCCCCTGCGCAGCGGCGGTCTGCGCGTTGGCGTGAGTCACCTGGTCGAGCGGGGCCCGATCGTCGTGGCCAAGTGGAGGGCTGTGTGACACCGTGGCGAGCTGCTGCGGCGCCTCTGATTGGTATGAGGCAGATGGATCGGGTCGGGCGATTGATCTGCGCGGGTTGCAGACAGGCGCACACGGCTGCCGACTGCGTCGACGCGAAGGCGGGGCGGGAGTACCCGTACCGGCACTGCGTCTGTCAGCACGCACCCCGGCCTGCTCGCGCGGTCGAGCTCCCCTGCCCTGGCGGCGTGCCACAAGAGGCTCGGGCCGATGGCTGACCGGGAACCGGGGCCGCAGGTGGACAGGTCGCCGGGCTGGTTCCGTGAGGAGGCGGTGGCGGCGATGACGAGCTCTCGTGCGCTGCTGGCCGGTGCTCGTGACGGGATCCAGGAGTTGCATGACGGCATAACCCGAGCGGTCCGCCGGCTGGAGGACGTGGATTGGGCACAGCGTGGCGGTGACTGGCCACCGGTTGAGGACCGGCGGCTGTTGTTGGCTGAGTTCGCGGACATGTGCGAGGCCGCGGCGAGAGTCGGGGTGGGCGTGGAGGCGCGGCTGGCCGGTGCGCAGAACGGGTTGCGCTCGGCGCGGCACGCAGTGGAGGAATGGGAACCGCGGACCGGCGCCGACCGTGAGGAGCAGGCACGGCTGCACCATACCGCGATGCGCATGCACCGGATGCTCGACGAGGCGCGCATGGAGCTGGAGCGCACCGGGGCTGCACTGGGCCGGTCTGCCGCGGCTGCTCGAGAGGCACTTCCTGCCGACCGGACCACGGTCGAGGCGGTTCACGTCGACCTGCTGCAGCAGGCATTACGGGCGGCTGGGACCGAAGGCCACCGGGTCGATGAGGCGGTGTCCAGGGTGAGTAGCCAGACACGGACCGCAGTTCTCACCGGCGACGACACTTCCCGGGCCGCGCGCGAGCGGATGCGAGCACACCGTGACGCCCCTGGTGGCACGCACTCTCCACCGTCAGGAATCGACCGTTAGAGCAAGCGCACACATTCCCAAGGAACTAGGAGAGACGAGATGACGCAGAACCCCGATGTCGGTCCCCTGGCCCGTGCCGGTGCTGACCTGCGTGAGGCCAGCGAGGCCGCGGCGAAGGCGGACAGGATCCTGGAGCAGGTCGACCGAGAGCTTGAGGAACTCGATGGTGGTGGTCCGGGGTGAGCAGGCCCAGCCGGGACGACCGGTGGCGCCACGCCGGTCCTCAGTGGCTCGCGGGATGTTGACCCAAACCAGGGCGACCCTAGCGGCCGCGCGCGAGGGGGTCCGCCAGATGGACGGCTACACCTCTGATGCTCGATGGGCACTCTCGCAGGTCGAGGTCCTGAGACGTCGCGAGCAGGTGGGCCAAGAGGTCGGCACGGCGCTGCATGAGCTGGCTGAGGCCTGCGAGACCGCTGCCCAGATCGGTCGCGTCGTCGACCGGCATCTGCGCCTCGTGATCGAGGAGGTCCGGAAGGTCGATGGGAAGGCGTCTGTACTGCCGGCGACGACGCAGCAGGACCAGGTGGACAATGTCGCGCTCAGGGCGCGACTGGCCGCCGTCCAGGCGGATCTGGTGGCCACGCGACCCTTCATCGAGCAGGCTGTCGTTCGTCTGGGGTGGGCGTCCGACTACGCCCGCCAAGCCGTTGGTGGGCCGGGTCCTGACGCCCAGCTTCTTGTCGTCGACCAGGTCGAAAGCCGCCTGACCGGTGTCGCCGAGGTCAGCGTGAAGCTGCGCCAGCACCTGACGCAGGCGCGTGATGACATTGATCGTGCCCGGGGGCTGGCGGACGCGATCTGCGGGGCGGCCAGTGTCCGGATGGACTCTCATCGCGACCGCGACCACTCCCCGGCTGCCCGTGAGGGCAGGACCACGCCTGGGATCGGGTTATGAGTGCAGCGGCCGCCGTCTCAGAGCAGGACCTGGACCTGACCCAGTTGCGGGGCCTCGTCGCAGATGCCGTGGGACGGCTCGAAGAGTGGGCAGAGTTGGTGGACCAGCCGGCGTGGTCGACGGCTGTCGCGGTGGTGATCGACGAGGCGGAGGAGTTACGGCGCCAGGTCCAGACCGCGGCCGGGTGCGCTTGGCGTCTCCTGGCGAAGGTGCGTCAGGCCACGCCGACCGCACCGGCGGTCGAGGCGGTGCCTCCTGCGACCTTCGCCGTCGCGGCCGCCACGGCATCCCTGGATGCGGCGACGTGCGCGATCCGCCCCATCTCCACGGGGCTGCGCGGCGACATACTGCTCCCTCACCTCGCCCAGGCCTCCTGCCGGGCGACCAGACGGTTCCTCAGCTCGGCCGACCGGGCCCTCGAGGACCTGGTGGGTTCGGTGCCCACACCGAAGCTCGTCGCAGGGGTGGGCATGGGCCACGCGATGTCTCATCTGCGCCTGATCGGCAACGGAACAACCCAGATGCTGAGAGAGAGGGTGGTTGAGGATGACCCGAGATTCGGGACGTGAGAGGCAGGAGCGTGCAGCCCAGCAGCGCGCCGTCTGGGCCTGGGAGGCTCGTGCTTCTGTGAGGTTGCACGAAGCCCAGTTGCAGCAGGACCGCGAGGCGCTGGCTGGCGAGTTGGCCGAGGACCGTCGGCGCGCACTGGAGCAGGAGATGCGACCGTGGCGTTGAGCATCGAGCACACAGAGGCCGAGGGCACTCTGCTGCACGGGACGGCGCGCGGAGACGGATCAGCCGAGGTGGTCAAGGGTCTGGGGTGGCGATGGGGCCGCAGCATCGGCTCCTGGTACCTGCCCCGGAGCAGGGATGTGCCGCCGAGACGTCCGTTGATCGAAACCACCGCGCAGCGGCTGCGGGAGGCAGGCCACGAGGTCGAGGTGTCGATCGACACTACGCTGCAGGATCGGGGTGAGCGGGAGCAGCGGATCACGCAACTCTCCCAGAACCGGGTGGACCGGTTGGAGTCCCGGGCGGATCAGGAAGAGGACCTGTCAGAGCAGCGGTATGCCGCCTATCGGCAGATCTCTGACCACATCCCACTGGGCCAGCCGATCCTCCTCGGGCACCACTCGCAGGCGCGGGCCGAGCGCGACCACCGCCGTATGGGCTCTCACATGGACGCCAGCGTGGAACATCAACGGCAGGCCAACGAGGCTCGGGCGGCAGCCAACAGCGCGCAGGCCAACCAGCGGCACCGGCGCGCCCCGGTCACAGTGGCGAACAGGATCGAACGCCTCGGCGCGGACGTTCGGCGGCTGGAGCGGACTCTGGCCGGCATGAACGCCCACGGCGTGCCTGAGGAGAACGGCCACCGGCAGAGTGTGGAGGATCGGCTGGCGATCGACCGGGCCGACCTCGAGCACTGGAAGCAGGTCCGGGCCGACCAGATCGCCAGCGGCGAGGCGACGGACTACAGCCGCGACACAGTGGCGGTGGGTGACTTGGTGAAGATCCGCGGGTCCTGGCGCACAGTCGCTCGCGCCAACGCCAAGACCGTGTCCGTCGAGACCGGCTACTCCTGGACGGATAAGGCTCCCTGGCACGCGGTCCAGGACCACCGTCCCCGGGAGACGACGGGGGAGCATGCCGGGCGGTCGACCAACCAGGACTCAGACCGGGCGCCGTCGCCTCTTCGCAGGGGTGGTGTGGAGCACGAGAAGCGAGAGGCACCGGGCTCGGGAGCGCCCTTGGGCGATCTGCCGCGGTGAACTCGTGAGGCGGCGAGCCTTGTTGTCAGCCGAGGCCGACTGTGAGACTGTGCCCATTGCAGGGGCTGATTCTGCGACGTGCTCCGCAGCGGACTTTGAGAAAGAGCGTTGTCGATCAGCCGCTAGATGGTGGTGGTGGGTCCCGGTCCCGGGGGCCGTGGGGTGCAGGCCGCGCATGGTCGTGACAGCACTCAACCGCCGAAGAGCGGTCGTCCCCTGGAGGTCGCTTCAAGCGTCATTTCGCCCGGCTGGCGCCTTTGGGATGGTCTCCTCCCTGTCACGCCTCAGCGTTGGTCTCCCACGCTCGTTGGCATATCCGGTGAAGCATCCGGCGTTGTATGCGAGGGAAGTAG
Source organism: Ornithinimicrobium sp. F0845 (assembly GCF_023015765.1). Taxonomy (GTDB): domain Bacteria; phylum Actinomycetota; class Actinomycetes; order Actinomycetales; family Dermatophilaceae; genus Ornithinicoccus. The sequence goes on from NZ_JALKAL010000003.1 coordinate 258,481, forward strand.
CCATGCGAAGGCCTCGCGGACGACCTCTTCGTCTGTGTTAAGGATTTGGAGGCTGGCGCGGATGAGTCCGTGTAGAGCGATCACCCATGCCCGACCGACCGTAACCACGCCGCCATAGGCGAGGTCCAGGCTAGGGATCAGGTGGCCTCGGTGCAGCACGTTGCGACAGCGCTCCATGCACTCCATCTCCACGGCCCACCACTCTGAGTGCGTGAATCCGCTCTGCAACTGGAACGCATGGCGGTAGAGGTCCAGCAGACCAGCTTCGTCAGCCATCGTCCTGAGGGTCTTGCCTGAGAAAGTGCTGCCCAAGTCGACCGAGACGTAATCGAGAAGGTCATCGTTGTGGCTCAAACCAGCCATCTCGGCGATGGCGTCGGAGGCTCCGTTGAGTAGCCACTCCGGGGGGATATCTCGGGCGATGAGGGAGTTCAGCTTCGCCTTACCAGCGCCGTAGGCCTTGTACTTGCGATAGATCTCCTCGTCCTGGGTCGACATCCACGCAAGGACGATGCGACTTTCCACGAGAGTTCTTCCGATGTGCGACCCGTGCTCGGTGCACCAAAGGTCAGGTGTGCCGAGGCCCGTAATCACCTCTCGCGCAGCACGCGACACGATTCCCGTATGCACCTCCTGGGCCTCCGGATCGTAGATCCGTTGAGCACCTGTCTCGATTGCCTCGACATAGCTGGTGAACAGGTCCATGGCTCGTTGCCTGAAGTCCCCAGGCTGCAAACCGACGGTTTCGGGCTGATCGTACGTCCAATCGTGGTCTTGCTCAGGCTCCATGACATCGGCGAGGTCAAGAGGGGAGGTATCTCCCTTGTCTCTGGGTCCAGGCTTACCGGTTGACCAAGACGGTGGATCGCAGGCGGAAGGGTCGCCCTCCGGGCCCCCACGGACTCTACCGGTTGCACCCCGCAGTTCGCGCGCCCGCACGCATTGGGTGAACAGCGAGTTGACCTGCCAAAAGGCCCGCGCCCAATCAGCCCGCGCGTGCGCGTACTCGGGGTGGGCTATCGAGTCTGCGGCCTTGCGTGCTCCCCATGCGGCACGAATGTTCGTGTCCGCCAAGGACCGCGTGGCCTCATCAACGGGGTAGTTGCGTAGCAGTTCGATGAAGGCTCGGTCAGCGGACAACGTCCCGCCCTGAATGGCCGCCCAGAAGCGCAGGCACTTGAGGATCGCCTCGCGATGCCCGTCGGTGATCGCTTCCCGCACGGCAGTCGCGAGGAGTGCGGCGTCGTCGCTGGTGGGTCTGCCGTGGGTATTGTCGAAGAGCCATTGAGCTGGCCGCTGTGGGTAGACACCCAGCGCCCTGGCGACGGTGTGAGTGCGCAACCCGTGCTCGTCGGCGCGTTGTACGACCACATCTATGGCCGAAGGCTCTCGCTCAACCAGCCTGTCCAAGCCCGTGAGACTTCCATCGAGGCAGTCAGTCAGTTGTGCGTCGCGCTCGATTAAGTCACGTAGGTCGTCGAGCACGTCCTTCTGAAAACGCACAAACTGCACTGCCACCCTCGAACTGCCCTTTTCCGCGAGGAAGAGGGCCGGCCACAGGAGGTCCGGCAGGTCGTCACGGATCCAGTTGCCGATCTGCAGGATCCCGCTGGCTGCCAAGGGAGTGGAGTAGGTTCGTCCCCGGCGTACGTGTCCTTGTAGCGGACCTGTGTGCTCCGTCGGGCGCGGCAACTTCATGCGGTGAGCGTACTTGCGACGACCGACGCCGGGTCGCATGCTTGTATCGCCGCCCGCAGCCGTCAGTAAGACCAGGCCTGTGCGTACAGTCAGGGCCGACCGGCGTTAGAACCCTCGGCCTGACTAGAGGCACCATAGTCTCTGCGCATGGCACGAGAGTCAGCAGAGCTTCGTGGCCGCGCCAAGGTGCGGCCGTTTCGGGTAGGTCAGCTGGTCGACCTTGCCGACTCGGCAGCCGTCCGTGCGGCGATCGTCAACCTGAGCCAGGTCTGGGGCGGCTACTACACCCCGATCCTCGACGTGAACCAACCGTTCGACGCGATCGAGTTCCAGGCACGCGTCTTTGACCTCGACTCCCTATACCTCGAACACGACGAAGACGACGAGGGCAGCGGCAGCAGCAGTGAGTTGTTCGATGAGCTCCTGCGCAGCGGGTGGCTCTGGCGCAGCCTCGGCAAGTACGGGCCGTTCACCGGCGAAGCTGAAGACGGCTTCCGGACCGGAGTTCTTCCGACGAGCGCGGTCGCGATCGAACAGCCGCCCCTGTACATCCCGACCTGGAGCGACACCGATCCTATGGCGGACTTCTACGCCGCGCTGTTCGGAGCCCTACAAGCTGGCGAGGATGCGTGGGCACCCACCGGCTCACAAATGGTCGGGATCGGTGCACTCTTGTCCAGGCCGGGCCTGACAGTGGACGACGTCGGTGTCATCCAGGCATCCAGAGTCGGGCTGAGCCCTGAGCCGCACTATGACGTGGCTTGGATGAACGGGGTGTTCGTCGTTCGACCCAACGACCCTCGAGACCTGGTGGCCTTCTGGAACATGCGGTCCTTCGGCCGACCCGTGGTCCCCGTGCCTGCTGAAGGCGGCGAGGAGCTGTTGCCGCTCCTCACCCGCGGCAGCGTCCCAGGCGCCACGTCGGTGCACGGAGGTTCTGAACGACGCACCGAGAGGTACCTGGGTGTGTGGCAGCTGCCGAACGCCTCACCCGCTACCCGAGCGGCGATCGAAGCCATGGCGGGAAGGCTCGGCATGGTCGTGCGTGAGCACCGGCTCTTGGAGCCTCGTCACTACCGATTCCCCGGCATCGACAGTCGCTTCAAGTCCTCGGTTCGTGCCGAGTTCCCACCGACCGCGGCGCACGCCATGGTTCGCGTGCCGAGCGTTCCCGTCACAGCAGAAGCGCACCAGGTGATGCCAGGAACGGTGGCCGTCGAGGTCGATGTGAATACCGTCGTCGGCCTGGATCCCCGATCTGTAGCGTGCTTGCCACCTTTGCGACGATTCGGTCGCCTGCAGGAGCGGGTCGCATTCAGCCATACCCACGATGTTCGCGTCAACGCCGACGGCGAAGGTGTGGTCCTGGGCGTGTCGGCGCGAAACGACGAGGTGCCTGTCGCATTCGTGTTTCAGTTGGACGCGATCGCAACCCTCCTCGACGACGACAGCGTCAAGGTCGCCCAATCGGAGGACGGGCGTTTTCAGACGCGGGCCGCACAGATGCTAGGCGGCCCCGCAGGCGACCTCCTAACCCAACCGGGAATTAGAGCGCTCATCGAGAAGGCCGGCCGTTCGGCAACTGGGTTGCCACTTCAGCAACTGCGGGCAGAAATCTTGAACAATCGCGGAGCTTGGCCGGACAAACTGACCGCGTTCAGAACCAGTCCCGCCGAATACGCCGACAACCTCGTCAACCATCTCCTGTACAGCGGTCTATTTGTGCCCATGCTTGACGTCCACTGCAGCCAATGCCGAGTGGACATGCAAATCTCGCCGCGAGACCTAGACGCCACAATCCAATGTGAATTCTGTGGCGAGACCTTCCGTCTCGCACTGTCGCTCGCGCTTTCAAAGTCTCACTGGCGTTTCAGGCTTGCCGGCCATCTCGGGTCCGAAAAGGTCAAGGCCCTTCTCCCAGCCCTGGCGACTTCGTCGGTTCTCAACCACCTCTCGGTCCGGTTTAGCGCAGCCGGCCCACACGCCTTCGGGGTCGAGTTCAAGTTCCCCGGCCGCGGGCGCATGGAAGCCGACATCGTCACCTGGTTGCCCTACCCCAACTTCACGGCCGCTGTCGCCGAGGTCAAGAACGGCAATTGGATCGACGGGAACGACGTCCAGAACCTCGAGGATCTTCAGAAACGGTTCGACCGGGCAAAGGTCCGTTCCGTCCTGGTGTTCAGCTCCCTCAAAGCGGCTCTAGCACCTGAGGAGCGGGACGTACTTCGGGCACTCGTTGAACGCGCGACCTGGACCAGCACCGCCATCGGGGCCCAACTGCCTCGGCTTCCGCTCGTCCTCACCAGCAGCGACCTGTCAGTGCCGTCGAACGACGACAACCACCCCGTGCGCTGGGAGGCACCGGGCAACGCCGGAGTGTTCGCCACCGCAATTGAATCCTGCAAACGAAACCTCGGACTGGTTGACATCGCCCCGGCACCGGAGGGCAGCGCGACACAGTTTGTCTGCACGTGGAGTGACTAGCCACCGATGTCCGCTGCGGAGTGATGATGCGCGACCCATCGTCTGTCTTCATCATGGTTTACAGAGACGTACGTACCCGTCCCGCCGCAGACTAAGTACGCTGCGTCTACCGGATTTGCCGCACTGCGGACGCGTAGCGTCCGACCATGCCGCTGTGCGGGTATGCCGTCGAGTGTCTGGACCAATTCTTGCCGGGGTGCCCACGAGACTAGAAGGTTGTCGGGCCTTCGAGTCATCTGGCCAAGCTGATCCAGGCGTCGTTGCTGACCAGGATCCGGCGAGTTTCGTCCTGGCAGGTTGTGGGCAGCGCGGTGTCATCCTCAATGAGCATTCCGGACACTTTGAGGGCATCCCCTACGGCGAACCCGTAACCAGTCCCGCTCACGGTCTGAGATTCTGCGTCCCAGGAGACGGGCATGGGTAGCGCGAACGTGACGAACCTGTCGTCCCCCGAGTCATCGGTGTAAACGACCCCTAGGCACTCGCCCCGAAGAGCTACGGTCCCCAAAAGATCCCAGTCCGGCGCCATGAACTCACCGCGGTACTTCAGGGTGCTGCCATCGGCGGGCCTCTCGAATGACGCGAACGGAAGGTCCGGGTCTGCCTTGAGAGTGGAGCCGTCCTCCTGGTCACTTGAGCAGCCAGCGAAGAGGGTCAAGTCCGGTGGAGTGGTGTACGAGTGTGATCCCTCGATGAGGGGTTAGGCGGTCAGGGCGGGGACGAGGGCGGTGTTCACCTCCTGGGTGGGGTCGGTCGGCTCGGACTGCTCGGCGAGGGCGGCCCGGCACCGGGCCAGGACGTCGAGACCGATGTAGCGGCGTTGCTCGGCCCAGGCATCGTGCTGCTCGGCCAGCACGGCGCCGACGAGGCGGATGATGGACTCGCGGTTGGGGAAGATGCCAACGACGTCGGTGCGTCGGCGGATCTCGCGGTTGAGCCGCTCGTTGGGGTTCTTCGACCAGATCTGGCGCCACACCTCCTTGGGGAAGGCGGTGAAGGCCAGGATGTCCGCCCGGGCCTCTTCCAGGTGGTTCGCGACGGCGGGCAGCTTGCCGGTCAGTGCGTCAAGGACGCGGTCGAACTGGGCGTGCACGCTGGCGGCGTCGGGCTGGTCATACACGCTGTGCAGCAGCGCCTTGACCCACGGCCAGCTGCTCTTGGGCGTGGCGGCCATGAGGTTGGCGGCGTAGTGGGTGCGGCACCGCTGCCACGCCGTCCCCGGCAGGGTCGCACCGATCGCCTCGACCAGGCCGGCGTGGGCGTCGGAGGTGACCAGCCCGACCGGGCCGGCCGCGGTCAGGCCGCGAGCGACCAGGTCGCGGAAGAAGCCGAGCCAGGAAGCGGTGCTCTCGCCGGTGGCGACCTGGATGCCCAGGATCTCCCGGTACCCCTCGGCGTTGATCCCGGTCGCCACGAGCGCGGACACCTTGACCACGCGGCCGCCCTCGCGGACCTTCAGCACCAGCGCGTCGGCCGCGACGAACGTGTAGGGCCCGTTGTCCAGGGGTCGGGTCCTGAACGACTCGACCTGCTCGTCCAGCTCGGCCGCCATCGCCGACACCTGGGACTTGGACAGGCCGGTGATGCCCAGCGCGGTGACCAGCTTGTCCATCCGCCGCGTGGACACCCCGAGCAGGTAGCAGGTCGCCACCACCGTGGTCAGCGCCGCCTCGGCGCGACGGCGCCGCTCCAGCAGCCAGTCCGGGAAGAAGCTGCCCTCGCGCAGCTTGGGGATCGCCACGTCCAGGGTGCCGACCCGGGTGTCCAGGTCCCGGTGCCGGTACCCGTTGCGCCGGTTCGTGCGCTCGGTGGTGCGGGTGCCGTAGTCGGCGCCGCACACCGCGTCGGCCTGCGCCGAGAGCAGGCTGTTGATGAACGTCTGCAGCAGCCCGCGCATCAAGTCAGGACTGGCCTGGGCCAGCTGCTCGTGCAGGAACTGCTCAGGGTCGATAATGGGGCCAGCGGCCATCGTGGTGCTTCCTTCTCGAGTCGGTTGTGAGAGATCACTCGAAGGATCACACCGGTGGCCGCGCCTACCTCAGCAGGACACGCTCACCCGGTGCTCGTACACCACTCTGCAGGACTCCACTGCGAAGAGAACAGTAGCTGCGAGAAGTGTCACGGCCCCGTATCGACTTGGGACGGAGTGGCGCATGGCGTGGACTGTACCTGCTAGGGGACGGAATGTGCGCGCTTCTGCCGCATGGAGATTGCGTCCTGTCGTGCCACTCACAGCGTGAACCAGCTTCGCAGGGACACGAAGGCGCTTAAGGCTGCGTTCGGAGTTGAATACTGCGGCGGACTCAGGGGCAGGTGTTGCCCTGGGGGAGCCGCGCGAAGATCCAGTCCATCTGCTGGGTGGAGGCGATGATCTGGTCATCCTCGCCGCCAAGTGGATAGAGGGTGAGCTCTTCACCGTTCTCCACGTCCCAGGGCGCCTCCCGGTCGGCCAGCCGCCAGACGGCTCCGCCGAGTGGGCCGAGGGTGGGAATTTCGCACCCTGGGTCGTCGCGGTAGACGTACCGCACCGCTTCGTCACTGTGCAGCGCATCGCCGTCCGTGACGAGCGGGGGCTGGGCAGGTATGACCAGCGTCGGGTCTAGGTGCAGCTGCTCGTCGGTGGCGGTGCTTCCGGGCGCGGACAGGTCGACGTCGACGGCGGTGCGCTCCTCCGCGGTGCCGGGATAGGGATCGCGAGCCTCGAGCTGCACTCGGAAAGGCCCTTCGGGCAGCAGCTGCCGCTGCACCGCCACGACGAAGGCGTGCGGGTTGGCGTCAGCCGGGCAGCCGAACACCACGTTCGGGACCACCAGATCCGCGTGCAACAGATCGCCCTCGACAATCACGCCATCCATCCGTACCGGGCACCCGCTCCCGTAGACCGCACCGAACCACACGGCGATCTCGCTGTCCCACTCGACGGTCGAGGGCTCGCCCTGGAGACCGGCCTGCGCCCACAACTGGTCCAGCTGAGCATCCGTCGTAGCCACCCCCGAGCGGTAGGCCTCGCCCGTCTCGTCCTCCCCGAGCAGACGCCAGCCCTCACCAGCGCGCGGCTGATCCTTCTCCTGCGGTGCCTCCTCGGCGGGGATGCCCTCGATGCAGAGGGGGCGTCCGGCGAACTGGGCCAGGACCTCCTCGGCTTCTGGCGTGATCACGCCGAGGCCGATCTCGGCCACGCCATGGTGCGGCATCAGCGCGCTCCCGCCCGAGCGCACCCCGGCCTGGTCCAGGGCCGCAGTGACCTCGGTGACCAGCGACTGCAGCTCGCCCACCGTCCAGGGCACCTCCACGACCACGATCCCCTCACCGGGCCAGCGCTCGGCGATCTGCTCAGACATGGCCTCGACGCCGGCGTCCTTGACCCAGACCGTCACCCACCCGTTCCGTTCCCGGTCCAGCCCGACCTCGACAAATCCAGGTTGCGCGGCCGCCCACTCGTGAACGTCCTGGACCAGCTCGTCTGCGTTGCCGTAGACCGGTTCGTCCCGGTAGAGCGACTCGTCGGCCCGAAACTGGGGCACGTCGGCGCACGCCGGGAAGCCGGCAATGCCCTCCGTCGTGGCGGCGGGGGTTCCGTCTGACACCCCTGGCCCTGCCCCCATCTGCGACCCGCAGGCGCTCACCAGCAGCATCCCCGACAGAAGCGCCCCAGCCCCCACCTGACCAGGTGTTCGCCACCCACGTCGTGCTGACCATGTCCGTCGCACCCGGCACCTCCCTGTGGAGTCCAGTGTGCTGCGCGGAGCCACCCCGTGGGTCACGCCCAGGTCACGTTCTGCGTACGCGGCCGAACGGCCTTTCCATCTCGCGCGCAGCCCGAGAGGCGAATTGGTTAATGCCGCTCCAGCATCCCGAAGCAGGGACCACTGACCCCCGCGGGGCGCGACCATGACCAGAGCTCGGTCCACAGGCCCACAACGACGCACCCGTCGAAATCACCGGCGCGTAGCCCAGCGACAAGCATCCGGTCATGCCGCGAGGCGCAACCGTCGTCGACCGATCAGCTCAAGGCACTCGCCGCGAAGAGGACGTGGATGGCAACGATGGGCACGACCCAAAAGCATGCAACCACCGTGCGAACGCCCGGACCGACCCGAACCCTGACAGCGCGGACGCCTTGGTAGATCGCGAGACTCACGATGCCGGTCAGGAGCAGGCCGAGGGCAGTGGCCCAGATCTCTTCGCCGTCGTTCCACGTCGGGTCCCCACGACCGATCGCAACGCTGATCCCGATCCACAGCGCGAAGGCTCCTGGAACCGAGAGCACGGCGGCCCCCAGTCCCGCGGCAACGGAGACCGCGATGGCGGCCGCTGTGCCGCCCCTGCGATCAGGCAGCCCTGCCGCCGAGCCATCGACGCTGAGCGTCGAGCGGGGACTGGGCACGGGCCAACCGTACAGCGGCCTCGGGGCAGTGACCGCGCACCCAGGCGGGACGCACTCATCTGCCGCAGGGAGGACTAGCGTCCGACTCTGCCGCACTGAGGACGCTAGCCTGCGGCGCGTCCGACATTGCCGCTCCGGTCGGTGTCTCGAAGGTCCAGGTTTCCGCGGCGGTTGGTGGGGTGGCCGCGTGCTGTTCTTACACCCGGGCCTTCAGTGGGCGGGCGTGGTCGTGGACCTTGTCAAGGTGGGGCAAGTGCCTGGCGCGTCCGGCCCGAACCCCGTTGGCGATGACGAGGACCTCGGCCAGCTCGTGGATGAGTACGACGGCTGCCAGGCCGAGGACGCCGAAGAGGGCCAGCGGGATCAGGACCGCGATCAGGGCCAGGGACAGCACGACGTTCTGCAGCATGATGGCCCGGGTGCGGCGGGCGTGGTCGAACGCGAACGGCAGCAGGCGCAGGTCATCACCCATGAGGGCGACGTCGGCGGTCTCGATCGCGACGTCGGTGCCCATGGCGCCCATCGCGACGCCGACGTCTGCGGTGGCCAGCGCGGGAGCGTCGTTGACGCCGTCGCCGACCATGGCGGTGGGTCCGTGGGCGCGCAGCCCGGTGACTACCGTGGACTTGTCCTCGGGGCGCAGGTCGGCGTGCACCTGCTCGATGCCGGCCTGTTCGCCCAGGGCCGCGGCGGTGACCTGGTTGTCGCCGGTGAGCATGGCCACGGTGTAGCCGTGGTCGCGGAACCGGGAGATGACCTCGGTCGCCTCCGGCCGCAGCTCGTCCCGGACGGCGATGGCGCCAACCGGGTGGCCGTCGACCTCGACCACGACCGCGGTCGCGCCGGCCTGTTGCATACCGGTCACGGCCGAGGAGAGGTGACCGGGCTCGATCCAGGTGGGCCGGCCCAACCGGACCCGCGCGCCGTCGACGGTGCCGACCAGCCCGGCGCCGACGACCGCCTCCACGTCCTGCGCGGCGGGGACCTGGTCGGTGGCGGCCAGGATGGCGGCGGCGAGCGGGTGCTCGCTGCGGGCCTCCAGCGCGGCCGCCCACGCCAGCACCTGGCCTTGGTCGTGGCCCGGTGCGGTGGCGACGTCGATCACGGCCGGCCGGTTGCGGGTCAGCGTGCCGGTCTTGTCCAGGGCGACGGTGCTCACCCTGCCTAGGGCCTCCATCGCGGCGCCGCCCTTGACCAGGATCCCGCGGCGGCTGGCCGCGCCGATCGAGGCGACCGCGGTGACCGGCACGGAGATCGCCAGGGCGCAGGGAGAGGCCGCCACGACCATGACCAGGGCGCGGTGCACCCAGACCGAGGGGTCACCCAGCAGGGCCCCGAGCAGGACCGTCAAGACTGCGGCGACCAGGATGCCGGGCACCAGCGGGCCGGCGACCCGGTCGGCCAGCCGCTGGGTGGCGCCGCGGCGGGACTGCTCGGCCTCCACCACGTGCACGATGCGGGCCAGGGAGTTGTCCTGCGCGGTGGAGGTGACCTCGACCTCGAGGGCGCCGGTGCCGTTGATCGACCCGGCGAAGACGTCCTGACCAGGTCCGGTCTCCACCGGCATGGACTCGCCGGTGATCGCCGAGGTGTCCAGGCTGCTGCGGCCGGTCCGCACCCTCCCGTCGGTCGCCAGCCGCTCCCCCGGCCGGACCACCATGACGTCCCCGATCACCAGCTGTCCGGGGTCGACCAGGAGCTCGCGGCCGCCGCGCAGCACGGTCGCCTCCTTGGGCACCAGGTCCAGCAGGGCCCGCAGGCCGTGCCGGGTCCGGGCCAGGGAGTACTCCTCCAGGCCCTCGCTGAGGGAGAACAGGAACGCCAGCGCGGCGGCCTCCTCCACCTGCCCCAGCAGGGTCGCCCCGACGGCGCCGATCGTCATCAGCAGGCCGACACCCAGCTTGCCGCGCGCCAGTCGTCGCAGCGCACCCGGGACGAACGTGGACCCGCCCACCAGCAGCGCCGCGGCAGCCAGCACCAGCTCCGCGATCGCCCAACCCGCGAGCCCGGCGAGTAACCCGGCCCCCAGGAATGCACCGGAGAGCAGACCCAGCTGTACCTCGCGCACCTGCCAGAGCCGGGTGACCGGCTCCTCGACCTCACCACCGCCGGTGGGAGGCGGCGGGGCGATCTCGCACCCGCACGCGTCCACGAGGACCTCCCGCTGCGGGGTCTCCTGGCCGCTCACACCCCCTCCTCCTGCCCGGCGTGGGTTCGCAGCTGGTCCGGGGCGGGATTGCCTTCGGTCCCGACGCCGTAGTTCGGGCACAGGGCCACCGCGTACCCCGAGGAGGCGAGCAGCCGCTCCGCGGCGTCGAGGACGCCCAGCAACTCGGGCGCACTGGTCAGCGAGAACATCGAGGCGCGGCCTTCTGGCCGGGACACGACCAGGCCGCAGTCGCGCAGGCACGCCAGGTGCGCGCTCACCGTCGACTGCGCCAGCCCCAGATGCTCTGTGAGGTCCCGGACGCGGTGCTCGCCCAGGGTCAGGTGCTGCAGGATCGCCAGCCGGGAAGGGTCCGACAGGCCGTGGAACAGCGCCGCCGCCACCACCAGCCCGTCACTCCCTGCAGGCGCCGCCGGCACGCTCATGCCGTCCGATGTCATCGTCATCCGGCGATAATAGCGCACCTTGCGGGGTCGGTTCCGGCACCCCTCATTGTTCTGGCCCAGCAGACCTCGCCACATAGCAGTCACGGTTCAACTCCCGCCCGTTAGCCATACGTCGCCACCGGGCCCACCGCCGGAGCGCTTGCGGGCTGCTCGGGATGCACTCATCTGCCGCTGGTCGAGCGCCGCTGAAGGGGCTGATCGGTCTCGCCGGGCTCACTCGCCAGCAAGTCTCAAAATCGTTCCCCGCTGAAACTCGTGCCACCCGCCTCGAGTCCTTCGGGCTGGTCTGTCACCGGCCGGTGTCTCCCCCCGGCCACGGGAACAACGGAGGGCCTGCGCGCCCTCGCAGCGGCAGGGTCGCCTCGAACGTCTCCCCGGTGACCGCGTCGGTCTGCTCGCCCGTCACCATCTTGGGGTGCTGGTGCGAACCGCCTGCGTGGGACAGGCCGGCGAGCACCAGTGCCTGCAAGTTTCGATCCAGGCGAGCGATGTCGGACAGGTCAAGGTCGGTCGGGCCGAACATGCCTCCAACGAACCGCAGATACAGCTGCTCGCCGCCGGAGAGCGCACCGGTGCTGCCAGTGTTCACTAGCTCATCGGCGTCCAACCAGTGGTCGGTGCGAAGACTCCCCCTGGGGACCTCTTCGCGCGCCACGACCCACGGCCACTCCGCAGCCGCGAACCGGCCGCCGAAGGCGCGAATCAGCATCTCAATAGCGGCCTCGGCCGCGTAAGAACCCTTGGCCCACTCCCGCAAGCCCTGTGCCACTTCTGTACTCATCACTGGCCTTCCTCTCGTTGCGCTTGCCTCTCGCGGCTGGGTCCGGGGTTCACCTGCGAGGACCTTCCACCGCTTCCGTCGAGATGGGGCTGTGTTCCCGGTCCCGGCTTGGTCTGGCCGGGCGGCCGGTCTCCTTCTGTGGGCGGAGCACGGCGGCCGGGCGGTCACGTTCGTCGCCGATTGACATGGAGGCTCGCATGGCGCTGCGAGAGGCATTGGCAGCTCGACCGACCACGACGCCGGCGCGCGCCCTAAGGGCCTCGGGGATGGGTACGGCACGGCCCAGCGCGACCGCGCGCGGAGAGATGACAGCGCCCTCGTGGCCCGGGACGAAGGACTCCTTCACGAGCTTGTTGGCCGTCCTGGGGTTCACGCTCAGCTGTCCTGTTTCAACGGCTTCCTCGAACGACTGGCTGACGCCGGCCGAGGACGCCTGGAGACGGTGCAGGGCTCGCACCGCGCCGGTCAGGTTGACGCGGCGTGCGATGACGCCGGTCGCCGCCATCGCGGAGCCCTCTCGCGCCAGTTCGTTCATCGCGGCTTTCAACTCGCGGGTGGCTTCGTACATGTTGGGGTCGACCCGCTCGAGCGGGTGGCGCAACGTTTGCCACATCGTCTGGGCCTCACCCCACCGCTCGGTCATCGACTCGAGCGCGGGGGAGAGCTCGTATTGGAACCGGCGTGCGTCGACGTGCCCCGTCTCTGCCGCAGCAGCCCACAGGTGCCGCGCCGCCACCGCCGATTCGCGGAGGGCGCCGGCGACGGTGACCAGGCCGGCGGTCCTCGGTTCCCTGCTCAGGAACCGTTGCGTCTGGACGCCCCATGCGCTGACGGCCGCGCCGAGCCGGTCGTTGTCCACCGGTGGGCGATGCCGGCGGTCGTAGGCACCCGGGTAATGACCGTCAAGGTAGGAGGAGGCCAACTCCTCCACTGCAGCCACGTTCTGACGGAGCTGATCGGTGGGCACGGCATGGACCCTGATGCGTCGATCCCAACTCTCGTCCCACGCCGTAGCGGCCAGACTGACCGAGACCGCGTGAGCAGAGACGTAGACCGTGTGGACCAGACTCACCCGCGCCGCGAAGGCGTCCTGCAGCTGCGGCCAGTTCCAGTTCCTGACCCGCTCGATGTTGAGGTCGCTGCGCTCGATGATCTCCGCCGCCCTGGTGAGGAGCTGGCCGATCTCCTGCAGGGTCGGGTCAACCTGATTCAGCGACGAGCCGCTGATCGAACGGTGCAGGGACCTGGCGTTCACTTCCAGCTGCGCCATGACGTCCATCCCACCGACGAATTCGGAACGGGCGGGCAACTGCCGCCACACCTCGCTGGCCGCCTCCACAACCTCGCCCCACGTCCGCAGCATCGTCCGGCCGTTCGCGTCGGGAGCCTCATACAGCAGGCCTCGAGCCAGGATGTTCGCCTGGTCCATGAGCTCACCCGGGCTTGCAGGGTATGACCGGTTCCCCCTCCTCACGAGAAGACCCTGATCGCGTCCATGAGACGGACAACCAGGGTGCCCGTGCCGGTGGGGAACTCGGCGAGCGGGTGGCGCCTGGTCAGCTGCTCTGCCTCGCGCGCGAGGTACAGTGGATCCGCTCCCGTGGGCTCCAGCGGCCACGCGGCGAACTCTGGCCCGACGTCGGCAGGGAAGAGCAGATGCACTTCCTCGGCCAGGTCGGCGAAGGCGCTGGCCATGCCCATGAGCCGCGCGACGTCGGGCGGCAGTGGTGCATGGACCGCCCCGCTGTGCTCTGGCCGGACGCGGGACCGCTCCAGGGTCGCCTGCGCGGCCCGGGACTCTGCCTCGGCCTGGCCCAGCAGGCGATGTGCCCGCACGAGGTCCCTGACTGCCTGGGGGTTGATCAGCTGCTCGGTCATGGTTGATCCCGTCCGTTCTTCGTGTTGGTTGCCAGCGCACCGGGCCAAGGTGCCCGTGAGCAGGACTGCGCGAAGAACAGTGGATGGCCGGCAGTGGGGAGAGGCCCTGTGGATGACTCCTGCGGTATGTCGGTGCCTGGGTGAAGAGTGGCCATACCCCCAAAGGCAGGGGGCCCTTGTTCGGGGGAGTCAGTCACCGCGAACTCGGTCAGATGGAGATAACGGTGATGTACCACCGTGAGGAGGTGGGACCGGTGTCAGTCGTCACGAAAGCTCGACGTGCTCGCCGGCGAGCTCTGGCGGTGCCCTTGCTGATGAGCACCCTGCTGATGCTCGTCCTCGGGGAGCTGCTCCTACGCCAGCACGGCTTCCTGCTCGTGCTCGTGTGGCTCGCCGCCGCGGCGTTGGCCCAGACGCCGCTGGGGGAGTGGTGGGCGAGCCGGCTCTTCTACGCCGCCCAGCGGCCCCTGACCCACCAGCGATACACCTTGGCGCCCGTCGCAGACGTGCTGTTGCAGCACCATATGGCGCCGGCCGGGCTGCAACTACTGGTCGGCCGCTGGGGAGCCTCAGTCAACGGACTCGGCCGCCGGACCCTCGTAGTCACGCGAGATTTCGTCGACTTGATCCGCTGCGGAGAGCTGCCACCCCGGCTCGCCGCAGCCGCGATCGCCCACGAGCTCTCTGTGATGCGGGCCGGCCTCACCCGCACGGAACCCGCACTGCACGTCCTGCTGGCACCCTGGCACGTCTGGTTGTCGTTCATGGCGCTCATGTGGGGAAGCGCCCGCGCGCTCATCCCTCTGCGACTCATGCAGATCTCACTCGTGACCAACTGGGGGGTAGGGCTGTGGCTCGGCTACAGCGACCACCCGGCCTACTACGCCGGCTCGGCGCTGCTGACCGTGGCACTCTTGACCTGGTGGGCGATCAGGTCAGCAGAGCGGGCTCGTGAAGCGGTGGGCGACCTCGGCCTCATCGACGCTGGTCTCGCTACGGTCTACGCGGACCACCTGACCTACCACTTCACCGACGACTACACCCTCGACCGCGCCGTCAGGCTCCGACAACCCGGCACTCGGATGACCTCACCGCCTCGGCGAGGTCATCCCTGGTGTCGAGGTGATTACACAACCCAATCGACCCGCGCAGCACTGCGCCAGGCTTCTATCTGATCATTGCTCATCGTCTCCCTGAAGCCCGCGGGTGTCCCTGCGCAACCGGGCGAGCGGCGACGAGCCACCCAGTTTCGTGGTTGACCGGCCCGAACCGGAGGTCGGGCGATCACGTCCCGTGCGCCCTGGAATCGTTGACCCGCAGATGGGTGCAAGGCGCCACGATCCTCAACATCGGGAAGGCTGATACGTCCCTGCGTTTACGGCTCATCCAGTACCAGGCTTACGGGCTGGCAAGGGGGTCAACCACAAGGGTGGCCGCAGCATCTGGCAGCTCGCCGACTGCGAAGGTTTACTCGTCGCCTGGGCTCAGGCTCCGGTCGGCACGACTGGCAGATCAGCCGAGGCCAACCTCATCCGAGCCTTCCGTGACGCACACGGAAGGCGCCCGTTTGCGAACCTGCGCGACTAGTCCGACATTTGCGTCTGGTACCACCGCGACGTAATCGCCACACGCCGGTCGAGGAGTTCGTCGCTCGCCCTGCGGTAGGCGCCCCACCCGCCGTAGGGTCCGTCCGTCCACTCGAAGCCTACGTCGAGGACGGCCCCGACGACGAGCGGGGTAAGACTGTCGAGCACCTTGTTGAACTGGTCCATGTTGACGTCCGCGGGCGGCAAGTCTTGCAAGGCTTGGTACAGGCGGGAGGAATTGCCACGGTCGAACAGTGGGCTGAGTTCTGGCGGACCCAGGGCCTCTCCCCACGCGGCTGCGATGGACAGGTCGACGATGTAGCTCTGGCAAATTGGCGCCGCGGCCCGGGCGAAGGTCTCCGGATCAGCACTTGCTGGGTCTGTGAGGACCTCGAACATCGCGGCTACTACGCCTGCGAGGCGATCATCATTGTGGCGCGGCCCAGAGTAGCCAGCGGTCCGCACCGCGCTCTCCGCGCGGAACTCGGCTATGGAAATGTCGGTCATCTGACGCATCAGACTAGCGGGGACGGTCAAGCCGACCAGATCCGCCTCATTGAGGCTCTCCCCCCGTGCATCCATGGAAGCGTGACACCCCTCGTGGGCGGCGAGGCGCTCAACGGCCTCCAGCGGGGTCGAGCTGCCGTTGACGTCCTCATCCGCGAGCGAGGCGTTGTTGAGGAAGATCACCGGACCTCCGTCCGGTGAGAGGAACGTGCGTCCCCCAACGATCCCCCCTGGTCTGTCGGCGGAGTAGGGCAGACCCTGAAATTGGGAGATCTCCCTCGCGATGTCACCGCAAACCCGGACCTCGGTGTCCTCTGGAGCGTCAACGGCACGCAGGCCACGGACGATGGCTTCTTCGACATCGGCGTTTGAGTCGCAGTCAACAAAAGCTGTGTGCATGCCAGGACTCTTGCAGACGGGTACGACACACCCCACAGTCACAGGCGGCAGGACCGTCGCTCGTCCACTCTGCAGCGCAGGTTCCTCACCAGTTGCCGGAAGTTAGCGTCGTTGGTCCTTGTTGAAGGTTAGGCAACCGTGCGCGGTGAACCCCAACTCTGGCGACACGATCGAGGACAGGGTGCCTGGCCTAGCGGGCTCGGCGGTTCCATTTCGACGCGCACGAGCGTGTGCAGAATCGGCGCTTCGTTGCGGCCATGAGCGGGCAGAAGGACACCCCGCACTCGTTGCAGACGACGACGGTGCCCTTCCGTGCAGAACCGCGTCGGGCCGATGTCGCCCGTCGGATAGCCGCTCGGCCAGCAGGCGAATGAGGCTCCTTCTTTGCCAGGAAGGCTTCGTGAGCTGCCCGCGGATCCCTGGCAGCGATGAACGCCGGCGTTCCTGCGTAGCGGCGGCGTGCGTTCTCGACGATGACCTGGCGGGTGTCTGCGGCGACGAGTCCCACGCGACCGAGCCCGTGGGCTTTCTTGTAGGCGGCGGCCGCCAAGCCGTGTGCTTTGTACGTGTGGAGGCCGAGGTGGGTGAAGGTCTGACCGCATTCGTGGCAGACAAGACCCTCTGCCGTTTCCATCAGCATGCCGTACTGGCCGTACCCGTCCGGGTCCCCGACTTCCACGCTGCATACCGTAGCGATGGGCTGCCCGGGACACTACGGGCGGGCGCTGATGTCAGGCGTGACACCCTTCCGGGAGTCAACCCGGCCACAGTGGCAACCTCTCCGGTCGCGACCCTAGCGCGCACTGCCGCGCGGATGGCCAGGTAACGTGCATCCCGCGCCGGCCCGTACTCAGCCCGCGCCCGCGCGAACACCCGTGCATCCTCGCCGACGGTCTCAAGCTTCGCCGCCCATGGGCGGCGCTCGCACCGAGATCTATGAGCAGCACGTTAGTCGAAGCCGACTCGGTGGCCAGCGTGGGTCCACAGCACCGTCCCTGGGCGGTCTCGCTGTCCGAGAAGAGGACGACGGACAGTCAACCTCATCCTTGCCTCATGCGTCTGGCGTGACGTTTGCGGGTCGCAGTCACGCTTCCGTTGTCGGCGTGCGCTGCCATCGCGACGGAGGCGCCAACACCAAGTGCTTTGGTCCTGCGGGCGGCAGTCGTGCATACCAATCGTGCATACCACCACGCCAGGAACGTGCGGAAATAGCGGGAACTCAGGGGTACTGTCTCTGGTATCCACAACCATCTCCAGCACCCGCATAGGAGACAAACATGCAGGTCACATCCCTGAGTAGCTTTGGCTGCCGGAAAGTGACCGCAGGCTTCACACGCGAGAGGTCAGGGGTTCGAGTCCCTTCACGTCCACCCACGTTCGTTGCAGGTTAGGTCAGCGACGCACCCGGTAGCGCAGGTGAAGCACCCGACTGCCCTGAATCACCACCTCCGGATCCTCCAGCAGGTGCTGTGCGTCGACCGACCCGAAGTAGCGCTTGCCGGACCCGAACACGACGGGCACGACGTCCATGCGCACCACGTCGACCAGACCTGCGGCTAGCACCTGACCACCGACCTCGCCGGCGGCGACCTCGACCAGACGGTCGCCCGCCAGCTCTTGCGCCCTCGTCACGGCCGCCTCGACGCCCTCGACGAAGTGGAAGGGCGCGTCGGCGGGCCAGGGCTCGGGCGCCGGCCGGTGCGTCACGACGACCACGTGGCCGACCCCGCTCGGAGGCGTCCCACCCCAGCCGTCCGTCATGTCGAAGACGTGGCGGCCCACAACGGTCACCCCGATCTGGTCCCAGTAGTCCCGGGTGTAGTCATACGACGGTTGCGAGACTCTCAGCTGGCCGCTCTCGTCCAGTGGGACGTCACCGCCTGACAACCAGTCGAACAGCGGTCCGGGCTGGTCGTTCAGATCGGCGATGAAGCCGTCGACGGACACCGCGCTGTACATGACCACTGTGCCCATGGAGTGCTCCTCTGCGGCGGGACAATTCCAGGTTAGTGGCCCAGCCCGCCGGCCGCTCCGTCATCGCGGGATCCACCGGGTGCAGCGGTTGTCGCCCCGGTCAGCTCGTGAGTATGACGAGTTGCTGGGTCGCGCGGGTCATGGCCACGTAGCGGTCGACGGCACCCTCGACGCCTGCCCCGAAGCTCTCCGGATCAACGAGGATCACCAGGTCGAACTCCAGCCCCTTGGCCAGCACCGGCGTCAGGCACCGCACGCGGGCGGGCACCTCGACCGGTGTGGTGGCAATGACGCAGGCCGTGCCTTCGTCGTGCTCGGCCAGCCATGTCTGCAGGATCCCGTCGAGTTCGGCGGCGGAGGCGTGGCGCACTGGCAGGCCGCTCTCCCGGACGGAGGTGGGCACGTTGGCGTCCGGGATGGCCGCCTTGATGACCGGCTCGGCCTCAGCCATCACCTCCTGGGGCGTGCGGTAGTTGATGGTGAGGGAGGCGATCTCCACCCGGTCCACGCCGATCCGCTCGAGGCGCTCCTGCCAGGACTCGGTGAAGCCGTGGCGGGCCTGGGCGCGGTCGCCGACGATCGTGAGGCTGCGCGAGGGGCAGCGCACCAGGAGCATCTGCCACTCGGCGTCGGTGAGCTCCTGCGCCTCGTCCACGATGATGTGCGCGAAGGGTCCGGCCAGCTGGTCCCGGGTGGCCATGGGCAGCGCGCTGTCGTCGACGAGCGCCTCCTGCAGATCCTCGTGCCGCAGCTGCTGCGCCAGCCCCTCGCCGTCGTCGGCCTCGATCATCCGGTCGATCACCTCGGCCAGGCGCTCTCGCTCGACGGCCACCGCCGACTGACGTCGCCGCCGCAGGTGAGCCCCACGCGGGTCGCCGACGCGCTGTCGCGCGGCGTCGAGCAGGGGGAGGTCCGGGACGGTCCACGCGGTGGGGTCCTCCCGCTGCAGGCGGCGGACGTCGTCGGTGGAGAGCCACGGCGCGGCCAGCCTGAGGAAGGCCGGCACGGACCACAGGTCGGCCACGACCTCATCGGGCTCCAGCAGGGGCCACGCGCGGTTGAAGGTCTCGGTGAGCTCATCGTGCGCGGCCAGGGCCCGGCGCAGGTCCGACTCCGAGAAGTCCTCGTCATCCCCGACCTCGACCTGGTCGAGCAGGATCTGGACGAGCGCTTCCCACACCTGCTCGCGGGCGTCGTTGTGCGTGGTGCCCGCCTCCGGTGCGGCAAAGGCCTCGGTCCAGTCCCTGGCGGACAACCGCAGGTCCACGCCGTCGACCTCGAACCGCAGCGGGCTGGCGGGCGGCTCCTCAGAGAAGCGGACAGCCGGCTCGATGGCCTGCACCATGTCCACCGAGGACTTCAGCTGCGCGACGACTGGGTCGGGCTCGGGCAGCGCATCCGCGCCCTCGGGCAGCAGGTCGCGCAAGGTCACCGTCTGCACGCCCTCCTCGCCCAGGCTGGGCAGCACGTCACCGACGTAGTCGAGGTAGGGCTCGTGCGGACCCACGAAGAGCACTCCGCCGCGCTTGTGGCCGAGGCGAGGATCGGCATACAGCAGGTAGGCGGTGCGGTGCAATGCAACGACCGTCTTGCCGGTGCCCGGCCCACCGTCGACGACGAGCGCACCGCGGGACCCGGTCCGGATGATGGCGTCCTGGTCGGCCTGGATCGTGCTCAGCACGTCCTGCATGCGGGGCGAGCGGCTGCTGCCCAGGCTCGCGATGAAGGCCGACTGGTCGTCCAGCGCCACGTGGTCGGGGAGTCCGCGGGTGTCGAAGACCTCGTCCCAGTAGTCACTGACCTGTCCGTCGCGGGTCCAGCGGTAGCGACGTCGGCTCACCAGGCCCATCGGGTCGGCGTGGGTGGCCGCAAAGTAGGGCTCGGCCGCGGGTGCGCGCCAGTCGATCAGCAGGCGGTCACCGTCGGAGTCCGTGAGCCCGGTCCGGCCGATGTAGACCGGCTCAGGGTCATCAGCGCGCACGACCCGCCCCAGGCACAGGTCGAGTCCGTAACGCTGTAGGACGCGCAGCTGGGCGGTGAGCCGGTGGATCTCCAGGTCACGGTCAAGGGCGGCCTGTCCCGTGCTGCCCGGCGCCCTGCGCTGCTCCGCCAGGCGCTCGGTGGTCACGCGGATCTGGTGCTCGAGGGCGGCGGCGATCGCCGCGAGGTGGCGCTCGTCGTCGGCGATGAGGGCAGGGTCGGCCTTGGCGGCACGGCTGTCGGGGAGGGCGAACGGGGAGGTGGTCAGGTCGGTCATACCAGGCATCAACTCCAGAGGCGGTGACTTCGGGAAGGGGGTGGCGTCGGGTTGTCCGGAATCCGCCGGCAGGTCGGAGACCCCCTTTGACCTGCCGGTTTGGCGAAGGGAGACCATCATTGTGAAGCGCGAAAAGGGCTTGCGGCAAGGCCCCCTGTGGGGTATACCTTTGAAAGGGCAGGGGGAGTTCGTCCGCGGAAGGGATCGCGGATTATCCGCGGTGGTGACGGCAGCGTGCCTGGTAGGTCTCGACGCCCCCGACGTGCTCGGCCACGGGGGTGAGTGCGTCGGCTGGTGCCCCTGGGTCCACGCGCTGGTGGAAGGCCGCCTCGCCGCCGCACACAGCGCACACGGCCGTGAGCCGGGTGACCTTCTCCGCGGTCGCCATGAGTGACGGCAGCGGCTCGAACGGCCGCCCGTCGAAGGTCACCGACAGCCCCGCCACCACGACGGTCATGCCGTTGCCGGCCAGCGCGTCCACCACCGGCACCAGGTCGGGCCCGAAGAACTGCGCCTCGTCGATGGCCACGATGTCGGGGGAGCGGCCTTCGAGCAGTCGCCCGATCCCGGTGGCGTCAGGAGCGGTGCGGGACGCCTCGCTGATCCCGTCGTGCGAGGACACCATCCCCGGGCCGCGGCGGTCGTCCAGCGCGTGGTTGACGACCTCGACGTCGAGTCCGGCCAGCCGAGCCCGGCGCACGCGGCGCAGGAGCTCCTCGGTCTTCCCGGCGAACATGGGCCCACAGATGACCTCCACGTGTCCGCGGACGGGCGCTGGCTTCATGACACACGATGGTCCCACGGCGACACAGGATGATGCGCCGCATCAGCGCATCATGATGCTAATGATGCGTGCATGCGAACCACGTTGGAGATCGACGACCAGGTCCTGGCCGCGGCCCGGTCCCTGGCGCGCAGTCGCGGGATTTCTGTCGGGGCTGCTGTCTCGGAACTCGCCCGTCGTGGGCTGATGCCGCCGACAACGCCTCGGGTCAATGCTCACTACAGCCCATTCCCTCTGATGGTCGGTGACGAGGAGATCCTGGTCACCGACGAACTCGTCGCGGAACTGCGCGACGACTGAGGCCTCGACGACTCTGTTCGACGTCAACGCCCTTGTGGCGCTGGCCCTGACCACCCACCAGCACCACCACGCTGCACATCGATTCCTGGCAGGTTTGGATGGTTCCTGGGCTACGACGGGTCTCACCGAGGCTGGCCTCTTCAAGCTGCTGCTGAACCCACGAATCACCGGCTCCCAGCGGTTGGCGGCCGAAGTGACCGAGATCCTGCGTGGCATGCGCGCGGATCCGCGGTGGACCTTCCTTGATGACTCGACCTCCTTGGCCGATCCCTTGGTTGACACCGCCGTCCTCATGGGGCATCGCCAGGTCACGGACCTGCACCTGGTCAACCTGGTGGCGCGGCACGGTGGAGTGCTCGCCACATTCGACGCGGCCATCCCCTCGTGGCTCGCGCCGAGGGATCGTTCGCGCGTCGTGCTAGTGCCCTCCTGAGAGGTGCTGATCAGACCAGGATCTGGCCGATCGGCTCGCGCTTCTCGGCCTGGAACCTGTCCTCCGTGCGGCCGTAGGCCCAGTAGCCGGACAGGGAGAGGTCCTCACGCGCCACGTCGCGCTCCTTGACCACCGCGCGCACGGCCTTCATGGCCTCCCGCTCGCCGTGGGCGAAGACCTGCACCCGGCCGTCCGGCCAGGGCGCGGCGGCGACGGCGTCGGCCAGCAGGGAGGACTGCTCACCGCCACCGGTCACCCAGTGCTGCAGTATGCCGTGAGGCCCGGTGATCTCGTAGCGTCCGGACTCCTCGGCGACCTGCAGGTAGGCCAGCCCCCGGGCGTCGGCGGGAAGCGCCTCCAGTGCCGCGGCGATCGCGGGCAGGGCGGACTCGTCGCCGATGAAGACGTGCCAGTCGGCGGTGAGGTCGGGGGCGAAGGCGCCCCCGGCGCCGGAGGCCACGAACCGGTCGCCCGGCTGCGCCGAGCGTGCCCACGGTGCGGCGAGCCCCTCGTCGCCGTGCACCACGAAGTCGATCGCCACCTGCTCCTTCTCCCGGTTCACCCAGCGCAGGGTGTAGGTGCGCCGCACCGGCCAGTCCTCGGGGGCGAGCTGCTCGCGGAGGGCTGCCTCGTCATACGGCGGGGTCAGCCCCAGCTCAGGCTTGACGAAGACCAGCTTGACGTAGGCGTCGGTGAACTCGTTGAGATTCAGGACCGAGAAGCCCTCGCCGCCGGCGACCAGGCGGACTGTGCTGGGGGAGATCCACTCGCTGGACTGGACCGTCAGGACGGCCTGGGGCCGCGGTGGTCTGTTGGGGTTGCTCACACAGTTAGGCTTTCATAGCCGCGACCTGCGGAGAAATGACGCCGTCCCACCCCGAGGAGCCCACGTGTCCGCCCAGATCACCATCACCATCGCCGGGAGCGAGCGATCGGTCGATCAGGGCACGACCGGGGCCGACCTGTTCGGCGACGACCGGGCGGTCGTCGTGGCGCGGGTCGGTGGCGAGCTGCGGGACCTGGCGCACGAGCTGGTCGACGGTGACGTCGTCGAGCCGGTGCTGATCAGCGAGCCGGACGGCCTGGACGTGCTACGCCACTCCTGCGCCCACGTGCTGGCCCAGGCCGTGCAGGAGGTGAACCCCGACGCCAGGCTCGGCATCGGTCCGCCGGTCCGGGACGGCTTCTACTACGACTTCGACGTCGCGGAGCCGTTCACCCCCGAGGACCTCAAGAAGCTCGAGAAGGTGATGCAGCGCATCATCAACCAGGGCCAGACCTTCCGTCGCCGCGCGGTGTCCGACGACGAGGCGCGCCGGGAGCTCTCCCAGGAGCCCTACAAGCTGGAGCTGATCGGGCTCAAGGGCGGCTCCGCCGAGGACGCTGCCGAGGGCGCGTCCGTCGAGGTCGGTGGCTCCCAGCTGACCATCTACGACAACTGCGACCGCACCGGTCAGGTCGTCTGGGGCGACCTGTGCCGGGGCCCGCACCTGCCCAGCACCAAGATCATCGGCAACGCCTTCAAGCTCAGCCGCAGCGCCGCGGCATACTGGCGTGGATCGGAGAAGAACCCGCAGCTGCAGCGGATCTACGGCACCGCCTGGCCGTCCAAGGACGAGCTGAAGGCCTACCTGGACCGGCTCGCCGAGGCCGAGCGGCGGGACCACCGCAAGCTGGGGGCGGAGATGGACCTCTACTCCTTCCCCGAGGAGATCGGCCCGGGCCTGCCGGTCTTCCACCCGCGCGGCGGCGTGCTCAAGCGGGTCATGGAGGACTACGTCCGGCAGGCGCACATCGACGCCGGTTTCCAGTATGTCGGCACGCCCCACATCTCCAAGGAGGGGCTGTTCCACACTTCCGGCCACCTGCCGTACTACGCCGAGGGGATGTTCCCGCCGATCGACGACGACGGGCAGCCCTACCGCCTCAAGGCGATGAACTGCCCGATGCACAACCTGATCTTCCGCAGCCGGGGGCGGTCCTACCGTGAGCTGCCGCTGCGCTTCTTCGAGTTCGGCACGGTCTATCGCAACGAGAAGTCCGGCGTCCTGCAGGGGCTGACCCGCGTGCGGATGATCACCCAGGACGACAGCCACTCCTACGTCACCCGGGAGCAGGCGCCGGGGGAGATCAAGCACCTGCTGGACTTCGTGACCAAGCTGCTGAGCGACTTCGGCCTGGACGACTACTACCTGGAGCTGTCCACGCGCGACGACGACGGTGACAAGAAGGACAAGTTCATCGGCTCGGACGAGCAGTGGGCCGAGGCGACCGCGATCCTGGAGCAGGTTGGCCGGGAGTCCGGGCTCGACCTGGTGCCCGACCCCGGCGGTGCGGCCTACTACGGCCCGAAGATCTCGGTCCAGGCCCGAGATGCCATCGGACGGACCTGGCAGATGTCGACGATCCAGTACGACTTCAACCAGCCCGAGCGCTTCGAGCTGGAGTTCTCGGCCGCCGACGGCACCCGCCAGCAGCCGGTGATGATCCACTCGGCCAAGTTCGGCTCGATCGAGCGCTTCATCGGGGTGCTCGTGGAGCACTATGCGGGGATGTTCCCGCCGTGGCTGGCGCCCGTGCAGGTGCTGGGCGTGCCGGTCGCCGAGGAGTTCGACGACTACCTGCGCGAGGTCGAGGCGCAGCTGCTCGCGGCCGGGGTGCGGGTCGAGCTCGACCTGTCCGATGACAGGTTCCCGAAGAAGATCCGCAACGCCAGCAAGTCGAAGGTGCCGTTCATCCTCATCGCCGGCGGTGAGGACCGTGACGCCGGTGCGGTGTCGTTCCGCTACCGCGACGGCTCCCAGAAGAACGGCGTCCCGATCGCCGAGGCCGTCGAGGAGATCGTGGCGGCCGTCCGCAGCCGCGCCCAGGTCTGACCCCAAGAGTTCAGGGGTTTTGCTGGTCTCCCCCGTCTTTTTGCAGGGGTTTTGCTGGGCCGGCCCGGATTTTCGCAGGGGTTTTGCTGGTCTGTCTGGCCGGAGCAGCGATCTCGGACTCGCTAGCCAAAGAGCAGCATGCCACTCGAGACGTCAGGTCTGGCGACACGTCAGGTCTGGCGACGTAGGTGGGCAAGCACAGCCCGTCCACGCGGCGAGAGCCGGTAGCCCGTCGGCAGGCTCTCGGTGAGGCCCAGCTCCTTGAGCCTGCGAACGGGCACCTTGAACGGTGCCCGGTCCCACCCGATCGAGGCGCCGATCGTCTCGGCGAGTTCCGCGGGCCGCGCCTCGATGAGCTCCAGAAACTGTCGGGTCCACGGGCCGCGGGAGCTGCGGGCATCCATCCCCGCCAGTCGTCCGGCGATCTCGTCCAGCTCATCCGGGGCCAGCCGGTCCTGCTCCCGGAGGGCGACACGTTCGTCGGCTCCGAGGAACTGCAGGCCGATCCGGTAGATCGTGCCCTCCTTGCGGGCGAGGAACTGCTCCAGCTCGTCCAGGGTGCAACCCGCGCGGGCCGCGTCCACCTCGCTGAGGTCAGCGGCCTCGACCGGTTCAACAGAGGTGAACCCCACCACGCCGGCCCGGGTGCGCTGCCGTCCGCCGACGGTGTGCATGGGCCGTCGCCACACCCGGAAGGCCAGGTCGATCTCACCGGCGACGATGCGCTCAAGGTCGGAGTTGGAGAACATCACCCGCTGATCGGACCACAGACCGGGGCGAGGTCGCTAGCGGCCGGTGCGTGACGGCATACGGCTCAACGGGGTTCGAGGAGGAAGACCGGGATGAGGCGGTCCGTCTTGGTCTGGTAGTCGGCGTAGGACGGGAACGCCTCGACGCCCCGGTCCCACCAGGTCGCCCGCTCCGCGCCGGTCAGCTCCCGGCTGGTCATGGGAGTCTCGGTGGTGCCGTCCAGGACACTGACGGCGTCCGGGTGCTTGCGGAGGTTCGCCACCCACTGCGGATGCTCCGGGGCACCGCCCTTGCTGGCCACGGCCAGATAGGACCCCTCGTGCTCCACGCGCATCAGGGGGACGCGACGTGGCCGTCCCGACTTCGCGCCGAGCATCGTCACCACCACGACCGGGCGGCCCTGGACCGTGGCCACCGACGTGTCACCCCCGGCGGCGTCGATCGCGTCCAGCTGCTTGCGGACCCAGTCCACGGCAGGCGGGATGTAGTCGGTCGGTCGGTCTGTGGCCTCGGTCATGGAAGCGGCAACCGCCGCGGCCGCGGGTCTGTTCCGCTTTCCGCGCGGCGGTAAGCCCGACACAAGGTCAAGGCGGTCAGTCGCCGGATGAGGCGCATCAGCAAGACCACTACGAGAATGCGGGGCGGATCAGCAAAACCACTACGAAAATGCGGGGTGGACCAGCAAAACCCCTGAACTTTTGTGTGGGAGGATCGCGGTCATGGCCGAGGTCGAGGACGCGGGGGACTTTGCGGGCGTGCCGGATGGGTTCCAACGGCTGTGGACGCCACACCGCATGGCCTACATCCTCGGAGACCGGCCGTCGGAGGACGCCGGCGCGGGGACGGACTGTCCGTTCTGTGCGGCGCCGGACAAGGACGACGGCGAGGGCCTCATCGTCCACCGCGGGACCACCTGCTACGTGGTGCTCAACCTGTTCCCCTACAACCCGGGGCACCTGCTGGTCTGCCCCTACCGCCACGTCCCCCTCTACACCGACCTCACGCCCGAGGAGACCGCCGAGTTCGCCGAGCTGACGCAGCACGCGATCGGGGCGCTCCGGCGCGCGACGGAGCCGGGCGGCTTCAACATCGGGATGAACCAGGGCGAGGTCGCCGGAGCCGGGGTGGCCGCGCACCTGCACCAGCACGTGGTGCCCCGGTGGGCCGGCGACATGAACTTCCTCCCCGTGATCGGCCAGACCAAGGCCCTGCCGACGCTCCTGGAGGACACCCGTCAGGCACTCCTCGCCGCGTGGACGCCCTAGCAGCGCGGTCC
The DNA here is from genome assembly GCF_023015765.1 of Ornithinimicrobium sp. F0845. Lineage (GTDB taxonomy): Bacteria > Actinomycetota > Actinomycetes > Actinomycetales > Dermatophilaceae > Ornithinicoccus. The sequence continues at coordinate 285,464 of NZ_JALKAL010000003.1, forward strand.
GGGATCGGGGGGAAGAGGCACGCCGCGGCACGCCGGTCTGCCCGACCCGCGCGGCACTAAGTACCCTGTCCCACGATGCTCAACAAGTACGCCCGGGCGTTCTTCACCGCCATCTTCACCCCGATCGCTCGGCTCCTGCTGCGCCTTCGGGTGAGTCCCGATGCCGTCACGGTCGTCGGGACGGCAGGCGTGGCCTTCGGAGCGCTCTACTTCTACCCGCGCGGGGAGCTCTGGTGGGGCACGCTCTTCATCACGGCGTTCGTCTTCACCGACCTGCTGGACGGGACCATGGCCCGGATGTCCGGCCGCACCAGCTCCTGGGGTGCTTTCCTGGACTCGACCCTGGACCGCGTCGGTGACGCCGCCGTGTTCGGCGGGCTCATCCTCTACTTCACCGGGCTGGGGGACCACGACCTCAACGCCGCCCTGGCGCTGACCTGCCTCATCCTCGGCTTCGTCGTCAGCTATGCCAAGGCGCGCGCGGAGTCCCTGGGCTTCACCTGCAACGTCGGCATCGCCGAGCGGGCCGACCGTCTCGTCGCCACCCTGGTCACCACCGGCTTCGTCGGGTTGTTCCTGCCGATGTGGGTGCTCACCACGGTGCTCGCCCTGCTGGCCGTGGCGAGCCTCATCACGGTGCTGCAGCGCATCCTGACGGTCCGGTCCCAGGCGCTGGCCCGTCCGGTGGGGTCGTGAGCATGGCCGACACGCAGCTGGCGTTCTCGGAGAACATCTCGCTCCTGGCCTACCGGTTGGGATGGCGCGCGACCCGCACGCTGCCGGCGGCGGCCGCCTACCGGTTGTTCGACCGGGTCGCCGACGGCATGCACCGACGCGGTGGTCACGGGGTGGACCGGCTGCGCGCCAATTACGCCCGCATCCGGCCAGAACTGTCGGCCGACGAGCTCGAGGACTTGGTGCGGGTCGGCCTACGCTCCTACCTGCGCTACTGGTGCGACTCCTTCCGCCTGCCCGACCGCACGGCCGAGGAGCTCTCCGCCACGGTGCGGGTCGTGGGGGACGGGGCACCGCGGGCCGAGCTGGAGGGCGGCCGTGGCGTGGTCTGCTTCCTGGGCCACCTCGGCAACTGGGACACGGTGGGCGCCTGGGCCACCCACCACCTGGCGCCGGTGACCACGGTGGCCGAGCGGCTCAAGCCCGAGCAGCTGTTCAACCGCTTCCTCGCCTATCGTCAGTCCCTGGGGATGACGATCCTGCCGCTCACCGGCGGTCAACCCCCCTTCCCGACCCTGGTCCGCACCGTACACGAGGGAGGCCTGGTCCCGCTGCTGGCGGACCGTGACCTCACCGACTCCGGGGTGGAGGTGACACTGTGCGGTCACGCGGCACGGATGGCGGGCGGACCGGCGGCCCTGGCCCTGGCCACCGGCGCCCCGCTCCACCCGGTCACGGTCACCTACGAGCCCGGCCCGACGTCGGAGCCGGACCGCTCCACCCGGCCCGACCCGGCGGCATACCGGGTCGTGCTGACCTTCGCCCCCGCCGTCACCGTGCCGGAGGCGGGGACCCGGGCCGAGAGGATCCAGGCCATGACCCAGGCGTGCGCAGACGTGCTGGGGGAGACCCTGCGCACGCACACCGAGGACTGGCACATGATGCAGAAGGTGTTCGTCGCGGACGGGATCCGTTGATGCGCATCGGCCTGGTCTGCCCCTACTCCTTCGACGTGCCCGGCGGGGTGCAGCTGCACATCCGTGACCTGGCCGAGTTCCTCATCGGCCGGGGCCACCACGTCTCCGTCCTCGCCCCCGCGGACGAGGACACCGAGCTGCCGGAGTATGTCGTGAGCGCCGGTCGGGCGGTCCCCATCCGCTTCAACGGGTCGGTCGCCCGCCTCTCGTTCGGGCCGATCGTGGCCAACCGGGTGCAGGCGTGGCTGGACCAGGGTGACTTCGACGTGCTCCACCTGCACGAGCCCGCCGCTCCCAGCCTGTCGCTGCTCACGCTGTGGGCCGCCGAGGTGCCGGTGGTGGCCACCTTCCACAGCTCCCAGGCCAAGCTGGGGGCGCTGCGGGCGGCCCAACCGCTGCTCCAGCCCGGTCTGGACAAGATCTCCGCGAGGATCGCGGTGTCCGAGGCTGCCCACCGGACCATGGCCTCGTCGGTGGGCGGCACCACGCTGGTCATCCCCAACGGGGTGTATGTCGACCGGTTCTGTGCCGCTGCAGACCGTGGGCCGGACCCGGCCACACCACCACCCCGCATCGTGTTCCTGGGCCGGTTCGCCGAGCCGCGCAAGGGCCTGCCGGTGCTGCTGGCAGCGCTGCCCCTGGTGCTGGCGCAGGTCCCGGACGCCGAGCTGGTCGTGGCCGGTCCCGGTGACCGCGCCGAGGTCAAGGGCACGCTCTCGGACCAGGTCGCCGGAGCCGTCCGGTTCATCGGCACCGTGGGGGAGGAGGAGAAGGTCGCCCTGCTGGCCGGCGCCAACGCCTACGTCGCGCCGAACACCGGCGGTGAGAGCTTCGGGATCATCCTGGTCGAGGCGATGAGTGCCGGGGCACCGGTGGTGGCCAGCTCCCTGGACGCCTTCGAGGCGGTGATCGGCACCTCCGGGGCCGGTGTGCTGTTCCCCGTCGGCGACCACCGGGCACTGGCCGCGGAGATCGTCCGGCTGCTGGAGGATCCGGCCGAGCAGCAGCGGCTCCGCAGCGCGGGGCAGGAGCGCGCCCGACAGTTCGACTGGTCCCGGGTCGGTGCCCGGATCGAGGCGGTCTACGACTCGGTCGCGATCACCCGGGGCGGACCCGGGCCGCGGGGGACCGGCTCCCCGGTCGCCGGCCCGGAGGGCGCCCGCGCCGGGTCGCGTCCCTCCCGTAAGACGGAGGCTGCGGCCCAGTCCTCCGGTCGAGGTCGGCACGGCAGGCGCGCAGGGGGATCCGGACGGCACCGGACCGAGGAGGACCGGGCGACCTGGGCCGCGTCGTCGGTGGCGGCAAGCGTCGTGCCGGTCGCCTCCAGCGGCGCCGAGCGTGTCAGGGGCAGGCTGAGGAGGTGGTTCTCCCGATGAACGGCACCTGGCGCGTCGGCGAGATCGTCGTCGTGATCGCGGTCATCCTGGCAGTGCTCCTCGCCCTGGGCTGGTACCTCTCCTACACGGCAGTCCGGCTGGACCGGCTGCACCACCGGGTCAAGGGCACCGCGGCGGCGCTCGACGCCCAGCTCGTGCGCCGGGCCGAGGCTGCCCTGGAGGTGGCCTACCTGGCCGGCATCGACCCCGCGTCGGCGACCCTGCTGGCCACCTCCGCCGGGCGGGTGCTGGACCATGAGGAAGCATGGTCTCAGGAGCGCCTGGACGCCGAGAGCGAGCTCACCGAGGTGCTGCGTGCCACGCAGGAGCCGGAGGCGGCGCAGTCCGCGGAGGTCGAGGAGCTGATCGAGCGGCTCCGGGGGACGGGGGAGCGGGTGCAGCTCGCGCGGCGCTTCCACAACGAGTCGGTCCACGAGGCCCGTGACGTCCGGGGTCAGCGGCTCGTGCGCTTCCTGCACCTGGCGGGGCGCGCCAAGGTGCCGCTGCCCATCAACTTCGACGACGACTGGCCTAACGCGGGGTAGCACCCGTCCCGGTGCCTGCCGCTGCACGAGGTGGACGCGGCGGGCCGTAGACTGGAGAGCCGATCAGACCCGAGGACGGGACGTCTGCGACGACGCGACCCGCCCACCAACCGTGACCAGGCAGTATGCCGAGCACCACAGCACCGGAGGCAGCCCAGATGAGCACCCCTGACGTGACCGCCGCAGCGACGACCGCCGCACCGGCCCAGCAGGCCGGCACCACGCGCGTCAAGCGCGGCATGGCCGACATGCTCAAGGGCGGCGTGATCATGGACGTCGTCACCCCCGACCAGGCCAAGATCGCCGAGGACGCCGGCGCGGTGGCCGTCATGGCTCTCGAGCGGGTGCCCGCAGACATCAGGGCCCAGGGTGGGGTCTCCCGGATGAGCGACCCGGACATGATCGACGGCATCATCGAGGCCGTCTCGATCCCGGTGATGGCCAAGGCCCGCATCGGGCACTTCGTCGAGGCGCAGGTGCTGCAGAGCCTGGGCGTGGACTACATCGACGAGTCCGAGGTGCTGACGCCCGCCGACTACGCCAACCACATTGACAAGTGGGCCTTCACCGTCCCCTTCGTCTGCGGGGCGACCAACCTCGGCGAGGCGCTGCGCCGCATCACCGAGGGCGCGGCGATGATCCGCTCCAAGGGCGAGGCCGGCACCGGTGACGTGTCCAACGCGACCACCCACATGCGTCAGATCCGGCAGGAGATCCGACGCCTGCAGAACCTGCCCGAGGACGAGCTCTTCGTGGCGGCCAAGGAGCTGCAGGCCCCCTACGACCTGGTGGCCGAGGTGGCGCGCAACGGCAAGCTGCCCGTCGTCCTCTTCACCGCGGGCGGCATCGCGACCCCGGCCGATGCCGCGATGATGATGCAGCTCGGCGCCGAGGGGGTGTTCGTGGGCTCGGGCATCTTCAAGTCCGGCAACCCCTCGGCGCGTGCCGAGGCGATCGTGAAGGCCACGACCTTCCACGACGACCCCGATGTCATCGCCAAGGTGTCGCGGGGTCTGGGTGAGGCGATGGTCGGGATCAACGTGGACGACATCCCGCAGCCGCACCGGCTGGCCGAGCGCGGCTGGTGACCACCGGGCACACGTCTGCCCCCCGCATCGGCGTCCTGGCGGTCCAGGGCGATGTCGTGGAGCACCTGCGGGCCCTGGAGGCCTCCGGCGCCGACCCACACCCGGTCCGGCGCGACAGCGAGCTGGTGGGGATCGGCGGCCTCGTGATCCCGGGTGGTGAGTCGACCACGATCGACCGGTTGAGCCGCATCTTCGGGCTGCACGACCCGGTCCGGGACCTCATCGCCTCCGGGCTGCCGGTGTACGGCTCCTGCGCCGGCATGATCCAGCTCGCCGACGAGATCCTCGACGGCCACCAGGACCAGCAGACCTTCGGCGGCATCGACATGACCGTGCGGCGCAACGCCTTCGGGCGGCAGGTCGACTCCTTCGAGGCCGATCTGCGTGTGGAGGGGATCGTCCGGCCCGAGGAGCCCTTCCGCACGGTCTTCATCCGCGCGCCGTGGGTCGAACGGCTCGGTGACGATGTCGAGGTGCTCGCCCGCGTGGAGGGCCACCCGGTCGCGGTGCGGCAGGGCGCCCTGCTGGCGACCTCCTTCCACCCCGAGGTCACCGGTGACCACCGGATCCACGACCTGTTCGTGCGGATGGTGAAGGAGCACGCCTGAGCGGGCCACCCGGCATACTCTCCCCGCCAGGTAGCATCGAGGGCCGGGCAGCAGCCGACGGAAACTCCAGCACAACGAACAGGGATGACTGATGAGTGGGCACTCCAAGTGGGCGACGACCAAGCACAAGAAGGCGGTGATCGACGCCAAGCGGGGCAAGCTCTTCGCCAAGCTGATCAAGAACATCGAGGTCGCGGCGCGCACCGGCGGCGGTGACCCGGCCGGCAACCCGACGCTCTACGACGCCATCCAGAAGGCCAAGAAGACCTCGGTCCCCAACGACAACATCGACCGTGCGGTCAAGCGTGGCTCCGGCGCGGAGGCCGGCGGCGCGGCCTACGAGGCGTTGGTCTACGAGGGCTATGCCCCCGGTGGCGTCGCGCTCTACATCGAGTGCCTCACCGACAACAAGAACCGTGCCGTCATGGAGGTCCGCACCGCGCTGACCCGCAACGGCGGGACCATGGCCGACAGCGGCTCGGTCGCCTACCTGTTCAACCGCAAGGGTCAGGTCGTGGTGCCCAAGGAGCAGGAGTCCGGGGAGACGGGGGAGGACGACCTGCTGGAGATCGTGCTCGAGGCCGGCGCGGAGGAGGTCGAGGACCTCGGTGAGTCCTTCGAGATCATCTCCGAGGCCACCGACGTGGTGGCGGTGCGCACCGCGCTGCAGGAGGCAGGTCTGGACTACGACTCCGCCGAGGTGACCTTCGTGCCCAGCATGGAGGTGGAACTCGATGCCGACGGCGCACGCAAGGTCATGCGGGTCGTGGACGCGCTCGAGGACTGCGACGACGTGCAGAACGTCTACTCCAACGCCGACGTCTCCGACGAGGTCCTGGCCGAGCTCGACGCCGACGACTGACGCGGGGCCGAGCTCGACGCCGACGACTGACGCGGGGCCGAGCTCGACGCCGACGACTGACGCGGCGCGGCACGTCCGGCGAGTCCTCCGCCGTGCTGACGGTGCCGTGACGTAGCGTGGTTCGCGAACAGGTGTTCGGACCCAGCGGTGCATCATCGTGCCGCGCGATCAGCCCGGAGGAGGTGGCCCGCGTGCGTGTCCTCGGAGTGGACCCCGGCCTCACCCGGTGCGGGCTGGGTGTCGTGGAGTCCGGCGCCGGACGCACAGTGCGCATGGTCGCCGTCGGGGTCGTGCGCACCCCGCCGGGCGACGACCCGCAGGAGCGGCTGCTGACGCTGCAGACCGAGATCGACCAGTGGCTGGCCGAGCACCGCCCGGACGCCGTGGCCGTCGAGCGGGTCTTCGCCAAGGCCAACATCAAGGGGATCATGGGCACCGCCCAGGCCTCGGCGGTGCCCATGCTGGCCGCAGCCCGGCTCGGGCTGCCGCTGGCCCTACACACGCCTACCGAGGTGAAGGCTGCCGTCACCGGCAACGGGCGCGCCGACAAGGCCCAGGTCACCTCGATGATCACCCGCATCCTGGGGCTGGACGCCGCGCCCCGACCCGCCGACGCGGCGGATGCTCTCGCCCTGGCCGTGTGCCACCTGTGGCGCGGGCTGGCCGATGCGCGCCTGACGGACGCTGCGCACGGCAACGCCCTGCAGCGCGCGACCGCGGCGGCCACGCGAGCCGGCGGCCCGCGCAACAGGCTCGAGGAGCTGCATGCCGCGCACGCATCCCGGGGGGCCGCGGCCGGCGGGAGCCCGCGCCCACAGATCGCCACCGTCAGAAGGAGCGCCCAGTGATCGTCAGAGGGAGCGCCCGGTGATCGCGTCAGTCCGGGGCACCGTGCTCCACGTCGGCCTGGACCACGTCGTGGTCGAGGTGGGTGGCGTCGGGCTGCACGTGCACACCACGCCGTCCACGGCCGCCGCGAGCAGCACCGGCCGGGAGGTGACCCTGGCCACGACGCTGGTCGTCCGGGAGGAGTCGCTGACCCTGTACGGGTTTGACGGGACCGAGGCCCGCGCCCTGTTCGAGCAGGTCCAGACGGTCTCCGGCGTGGGGCCCCGCCTCGCGCTGGCCATGCTGTCGGTGCACAGCCCGGACGGCGTGCGGCAGGCGATCGCCGGCGGCGACCTCGTCGCCCTCACCAAGGTCCCCGGCATCGGCAAGAAGGGCGCCGAGCGGATCGTGCTCGAGCTCAAGGACAAGATCCTGGCCAGCGGTGTCGAGCCGTCCCTGGCGGGTCCCGCTGAGACCGCAGCCGGGGGTGACGGGACCGGACGCCAGGTCCACGAGGCCCTGGTGGGACTGGGCTGGAACGCCAAGCAGGCTGAGCAGGCGATCGACCGGGTGCGGTCCGCCGGCAGTGCGCCCACCAGCGTCGCGGAGTTCCTGCGCGCAGCACTCCGGGAGCTCGGCCGGTGAGCCTGCCCGACGAGCTCGACCAGGGGCGCGCGGACGACGGCTCGATCGACGCCACGTCCCGGGTGGTCGACGTCGGGTCCACCGACGAGGAACGACGCATCGAGGCGGCGCTGCGACCGCGCCGCCTGGCGGACTTCCCCGGTCAGCAGCGGGTCCGCGAACAGCTTGCCCTGGTGCTGGAGGCTGCCCGGCGCCGTCAGAGCCCACCCGATCACGTGCTGCTGTCCGGCCCGCCGGGGCTGGGCAAGACCACACTCGCGATGATCATCGCCCACGAGCTCGAGCAACCCATGCGCATCACGAGTGGTCCCGCGATCCAGCACGCGGGTGACCTGGCGGCCGTCCTGTCGTCCCTGGCCGAGGGCGAGGTCCTGTTCCTGGACGAGATCCACCGGATGGCCCGACCCGCCGAGGAGATGCTCTACCTGGCCATGGAGGACTTCCGGGTCGACGTGATCGTGGGCAAGGGCCCGGGAGCGACGGCCATCCCCCTCGAGCTCCCGCCGTTCACGGTGGTGGGTGCCACCACCCGCTCCGGTCTGCTCCCGGCCCCCCTGCGGGACCGGTTCGGCTTCACCGGACACCTCGACTACTACACGACCGAGGACCTGCAGCGGATCCTCACCCGCAGCGCAGGCCTGCTGGAGATCGAGTCGACCCGTGAGGGGATCCACGAGATCGCCTCCCGGTCCCGTGGGACGCCGCGGATCGCCAACCGTCTCCTGCGCCGGGTGCGGGACTGGGCCCAGGTCCACGGTCAGCATCTGGTGGACGAGGAGGCCGCGCTGGCGGCGCTCGACCTCTTCGACGTCGACAAGCAGGGCCTGGACCGCCTCGACCGCGCTGTGCTGGAGGCACTCTGCAAGCGGTTCGGCGGCGGGCCGGTCGGGCTGAGCACGCTCGCCGTCGCCGTGGGGGAGGAGCCGGACACCGTCGAGACGGTCGCCGAGCCCTACCTGGTCCGGGAGGGCTACATCGTGCGCACGCCGCGCGGTCGTGCCGCCTCACGGACCGCCTGGCAGCACCTCGGCCTGGTGCCCCCGAGGACGACCGGCGCCCAGGACCAGCTCCCGATCGACCAGCCCGGCCGCCTCGACCACTGAACAACACGACATACAAAACCCTCTCGTCGTGATCCATCTGTGACCTGCGGCCCGGTATCTGTACCCGATCTTTACCTTGTGCACGGGATGGGGTGTTGGGTGGACACAGTCGCGTCACCTAGACTGCCGCGAGTGTCCACCGGCTGTGGGACGCGCTAGCGGGACTCGCCAGCGGCCAGGAGGCCGGGACACTCTCAGACTGACGTTGTAAGGATTCTTCATGTCGCCAATGGCCTCGGCCACCTCCGGTGGGGGTGACGGGTTCAGCACTCTGCTGTTGTTGCTCCCGCTCCTCCTGATCGCCTACCTTCTCTTCTCCCAGCGTCGCCGGCAGAAGAAGCTCAAGGAGATGCAGGCCGGGCTCCAGATCGGTGCCCGCGTGATGACCACGACCGGGCTCTACGGCACCGTCTCGCACCTGGACGAGTCGACGGTCTACATCGAGGCCGCACCGGGCGTCGTGCTGCAGTGGGACCGGCGCGCCGTCGTGCCCGCCCAGGACACCCGGCCCGGCACGGACGAGGCACCCGACGACACTGTAGGGGAGCAGTGATGGCGGGGAAGGCTCGCAACAGGAGTGCGCGCAACACCCTGTTGGCGCTGCTGGCCGTGATCGTCGTGCTGGGCGGCACGCTGGGGGCGGCCCACCTGTGGGGCAATCCCAAGGCCCAGCTGACGCCGTTGCTGGGCCTTGACCTGGCCGGTGGCCGCCAGGTGGTCCTGGCGCCGATCGTCGACGGCGAGCAGTCCGTGCAGCCAGAGCAGCTCAACCAGGCCATCGACATCATCCGCCGCCGGGTCGACGGGCAGGGCGTCGCCGAGGCGGAGGTCTCGCGACTGGGCTCGAACGTGCAGGTCGCCATCCCCGGAACCCCGACGCCGGAGCAGCTGGAGGCGCTCAGCCAGTCCTCGCAGCTGCAGTTCCGTGCCGTGCTGGTGTCCGCGCCGGTCGTGCCGGACCAGCCGACCGAGCCGCCGCGCGAGCTGCCGATGCCCGTCGGCCCGTCCGAGGAGCCGGCCGTCGAACCGACCGACCCGGCCGAGGAGCCGACCGACCCCGACGCCGACCAGGCCGAGACCACCAGCGCGGCCTATCCCGAGGGTCTGCTCGCGGACGCCCAGCCGGTCCTGCAGGCGGCCGGACCGCTCCCGGCGTCCAACGGGGCGGACGGTGCGCAGAGCACGGAGGCTCCCGGCGACGCCCAGGAGACCGAGGCTCCCGGTGACGACCAGGAGACCGAGGCACCCGACGACAGCACGACCACCGACAGCCCGGAGCCCACCAGCGCCAGCGACCTCGCCTGGATCACGCCGGAGCTGCAGGAGGAGTTCCTCGCCTACGACTGCGGGGACGAGACGCAGCAGCGGGCCGCGTCCCAGGCTCCGGCCGACGAGCCGATCATCGCCTGCTCGGTGGGCGGCACCGAGAAGTACATCCTCGGGCCCTCCGAGCTCAGCGGCGCCGAGCTGACCGACGCCAGCTCCGGTCTCCAGGTCGGGGCCGGCGGTCAGACGACCGGTGTCGTCGAGGTCCGTCTCCAGTTCAACCAGGAGGGCACCGACGCGTTCAGCGCGATCACCACGCGACTGTTCGGCTTCGGCCAGAACTCCAACCAGAACCGCTTCGCGATCGTCCTGGACGGTCAGGTCATCTCCGCCCCGGGTGTGCGTGACCCCATCACCACCGGCACGGCGACCATCTCCGGCGGCTTCACCAACGAGAGCGCCAAGGAGCTGGCCAACCAGCTGAAGTTCGGTGCTCTCCCGATGAGCTTCGAGGTGCAGACCTCCGAGCAGCTGAGCCCGCAGCTCGGCGGGGAGCAGCTGCGGCTGGGCATCATCGCCGGCCTGGTCGGCATGATCCTGGTGTTCATCTACTCGCTCATCCAGTACCGCGCCCTGGGTCTGGTCACGGTCGCGTCGTTGCTCATCGCCGGGATCCTGGCCTACCTGTCGGTGACGTTACTGGGCTGGACGAACAACTTCCGGCTCACCATGGCCGGCGTCACCGGTCTGATCGTCGCGATCGGTGTCACGGCGGACAGCTTCATCGTCTACTTCGAACGCATCCGCGACGAGGTCCGGACCGGTCGGCCGCTGCGGTATGCCGTGGACACCGGCTGGACGCGGGCGCGCCGGACGATCATCATCTCCGACGTCGTGAACCTGATCGCCGCGGGAGTGCTGTACTTCCTCTCCGAGTCCGGCGTCAAGGCCTTCGCCTTCGCGCTCGGTCTGAGCACGGTCATCGACCTGCTCGTCGTGGTCATGTTCACCCACCCCGTCGTGAGCATCCTGGCCAACACCAAGTTCTTCGGTGAGGGCCACAAGTGGTCCGGTATGGACCCAGAACGACTGGGCGCGCGCCGGTCCACCTACCTGGGACGGGGCCAGTTCGCCCGACCAGCGGTGAAGAAGACCGGACCCACCCGGGAGCAGCTCGAGGGAGGCATCGTCTGATGGCCAGTTTCGCCCAGTTCGGCAACGACCTGTTCACCGGCAAGCGGTCCTTTAACATCGTCGGCCGGCGCAGGCTCTGGTACGCAATCGCGGCCGTGTTCATCGTCGTGTCGCTGCTCGGGATCTTCGTCAAGGGACTCAACTTCGGCATCGAGTTCCGGGGCGGGACCGAGCTGCGCGTCCCCGGTGTGTCCAACATGGACAGCTATGAGAGCCGCGCCGCGGACACGCTCCGCGCCGAGGCACCGGAAGCGGCGGAGGTCTCGGTCACCCAGATCGGCACCAACACGATCCGGATCCAGACCGGTGAGCTGAGCGTCGAGGAGTCGAACGGCGCGATCGCCGCGCTGGCCGAGGAGTTCGACGTCGCGGACCAGGACGTCACCAGCTCCTTCGTCGGCCCGTCGTGGGGGGAGACCGTCACCAACAAGGCCATCCAGGCGCTGGTCGCCTTCCTGGTGCTGGTCAGCGTGGTGCTGGCCCTCTACTTCCGCACCTGGAAGATGGCCCTGGCAGCCATCGTCGCCCTGCTGCACGACGTGGTCTTCACCGTCGGCATCTACGGCCTGCTGGGCATCGAGATCTCCCCGGCCTCGATGATCGGCTTCCTGACCATCCTCGGCTACTCGATCTACGACACCATCGTCGTCTTCGACAAGGTGCGCGAGAACACCGAGTACGCCCTGGAGTCCAAGCGCACCACCTACGCCCACGCGGCAAACCTGGCGGTGAACCAGACGCTGGTCAGGTCGATCAACACCTCCGTGGTGGCCCTGCTGCCCGTCGCCTCGATCCTGTTCTTCGGGATCGCGTTCATCGGGCCGGGCACCCTCCTCGACCTGTCCGTCGCGCTGTTCATCGGTATGGCGGTCGGCACCTACTCCTCGATCTTCATCGCGACGCCGCTGCTGGTGCACCTGCGGGAGAACGAGCCGGAGATCAAGGCGCTGGAGAAGAAGGTGGCCAAGCGGGCGGGTCGGGCCAGCGGCAAGCTGGACGCGTCGGCACCCCCGGGGATGGAGACCATCGACCACGCCGCGCCTCCCGGGATAAAGACCATCGGTGCCGACGGCAGCGGGGTGGCCCTGCTGACCGAGGACGCCGACGGGTCCGAGCCCGACCAGCTGCCCGACCCCGAGCACCTTGGCGGGACCAACGGGGCTGGTGCCGGCGACGCGGACGAGACGGCGCGGACGGTGCACCCACGGGCACGCGAGGTGCACCCGAGGGCACGTGGCCCGCGCAACCAGCCCAAGCGGCCCCCGAAGTCGAAGCGCTGACCGGGCGATCGGCATACTCGGGTCATGACCGACGACATGCCGCGCGCCCAGGAGCCGCCTGACGTCCGCGACCCGGCCCTGGCCGGGGACGTCGCGGCCAGCCTGCGTGACGTCCCCGACTTCCCGGAGGCGGGGGTCCTGTTCAAGGACTTCACCCCGTTGCTGCTGGACGTGCCGCTGCGGGACCGGGTGGTGCGGGACGTGGTCGACCGTCACGCTGGCGCCGTCGAGGCCGTGCTGGGCATCGAGGCCCGGGGATTCATCCTGGGTGCGGCGATCGCGCAGGAGCTGGGCGTCGGGTTCATCCCGGTGCGCAAGCAGGGCAAGCTGCCGGCGGCGACTCACGCGGTGTCCTACTCCCTGGAGTACGGCACGGCCACCGTCGAGATCCACACCGATGCCGTCCGTCCCGGGCAGCGCGTGCTGGTCGTGGACGACGTGCTGGCCACGGGCGGGACGGCTGCGGCCGCGGTGGAGCTCGTGCGGCGGTGCGGCGGTGAGGTCGTCGCCGTGGAGGTCGTCCTGGAGCTGGGCTTCCTGGCGGGGCGCACCCGCCTGGACGGGACGAAGGTCCACGCGCTCCTGACGACCTGACCCCGTGGCGGGCGCCGAGGCACGACCACGGGGGTGAGCGGCCTACAATCGGGCCATGAGTGAGGACGTCGCTGCGGCCTCCTCCCACGCCAGCCACGGCGTCCGAGCCCGGCTGGCCCGCCTGGGAGGCACCAGGTCCGGGTCGAACCCGGTCCTGGAGCCGTTGCTGCGCGCCGTCAAGGCCACCCACCCCAAGGCAGACCTCGAGCTGATCGAGCGGGCCTATGACGTTGCCGACAGGGCCCACCGGGGCCAGGTCCGCAAGAGCGGTGACGCCTACATCACCCACCCGCTCGCGGTCGCCACCATCCTGGCTGAGCTGGGCATGACCCCCTCGACCCTCGCGGCGGCGCTGCTGCACGACACGGTCGAGGACACGACATACTCCCTGGACCAGCTCCGCAAGGACTTCGGCGACGAGATCGCGATGATGGTCGACGGCGTCACCAAGCTGGACAAGGTGCAGTATGGCGAGGCCGCCCAGGCGGAGACCGTGCGCAAGATGGTGGTCGCCATGGCGCGCGACATCCGGGTGCTGGTCATCAAGCTCGCCGACCGGCTGCACAACGCGCGCACCTGGCGCTACGTGTCGGCCGCGTCCGCCGCCCGCAAGGCCAACGAGACCCTGGAGATCTACGCCCCGCTCGCGCACCGGCTGGGCATGAACACCATCAAGTGGGAGCTGGAGGACCTGTCCTTCGCCCAGCTCTACCCGAAGATCTACGACGAGATCGTGCGGATGGTGGCGCAGCGGGCCCCCGCGCGCGAGGAGTACCTCGCCACGGTGCGGGCCGACATCGGCAAGGACCTGAAGGAGGCCAAGATCAAGGCCGTGGTCACCGGGCGGCCCAAGCACTACTACTCGGTCTACCAGAAGATGATCGTGCGCGGGCGCGACTTCGAGCAGATCTATGACCTGGTGGCGGTGCGGGTCCTGGTGGAGACGGTGCAGGACTGCTACGCGGTGCTCGGCGCGCTGCACGCGCGGTGGAACCCGGTCCCCGGCCGGTTCAAGGACTACATCGCGATGCCGAAGTTCAACATGTACCAGTCGCTGCACACCACGGTGATCGGTCCGGACGGCAAGCCGGTGGAGGTGCAGATCCGCACCCACCAGATGCACCGCCGTGCCGAGTACGGCGTGGCCGCGCACTGGAAGTACAAGGAGGACGGCACCAAGGGCACCGTCGGGGCGGATGGCGGCCCCGGTCAGATGGAGGGGATGCAGTGGCTGCGCCAGCTCCTCGACTGGCAGAAGGAGACCGCCGACCCAGGAGAGTTCCTGGAGTCGCTGCGCTTTGAGATCAGCGGCGCGGAGGTCTACGTCTTCACCCCGGGCGGCGACGTCATGGCCCTGCCCTCGGGAGCTACCCCGGTCGACTTCGCCTACGCGGTGCACACGGAGGTCGGGCACCACTGCGTGGGTGGCCGGGTGAACGGCAAGCTGGTGCCGCTGGACAGCTCCCTCGCCAACGGTGACGTCGTCGAGATCCTGACCAGCAAGGCTGCCGACGCTGCACCGAGCCGCGACTGGCTCAACTTCGTCAAGAGCCCTCGCGCGCGCAACAAGATCCGCCAGTGGTTCTCCAAGGAACGCCGCGAGGAGATGATCGAGTCCGGCAAGGACCAGATCGCCAAGGTGCTGCGCAAGCAGAACCAGCCGCTGCAGAGGCTCATGTCGCACGACACCCTCACCGCCGTCGCCAACGACCTGCGCTACAACACCGTGGACGGCGTGTACGCTGCGGTCGGGGAGGGTCACGTCTCCGCCGACCACGTCGTGAAGCAGCTGGTCGCCACGCTGGGCGGGGAGGACAGCGCCACCGAGGACCTGGCCGAGGCCACCGTCCCCACCAAGGGTCGGCCGCGCAGCCTGGACTCGGGCGTCACGGTGGTCGGCACCGACGACGTCTGGGTGAAGCTCGCCCGCTGCTGCACCCCGGTGCCGGGCGACCCGATCATGGGCTTCGTGACGACCGGCAAGGGCGTCTCGGTCCACCGGACCGACTGCACCAACGCCGAGTCCCTCAAGCAGCATCCCGAGCGGCTCATCAACGTCGCCTGGTCGCCCACCGAGACCAGTGTCTTCCTGGTGCAGCTGCAGGTTGAGGCGCTGGACCGGCCCGGCCTGCTCGCGGAGATCACCCGGGCGCTCACCGAGCAGCACGTCAACATCCTGTCGGCCTCCGTGCAGACCGGTCGCGACCGGGTGGCGCTGTCCCGGTTCACCTTCGAGATGGCCGACCCCAGCCACCTGGAGTCCGTGATCCGGTCCGTGCGCAGGGTCAGCGCCGTGCTGGACGCCTACCGCATCACCGGGACGTCACAGACCGACCCGCACCGCCGGCACCGCACAGCCTGACCATTCTTGGGGAGGTTTGGTACTCCCCTCAGGCGGGCGACAGGAAGGCGGCCAGGGCGCCGGCATACATCGCCTGGTCGGCGACCCCGCACGCCTCCCGGGTGGAGTGCATCGAGAGTGTGGGTGCGCCGAAGTCGACCGTCGTGGCCCCGGTTAGTGCCGACGTCATCGGCCCGACCGTCGAGCCGCAGGGCAGGTCGGTGCGGGTGACGAAGGTCTGGACCGGCACACCGGCCTGCTCACAGGCGAGGCGGAATGCTGCGGCACCGAGCCCGTCGGTCGCATAGCGCGCCTGGGCGTTGATCTTCAGCACCGGTCCGCCGTTCATCTGCACCTGGTGACCCGGCTCGTGACGGTCGGCGTAGTTCGGGTTGGTCGCGTGCGCCATGTCGCCCGACGCGATCACCGTGCCGGCCATGGCGCGCAGGAAGTCCTCCCGCGAGCCCCCGCGGGACAGCACGATCCGCTCGAGGACGGCCGGTAGGAAGTTGGAGTGGGCGCCCCGCTCGGTGGTGCTCCCGACTTCCTCGTGGTCGAACAGTGCGATGACCGGCACGACGGCGGAGGCCTCGGCCTGCTCGACGGCGCGGACCAGCGCGCGGGTCGCCGCGAACGACGTCGCCAGGTTGTCCAGGCGGGCGGAGGCGAGCAGGTCTCGATCCCGGCCGATGCGGCGCGCCGGGGTCAGGTCGTGGGTCATCAGGTCCCAGCCCAGGACGTCCTCGCGAGGAACATCGAGCGTGTCTGCGACGAACCCGACGAAGTCACCAGGTTCCGCACCCAGGCCCCAGTGGGGGACCAGGTGCTGCTGGGGGTTGAGTTTGAGCCCGTCGGTGTTGACCGCACGGTCCAGGTGGGGCGCGAGCTGGGACACCCGCAGGATGGGCTCGTCGATCAGCAGCAGGGAGGGCTCGACGCCAGAACCGTCGCGCACCGCCACGCGCCCCGACAGGCCCAGGTCACGGTCCAGCCAGGTGTTCAGGAGCGGCCCGCCGTACACCTCGACGGCGAGCTGCTGCCATCCCGAACGGACGACGTCCGGGCGTGGCTTGATCCGCAGGTTGGGGGAGTCGGTGTGCGCCCCGACCACCCGGAACGGGGTGGTCGCTCCCAGGTCCGTCTCGGTGGACCAGGCGATCAGCGAACCGCCCCGAACCGTCAGGTAGCGGCCCGGCTCCGTAGGCGTCGCATCGGTCTCGGCGACCCGGGTGAAGCCGTGCTCCGCGAGGAGTGAGGCCGCACTCTCCACCGCATGGAACGGGGACGGAGAGGCATCGAGGTATGCCGCCAGGGCAGTTGCGATGTCGTCCTGGTCGAAGGCGTGGGTCACCTCAGCCCCCGAACTCGGACAGCCCGCCGCGTGCCGAGTCGAGCCACTGCTGCCTCGCGTCCAGTGCGGCCTGGGCCTCGGCGATCTTCTTCTCGTTGCCTCCGGCCTTGGCCGCCTCGAGGTCCTGCTCCAGGCCCTGCACCGCTCGCTCGAGCTGGTCGACCATCGACTGTGCCCGGGCGTTCAGCTCGGGGTTGGTCCTGGTCCACTTGGCATCCTCCAGGTCGCGCACGGCCTGCTCGACCTTGCGGAGCCGGCCCTCGACGCGGGACATGTCCTCGCGCGGCACCTTGCCGGCCTCGTCCCACTTCTCCTGAATAGTGCGCAGCTGGCTCTTCGCGGACTCGAGGTCCTTGACGGGGACGAGTGCCTCGGCCTCCTTGAGGAGCTCCTCCTTGACGGCCAGGTTGGCCCGGAACTCCTCGTTCTCGGCCGCAACGACCGCGTCCTTCGCGTCGAAGAAGTTGTCCTGGGCGGCCTTGAAGCGCTCCCAGAGTGCGTCGTCATCAGCCCGCTGAGCGCGGCCAGCGCGGCGCCAGTCCTGCATGAGCCGCTTGAATGCGCCAGCGGTGGCGCCCCAGTCCTTGCTGGTGGAGAGGGCCTCCGCCTCAGCGACCAACTTCTCCTTGACCCGCTTGGCCTCCGCGTGCTGGGTGTCCAGCTCGCTGAAGAAGGCCTTGCGGCCCTTGTCGAAGGTGCTGCGGGCGGAGCTGAGCCGGTGCCAGAGGGCGTTCTCCACGTCCTTGTCGAGCTTGGGTCCCTTCTTCTGGAGGTTGCGCCACTCATCGAGCATGCCGCGCATCTTGGCGCTGGCGGACTTCCACTGCACCTGGTGCACATCGGCTGCCGCAAGGCCCTCGGCCTCGACCACGAGCGCCTCACGCACCTGCGTGGCCTCTGCCTTGGCCTGGGCCCGACGCTCGGTCTCGGTGCGCTGGCGTTCCTTGACGGCGTTCTCGATCTGGGTCACCCGCTCGCGCAGGGCGGGCAGGTCGCCTACGACGTTGGCCTCGCCGATCTGGTCACGCAGGGTCTTGAGTGACTCGCGTGCCTCGTGGGCGGAGAGGTCGGTCTGCTCCAGCCGCTGCTCGAGCAGCGAGGTGTTTGCCGCGAGCTCGTCGTATTTCCGCGCAAAGTAGGCGAGGGCCTCCTCGGAGGTCGTCTCCGGGTAGGAACCGACCGCGCGCTCGTCGTCGCCGTCCCGGACGTAGACGGTGCCGTCGTCGCCCACTCGTCCGAACGTGATCGAGGTGGACGCGGAGGCGGGGGCCGCAGCCGCAGGCGCCACGGGGGTCACCGCGGGCTTGCGACCGGCGAGGGCAGCGGGCGAGGGGATCGGGCGGGGCTTGGGCGCGGCCGGCTTAGGTGCCGCGGGGGCGGCTTCCGTCGCCGGTGCGCTGACCGGGTCGGCCCCGGCTGGGGCCTCGGCGGCTGGGGCCTCGGCGGGCTCCTTGGGTGTTGGCTCCGCCGCGGGGTCCTTGCCGGGCTCGGCGCTCGGCGTGGAATCTTCGCCCGGCGCAGTGGTCGTGATCGATCCTGGAGTGGGCCCAGGCTGGGTGGGCTCCGGCTGGGCGACCACGGGCTCAGGCTGGGTGGGCTCCGGCTGGGCGACCACGGGCTCAGGCGTGGGTTCCTGCTCGGTCGGCTCGGGGGCGTCGGGTGCGGGAGCCGCCTGCGGCTCCACGGGCTCCGGGGTGGAGGCTCCGGTCTCACCCTCGAAGGACTCCGCCGGAGCATGGTCGGCGGAAGCCTCGGGGGCAACCGACTCTGGGGTGGGCTCGGGCTCAGGCTGGGCGACCACCGGCTCAGGCGTGGGCTCCTGCTCGGTCTGCTCGGGGGCGTCGTGTGCGGGAGCCGCCTGCGGCTCCACGGGCTCCGGGGTGGAGGCTTCAGTCTCGTCCTCGGAGGCCTCCGCCGTGGGAATGTCGGCGGTGGCCTCGGGCGCAACGGACTCCTGGGTGGGCTCAGGCTGGGTGGGCTCGGGCTCGGGCGTGGGTTCCGGCTGGGGGACCACGGGCTCCGGCGTGGGCTCGGGCGTGGGCTCGGGGCCCGGCGTGGGCTGGGGGTCGGGCGTGGACTCAGGCTCGGGGACGACCGGCTCGGGAACGACCGGCTCGGGCGTCGGCTCGGGGACCACGGGCTCGGGTTGTCCGGGGACCGGCACAGTCGACGGGTCCGGGCTGGGAACGTCCGGGAGCGTGTCCGCCGCCGGGGTGGTCGAGGTGGGGTCTGCCGACTCCGTCGGCTCGCTGGGCGCGGCCTGGGACTCCAGCCGGTCTGTCGTCGGGTCGGGCACTGAGCTCGACTCGGGGGTGTTGTCGGTTCCCTGCGGCTGCTCGCTCACTCTGACGCCTTCTCCTGTGTGACCTCGACCGAGAGGATGCTGATCGGCGCCGCGGGAGGTCCGTCGGCACCGCCGCCATCGACGCCTTGTTCGGCGACGCGGTCAACAATGTCCATTCCACCGGTGACCCTACCGAAGATGCTGTAGCCACCGCCTGCCACGGGTAGTTCAGTGTCCTCGTAGACGATGAAGAACTGGCCGCCGTTGCTGTTGGGATCCTGGGCCCTGGCCATCG
The DNA here is from genome assembly GCF_023015765.1 of Ornithinimicrobium sp. F0845. Classification (GTDB taxonomy): domain Bacteria; phylum Actinomycetota; class Actinomycetes; order Actinomycetales; family Dermatophilaceae; genus Ornithinicoccus. The sequence continues at coordinate 304,776 of NZ_JALKAL010000003.1, forward strand.
CCAGGGTGCCCGGGGGGTACTTCCCGTCCTCGGGCGCGTTCTCGATGCCAAAGGTGTAGCCGGGTGCCCCACGGCCGGTGCCGGTCGGGTCACCGCACTGCAGCACGAAGATCCCCTGCGTGGTCAACCGGTGACACGGGCTGTCCGCCCAGTAGCTCGCCTCAGCCAGGTGCCGAAAGGAGGACACCGTCACCGGGGCCTGGTCGGCATACAACTCGACCTCGATGACACCGCAGTTGGTCTCGATCTGCGCCGTCCACGTCCCGGACACCTCCCCCTCGGGGGGATCCAGCGGCGCGGCGGCCGGACCGGTGCTCGGCACCACGGGCGGCTCCGTGCAGCCGGCGCCCGCACCCTCAGGCGACAAGGTGGTCGACGCCGCAGCGTGGTCCCCGGCGGTGTCATCGCCCGTGCCTGGCTCGGCACCGCCGCACGCACTGAGCGCGAGCACGCTCACCATCACCAGACTCGGCAACCGCCACCAGTGACGACCCAGCTCCATCTCTCGTGATCTCCTGACGTGCTCGGGCGGGGGTGAGCGGCCAGTTTAGGCAGCGTTCTGCAGCGGAAGGATCACGACAGGATGACGGTTTGGACACGATCGGACGTAGGTTTGGTCACGTGTTGGTCATCCGCATCGAGGCCGCCGCCTTCGGCACGAACTGTTATGTCGTCGCACCGGACGACGGCGAGGAGTGCGTCATCGTCGACCCCGGGGTCGGGGTCGAGAACCAGGTGGCCGAGGTCCTCGCCGAGCGCCACCTGCGTCCGGCCGCGGTCCTGCTGACCCACGGACACCTCGACCACACGTATGCCGTGGCGCCAGTCTGCGCCGGCCGCACCGCCGCCTACATCCACGAGGAGGACCGGTATCGCCTCCAGGACCCGCTGGCCTCGACGAGCCCGGCCCTGGTGGCGATGCTGGAGCAGCAGTTCGGGCGGCGCGCGACCTGGGCCGAGCCCGACACCGTGATCGACCTGCGCGAGGGGCAGGTGCTGGACCTGGCCGGACTCTCGCTGGAGGTCTCACACGCCCCGGGCCACACCGAGGGTTCCGTGCTCTACGGTCTGGCCGGGGTCCCGACCGGGATGCCGGACGAGGTCGACCGCACCGTGCTCACCGGAGACGTGCTGTTCGCCGGCTCGATCGGACGCACCGACCTCCCGGGTGGAGATCACGCGACGATGCTGCGGTCGCTGCGTGACGTCATACTGCCGCTGCCGGACAGCAGCCTGGTCCTGCCGGGGCACGGCCCCGGGACCACGATGGCCCGGGAGCGGGCCACCAACCCGTTCCTGACCGGCCTCACCTGACCCGGCGGGCGGCAGGAGGACCCCTCGTCCTCGTTAGACTCGCCGGGTGATCAAGCCCCGCACCGCCCCCGGCACCCTCGAGCTCCTGCCCACCGAGCAGATCGCCCTCCAGCGCATGCTCGACGTGATCCGGTCCGGCTACGAGCGGTTCGGGTTCCTGCCCATCGAGACGCCGGCCTACGAGCTGACCGACGTGCTGCTCACCAAGACCGGTGGGGAGACCGAGCGGCAGGTCTACTTCGTGCAGTCGACGGGGTCGCTGGAGAAGGCGGCCGCCAACCCGGACTCCGGGCTGCCGGAGCTGGCGCTGCGCTTCGACCTCACCGTGCCGCTGGCCCGCTACGTCGCCGAGCACGAGCACCAGCTGACCTTCCCGTTCCGGCGCTACCAGATGCAGCGGGTCTACCGCGGCGAGCGGCCGCAGAAGGGCCGCTACCGCGAGTTCTACCAGTGCGACATCGACATCATCGGCAAGGACGGACTCAGCCCCCGCCACGACGCCGAGTGCCCGGCGGTGATCCACACCATCTTCACCGACCTGGACATCGGCGCGTTCACGATCCAGCTCAACAACCGCAAGCTGATGCGCGGCTTCTTCGAGGACCTGGGCATCACCGACGGCGAGCACCAGGTGGCGGTGCTCCGTGAGGTCGACAAGCTCGACAAGCGGGGCGCGGACGCGGTGCGAGCCACGCTCGTGGGGGAGGGTCTGAGCCTGTCCGAGCCGGCCGCGGACGCGGTCCTGGCGCTGGTCCGCGTCCGGTCCACCTCCCACGCAGACGCGATGGGACACCTGGAGCGCGTCCAGGCCGGGTCCTCGGGCTCGGAGATGCTGGCCACCGGCGTGGCGGAGCTGCGCGAGGTGCTCACGGTGCTGCGCGACCTGGGCGTCCCCGAGAGCGACTACGCCCTCAACCTCTCCATCGCCCGCGGCCTCGACTACTACACCGGCACCGTCTACGAGACGACCCTGGACGACCACCCGGAGATCGGCTCGGTCTGCTCCGGCGGGCGGTATGACGATCTCGCCGGTCAGTACACCCAGTCCCGCCTGCCGGGGGTCGGGATGTCGATCGGTCTGACGCGGCTGTTCTGGCAGCTGCGGGAGGCGGGGCTGGTCGGGACCGCCGAGTCGACCGTGCAGGTCCTCGTGCCCCAGCTGGACGAGGCGCACCTGCCGCAGTGCCTGGCCCTGGCCACCGAGCTGCGGCAGGGCGGCATCAACACCGAGGTGGTCCTGGACGGCGGCAAGCTCGGCAAGCAGCTGAAGTATGCCGATCGCGCCGGAATCCGGTTCGTCGCCATCCTGGGGGAGCAGGAGGTGAGTGCCGGCACCGTGACAATCAAGGACCTGCGCCGCCAGGACCAGTTCACGGTCCCGCGTGAGGAGGCCGTGCGCGCCCTGCGCGTCGAGCTGGCTCAGCCGCTGGACCTGCCGCTGGAGGACTGAGCCGTCGGGGCACGGCCAGGTGGTCGGGCGGTGCGTTCGGTGTCGCGCGAGGGCTGTGTTAGCGTAATAGCGCGTTACTACACCACCTCGTTCCGCCGGCCAGCCCGGCAGCACCCCTGGAGCCCTGATGAAGCGCCGAGACACCGGCCAGACCGCCACCGCCGCGGACGAATTGTCGCGTGGCGAGCAGGCGCAGGCCGAGCTGGCTCGGGCTCTGGCTCTGGTGGACGACCCCGAGCGGATGGCCGCCTTCCTCACGGATCTCTGCACACCCGCCGAGCTGGAGGCCCTGGCCGACCGGTGGAGCGTCGTGCCGTTGTTGGCCGACGGGGTCTCCTACCGCCAGGTGCACGAGCAGACCGGTGTCAGCGTGACGACGGTCGGACGGGTGGCACGGTGCCTGGAGCACGGCACCGGTGGCTATCGCGAGGTGCTGGCGCATACGCGCGGTGCGCAGCCGGCCCACGGCTGAGCGCACCGGCCCAGACCCGGCGCGACGACGCGTCTGCCCCAGACACCCGGGCCCCGCACGGGCCCAGACCCGGAAGGTCACCATGACCCCGCCTGCCACCACCCGCGACCGCCTGCGCGTGGCGATCCAGAAGTCGGGCCGCCTCGCCGAGCCGGCCCGCGACCTGCTCGCCTCCTGCGGGCTGACCTGGCGGGAGAGCCGCGACCGGCTCTTCTGCTACGGCGAGTCGCTGCCGGTCGACCTCCTCCTCGTGCGGGACGACGACATCCCCGGCCTCATCGCCGACGGCGTCTGCGACCTCGGCGTCGTCGGGCGCAACGTGCTGGTCGAGCACGACCTGGCCCGGACCGCCAACGGGCAGGCCGCGGGCCTGAGGGAGTGGCGCCAGCTCGGGTGGGGTGTCTGCCGTCTGGACATCGCGATCAACGACGACGAGCAGTGGACCGGGCCGCAGCAGCTCGCGGGCCAGCGGATCGCCACGAGCTATCCCCGCACCCTTGGCCGCTGGCTGGACGAGAAGGGCGTAGACGCGCAGGTGGTCACGCTGTCCGGCTCGGTCGAGATCGCGCCGCGCCTGGGCCAGGCCGACGTGGTGTGCGACCTGGTCTCCACTGGCGGCACGCTCGCGGCGAACGCCCTGAAGCCGGTCGAGACGCTGCTGCACTCCGAGGCCGTCATCGCCGGCCCGACCGCACCGCTGGAGGACGGCCGCGAGGAGATCGCCGACCTGCTGCTGCGCCGCATGGACGGCGCCCTGCGCCTGAAGGAGACCCGCCTGCTGATGCTGCGGGCCGGCCGCGACGTCCTGCCCGCCGTGCTCAAGGGGCTGCCCGCCGGCGGCGAGCCGACGGTGCTGGCGGTGGACGGCCGCGACGAGGTCTCCGTGCAGCTGCTGTGCCACAACGCGGTGCCGTGGCCGCGCCTGGAGGAGCTCAAGCGGGCCGGTGCCCACACCATCATGGTCCTGCCGGTGGAGGGGATGCTGGCATGAGGACGGTCAGCTGGTCCGCGTTGGACGACGCCGCCCGCGCCGAGGTCCTGTCCAGGGCCACCGCGACCGCCGGCCCGCAGGTCACCACGGGGGTCGCCGACATCCTCGCCGGGGTCCGGGAGGGCGGCGATGCCGCACTGCAGGAGTATGCCGAGCGCTTCGACCCCGCGCCCGCCCGGTCGCTCGCGGTGCCGGCGGAGGAGATCGAGCGTGCCGTCCGGGAGCTGCCCGAGGCGCTGCTCGGCGCGATCCGCGACGCGGCCCAGAACATCCGGACCTTCCACCGTGCGGGGATGGTCAACGACTACCAGATCGAGACCGCACCGGGCGTCACCTGTGCCCGCGTCGTGCGACCGATCCGCCGGGTGGGCCTCTACGTCCCGGCCGGCTCCGCGCCACTGCCCTCCACGGCCCTCATGCTCGGCGTCCCCGCACAGCTGGCGGGCTGCCCCGAGGTGGTGCTGTGCACCCCGCCGGGAGAGGACGGCCTCGCGGACACCACCGTGCTGGCGGCCGCCGCCGAGTGCGGCATCACCCAGGTCTTCGTGACAGGTGGCGCGCAGGCGATCGCCGCCATGGCCTACGGCACCGAGTCGGTGCCACGCTGCGACAAGATCTTCGGCCCCGGCAACGCCTGGGTCACCGAGGCCAAGCGGCAGGTCAGCACCGCTGAGGGGGGTCCCGGCATCGACATGCCGGCCGGGCCGTCCGAGGTCCTGGTGATCGCCGACGGGGGAGCCGACCCCGAGTTCGTGGCAGCCGACCTGCTGTCCCAGGCTGAGCACGGACCCGACTCTCAGGTGCTGCTGCTCACAGACGACCCGGCCCTCGCCGAGGCGGTGGCCGAGCAGGTGAGCCAGCAGCTCGCCATACTGCCCCGGGCCGACATCGCGGCCAAGGCGCTGGACGGGAGCGCGATCGTGGTGACCGGCGACCTGGACGAGGCGTTCGGCGTCAGCAACGACTACGCCCCCGAGCACCTGATCCTGGCGCTGCGCGAGCCCCAGGCCTGGGTCGACCGGGTCGAGCGCGCGGGCTCGGTCTTCCTGGGGGACTGGGCTCCGGAGACGCTCGGGGACTACTGCAGCGGCACCAACCACGTCCTGCCTACGGCCGGCGCCGCACGCTGGACCGGTGGCGTGAACGTCACCAGCTTCCAGATCGCGATGACCGTGCAGTCGGTGACCCCAGATGGGTTGACGGCGATCGGGCCGACCGCGGTCGAGCTCTCCGGCGCCGAGGGGCTCATCGGGCACCAGGCCGCGGTGACGCGGCGCCTGCGCAGGTCGGAGGTGGCGTCGTGAGCAGTGACAGCGCCGCGAACACCAGCAAAACCCCTGAAAAAAGGCGGGCCGCACCCGCAAAACCCCTGCAAAAATTGGGGGGTCACCTGATCCGGGCGGACCTGCGGGACTTCGCCGGCTACTCCTCGGCCCGCACCAGCGACTCCGGCGCCCCCGCGACGATCTGGCTCAACGCCAACGAGGCCGCGACAGCCAGCGCCGTGGACCCCGAGGGCGCCCAGCGGCGCTACCCCGACCCGCAACCGGCACCCCTCGTGGACGCGCTGGCCGACGCCCACGGCGTGGCACCGGACCGGGTGGTGGTCGGCCGGGGGAGCGATGAGTGCATCGACCTGCTGGTCCGCGCGCTGTGCGCCCCGGGCAGCGACGACGCGGTCCTCCAGACCTCGCCGACCTTCGGGATGTATGCCGTGACCGCCCGGCTCCACGGCGTGCCGGTCGTCGACGTCCCGCAGCGGGATCTCGGTGACCTCTGGGAGGTGGACACCGAGGCAGTCCGGGTGGCTGCGGAGGAGCAGGGGGCGCGCGTGGTGTTCCTGGCCAGCCCGGGGAACCCGACCGGGGCCGTGGTGCCGTTGGACCGGGTCGCCGAGCTCGCCCGGGCGCTGGAGGAGCGGGCCGTGGTCGTCGTCGACGAGGCCTACCAGGAATTTGCCGCCCCGCCGAGCGCCACCACCCTGCTGGACGCCCACCCCAACCTGGTCGTCCTGCGCACCCTGTCCAAGGCCCACGGCCTGGCCGGTGTCCGTATCGGCGTTGCTCTGGCCCACCCCGATCTGGCCGTCGTCCTGCGCCGGGTCCAGGCGCCCTATCCCATCCCGGTCCCCGTCGCAGAGCTCGCCGTCAGCGCCCTGGCCGGTTCGGTCCGGCGCTCGGTCGAGGCACGCGTCGCCGAGACGAGGGTCGGCCGCGAGCTGCTGGCCGAGATCCTGGCTGGCGACCCTCGCGTCACCAACGTCTATGCCAGCGAGGCCAACTTCCTGCTCGTCCGCGGGCCGGGGGCGGAGTCACTGCTCACCGACCTGAGGGCACATGGCATCGTGGTCCGCGATATGGGACACCTGCTCAGCGACGCCCTGCGCATCACCGTGGGCGCTCCCCACGAGATCGAGGCTGTCCGCCGGGCGCTGGGAGCCCCTGGGTCGGTATGCCCGCCAGACAGATCCCCCGGGTCGACACCACTGGCCGACAGAGCCCCTGTGTCGGCACCACCGGCCGAGGAGCACCCGGACGCTTCCTAGCCCACACGACATACTCCCCGCCGCGACCACCAGCCCCCAGACTCCACCAGCCCCGACACCACCAGCACCGAGGAACACACCACATGAGCACCCAGCGCCCCGTCCTGTTCATCGACCGGGACGGCACGATCATCGAGGAACCCGCCGACTGTCAGATCGACTCCTACGAGAAGCTGCGCCTCGTGCCGGGTGTCATGCCGGCGCTGGCGAGGCTGCGGGACGCGGGCTGGGACTTCGTGATGGTCTCCAACCAGAACGACCTCGGGGGCCCCAACTTCCCCGTCGAGTCGTTCCAGGGACCGCACGACCTCCTGCTGCACATCCTGGAGAGCCAGGGCATCACGTTCAAGGAGGTGCACGTCGACCCCCACCCGCCGGGGCCGGATCAGCCCGACACCCGCAAGCCGGGCATCGGGATGGTCCGGCACCTGCTCACGGACCGCAGCATCGACTGGGAGCGCTCCATGATGGTGGGCGACCGCCAGACCGACAAGCAGTTCGGTGACAACCTGGGGATCAGGACCTACCTCCTGCAGAGCTCGTTGGGGCAGGGCGGTGAGGACTCGGTGACCTGGGAGCAGATCGCCCACGAGCTGGCAAACCGGCCGCGCGTCGCCGTCGTGGACCGCAACACCTCGGAGACGAGGATCCATGTCGAGGTCGATCTGGACCGGACCGGGGACATCGAGGTGGCCACCGGGCTGGGCTTCCTGGACCACATGCTCGACCAGCTCGCCAAGCACGGCGGCTTCTCGATGAAGGTGACCTGCGAGGGCGACCTGCACATCGACGAGCACCACACCACGGAGGACACGGCGCTGGCGATCGGTCAGGCGCTCGACGAGGCGCTGGGCGACCGGCGGGGGATCGGGCGCTACGGCTTCACCGCCCCGATGGACGAGGCCCGGGCCAGCGCGGCGCTGGACCTGTCCGGTCGGCCGTTCCTGAAGTTCGAGTGCGACTTCGACCGGGAGATGGTGGGCGACCTGCCGACCGAGATGGTGGAGCACTTCTGGCGGTCCTTCGCCGAGGCGCTGCGCGCCACCCTGCACCTGTCCGTGACCGGGGAGAACACCCACCACAAGATCGAGGTGGGCTTCAAGGCCGTCGCACGCGCGCTGCGCCAGGCCATCCGGGTCGAGGGCACCGAGCTGCCCTCGACCAAGGGCGTGCTCTGAGCCGTGACCAGACCCAAGGTCGCCCTGGTCGACTCCGGCGGGACCAACATCGGCTCGGTCCGCTACGCCCTGGACCGGCTCGGGGCCGACGCCCGCCTGACCAGCTCGGCTGACGACATACTGGCCGCCGACCGGGTCATCCTGCCCGGTGTCGGGGCGGCTGGTGCTGGCATGCGCCGGCTGCGAGAGGCCGGGCTGGTCGAGGTGCTGCGCCAGGTGGAGCAACCGCTGCTGGGCGTCTGCCTCGGGATGCAGCTGCTCTTCGAGCGGTCCGCGGAGGACGGCGGCACCGAGTGCCTCGGGCTCCTGGCCGGCGAGGTCGTGGCCATCCCGCCCGCGCCGGGGCTGCGGGTGCCGCACATGGGCTGGAACACCCTGACCACGGTGCGGGATGACCCGCTCACGGCCGGTCTGACCGCCGGGACCCGTGCCTACTTCGTGCACAGCTACGCGGTCCCGGTGACCGCGGACACCCTGCAGACGACCGAGCACTCCGGCACCTGGAGCGCGGTCGTCCGCAACGGCCAGCGGTGGGGCGCGCAGTTCCACCCGGAGAGGTCGGCCAGCGCCGGCTCCCGACTCCTGACAAACTTCCTCCTGGAGGTGTCGCCATGACCGACTTCACCATCTATCCCGCAATCGACATCCGCGAAGGCCGCGTGGTCCGGTTGCACAAGGGCGACTACGACAAGGAGACGCGCTACCCCAGCGAGCCGCTCGGTGTCGCCCGAGGCTATGCCGAGGGTGGTGCGCGCTGGCTGCACCTGGTGGACCTGGACGCTGCGCGGGCCGGCGGCTACACCCTGACGCCGTTGTTGCGCGAGATCGTGGCCGAGACCTCCCTGCAGGTCCAGACCGGCGGGGGAGTGCGGGGCAAGGAGGACGTCGCAGCCCTGCTGGACGCCGGTGCCTCTCGTGTTGTGGTGGGCTCCCTGGCGGTCCGGGAGCCGGAGACCGTGGCTGCGTGGATCGAGGAGTTCGGCTCGGACCGCATCACCGTGGCGCTGGACACCCGCACGGGTGAGGACGGGTCCTGGGTGCTGCCCACCAGCGGGTGGACCTCCGACACCGAGACCGACCTGGCGGCTCTGCTGAGTCACTACGCCAGGTCCGGCCTGGCGCACGCCCTGTGCACCGACATCGGGCGGGACGGCACGATGTCAGGCCCCAACCTCAACCTCTACACCTTCCTCACCCGCGCCGTGCCCGACGTGGCGGTCCAGGCTTCTGGAGGCACCCGCCACGCCGCCGACGTGCGCGGTGTCCGCAAGATCGGGTGCGCCGGGGTGATCCTGGGCAAGGCGCTCCTCGAGGGCCGACTGACGATCGACGAGGCCATCGCCGAGGAGCGCGAATGACCCTGGCACGCAGGATCATCGCGTGCCTGGACGTGCGCGACGGTCGCGTCGTCAAGGGCACGCGCTTCCGGGACCACCAGGACATGGGCGGCATCACCGAGCTCGCGGCGCGCTACAGCGCCGAGGGGGTGGACGAGTTGGTCTTCTACGACATCACCGCCAGCCCCCAGGGGAGGCGGGTGGACGTCGCGTGGATCGACCGGGTGGCCCGGGAGATCGACATCCCGTTCTGCGTCGCCGGCGGCATCAGCTCGGTGGAGGACGCGCGCGCCGTGCTGCAGGCCGGGGCCGACAAGGTCTCGGTCAACACGCCAGCCACTCGCCGCCCCGAACTGGTCGGTGAGCTGGCCAGGGAGTTCGGCCGGCAGTGCGTCGTGGTGGGCGTCGACAGCCTGCGCGACGAGGACGGCCAGTGGCGCATCCGGCAGCTGACCGGTGACCCCGATGCCACCCGCGCACTCGACACCACAACCCTCGCGTGGGTCGAGCGGGTGCAGGAGCTGGGTGCCGGGGAGGTAGTCCTGAACGCCATGGGTTCCGACGGGGTCCGTCAGGGGTATGACGTGGAGCAGCTGAGCGCGGTCCGCCAGGTCTGCGGGGTGCCGCTTATCGCGTCGGGTGGGGCCGGGAACGCCCAGCACTTCATCGACGTCTTCCGTGAGGCGGACGTTGACGGCGCTCTCGCCGCCGGTGTCTTCCACTCCGGCGCGCTGGCGGTCAGTGATCTCAAGCACCAGCTGCACGCCGCGGGCATCGAGGTCAGACTGGACGACCCGGTCCCGGCGGTGGTCCCGTGACCGGCTTGACACTGCCCGACGGCCTCGCAACCGCGGACCTCGACTTCGGCAAGCAGGGCGGGTTGCTCCCGGCGGTGGTCCAGGATCACCGCTCCGGCGCGGTCCTCATGCTCGGCTATGTGGACGAGGCCGCGCTCACCGCGACTCTCGAGACCGGGCTGGCCACCTTCTACAGCCGGAGCCGTCAGGAGCAGTGGGTCAAGGGAGAGACCAGCGGCAACTACCTCCACGTGCGCGCGGTCCAGGTCGACTGTGACCGTGACACGGTGCTGCTGCTCTGTGCCCCTGACGGTCCGACCTGCCACACCGGCTCGGACTCGTGCTTCGGTGATACAGACGTCTCTTGCGCGGGGGATGCTTCCTCCGGTGCGTCGGGATCGTCCGTCGCGGAGCTCCGGGACCAGGTGGCGGGCCCGCCGTCCGGGGCCACCGGGACGCAGGCCCGATCCGTGACGGGCCGGGATGGGGTCGGCGTATTTCTGGCCGAGCTGGAACAGGTCGTCGTGACCCGTGACCGAGATCGCCCGGAGGGGTCGTACACCACCTCGTTGCTGGAGGGCGGCGTGCGTCGAGTCGCGCAGAAGGTCGGCGAGGAGGGCGTGGAGACGGCACTGGCCGCCGTCGCCCAGGACGACCCTGAGCTCATCGGTGAGAGCGCCGACCTCGTCTATCACCTACTGGTGCTCCTGCGCAGCCGCGGCCTGGGTCTGGCCGACGTGGAGGCGGAACTGCGTCGTCGCCACGGCTGATCGAGCGTGTCACCGGACCGCGAGACTGGGTCCGGTCTCAGAAGGGCGGGGGTTCGTCGTTGCGGTCGGTGTCCGGGGTGGCCTGGTCGGCGGGGTCTTGGGCGGGTTCGGTGGTTGCCTGGTCGGCGGTGTCCTGGGCAGGGTCTGTGGGGGTTGGCCGGTGATGTCGCGGTGGCGATCGATCTCGGTTTGGCGGATCTGGGGGTCTGGTTTGTAGGTGCGGCGTCCGCTGGGTCCGGTGTGGGAGAGGGTGAGGGAGTCCCAGCCGTTGAAGAGGTCTTCCTCGTGGTCGTCGGCCAGGGGTAGTCCGGGGTCGCGGTAGGACAGGGCC
>NZ_JALKAL010000030.1 GCF_023015765.1 Ornithinimicrobium sp. F0845
CGGCTCCCAGGCCGTGTCCAACCAGATCCAGATCGACCTAGCCGCCTACTTCGGCTAACACCCAACACCCCCACACACCACGGCCCGGCCACCCCACCCACGGGGGCGGCCGGGCCGCGGTGGGCCTACCGCCCACGGGGCAGCCGGGCCGCGGCGTGCCTACCGCCGACGGCCGCGATGCGACACAACTGCGACACAGCCGGGAGATAGTGGGGTCTCGGGTGCCCGTGACTCCCGTGAACCACCCCCGCTCGGCGCGCTGCGTCGTGTTCTCCTCAGTCACGAACGCCCTTCACCGAAGGCCCCCCGGGGCCCTGAGCGAAGGAGTTCACATGCAACGCACAAGGACCTCCCGGCTGCGTGCCGGGCTCGCAGCGGGCAGCATCCTGCCGCTGCTCGCTGTGGCGGTCGCCACGTCGGCCGGGACGGCCGCAGCCGATGACACCAGAGAGCGTGGCGCCACCTCCGAGGGGGCGCTGGCCGCAGGACCCACCGCGATCACCGAAGGGACGGCCACCGATCTCGCCGCAGCCCTGGCCACCGACTCTGCGAACGTCACGGGGGCCTCGTTCGTCACGACCCCGCCAGAAGGCACGACGACTGGGGTGGGCGACACGCCCCTGACCGGCTTCCCGCGCGACGGGGGGACCTTTGCGATCCTGAGCAGCGGCGAGGTGTCCGGCGTCGACCAACCGGGCACCCACGCCAGCACCGACCTCAACAGCGACCACGTGAGGGGCGACACCGACTACGACGTCACGATCCTCAAGGTCGACCTCGCGGTCCCGGAGGGGTCCAACTGCCTGACGTTCGACTTCCGGTTCCTCTCCGAGGAGTTCCCCCGCTACGTCGGAACTCAGTACAACGACGCCTTCATCGCTGAGCTGGACACCTCGACCTGGACAACGTCGGGCTCGACCATCACCGCCCCGGACAACTTCGCCTTCGACGCGGACGGCAATGTCGTCAGCATCAACTCCACCGGCATCGGTGGCATGACCCCCGAGGCCGGGGCGGGCACGGCGTTCGATGGCGGGATCCCGTCAGGAGACACCGACGGCGCCGCGACCACGCTGCTGACCGCCTCCACCGCGATCACCCCCGGCGCACACTCCGTCTACTTCTCGATCTTCGATCAGGGCGACCGCATCCTCGACTCGGCGGTCTTCCTGGACGGCCTCGTCGTCGGCTACACGCCTGACCCGGAGGTCGACTGCGCACCCGGCGCCGAGGTCGTCACCCACGACCTGGACCTGGAGCCGAACACCGGCACCGCGCCGGTCGGCACGAGCCACACGGTCACCGCGACGCTGACCGACGACGCCGGCGACCCGGTGGCCGACACCACGGTCGAGTTCGCGGTCAGCGGCACGCACAGCACCACCGGCTCGGGCACCACGGACGCAGCGGGTCAGGCCACCTTCACCTACCCCGGCACGCTGGCCGGCACCGACACGATCAGCGGGTGCGCCCGGCCCGAGACCGGTGAGCCCTGCTCCGCCACCGACAGCGTCACCTTCACCTGGACCGACGAGGGCGGCCCGGTGGTGGAGCGGATCGCTGGTGCGGACCGCTACGGCACGGCCGCGGCGGTCTCCTCGGAGTGGGCACCAGGTGTTGACCTGGTCTACATCGCCAGCGGCCTGAACTACCCCGACGCCATGCCCGCCGGTGCCCTGGGCGGCACCAACGACGCCCCGGTCCTGCTCACGCGGCCCAACGGCCTGCCCAAC
>NZ_JALKAL010000031.1 GCF_023015765.1 Ornithinimicrobium sp. F0845
CCGGCTCCCTTCTGTTGTCAAGGGGTCGGGATCGGCTCTTCTGAGGGTGCGTCGACGCTTGTCGCCGTCAAGGTCGTTCGTCCGGTGGGGCGCTGCACCTTGACGGCTCTGGCGCGTCGACGCGGGTGCTGAGGAGCCGGTCCCGGACGGGGCTGCGCGGTGGGCACCGGGAGCGGTAGCGTCGTGCGTGCGGGTCCGGGAAGTGGCTGATCCGAAGTGCCGGTGTGCGGGTGCGAGCCGGCCGCGCTGGATTCATGTGACGCCCCGCGGTGCCCTCCCGGATCCGCCTCGAGACTTGCGTCGGCGGCGCGTTTTGCGTCGGTGACCAGCTGGCGATAGATGGCATCAGAGACCCGGCGCTTGAGGCAGCGCAGGGCTTCCATCGGCTTCTTGCCCTCGGCTCTCTTCTTCCGGTAGTAGGCCCGGCCGTCGGTGTCCAGGCGAAGCTGGGTGATGGCGGCGATATGGATCATGTGGTTCATCCGCCGGTTCCCAGCGCGGGAGAGACGGTGCCGGTTCTGTTCTCCGGACGAGGCATCAAGTGGCGCGGTGCCGGTCCAGGACGCGAACCGGTTCCGGTTGGCGAAGCGGGCGATGTCACCGACATCGGCCAGGATCCGGGCGGCCACCACGGGCCCGATACCGTGCAGGTCCATCAGCGTCGAGTCCCGTTCCAGGACCAAGGTCTTCAGCTCGGCAGTGGCCTTCTTCATCTTGGCCTCCACCGCAACCAGCTCGGCCAGTTCCTCGGCCGCGATGCGCCGACGGGTCTTACCGGCGATGTCACGGGGACGCACGCTGGCCAGCAGCCTCCTGGCCTGACCTGTGGTGATATCCTTCTTGGCCTGCCCGGGAAACAGTTCAGCCAGCAGCGCCTGCAGTCGGTTCACGGTGGCGACGCGTCGCCGGGTCAGCGACTCACGCCGATCGACCAGCATCCGTAGCGCCTCGAGTTCACCGTCGACCTTCAGCACCCGCAAGCCGTCCGTGCGGACCGCAACGATCGCGATGGAGTGCGCATCCAGGGCATCGGTCTTGCGATTGTGCCCGGTGTCGAAGAGTCGGACCCGGGCCGCGAGCTTGGCCGGCACATCCACGACGTGCTCACCGGCCTCGAGCAGCCGCTGCGCCAGTGGACGACCCGCACCGTTGGCGCCCTCCACCGCCCAGAGATGATCGGGCCAGGACTTCGCGTAGAGGCGCATCGCCGCATACCCGCCTTGGTCGGTGCTGAACCGGCCCGCGCCCAGCAACTTCTCCTGCTGGTCGACGACCTCTACAGTCGCCGACAGTTTGTGGGGATCAACCCCGATGATGACCTGTCCCATGATTCTTCTTCCCAAACCTGACGCTCGTACCAACAGTGGTCGGCGAGGTGGGCAGTGCTACTACGAGCAGGGCAGTCCCTTCTTGAGCCACGCCTCGTCAGCGGTGCCCGACGGGCTGCAGACCGAAAGTGAGCCACACCCACAGCGAGCTGGGTGGGCAGCCGCATGGAGAGCGTCCCGTCGAGCACCTAGATCGAGTCTGGCCAGACACCGACCCTGCGTCCAGTCTCTAGTAGCCGCGT
>NZ_JALKAL010000032.1 GCF_023015765.1 Ornithinimicrobium sp. F0845
GACCTGAGTTGGCTAGGTCGGTCAAGATTCTTCGTGTCGTGACTCGTTGACCTGCAGCTTCGGGGCTCAGGGTGGTCACTAACAACCCTGGGTAGGCTTGGCCGGTGGGTACGTTCGTACGGCGGGTGAGGACTGCCTCGGGCGCGACGGCGGTGCAGATCGTGCACAAACGGGGGCGGAGCGTGCTGGGGATGGAGCACGTGGGCTCTGCCCGGGACGAGGTCGAGGTGGCGTTGCTGATGCAGGCCGCTCGGGAGCGGATCCATGCGGGTCAGGGCGAGCTCCCGCTGGGCGAGGAGCGTCCCGGCGGTCGTCCGGTAGCTGGGCCGGTGGTCACCGCGACCCCGTCGCTGGTGCTGTGGGAGGCGTTGGAGCAGGTCTATGCCGACCTGGGGTTCGAGACGGTCAAGGACCGCGCGTTCAAGCAGCTGGTGCTGGGCAGGATCGTGGAGCCGACCTCCAAGATCGATACCCTGCGGGTGCTGGGTGAGATCGGTGTGTGGGCGCCGTCGATCTCGACGGTGAAGAACAGCCTGGCGCGGGTGATCGAGCGTAAGTATCGGGACAAGATCAGCACCGCCTGTTACGCACACGCTGCCCCGACCGGGCGGCTCGGCGTGGTGCTGTACGACTTGACGACCTTGTACTTCGAGACCCCGAAAGAAGACAGTCTGCGCAAGGTCGGGATGAGCAAAGAACGGCGGGTCGACCCTCAAGTGACCGTCGGACTCCTGTGTGACGCCACAGGATTCCCGCTACAGGTGCACCTGTTCGAGGGGAACAAGGCCGAGACGAAGACGCTCATCCCTGTCGTGGACGCCTTCCGTGAAGCCCACGACGTCGAAGAGTTCGTCGTCGTGGCTGACGCCGGGATGCTGTCCGCGGCGAATCTACTCGCACTGGAGGACGCCGGCCTGTCGTTCATCGTCGGCTCCCGCGCGGCGAAGACCCCGTACGACCTGGCCCACCACTTCAAGACCAAGGGAAACCACTTCACCGACGGGCAGACAGTGGAGACGACCCGAGCGATGGGCACCGGGAAGGACAAGCGGACCCGGCGGGTGGTCTACCACTACTCCTTCAAACGGTCCAAGAACGATGACCGGGCGATCAACGCGATGGTCAAGAAGGCCGAGGACGTCGCCGCCGGAACACGCCCGCTCAAGCGGGACCGGTTCGTCAAGATCGACGGCGCGAGCAAGGGCGTGGACTGGGACCTGGTGGCGCGGGCACGCTCGATGACCGGCCTCAAAGGCTACGTGACCAACATCAGCACCGAGGTGATGGACGGGCCGGCGGTCGTGGCCGCCTACCAGGACCTCTACCAGGTCGAGCGGTCCTTCCGGATGGCCAAGTCAGACCTGAGGGCGCGACCCGTCTTCGCCAGAACGAAGGACTCGATCGAGGCGCACCTCACGATCGTGTTCGCCGCCCTGGCGATCTCCCGCGAGGCCCAGCAACGCACCGGCGCCTCGATCAAGAAGATCCTCAACACCCTGCGCCCGCTGCGCTCGGCAGTCATCACCAGCGGCGGGTCAACGACCACAGCTGCCCCGGCCATCCCG
>NZ_JALKAL010000033.1 GCF_023015765.1 Ornithinimicrobium sp. F0845
CCGAAAGTGAGCCACACCCACAGCGAGCTGGGTGGGCAGCCGCATGGAGAGCGTCCCGTCGAGCACCTAGATCGAGTCTGGCCAGACACCGACCCTGCGTCCAGTCTCTAGTAGCCGCGTACGGTCGCGTCGTCCCGCACGGTGACCCCCACTCGCTGGTCGCGTGATCGGCGAGAAATCGAGGGCGCGCTCGAGGTTCTGTACTACATCGTCGTTCAGTGACATACTGACGTCGTGAGTGCAGAGCTCCACTGGGACGCCGAGTCGATCGCCTACATCACCGACCGCTCCAGACGCTACCCCGGCGCCGTCAACATCGATCCCAGCTGGACCCGTGAGGTCCTGACCGACGTCGACCTAGTGGCGCTGGAGCCGGATCCGAAGTCCAGGATGGGCGCCTCCCGCTTCATCGGTCACTCACAGTCGGCGGGGCGCGTGCTGGTCGTGATCGCCTACCGCGACCTCGACGGTGAGCTCCACGGAGTGAACGCCTGGCCGGCCACCGGGGCCGACCTGCAGATCTATCAGGAAGGACGCGACGATGACCAAGACAGTTGACCCTCAGCTGATCGCCGAGATGCGAGAGGAGTCCGAGCGCACCAAGGACGCCCCCTACCCGACGGGAACCCGGGGCAAGCGCCCGAATCGGTCCCAGGTGTATTCGGTACGGCTAAGCGCGGAGGAGCAGGCCAAGGTCCAGAGCGTGGCCGACGCCAAGCACCTACCTGCCTCCACCCTGGTGCGCTCCTGGATCCTCGAACGACTGGACCAAGAGAGCGCCTGAACCGGCTGCTTCACCGCTGGCCGTCCGCAGCGACGTGCGTCCTATCGCCGCCAGAAACGCACTCATCTGCTTGTATGTAGGTGATCTTTCGGTCACCGGCGCGGCATGGTTGGCCTCGTCGAGGAGCAAACCCACTTTCGTGGGTGATGTCGGTGATTGGCGCGTCACGCCGGCGAAGCTGGCGGGGTGGCGCAATCGGCCCTGGACGACGTAACGTGGCGCCCTCGTCCATGCGGTGCTTCCTTGTGCAACCTTTCCCTGGCCCGGTGCGTAGGTGAGTCATGATCGGGTTCATGACGAGGGAGCGATCCGATGCGAAGCGGTAAGGCTCAGCAGGATGCTGAGTTCACCTCCTTCGTCAGCGCAGCCATGCCGGAGCTGTCGCGCATCGCTTGGTTCCTCACCGGGGAGATTCACAGCGCGAACGAGTTGGTGCAGGCGGCCCTGGTCAAGACTTACGTTGCTTGGGGAAGAGTTCGTCGGGGAGAGGAGATTGCCTTCACGCGTCGAGTGATGGTCAATCACCGAACGGATCAGTGGCGGCGTAGACGACGCGAGGTGCTGTCCGGAGAACCACGGGAA
>NZ_JALKAL010000034.1 GCF_023015765.1 Ornithinimicrobium sp. F0845
CCAACCCCCGCGTGATACACCATCACCAACAACACAGCCACCGCCCGCAACCCCTCCACATCCCCCCGAAAACCCGCACGCACAACAGACCCGCCGGCCCGGCCAAACCCAGGCAAACGGGTCCGCGCGCCGGCGGGAGGGGCGGCGGAGGTCACAGCACCTCGTCGACGAGCGGCACGAGGTAGGCGGCGAGCGGCTCGGTCAGCACAGAGACGAAGGTAGCGGTGATGTGCGACCCCTGCCGGTAGGTGAGCACGTTGCGGAAGACCCCGACGCACGTGCCGCCTGGGCACACCCACGGGTCCATGTCGACGAAGTGGGCGTCCTCGACCTGCGCCACCGCGTCCTGCAACGTCCCGGAGGCGGGCGAGGGCTCGTAGGGCCAGCTGCAGACCGACGGGTCCTCCCGGTGCTCGTCCACGCACTCGTACACCGGCCCGGAGCCGCCCGGTTGCGGGGTGTCGGACAGGGCGATCACGCGCGTGCCCTGGTCGTTCAGGGCGCGCCAGAACCGGGCGTAGCCGTCGGTCAGCCCCTCGGCGGTCATCTCCGCGGCACCGTCCTCGGGCAGACCGATGCTCTTGACCCCCGAGGTGATGGCGACGTCGGGTCGCTCCGCGCCGGTGAGGCGGTCCAGGACGTCCTGCCCCCAGGCCCGGCACTCGCGGTAGGGGCTGTCCTCGACGAGGAGCATCGAGTCGGCGAACGCGCAGGCCTGCTTGGTGTAGACCCGCACGAGCCAGCCCTGCTCCTGGCCGAGGGTGTCCAGGGCCGGCACCCACTGCGCCACCTTGGAGTCGCCGACGACGGCGACGACGACGTCACCGTCGAGGTCGCCGAACTCGCACGGCTCGGAGCTCGTGTCCTCCGCCGTCCGCTGGCACCCCTGGTCATAGAGCGCCGGCACGTCCGCCGTCGCCTCCAGCGGGTCCGGGGTCAGCTGGTCGAAGAACGGCGGGTCGCCCGGTTGCTCCACGCCCGGCAGCGGCAGACCGGCCGACTCACCGCCCGCCGGGCCGTCCGTCCCGGTGCCGTCCTCCGTGCCGCCGCCTGTGCCGTCGTCCGCGGCCGCGCCACCGTCCTGGGTGCTGCCCTGGGTCCAGTCGGCTCCGGTCGGCTGTCCGCCGCCGGTGGTGGTGGGGGTGGTGGCCTGGATGAGCAGGAGCCCGGCCAGCAGGGAGACGGCGGTGAAGTTGAATCCCACGGACAGGGCATAACGAGGTGTGGCGTTCAACGTCCGGGCGTG
>NZ_JALKAL010000035.1 GCF_023015765.1 Ornithinimicrobium sp. F0845
CCGTTTGCCTGGGTTTGGCCGGGCCGGCGGGTCTGTTGTGCGTGCGGGTTTTCGGGGGGATGTGGAGGGGTTGCGGGCGGTGGCTGTGTTGTTGGTGATGGTGTATCACGCGGGGGTTGGGTGGTTGCCGGGTGGGTTTGTGGGGGTGGATGTTTTTTTCGTGGTGTCGGGGTTTGTGATCACGAATCAGTTGTTGCGGGAGTTGGAGTCGACGGGGCGGTTGTCGTTGGTGGGGTTCTACGGGCGGCGGGCCAAGCGGTTGTTGCCGGCGGCGGGGTTGGTGCTGGTGGTGACGGCGGTCGGGAGCTGGTTGTTGGCCAGTCGGGTGCAGTGGCAGCAGGTGGGTGGGGATATCGCGGGGGCGGCGGCGTATGTCGTGAACTGGGTGTTCTCGGCGCGGTCGGTGGATTATCTGGCTGAGGATGTGGAGCCCTCGCCGGTGTTGCATTTTTGGTCGTTGGCGGTGGAGGAGCAGTTTTATCTCATCTGGCCGTTGGTGATGTTGGGGTTGTTCGTGTTCTTCCGTGCCCGGGTGCGGCGGGCGGGGGTGCGGGAGGGCGGCTCCGGGGTCGGGGTGGTGGTCCCGGAGCGGCGGTTGGTGGCGGCGGGGTTGTTGGCGGTGGTGGTGGTGCCCTCGTTGGTGTTCTCGGTGGTGTACACGTGGTGGCGTCCGGAGCAGGCGTTCTTCGTGACGCCGACGCGGTTGTGGGAGTTGGGGGTGGGTGGTCTGGTGGCTGTGGGTGCTGGTGCGTGGTCGGTGTGGCGGCCTCGGACGGGGGCGTTGGTGGCCTGGGTGGGTGTGCTGGCGGTGCTGGCCAGTGGGTTCGTGGTGACGGCGGGGTGGGCGTGGCCGGGGGCGGCGGCGTTGGTGCCGGTGCTGGGCACGGCGGCGGTGATCGTGGGTGGGTTCACGGCTTCTCGGGTGGGGGCGGCGCGGTTGTTGGGGTGGGCGCCGTTGGTGTGGGTCGGTGGGTTGTCGTACTCGTTGTATCTGTGGCACTGGCCGTTGTTGCGGTTCTGGGAGTGGGGTGTTGGTGAGCTGACGGTGGTGCAGGGGTTGGCGGTGGTGGCGTTCTCGTTCGTGCCGGCGTGGTTGTCGTTCCGGTTCGTGGAGTCCCCGATCCGGCACGCCCGGACGTTGAACGCCACACCTCGTTATGCCCTGTCCGTGGGATTCAACTTCACCGCCGTCTCCCTGCTGGCCGGGCTCCTGCTCATCCAGGCCACCACCCCCACCACCACCGGC
>NZ_JALKAL010000036.1 GCF_023015765.1 Ornithinimicrobium sp. F0845
GTCGGGGAGGTGCAGGGTCGCCGGTCGTTCTTCCTCTCCCCGCAGGAGGTCACCAGGTTGGCGTTGACGCCGGGATCGGTGATGCACCGCCTCCTGACCGACCCGGTGACCGGGCGGTGCCTGGAACGCTCCACCAAGTCCTACCCGTTCACCCCGGCCATGAAGACCCAGATCGCCTTCGCCGACGGATCGTGCCGGGCGCCCGGGTGCGTCATCCCGGGCGTGCTGTGCCAGTTCGACCACGTCACCGAGCACGGCACCGAAGGCGGGGACACCCGGGAAGCCAACGGTGCCCTGAATCACCCGGCGCATCATGACCAGAAGACCAAGCAGTACCTTGACGCGGTCATCAACCACCGCCGGGACATGACCTGGCAGACCCTGCTCGGCAAGATCTACCGCACCAAGGCCCACGACTACACCCAGTACTCCACCCTGCTGGCCGAAGCGGTCGACCAGGTCAACGCCGCCCCCGAGGAAGACCGGGGCGAGGCGCTGGACCTGGCGATCTACCAGGCCCTGTCCTACCGCCCCGGTGCCGGCCGGCTCGTCGCCGAGGACGACGAGGAGTTCAACGACCACCGGTTCCAGTGCTGGGACCTCATCCGCCTGACCCGCCGCAACCTCAAGACCGGCCGACTGGTCAACGGACCCAACCCCGACACCGCCGCTGCCGAACGCGCCCGCCACACCCACGCCACCCACCCCGAACAGGCCACC
>NZ_JALKAL010000037.1 GCF_023015765.1 Ornithinimicrobium sp. F0845
GTCCTCAACGGGCTCCCCGAGGCACAGATCCACGTCGTCGTCCCCTACGACACCCTCATCGGCCACCGCACCAACCCCCCACCCACCGACACCGACACCCTCCCCACCGACACCGCCACCGCCACCACCCCCACTACCGGCGGCGGTGCACCACCCCGGCAGGATCCGACAGGTCAACCCTGCCCACCACGACCCGCCCCAGCCGATACGCGCGACCCAGCCGCCTCACCCGTCCACCGACCAGACACGGACCCAGCCGGTTCACCGTTCCACCAGCCAGGCACCCGCGGCGCGGCAGATCCGCCGGGTCGGGTCCTGCCGGGGGTGGGTGAGGTCATCGGACGCCACTCGATGTTCCTGATGCCCGAGCAGGCCCAGCTGCTGGCGCTGCTGCCCGGCTCCACCCTGCACCGGCTGCTGATCGACCCGGCCACCGGACGGTGCGTGGAACGTTCCATCAATGCCTACCCCTTCGACGCGGCGATGCGCGCCCAGATCGTCGCCTCCGACCTGTTCTGCAGGGCCCCCGGCTGCCTGCGCCCGGCCCGGCTGTCCCAGATGGACCACGTCCAGGAGCACGGCACCCCCGGTGGTCACACCTGCGAGGCCAACGGCCAGCCCGCCTGCGACCCCCACCACGACCAGAAGACCAAGAAGGCCTGGGACGCGGTCATCGACACC
>NZ_JALKAL010000038.1 GCF_023015765.1 Ornithinimicrobium sp. F0845
CTGGGGGAAGGTCGATGAGGACGGGACCGCGAGCTTCGGGATGTCCTGCACCGGGACCCAGCTGGCCGCGATCAGCGACCGGCTGGAGGGCGCGGCCCGCCGGGCCCGCGCCAACGGTGAGGGCCGCACCCTGGGCCAGCTGCGTGCCGCGATCGGCACCGTGTTGCTGCTGCGCGGCACCGTCCACCTGGACGACTGGCCCGACGGCGACGACCTGATCACCCCCGAACAGACCGCACAGCTGGCCGCGATCCTGGACGGGCTACCCCCAGCGGTCCTGAATGTCATCGTCCCCCTCAACCACCTGAACCCCGACCCCGACGGCTCCGCCGACCCCGACTGTGACGGCGAGCAGACCGGTGCGGACGCGGCGGACGAAGCAGACGGTGCCGGTGAGCCCGGCGACCGGCACTGCACCTGCGCCGAGGCCACATCCTCGGCCGCTGCCGACCCGACCCACGGGCGCGGCGCCGACGACCACACCCAGGACAGCCCGACGCAGGCAGAGGACCACAGCGGCAGCGACGCGCAGGGGGACTCTGCCCCCGAGACGGGGCAGCCGCAGGACTCTGCCCCCGAGACGGGTCAGCCGGGCGACTCTGCCCCCGAGACGGGGCAGCCGGGCGACTCTGCCCCGCGGACGGATCCGCTGGGGGACTCTGCCTCTGGGCAGGGCTCTGCCCCGGGGGCGGGTGAGCACGGGCCGGACTGTGCCTGCTCACTGCCCGGCCCGGGCCCGCAGGAGAACTCTGCCCCGGGCGCACGGCTGGTGGGGCCGGCTGCGGCCCGGTTCGGGTCCGGGGTGTTCGGCATCGGGGAGGTCCTGGGCCGCCGGTCCACGTTCCTGTCCCCGCAGGAAGTGGCCCGGCTGGCGTTGACCCCAGGGTCGGTGATGCACCGCCTGGTCACCGACCCGCTCACCGGGCGGTGCCTGGAACGCTCCACCAAGTCCTACCCGTTCACCCCCGTGATGAAGGCCCAGATCGCCTTCGCCGACGGCATGTGCCGCGCGCCGGGCTGCACCCAGCCCGCCGCGGCCTGCCAGTTCGACCACGTCACCGCCCACGCCACCGGCGGGCACACCTGCGAGGCCAACG
>NZ_JALKAL010000039.1 GCF_023015765.1 Ornithinimicrobium sp. F0845
GACTTGGTGGAGCGTTCCAGGCACCGCCCGGTCACCGGGTCGGTCAGGAGGCGGTGCATCACCGATCCCGGCGTCAACGCCAACCTGGTGACCTCCTGCGGGGAGAGGAAGAACGACCGGCGACCCTGCACCTCCCCGACCCCGAATAGCCCGGACCCGAACCTTGCCTGTCTCGGCGGCCGGGGCTGGGGACTGGAGGCAGAGCCCTCCCGCCGGTCCGGCTGCCGGATCGAGCAGCTGCAGTCCGGGCCGTGCCCACCTGCCCCGGGGGCAGGGCCCGCCCCACCGCCGGTCGGCGCGCTTCCCCCCGGGGCTGTGCCCGGTGGCCGGGCAGAGCTCTCCCCACCACCGGAGCCTGATGGGGCAGCCTCGTCCCCGGCGCCGGAGCCTGCAGGGACAGCCTCGTCCCCGGCGTCGGAGCCTGATGGGGCAGAGCTCTCCCCCGGGTCGGAGCCTGATGGGGCAGCCTCGTCCCCGCCATCGGACCCGTCGGCCGGGTCAGCAGGGGCCGGTCCCGCGCCTGCCGGACAGGTGCAGGACCCCGCACCGGGTTCGCCGGCCGCGCTGGGACGATGGGTGGTACCCGCGTCGGCGTGGTCGTTGTCAGTGTCGGTGTCGTGGTCTGTGTCGTTGTCGGGGTCGGGGTTCAGGTGGTTGAGGGGGACGATGACGTTCAGGACCGCTGCGGGGAGCCCGGCCAGGATCGCGGCGAGCTGCTCGGTCTGTTCCGGGGTGATCAGGTCCGGGTCGGCGTCCAGATCGGGCAACGTCACGGTGCCCTTCAACAACAACGTGGCCGCGACCGCGGAGCGGATCTGACCCAGGCTGCGCTGGTCGCCGTTGGCGCGGGCCCGCCGGGCNGATCGCGGCGAGCTGCTCGGTCTGTTCCGGGGTGATCAGGTCCGGGTCGGCGTCCAGATCGGGCAACGTCACGGTGCCCTTCAACAACAACGTGGCCGCGACCGCGGAGCGGATCTGACCCAGGCTGCGCTGGTCGCCGTTGGCGCGGGCCCGCCGGGCGGCGCCCTCCACCCGGTCCAGGATTGCCGCGACCTGGGTCGCGGTGCACCGCA
The DNA here is from genome assembly GCF_023015765.1 of Ornithinimicrobium sp. F0845. Lineage (GTDB taxonomy): Bacteria > Actinomycetota > Actinomycetes > Actinomycetales > Dermatophilaceae > Ornithinicoccus. Next base: position 1,074 of record NZ_JALKAL010000039.1, read on the forward strand.
TCCCGAAGGTCCCGGTGCCGTCCTCATCCATCCGGCCCCAGGTGTCGGTGCCCTGCAGCGACTTGGCCCGGGACTTGGCGCGCCGCTCGTCCTCATCCAGGTGGGCCTCGGCCTTGGCGACCTCCCGGTCCAGGGC
>NZ_JALKAL010000004.1 GCF_023015765.1 Ornithinimicrobium sp. F0845
TCGCCGCCCTGGCGATCTCCCGCGAGGCCCAGCAACGCACCGGCGCCTCGATCAAGAAGATCCTCAACACCCTGCGCCCGCTGCGCTCGGCAGTCATCACCAGCGGCGGGTCAACGACCACAGCTGCCCCGGCCATCCCGGCCGAAGCCGCGGAACTCCTGGCAGCGCTAAACCCGGGTGGTCACTAAAAGTAGCCAACTCAGGCCGGACACCACTCTCGAGGAACTGCGCGACGTCGCAGTCACCGCTGACGCTGATCGCGTCACGGCCCGGCCCTGGTCGATGGTCTACAAGCAGCGCTTCAGAGGTTCCGGGACTCCACCTGATACCGCCCCACCACCCGCCGACCCCGAGGCCCACGGGAAGACACCCCATGCACGACTGGCTCACCATCACAGGAGGCGTCATCGCCGCACTCGTCGGCCTCGCCGCCGTCTGGCACAAGATCATCCCCCTGCCTACACGCGCACGAGACCGCTGGCTCGCGGACTGTCAGACCTCTAGACGAGTTGGGACTTGCTCCACAGTTCCGCTCTCAAGTCTGATGCACACGGATCCACCAAGGGTTGCGTCACTCACTCACGCTGTGTTCAGTGCTTGGGCCAAGCTCTTGGCAGCATTCTCCCAACTAAATGCCTCCACGTGGGCTTGAATCCCAACAGCGTCCGTAGATGAATCCACTACAATACGCTCGAGCACTCCTGCCAGTATGGCCGGATCTCCAGGAGGGATAAGTATTCCTGCCTTACCGACCACTTCGGGAAGACCACCAATGTCTGAGGCCACAACTGTTGCACCAGCGGCCAAGCCTTCCAGGGCCGTGAGCCCGAATGGTTCTGGCTCAACGGACGGCACGACTACGACGTCGGCCTCCCGCATGATTCTAGCGACCATTGCGGGCGGTTGGAAGGGCATGAACTGCACCTTTGACTTACTGTTCTCGGCGACTCTTCTGAGTCGGGTCTCGTAGCCGGTTAACGGGGCGGCCGCGTCGAACCCACTCGAGCCAAGAATAGTCACTTCCAAATCGTCTCGCTCTAGTGCACGGATCGCTTTAATTAGCACATGGACACCCTTCCAAGGCACGACGCGGCCAACATACAACACCCTGAGTTTGTCCTGTCGGTCTTGGCGGGGTAGCGCCTGAAAGCGCGCGATATCCACACCATTATGGATCACTGCAATTCGGTCGCGGAGGCCGTGGGGGAGCCGTTCGGATGTAACTTCAGCGATGTAGTTACTTACACAAACGATGTGGTCCACCCGGCCAAGCGCCGTGCTCGTCTCTCGCCTGGAGTAGGTGTGGAGGATGCTGTTGTGTGCGTACAGAACTGATTCATGAGACTCAGGAATCATTCCCACGAGCGCCGGTCCGTTGTGCGCAATGACCATAGAGGGGGCTGAAGGGAGGGCGCCGAGCACTTGCCTCCACTCGGCCCGTGCATGATTCCGAGGCTGACCAAACCGACCGCGTGCAACGTCGAGAACGCGCCCAACTCTTCCCGGAACCTTCCTCCTGTAGGGGTACTCGAGAACTTCTGCACTCTCGTAGCGTTCAGGGTACGTGCCGCACGCGACGAGCACTGCAGGACGAGGAAACGTGTGCTCCGCAATGCCATGAACTACCTGCACGACGGCACTGCCTGTCCTCGGTGAGTAGTGGTCACCTGGAGTAATGACATGGATTTGCCGCCCCGAGCTCACGAAGACAGCCTACAGACACCGCGGGCGCGGCGGAGGCGAGTTGGCCTTGAGTTGGCGCACTAGCCGCCAACGACCTGTTTGAGCGCCGCCCGTTGATCTGCGAACTGCGGTGCGGTCATCAGAACTCTTTTCACGAATGGGAATCCAGCCTCAAGCAGGGATTGCCAAGCCCAGAGTGGCAGGACAGTCTCTCGAGGTAGCCCTAGTTCCTCTTGCGTCCAGCCCGCCTCGCGCCGCAGGCCGGCCTTTTCGAGCACTTGGGTTAAGCCGATCTCGTAAGACACCACGACGTCGCGCTTGGACTCCTGCGGGCGAACGCCCGCAAAGAACTCATGCAGCGCACCCCGCCCGAGCACCCCACCGCCGAAGGCAAGGAAGAAGCTGTGCAAGTGATGTGCCGGCGTCCGACTCTCCGTAATGCCCCAGACGTCCGCCGTGCTGGCCCGCAGGCGCCGGAGCAACTCGTCCAGCGGGCGCAACGGTCCGATGAGTGAGTCGTTGGTGAGCACCACCAGGTCCTTGTCCGCGATCTGCGGCCAGGTAAGCAGTGCGTGCGACCAGGAGCCGAAGTCGTAGCCAGAGTTCCGACGCCGCACCACCGTGACGCACTCGGGCACCTGAGTCCGCCGCAGCCGCACCCACGGGTCGCGAGCCGCGACGATCAGCACGCCGAATCCTGCATCGGCGTAGGCCCGCGCTGCTCGGAGCGCATCCTCCCGGACCGAAGTGTTAGGCGACCACTCCGCCAGCACGACGACCTGCTCACGCTTGAGCACGTCCTCCATATCCCCGCTGACCACGCCCTCGCGGGTTGGCAGCGTCTCGTTCGCCCATCCCTTCAGGCCCCACCGGGCGTCCCGGAACCGCTTCCGGGTGTCCCGCTCCCAGTCCTGCACCCGATCCGTCAACGTCGGCGCACCCGCCTGCTGAGCCCGCTCGTGGGTGCCGCGTGCTGTCCAGGCTCGCGCCTCGGCCCACTTGGTGAACTCGCCCGGGTGGGCCGCCCACAACCTGGCCAGCCGCCCGAGGTGACTCACCTGGCCACGCACGAGGACCGACCGAGCCAGCGACGCGTCATACCCCAGGTCGAACTCGAAGCGCTCCCCCACCACCCTCGGGTCCACCCGCACCCCGTTGACGATGTTGGACAGGTTCGTCCCGTGCAGCACCTGGGCCCACATCACCGGTGCCTTTACCTCGCGCAACGGTCCGTGGCCACGCGCCCGGGCATGCTTGGCGACATACACCGTCTCCGGCAGCTCACCGTTCCTGCGCTTCTCGATCAACGACAGGAACGGGCTGGACAGCACGTCGGCGCGATAGACCGCACCGCTGCGGTCGATCTGGATCCCGCGAGGGAAGTTGACGAACAACCGCTCCTGCCTGGAGAACTGGCCCTGCACCGCCGCCATGAGGTCGGTCGCCATGGCATCGTCGCTGTCGATCCGGGTGGTGATGACGTATGCCGTGTGGCTGCGTTCTCCAACCGCCTCGGCGAAGCTGTCGCGCCGGAACGGTGCGTGCGTCCAGATCGGCGTGAACGCATCCCGGGCGAGCTCCTCGACATCGGCGCGGAACTCCGGTGAGCACCGGTCGTCGAACATGATCAGCCACTCGAACGGTTCCGCGCCCTTCTGCGACAGCACCGAAGGCAGACAGGCGTCCACGAAGAAGGCGAGTCGGTAGTAGAGCCAGTCCTCATCCGGCGGTGGCGCGTCCGGACGCAGCACCGCACTGAAGCGGGTCAGCAGGAAGTGATCGAACGCCACACTCACCCTCACATCATCCCCGGTCCTCTGCGTGCCCGTGAGCACGGCCCGGGAGCGGGTGCGTGCCGAATGCAACCCTTCGACGACAGTTTCGCGTTCACCTCTCGGCACACCCGGCCCAACACGGCAGACTGTGACCACCGGAGACAGCACAGGGAGGTGACGTGGACCCGCTCGAGGAGGAGTTCGTCGCCTTCGTGCGTGCGCGGCAACGCGCCCTGGTGCGCGCGGCATACCTCGTCTGCGGTGACCACCACGTCGCCCAGGACCTCGTCCAGGAGGCCCTGACCAAGCTGGCCCACCGCTGGGAGCGGGTGCGCACCGGCTCGCCGGAGGGGTTCGTGCGCCGCATCGACTATCGCGACGCGATCTCGCGCTGGCGCAAGGTCGGGCGCGAGTGGCCGCACGACCACCAGGACACCGCCCTCGCCGGCCGCGAGAGCGACGAGCACGACCCGGTGGAGTCCTGGATCGCCGGCGCCGACATGCGCGACGCCCTGGCCCAGCTGCCGCCTCGGCAACGGGCGGTGCTGGTGCTGCGCTACTACGAGGACCAGTCCGAGGTCCAGATCGCCGACTACCTCGGGATCAGCCCCGGCACCGTCAAGAGCCAGGCCCACAGAGCCCTCGCCACGCGGCGCGAGCTGCTGCCCGACCTGGCCTCCGCGTCATCCGGCGAAGGAGATGAGCGCTGATGTCCGACGACGAACTCTTTGACGCGCTGGAGCGCGCCGCCGACATCGTCCCCGACCGGGATCTGTCACAGACTGCCTGGTATGCCGGGCGGTCCCGCAAGCGCCGCACCTCCCGTGCGTGGTGGGGCGCCGGTGGCGCGGTTGCTGCGGCCGCCGTGGTCGGCGCCGTCGCCTGGGGCGGCGGCGCGCTGCAGCTCCCCGACTCCGGGCCAGCGGGCACCGCCGGCGACGACTCGCGGCAGACCTCCGACGCCGAGCCGACGCTGGGCGGCGACGAGCAGCCGGTAAGCGGTCAGCCGACCGTGCTGCAGTTCATCGATGGCAGCGAGGAGGTCGAGCCGACCGGCGTGCTGGAGCCGTGGGCTCCCCCGAACGGCACGGTGTCCGCGTGGCTGCTGCAGGAGGTGATGGGGTCGGGCGGGGCCGGGGTCACACTGACCTTCGACTCCGGCCTATGGTTGGTGCGGGGGTGCGGGCTGGACATGAAGGCCCCCGGAGCGGTCGAGGACGGGCGCGCCCGGGTCACCGGCACCTGGGAGATCGACCCCGACCCTGACCCCGGGGCTGCCTGCGTGAGCCATCCGTGGCTCGACGCCGCACGCTGGGAGTCCTTCCTCGGCGAGGGCCCGCTGGTCGCGCGGGACGGCACGACCCTGCTCATGAGCGGCACGATCGGTGCCCAGCCCGTCTTCGAGCCCGTGTCCGCCGGTTTCGCACGCGCTGACGTTACGGATCCCCAGGTCGGTCCGGCGCGGGCCGCGACCTGGGACGACCTGGCCCAGGACTGGGTCGAGGCCCCTCTGGAGTACCTCACGGCGCAGATCCACGGTCGCGAATTCGTCGACACCGAGCCCGACCCGGAGACGGACCTGCAGCTCACCTCACCGGAAGTCGGCGTGCTCCGCATCACCGGGCCTGGCTGTGTCGGCGGCGGCTTCACGCAGTCCTGGCTGCTCCCGACCGGGGGGACGTCACTGTTCCTGGACCCTGAGCAGTTCCGCACCGCCATCGGCTGCTTCGAGCCCGGGGCGCGTCAGGAGTCCCTGGTGACGGGGATGCTGACCGGTGGGGCCGAGATCAGCGTCCACGGTGACTACCTGGTCATCGACGGGTGGGTCGACCCCGCCTTCTTCGACCCGCAACCGACCGTGGACACCCGCCCGGCGCTGCTGAGCCCGCCCACGCAACTGCCTGAGCTCAAGCAGTTAACCCACGCCGACACCCTCCTCCCGGAGGTGCTCGCGGTGCCAGGTGACGGCATACCGGCGCTGGCCGAGGACCCGACCGACACGTTTGTCGCGGCCTTCGCGTCCGAGGACCACGACAACGCACTGCTCATCCTGGGGTCCGACCAGCGGTGGCGCACGGCCGCGACCGGCGTAGGCCTGGTGACTCCGACCCCACACCTCTTAATAGGTGGGTCGCCACCCCTCTTGGACACCTCCGTCTCTCCCACGGGTCACCAGCTCGCACACCGCACCAACGAGGGCATCGTGATCGTCACAGCATCGACCGGTGACGTAGTCCAGCACCAGGCCGGCGGGCAGTATCCCGACACAGTTCCTCATGACTTCTTATGGCTTGACGACAACCGCCTCGGGGTCAACCAGCGCGAGGACCGCGCCATGGTCATCGACACCTCAACCGGGGAGGTCACCCACGACGCCTCGTGGAACCAGTTGCGAGAGATCGCCCCGTGGCGCATCATCGTGCAGGCCGAGGAGGACGAGGAGTCCGGTGAGCTCGCGCAGTCCGGCCCGGTCGTGCTGCAGCGCCTGGACGCGGCCGGAGAAGTGGCCGAGGAGACCCCGCTGGGCTTCACCAGCCAGCCTGGCTATCTGTCCGTCCTGGCGGAGGACCGCGTCGCGACGGTCATCACCACGCAGGACCCGACGGTGATCGAATCCGAAGGGTGGCAGGGCGAGGTGCCGGAGTCGGTAAGTCTGGTGCTCGTCAAGGACGGCACGCTGGACAGCCTCAGCGTCCTGCAGGCCGACGCCGAGACTGTGACACCGGTGCGCTGGGGCGACCGGGGCACGCTCATCGTGCGGGTCGCCGGCGACGGGCTCCACCACTACGTCCTCTGGGACACCCAGAACGGCGGCACCCAGCTGCTGACACAGGTCGACCTGCCGCTGGGCCAGGGCCCTGTCTTTGGCGATCTCGGACGTTGACCTCGGCGGACTGGCTGACACTCTGGCAATGTCAGACACAAGTAGTACAATGCGAGACATGCGGACAGTGACCAAGCGCGACCTCAACCAGCGCACAGCACAGGTGCTCGCCCACGTCACCGAGAGCGACGACATCGTGGTGACCGAGCGGGGCCGGCCGCGCTGGCGGGTCAGTGCTGTCCGGCATCCGGACACGACACTGGCGCGGTTGGAGCGCGAGGGCCGCTACACCCCGCCAGCCGCAGACCCAGCACCCTGGCCGCGCACGCCGGGCGGACCGGCATACAGCACCACCGAGACCGACGCACTGCTCGACGAGATGCGCGGGAGCCACTGACCCATGGCTGGGCTCGTCTACCTCGACTCCTCGGTGGCGCTGCGCACGATCCTCGACACCCCGAGCGCGAACGGCTGCAGTCCTGGATGGAGTCTCCGGAGACGACCTTCATCTCCTCGCGTCTCCTGCGCACCGAGGTGATCCGGGTCCTGCGGCGCGACGACCGGCCACTCGTCGAAGGCAATCCACTCCTGGATCGCGTCGGCCTGGTCGCCATCACCTCCGAGACTCACACCGTCGCCGAGTCCATCGAGCGGCACGTCAAGACCCTCGACGCCCTGCACCTGGCGACAGCTCTCCTCGTCGGCGAGTCGCTCACCGTCGCAACTCACGACGCCACCATGCAGACCGTCGCTGAGCACCTTGGACTGCCCGTGACAGACCCTTTGGAGCAGTGAGGAGACGCCGACGTCGGCACGGAAGCACCCCTTGGCCACCCACCCGCGCCGTGGCCCGGCGGCAGCGACAGGCCCAAGGGAGCAGGGTCAGTGTCGTGCTCGCAGTGACTCCAGGTGCGGCAGGTCCTCGGCCGGGACCGCCGGCAGGGTGACGACCGATCCGTCGGCCAACACCGCCTGCACGTCGGCCGCGAACCGGCCGGGCGGGTCGGTGCGTAGCTCCACGACCCCTGCCCAGGGCAGGTGGCGCGACACGAGAGTGGTCACGGTGAGCCCTCGCGCGTCGGCGGTGGTGCCGGTGCGTGCCAACACCAGGAAGCCGAGCCCGGCGATGACGTTGCAGACCGCACCGATCCGGGTGCCCCAGTGCACGTCGTCGATCAACGCCCTCGCGACCAGGAAGGCGAGGGTGAACGGCAGCCAGGCGTAGGCGAACGTCCGCCACCGTCTGCCCTGCGCCCGCCAGACCGTCCGGTCCTCGAGATCCTCACGCACGGCGGTCCCGCTCCCACTCCTCGTAGGCCTCGTCCTGCTGGGCAAAGATCACCAGGAACCCGACCGTCACCACGAGGACGATGAAGGCAACCAGGAGGGCTGTTGTGAGGACGGTGACCCAGATCGCCGGATCCGGCCCCGCGATCCAGGAGGTGAGATAGGTGCCCACGTATCACCCGGCAGCCACACCGCCCAGCCGTGTCGCGAGCGCCCGCTTGCCAGCGTCCTGCGACCCGCCGCCGAACCACTGCCCGGTGACCCGACGGCGCAGGCGCAGCGCCAGCAGCACGTTCACCAGGAACAGCAGTCCGGCGGTCAGCCACATCCACCAGAGGTCGGCGTCGGCGCGCACGGCGAACCACGAGCCAACCAGGAGGATCAGCGCCGCGACACCCGGGATGAGCAGCGCAGAGGCGGCGGTCGCGCGCCGTTCCAGGACCTCGCGGTGCTCCCGCGGGGTCGAGTCGGACGCGAGCTGCCGGGCCTGGACGAACGCCAGCGGCAGCCAGATCACCGCCATGACGAGGGCGAAGACCGGACTCATGCGACCTGTCTAGCAGCACTGACCCGACTGCTCCCGGCCAGCGGACAGGGTCGGTCGGCCGCTCGACCTACACCTGCAGACCTACGCAAAAGTGCCCATGGTGCTCCCGCCCTCGGCTCCCCACACTGGAAGAGCCGCACGTGAACGGCACCTGCCCCGGCACCTCCGCGGGCAGCACAACCACACTCGAGGGGTCTACACATGTCAACTCTGCCTGTTTTCGCCACGCCACCCAAGGGCCGACCCGAGCTCGACCTGGATCGGCTCGCCATCGACATACTGGGTGGTCGGGACCTGACCAGCACCACCCGCGGGGGCGCCACACAGGTGCGCGGGGCCGACGTCATGATCGACGTCGACGCCGGCCGCGGCGGCGTCTGGGCCGGCGACCTGGGCCGGCTCTGGCGCGCCGAGCCGGTCGACACGCCGGACGCCGAGGCGGTCGCCGAGATCGCCCAGTCCACCCTGGATCGCACCCGGATGGTGCCGGAGTTCGGCGAGCGCTTCCGGATGACCCGGGGCAAGGTCCGCTACGGCCAGCTGCTCACCGAGGACGACGGAGGCCGCTCGTCGCGCCGCGGCGAGGCCGTCTTCTCCCAGGAGGTCGAGCTCGACGTCTCCGACCGGGACGACCTCAAGGCCAAGACCCTGCCGATGTTCGGTGGCGGGGGCCGCTTCACAACCACCGTCGGGGACGGTGGCCAGGTCGTCGGTGTCGCGGGAGTATGGCGTGGGGCCGAGTCCGTGGACGAGCGTCCCCTCCTCGAGGTGGACGAGGCTCTTGAACGGGCCGGTATCGGCACCAGCCCCGGCGTCAAGGTCACCTCGGCCGAGCTCGGCTACTACGCCGCGCCGGCCTTCGCCGCCCAGGACCTGCTCTTCCCCGTGTACGCCGTGCGCGGTGAGGTCCACGACGGCAAGGAGACGGTCCCGACCCGGGTGCGGCTGGTGCCGGCCACGGATGTCGGCGAGGTCAGCCCGCCCGAGCGGCCGCAACCGGACCGCCGGGACAAGCGTGACCTGCTGGCCGAGCTGTCGGCCCGGCTGGAGCCGGGGCTCGCCCTGCCGGCCGGGCTCTCGGTGAGCACCACCGCGCTGGCCGCCAAGAACGTCTCGCCCGAGCGCGTCCTGACCCGCACGCCGAGCGGCCAGGTCTTCCTCAAGCCGCAGCTCTCGCCCGAGCTCATCCAGATCCTGCTGGAGGCTCTGCGGCCCCGGGCTTTCGGCACCTCATGGATCGGCACCTGGGGCGGCCTCGGCGGGAGCCAGGCCAACGCCCAGGGGTTCGTCGACGAGCTGACCGCCGAGGGCTGGCAGCGCCGCTTCAACTGGGGCAACCAGGCCGCCTTCAAGTCCGACTGGGTTAGCAACGACGACACCTACGTCGATGACGTCGACTTCGTCTTCTACACCGGCCACGCCAGTCCGAACGGCTGGCAGCTGGCCACCGCCGGGTCGGCGGACTGGCTGCACCACTCCGATGTCGGGGCCTCCCCCAACGTGCCCTCCGACCACTGGGGCCAGGAGAACCTGGAGTGGATGGCCATCGCCGCCTGCGGCCCGCTGGAGGACGACATCATCAACGGCGGCGGCAACGTCTTCGACCGCTGGCGCGGCGCCTTCGACGGGCTGCACCTGCTCCTGGGGTATGCCGCGGTCACCTACGACAACACGGAGGAGGGCCGCCGGCTGGCCAGCTATGCCCGATCCGGCATGACCCTCGTGCAGGCCTGGTTCCGCACCGGGCAGGAGATCCAACCGTCCACCAATGGCTACGGCGACCCCTACGGCCCGGACGTCTACGCCGCCGCGATGTACATCGGCAACGCCAGCGGCAACACGGCCGGCGACCACCTGTGGGGCCACGGCTCAGTCGGCCCGGACATCCGCAACTCGACCTACCGCGGGTGCATGTTCAGCCCCTGCTGACGAGCGGATGGATGCTGCCTTCGCGCTCACCCGGCGCCCCCACCCGGCGCCCTCACCCGGCGCCCTCACCCACACCCCCACCCGGCGCCCTCACCCAGCACCGTGACGCCTAACCTGCGATGTCGTGACCTTCTCGACGGATATCGCCCTGCGGGCCACATCGCAGGTTTGGCGTCACACGCCGACCTGGTGATCGGGGTCGCGGTGGCCTGCAGCATCAGCTCAGGCCAGTCGCGGCAGGTGCTCGGGTGGCCCAGCCGCGGGGACTCCGAAGTCGTGAAACAACCGCCACGACTCGAGGGCCCACCGGACGTAGGCCGGTTGGAACATGACGTCCTCCCACGTGAACCGCAGGATGCTCCAGCCGAGGGTCGTCAGCTCGCTGTAACGGCGGACGTCCTTGCGGAAGCCCTTGCGGTTCCCGTGATGCGCAAAGCTCTCGGCCTCGACGATGAGCCGGCGCCCCTCGTCAGCGAGGTCGACAACGCAAAAGATGCCGACGTCCGCGATCTGGACCTGGGCTCTCACGTCGAGCCCGGCGTCGAGGGCGATGGCGCGCAGGCAGGACTCGAACGCATTGGCCGCGCGCATGTTGGCTGCCTCGAAGACGCGACGGGCCGGGCGTGAGCCCTTGCCGCTCAGCCCACGCGCGAGCGCCCGCAGGCTGGCGTAGTCCTCGTGCTCGTGGCGCAACGCCGCGTCCGCGATGGCGAGCGCCTCGGCGAAGGGGAGGTCGCGGGCACAGTCGAGCAGGGTGCGGCGCACGGTCGTGACGTGATCCTCGGTGTCAGCCTCGGATAGGTTTCGCCACCGCACCGTCGCGAGACCACGTTGCGCGGAGCTGAGCCGCCTGTCTCTGCGCACGATGACCTCCGGTTTGTCCGGCACCTGAGCGACCTCGAGCCCATGGTGCTGGGCCGCGCTGCGGTGGGAGAGGACAGCGGTGAGCTCGATCGCGGTGTCGACACTCGAGCCGAGGTCCGCGAGGCGGTAGTTGCCGCGAGAGGTGCGCGTGACCGTCCCCTCCGCGACTGCGGCCGCGAGGTCTCGGGACCGCACGCCGAGAGCCCTAAGTTGTTGCGTTGTGGCCCTGCCGCCACACCCGCGCAGTGCTTCGATCGGATGCACGCCGGCGAGCATGCCCGAGACACGGCGTGCGCCGCTGGACTTATCCACAGGTCCTTGGCCGCGCAACCCTCTTCGTCTTCGAGTATCTCGACCTCACCGCCGAGGTGCCCGAGCCCGGTTCTGCCCAACATGCGATGTGACGACAGTCCGGGCATAGGCCGACGAATGGCCGGGATCGCATGTTGGGGGAAACGGTCGGGCCGCCGAGCGCGATAACCCGGTCACGCACGGGCTCAAGGAATCGGGTCCCGGAAACCACGAGACGCCCCCGGCCTCCCGGGGGCGTCTCGTCTTGGTCTGTCTCAACACAGAGTGGTCGCGACTGCGAGCGCGCCCGAAGGGATTCGAACCCCTAACCTTCTGATCCGTAGTCAGATGCTCTATCCGTTGAGCTACGGGCGCACGGTTGCCATGGGCAACGACGCACGATGTTACCGGAGGGCGGTCCCGGCGACGAAATCGGCGAGGGCCGGTGGTGACCGACCTCACGCCGCACAGCCCCCGGTCGCACCTGACTCCGTCCCCGCCCGGCGCTAGGTTGGGAAGCCAGGGACTGGCAGCGTGGCCAGCGAGCACCAGGAGCGAAGCGATGACGACGATCAGCACACACGGGACCACCCGGCATACTGAACTGGCGGAGTGGGTCACCCAGGTGGCGGAGCACACGACCCCGGCCGAGGTGGTCTGGGTGACGGGCAGCGACGAGGAGAGCCGGGCGCTCAACGCCCAGCTCGTGGAGGCCGGGACCTTCGTGCCGCTGGCCGAGGACAAGAAGCCCAACTCCTTCTACTGCGCCTCCGACCCCGACGACGTCGCCCGCGTGGAGGACCGCACCTACATCTGCTCGGAGCGAGAGCGGGACGCCGGCCACACCAACAACTGGATGGCCCCCGCGGAGATGAAGGGCATCCTCAACGACCTGTTCGCGGGCTCGATGGCCGGCCGCACGATGTATGTCATCCCTTTCGTCATGGGGCACCTCGAAGCCGACCAGCCGATGTTCGGCGTCGAGATCACCGACAGCGCCTATGTCGTGGCCTCCATGCGCATCATGGCCCGCATCGGTGCCCCGGTGCTCGCCAAGATGGAGGAGCTGCAGGCCGACTACGTCAAGGGGCTGCACTCCGTCGGTGCACCGCTGGCCGAGGGCGAGGCAGATGTCCCATGGCCGTGCAACGAGACGAAATACATCGTCCACTTCCCGGAGGAGCGGGCCATCTGGTCCTACGGCTCCGGCTACGGCGGCAACGCGCTGCTCGGCAAGAAGTGCTACGCCCTGCGGATCGCCTCCGCGATCGCCCGCGACGAGGGCTGGATGGCCGAGCACATGCTCATCCTCAAGCTCACCAACCCCGAGGGCGCGGTCCACTACATCGCGGCGGCGTTCCCCTCGGCCTGCGGCAAGACCAACCTGGCGATGCTGCAGACCACCCTGCCCGGGTGGAAGGCCGAGACCGTCGGCGACGACATCGCGTGGATGCGCTTCGGCCAGGACGGCCGGCTGTATGCCGTGAACCCCGAGTTCGGCCTGTTCGGCGTCGCGCCGGGCACCGGCTACGGCACCAACCCCAACGCGATGCACACCATCGAGCGCGGCAACTCGGTCTTCACCAACGTCGCGCGCACCGACGACGGCGACGTCTGGTGGGAGGGGATGACCGACGAGGAGCCCGCGCACCTCATCGACTGGCACGGCAACGACTGGACGCCCGAGGACGGCGAGGCCGGCACCAAGGCCGCCCACCCCAACAGCCGGTTCTGCACGCCCATCGAGCAGTGCCCGAGCCTGGCGCCGGAGTATCACGAGCCCAACGGCGTCCCGATCTCGGCGATCCTCTTCGGCGGCCGGCGCAAGACCACCGTCCCGCTCGTGACCGAGGCCCGCACGTGGCAGCACGGCACGTTCTTCGGCGCGACCCTGTCCTCGGAGACCACGGCCGCCGCCACGGGCGCGGTCGGTGTGGTGCGCCGCGACCCGATGGCGATGCTGCCGTTCATCGGCTTCAACGCCGGGGACTACCTGGGCCACTGGCTCGACGTCGGCAAGCAGCACGACGAGTCCAAGATGCCCAGGATCTTCCTGGTCAACTGGTTCCGGCGGGACGCCGACGGCGGCTTCGCGTGGCCCGGCTTCGGCGAGAACACCCGCGTGCTGAAGTGGGTCATCGACCGGCTCGAGGACAAGGTCGGCGCGCAGGAGACACCGATCGGCCTGGTGCCGCACGCCGACGACCTGGACGTGAGCGGGCTCGACCTGACGCGCGAGCAGCTCGAGGCCGCGCTGGCCGTCGACCCGGCGGAGTGGCGTGAGGAGCTCCCGCTGATCCGCGAGTGGTTCGACAAGTTCGGCGACTCGCTGCCCCAACAGCTCGAGGACGAGCTCAGCGCCCTGGCGCAACGGCTCGAGTGACCTCGGGTCCGGCGCCGTCCGTCGCCATCGCCCACGACTACCTGACCCAGCGCGGCGGCGCGGAGCGGGTCGTGCTGGCGATGGCGCGGGCGTTCCCGGGCGCCCGGATCTACACCACGCTCTACGACCCCGACGGCACCTACCCCGAGTTCGCCGACCTCGACATCGTCGTCTCCCCGCTCAACCGGGTCGGCCCGCTGCGGCGCCATCACCGGCTCGCCCTGCCGCTCCTGGCGCCGGCGTCCTCCCGCCTGGAGATTCCCGAGGACGTCGTCGTGGCCTCCTCCAGCGGCTGGGCGCACGGCTTCCGCGCCCGCGGCCCCAAGCTCGTCTACTGCCACTCCCCGGCCCGCTGGCTCTACCTGACGCGGGAGTATGCCGGCAGCGGGGTCCGCGGACGCCTCACCTCCGCGGTAGCCGGGACCCTGCGGGCGCCGCTGGTCCGTTGGGACCGCCGGGCGGCGGCCAGCGCCGACCGCTATCTGGCCAACTCGACGGTGGTGCACGCGCGGATCGCCGACGTCTACGGCCTGGACGCCGACGTCCTGCCCCCGCCGCACGGTGTGTCCGCCGACGGTGCTCGGGACCCGGTGCCCGGCGTCGCCGAGTGGGCGCCGCACGGCTATCACCTGGTCGTCTCCCGGCTCCTGCCCTACAAGAACGTCCAGCAGGTCAGCGCCGCGTTCGCCCGGATGCCCGAGGAACCGCTCCTGGTCATTGGCGCGGGACCGTTGCGCGACCAGCTCGTCACGGCCGCCACGCCCAACGTCCGGTTCGTCCAGGACCTCACCGACGCCCAGCTGCGGTGGGCGTATGCCGGGGCGACCGCCCTGATCGCCGCCTCCCTGGAGGACTTCGGCCTCACCCCGCTGGAGGCCGGCGCTTTCGGCAAGCCGGTGCTGGCGCTGCGCGACGGCGGCTATCTGGACACCGTCGACGAGGGCCGCACGGGTCTCTTCTTCGAGAGGTCCGAGCCGGAGCAGATCGTCGACGCGGTCCGGGCCGCACAGGACCGGGCGTGGGACCAGCAGGCGATCCGCGACCACGTGGCGACCTTCGCGGAGCCGCGCTTCCGTGCCCGGCTGCGCGAGGCCGTGGCCGAGCTTCTCCCGATCGACGCGCAGGCGACATTCAGGAAGCGGTGGCAGGATGCTCCGGACTATTTTTCTGAGGAGAACCCATGACCGACCAGCTGTCCCTCTCGCGTGCCCGGGTCGCGGCGTGATCGAGGAACGCCGGCTCACGGCATACCGCGAACCCGGCGGGATCGGGGAGAGCCGGCCCACGACATACTGCCAACCCGGCCGGATCGGGGAGAGCCGGCCCACGGCGTACGAGAAAGACCCCCGGCTGACCGGGGGTCCTGCTCAACTGCTGGGGCGTGCCGGGTGCGACACGCTGCGGCGGAGGCGGAGGGATTTGAACCCTCGATGGGGTTGTAGCCCCAAACCCGCTTAGCAGGCGGGCGCCATAGACCAGACTAGGCGACGCCTCCACGTCCCACCGGGAGTCACCTGCCGCGGAACGGCTGTCAGGTTACCCGCGGTGGGGTGGCTTCTCCAAACCACTGGTGGACACCACAGACTGGTGGGCGCGCCCGCTGAAACCTCCAGACGATCCCCGGTCGTCTGTTAGACAATGACGAGACATCGTGGAAGGCACGCATGACCTACGACAACCACCCCGACGGTGAGGCCCCGCACCGTCGGACCCGGCCCGACGCTGCTCAGCGTCCGGGTCAGCGTCGGCGTGCGTCCGATGAGGCCGTGGCCCACCCCACCCGCGCTGCGCGCCTGGCTGCCCAGACCAACGAGGGCGTCGGGAGGGCCTACGGTCTGACAGCGCTGGGGACGCTGCTGCCGGGGGCCGGACTGATCGCGACCCGGCGTCGGCTCATCGGGGTGCCCCTGCTGCTGCTCGCGCTGGGCACGGGTGTCGCCGCGCTGTACTACCTGGTCAGGAACGGGGCCTTCCGCTCCGCCCTCGACCTGGCTGCGCGCCCCGACCTGCTGCGCGTCCTGGCCGTGGTGCTCGCCGTCGGTGGTGTCATCTGGATCTCCTCGGTCGTGCTGACCGCGCTCACCGCCCGGCCGCGTCGGATGACCGGTGGGCAGCGCGTGGGGCTGACTGCCTTCACCGGTGTCATGTGCCTGCTGATCGCCGCGCCCACCGCGCTGGGGCTGCGCTACATCGACGCGCACAACAACGCCGTCGAGCACATCTTCACCGGCGCCTCGGACCGCCCGCCGAACGAGGGGGTCCCCTCCGTCGGCCCGGCCGTGGGCGAGACCGACCCGTGGGCCGACGTGCCGCGCGTCAACGTGCTGCTGCTGGGGTCCGACGCCGCCGACGAGCGCGAGGGGGTGCGCACCGACTCGATGATGGTCGCCAGCATCGACACCGCCAGCGGCGACATGGTCCTGTTCGGGATCCCGCGCAACCTGCAGAAGGTGCCGATCCCGACCAACAGTCCGCTCTACAAGCGCTACGGCGACTCCTTCGACTGCGGCAACGAGTGCCTGATGAACGCCATCTGGACAGCGGCCGAGAACCTCCACGAGGAGAACCCCGGGTGGTTCGCCGGCGACCCGAACCCGGGCCAGACCGCCACCCGACAGGTCATCTCCACCGTCATCGGCCAGCCGATCCACTACACCGTGATCATCGACCTGGACGGCTTCGAGGCCCTGGTGGACGCGATGGGCGGCGTCGACATCACCGTGCAGGAGCGGGTGCCGATCGGCGGACGCACCTACACCGACGCCAACGGCGGCATCCGCCTGGTCGAGGGCAGCGAGTCCGGCTGGATCGAGCTCGGTCCGCAGCACCTGAGCGGCAAGGAAGCACTGTGGTACTCCCGGTCCCGGGTCACCTCGGACGACTTCTCCCGGATGCGCCGCCAGCGCTGCGTCGTCGGTGCCCTGGTCGACCAGGTCAACCCGTTGACGCTGCTGCAGCGCTATCCCGCGATCGCCTCAGCGGCCGGTGACCACATCACCGCAGACATCGACCAGACCGAGCTCCCCGCCTGGGCCGAGCTCGTGGAGCGCGTGCAGGGCGGGACCATGCGGAGCCTGCCGTTCACCTCGAAGAACACCAACACGGTCGACCCGGACTACACCGCGATCCGCCGAGAGGTCTACCTGGCGCTCCACCCCGAGCCCACCCCGTCCGTCGAGGCCAGTAGCGACGACGCAGGCGAGACCACCGCCGCGCCGACAACCGAGCAGCCCACCACCGAGGAGCCGACGACCGAGGAGCCCACCGGCGCCGAGACCCCGACCGACGACGCGGAGGAGACGACGGAGCCCACCGACGAGCTCGCCGAGCTCGGCACCGTCTGCTGATCTCCGGCTCACCGGAAACGGCGGTGCGGCCCACCCTCTCCGAGGGTGGGCCGCACCAGGTGAGGCGCCTGACCGTGCGGGCGGCTCGCGAACGGCCCGCACGGTGTTCAGCACTTGCGTGACATGTAGCCCTGCGAAGCCCACGGGCGAATGTCGAGAACGAACTGCGAGCACAGTCCCTTCTTGGCGTACTGCTTTGCGATCCACGCGTGGACCTTGATCGACATGGTCAGGACCGGTCGGATCACCGTGGGAACCCACTTCGGCACCTTGATGAGCGATCCGGCACCCATGGCCTTCGTCTCGGCCTTTGAGAGCTTGACCACGCAGCGACCGTTCTTGCACTCGCCCGAGACGGTGGGCACGGAGTCGAACGCGCCTTCCACAACCGCCGATGAGAGAGCCGACGGAGCGTGACGCTGACCCGCCGCGGCGGCCGGCGTGACTGCGGAAGACGGGGCCACGGCAAGGCCCAGCATGAGGGCAACCGTTGCGAACAGCACGGTCAACGCCCGGAACTTGGAAAGGGTGGTAGTCATCTGACCTTCTCCGATCTGTCAGGAGCGAAGCCCGCTCCGGCTGGTGTGCGAACGTCCGATGTGTTCGTTCGTATCTAGAGTGTGCTCTTCAGGTCTATGCAGTGTCAAGTGGTCGTCTGAAATATATTTCAGATCAGCAGATGTTGATGCAGGCCACTTGCAGAGTTTCAAGCCGCCTCCTAGAGTGTCGAGACGTGACACAACTGATCAACCCGCACAGCAGAGGTCTCGCGGTGACGGTGCCTGATGTCTCGACCACCCAGGGCAACTCGCGGGAAGCGACGACAGCCCGGATCGCGAGGAACGTCGCGGCACTGTTCGGGGTCGCCGTCCCAGATGCACCTCACCCGGGGGCCCCCTGGCTCTGCGACTACAACGACGTCACGAACGTGGACATCGGCAGTGGCTCACCGCCCGGGTGGGGCGCGCTGGACAGGGGTCGTCGGCCCGACGGCCGTGAGGACTCGGGCGTCGTCTCACCAGCCACGCTCAGCCAGTTCGGACCGGACTCCAAGGCGGCCCTTGTGCTGCACGGCGCCAACGCCCTGCTCCGCGATGTCTTCGAGACCATGGGGGAGGTCGTGCGCATGACAAGCCTTTGCGATGACGGCTACCCCCTGGCCGACCCCAGCCGGCTCAGCATCTGGGCGTCGCTTCAGCTCGACGCATTCGAGGCTCAGCCGCTCCTCACTGTCGCCGCGTACCGGGCTCGAGCGATCCAGCGAGCAGTCACCGCCAACTGGCGGCCTGTCGTCGATACGCCTCCCAGGCTGCCCCCTCAAGAGGCCAAGCGCACCCCCGAGTTCCAGATGGCCGGAGCGGAAAAGGACGTCCCCTCGCGGCCTGTCGAGACAGAACTCAACGTCGTCGATGGCGTCATGAGGGTCGTCGACCCCGTGACCGAGGGAGACGGTGAGATGAGCAACCAGCTCCTCATCGAGGAAACGGTGGGGCGCATGCTCTCGCACATCACCAACGGGTTGGCCGATGCCAGCTATGCCCGGATTGCCGCCGGTCCGGACGGCAACCGACGACTCGACGTGGTCGTCAACAGAGCGAGTGTCCTGGGGGCCTTCTTCGATGCGAATCTCCGCGTCTACAACGAGATCGAGCCACTCGTGCAGGACAAGGTGCCGACACGTCTGGCATCAGGCACCTCAGCCTCCGTCCGGGTTCCTTTCGACCCGGAGTCACTGCCCCACTGGCTGAGGCTCCTGCCGCGCATTCCCTCAGCCTTCGAGTTGATGCACGCCCGCCCGGTCGTGCGCTTGGCCACCATCCGCGCCCTGGGCGGTCTGCTCCGGGCCCTCCGCAGCAGTTCCCTGACCATGCCTGATGAGATTCTGCAAGAGTGTCGCGCCCGAGCACTCGCTCTCGCCGAAGTCTCGGAGGCCGTGCTGGGCGCTGAGCACGAGGAGAGCGTCATCCGGCGGATCTACTATCACGAACTCTTGTGGCCAGCCGTTCGCATCGGGCGCGCTGCGCCCGCCGACCACCCCCGCGGGGCGCAGGCTGTCGCACAGGCCGTAGTCGACGACTGCAGCGATCTCTTCGGCCGGATGGATACGTTCCCGGCGGGTGAGTGGCTCCCGGTCATGGACCAGGTGTCTGGGACGTTGTCAATCGCGATTCGGAACCTGCAACGGAGTGATCCGAAGCGCGCCAAAGGTCTGGCCGACCAACAGTTCACCCGGTGGCTCGAGAGTTTCCAAAGGCTCGGTGTGGACGTCATGAAGGACGACCTCGACCACCTCCTCAGGCGATGCGACGGACTGGCTACACCTCTGCACGATTGGGTTGCCGTCGCGACCCGTGGAGATCGTCCCCTCGAAGTCCGGATCCGTGGCATCGAGGTCGGGCACAGAGTGACCCTCCCCCTGCGCAAGAGACTCGCCGAGATCAGGCGTCACGATCGGCCCTATCGCTTGACGCTGCAGGTCCTAGGTCGGGCACTCTCCGACATCCTGCAGGAGGACCTGGAGCATGAGGTGGCCACCACCTACGCGGCATACCTCCTCGAGATCGAGGATCAACTTGCCAGCACAAGCCGTTGTCGGCAGTTGCTGAGCGTGGTCTTCGACGACCCGGGGACCCAACCGCTTGCATCACAATTCGGCACGAGTGACGCGATCACGATGCTGTCTCTCGCGGACGTGGCGCTGCGCAATCAAGAGCTGTCGCCCCATGAGGCGAATGCCGACCGGACCCGGGACGCGCTGCGAGTAGCCCAGTTCATCATGTCCCGAGCAGACGAGACCGTTGCGAGTGACCTCTCCGAGCGACTCCTGAGTCTGGAGCAGAGATGGTCGCGGGCGACGGCCTGACGCACAACCGCAGACACGACGAGACCCCCGAGTCGAATCGACTCGGGGGCCTCGTTCAGGCTTAGGTGCTGAGTGTCAGCTCCTGGTCAGCCTCAGACCGGGCGGACGGACTCCGCCTGCGGGCCCTTCGGGCTCTGCGTGACCTCGAACTCGACCCGCTGGGCCTCCTCGAGGGACTTGTAGCCGTTGGTCTCGATGGCCGAGTAGTGGACGAACACGTCCGGGCCACCGCCATCCTGCGCGATGAAGCCGAAGCCCTTTTCCGCGTTGAACCACTTCACGGTTCCCTGTGCCATGGGACATTCTCTCTCTGCTGTGCGAACAACCCCCGCACCTCGCGGGGGCCGGTCCAGGTGAAACCCCCCACTACCGGGACCATGCCCGACCTGCTGACCATCTGTCCTGCCCTACGGCGTGACCCATGCTCGACCTGCGAGGAACTGCAACTGCAACCACACAAACGGTAGCAGCATCCGGCGTAAATGTCGCATCCCGCAATCGGGCTCGCTGTGGATATCTGCGCAGGTAGGCGCCGTCTTGACCCGCGGGAACGAAGTCTTGGGCCCGCTGCGACCCACCCTTTGTCGCCGGCCGGGGCCGAGGACACGACGGCGGCGCTCTTGGGTGGCGTCGGCGGGAGTGGGACAATAGCGGTCGGGCCCGGCCGAGGCGGGGCCCCTGGAGGGTTCGCATAGTGGCCGAGTGCAGGCGCCTTGAAAGCGCCCGACGGAAACGTCCGTGGGTTCAAATCCCACACCCTCCGCCATGAGAAGTTCCGGCATTTGCGCTGGTCAGAGGCACCCTGGCGACAGCCGCATCGCGGTCGCTAGCCTGGCCTCATGACCGTGACGAACCCCCTGGAGCAGCTGACCGAGCAGGAGCTCCGCGCGCAGCGGACCAGCGTCAAGTGGCGCGCGTTCCCCCCGGACGTCCTGCCACTCTGGGTCGCTGAGCAGGACTCTGTCCTGGCCGAGCCCGTCATCACCGCCGTCGTCGACGCGATGCGCCGCAGCGACGCCGGTTATGTCGCCACCGGACAGGAGTATGCCGAGGCGCTGGCTTCGTTTGCCACCGACCGGTGGGGCTGGCACGGGTTGGACATCGCCCACACCGCGATCGTGCCGGACGTGATGATCGGTGTCACCGAGATGCTGCGGCTGATCACGCTGCCGGGTGACAACGTCGTCGTGAACTGCCCGGTCTACCCGCCGTTCTACAGCTTCGTCCGGAGCATGCACCGCAACATCGTCGAGGCACCGCTCACGACCGACCACCGGATCGACCTTGAGAACCTGTCCCGCGCCTTCGCCGCGGCCACCACGGGAGGCAAGGGCGCGGCATACTTGCTGTGCAGTCCACACAATCCGACCGGCACGCTGCACACCGCCGCCGAGCTCGAGGCCGTCGCCGCCCTCGCCGAGGAGTTCGGCGTGCGGGTCATCGCCGACGAGATCCACGCGCCGCTGGTGTATCCGGGACACACCTTCGTGCCGTACCTCAGCGTGCCGGGTGGCGAGCGCGGCCTGTCCCTGATGTCGGCCTCGAAGGGCTGGAACCTCGCCGGGCTCAAGAGCGCCTTGGCCATCGCCGGACCCGAGGCTGCCAAGGACCTGGCGCGGCTGCCGGAGGAGGTCGGACACGGGGCGAGCCACCTGGCGGTGATGGCGCACATCGCGGCCTACCGCGACGGCGGGATGTGGCTGGACGCCCTCATCGAGGGACTGGACGGCAACCGCCACCTGCTCGCCGACCTGCTGGCCGAGCACCTGCCGGCGGTGGGCTATCGCATCCCCGAGGCGACGTACCTGGCGTGGCTCGACTGCCGGGCGCTGGGCATCGAGGACCCCGAGCTAGAGCCGGGGCTGGTGACGATGAGCGTCGGACCCGCCGCGATGTTCGCGGCCGAGGCGAAGGTCGGGCTGAGCGCGGGCACCGCCTTCGGGTCGGGCGGGTCCGGGCACGTGCGCCTCAACATGGCGACCTCCCGGGCGATCCTGACCGAGGCCGTGGAGCGGATGGGTCGAGCGGTCGCGCAGGCCTGAGGTCTGCGTTGGTGCGCCCGCCCCCATCTCGCTAGTGTCGAACGCGACAGCCTGACCACCTGGAAAGGGGCACCTCATGAAGAAGGTGTGGTTCATCATCGGAGCCAGCATCGGCTACATCCTCGGCGCGCGGGCCGGTCGTGAGCGCTACGACCAGATCAGTCGCACCGCGGAGAAGGCCTGGAACAGCGACATGGTCCAGACCCGGGTGGATGACGTGAAGTCCGTCGCTGCCGAGGCGCCCGGCAAGGTCGCGGGCACCCTCGCCGGCTCGGCCAAGGACCTCGCGGGCCAGGCCAAGGCCAAGGTCACCGGCCACGAGACGACCGACCGGCACGGCGACTACGAGAACGCCACCGGCAGCTGGGACGCCAAGACCGGCACGGCCTCGGTCGACGACTCCGGGTTCGGACCCGGCGGCGACAAGCTCCCCTGACCTATTCGTGGGGACGCGCTCGCCCCTCCGCCTGCGCCCCGTAGCCGCGACATAAGGCGCGTATCCTCACTCGCCACGACGAGTGGAGAGCCGAGGGACCGACACATGGCGACGCGTCACCGGTCAACCAAGTTCGCCATAGCAGCGTGCCTGGTGGTCGCGGTCGCTGCGGGCCTGTGGTTCGGCACTCCCCTCCTGCGGCCCAGCACTCATGAGGCCACCTCCGCGGCACAGCCTGCCGGTGGCACTGCGAGTCAGCCATCCCACGATGCAGCTCCCGCGACCGATGCGCCGAGCGAGTCCCCGATCCCCAGCGAGGCGCTCGACGTCACCGAGGACGGCGACGTGCAGGGTGTCGTGGGGTCACAGGGACTCCTCCTGGAGCATCCTCGGGGGGCCGTGTTGGAGTTGGACGCCGGCGACCTTCCCACGGGGACCAGTGTCCGCCTTGCTGCCGTGCAGGCAACCGAGCGCGACCTCGTGGCAGGGCTCCAGCCAGACGGCGTCGTGTGGTCCATCGAGGCCGACTCGCAGCCGCTGGGCCCAGTGTCGTTCAGCATCCCGTTCACCCCCGAGTCAGTCGCCGGGGACGCCGTCCCGTATGTGGCAACCTACGACGAGCTGACTGAGCTATGGCTCCCAGGGGAGACGACGGTTGACGGGAATTGGCTGCACACGGAGCTCGCGAGCTTCTCCCTCAAGACCTGGATCGTCGACAGGCACCAGACGGCCACGGGCTGGGTGAGCTGGTTGGAATATCAGCTCTTCAAGGTGTTGGGGAGCCGTGCCTCCGAGCCCGACTGCTCGGACTCCCCGGCACCGGACTGGGTCCGGGACGTGATCACCGTCGACGACCTCAACACTCAACTCTTCGGATGTGTCAGGGCCCACGGTGACGGCTTTGCCATCGAGGTCACCAACAACCGCGGCTACCCCGTGGACCTGGAGTTGAGCGTGCCGTTCACGGCTGCCGAGCCGGGTCGGGTCCAGGCTGACGTCCAAGGGCTGAGAAGCCTCATCACACATCTGGTGACGGTGACCGGAGGACAGCGCATCCCCCTGGCTCCTCTGGAGTCGGCCGCGGTTGTCTACGCCCCCGTCGCATCGGAGCATGGCATCGTCACGGGACACGTGCGACGCGACGTGACGTCGATGCTGGCTTTCCTCGTGATCGAGGTATCCAGCCGGGCGGGCGTAGACCTGCCACTTCCCGGTGGCCAGAGCCTCGGGCTGTGGAGCCTGGAGTGCTTCGGGAAGGCCTACAACACAACGCGCGACGCGATCGACGGCGACATGGTCAGCGCGGGCAACCAGCTCATCGGTTGTCTCACGTCGACCCTCGAGCATGAGGTCCGGGCTTGGGGCGTCGAGCCGGGCTCCCTGGGGCTGTGGGGCCCCACGGGTCGGCACCCAGCGGGGGTGTCCCGCATGATTGCAGCCCTCCGCGTCCTCAGGGCGCTAGAGGTCACCAGGTGGACATCCATCGTCGCCGACTACATGGTGAATGACGCGACTCCCGAGGCAGACCTCGTCGACATCAGCGTGAGGTGGACGGACGCGCCGATGTGGAGTCTACCCAGCGGGCCGGACAGCGACTGGACAGGGACCTGGACCGGAGATGTGGACCAGCAAGGAGCTGGCCACTACTCGGTGCGAGTGACCTTCCAACGCGTCGGAGGGGAGTATGCCGCGGAGGTCATCTACCCAGAACTCTCGTGCTCAGGGACCTGGTCACAGACCGACCGGTCTGGTGACACCGTCACGTTCCTCGAGAACATCACGCAAGGGCTCCCCCGCTGCGTGGAGGAGGTGGAGATCAGGATCGCGCCCAAGGCCGACGGCACGCTCGAGTACTCGTTTGACAACCCGACAGGAACGGCCAGGCTGAGGCGCTCCACTGAGGTCGCGGCCGACTGGCCGACGGGGCGGAACGACAGCGTCCCAGGTCTCCTCACATGGCTCGGTGCGACTGCTGCCGCCCCGGGCACCCCGGTCGTCGACTTCCCAGACTGGGTGGCCTGCGACAGCGCCCGCACCTGGTGCCTCCTAGGTGGTTCACGGCACCACACCCTGGTGGAGACCACCCCGGGATTCTTGGTGTTGGGCCAGATCGATCCATTCGTCTCCGATCCAGCCAGCGCCCTCACCGGATACGGCGTGAGCGCGAGGGCCGCGGAGGAGATCCTGGCTGGACCCGGCGGGGGCGGAGGTGGGGGTGGTTGGTGAACTCGCGCGGCGACTTCCTCAAGGATTGTCAGATCCAGAGCGCGGGATCGGCGAACATCGCGTCCTCGGCCCGCTCGCCCTTCGGGACGCGGTTGACGGCGGGGACGCCGACGGCAGTGGCTCTCGAGGGCACGTCCTTGACCACGACCGCGTTGGCACCGACCTGGGCGTCCTTGCCGACCACGATCGGGCCCAGCAGCCGGGCGCCGGCACCGAGCACCGCGCCGGACTCCACGGTCGGGTGCCGCTTGATCTTGGCGTTGGCGCGGCCGCCGAGCGTCACCGCGTGATACATCATCACGTCGTCGCCGACCTCCGCCGTCTCACCGATCACGACGCCCATGCCGTGGTCGATGAACAGCCGCCGGCCGACCTGTGCGCCGGGGTGGATCTCGATGCCGGTCATCGCGCGGGAGGCCTGGGAGAGCAGCCTGGCCGGGAGCCGCGCGCCGCGGGTCCACATCGCGTGCGAGACGCGGTGTGCCCAGACGGCGTGCAGTCCCGGCGAGGCCAGCGCCATCTCCAGCCTGCTGTCCGTGGCCGGGTCACGGTCGATCGCCGCGTCGATGTCCTCCCGGACCCGATGGGCCACCGCCCCGGCCTCCTCGGTCACCCGGGCCCACGCGGTGCCGAGCCGGCCCCGCAGAGCACCGGGCGCCATCAGTCGGTCAGTCCCTCGAAGAGCACGGTGGACAGGTAGCGCTCGCCGAAGTCCGGCACGATCGCCACGATCGTCTTGCCGGCGTTCTCCTCACGCCTGGCCAGCTCGAGTGCGGCCCACACGGCAGCGCCCGAGGAGATCCCGGCCAGGATGCCCTCCTGGGTGGCCAGGTCGCGGGAGGTCTTCACCGAGTCCTCGAGCCCGACGTCGATGACCTCGTCGTAGATCTGCGTGTCCAGGATCTCCGGGACGAAGTTGGCGCCCAGACCCTGGATCTTGTGCGGGCCGGGCTCACCACCGGACAGGATCGGGCTGTCGATCGGCTCCACCGCCACGATCTTGAGGTCAGGCTTCTGCTCGCGCAGGTAGCGTCCCGCGCCGGTGATGGTGCCGCCGGTGCCGATGCCGGAGACGAAGATGTCGACGTCTCCCTCGGTGTCCGCCCAGATCTCCGGGCCGGTGGTGGACTGGTGGATCGCGACGTTGGCCTGGTTGGCGAACTGGCGGGCGCGGACGCCGCCACGCTCCTCGGCGATCTCCTCGGCCTTGGCGACCGCACCCTTCATGCCCTCAGAGCCCGGTGTCAGCACCAACTCGGCGCCGTAGGCGCGCAGCAGGGCCCGGCGCTCCTTGCTCATCGTGTCCGGCATGGCGAGGACGACGTTGTAGCCGCGGGCCGCGCCCACCATGGCCAGCGCGATCCCGGTGTTGCCGGACGTGCCCTCCACGATCGTGCCGCCCGGCTGCAGCTCGCCCGCCTCGACGGCGGCGTCGATGATCGAGGCGCCGATGCGGTCCTTCACGGAGTTGGCCGGATTGCCGGACTCGAGCTTGACCAGGACGGTCGCGTCCAGCCCCTCGGTCAACCGGTTCAGCCGGACCAACGGGGTGTTTCCGATGGCCTGGGTGATGTCGTCCTTCACGGGCACGATGAAACGCCTTTCGCTCGGGGATCCGGATGCGTCACCCGGACAAGGGAACCTCTTCGGTTATACGTAGTGAAAGCACACGTTATTCCATGTCGCCCGCCGACCATGCGTCGGGCACGGCCCGCCCTGTCCACGCAGTAGCGTCCACGCCCTAGGATCGGGTCATGTCACCGGTGCAGATCATCGCCCTCGTCGTCGGACTAGGCGTCACGCTCGTCGCCGTCTCGCTCTTCGTGCGCACCATCGCCGGCTTCGTCGCCAAGTTCCGCCTCGGGCAGCCCGCCGCGAACCGCACCGACGACCCGCTGGCCCGCACGGTCACGCTCGTCCGCGAGTTCCTCGGCCACACCCGGATGGCCCGCAAACCGGCGGTGGCGATCGCGCACTGGTTCGTGATGCTCGGCTTCCTGCTGCTCACCACGACCCTCGCCACGGCCTACGGCCAGCTGTTCGACCCGCACTTCGCACTGCCGCTGATCGGGCACTTCCCGCCCTACATCTGGCTGGCCGAGTTGTTCGGCTGGGGCACCCTGATCGGGATCGTGCTGCTGATCGTGCTGCGCCAGCGGCTCCACCCGCGCAGTCTGGAGCGCCGCAGCCGGTTCTGGGGGTCCACCTTCTGGCAGGCGTATGTCGTGGAGTTCGTGATCCTCGGCGTCGGCCTCTGCATCGTGCTGCTCCGCGGCCTGGAGTTCGCCCTCGGCAAGGTCACCGGAGCGGAGTGGGCCGACTTCGCCCACTTCCCCACGACCGGCTGGATCGGCTCCTTCTTCGACGGGATGTCCGAGGACGCCCTGGAGACCACGATCATCGTGGTCGCGCTGATCAAGATCCTCATCTCGATGGGCTGGATGATCACCATCGCGCTGACCCCGACGATGGGCGTGGCCTGGCACCGCTTCCTGGCCTTCGTCAACATCTGGTTCAAGCGTCACGCCGACGGCCGCACCTCCCTGGGTGAGCTGCAGCCGATCATGGTCGACGGCGCGCCGCTGGACTTCGAGAACATCGAGGAGCTCGACGAGGACGCGGCGCTCGGCGTCGGCAAGATCGAGGACTTCACCTGGAAGGGACTGCTCGACTTCTCCACCTGCACCGAGTGCGGCCGCTGCCAGGAGCAGTGCCCGGCGTGGAACACCGACAAGCCGCTGTCTCCCAAGATGCTGGTGATGAACCTGCGCAACCACCACCACGCCAAGGCGCCCTGGCTGATGGCCAGCGAGGAGGCCCGCGCCACCATGGCGAACGGGACCGGAGCAACCGACGAGCAGGCAGGTCCGGTGAGTGGCGGCATACTCCTGTCGCCGGCGGCGGAGGCGCAGCGTGAGCTGGTCGGGGCGACCGAGGGCGACCCCACCATCCCCTCCGGCGGCGCCGTCATCGACCCCGACGTGATCTGGTCGTGCACCACCTGCGGCGCCTGTGTCGAGCAGTGCCCGGTCGACATCGAGCACGTCGACACGATCGTGGACCTGCGCCGCTACCAGACGCTCATCGAGTCGGCCTTCCCGAGCGAGCTGGGCGGTCTGTTCAAGAACCTGGAGAACAAGCAGAACCCGTGGGGCAT
The DNA here is from genome assembly GCF_023015765.1 of Ornithinimicrobium sp. F0845. Taxonomy (GTDB): domain Bacteria; phylum Actinomycetota; class Actinomycetes; order Actinomycetales; family Dermatophilaceae; genus Ornithinicoccus. The sequence continues at coordinate 27,655 of NZ_JALKAL010000004.1, forward strand.
GTCGGCCCGCGCCCGGATGGACTGGGCCAAAGACCTGCCGTTCGAGGTCAAGATGGCCGGCGCCGACGTCGAGGACCTGGACGAGGTCGACTACCTGTTCTGGGTCGGCTGCGCCGGAGCGTACGAGGACCGCGCCAAGAAGACCACCCGTGCCGTGGCCGAGCTGCTCCACACCGCGGGCGTGAGCTTCGCGGTGCTGGGCGACGGCGAGACCTGCACCGGGGACCCCGCGCGGCGGGCCGGCAACGAGTTCCTCTACCAGATGCTGGCGCAGCAGAACGTCGAGGTGCTCAACGAGGTCAACGCCACCAAGATCGTGGTGACCTGCGCGCACTGCTTCAACACCATCAAGAACGAGTACCCCCAGCTCGGCGGCAAGTACCAGGTCGTCCACCACACCCAGCTGCTGAACCGGCTGGTGCGGGAGAAGAAGCTGACCCCGGTGGCCCGCCCGGAGCAGGCCGACACCTCGGGCGTGGCCTCGACGGCGGACTCGGTGACCTATCACGACCCCTGCTACCTGGGTCGTCACAACGGCGTCTACGCCCCGCCGCGCGAGCTGCTCGGCGCACTGCCGGGTGTCGAGGTGCGGGAGATGCCGCGCTCCGGCGAGAAGTCCTTCTGCTGCGGCGCCGGCGGTGCCCGCATGTGGATGGAGGAGAAGCTCGGCACGCGCATCAACGTCAACCGCACTGAGGAGGCGCTGGCCACCGGCGCCGACCGGATCGCGATCGGTTGCCCGTTCTGCCGGGTGATGCTCTCCGACGGGCTGACCCAGAAGCAGTCCGAGGGTGCCCGCGAAGAGGTCGAGGTCGTCGACGTCGCGCAGATGCTGCTGGCTGCGGTGCGTCGCGGCCAGGACGGTCAGGACGCGCCTGTTGAGGAAGCGCCGGAGCCGACGCCCGACCCGGAACCTGCGCCGACCGCCTGACGCGGCGGCCGACCCCACGGGTCCCTGCCGGGGACGTGACATCGGTGCGTCCTGCGCACCACCAGAAACTCCGGTGCACACGGTGCACCAGCAGAAACTCCGGTGCACAGCGCGCACCAACGCAACTCCGGTGCACACGGTGCACCAGCCGAAACTCTGGGGCACACGGTGCACCACCAGAAACTCCGGTGCACAGGGCGCACCACCAGAAACTCCGGTGCGCAGAGTGCACCGATGTCACGTCCCCCAGGGGTGCCCACACAGAGCGTGGAGGGCACGGCCTCAGCAGGCCGCACCCTCCACGCACTACGGACCGTCAGGGACGCTTGCCCTTGGCGATCCCGAAGATGCTGGCGACCACGACCACCAGGCCACCGGCGACGACGATGGGCAGGCCTGGGCCGAGTGACGCCATACTCTCGTCGGAGACCAGGGCGGAGATGTTGGACAGGTCGTAACCGCCGATCGCGGTAGCCACCAGCCCGAAGAAGGCGGCGACGCCGAACATCCACCGGCGGCCCTTGCCCAGGGCGGCCGGGAGCGCGACGAGCGCGACGATCACCGCGCAGAAGATGGTGAGTATGCCGTCACCGTCTGTCCCGTAGACCGACCCGGCGAACATCACGCTGGCCCAGGGAAGGACGGACCCGACGACGACGATCGCCGCGCCTGCGAGAGTGATCCACCCGGCGAGCCTGCGTGCCCTGGCACCCGTGTCGAGGGGCGGAGCGGTCACCTCGGCGAAGTGCTGCGGGGCCGGGTAGCTCGGTGGTGGCTGGGGCCAGGTCTGCCGGGAGGGGGTCTGCTGGGAGGGGCCCTGCGGGGTTGGGCCCTGCGGGGGTGGGCCCTGCGGGGGTGGGCCCTGCTGGGGCGCACCCTGCGGGGGTGGGCCGTAGCCGAGCTGGCCGGGCTGCTGCTGAGGTGCGGTCACGGGGGGCTGTCCCGCCTGGGGCGGGTGGTGCGGAGAAGTCATGCCGACCATCTGAGCAGGTGCAGGGCGGTGCGGGCGTCATCCTCAGGGTCGAACTCGGCCGCCGCGGGTCGGCTCTGGCCTCGGGCCCGAGATGTAGGCCGCGCCGACGCGGGGCTGTGTCAGAGCGCGTCGACGAACTCCCGCGCGACCTCGGCCGGGTCGGTGTCCTGCACCTGGACCATCATGTCCGTGAGGTTCTCGGTGGTCAGGTTGGCTGACACGTTGTTGAGCACCTCCTCGATCTGCGGGGTCACCTTCTCGGTCGAGATGAGCGGCACGACGTTCTGCGCGGCGAACAGCGCCTCAGGGTCCTCTAGCACCACGAAGTCGTTCTGCGCGATGGCCGGGTCGGTCGTGAAGATGTTGGCCGCGTCGATCTGCCCGTTCAGCAGCGCCTCCACGGTCAGCGTGGAGCCGGCGTCCAACGGCCGGAAGGAGGAGAACTCCAGCCCGTAGACCTCCTTCAGCCCCGGCACCCCGGTGTAGCGGTCACGCCACTCCGACGGTCCACCCAGCACCAGGTTGGGGGCGTGCGGGGCGAGGTCACCGATCGCGACCAGACCGAGCTCGTCCGCGGTCTCCCGGGTCACCACCACCGAGTCCTTGTCCTCCGCCTCGGCCATGTCGAGCACCGTGAGGTTGTCCGGCAGCGACTCCTGCAGCTCGGCGTAGACGGCCTCGCTCTCGGTCTCCTCCGCAGCCTCGTTGAGATAGAGGGTGAGGTTGCCGGTGTACTCCGGGATCAGGTCGATCGACCCGTCCTCCAGCCCGAGCATGTAGGCCTCGCGGTTGCCGATGTTGAGGTTCGTCTCGACCGGCACGCCCGCATCACCCAGCGCGGCTGCGTAGATCTCCGCGAGCAGCACGTTCTCGGGGAAGTTGGCCGACCCGATGACCAGCGCCTCCTCCCCTCCGCCGCCCCCGGTGGCCTCCTCGCCGCCCTCCTCGTCCAGCGGGTCTCCCCCGCCGCAGGCGGACAGGGCCAGCACGCCCGCGAGGGCGAGTCCGAGCACGGTGCTGTGGCGTCGGTTCATCGATGGAGCCTTCCGTTCGTCCGGATCACGCGGGCCAGCAATCACCTTAACCATGCCGGTGGGTTGAGGCGACGTGATACGACCGCACCACGCCCGGGCTGGCGTCAGCGCCGCGCCGCGGGCGCCAGGCCAGGTGAGACCGCAAACCGCTGCAGGGCGGCAAACACCAGATCAACCAGCAGGGCGAGGACAGCGACGAGGATCGCCCCACCGGCCATCTCGTCATACTTGCGGTTGGCCTGCCCGTCGATGAGGAACCGGCCCAGCCCACCCAGCCCCACGACCGCCGCGATGGTGGCCGTGGCGATGATCTGCAGCATCGAGGATCGCAGCCCGGAGAAGATCAGTGGCAGCGCGCAGGGGACCTCGACCCGCCAGAGCCGCTGCTGCCCGGTCATCCCCATGCCGCGGGCGGCGTCGCGGGCGGCGGGGTCGACCTGCTGGATGCCGGCGTAGACCCCGGACAGGATCGGCGGCATCCCGAGGAGCACGAGCACGATCAGGCTGGGCAGCTCGAAGGCTAGCTCGCCCTTCAGCCGCGGCAACAGCAGGAGCGCGGCGATGAAGAGCACGCCCAGGGAGGGGATCGCCCGGAAGGCACTGACGATGTTGACCAGGACGACGCGGCCGCGGCCGGTGTGCCCGACGTAGAGCCCGATGGGGATCGCGATGAGCGCCGCGACCACCAGGGCGATGAACGACAGGCGCAGGTGCTCGAGGGTCTGGTCGGGAATGCTCCCGGCGCCAGACCAGTTGGCCGGGTCCGTGAGCCAGGCCCAGATCGTGGCGATCATGCGCGCACCACCCGCAGCCACGGGGTGAGCACGCGGGTCCCCAGGAGGATGAGCAGGTCGAAGAGTATGGCGAGGAGCACGCAGGCGATGACCCCCACCAGGATCGGTCCCATGGCCGAGCGGGAGAAGCCGTCGGTGAACAGCATGCCGAGCTGGGACACGCCGATCAGGGCCGCGACGGAGACCATCGAGACGTTGCTGACCGCTGCCACACGCAGGCCCGCGGAGATCACCGGGACGGCCAGCGGCAGCTCCACGACGAAGAAGCGGCGCACGGGGCCGTAGCCGATCGCGGTCGCGGCCTGCCGGACGGGGTCGGGCACCGACCCGAGCCCGTCCGCGACGGTCCGGGTGAGGAGGGCGATGGTGTAGAGGGTCATCGCCACGATCACGTTGACCGGGTCGAGGATCTGGGTGCCGATGATGCCCGGCAGCAGCACGAACAGGGCCAGGGACGGGATCGTGTAGAGCAGTCCGGTGCCCGCGATCACCGGCGGGTAGAGCCAGCGGCGTCGGAGGGCCAGCCAACCGAGCGGCAGCGAGATGAGCAGCCCGAGCACCAGCGGCAGCCCGGCGAGGTAGGCGTGGCTCACGGCCAGGTCGGCCACCTCGGACAGGTCGGTGCCGAACACGGTCACGGGCGCTCGTCCTGGATGCTCGTGCCGTCCGGACGGGGCGCGGCCTGGATCGCCGCGAGCACCTCCTCGGCGCGGACCGTGCCGGCCAGCACGCCGTCCCGCACGACGACGCCACGACCGCTCGGTGAGGAGAGCGCGGCGTCCAGCAGCGCCCGCAACGACCCGTCGACCGAGGCGACCGTGCCGCCGCGGTGCAGGTGCTCGCGACCGACCGGCGCGTCCCCGACCTCGCCGGGGACGACCCAGCCCTGGGGCCGTGACTCCTCGTCGACGGCGAGCAGCCACTCGTCGCCCCGGCGGGTCAGCGGCTGACCGAGCGGGACGGGCTCCTCGGGGTGCACCGGCACCTCGTGCTGCTGGAAGCTCAGCGCCCGGTAGCCGCGGTCCCGGCCCACGAAGTCGGCCACGAAGTCGTCGGCCGGGTGAGCCAGCAGGTCGGCCGGGCTGCTGAACTGGGCGAGCCGGCCGCCCTGCCGCAGGACCGCCACCCGGTGGCCGAGCTTGATCGCCTCATCGATGTCGTGGGTGACCAGGACGATCGTGGTGCCCAGCTCCCCCTGCAGCCGCAGGAGGTCGTCCTGCAGGCCCTCGCGCGCGATCGGGTCGACGGCGCTGAACGGCTCGTCCATCAGCATCACCGACGGGTCGGAGGCCAGCGCCCGCGCCACGCCGACCCGCTGCTGCTGACCGCCGGAGAGCTGGCCCGGATAGCGCCTCGCGAAGTCACCGGGCAGCCCGACCAGCTCCAGCACCTCACGGGCCCGTGTTTCGGCCCTGGCGCGGCCCCAGCCGTTGAGTCGCGGCACCGTCATCACGTTGTGCAGCACGGTGCGGTGCGGGAACAGCCCGGCGTGCTGGATGACGTAGCCGATGTCCCGCCGCAGCCTGGCAGCCGGCACCTGGGCGGTGTCCTGCCCGTCGATGAGGATCCGTCCGCTGGTCGGCTCGATCATCCGGTTGATCATCCGCAGCGACGTCGTCTTGCCGCAGCCGGAGGGCCCGACCAGCACGGTGATCTCCCCGGTGCCCGCCTCGAGGGTGAGGTTGTCGACCGCCGGTGTCCCCTCGTCATACTGCTTGGTCACGGCCTCGAGGCGGATCATCCTCCGACCCTAACGGCGTGGCCGCACCGCCGCGGTCTAGAGGATGCTCTCGGCGACAGCGACCGGCTGGTAGCTGTCCCAGTAGGCCTGGTCCCGGACGTGCATCATCCAGGCCGCGCGCGGCCCGACATAGCGCAGGTGCCAGGGCTCGTAGTAGTAGCCGGTGACCGACGTGCCGCCCTCGGGGTAGCGGATGATGAAGCCGTAGCGATGGGCGTTCGCGGCCACCCACTTCCCCTCCGGGCTGGTCCCGAAGCAGTTGCCACCGCACGTGGGCCCGGCGATGTCGACCGCGAGCCCCAGCTGGTGCTCGCTGTGCCCGGGCTTGGCCGAGAGCATCGAGGCCTTCTCCTCGCCGTAGACGCTGACCCAGTAGGCGTAGGTGTCCTGCTGCGTCTCATACGAGCGGAACGCGCTGGTCACGTAGAGCCCGCCACGGTCCGCGCCCGCCGCCCCGTCGAACATCGCCTCCAGCATCTGCGCGGTCTCGGGCCGCAACCGGTGGGAGGTGCCGCGCCACGACAGCAGGTCCGGCGGGACGTAGCGCAGCGGGCTCACCGTCAGCTGCTTGGTGAGCAGGTCGTAGAGCCGGCCGGTGTCGTCGCTCTCCATGCCGGAGAAGACGCCGAGTCGCCCGCCGGTCTGCAGCTGCTCGGTGCAGACCGCGCCCTTCCCGCCGAGGGCCACGACCTTCTCCGGGGGGTGCGTGCTCAGGCGCCGCCAGGCCGGCTCGGTGATCACCCGGCAGTCGCCGGGCACCAGCAGGATCGGTCCCCGGGTGAGGGCGCCGCCGACGACGGCGTCGGCGACGGAGGACCCGTTGGCCAGGTAGGTGCGGCTGCTGCCCTGCGGGAAGGCTCGCTCGGCGATCGCGGCGGCGGTGGCATAGCGGTTGCTGCCGGAGACGCGGTCAGTATGCCGTGGGCCGGCTGCCGCGGCCAGCGCCTGGTCGGTCACGACGGAGCTGCCGCCGAGGGCCACCACCTCCGTGGGGTCCAGCGCCTCGATCGCCTCGCGCGTGCGCTGCGGCACGGCCGTCGACCCGTTCTGCACCAGGAGGATCGGTCCGTCGGTGAGCGTGCCGCCGGCCACCGCGTCGACGGAGTTGCGGTGCTCGGCGAGGTAGACGGTCTCCGAACCGTCCGGGAACGCGCGAGCGGCGATCAGGGCCGCGGTGTCGAAGCGGTCGGTGCCGTCGAGGCGGTGGGTCTCCCGGCCACCGGCGGCCTGCTCCAGGGTGCTGTCGCAGACCGATCCCGCGCCGCCGAGGGCGATGACCTCGGTGGGGTCCAGCCGGTTGACCTCGGCCGTGACGACCGCCGGGACGTGGCCGCACTGCGGGACGAGCAGCACCGGCCCGTCTGTCAGGGACCCGGCCGCGATGGCGTCGGCGAAGATGTCGGCGCGCGCGAGATAGACGGTGTCCGCGCTGGAGAAGATCGACGCGGAGATCTTGGTGGCCGTCTCGTAGCGGCTCACGCCGCCGAGCCGGTCCACCGGGAGCGTGAGGACGGGTGCCGCGAGGGGCGCGTGGTCATCGGCCGGCGCCACGACCGGCTGCCCGTCGACAGCCGGGTCTCCCGGGATCGCGGGGTCCGCGAGCGCCGGGGCCGCCATACCCACAGCCAGGGCTACCGCGAGCAGCGCTGCGCCGAGTCGCCGAGGCGACATGTCAGACCTTGGTCCGGTGGAAGTTCTGGAAGGACCGGCTCGCGGTGGGCCCGCGCTGGCCCTGGTAGTGCGAGCCCTTGGCGGAGGAGCCGTAGGGGTGCTCGGCCGCACTGGAGAGCTGGAAGAAGCAGAGCTGCCCGATCTTCATGCCGGGGTGCAGCACGATCGGCAGCGTCGCCACGTTGGACAGCTCGAGGGTGACGTGGCCGGTGAAGCCGGGGTCGACGAAGCCGGCGGTGGCGTGGGTGAGGAGCCCGAGACGCCCCAGGGAGGACTTGCCCTCGACCCGCGCCGCGACGTCGTCGGGCAGGGTGATCTCCTCGAAGCTCGAGCCGAGCACGAACTCCCCCGGATGCAGCACGAAGGGCTCGTCGTCCTCGACCTCGACGAGCCGGGTCAGCTCGGGCTGGTCCTGGGCTGGGTCGATGACGGGGTACTTGTGGTTGTCGAACAACCGGAAGTACCGGTCGAGGCGCACGTCGACGCTCGAGGGCTGGACCATGCTCGGGTCCCACGGGTCGAGCCGGACGCGGCCGGAGTCGATCTGGGCGCGGATGTCGCGGTCGGAGAGCAGCACAGCAGACAGGCTATCTGGCGATGGACTGGCTGGCCGCCGCTCTCGGCACGGCGCGCCTGTAGGGATCAGAAGCGACGTGCTGCCCCACCGCGACCTAGTCGCGACAGTTCACGATCATGCTCCGACCATGCCAACTCCACGGTTCACTCGATCCCAGGGCGCCCGGCGTGGGGCGGTGGTCGCGGCGGCGAGCGCATCACTCCTGCTGGCAGCCTGTTCGGGCGGGGCGACAGATGCACCGCGGCAAGCAGATCACCAACGTGTGACAACCTCTCCTCCTACCAACACCCTTGACGAAGCCACCTCACCAGGTGTCAAGGACGAGCCTGCGGAGCAGGACGACGATGCGACGGCGCAGGCCACCGATGAGGGGAACACGACCGCCGGCCCTCACACGATGCGGTCGCTGGTGGCCGGCTTCGTTCCGGACTCGCGCCTCTGGAATCCGCAGAGCGGGGACGCCGGCTCCATCGTCGCCATTGACCTGTCGCGTGTGCTCCCCCTTGTCGATGTGAGTCGGCAGTCGAGGCTCTCCCACAATGAGCGCATGGACGCCTCCTTCGCCTTAGGATTCACTGACGTCCGGTTCGCAGGGTGCGCACCACATCTGACCCACGACGACATGGGATGGGCCATGGAGGTCACCGACTTCGGCGAAATGTCCAGTGGTGTCATCCCCCCGCTCGATGCGACCGGGGTTGTCTCGCACCACTGCTTCAAGAGTGGGTTCAGCAGCAACCTCCTGCTCCGTGGGCCCCTCGCAGAGGTGCCCTTCCCGGACGGTGTTGCCCCACATGATGTCGGTCTGCACACGGTGGTCGAAGCCGATGACTTCGAATCCACTCAGATCGACCCCGACCTGCCTCGACTGAGTCCCGTCGGTGCGCCCGTCCGGATCGCCCGCTCCGCCACCGACGTGTTCCTCAGCGGGAGCACTCCCGAGGCTCGCGCGTGGCTCAATCAGGACCTCGACGCCTCAATGGCCGCCGACGAAGCCGTGATGGCCATCATCGACCAGCTCGACGAACACGAAGCCTTCGTCGCGACTGTCGCCATCGCGATCGATCCCCTGGCAGACCTGCGCGATTCCCGCGACAGAGCCGCGCGACGTCCTGATAGACCGCCGCACCGAACAGGTCCTCATCGAGCAGCCCTGTGACTACGTGGGGGTGGGGGCAGCGGTCTCCTTCGACGGTTCGATCATCACCTATGTGGTCTATCACTTCCCCCATGCCGCGATGGCAACCCAGGCACGGCCAATGGTGGAGGCCTCATGGCTGCCGGATGCCGAGAATCGCTCCGGCCTCACCGTCGCGAGCCTCACGGAGCGGGTGATCGACGTGAAGCAGCGGGACAACTTGCTGACGGTCACCCTGGAGGCGGGATCCGACGGTCGCTGGTTGGCGGAGGAGGCCGGACGGTACCCACCCTTGGCATGCTGGCAGGATCGCTGACCGATCTCACAACGCGTCGGCGCCTTACGCGGGCGTTTCGGAGCCGCGTCGAGGTGTCGGTTACACTCTCGGAGCACACCCTGCGGGCGTAGTTCAATGGTAGAACATCAGCTTCCCAAGCTGAATACGCGAGTTCGATTCTCGTCGCCCGCTCCACGACGGGAATGCCCGGTCCCGCCCACCTCTTGACCTGGTATGCCGCGCCGCCTCCTGCAACTGATCCTCGCCTGCATCGTGCTCGGGCTCGGTGTCGCGCTGCTGCTGGACGCGCGGCTCGGCTCGGACGGCTACTCCACGCTGCTCAACGGCCTGGTCCTGGTCAGTGGATGGAGCTTCCTGCTGATCAGCCTCGTGGTCGGCGTGGCGCTGCTGTCCATGGCCTGGGCGCTGGGTCGCCCGCCCGGGGTCGGCACGGTCGTCCAGACCGTGCTGGTCGGCGCCACCGTCAACGTGGTGCTGCCGCTGCTGCCCGCCCCGGAGTCTCTGCCGGTGCGCGGGCTGGAGTCCGTGCTGGGCATCCTCGTCCTCGGCGTCGGCGTGGCTGGCTACCTCGCGGTCGACCTCGGCGCCGGCCCCGCCGAGGCAGCCGCCCAGTCGTGGGAGCGGTGGGTGCCGTTCCGCTGGGGCTACACGGCACTGCAGGCCAGCGGCATGCTCGTCGGCTGGTTGTGCGGCGCCGACGTCGGCATCAGCACGCTGCTGATCGTGCTCGTCCTCGGCTGGCTCGTGGACCGGGTCCAGCCGCGCCTCACGCCGGCGCACCTGCGTCAGGGCCCCTTGGAGCAGCAGCCGCCCGAGCTCGAGACGTTCCCCTCCGCCTGACCGCCGCCCCCCTGCCCGGAGACGTGACATCGGTGCACGACACGCACCAGCCCTGAAGTGGTGCGGGAGATGCACCGCGCGCGAACCTGGTGCGCAGGATGCACCGCCCGCCGAACCTGGTGCGCAGGAGCACCGCCCGCCGAACCTGGTGCGCGGGATGCACCGCGTGCCGACGTGGTGCGCGGGATGCACCGCCCGCCGAACCTGGTGCGCCGCATGCACCGCCCCGCGAACCTGGTGCACGAGATGCACCAGTCGTGGGCTGGTGCACACGAGGCACCAATGTCACGTCTCGGGAAGGGGCCCTGTCTGGCTCTCGTCGGAGGGGCTTCTGCGGGACCCGGGACAGGCGACGAGCCCTCGTCCACAGGCCGGCCGGGCTCCGCGAACCGATCCACAGCGGGCCCCTCACGCGAGACGCGGCGGCAGCCGATCCAGCACCATGCCCAGATGAGTGACGAGCGGCAACCGACGCCCCCAAGCACCCCGCCGGTGCACGAGCAGGTGGGTCTGGCTCTGCGGGCTGATCGGCGCCACCTCCAGCAGAGCCAGCTGCCTATGCGGCCGGCCGCGAGATCAGTCGGGACATCCTGGCCCGGGCAGAGGTCGACGCCAGCAGGCTGCGGCTCGACACGATCACAGAGCTCCTCGACGGGACGGGACTCGAACTGGTTGTTCTCCCCGTGGGGTGGGCCGTCGGCGGCCCGTGGTGGGACTCGACCGACGTGGAGGCCCGCACGCGGGCGGGCGGCCGGTTCCCGGCTCACCGCGAGGTGAAGAAGAGTCCCTGGGGTCCCTATTGGTGGCACTATCACGAGGCCTACGGCACTCGCGGCAACGGGCCTCGTCCGCAGTGGACGGCGGAAGGCTTCACCCCGCCTCCGGGCACGAGATACGGCAAGAAGCCGACGCTCGGGGAGGACGGACGACCGCGATGGCCGTACAACAACATGTACCCCGACAACCTGTACCCCGACGAAGGCGCCTCGTAACGGCCTTCGGCACCAGGGTCCTCAGCACTGATCCCGGCGCGCACGTTCTCCGAGATGTCACTCGCGGCTGCGGTCAGGGGGGCCGCACCCACGCGTCGGACCTGGACGTCCGATTCGAGCGGGTTGGGTAAGACCAGCCTCAGACGTCGGCGGCCACCGAGTCCCGCACCCACGCTCCGTACGTGCCGAGGGCGTGGGTGACGGGCACCGCGACGATCTCCGGGGTGTCGTAGGAGTGGTTGTCCACCACCACCTCCACGAGCTCCTCGAACCTCTCGGCGGTGGACTTCACCAGCAGCAACCACTCCGTGGACTGCTGCGGCTCGCCCTGCCAGGTGTAGATCGAGGCCATCGGCCCGAGGATCTGCACACACGCAGCCACCTGCGTCCGGACCAGCTCGGTCGCCATCGCACGCGCGGCCTCGGCCTCCGGCATGCTGATGTGCACCTCGATGAGCGCGTGGTCCCCGGCGGCCTTCTGCACCGGAGTGAGCTCACTCATACGGGGGGCCCCCTTCTCAGGAGACGGCGGCGAGCGCCCGGCCGAGGACGCCGAGCGCCTGTCGGGCCTCGCCCTCGGTGATGACGCACGGGGGCACCACGTGCACCCGGTTGCCCATGATGAGCGGCCACACGCCCTCGTCCTTGCAGGCGCGCCCGATCGCAGCGAGCTTGTCGGCCGCCAAGGGCTCACGGGTCTCCCGATCCGCCACGAGCTCCACCGCCCAGAAGGCACCCAGGCCGCGCACGTCACCCACGACCGGGTGCTCGGACAGAGCCTGCAGGCCGGGGCCGAGCACGTTCTCGCCAAGCTGGCGCACGTGCTCCAGGATCCCCTCCTCCTCCATGATCGTCATCGAGGCCACGGCTGACGCGCAGGCCAGCGGGTGGCCGGAGTAGGTGAGCCCGCCCGGGTAGGGCTTCTCATCGAAGGTCGCGGAGATCGCATCAGAGATCACGACTCCGCCAAGCGGGATGTAGCCGGAGTTGACGCCCTTGGCGAAGGTGATCAGGTCGGGCTGCACGTCCCAGTTCTGGAACGCGAACCACTGCCCGGTGCGGGCGAAGCCGGCCATCACCTCGTCGGCGATCAGCATGATGCCGAACTCGTCGCAGAGGGCACGGACACCCTCGAGGTAGCCGGGCGGCGGCACGAGGATCCCGTTGGACCCGACGACCGGCTCCAGGATGATCGCGGCGATGTGCGAGGGCCCCTCGAACGTGATCGTCGCCCGCAGGTGCTCCAGCGCGCGCTGGCTCTCCTCCTCCTCGCTGCTGGCGTGGAACGCCGAGCGGTAGAGGTAGGGACCCCAGAAGTGCACGACGCCGGGGATCGCCGGCTCGGAGCCCAGGCGCCGCGCCTCACCGGTCAGCGAGATCGCCCCGTGGGTCGCGCCGTGGTAGCTGCGGTAGGCCGCCAGGATCTTGTGCCGCCCCGTGTGGACGCGCGCGAACCGGATGGCATTCTCCACGGCCTCGGCACCGGCGTTGGTGAAGAACACCTTGCTCATGCCCTCGCCCGCGCGCTCGGAGATCATCCGCGCTGCCTCGGCCCGGGAGTCGCTGTCGAACCCGGGGCCGATGGTGATCAGCTGCCCGGCCGCCTTCTGGATGGCGGCGACGAGCTTGGGGTGCTGGTAGCCGATGTTGACATTGACCAGCTGCGAGGTCAGGTCGAGGTAGCGGTTGCCCTCGTGGTCCCAGAAGTGCGCGCCCTCACCGCCGGCGAGCGGCAGCTGATCGAGCGCGCCCTGCGCCGACCAGGATGTGAAGACGTGCTTGCGACTCAGTTCCTTGATGCGGTCGCGCTGGCTCTGCTCGGTGCTCAGTGACATGACTTGAGTATGCCGCGTGCGCGCCCCGGGCGGACACGGGGACCCGACCTGTGCCCAGGTCAGGTGGCGGTGAAACTCCAACGGGTCGCACCGAACGGCTCGCTGGTGGCCACACCGAAGACCGTGTCGTAGGTGATCCGGTAGACCCACCACGGCGGTGGGCCGGCCGACTGTGCGCTGTAGGGCGCGGTGACTGCCTCGCCCTCGACCTGTGCGGGCCAGCCGCCGTCCCGCGCGCCGGCGGCGACCCGCTCCAGGGTGGGCGCGTCGGTGACGCGCGCGGCCGTGCCCTCGAAGATCACGTCACCGACGCTGGTCCGGACCGACAGGGTGCAGTGCGGGTTGGCGGCCAGGTTGCGGGACTTGCGGGTGCCGGGACCGCTGACCACGAAGATCTCCCCGTCGGTCCAGAAGGCTCCGATCGCCGCCGAGTGCGGGCGCCCGTCGGGGCGGACCGTGCCGAGGAAGACGGCCGTCTCCATCTTCTGCACGTCCTCGGCCACCGCCTGACTGACGGTCTCCCAGGTGAGCGGACCTCCGCCATACTGCGTGTCGAGATTGCGCTCATGAGTCGGTGTCGGTGTCGTCATGGCTCCTCCAGGTGCCTCGGGTCACTGATACCGACCGGCACGGCCACCGCAACTCATCGGCTCAGCCGAGACCGAGGTCGCGCCCGATGATCTCCTTCATGATCTCGTTGGAGCCGGCCCAGATGCGGGTGACGCGCGCGTCGCGCCAGGCGCGGGCGACGCGGTACTCGTTCATGAAGCCGTAGCCGCCGTAGAGCTGCACGCAGGCGTCGAGCACCTCGCCCTGCACCTGCGCCGACCACCATTTCGCCTTGGCGGCGTCGACCGGAGTGAGCGCGCCCTGGCCGTGCGCGAGGACGCACTGGTCGACGAAGGCCTGGGTGACGTCGACCTTGGTGATCAGCTCGGCGAGCAGGAACTTGTTGTGCTGGAACTGACCGATCGGCTGCCCGAAGGCCTGCCGGTCCTTGGCGTACGCGAGGGTCTCGCTGAGGATCTGCGCGGCGTGCGCGATGTTGGACACCGCCGCACCGGCGCGCTCCTGGGTGAGGTGCTCCATCATGAGGATGAAGCCGCGGCCCTCCTCCCCGAGCCGGTGGCTGTCCGGCACGCGCACGTCGTCGAAGAAGAGCTCGCAGGTGTCCGCCTCGTCCTGCCCGACCTTGTCCAGCGGCTCGCCCTTGGTGAAGCCCTCCATCCCGGCCTCCAGCACGAAGAGCGTGATGCCCTTGGCGCCGCGGCTCGGGTCGGTGCGGGCGGCGACGATCACCAGGTCGCAGCTGTAGCCGTTGGTGATGAACGTCTTCGACCCGTTGAGCACCCAGTCCTCGCCGTCGCGGACCGCGGTGGTCTTCAGCGCCGCCAGGTCCGAGCCGCCCGAGGGCTCGGTCATGGCGATGGCGATGATGGACTCCCCGGAGGCGATGCCGGGCAGCCACCGCTGCTTCTGCTCCTCCGTGCCGTGCGCCACGAGGTAGGGCGGGCAGACGTCGGAGTGGATCCCCAGACACGACGAGAACGCCGCGCTCAGCCGGGACTGCTCCTCGGCGAGCACCGCATTGAAGCGGTAGTCACCTGCGCCGCTGCCGCCATACTCCTCGGGGATGGACAGGCCCAGCAGCCCCTGCCGCCCGGCCTCCAACCAGACCTCGCGAGGTATGCCGTGGGACCGGATCATCTCCTCGGCTCGCGGGCGGGCGACCCTGTCGATGAACTCGCGGGCGGAGGCGCGGAAGGCCTCGTGGTCCTCGGTGAAGATGGTGCGGCGCACGGGTGGCTCCTGGGTTGGTTACCGGTCGGTTGCCCCACATCATGCCCGGTCGAACCTCGGGTGGGGTCAGTCCTCGTTCTCCCAGGGGTAGCCGTGTCCGCGGAACGCGTCCCGCACCTTCTCGCGGCCGCCGTCCACATCGCCCTCGTAGAGCCGGCGCCCCTGCTCGGTCTCGATGACCAGCTTACTGCCCTCCCGGAAGACCCCGGCCACGTCCTCGCGGCGGATCCGGCGGCGGTCGGACCCCTTCTCCACGAGCACGGAGTCGCGGGTGATGTGCAGCACCGGCTGGTGGTGGGCGATGAGCAGTGCCGCGACCACACCGACGACCAGGCCGATCACGGGACGGCCCCACACCAGCCAGTCCGAGTCGAACGAGGCCAGCAGCTGCAGTGGGCCGGGGAACGGCACGCCACGCTGCTCCGTCCACCGTGCGACCACCGGCAGCACGGCCGCGGCGCCCGCCCCCAGGCCCGCTCCGAGCACTGCCAGGAAGGCGGTGTCACCACCAGACATCCCGAGCCGGGTCGCCCCGGCCGGGTCCGTGCCGCCCTGGTGTCCCGGCATACTCATGGGCTGTCCTCCCGGATGATCGTCTCGTCCACGACGACCCAGCCTGACAGCCCCTGGTGGGCCCGGGAAACCGACCGAAGTCGGTGACTTTAGTCGGAGCCCTCCGTCTCGCCGGCTAGCCCGGCGCCTGCCCCCTGCTTGCCGCCGTGGATCACGAACCGGCGGCCGGTGATCCCGTCGGGGTCGATCCGCACGAAGTGGGGCTTGGGGCCCTCCTCCCACGGGAAGACGGGCAGGTCAAGAGCCTCGAGTATGTCGTGGAGCTGCTGGACCTCGTGGGCGTGCCCGGCGACCACGACGCTCCAGGCCTGCCCGGTGGCCTCATCGACGCCGTCGACCTCGTAGGCCACGGCTTGCCCGACGGCACCGGCCAGCTTGGAGCCCCTGCCGGTGCGGAAGACCACCGACCCGTGGTGCACGGCGTGGTTGACGGGGTAGATCTCCGGACGTCCGTTGACGATGACGGCGAGCCGGCCGAACGCCGCCTCGCGCAGCAGGGCCAGACAGGTCGCGGTGTCCAGCACCTCAGTTCCTGGGTGCGCGCTCATGACGCCAGCCTCCCCGGTTATCCGCGGACGGGCAAGGGGCGGTGCCGCACCGCTGTCAGCCGGTGGTCCGCGGGGCCGCTCCCGCCGGGATGACCACGACGGGGCAGCTGGCCAGGCGCGCGACATACTCACTGATCGAGCCGAGTGCCGCGCGACGGATGGACTGCACCCCGTGCGCGCCGATCACCAGCAGGCTCGCCCGGGCCGAGGCGTTGACCAGTGCCTCCTGGGGCCGGCCGTGCACGATCTGGAAGTCGACGGGAGGTGCGCCGTCCGCGGGGATTTGGCCCCGCGCCACGGCCTGGACCTCCTCGGCCTGCTCGCGGGTGTCACCCTGGCTGTCCTCGCGCCAGGTCGTGATCACCTCGACGGCGGCGTCGCGCAACCGTGCCTCCTCGAGGGCGAACCGCAACGCGTCGTGCGAACGGTCGGACCCGTCCAGTCCCACGACGATCACCTCGTTGACCATGACGAGCTCCTCCTTCTCCTGGCTGGACTCTCCCGGGCTGGACCCAGCCTCGCGTCTTGGCGGAGAATGTGCGAGTGCTGACCGGGTCGTGGCTGGTGAGAGCTTTCTCACGACGGTCAAAGAATCTGCTCATCTGGGTCTTCGAAGATTGAGTCATCAGCCCGGAACACCGGTCCCGAAAGGAACGATCATGAGTAGCAGCACCAGCCCGAAGTCCCGCGCCTGGACCGTCGTCGTCGCCGCCACCGCCGTCACCGCCATCGGTGGTGCCACCGCCGCAGCCGCCTGGGGCAGCAACGCCCAGGTCCCGCAGAGCGAGACGGTCAACGTGGCCCTGTCCGAGCAGCGTCCGATCGCCGCCGAGAGCAAGCCCGCCGGCAGCGCCCAGTGGACCGCCCTGGCCGCCAAGGTCGGCGACTGGCAGGCGGAGAGCGTTCCGAGCGCGGACAGCCCGTTCAGCAAGGCCGGCGGGGCCACCGCTGCCCAGGATGTCCAGTCCGCCAGCGTCCAGTCCGTCCAGAGCGCCGACTCTGCGGTCAGCGCACAGTCGGCCCAGTCCCCGGCCTCGGCCTCGGTCGACTCGCCGGCCTCGGTCCAGTCCCCCGCCTCGGTCGACTCGCCGAACAGCCCCGACAGCCCGCAGACCCCGGACAGCCCCGAGTCCGTGTCGGCCGACTCCCCGGACAGCTACGGCGCCTGACCCTCGACGGCGAGGAGCACATCCGCCTCGCCACCCCAGTCCCCACCCCCACGAAGGCCCCGGCACACCCCCTGTTGCCGGGCTTTCCCCCTCCCCGGGGACGCGGCACCTACTGGCCGTTAACCTTCTCGATCGACATCACCAGGATCACCCGGTCCGCCGCGTCGGGAGGGATCATCCCTTCCCCGCCGTAGCGGCGGTGCAACTGGTCGTAGAACGCACCCGTCGGGTCGGGCACGACCTCGATCAGGCGACCGCGCGCCTCGGCGTAGTGGACCGGCTTGTCCGGGTCCATCACCGCGAGCGACATCGACGGATTGCGCTGCAGGTTGCGGTACTTCGCGCGCTTCGTGGTGTGCGTGAAGCGCAACGTCTCACCGTCATACTCGAACCACATCGGCGAGACCTGGACCGTGTCGTCAGGTCGGACGGTGCCCAGGCTGCCGAAGTTGGCGTTCTCGAACAGATGCCGGTACTTCTCAGGGATCTCGATGCTCACCCTGCCATCGTGCCGCAGTAGCCGGCGAACTCAACCGCTGGGGTCCGGGACGGGTCAGGGCTGGCCGGTGTAGAACGAGGTCGTGCGTGCCTGCGCAGCCTCGGCGGCCTCCGGGGGTGTGCCGAAGGCGACACTCGCCTCGGCCCACAACCGGCTGCTGCCGCTGATGAACGCCAGACCCTCCGGAGTCGTCTCCCAGCCCTGTGCGACGTCGCCGGTGATGGTCTCGCCGGTGGCGACGTGCGCGCCCAGGCCCATGAGGGTGAGGTCCCAGCCGACGCCGGTGGCGCCCGGGCCGAACTCGTCCCAGAAGGTCGTGTCCTCCGGCACCAGCGCGGTGTGCTCGAGCTCGAGGCGTGCCCCCTCGCCCTCCGGGCTGATCCGGACCACGATCCAACTGGTGTTGCCGCCGAATTCCCAGGTCGCGGTGAAGCTGCGGGGCGCCTCGCAGGTCTGGATCGTGCCGCCTGCGTTGCCCTCGATCTGGTAGCGCCCTCCCTGCCGCAGGTCGCCGCTGACCGCGTTGAACCAGCGCGGCAACCGCTCCACGTTGGTCACCGCGTCCCAGAGGTCGTCGACGGTGGTGGCGTAGGTCTGCGCGACCGTCTGGACGTAGGCCTCGCCCTGATCGTGCGGGCGGCTGACCAGCCCACGGCTGATGGCCTGTGGGTCGGCCGCGGGCATTGCCGTGCTGGTGTCCTGCTGGTTCTCTCTCATGGTGTGCGCTCCTCGGTCTGTCGTCGCGCACGTTTGCCGCGCGCGATCTCGGTGTCCAGTGCCGCGAGCCGCGGACCCCAATACCTGCGGAACGGGGTGAGCCACTCGTCGACCTCGTGCAGCGCCTCCGCCTGGACCGCGTAGATCCGACGGGTGCCCTCCGCACGGACCCGGGCGAACCCGGCCTCACGCAGCACCCGCAGGTGCTGGGAGACCGCGGGCTGGCTGATCCCGAACTCGGCGCGGATGACGTCGCTGACGGCTCCGGCCGTCGCCTCTCCGTCCGCGAGCAGCTCGAGGATCCGGCGTCGCACCGGGTCGCCGAGGATGTCGAAGGCGTGCACGTGCCCATCATGCAGTCAACGCTTATATAAGTCAACCCTTACACTATTAGATGGGTGGTCTCCCCGCGACGCGCCATGCGACCAGATGTGCGCCCTGAGACGTCCTGGCGCTCCCGCGGCGCACAGAAATGTCGCACGGCTCGCCCACGACTGGGCAAGAGTCGCGGCTCGCCCACGACTGGGCGAGAGTCGCGGCTCGCCCACGACTGGGCGAGAGTCGCACCGCTCGCCGACGACTGGGTGAGATCAGAAGTGGAGCGTGCCCACGTCCAGGTCCAGATCGGTCCAGTCGGTGACGGTGACGACCAGGTCGTGGTCCTGCGGCAGCGAGACGCCGCCCCGGTCGGCGGACGCGTGCGCCATCGTGGTCTTGTTGGCCGCGAACGCCTTCACGCTCACGGAGCGGTCCGCGGCGCGGTTGCCGACCCGCAGGACCGACAGGTCCGGCGACACCGTGATGTCGACCTCCTCGGTGGCGGTGCCGCCGACTCCCTGGACGGAGACCGCGCGGATCTCCTCGCCCACCTCACGGGCGATCTGGAGGGAGAAGTCCTTGGCGGCACCGGGAGCAACCCTGATCTGCGAGCCGTCCGCGCTCATTGACAGCTGGTCGGCCTGCCCGGCCGCCGTCGACACCCCCTCCAGCGAGATGGAGGTGCCACCCGGGGCGACGGAGTGGTAGGCGTACTCCCCGCTGTCCAGCCCGGTGATGGTGCGCACCAGCGCCGTGTCCGCCGGGAGCAGGTAGGCACCCTTCGTCAGGTAGCACGGGTGGCTGCCCGGGATCTCCGAGAGGATCTGGCTGCCGAACCGCCCGGTGCGCAGCCCGTCCTCGTCGGTCACCTGCAGGTCCGCCGGGGAGAGCAGGAAGTCGAGCACGAAGCGGGTCACGCCGAACGGCCCGCTGAAGGGCAGGTCGTGGTCGGAGTGCAGGTAGGCACCGTTGGTCATCATGCCCAGCGTGATGCCGTCCTCGGAGCAGAACTTCGGTGTCGAGCCGCCGTCGAAGTAGTCGTAGTGCAGCACCCCGTCGACCCGCTTGAAGACCAGCCGGCAGTTCTCCGACTCCCGGGCGGCGGTGTCGTCGGTCGGGGAGTGGTTGCAGTCCCAGCAGAAGAGGGTGACGCCGTCGGGGTCGGTCAGCCCGGCGGGTGACGGGCCGGGATGGCCGGGCGGGTAGACGAAACGGATCGGCGCGATGCAGTGGCTGGACCCCAGCCCGTCGACGTAGCCCGAGTCCCAGACCGCGCCGGCCGGGATGAAGAAGAGCATCGGGGCGTTGTGCCGGTCGCACCCGTCGTGGAAGGTGGACTCGATCTCGCGGTAGGTCGTCTCGACCCGGCTCACGCCCTGGCGGCCCTGGTCGTGGAAGTGGATCAGGCT
This sequence comes from Ornithinimicrobium sp. F0845, assembly GCF_023015765.1. Lineage (GTDB taxonomy): Bacteria > Actinomycetota > Actinomycetes > Actinomycetales > Dermatophilaceae > Ornithinicoccus. The sequence goes on from NZ_JALKAL010000004.1 coordinate 47,512, forward strand.
CTCGCGGCTGAGCAGCCGCCCGTGGATGGCGGTGAGGTCACGTCGCGTCTCGGCGTTCAGGTTGACTCGGGTGAAGGTGTCCGTGCTGCCCGTCCACAGCTCGTCCAGCACCTTGGTCGTCAGTGACGTGCAGAAGCCCGTGGCCAGCCCGCCGTTGTCGTCGCCCAGCAGGAAGTAGTGGTAGAAGCCGTAGAAGGCAGCCGTGAGCACCGGGTGCCCGAAGATCGGGTCGAGCAGCTCGTGGTAGACCTCGGCGGCCCCGTAGGTGTCCTCGTAGGTCCCCCACGAGGGGCTTCCCTCCGCGAAGTTGCTGAAGTTCAGCGCGTGCTCGGGGAAGCGGAACGGGATCTCCAGGATCTGCGGCACGGTCGCGGTCCGGGGGTTGGACACCAGGCCGTCGGGATTGCGGACCCGCAGCTGCACGCTGCGCTCGGTGCTGCCCCCGCCGCCCGTGCCCGGCACCTCGAAGTCCACGGCGCTCTCCGAGACGAAGGTCGTCGGCACGGCCTCGCCGTCCATCACGACGCTCGCGCCGTGCCGGAACGCCTTGCCGGTCAGACCGACGGTCGCACCCGGTGCGAGCACCGCGCTGAAGGCGCTCAGCTGCGGCTTGACCCACAACCTGAGCCGGTTGCTCTCAGTGCCGTCCGGACGTCGCACGAAGACAGTCTGCTCGCCGCCAGAGATCGAGTCGGGCAGGTCCACCGAGATCGACTCGTCGGCGTTGACGACCGGGGCCAGCACGTGACTGCCCACGTGGACGCGGTCCGTCGGCGTGAACCGGCTGCCGGAGAGCGTCACCGTGTTGCCGGGGAAGAGGTACTCCGGCGACACCTCGGTCACCCAGGGGCGGGTGAGGAGCTCGTCCCAGGCGTCCTCGTCGAACTCGAAGAAGTCGAGGTAGCCGTCTCCTCCGCGGGAGGTGCCGTCCTCGCCGGTGCGCCCCGGTTGACCGCGTGACCCGGTGTGGCCGTCGTCGGCGTCCTTGCAGGTCTCTCCCGCGCCGCTTCGACCGCCGCGGCCGCCCGCACCGCCGGGTCCTCCGTCGCCACCGCGGCCCGCGCGGCCGCCCTCGTTCTTGACGCGGAAGGTGTTGGCGGTCACCACCGCCTCGAGGGTGTCCTCCAGGGTGCCGATGGTGATGTCGCCGCCGTCACCGCCCGGGCCGCCCCGGCCACCGCGGCCACCATCGCCGCCGTCACCGCCGTCGCCTCCGTCGCCGGGGTCGCTCGTGCAGATCCAGTCGAAGACCCAGATGCGCTTGCCGACGCGACCGTCGGCACCGTCGCCGCCACGCCCGCCGCGCTGACCACGCCCGCCGCGGATGCCGTCCTGGCCGTTGAGGTCGAGGTTCGGCATACCGGTCATCGAGCGCGCCCAGATCTCCAGGGCGGGGGCCGAGCGTCCGGCTCCTCCACCGATGCCGCTCCCGCCGGAGCGGCCGTCCTCACCGTCCAGGCCGTCCCACGAGTTGGGCTTGAGGTGCTGGCCGCTGTAGCCGCGCCCATTGAGGTCGGCGTTGTCCGCGCGGGGCGGGGTCGACCCGCCCGGTTCCCGCCAGGTGATGGTGGTGGCGGCGTCGACCCTGATCTGCTCGGCGATGAGATAGAGCTTGGCCACCCCCGGCTCGACCCGGAGCTCCACGCCCCGCAGGTCCAGGACGTCGGCCATCATCACCGAGGTGTCGACGGGGATGACGAACGAGTCCGAGATCAGCACCCTCGGCCCGTCCAGCAGCGGCCACTCCTGCGGGGCCGCGCTCTCCAGCCGGTCGGGCAGCCCGGTGTCCTTGATGTGCAGGCCGGCCCCCTTCAGCTCGATGAGCGAGGACAGGTTCGTCAGGTCGGCCAGCCGGCGGCTGACCAGTTGACGCTCGATCCGGTCGATGGGCCGCGCTCCGGGAGTGTCCCCATGGGTGTCCCCGAGCGGGGTCACCGGGAGTGTCGGGAACCGGCCGCGCAGGATCGGGCCCAGCTCCCCACCACGCCCAAGTCCCCCACCGCGCAGGACGGGCGGGACGACCGGACCTGGCTTGGTCTCGAGCTTCGGGTCCGGCGTGGAAGGTTTCGTGGGCCTGGTCGGCTTCGTGGGCCCGGTCGGCTTCGTGGGCTTGGCGCTTCCCGCCTCGATGGCCTTCAGGATCGTCGTGGTGCTGTTGCGGTTCGGGACGTACTTGGCCAGCAGCCCACGCCCCTCGGTCGCCTTGGCCGCGCGCAGCTCGACGGCGATCTTGCTCCAGTCGATATGGATGACCGGGCCGCTCGACTTCGGCGGGGCAACCATGATCTTGCCGGGCGTGATGACGGTCCCGCTGGGCACGTTGAGCGTGGCCAGGTCGGTGAGCTTCTCGACGCCGACGGCCCGGATGATGCTCTTGATCGGTTGGAGTCGCGCATAGCCGTTCTCCAGCCCAGGGTCGATCCGCACCTTCTGCAGGCCGAGGGACTCCTTGATCGTCGCCTGGAGCGCCTCGGACCTCTGCAGGCGGGCGGTCCTGACCTGCTGCGAGACCAGGCCGTCCTTGATCACCAGGTCGATCAGCTGCCCCTGGAACTGGTGACTCTTGTGGTCGATCGCGGTGCCGACCACAAGGCCGGCAGCGCCGGTGCTGGCCAGCTGTCCGGACACCTTCCGGATGCCAGCCGCGGTGCCGTTGACCGCCAGGCGCAGCTCACCGCCCTCGCGGGTGAACGTGATCGCGACCTTCTTGTCGGCGGGCACGGGCTTGTCGCTGGTCACCTTCTGCCAGCCGCGGGCGGTGTGGATGGCTCCCACCACGTGGCCGCCCTTGTCGAGATAGAGCGACACCGGCGGGTCAGCCCCCTCGACGATGCTCTGCCGCCGGTCCGTGCTGCCGGCGACGAGCTCGGCCCGGACGCTGAACTCCTCGAACGCGGCGGCCTTCTCCGGTGGCGGCACCTCGATATAGGCACCCTCGGTGAAGCGCACCGCACCGGTGCCCTTGAGCTGTTTGACCTTGGGGGACACCACGAGTGCCCGGGCGCTGAGCGAGCCGTCGAACGGCCCCCCGGCGCCAACTTGCAGAGTGAACAGAGTGCGTTCGGCCATGGCCGTGGTCCTCGGACGTGATCGGTGAACAGTTGTTTCCTGAGCCCGGGACGTTGGATCCCGCCCGGGAGTCGGCTTCCTCAACAACCTTGGTCACCTACCCGGCAACCGAGATCGGGGCGCGGGTTCCAACGTAGTGGCGACGCGGCCCGAGGTGGCCTGCTTGCACGTAAAGGCAACGGGTCGTGCCCGTCCGGGCAGGGGATCGTGTGACTACAGTGCGAAGGCATGTGCTTCGACCCGGCCGCCACACCCCCCGCCATCCCCGCCGACGCCCTCCCCCATCCGGCGGACTTCCGCTCGCAGGACCTGACGCTCACCACCGAGGAGGGCGCGCCGCTGGCGACCTACTCCGCGGTCGCCAGCGACCCGCATACTGCCGCGGTGGTCATCCTGCCCGACGTGCGGGGGCTGTTCGACTACTACAAACGGCTCGCGGACCGGTTCGCGTCGGCCGGGCACCACGCGATCGCGATCGACTACTTCGCCCGCACGGAGGCCTCGACGGACCGGGGCGCCGACTTCGACTTCATGCCGCACGTGCGCCAGCTGACCGTCGAGCAGGTCCAGGCCGACGCGCGGGTGGCGGCGGGCTGGCTCCGCGAGGAGCTCGGGGTGCGGGACGTCGTGACCGTGGGGTTCTGCCTGGGCGGGACGATGTCCTACTACGCGACCACCGACCCGGCGCTGGACGTGGCCGGGGCGATCGCGTTCTACGGCGGTCTCGACGGGAGCCGGCTGGGGGTCTTCGACGACCCGGCCGAGGCGGCCGACCGGATGCGGGGTCCGCTGCTGGCGATCTACGGCGGCGCGGACGCCTCGATCACGCAGGAGATGCGCGACCGGTTCGACGGTGCGCTGCGCAGCGCCGGGGTGGAGCACGAGTTCGTCACCTTCGACGGTGCGCCGCACTCGTTCTTCGACCGGACCCACGGCGACCACTCGGAGGCGTGCGACGAGTCGTGGCGCCTGGTGCTGCGCTTCCTGCGGGACGTGCGCTCTGTGTAGCTGCGACCCTGCCCCGCCGGGCAGCAAGAGCTCTGAGAAAGGGCGGGCAAGACCTGCAAAACCCCTGAGAAAAGACGGGGCGGAGGCGCAAAACCCCTGAACTTTTAGGGGAGCCGGTAGACCGCGTCCGGCACGTCGGTCACGAACATGTGACCCGGCGCGTGCGTGATCGCGAACGGCGGCCTGGAGGCCATCAGCGCTGCCTGCGGGGTCACACCGCACGCCCAGAAGACCGGCACGTCGCCCTCGTCCGCCTCGATCGGCTCGCCGAAGTCGGGTGCACCCAGGTCGGTGATCCCCAGCGAGGCCGGGTCGCCCACGTGCACCGGCGCGCCGTGCACCGCCGGCATCCGACCGGTCACCTGCACCGCCGTCGGCACCAGCGCCGCCGGCACCGGCCGCATCGAGACCACCAGCTCACCCGAGAGCCGCCCGGCGGGCCGGCACTGCCGGTTCGTGCGGTACATCGCCACGTTGCGCCCCTGCTCGATGTTGCGCACCGGCACACCCGCGTCCAGCAGCGCCCGCTCGAAGCTGAATGAGCAGCCGATGAGGAACGAGACCAGGTCCTCGGCCCACAGCGCGGAGATGTCCGGCACCTCCTCGACCAGCTCGCCCTCACGCCATACTCGATAGAGAGGCAGGTCGGTGCGCAGGTCCGCTCCGGGCGCCAGCTCGGTGTGCGGCGAGCCGGGCTCGGTCACGTCCAGCAGCGGCACCGGCTGCGGGTTGCGCTGGCCGAACAGGAGCATGTCCCACGCCCAGTCGCGCGGCAGGATCACCAGGTTGGCCTGGGTGAAGCCGCTCGCGTGGCCGCTGGTGGGGACCACCGCACCGCCGCGGTATGCCGTGCGCGCACCGGCCGGCGTGTCGGTCGAGGCGGCCTTGTTCTGGCTGGTCATCACGGTCCCCTGTCAGCGTCGGGCTGGCAGCAGTTCGACGACGCTGAAGGTGACGTCGGCGGGCTCGGCGAGCCGCACCTGCTGGTCGCCGACGGCATGGGCGTGGAGCACGTAGCGGCCCTCGACCAGTCGCCAGGCCCGCAGGGAGACCTCGTCCGGGTCGAGCACCCAGTAGTGGGGGCAACCGGAGCGTTGCATGATCTCGAGCTTGGTGACCAGGTCGCGCCGCCTGGTGGACGGCGAGAGGACCTCGACGGCCAGCACCGGGGCACCCACGATCCCGTCGTCCTGGATCTGCTTGAGCGTGGCCACGACCAGGTCTGGTTGCAGGACCGTGCGGTCTGACATCCGGACGTCGACCGGTGCCGGGATGACATCAAGCACCGTCTCATCAACCGCTGCCAGCAGTCGGACGGCGAGCCTGAGCACCAGCTGCTGGTGAACCGTGCGGGGAGACGGTGTCATGACCAACTCGCCCTCGAGCAACTCCCAGCGGAGCCGGTCATCGAGAACGCGCTCCCGCTCCAGGTCCGCGACCGTGTAGATCGCGATCTCCTCGACGGTCATACCCACCATGGTGCCCCCTTCGTCTCATGGCTGCCAAGGATGACAGGACTCACCGACACGGCTCCGAACTCATCCACAGCGCCACCCGACGGGTGCGTCGGGCGCCAGGGAGCGTCAGGCCGTCCGCTCCCGCTCCTCGAAGGCGGCGAGGATGGCGCCCTCGGAGTCGCCGAGGTAGCTCTCCAGATAGTCCGCGCCCTCCTCGAAGCGTCCCTTGGTCATCAGCGCCAGGAGCTCCTTGTTGCGCTTGACGAAGGGCTGGTAGAGGTAGCGGGGGTCGTCGATCACGGCGAACAGCAGCCGCAGCTCGGCGGTGAGCCGGCGCATCATGACATCCAGCCGGGGGCTGCCGGCGAGTGCGACGAGCGAGCGGTGGAAGTGCATGTTGGCGGTGCCGACCCGCGGCCAGTCCCGGCGCCGGGCGGCGGTGCGCGCCTCGGCGACCGCGGCCTCGAGAGTGCCGAGCCGGTGGGTGTCGCGGGCCGTCAGGGCCCGGACGACCCCGGGCTCGATGATCAGGCGCAACCGATAGACGTCGCGCACATCGGCGCTGGTCACCTGCGGGACGAAGACCCCACGGTTGAACTCGTGGACCAGCAGGCCGTCGTGCGCGAGCAGCCGGAAGGCCTCCCGCACCGTGTTGCGTGAGACCTCCAGCTGCGAGGCGACGGACGTCTCGGACACCTTGTCGCCCGGGGCCAGCCGCCCCTCGGTGATCCACTCGCTGAGGTGCTCGCCCACCGCGCGGGCGGTCGATCCCTGACTCATCCCGCCATTGTGCCGGGAGGTAAAGAATTGTTCAACACTCTAGACAGATTGTTGAACAATCCGTTACGTTCGGGTGAACAGGCCAGACGACCGGACCGCCCCACCCGGAGGAACCCATGTCAGAGCACACCGGAGCCACCACGACGGAGGAGCCCTCACGCCTCAGCGCCACGAGTCGTGGGACCCTGTTGGGCGCCATCTTCCTGATGGCGACCTCGTCCATCGGACCGGGCTTCATCACCCAGACCACGACGTTCACCGTGGAGCTCGGGGCGGCGTTCGCCTTCGCGATCCTGATCTCGATCCTGGTCGACATCGCCATCCAGACCAACGTGTGGCGGGTCATCGGCGTCTCCGGCCGGCGCGCCCAGGAGCTCGGCAACTCCGTGCTGCCCGGCCTGGGGTGGTTCATGGCCGGGCTGCTGCTCATCGGCGGCCTGGTCTTCAACATCGGCAACGTCAGCGGCGCCGGGCTGGGCATGAACATCATGCTCGACCTGGACCCCAAGATCGGCGCGGTCATCCTGGCCGCCCTGGCCTTCGGCATCTTCCTGTCCAAGAAGGCCGGCCTGGCCATGGACCGCGTCGTGGTCGTCCTCGGGGCGTTGATGATCCTGCTCACCCTCTACGTCGCGATCACCTCCGGTCCACCGGTCGCCTCGGCACTGAAGAACTCCGTGGCCCCCGAGACGTTCAGCGCCCTGGCCATCACCACCCTGATCGGCGGCACCATCGGCGGCTACATCATCTACGCCGGCGCCCACCGTCTGGTCGACGCCGGCATCACCGGCCCCAGCCGCGTCAAGCAGCTGACCAACAGCGCCATCCTGGGCATCCTGGTCACCGGCCTGATGCGCGTCATCCTCTTCCTGGCCATCCTCGGTGTCGTCCACGCCGGCGCCACCCTTGACCCCGACAACCTGGCCGCCTCCGCCTTCGAGGTCGCCGCCGGCACCGTCGGCTACCGCCTCTTCGGCGTCGTGTTCGCCGCCGCCGCCCTGACCAGCGTCATCGGCTGCTCCTACACCACCATCACCTTCCTGACCTCCAGCACCAGGACGACCCCGCGCCTCACCGGCTTCCTCGTCGCCGGGTTCATCGCCCTGTCCCTGGTCCTCTACCTGGTCATCGGCGCCGCCCCCCAGGAACTGCTCGTCTTCGCCGGCGCGTTCAACGGCATCCTCCTGCCCGTCGGCATCGGCGTCATCATGTGGGTCGCCTGGCGCCGCCGCGACCTGCTCAACGACTACACCTACCCGAAGTGGCTCGCCGCCCTCGGTACGGCAGCATGGGTACTGACCATCTACCTGGCGATCAACTCGATCCAGCCCGCGATCGACCTGGTCACCGGCTGAGGAGGACACGATGACTGTTGACCTGAACTCGGACCTGGGCGAGGGGCACGGCAGCTGGGCGATGGGCGACGACGACGCCCTGCTGTCGATCGTCACCAGCGCCAACGTCGCCTGCGGCTTCCACGCCGGGGACCCCTCGATCATGCGCCACGTGACGACGCAGGCGGTGACCAACGGGGTGTCGATCGGCGCGCACGTCGCCTACCGCGACCTCACGGGCTTCGGTCGCCGCTTCATCGACGTCGACCCGGTGACCCTGCAGGACGAGGTGACCTACCAGATCGGCGCCCTGGACGGCTTCGCCCGGCAGGCCGGTGGCCGCATCAGCTACGTCAAGCCGCACGGCGGGCTCTACAACGCGATCGTGACCCACGAGGAGCAGGCCGGGGCCGTCGTCGCCGCGGTCCGGGCCTTCGACCCCGACCTGGTGTTGATGGGTCTGCCCGGCTCCGTGGTGCTCAGACTCGCCGAGGAGGCCGGCCTGCAGACTGCGCACGAGGCCTTCGCCGACCGCGCCTACACCCCCGAGGGGCACCTCGTCTCCCGCAAGGAGAAGGACTCCGTGCTGCACGACCCGGAGGCGATCGCCCGGCGCTGCATCGCGATGGCCACGGGCGAGCCCATCCACGACATCAACGGCGACCCGCTCACGCTGCAGCCCGACTCGATCTGCGTGCACGGCGACACCCCCGGCGCCGTCGAGATCGCCCGCCAGGTGCGGGCGGCGCTCGAGGGGGCCGGCGTGCCGCTGGCGCCGTTCGCCCAGGCCGGATAGCCGTGCGCATCCTCCCCAGCGGCACGCGCGCCCTGCTGCTCGAGCTCGACTCGCTGGAGGAGGTGCTCGCGCAGTATGCCGCGCTGCAGGCCGCCGAGCTCCCCGTCCTTGACCTGGTGCCGGCCGGGCGCACGATCCTGGTCATCGGGGACCGCGACACCGACCTCAAGGCGCTGGCCGGGCGGCTGGCGAGCATCGAGCCGGGTGAGCACACCGGCGTCACCGGGGCGCCGGTGGAGATCCCGGTGCAGTATGACGGGGAGGACCTCTCCGACGCCGCTCACCTGCTGGGGTGCTCACCGGAGGAGCTGGTGCGCCGGCACCTCGAGGAGGAGTGGACCGTAGCCTTCTGCGGGTTCGCGCCGGGCTTCGGCTATCTGGCCGGCGCGAAGTTCACCTGGGACACCCCGCGCCGGTCCAGCCCGCGCACCAAGGTGCCCGCGGGGTCGCTCGCCCTGGCCGGGGAGTTCACCGGCGTCTATCCCCGCGAGTCGCCGGGCGGCTGGCAGCTCATCGGCCACGCGCTCGTCGACGTCTTCGACCTGGACCGGGACCCCGCGGCCCTGCTCGTGCCCGGCGCCGCCGTCCGCTTCGTGGAGTCGACGCCATGAGCAGGATCCTGCGGGTGCTCGAGCCCGGTGCGCTGACAACGGTGCAGGACTTCGGCCGGCCCGGGCAGGCTGCGCTGGGCATCGGCCGATCCGGAGCCTGCGACCGCGGCGCCCACCGGCTGGCCAACGCCCTCGTCGGCAACCACCCGACGCTGGCGACGCTGGAGGCCACCTTCGGTGGGCTCGCGCTCGAGGCGGGCTCCGACCTCGTCGTGGCTGCCGCGGGAGCGCGCTGCTCCGGTGTGCCGCACCTGGCGCCGTTCCGGCTCGCCGCGGGCGAGCGCCTCACGCTCGGGGCTCCCCAGGCGGGGCTGCGCACCTACCTCGCGGTCCGGGGCGGCATCGACGTGGCGCCGGTCCTGGGAAGCCGGGCGACCGACATACTGTCCGGGCTGGGGCCCACGCCGCTGGCGAAGGGGGACGTGCTGCCGATCGGGACCACCCCTCGACCCGTTCCTGGGGTCGACGTGGCGCCGGTGCCGGAGCCGACCAACGACAGGCTGACCGTGCACGTGTCGGCCGGCCCGCGCCGCGACTGGTTCGACGACGCGGCGTGGGACCTGTTCACCTCGCAGACCTACGCGGTCGACAGCCAGTCCAACCGGGTCGGTGTCCGGCTGACCGGGGAGCCGCTCCCCCGGCTGCGCGAGGGCGAGCTGGTCAGCGAGGGGATGGTGCGCGGCGCGGTGCAGCTGCCGCCCTCCGGGCTGCCCGTGCTGTTCCTGGCGGACCATCCCGTGACGGGTGGCTACCCGGTGATCGCATATGTCGACGACCTCGACGTCGACCGGTGCGCGCAGCTGCGGCCCGGGCAGGAGCTGCGGTTCACCACGCACGCGCGGTGATGGCGCTACCCCTGCAGCGCCGGCCTGACGTCCGTGCGGTGAAAGTCGTCACCGGTGAAGAGCAGCGGCTCGCCCGTGACGATGGCCAGTGCGTAACTGAAGCAGTCCCCGAAATTCAGGGCGGCACCCGACCGACTGCCCCGGCCGTAGCGTTGGTAGGCCTCGCGGGCGACGGCGGCGTGCTGGGGGCTCACGGGGACGAGCCCCACCGTCAGCACCTCGATCAGGCGGTCCAACCGACGCCCGCGTGACCGCGGTTCCGGCCACGATGGAGGCCCCCAGCCAGGTCGCCGTGGACATGCGGCATGGGCATGACGATGCCGCTCTGGCAAGGGCCTCACCCGCTGGCTCGCTCTCGAGGATCGCGATCAGCGCGGAGGAGTCGACGATCACCGGGGCAACCCGCTCTCGTCAAAGAGATCCTCGACCCGCCGGATCACCCGATCCTCCCGGCCGGGATCCGTTGAGTACTCACTGGCGATCGCCCTCACCTGGTCCATGGTCTGCTCGCGGGATCGCTCGTCCGGGTCCACACCGCGGTGCCGCAGCAGCAACTCCAGCGCCTCCTCGATGGCGCCGGTCTGCGTCTTTCCGGTCGTCCTGGCCGCCTCGCGTGCCAGGTCGTGCACGCGCTGGTTCTTGATGTTGAGACCCATCAGATGAGTCTGCCCTCTCGACTATCTCCCGTTCTACCCCTTGTTGCACGGAACGCCTGCGCCCCTCGCGCTCGTGCCGCATGCTGGACTCATGCCTGCACCGATCGGAGTCACCCCGCTCGTCAAGCGCTTCGCCAACCCGCTCCTGGTCAACCTGGCCGGGCACGGGTGGTTCGTGGAGCTCGAGCACGTGGGACGCAAGAGCGGCACGCCCCACCGCACGCCTCTGATGGCCTTCCGGCACGGTGACGTCATGACGATCGCGCTGACCTACGGTCCGGACGTGCAGTGGCTGAAGAACCTGCGGGCCACCGGCGGCGGCCGGATGCACTGGCGCGGCAGGATGCTCCACCTCGGGGCGCCACGGGACCTGGCGACCGAGGACGGCCTCGCCCGCATGCCGCAGCCGGTCCGGTCGGTCCTGGACGTCACGGGACTGGCCACCGAGTTTGTGGAGCTGCCGATCGTGTCGGAGCGGCCGTTCCGTTAGTCGTCGGCCGGGCCGCTGGCCTCAGGCCAGACCCACGAGTGCGTCGGCGACGAGGATCGTAGAGCTGGAGACGATCAACGGGTTGACGTCGATCTCCGCGACCTCGGGCAGCTCCACGGCAAGATCCCCGAGCGACACCATGATCTCGGCGATGGCGTCCGCCTGCTCCCCGGTGATCCCCCGGGAATGGCTCACCAGCCGCCCGTCTGCGACCTCCGCGAGCGCGGCACGAGCCTGCTCCATCGTCAACGGTGCCTTGCACAGTGCCACGTCCGCGACGACCTCAACCAGAACTCCGCCCAGGCCGACGGTGACCACCGGCCCGAAGATCGGGTCCCGATGCACCCCGCAGACCAGCTCGACACCGCTGGGTGCCATCTGCTGGACCACGAGGCCCTCGATGCGGGCGTTGGGACGGTGCTCGGCCACGGCAGCGAGGATGGCTTCGCCGGCGTCACGGACGCCAGCTCCGTCGGCGACACCAAGGTGCACACCGCCGACGTCCGACTTGTGGGGCAGGTCCGGGGACAGCACCTTGACTGCCACCGGGTAGGCAGCCATCGTCTCGGCAGCCTGCACCGCGGCCTCCACGGTGGTCACCGCCGACTCCTGCACCACCTGCAGGCCATAGAGGCCGAGCAGGGTCTTCGCCCCCGCCTCGGTCAGCGTGGGCTCACCCCCGAGCAGCGTCCTGGCCCTCGCGGCACGGTCCGGGTCGGGTGTCCTCACCGGTTCCGCCGTGATGTTGGCCTGCTGCTCCTGGAACCTGCGCAGCGCGCCGAGAGCCCCGATCGCCCGACTCGAGTCCTGGTAGGTCGGCACGCCCACGTCGACGAGGAGGCGACGCGAGTCCTGGTTGGTGCTGTACCAGGTCAGGACGAGCGGCTTGTCGGCCTCCACATACGTGGCCGCGATCTTCTCCGCCACCTCGACGGCCTGCGGCCCGCGCAGGCCCGACCCCACGGCCACACAGTCGAAGCCGGTCGAGTCCACGAGCGCCCTGAGGATCCGCTGGTAGTTGCCCACCCCCGAGGCGATGGCCTGCGCGGTCACGTCGACCGGGTTGACGGCCGAGCCGAAACTCGGGATCCACTGCTCGATGAGCGCCTGGTCGGTCTCTGGGGTCGTGGCGACCTCCAGACCGACGTCATGGGCGACGTCGGCCATCATGACGCCGCCTCCGCCCGACCCGGTGAGCAGCCCAATCCGGTTGCCGGCCAGGCGCCGCTGGGTCTGGAAGACGCTCAACCAGTCGAGTGCCTCCTCCAGGCTGTCCGCACGGAGCACTCCATACTGTCGGCACACGGCGTCGAAGACGTCGTCCCCGCCCGAGATCGAGGCGGTGTGGGACTGGGCCGCGGCCATCCCCGCCGCCGACCGACCGGCCTTGACAAAAACGAACGGCTTGCCGAGCTGCGCGGCCCGCGAGGCCACGTGAACGAAGGCTTGCGGATCCCGCATGCCCTCGCTCGTGGCCGCCAGAACGGTGACCTCAGGACGCTCGATCAGGTAGGCGAGGCAGTCGGTCACGGTGACCCCGGCCTCGTTGCCGGTCGTGACGAGCCATCCGGGGGTGATGCCCCGGTCCCGGGCCAACTCGTCGACGTAGGTGGCGAGGGCACCGCTCTGGGAGACGACCGCCACCGGCCCCGCCGCAGGGAGCTCGATGTCCTGCGGCAGGAAGAACGTCGCGAGGATCCCGTCGTGCAGGTTCATGTAGCCGATCGTGTTGGGCCCGTTGATCAGCATGCCGGTCTCGGCCGAGATGCGCTGCAGTTCCTCCTGCGCGGCGGCCCCGTCGGCCCCGCCCTCGGCGAAGCCGGAGGTGAAGATCAGGGCGGCGCGGATGCCGGCCCGGGCACCCTCCGCGACGACCGGCACCACGGCGGGCGCCGGGACGGCCACGACGAGCAGGTCAACGGTCTCTGGGAGGGAGGCGAGGTCGGTCGCTGTGCCATCACCGGTCGCCCGTGGGTGGACCAGGTAGGTCCGGCCCGGGAAGAAGCGGCGCAACTGGTGGAGGGTGCGTGACCCCACGTTGGTGGGGTTCGTCAGGGAGGCGCCGACGACCGCGACCGACCGCGGGCGGAGCAGCGGGTCGAGGTCGGGCACGGTCATCGCACCATGACCCGGCCGCCGTCGACCGACAGGCACTGACCGGTGAGGTAGCCGGCTTCCTCGGTGGCCAGGAAGAGGTAGGAGGCGGCCACCTCGTCAGGCTCGGCCCAGCGCTTGAGCGGGATCGACTGCAGGTAGGTGTCCTTGAAGCGCTCGTCCGTCCGGATCACCTCGGTCATCGGGGTCGAGGCCGCCGGGGCGATCGCGTTGACCGTGACCTTCGAGTCCGCCAGCTCGCGAGCGGCCGACCGGGTCATGCCCAGCAGGCCCGCCTTCGCGACGGAGTAGTTGATCTGACCGATGGTGCCGATGATGCCGGCTGCCGACGTCGTGAAGATGATGCGGCCGTACTTCTGCTCGCGCATCCCCCCGGCCACGGCCTGCAACCAGTAGAAGCTGCCACCGAGGTGGGTGTCCAGGACCATGTTCCACTCGTCGTCGGTCATCTTCCAGAGCATGGCCGGGCGGGTCACGCCCGCGTTGCTGACCAGGATGTCGATGACGCCGAGCTGCTCGACGACGGCGGCGGCTGCCTCGTCGACACTTGCGCGACTGCCCACGTCGCAGACCACCGCGACAGCCTGGCCACCATCGGCGACGATGCTGTCCGCGACGGCCTGGGCGGCCTCCTGGTTGATGTCGACGACGGCGACCTTGGCGCCCTCGGCCGCATAGAGGCGGGCCACGCCCTCGCCAATGCCCTGGCCTGCGCCAGTGACGACGGCGACGCGGTCCTGCAGCTTGCCTTCACTCATGGTGGTGCTCCTGTGCTCTCCGGGTGGGTTGACGGTGGTCAGAGGGTGCTCTCGTCACCGAGGATGGCGGTGACCTGGCTGGACAGGGTCCCGCCGTTGCCGTGCGCGAGGGCGAGGCTGTGGCGGTCGACCTGGCGCGCCCCCGCCTCGCCACGCAGCTGCCGGACCGCCTCGATCACCAGGAGAATGCCGTACATCCCCGGGTGGCAGTAGGACAGGCCGCCGCCATTGGTGTTCACCGGGAGCGACCCACCGGGGGCGATGGCACCGTCGGAGACGAACGCCCCGCCCTCGCCCTTGGCGCAGAAGCCGAGGTCCTCCAGGAAGAGGATCGGGTTGATGGTGAACGCGTCGTAGAGCTCCACGAGGTCGATGTCCTCCGGACCGACCCCGGCGATGTCGTAGGCGCGCCGGCCAGACTCCTGCGCCGCCGTGGTGGTGAGGTCAGGCATCTGGGAAATGTTCATGTGCCAGGTGGCCTCGCCCGCACCGAGGATGTAGGCGGGCGGCTTGGGCAGGTCGCGAGCCCGTTCCGCGGAGGTGACGATCACTGCGCCACCGCCGTCCGTGACGAGGCAGCAGTCACGCACCGTGAGTGGGCTGGACACCATCCGGGACGACAGGACGTCGTCGACGGTCAGGTCGTCCTGCACGAACGCCACCGGGTTCAGCTTGGCCCACTGGCGCGCCGCGACGGCGACCTCGGCCAACTGCTCCCGGGTGGTGCCGAACTCGTGCATATGGCGTGCGGCCGCCAGGGCGTAGGATGACGCCGGCATGCGCGGACCGTAGGGGGCCTCCCAGGACCGGGTGAGCGCAGCTCCGGAGGCCACGAGCCCGCCGCCGTGGGAGCGCTGAGTGGAGCCGTAGACGATGAGCGCGACCTCGCACAGGCCGGCTTCGATCGCGGCGGCCGCGTGCCAGAGGTGTCCCACGAAGGAGGACCCGCCGGTGGCGGTCCCGTCGGCGAATCGAGGGCGGATGCCCAGGTACTCGGCGGTCGTGATAACCGGCTGGGCGAAGAAGGCTGAGTGGGTGAACAGCCCGTCGACGTCGCTCTTGCTGAGGCCGGCGTCGGCGAGGGCGCGCACGGTGGCCTGGCCGATGAGGTCCAGCGAGGAGATCCCCGGACCCACCTCTCCCAGGCTCGACTCGGCGACCCCGACGATGGCGGCGCGGCCCCGCAGCGAGCGTTCCGCGGCGCTCATCGGCCGGCCTCCACGGCGAAGACGGGTAGGGGCGGCTCGGCCTCCGACGACCGGAACGAGACTGTCACTGAGTCATCGATGGCGACCGGACGGTCGTCACCAGTGGTGACGGTGCTCATCATCCGGAAGCCCTCGTCGAGGTCGATGAGCGCCACGGTGTACGGCTCCTTCCCTCGAGGGGCGATGACCGTGGCGGAGTAGACGGTCCCGCGACCGCCCGAGGGCAGCCAGTCCAGATCGTCACTCCCGCAGGAGGGACACAGCACCCTGGGCGGGAACACCGCCTGCCGACAGCTCGCGCAGCTCTGGTAGGCGAGTACGCCCTCGGCGGCGTACCGATCGAACACGGTGCCAGGCGCCGTCTCCGGCGACAGTGACTCCACATCGGTGTGGACGTTGTCGGTCACACATCCTCCTCGGGTGCTGGACCAGCCGGGCTAGACTGATGCATTCACTTTAGTATACATTTAGAAATACAGTCGTCGTCAACACTGTGACTACCCGTCACTAGGAGCCAGGATGCCCGACCCCTCTGCCGAAGTCGCCGAGCAGGCGCACCGCGTCGGACCGCTGGCCGGGGTGCGGGTGCTGGACCTGACGCGCGTGGTGATGGGGCCACTGTGCACCCAGCTCCTCGCCGACCAGGGGGCCGACGTCATACTCGTGGAGGCCACCGGCGGGGACACGAACCGGGTCATGGGGCCGGGTCCGCACCCCGAGCTGTCCGGGATCGCCCTGAACCTGCTGCGGAACAAGCGCTCCATCGACGTGGATCTCAAGTCGCCGGACGGGGCAGCCGCCGTCCGGGCCCTTATCCCGACCTGCGACGTCGTCGTGAGCACCATGCGCCCCCAGGCCCTGGTCAAGCTCGGCCTCGACTACGAGACCGTGCGCCAACTCAAGCCGGACATCATCTACTGCCAGGCGCAGGGCTTCCCGCTGGCCAGTGACCGCGCGTCCGAGCCCGCGTATGACGACATCATCCAGGCGGCAAGCGGCGTGTCGGACGTGATGGAGCGCATCTACGGCCAGCCCGGCCTGATCCCCACGATCTTCGCCGACAAGGTGTGCGGGTTGGTGATGGCCGAGGCCGTGACTGCGGCGCTCTTCCACCACGCCCGGACCGGTGAGGGCCAGCACATCGAGGTTCCCATGGTGCAGGCGATGAGCGCCTTCATGCTCGCCGAGCACGGGAGTGGGGCGATCGCCGAGCCACCGACCCCCGCGGCGGGTCAACCGGCCAGCGGCTACCCACGGATCCTGTCCAAGGAGCGCCGGCCGCACCGCACGAAGGACGGCTGGATCCACCTTTTCCCCTACTTGCCGAAGCACTACGTCGACCTGTTCACCGAGGCGGGTGTGGAAGGGGCGGCGGACGATCCGCGCTACATCGATCAGCGAGCGACGCTCGTCAACTCTGAGTCCCTCTACCGGGACATCCGGGCGATCTGCCCCTCGCGCACGACGGAGGAGTGGCTGGATTACTGCCGCACCGCCGGGATCCCGGCCACCCGGGTCGCTACCATCCAGGACCTCGTGGACGAGCTCCCGCTCCAGCATCACCCGGCCGTCGGCCGCTACCGGGTCACGCCGCACTTGGCGAACTTCAGTTTGACTCCGCCCACTGTCCGCCGGCCGGCACCCTTGATCGGCGAACACACCGAGGAGGTGCTGGACGAGGTCTCCACCTCGCCGCAAGCCTCTCAGCCAGCGACGCGACAGGAGTGATCATGCACCTCGACGCCACCGACCTGAGCGAGTCCGAACTCCGGCTCCAGCAGGAGGTCAGGGAGTTCCTCGCCGAACGGCTCCCACCAGGGTCGTATGACGTGGGGCTGGGGATGACCGGCGCCTCCGACCCCGAGTTCTCCCGGGATCTGGGGGCACGCGGATGGCTGGGGATGTCGCTTCCACCGGAGTACGGCGGGGGTGGGCGCAGCGCCGTCGAGCGCCTGGTGGTCGTCGAGGAGCTGCTCGCGGTCGGCGCGCCGGTGGCCTACCACTGGATCGGTGACCGACAGTCGGGGCCGAACATCGCGGCCAACGGCACGGAGGAGCAGAAGCGGGCCCTGCTCCCGGGGATCGCCAGCGGGGAGCTCTCCTTCTCCATCGGCATGTCCGAGCCCGATTCCGGCTCGGACCTGGCCAGCCTGCGCACCCGTGCCGAGCGCGTTCCCGGGGGATGGCGCGTCAACGGGACCAAGATCTGGACGACGGGAGCCGCGCAGGCCACGCACATCCTCGCCCTGTTCCGCACCTCCGACGACCGGCACCACGGGCTTACTCAGTTCATCGTCGAGCGTGACCTGGAAGGGCTGACCGTGTCCCCTATCCCGTTCATCGACGGGACGCGGGAGTTCTGCGAGCTGGCGTTCGAGGACGTCTTCATCCCGGACGAAATGGTGCTGGGCGAGGTCGGCGCCGGGTGGGGGCAGAACACGGCCGAGCTCGCGCTCGAACGAGGTGGAGTGGACCGCTGGATGTCCATGATGCCGGTGCTCGACCACTGGGCGCGCGGCGGCTGGGGTCAGCTCGGGGCGGCCGCCACGGCGGACGCCGGTGAGATCGCGGCGCGATGCTGGGCCTTCCGCGGGGTTTCTCTTGCCATCGCTCGCATGGTCGACGCGGGCAAGTCGCCGTCCATCGAGGCCGCACTGGCCAAGGAGATGGCGACCCGGTTCGAGCAGGACTGCGTGGAGATCGTCACGCGTCACTACGGGCGAACCCCAGACCTGACCAGCGACGACCCATACGAGTCGGTCCTGGCCCGCGCCATCCTCGTCTCCCCGTCGTGGTCCATCCGGGGCGGGACGGTCGAGATCCTCCGCAACATCGTCAGCAAAGGACTGGCCCGAGCATGACTTCTCAGGACGTCGACCCCAGTTTCGCGCCGCTGATGGCGCAGTTCTTCCGCGAGCAGTCCCCGCCCGAGCGGGTCTCCGCCGCTGAGCAGCAGGACCTCGACGAGTCGCTGTGGGCACAGGTGACCGAGATGGGCCTGCCGCTGATCGGTATCGACGAGACCCTCGGCGGCTCAGGCGGAAGCCTCGCCGAGTTGCTCGTCGTCCTTGAGGCCGCGGGCCGCGCCAGCGCCCCGGTCCCGCTCGCCGAGACCGCCACGGCGTCCTGGGCGCTGGCGCACACGGGTGCCCACGTCTCCGGGGATCTGCTCACCGTGGCGCCAGGCGACCCACGCGACACGCTCACGGTCACCGACGGGGTCGCGACCGGTGTCGTGCACGGCGTGCCATGGGCCCGCGTGGCGACACACACGGTGACAGTGGTCGCGAGCGGCCAAGGCCCGGTGCTGGTGGCGATCCCTCTGGCGTCCGCCACCGTGCGCGCGGGCTATGACCTCGCGCGGCAGCCGAAGGACATGGTCAGCATCGACGCCGTCCCGGTGGCGGTGTCGCCCTGGCCTGGGACACCGAACGAGCTGACGGCCCGGCTCACGCTGCTGCGGGGCGCGCTGATGGCCGGTGCGCTCGAGGAGGTCGCCGACCTCACGCGGCAGTATGTCAGCGAGCGCGTCCAGTTCGGTCGCCCGGTCGGGCGGTTCCAGGCCGTCCAAGAACATGTCGTCCGCCTCGAGCAGCAGGCAACGCTCGCGCTGCTGGCCGTCAACCGCGCAGCCGCCGCGGCCGAGGTCAACCCCTCGGCCCTCGAGGTGAAGCTGATGAAGCTCGCCACGAATGAGGGCGCGCGGCTCGCCGTCCGGGCCGCGCACCAGGCCCACGGGGCCATCGGGATGACCCAGGAGTACCGGTTGCAGCTGCTCACACGCCGTCTGAACAGCTGGCTCGGCGAGGCCGGCACGAGCAGCACTCTCGCCTCCGAGATCGGGGCGGTGGCCACCGAGCGCGGGATCGCGCCATTGATCACCTCCAGCGCCGGAACGATGGAGCAGGCATGAGTGACGACGTCCTCGTCGAGCACCACGACCACGTCGCGCTCGTCAGCATCAACCGACCGCCGGCCAACTACTTCAACTTCCCGCTGATCGCCGAGCTGGCCGCGACCTTTACCGAGCTCGCCGACGGCGGCGCCAGGGCGATCGTGCTCGCCGCGGAGGGCAAGCACTTCTGCGCCGGGGCGGACTTCGCCCAGGGTGAGATGACACAGGACCGCTCCGCGACCTCGGCGAAGCTCTACCGGGAGGCGATCAAGCTCTTCCGCGTCCCCGTCCCAGTAGTCGCCGCCGTGCAGGGGTCCGCCGTCGGTGGTGGCCTCGGGCTGGCGTGCGCGGCGGACTTCCGGGTGGCCTCCTCGGCGTCGCGCTTCCACGCCAACTTCTCGATGCTCGGCTTCCACCAGGGCTTCGCTCTCAGCGAGTCGCTCCCGGCGATCGTGGGTCAGCAGCACGCCCTGGACATGCTTTACACGAGTCGCCGCCTCGACGGGGTCGCCGCGCACCGCATCGGGCTGGCGGACCGACTTGTCGAGCCCGGGCAGGAACGGACCGGCGCCCTGGACTACGCGCACGAGATCGCCAGGGCGGCTCCCCTCGCGGTGCGGTCCATGAAGGCCACCCTCCGCGGCGGGCTCGCCGACCGGGTCGAGTCGGTTCTGGACCGAGAGCTGAGCGAGCAGGACTGGTTGTGGCAGACGGAGGACAGCAAGGCGGCCATCGAGGCCAACCTCCGCCGGGAGCAGCCGACCTTCCACGGGCGCTGACGCCGGGAGCTCGCCTCCGCCGTCTCGATCAGCGGACCGCGGACGGCTCCTGCGCGAGCAGGCCGCTAAGCCGTCCGGTCACGATCTCGCGGGCCTCACCGATGATCGTCTCGACCAGGTCGC
This sequence comes from Ornithinimicrobium sp. F0845, assembly GCF_023015765.1. Classification (GTDB taxonomy): domain Bacteria; phylum Actinomycetota; class Actinomycetes; order Actinomycetales; family Dermatophilaceae; genus Ornithinicoccus. The sequence goes on from NZ_JALKAL010000004.1 coordinate 67,436, forward strand.
CCACCGTCGGCACGTCGTGGATGAGGCCCTGCACCATCCCGACGCTCCAGACGCCCGCCTCGGTGTCACCGGTCTCGTAGACCGTGCGGCCACGGACGCCGGCGACCAGCTCACGGACGTCCTCGAACTGCCCGCCGTCGTCCAGGATCCGCACGACATCGCGGCTGACCGTGTTGCTCGCGACGCGGGCGGTGTTGCGCAGCGGCCGGAACATCAGCTCGGTGTCGAGCTCGCTGGCGGCGACGATGGCCCGCTTCACCGTGTCGTGGATCGGGGCCTCCTGGGTGCACATGAACCGAGTGCCCATATTGACCCCGTCGGCGCCCAACGCCAGCGCCGCGACGAGGCCCCGGGCGTCGGCGAAACCACCTGAAGCGATGAACGGGATCGTCAGCTGCTCGGCGGCCCGCGGGATGAGGACCAGCCCGGGGATGTCGTCCTCCCCGGGGTGCCCTGCGCACTCGAACCCGTCGATACTGACGGCGTCGACCCCGATCTTCTCCGCCTTGACCGCGTGGCGAACGCTGGTGCACTTGTGCACGACGGTGATGCCGGCGGCCTTGAGGTCGGGCAGGTGGTCGACGGGGTTGGCCCCCGCGGTCTCCACGATCTTGACGCCGGACTCGATGATGGCCTGGCGGTACTCGGCATAGGGCGGGGGGTTGATCGCGGGGAGGATGGTCAGGTTCACGCCGAAGGGCCGGTCGGTCAGGGACCGGCACCGCGCGATCTCCGCGGACAGCGCCTCGGGGGTGGGCTGCGTCAGACCCGTGAGTATCCCCAGGGCCCCGGCGTTGGACACCGCGGCCGCCAGCTCGGCGCGGCCGACCCACTGCATGCCGCCCTGGACGATCGGGTGGTCGATCCCCAGGAGCTGGGTGAACCGGGTCGTCAACATGGTCTCTCCTAGGGATGGCTCAGGTGGTCGCGGACTGGATCTGCACATGGTGGGGCTGCTCCGGCCAGGTCGGGGCGTGCTCCGGGTAGTCCGTGCTGACCCGGGCGGGGAAGGACGGCGGCCGCTTCTCCATGAACGAGGCCACGCCCTCCGCAGCGTCGGGTCCGCGCTTGAGGTCTCGCATGATGAGCGACTCCCGCTCGTGGGCCCACCACGGCGAGGGTTCGGACAGGGAGGACCACAGCATCTGTCGGGCCACCGCGATCGACACGGACGAGGTCGAGTCGCGGATCTCGGCGGCGAGGCTATGTGCCACGTCGAGCAGGTCGTCACGCGGGACGACGCGGGAGACCAGCCCGCCGGCAAGCGCCTCCTCAGCCGGGAAGATCCGGCCGGTGACCACCCACTCCATCGCCTGTGCGATGCCGACCACGCGCGGGAGGAACCAGTTGGACGCGGCCTCCGGCATGATCCCCCGCCGGGCGAAGACGAGACCGAAGCGGCTGCTGTCCGCCGCGATCCGGATGTCCATCGGCAGGGTCATGGTCGCGCCCACCCCGACCGCTGCGCCGTTGATCGCCGCGATAGTGGGGGTACGCATCGCTGCAAGCCGCAGCGTCACGACGCCGCCCCCGTCGCGGGGCACGCCGTTGATCGTGTCTGGCACCGATCGGATGTCGGACTGTCCCTCGCCGCGGTAGGCGAAGGGCTGGTCACCCGTGTTGCCGGACAGGTCCGCGCCGACGCAGAAGTGCTTCCCACTCCCGGTGAGGATGACCGCACGGACGTCGTCGTCGGCGTCGGCGACGTCCAGGGCGTCCACGAGCTCACGACGCATCACCTGGGTGAACGCATTCCCCTGGTCGGGGCGGTTGAGGGTGATCGTCGCGATGGCGTCGGCGACGGTGTAGTCGATCTGCGCGAAGCTCATCCCTGCACCCACTCCCCCGTGAACGCCGGTGTCGTCTTCTCCGCGAACGCCTCGCGGGCGGTACGCGCGTCGGCGGTGGCGTAGTTCACGGCCTGCGCCCGCACCTCGGCGGCGAGGGCGGCATCGAAGGTGGACAGCGTCCCCTCGTTGAGCAGCGCCTTGTTGAGCGCCTGCGCGATGGGCGGCCCGTCGGCGAGCCGGCCCGCGAGGTCGGCGACGGCGGTGTCAAGCTCCTGCGGCGCACAGACCGTGGTGACCAGACCCAGCTCCCTGGCCTCCTCCGCCGAGACGAAGTCGCCCAGCAGCGCGAGACGCTTGGCCTGCTGCAGACCGACCAGGTGCGGCAGCAGCCACGACCCGCCGAAGTCCACGGACAACCCGCGGCGCACGAAGATCTCCGAGAACCGGGACCGGTCCGAGGCGACGACGAAGTCGCAGCACAGCGCGAGGTTCCACCCTGCGCCGACCGCCGCGCCGTCAACGCGGGCGATGACAGGCTTGGGGAAGCCGAACAGCGCCGCGGCCGTCCTGGCGATTCTGCTGACCCGGGTGACCGGGTGGCCCACCGGCGCGGACGAGATGTCCGCGCCGGCGCAGAACGCATCTCCGGCCCCGGTGAGGACAACGACCCTCACGGCGGGATCGACCTCGGCGGTGCGCAGGATGTCGAAGAGCACGTCCCAGGACGCCGGATCCATGGCGTTCTTCCGCTCCGGCCGGTTCAGGGTGATCGTCAGGACCCGCCCCGACTCCCGCGCGAGCACGCTGCCCTCGCCCCAGGTCTGATAGTCGGCACCCATCTAGTCGTCCTCCTCGTTGTATGCCGCCCGCTGGGCGGACTCCACGGCGTCGAGACCTGCTGCGCGGGCGACCTGGTAGCGGCCCCCGTGAGCCTGCTCCAGCGCCTTGCCCCTCTTGAGCCACAGCTGCAGGTCGTGCTCGAAGGTGAAGCCGATGCCTCCGTGGACCTGCAACGCCACCTTGTTGGCGACGAACTCCGCCTCCACGGCGCAGATCCTGGCCAGTCGTGCGGAGGCGAGGTACTCCGGGTCCGCGGCCGCGACCCGCCAGGTCGCGGCTCGGGCGGCCGTGGTGGCCAGCTCCACCTTGGAGTACGCGTCGGCCAGCAGGTGCTTGACGCCCTGGAACGATCCGATGAGCCTGCCGAACTGCTGGCGTTCCTTGGCGTAGGCGACCGTGGCGCTCACCAGGTGGTTCGCGATGCCGTTGAGCACGACCGCCGAGCCCACCAGCTCCCGGGCGACCACCTGGTCGCGCAATTCTGCGGATGCAGGGAGAAGCTCTCCCTGCGTCCGGGGCGTGACCTGGAACATCCGTCGGGACGGGTCCTCGACGTGCACCCTCTCGAGGTCGACCTCGCCGGCCTCGTGGACCCAGAGCTCACCGTCCCGGGCCAGCACGATCAGGTCGCTCACGTGTGCGTCGGGCACCAGTCCGCCCTCGGACAGGGCGACCGTGACCCGGGACTCGCCGGAGGCGATGGCCGGGAGCCAGCGGCGCCGCTGATCCTCGCTGCCGCAGGCGCCGATCGCGAACGGACCCACGAAGACCGCCTCGAGGAGGGCGTCGGGCACGGCCTGCCGCCCCGCCTCCTCCAGCACGGGCAGTAGGTCGCACTCGCTCCCCCCGATCCCGTCATACTCGTCCGGGACCAGGATCGCGGGAGCTCCGAGATCGGCCAACCCGCGCCACAACGCCGGGTCGCGACCCGAGTCGTCCGTCCACGACAGTCGCTGCGCACCCGGTGCGCAGCGCTTGGCGAACAGGTCCGCGGCCGACTCGCCGAAGGCATGCTGCTCTGGGGAGAAGGCGTACCTCATGGTCGGGGCTCCCTCGGCAGTCCGAGCGCGGTCTCGCTGATGATGTTCTTCTGGATCTCGGTGGTCCCCGCGTAGATCTCTCCGGCCCGGGCGTGCCAGTACTCTCGCTGCGTTGAGGGCAACGGCGCCTCGGGGGGACCGGTGGGGATCTGCTCGGCCCGCGCGCCCAGGATGTTGCGCTCCTCCTCCACGATCCCGGTGAGGATCTCCGAGAGCCGCAGTTTCAAGATGCTGGGCAGGGCACCCTCGTCGCGGCCCCGGGACATGATGTCGGTCAGCTCGTAGGTGGCCTGCTCGTAGGCGAAGGCCCAGGCGCGGTGGGACCCGAGGCGCTCGAGGGACCCGGTGTCCGGGTCGGCCCCCACGCGCCGGGCGATCTCGTCGACGGTGTGGAGCATCCTGGTGTGCGTGCCCCGGCCCATGCCCCGCTCGAGCTTCAGCGACGTCTGGGCGATCCGCCACCCCTCGTTGAGCGGGCCGACGACATTGGCCAGGGGGACGGCCGCCTCGGTGAGGAACACCTCGGCGAAGCCCGCGTGCCCGTGGAGCTGTCGCAGCGGGCGGACCTCGACACCCTCGGTGTCCAGGTCGAGGATGACGAAGCTGATGCCGCGGTGCTTGGGCGCGTCGCGGTCGGTCCGGACGAGCGCGAACATCTTGGTGGCGATCACACCGAAGGACGTCCAAGTCTTCTGCCCATTGAGGACGAGTTGGTCGCCCTCAATCCTGCCCGTCGTGCGGAGCCCGGCCAGGTCGCTGCCGGCGTCCGGCTCGGAGAAGCCCTGGCACCAGATGTCGGAGTTGTCGAGAATGCCGGGGAGCCAGGCTTCCTGCTGCGCCGGCGTCCCGTGTGCCATGACGGTCGGCCCGCCGTGGAGCAGACCCATCTTGTTGACCCGCTCCGGCAGATTCAGCCGGGCATACTCCTCGTCATAGATGAGCTGGTGCCAGTGGTCCAGCCCGAGCCCGCCGAACTCCTTCGGCCACCCGGGCGCGGAGTAGCCAGCGGCGAAGAGTCTGGCCTCCCACTCGAGGTGCTGCGCGAGTCCCTCTTCGGTGTAATAGGGCTGGAACCGACCCGTGGGCTGGTTGCTCTCGAGCCAGGCACGGACCTCGGCCCGGAATGCGAGCAGGTCGTCGCTGAACGTGAGGTCCATTAGTCCTCTCCCGCCAATTCCTTGGCCTGGTCGATGATGGAGTGCTTCTTGTCCTTGCGAACCGCTCCCCAGATGGAGGAGGCGATGAACAGCAGGACGAACACGGACAGCACGGCGGAGATCGGTCGGGTCGCGAAGATCGCCATGGACCCGTCGGAGAGCAGCATCGACTGGCGGAAGGACTCCTCTAGGATCGCGCCCAACACGAAGGCCAGCACGAGTGGCGCCGGCTCGAAGCCGAACTTGCGCATGAAGTAGCCGAGCACGCCCATGATCAGCATCACCCACATGTCGAAGGTGCTGTTGTTCAGCGTGTACACACCCACGAGGGTGATGAGCATCGCGATGCCGCCGATGATGCCGATCCGGACCCGCAGCAGCTGCACGAAGAAGCCGACCATCGGCCAGTTAAGCATCAGCAGGATGAGGTTGCCGATCAGCATCGAGGCGATCACCCCCCAGAAGAGTTCCGGGTGCGCGGTGATCAGCTGAGGCCCCGGCGTGATGTTCTGCGCCATCAGCGCCCCCAGGATCAGGGCGAGGACGGCGTTGGAGGGCAGTCCGAGGGTCAGCAGCGGGATGAAGGCCGAGATGGAGGAAGCGTTGTTGGCGGTCTCGGGTCCGGCGACGCCCTCGATCGCTCCCTTGCCGAACTCCTCCGGGTGCTTGGAACGGCGCTTCTCGATGCCGTAGGACGCGATAGAGGACAGCACACCGCCTCCGCCGGGCAGCACGCCGATCGGGAAGCCGAGGAGCGACCCGCGGGTGATCGGTCCCCGGGAGGCCTTCCAGTCCTCGCGGGAGAAGGTCAGCCGACCGACCTCGCCGATCTTGCCGTGCGACTGGCCGCTCCGCTCCAGGACGTAGAGGATCTCGCTCACGCCGAACAGACCCATCGCGACGGCGACCAGGTCGATGCCGGAGAACAGCCCCGGCAGGCCGAGGGTGAAGCGGGTCGTGCCGGCGATGGGGTCGGTGCCCACCACGGCGAGGAGGAGTCCGATCGCCGCGGCGATCACGCTCTTGAGGGTCGACTTGGTGCCGAGGTAGGTCACCATCACGATGCCCAGCACGGTGAGGGTCACGTACTCCGGCGGGCCGAACCGCACGGCGAAGCCCGCGAGGCTCGGAGCTATCAGGATGAGACCGATGATGGCGACAGTCCCGCCGATGAATGACCCCACGGCCGAGATTGCCAGGGCGGGGCCGGCCCGGCCCGCCTTGGTCATCTCATAGCCGTCGATCGCGGTGACTGCGCTCGCCGCCTCTCCCGGGATCCGGAGGAGGACCGAGGTGATTGTCCCCCCGTACATCGACCCGTAGTAGACGCCCGCCAACATGACGATCGCCGAGGTCGGCTCCATGCTGTAGGTGAACGGCAGGAGGAGCGCGATGGTCGCGGTGGGCCCGAGCCCGGGCAGCACGCCGATGACGGTGCCGATCATGACACCCAGGAGGACGTACAGCAGGTTGGCGGGTGTCAGGATGACGCCGAAGCCATCCACCAGGTTCGTGAGGCTGTCCATCGTCAGCGACCTCCCCACAGCTGGGCAATCACATCATCGGGGAAGCGCGCGCCCAGGAGCTGCACGAACAGCAGGTAGGTGACCACCGTGGCGCCCACCGCAAGGGCCGCCGACATGAACCAGGTCTCGCGGGCCAGGAACCGGAACCAGATCAGGAGCAGCACCAGTCCACTCAGCACCAGCCCGAACCTGGAGAACATGAGGATGAACAGTGACAGGGTCGCCACACCGATGGTGGGGCGCAGTAGGCGGCCGGCAAACTCCTCGATGTCCTCCCCATCTCCGCCGATCACCATCCCGACCACGCAGCAGCCGATCAGGATCACCGCGACGATAATCGGCCAGAGGCCGGGTCCCGGGGTCGACAGCGTGCCGACGCCGAGATCGATCGCACCCAGGAGGAAGTAGAGGCCGATGAGAGCGCCAACAACGTAAGGAACTCGTTGAAAGATCTTGTCCTTAACGCTGTGGGTCGCCACGGCGGTCTGCTCAGAGTTCATGAGTGCTCCTCGGGGGGTAGAGCTGGCCGCTGAAGGGAACCAGCGGCCAGCTCCGGTTGCCTGTCAGCCCAGTAGTTCCGTCAGGATGGGGCCGAGTGTCTCCTGCTCGTCGACCATCATCGCCTGCAGCTCCTCGGCGCCCATGAACTCGTCGAGGAGGCGGACCTCACCGATCACCTCGATTGTTGCCGGGTCCTGGAGGGCCTTCTCCAGCGATCCTTCCAGCGTCGCGAGGACGTCGTCCGGGACCTCGGCAGGGGCCACGAGGATGAAGTAGGAGTTGCCGTAGATCAGGCTCTCGAAGCCCGACTCAGCCAGCGTGGGGACATCGGGCGCCCAGCCGAGTCGGTTGGGCGCACCTGTTGCCAGAACCGCGAATTCGCCAGCGTCCACCTGAGCCATGGTGGTCTGTGCGTTGGAACAGAAGCAGGCGTCGACATTGTCACCGAGCAGCGCCGTCACGGCTGGAGCCTCGCCCTGGAAGGGCACGGGAGTGAACTCGACGTCGTACTCGTCGGCCATCCGGATGAGCTCGACGTGCTGCGGTGAACTCGCACCCGCCGTACCCACCTTGATCCCGCCCGGGGTGGCCTTGGCCGCCTCGATCAGGTGGTCGATGGTGCTGTAACCGGAGTCGGACGGCACGACGATGAGGCCGGGACCGAAGGTGCCCACGCCGATAGCCTGGACGTCCTCGAGGTCGTAGCCGACGTCCTCGATGAGCGGCACCCGGCCCGCAGCGGAGGCGGTGGTCATCCCGATGGTGTAACCGTCCGGCTCGGACCGGACAACGTCGGCCGTCCCGACGGAGCCGGAGGCGCCCTCCTTGTTCTCCACCACGAAGGTTGTACCGAGGTCCTTCTCCATAAACGCCGCGATCGCGCGGCCGCCGACGTCGGTGGGACCTCCCGCGGCATAACTGATGATCATGTTGACGTCATCTGACGGGAACTCGTCGGACGACGACGCGCCCCCGGAGTCACCGCAGGCGGTCACGACGAGAAGCGACGCGCCGGCAGCAAATGCAGCAAGAACTCTGCTCTTGGTCATGCGATTTCCAATCTCTCAACTTCTTTGAGGGGAGGTGACCACGGCGCGAAGCGGCGGCCCCGGCTCCGGAGTTGGCTCCGGACCTGGTGTGTGGGTGCTGATCAGGGCATCGAGTGCGTAGGCGCCCTGTCCGCGGGGCAAGACGACGAAGGGGTTCACGTCGATGCTCTCGATCGTGTCGGCGTGCGCGGCGGCGAAAACCGAGAGGTTGCTGAGGGCGCGGGCCAGGGCCTCGGTGTCCGCCGGCTCGGTCCCGCGGGCCCCGTCGAGGAGTTCGAAGCCGCGCACCTCGCGGATCATCTCCGCGGCCGTCGAGACATCGAAGGGTGCCAGACGCAGCGTGACGTCCTGGAGCACCTCGACGAAGACGCCGCCGAGGCCGAAGGCCACGGTCATCCCCAGCGACGGGTCGTTCTTCACCCCCAGGATGGTCTCGACCCCGCCACTGACCATCGGGGTCACCAGGACCCCGGACAGGCGCGCCTGCGGCACCGCAGCCTGCGCCGAGGCGATGATCTGCCCGTAGGCAGCCTCGACCTGCGCGGCGTCCGCGAGACCGAGCCGGACACCGCCCACCTCACTCTTGTGCGCGATGTCGGGCGAGACGATCTTCAGCACCACCGGGTAGCCCAGCTCCTCGGCCGCGGACACCGCGTCCGTCGCCGACTGCACGACACGATCGGGCACGGTCGGGACGCCGGCGTCACTGAGGATCGCCTTGGCCCGGTCCTCCGTCAGCTCCCCGGTCAGCGGGGCCGACGAGGCGGGCAGGGGGTGGAACTCCTCAGGCATCGGCGCGCTCATGGCCGCACCCAGCCTGGCCAGCCGCCCAGCCGTCTCCACCATGTTGCGCAGGTCCTCGTAGTGGGGCATGCCCAGCGTGTTGAGCGCGCGGGCGGTCTCGGGACTGGTGAGCGAGGACACCATGATGTGCGCCTTCGGGTGGGCCTCGCGCACCGTCCGCAACGAGTTGACGACGGTGGTGGCCCACGGCTCCATCAGGCCCAGGTAGGTGAGGAAGACGAGCACCGTGTCGTAGTCCGTGCCGTCGATAACCGTGTTGAGGAAGGCGGGGAACAGTGCCGGGTCGTTGGTGACCTGAGCCGTCGTGTCGATCGGGTTGGTGACCCCCGCCGGCGGCCAGATCCTCTTGAGCTCCTGCTGCACCTCGACCGGCAACGGAGGGACCTGCAGACCGGCCTCCTCAGCGGCGTCGGCCATCAAGATGCCGGCGCCGCCGGAGCCCGTGAATACCGCGACCTGACCGCCCCGCGGCAGCCCGCCCAGCGCGAGGGCGTGGCTGAGGTCCATCAGCTCGGAGACCGAGGTGACCCGGCACACGTCATACTGCCGGAACAGAGCGTCGTAGGCGTCGTCCGAGCCGACGAGGGACGCCGTGTGCGAGCTCGCCGCAGCGGCGCCGACGTCGGAGACCCCGGCCTTGAGCATGATGACCGGCTTGCGTCGCTGACGCGCCGAGGCCAGGGCCGCCTGGAGCCGGCGACCGTCCTTGCATCCCTCCATGTAGACGGCGATGGCTGACACGTCGTCCTGCTCGGCGAAGTAGGCGATCGAGTCGGCGACGTCGACGTCGCACTCGTTGCCGGTCGTGATCCACGGGGTGAACTCGAAGCCCCGGTTCGCGGCCAGTGCGACACAGTGCCCGCCCAGGGCGCCGCTCTGGCTCACCAGCGCGATGCGCGGCACGTCAGCGATGACATGGTCACGGGGGATCATGACGGCCGCGGCGAAGGTCGGGAGAGCCCCGGTGACCATGTTCGCGGCGCCGATGCAGTTCGGTCCGATGATGCGCATACCGCTCGTCGCGGCGATCCGGGTGAGCTCAACCTGCTGCCGCTCACCCTCCTCGCCAGCCTCGGCGAAACCGGCGCTGAACAGGACGACGGCCTTGACGCCCGCGTCCGCGCACCCGCGCACCGCCTCCATCACGGCCGGCCCGGGGACCGCGACGACGGCGAGGTCGGGAACCTCCGGGAGCGCCTCGAGCGACGGGTAGGCCCGCACGCCCTGCACCTCGTCGAAGTTCGGGTTGATCGGGTAGATCGCACCGTCGAACCCGTGGCTCTTCATGTGGTGGATCGGCCGGCCGCCGATCTTCAACTGGTGGGACGACGCCCCGATGACCGCCACGGAACGCGGCGCGAAGACAGCCTCGAAGCCGTGCAGGCGAGGCGTCCCCGCCACGGGGTACGCGTCCTGTGTAGCGTCATTGCTCATGCTCACTGCTCCAGCTGTCGGGCGTTGTGCATACTGAAGGTCATGCACAAATGTATACTAAAGATCTCGGATGTCAACAGCCCAGTTCGGCCCGTCGGGTACGTTGCTGTTGCCTGACAACAGGAGACGAGGAAGTGCGATGACCGTCGGCGAAGCCACAGAGCAGACTGGCACCTCCAGCGTGGAGCGGTGCCTGGTCGAGGTGCGCAACATGATCTTGACCGGCGAGCTCCTGCCCGGCGAGAAGGTGCACCAGGCGGACCTGGCGGCCCAGCTCTCAGTCAGCCGCATCCCGCTGCGCGAGGCGCTGTCCCGACTCCAGGCCGAGGGGGTGCTGACCCACCGACCGAACTCTGGCTACCAGGTCTCCCGCTTCAGCAGCGAGGATCTGACCGAGCTCTACCTGATGCGCCGCCTCCTCGAGACCGAGCTCCTGCGGAGCGCCCCGCTCGGGCCGCAGCAGGCCGATCACCTGCACGAGATCAACGAGCGGCTGCGCAAAGTGGACGCTGCGACAGAGCCCGAGACCTACCAGGCCATCAACCACGACTTCCACTTCCACCTCTTCGACGCCTCCCCACTGCGCCTGGTCCGCGAGGAGGTGGACCGCCTCTGGTACCGCTCTGGCTTCTACCGGTCGCTCTACCTGCACGAGGCACCGACCGCCCTGCAGGTCCTGCACGAGCACGGTCTCATCATCGACGCCGTGCGTGACGAGGACGTCGAGGAGCTGATCCGGGTGACCGACGAGCACCGCAAGGGCACCGAGCGCCTCGCGATCGAACGTCTCGGCCGATCACGCCGCCGCTGAGTCGGCGGCACCAGGCTCGACCCCATCGGACGGTTCGCGCAGGACTGCCGGCCGGCACGCCCAGGCCGCGCCGAGCACGAGCACTGCGGTGACCGCGAGCGCAGCCCCGACGGACAGGACGTCAGCGAGCACGCCGTTCAGGCCGGCGGCGAGCGGCCTGGACCCCATGAATCCCAGGAGCCACAGCGCCATAACCCTGCCGCGGAAGGCGCTCGGGACGCGCGCGTACAGTTCGGTTCCCAGCGCCGTGAGCGCGAGGGTCATGCCCATCCCAGCCAGCCCGAAGGCGAGCACCGCCAGCCAGGTCGCGGTGGCGAAGATCAGGACGAGCGCGCCCGCCGCCAGACACAGCAGCCCGAGGCTGGCCAGTCGCTCGCTCCCCAGACGGCGGGTGAGGAGCGACTGCGGGAAGAAGGCCACGAAGGCACCCAGCCCGAACGCCGAGGCGAACGTGCCCACCAGGTCGGCACCCCCACCGACCTGGCCCGCCAGGCTCGGCGCCAGGGTGATCGCCGGGTCGGCACCTATGCCGATCGCCGTGACTCCCAGGAGCACGGCGGCGATCGCCGGCCGCCTGGCGACGTAGGCGAGACCGGCGCGGATCGAGGTGTCGTTAGCCGCGCCGCGCGGGTGGTCGCCGGAGGGTAGGGTCGCGACCACGACACCGAAGACGACGTGGAGCACTGTGCTCACAGCGAAGGCCCAGGTCAGCCCGACGGTCACCGCCATGACTCCCCCGACGGCCGGACCGAAGGCGCGGCCGATCGCGAACGAGAAGTTGTCCAGCGCGACCGCCTTCGGCGTCTCCCCGGCGCGCACCAAGGAGGGCAACATCGCCTGCATGGCGGGGCCGCCGACTGTGAAACCCACGCCCACCGTGGCAACGGCCGCCATGACCGCCCAGGTCGGCGGCGACTCACCACCCACCCACAGCAGGAGCCAGATGGTGAGGGTGCCGGCGATGCAGAGCAGCCGACCGGTGAGCAGTTGGAGTTTGCGGTTCGCCCGGTCCGCGACGGCGCCGCTGACCGCGACCAGGAGCACCTGCGGGGCGAACAGCATGACGCTCACCAGGCCGACCAGCAGCGGGGAGCCGGTGCTGTCGAAGATCAGGATCACTGTGGCGATGTTGAAGATCCAGATGCCGACGTTCGCCAGCAGCTTGCCCACGAAGAATGGACCGAAGACCCGGTCCACGGCGATCTGGAGCAGGCTGCGGGGCACCGGCGCGCCCGCAGCACCCACGGGCATCAGAAGTAGTAGCGCGTCACCGGTTCTGCGACGCAGACCGGCTTGTCCACGCCCTCCGCGACCACCGTCGCGCGCCACGTGACCTGCACGCCGCCGGACACCTCCCGTGCCTCGTGGACCGAGGTGGTGACACGCAGGCGGCTGCCCACCGGGGCGGGGGCCGGGAAGCGCACCTTGTCGAGCCCGTAGTTCAGGGCCATCCGGTGACCGCTGACCTGGAAGGTCTCCTTCATGAGGGGGACCAGCAGGGAGAGGGTCAGGTAGCCGTGGATGATGGTCCCGCTGAACGGCCCTTCCTTCGCCCGCTCGACGTCGACGTGGATCCACTGGTGGTCACCGGTGGCACTGGCGAACTCGTTCACCCGGTCCTGGTCGACGGTGAGCCAGGAGCTCGTGCCGAGCTCCTCCCCCACGGCATCGAGCAGGGACTGCGCGCTGTCGAAAGTCTTCATGCTGTCATCCGCTCTGAGTAGGCTGTCGCTGATTATGTGTATACATTAACGTATGCTCATGGCCCACGACAGTGAGGAAGGAGTGGGATGGACGTCTCGACGGTGGTCCAGGACCTCCGGCTCGACCAGGCCGGCCCCGACGCCTTCCGGGGCCACGCGCCCCGGCCGCACCCGGTGAGCACCCGGGTGTTCGGCGGCCAGGTCCTGGCGCAGGCGCTGCTGGCAGCGGGCCGGACCCTTCCTGAAGGACGACTGCCGCAGAGCCTGCACGCCTACTTCATTCGACCGGGCGACTTCACCCGGCCGCTTGACTTCTCGGTCGTCCGGCACCGGGACGGCGGTGCCCTGTCAGCGCGCAGCGTCGTGGTGTCCCAGGAGGGCGAGACGATCCTCGAGCTCATGATGACCGGCGGGCCCGGTTGGCCGGAGACCACCAGTCACGATCCGATGCCGCAGGCCCCCGGGCCGGAGGGACTCTCCCCCGTCCAGGAGCAGCTCGCCCCGTACGCCGACGAGTGGGAAGGCTGGTTCGTGCGCCCCCGTCCTTTCGACCTGCACTACCCCGGCATCCCCCCGCGCCTGGCCGCCGACGGCGGGCAGGACCCAGGTCCCCGTAGCCAGGTCTGGGTGCGGGCCCGCGGTGACGTCCCGGACGACCCGCTGATGCAGCGCTGCCTGCTCGCCTACGCCAGCGACCAGACGATCCTCGACCCGGTCCTGACCGCGCGGTGGGGCACCGTCATGCCGGGGGCCCAGAACGTGGCGTCGCTGGATCACTCCATGTGGTTCCACGCCGAGCCCGACGTCTCGGAGTGGCTGCTCTTCGACCAGTTCTCCTCGGCCGGGACGGCGCGGACCGGTCTGGCCCGCGGGCACGTCTACCGACAGGACGGCCGCCTCGTCTGCACCGTGACCCAGGAAGGTCTCATCAGGAGCAGCGCCCTGCGATAGCGCTCCCGGCCCACGGGCGCGCGGAAGAAAGAGGTGGAGATGGTCAGCGACGACATGGCACGGGTAGCCGTGGTCACCGGATCGAGCACGGGGATCGGAGCGGCGATCGCGAAACGACTGTCCCGGGAGGGCTTCGCCGTCGCGGTCGTCGCCCGGGCCGAGGAGCGCACCAGCGCGACGGTCGGGTGGATCCGGGACAACGGTGGCACCGCTCACGGCTTCGCCGCCGATCTGTCCAGGCCGGAGGAGATCGAGGACCTGTTCACGCAGTTCGACGCGCGGTTCGAGCGGCTCGACGCACTGGTCAACAACGCCGGCATGGCCTCCATAGCCGACTCGACCTCGGTGCCGTTGCGGCACTGGAACCGAGTGCTGACCCTGAACCTGACCGCCCCGTTCGTGGCCGCCCAGTGCGCCCATCCCCGGATGACCCGCCACGGGGGCGGCGTCATCGTCAACATCGGCTCCGTCTACTCAGGGATGTCCGTAAGTCGACGTGCGGCCTATGTCACCAGCAAGCACGGCCTCATCGGTCTGACCAAGACCCTCGCCACCGAGTGGGCCCCCGACGGGGTGCGCGTGGTGGCCGTCGCCCCCGGCTACACCGAGACCGACCACGTCCGCGTCGCCATGGAGGACGGTGGCTTCGACGCGGCCGCGGTGGTCCGCCGGACACCGATGGGGCGCCTGGCCCACGTCGACGAGGTCGCCGACGCCGTCTCGTTCGTGTGCTCCGAGCGCGCGAGCTTCGTCACCGGCAGCACCCTCTATGTCGACGGGGGCTGGACAGGCTACGGCGGCGTCTGACCCGAGAACCGAGCAGAACCACACCCAAAGGAGAGGGACATGGTACAGACAGAGCGGGTCGCGATCGTGACCGGAGCCGCACGCGGTATCGGCGCGGCCGTGGCCGGGCGCCTGGCCCGGAACGGCGTCGCGGTGGCCGCGCTGGACCGCGACGGCGACGGCGCGGCCGCCGTGGCCGCGGAGATTTCGTCCGCGGGCGGCACGGCCCTCGGCGTCCACGTCGACGTCGCGGACGAGACCTCGGTGCAGGGCGCCGTCTCCCGGGTCGTCGAGGAGTTGGGCAACCCGACGATCCTGGTCAACAACGCCGGCGTCCTGCGGGACAACCTGCTGTTCCGGATGAGCCTCGAGGACTGGGAGACCGTCATGGCGGTCCACCTCCGCGGTAGCTTCCTGATGACCCGCGCGGTGCAGGAGCACATGGTGGCAGCGACGTGGGGACGGGTCATCTCGCTGTCGTCGACCTCTGCCCTTGGCAACCGCGGCCAGTCGAACTACGCGACCGCCAAGGCGGGGCTGCAGGGTCTGACCAAGACCCTGGCGCTGGAGCTGGGCAAGTTCGGCGTCACCGCCAACGCGATCGCGCCTGGCTTCATCCAGACCGACATGACGCGCGCCACGGCCCAGCGGCTGGGCCTAGAGTTCGAGGAGTTCATCGCCGCCTCCCAGGCTCAGATCCCGGTCGGCCGGGTCGGCCAGCCCGAGGACGTGGCCGCCCTGGCCGCCTTCCTGGCCAGCGAGGAGGCCGGTTTCATCTCCGGCCAGGTCATCTACGTCGCCGGTGGCCCGGTGGACTGACTAGCCGTCCGCCGGGAAGAGCATCACCTGGCGCACGGCCTTCCCGTCGGCCAGCGCGTCCATCGCGCTGTTGAGGTCCTCGAGCCCGATCACCGAGGAGATCAGTTCCTGCACCGGCAACCGGCCGCGCCGCCACAGGTCGATGAAGACGGGGATGTCTCGCTCGGGCACCGCCGAGCCGAGATAGCTGCCGATGATGGTCCGCCCCTCGGCCACCAGGCCCAGCGGGGAGATCGAGGAGCGAGCCTCGGGCGACGGCAGACCCACGGTCACGGTCACCCCACCCGGAGCCGTGGCCGCGACGGCCGCCTCGAAGGCCCTGGCCGAGCCCGCGGCCTCGATCACCACGTCGGCCCGCGTGCCCGCCTCAGCGAACTCGGCGGGGGTGAACACCTGGTCGGCTCCCAGCCGGGTCGCGGTGTCGAGCTTGTCGCGGAGCCCGTCGACCCCGATGACCGTGCATCCCTCGAGCCCGACGGCGGTGATCAGCGCCGCCATCCCGACCCCGCCGAGCCCGACCACGGCGACGGTCTGGCCCGACTCAGGGCGTGCGGCGTTGATGAGCGCCCCGCCGCCGGTGAGGACCGCGCAGCCAAGGACCGCCGCCACCTCCGGCGGCACGTCATCGTCCACCGGGACCACGGACCGGCGGTCGACGACACAGTGCGTCGCGAAGCCGGAGACACCGAGGTGATGCTTAATCTCCTCGCCCGCTCGTGAGAGCCGGCCACCGCCCGCCAGGAGCTCGCCGGCGTTGTTCGAGGTGCTCCCCGCCACGCAGGGGACCCGCCCACCGGTCTGGCAGGGCGCACAATCGCCGCAGCGGGGTAGGAAGGTCATGATGACCCGCTGGCCTGGCCCGATGTCCGAAACGTCCGCGCCGACTGCCTCCACGACACCCGAGGCCTCATGACCGAGCAGCATCGGGACCGGTCGCACCCGGTTCCCGTCCACGACCGAGAGGTCGGAGTGGCACACGCCAGCGGCCTGGACCCGCACCAGGAGCTCGGAGTCACGCGGGGGAGCGAGATCCAGGTCCGACACCGTCATCGGTTGCGACTCGGCATACGGTCGCGGGCGCCCGATCTCCTCGAGCACCGCGCCTCTGATCCTCATGCCTGCTCCGTGCTCTGGGACGTGCCGTCCGTCGCGAGCAAGGTGGTCAGCGCTGCACGGATCTGGGGCGGGATCGGCACGCTCCGCCTGGCCTTCGCATCGACGTAGACATGCACCCACCGCCCCAGCGCTGCGAGCACCGGCTCGGTCTCGTCCCGGAACAGCCCCAAGGCATAGGTGACGCTGCTCGTCCCCAGCCGCTCCACGCGCAGGCCCACGATCACGGGATCCGGGAATCCCACCTCGGCCAGGAACCGGCACGACGACTCGGCCACGACGCCCTGGATCTGCGCATCCGCCGGCGAACCGCCGACGCGCTCGGCGAGCCAGCCGTTGATCACCGTGTCGAAGAGCTGGTAGTACACCGCGTTGTTGAGGTGTCCGTACATGTCGTTGTCCGCCCACCTGGTCGGCACCTGAGCGCGCACAGGGAAGCTGTCGAGTCGGTTGTCGGACGTGCCGTCAGCTGTCACGACCGAAACCCTAGCGAGGCAGTTCTCTGCGGGTGCCTACTTCCCCAGCTCCTGCACGATCGACCGCTCGTTGTCGGTCGCTGTCAGGTGCGCGAGAGCCCCGTTCACCAGCGGCAGGTAGGGCGGGACGTGCCCGCACTCCACGTCGAAGACGATCGGCACATCGAGGTCGCCGAGCGCGTCGAGCACCGCCTCACGCTGGGTGAACTCACCGGAGGCAGGCGCCTCCGTGCGCCCGATGAGGATCGCGTTCGCGTGCCCGAACCACCCCGCCAGCCGCAGCCCGTGCAAGCGGCGGCACACCTCCCACGCCGGCGCCTCGGCCGCCTCGAGATACACGATCAGCCCCTCCTCGGCATACTGCCGACCGAACCCCGGCACGTCACCGCACGGCGTCCCGGCGAGGTTGGCCACCGTCTCCAGGCAGCCACCGATCAGCCGTCCTGACACCTCCACCTCGTCGTCGTCCGCCACCTCCCAGGCGCCCCGCCCCTCCAGGGAGTATGTCGTGGGGCCGGGGTCCGCCTCCCAGTCGTCAAAGGCGCCGGTCCGGTAGACACCGCTCTGCTCCTGCCGGACCGGGCCCGTGGCCGAGGCCAGGTCGGTCCAGTGCGCGAGGCCCGGCGCCGCGGCATACGGGGTGTCCATCAGGTTGGCACCGTGCAGGCTTGCCCAGCCGGCGCGGACGGTCAGCGGCACCAGCAGCGTGCTCAGGTCGCTGAAGCCGACCAGCCAGGTCGGCTCGGCCTCCGCGATCAGGTCCCAGTCGAGGAGGTCGACCAGGTCGATGCCGGTCTCTCCGCCCCACGGCGGCACGACCGCCCGGATCCCCGGATCGGTCAGCATCCGCTGCAGCTCATCCGCCCGCTCCACCGCGGGGGCGCTCACGTGCGAGTCGTCGCCGTCCATGCACTCGCCGACGACCACGTCGTAGCCGCGGTCCCGCAGCCACCCGACGGCGAATTCCAGGCGCGGTCGCAGGGCGGCGGGCACGCCGCTGGACGGGCTGGTCACGCCGATACGGTCGCCGGGCTGCAGGGGTGCGGGGAAGCGGAGCATGCCAGCATTCAAGCGCACCGGCATATTCTCCTGCGGAACCGCTGCCTCGACCGGGCCGTCGCACGAGGACCTGACACGGGGAGGACACGATGACGCTGCTGCTGGCCGAGGAGCTGGTGCTGCTCTGCATGGATGACGAGGCCGGCCACTGCGAGGTGGCCTCGGACGACATGGCCCGCGGGGTGGCCCTCGCGCTCGTCTTCGAGCTGACGCTGAGCGGGGCACTCGCGGTCGAGGGCGAGAAGTTTGCTCTGCAGCGCACCACCGGCACGGGCGACCAGCTGCTGGATCTTGCCGCGCAGGGCGCGACCGCCCTGACGCCGGTGGCCGCCGTGGAGAAGCTGGCCGCCGAGGACCTACTCGAGGCGATCCTGACCCGCCTGGTCGCCCGAGGTGTGCTCAGGGACGCCGAGGTGTGGGCGCCTGGCGTGCACCTGCCCAAGGACCCGCACCCGGAGGCCGCCGTGCGGCAGCGGCTGCGCGAGGTGCTGGTCGAGGGGCGGGACGCCACCGATCATGACGCTGCGCTCGTCGCGCTGCTCCACCACCTGGACATCGTCGGGATGGCCGTGTCCGAGGAGCCCACCGACGTCACGGCCGCCCGCGCAGCCGAGGTCGCGTCCCGGTCCCGTCCGATGAGGAGTTACCAGGACGGGGCGCAGTCCCGAAAGTCCTGGTGGAACGGGATGGACCTGCTGGACCTCGTGGTCCAGGGGCTCAACATCTTCAACTGAACGGGTGGCCCGCCACCCTCACAGGCCGGGGAGCCAGATCAGGCTGGGGAAGAGCACGAGCAGGATCACCACGGTGATCAGCGGGATCATGAAGGGCATCAGTCCTCGGAAGACCTCCCGCACCGGGATCTTGGTGACTGAGCTCAGCACGAACGCCACCGGCCCCACCGGAGGTGTCAGCAGACCGATCATGAGGGTGAGGACCACGATCACACCGAAGTGGATCGGGTCGATGCCGAAGGACTTGGCCACGGGGAGCAGGATCGGCACGCTGAGGACCAGCGCCGACGTCGGCTCCATGATCGCCCCCAGGACGATCAGCAGTGCGACGGCCAGGAACAGGAAGACCGTCGGACTGTCCGTGAGGTCCGTCATCCACTGCGCGATGGTGCCCGGGACCCGCTCCTTGGCCAGGATCCACCCGAGCAGCGAGGTCGCGCCGATGATGATCATGATCGCCGCCGACGTCACGGCCGCGTTGCGCAGCACGGGCGCCAGGTCACGGATCGTCAGGGTGCGGTAGGCAAACCCGAGGATCAGCATGTAGACGCAGCCCACGGCTGCGGCCTCGGTCGGGGTGAACGCGCCGGTCAGGATGCCGCCGATCACCACGACGGGAGTCAGCAGCCCGGCGATGGCCCGTTTGCCGGTCTCCAGCACCGCCTGCCAGCGGAAGGCCCGTGTCTTCAGGAAGGTCTGTCGCCGACTCCACAACCACACACAGACCACCAGGCCGAAGGCGATCAGGAAGGCGGGCAGAACCGAGGCCGCGAACAGCGCACCGGTCGAGACACCCGCGACCGAGGCGAAGACCACCGCAGGGATGCTCGGCGGCATCACCGGCGAGATCAGGCTGGACGCGCCGGTGAGGCCGACGGCGAACCGAGTTGGGTAGCCCTCTCGCTGCATCGCGGGGACCTGGACCGTCCCGAGGCCGGCTGCGTCGGCCAGGGCGGATCCGCTCATCCAGGAGAAGCCGACGCTGGAGCCGATATTGACGTAGGCCAGACCACCCCGGACCCGCCCGAACAGGGCCAGGGCGAAGTCGAAGAGTCGGTCGGCGATGCCGGCGTGGTTGGCGATCACACCCAGCAGGACGAAGAGAGGGACGGCCAGCAGCGGCCAGCTGTCCACGCCGTTGATGGCCGTGCGCAGCCCCAGCTCCAGTGAGGATCCGGTGGCGACCAGATACACCACTGACGGTCCGAGGATCGCGAAGGCGACGGGCACCCGGAGCAGCAGCAGGGCCAGCACGGTGACGCCGAGCAGGATCATGGCCATCTCAGAGAACTCCTTCCGGGTACTGCCCCTCTAGCTGGCTCTCGACGTCGGCCTCGACCCCACGGCCAAAGGCCGCGAACCACGTGGCGGTCAGCGCGACGAGGATCAGCCCGGCGACCGGCCCGGCATACACGAGAACCAGTGGCACACCGGCGGCGGGCGACGAGCCGAGGAAGGGGGCGTTGAGCAGACCCCAGCCGGCCCAGACCAGACCCCAGCAGGACACCGCGATGAGAATGTCGGTGATGCGGGTCATGATGCGTTCACCGCGGGGGGTCAACCACTGCTCGATGACGTCCATCCCGAGGTGTCCGTTGGTCCGCAGCAGGTGTGCGGCCAGGACGAACGTGAGCCACACCATGGCGTACTTCGCGATCTCCCCGGTCCACACCCAGCTCGCGCCCCCGGCGATCCGCTGGACGACCTGGATCATGACGAGCACCAGGATCACGCCGAGACACACGGCACCCACCGCCTGCTCGGCGAGGTCGAGGATGCGCACGAGTCTGCGCGGGATACTCCTGGTGCCGGGTCCCTGGACGGGCGCGGTCATGCGTGACTCCTCACGGCAGTATGTCGGGCGGTGGCGTGACTCCGCCGCGGGAGGCCTCGTGTGACCCTCCCGCGGCGGGATGCTGTCAGGCCTGGTCGCGGATCGTCTGGTAGAGCTCGAGCTTGTCACCCTCGAGCTCGGTGGTGAAGAACTCCTCGGCCTTGGCGCGGAATGCGTCGACGTCCGGCTCGACGATCTCCATGGTGCCCTCGTCACCCCACTGCTGGACCAGCTCGTTCTCCGCATCCTCGATGCAGCCGCGGTTGGTGTCGCGGACCTCCTCGAAGGTTGACTGCAGCACCTCCTGCTGGTCCTCGTTGAGGGACTGCCACTTCTCCTCGTTGACCACGATCATGTGGATGCCGACCATGTGGCCGGTGAGGTTCAGGTGGGACTGGACCTCGGGGAGCGCCAGTGAGTCGATGGTCGGGATCGGGTTCTCCTGGCCGTCCACGACGCCCTGCTGCAGCGAGATGTAGACCTCCTCGAAGGCGACCGACGTCGGGGAGGCGCCCAGGGCCTCCGCGTTCTGCAGGAATTGCGGGGTGTCCGGGAAGCGCATCCGCAGACCCTCGAAGTCACTCGGCGTCGTGAGCGGCGTGTTCGAGGTGAAGTGGCGCATCCCGAAGTACCACGGCGTGAGGATCCGGGCTCCGCTTCCCTCGATGATCTGCTCGCCCAGCTCCGCGCCGGCCTCGGACTCGAAGAACCCGAATAGGTGGTCGGCATCGTCGAACGCGTAGGCGGCGTCGAGGATGCCGACGGGCTCGAACGTCTGGGAGATCTCGGACGGTCCCTGGATGTCGATGTCGATGTCCCCGGACACGACCGAGGCGAAGCGCTCGGCGTGCCCACCGAGGCTGGAGTCGGGGAAGATCTCGATCTCGAGCCCGACATCGGCCGACTCGACCTGCTCCTTGACCAGCTCGGCACCACAGGTCTGGTGCGGGTGGTTGGTGGCGTAGCTGTGCGCGAAGGAGAGGCTCACGGTCTCTCCGCCGGCATCGCCGCCGTCGGTCTGTGAGTTGTCGTCGCCGTCGCCGGAGCAGGCTGTCAGGGTCAGCGCCAGGATGCTGAGCCCGGCGATGCCGCGCAGGTGCGTGGAACACTTCATTGTGGTGCACTCCTCTTTCGGTGGGCGGTGGTGGCGGGGCTGGGAGTCAGCCACGCCCCTGCGGTTCAGGCGAAGTCGCCTCGGTAGATGTCCTTGATGTTCCAGTGGCCCGGGGTGGGCACCGGCTCGTTGACCATCGGCACGTCGATGACCGCCGGTCGGCGGTTCTCCAGTGCCTTCTGGAGGTGTTTCTGCAGGTCGTCCGGGTGCTCGACGCGGTAGCCGTCCAGGCCGCACGCGGCTCCCAGTGCGGCGAAGTCCGGCGAGTAGGGCTGGCCATCACGACCCGTGAAGTCACAGCCGTAGCTGCGGCCGTAGCTGGATGACTGCAGGTCGGAGATGGTGCCGTGGGAGGCGTTGTTCATCACTACGAAGATCACCGGCAACGCCTGCTCGGCCGCCGTCGGCAGGGCCGCGAGCTGCGCACTCAGCCCGCCGTCACCGATCAGCGCGACCACCGGACGGTCCGGCGAGGCGACCTGCACCCCGAGGGCGGCGGCAGGCCCGAAGCCCATCGTGGACGAGCCGCCGGGGGTGATGAAACGGCCCTCGGCGGGCAGCTCATAGCACTGGGCGATGCCGTTCTTGTTCCAGCCCACGTCCGTCACGAGCACGGTATTGGCGGGGACCGTCGCGCGTAGGTCGGCCAGGATGCGCTGGGGCCGCAGCGGCATCTGGTCCGAGTCGGCCGCACTGCTGATCCGGGAGAACACCTCGGCCCGGCTGGTGGCGATCTGCTCACGTAGCTCCGGGCGGTCCCGCCCCTCGGGCGCCACGTCGGTCAGGGCTGCGGCCACGGCCTGGAGCGCCTCCGTCGCGTCGCCCACGACCCCGAACTCCACGGGATAGTTGCGGCCGATCTCCGCCGGGTCGAGGTCGATCTGGATGAGCCGGCTCGGCGGGAAGGCCCAGGTCGACTCGCCGTCCCAGGAGCTGGCGTCGGTCTCGGCGAACCGGGTGCCCACCGCGAGGACCAGGTCCGCCTCCCGAGTGAGCCGGTTGGTCAGCTCCGCACCCCAGAAGCCCGGCATCCCTGCCACCAACGGATGGTTGTCGGCGATGGCGCCCTTGGCCATGAGGGAATGGACGATGGGGATGTCGAGGTGCTCTGCCACCGCGACAGCCGCCGCCCGGCCCTCGGGTGAGCCCACGCCGCCACCGATATAGAGCACCGGGGACTCGGCCTCGGCGAGCGCCTCGGCGATCCGGCGGCCGACCCCTTCGGCAAGGCCCTGTGCGGGCGGTCTCGGCGGCAGCACCGGCTGCTCGCCGCTGCCCTCACGGGAGAACATGTCCATCGGGACGCTCACCAGCGTCGCGCCCGGCCGGCCGGTGGTGGCGGTCCAGAAGGCCCGCTCGACAAAGCGGCCCAGATCCTCGACGCGGTGGACGGTCCACGCCCGCTTGACGAACGGGCGGTAGATGGCGGCCTGGTCCCCGTCGTTGTGGAGGTTGACCTCCTGGTGCGGGTGTCGCCCCCGGTAGTAGGAGGGGATGTCACCACTGATCACGACCAGCGGCACCGAGTCCATCGCGGCGCTGGCCACGCCGGTCACCGCGTTCATCATCCCGGGGCCGACGTGGGTCAGCACCACACCAGGCTTGCCGGACTCCCGGGCGTAGCCGTCGGCGGCGTGCGCCGCCGTCTGCTCGTGGCGGAAGGTGATGAACTCGATGGAGCTGTCGGCGAGCGCGTCCAGGAAGGCGATATTGGTGTGGCCGCACAGCCCGAAGATGTACTCCACCCCGTAGCCCTCGAGCTGGCGCACGAGCTGGTGGGCCGCGGTCGTCCCACCGGAGTGGGCGGAGTCGTCGGTCACGGACTGGGACGCGTTCTGGCTGAGGTCAACGGTCATGGGGTCTCCCGCTCGGTCCGATTCGGTGCGCTGCTGATCTCCGACTCGCTCCACAGGCTGATGCCACGAAGGTGGAGGGTGGAGGTGGTCATGAAGTCCTCGATCATGAAGGCGGGCGACTCACGGCCGATACCGGAGTCCTTGACCCCGCCGAAGGGGATGTGATCGAGGCGGTGATTGGACGGGCCGTTGATCACGAGCGCGCCGACCTCCAGGCGGCGCCACAGGTCGAAGATGGTGCCCACGTCGTGGGTGAACAGGCCGGCCTGCAACCCGTAGCGGCTGGCGTTGCACTCCTCGACGACCTGGTCGAGGTCGTCGTAGCCGAGGACGACGACTGCCGGGCCGAAGATCTCCTCCCGCACCACCTTGGCACTCGCCGGCGGCTTCAGGACCACGGCCGGGGTGACCGTCGCGTTGGACCGGACTCCCCCGGTGGGGACGGTGCCTCCCTCTGCCACCGCCTCCTCGACCCAGCTGGCGACCCGACTCGCGGCCTGGTCGTCCACCATGGAGCCGACCTCGGTGGCGGGATCCAGCGGATCCCCGACCACCAGGTTGTTGACGTGACCCGTGAAGGCCGTCACGAACTCGTCGAAGCGGGAGCTGTGCACATAGACCCGCTGCACCGAAATGCATGACTGACCCGAGTTGCTGTAGCCGGTGCGGGCGCACGCCGCCGCAGCCTTGGCGACGTCGGCGTCCGCATGAACGATCGTGGCCGCGTTGCCGCCCAGCTCGAGCACGGTCCGCTTCGGTCCGGCGGCGCGCGCCACGGCGGCACCCGCGGCTGCTGACCCGGTGAAGGCGACCGCGCCGATGCCCGGTGCCGCACACAGCTGGGCCCCGATGTCAGCACCGCCGTGCAGCAGCTGGATCGCCTCCGCCGGCACACCGGCCTCCAAGGCGATCTCGACCACGATTGCGGTCGAGGCAGGCGCCTGCGGCGGCGACTTGATGATCGTTGAGTTGCCGCCGGCGAAGGACGCGGCGAGCTTGTGCGCGAGCAGGTTGGCCGGTGCGTTGAACGGCGTGATCGCCAGGACCACGCCCACCGGCGTGCTGCGCGTCAGGACCGTGCTCCCGCGACCGAGCGGCCACCCCTCGGCCGGGAGCACGCTGCCCCCGAGGCGACGGGTCTCGGCAGCCGCGATCCGGAAGGTCGCCGCCACCCGCAGAGCCTCACCACGCCCGTCCCGCACCGGCTTGCCCAGTTCGAGCGCGAGGCGCTCGGCGATCTCGTCCGACCGCTGATCGGTGAGGTCCGCGGCGCGCTCCAGGATGTCGGCGCGGTCTGACGGCGACAGGGTCGCCACCGAGCCCCGGCCTGCGATCGCCGCTTTCACCGCCACCTCGACGAGAGCGGCGTCCGCCTGGGAAGCGATACTCACGACGTGGCGGTGGTAGGGGCCCTGCCGCTCGGCGGCCTCCGCGGTCTCCTGCCAGGCACCCTCGATGAAGCAGGGCACCGTGAAGGGCGTGTCACGGGACACGACCCCAGCCTGGTGGGAAACAGCCATGTGCATCCTCTCAATCCACTGCGCGGTATCTCTGGACCATTGTGCGGACCGATGCTAACGTAACCATTGCCAGCCGAATACGCAAGGGGTGAATCTGATCCGATGAGCGAGAACCCAGAGTCGGTCAATGCAGAGTCCGTCAATGAGAGCGTCGTCGATCTCGAGGTCGACGAACGTGCCACTCACCAGACGGTGCGCAGCGTCACCAGGGCGCTTGACATCATGGGACAGTTCACCGACGGCTCGACCCGGGCGCGCAGCATCGCCGACATCGTGGAGGCCAGTGGGCTAGCCAAGACCACCGTGATCCGGCTGCTCTACACGTTGGAGTCGGAGGGACTCCTGGCCTCCACGAGCCGCGGCTACATCCCCGGCCCCAGCCTGTGGCGCTGGGCCCGTGCCGCCAACCAGGCGTGGGAGCTGCCGCCGCAGGCCCGGGCAGTGATGAAGCAGCTCGTCGAGCGCGAGAAGGAGACCGTCAACCTCTTCATTCGTCGTGGCCGCACCCGGATCTGCGTCGCGCAGGAGGAGAGTCCGTTGCCGCTGCGCCACGTCGTGCACATCGGTGACCAGCTCCCCCTTGTCTCCGGCGCATCCTCCAAGGTGCTCCTGAGCCAGGTCAGCGCAGACAACGTGCAGCACGTGTATGTCGGGGCGCACGCCAGCGCACCGCCGCTGGACGTCCTGGTGGCCGACCTGGAGATGGTGCGGGCGCAGGGTTTCGCCGTCAGCCACGGCGAGCGTGAGGAAGGAATCTCCGCGGTCGGGGCTCCGGTCCGTGCCGAATCGGGCGAGGTCGTGGCCGCGCTGACCTACAGCGGCCCGACGCTGCGCTTCCCCGAGGAGCGCATCCCGGGGCTCGCCAACGCCCTCATGGCCGCGGCGGCCACCCTCAGCACGCTCGGCATCGACCATCCGCTGCGGTCGATCAACTAGCCACCTGCCCCACGTCCGGGGGCGGCCAGCGGCCGCCCCCGGCCACGCCCACCCGCAACCATCCCGGAGGTCCATCGCTCATGGCTCGCCCGCTGGACGGCATACGCGTCCTCGACCTGACCAACGTCCTCGCCGGACCGTACTGCACCTACCACCTGAGCCTGCTGGGCGCGGAGGTGGTGAAGGTCGAGCAGCCGCATCGTGGTGACCTGGCCCGGGCCCTGGGCGCCGACGCCGACCTGAACAGCCAAGGACTCGGCGCCTCCTTCCTCGCGCAGAACGCCGGCAAGAAGTCGGTGGAGCTGGACCTCAAGGACCCGGCCGACAAGAAACTCTTCCAGGACCTGGCCGCCCGCGCCGACGTCGTGGTCGAGAACTTCCGTCCGGGGGTGATGAAGCGACTTGGGTTGGGGGCCGACCAGCTCAGGGAGGTGAACCCGAGCCTGGTCTACTGCTCCGTCTCCGGGTTCGGCCAGGACGGGCCGCTCAGCCAGCGGCCGGCCTACGACCAGATCATCCAGGGGCTCTCGGGGATCATGAGCATCACCGGCACCCCAGAGACGGCACCCCTTCGGGTGGGTTTCCCGATCGCGGACTCGGTGGGCGGACTCATGGCCGCGCTGGCGATCTGCGGGTCGCTGGTGGCGCGCGACGCGGACGGGAAGCGAGTCGGCGCCACGCTCGACGTCTCGATGCTCGAGACCTCGCTGTCGGCCATGGGGTGGGCGGTCAGCAACTACCTCGGCGCGGGGGTCGAGCCCGGACCGATCGGCAACCAGAACTTCACCGCAGCACCCTCAGGCACCTTCGAGGCGGCGGACGGCCCGCTCAACATCGCGGCGAACCAGGAGCAGCAGTTCCTGTCCCTGTGCGAGGCGATCGGCCGCCCGGAACTGGTCCAGGACCCACGCTTCAGTCAGCGCGAGGCGCGCAAGGCACACCGCGATGAGCTGAACGCCGAGGTGAACGCCGGTCTGGCGAAGAGGACGGCGCTGGAGTGGGAGGAGCTCCTCAACGGGTTGGGAGTCCCGGCGGCACGCATCCTGAGCGTGCCCTCCGCCCTGGCCCTGCCACAACTGGCGGAGCGCGGCTTCCTGCACGAGCTCGAGTTCCCGGGCGACCCCGACCGGGCGCTCAAGGTGATGGGCAACGGCGTCCTCTTCGACGGCGAGAGCCTGGGTCCGCGGTCGCGCCCCCCACTGCTCGGCGAACACAACGAGAGCCTGCTGGCGTGGGCCGGCGCCGAGGGCGTCAACCCGGCGCCCGTGGTCGAGGCGGTCTCCTCAGGGGATGCGACCCGATGACCGCCATCGACCCGACCGGGCAGGTCGCGGACTGGTGGGCCACGGACATCAGCAACATCGCGCCCGGGGTGATCGAGCTGCGCGGCAACGCGATCGCCGAGCTGCTGCGTGAGCGGGGGTTCACCGAGGTCATCTGGTTGCTGACCTCCGGCGGCTTCCCAACACCCGGCCAGCGCCGACTCCTCGAGGCGGCGCTCGTCGCATCGGTCGACCACGGACCCCAGGCGCCGTCGATCGCCTCCGCCCGGATGGCGGCCACCTGTGGCGTCGGCCTCAACAACGCCATCGCGAACGGCGTGAACGTCCTCGGGGACGTCCACGGCGGTGCCGGCCAGCAGTGCGTCGAGCTGCTCAACGCGATCGTCGCCGAGGGCGCCGACAGCGAGGAGGCACTGCGTGCGGTGACACGTCGTGTGGTCACGCAGTGGCAGCAGGAGCGCTCCCGGTTCCTTCCCGGCTTCGGTCACCGTTTCCACCCGGTCGACCCGCGCCGGGAGCCCATCCTGGACCTGTTGCACGAGGCCCGGGCGGCAGGGGACATCGCCGGTCGGCACGTGGACGCGGGCCTGGCGGTCGAGGCCGTTCTCAACGAGGGCCGCTCCCGGCCGGTGCCGATCAACGTCGACGGGGTGACCGCGATGATCTACGGCGAGCTGGGCGTCCCGCCGGAGCTGGCCAGGGGACTGTTCGTGCTCGGCCGCTCCGTCGGCATCCTGGCGCACGCCTGGGAGCAGACCCAGCAGGGTGGTCGCATCAAGGGTCCGGTGCCGCCGAGCATCCTGCCGACCTACACCGGCGCCAGGGCCTGAGCCCGCGCGCCTAGCTCTTCCCCCTCCCGGTTCCCATCCGCGGGTTACCCCTGCGCCGACGCCAGTCATCGTCGGGCAACGGCTGCCACGGGACCGCGATGAGGTTGCCGGATCGCTCCTGGCCAATTCGTCCTGAGGTCTTGCCGCCTGTGCGCTCTGTCGTTATGGTCGAGTCACCAGTCGGTCCTAGTGGTCCGCTAGGTGGTCCAGTCGATCGGCCAGGGACACGAAAGACGGACACCCGCCCGTCGTTGCAACCGAAGGAGACACCGGCATGCTCGCACCTCTCACCAAGAGAGTGGCCGCTGCTGCACTGGGGACAGTGCTGGCAGCGTCGCTCGCAGCTCTTCCAGGGACTGGGGTAGCCGCCCCACCACCCACGGAGACCCCACCGGACGGACTGACCGCGGTGGACCCGACCTGGGCTGACATGCCCACCGTCGGTGGCAATCTGGGCAACCAGCACTACTCGGGCCTGACCCAGATCAAGAAGCAGAACCTCAAGAAGCTGGGCCCTGCCTGGCGGACACACCTCTCGGCCGTTGAGCCGGCCACCGACGACACCGGGCAGCAGACCACCCCCATCGTGATCGACGGGATCATCTACACCGACACGCCCAGCGGTGGCGTCATCGCCGTGGACGGCAAGACCGGGGAGGCCGAGTGGAAGTGGGAGCCCGAGAACTTCGGCACCTCCGGCACGCGTCGTGGCGTCTCCGCGGGCGAGGGGCTGGTCTACACCCTCGCCAGCGGCAACCGTGCCGTCGCCCTCGACCAGGACACCGGCGAGGAGGTGTGGGTCGTCACGGTTGAGGGCCCGAACGGAGAGGACCTCGGTCGCGTCGACCGCGTCGCCACGGTCTACCACGACGGGATCGTCTACGTCCACGCGGCCAACGGCAGTCGCGCTGCTGTTGTCGCGCTCGACTCCACCGACGGCTCCCACCTCTGGCACTTCTTCGGCGGCCCGAACCGGGGCACCATCTTCACCGACGTCAACGGCAACTCCGTCGACGCGGGCGCGACCTGGGGCCCGGTGCTGCCGGACGGCACGGACTGCGCCCTCGAGGGCGGTGCCACACCGTGGATGCACGGGGCGGTGGATCCCGACCTCGGCATGTACTACATGACTTTCGGCAACGCCCGGAGCTGCAACACCTCGCAGGACGGTTCACAGCGACCGGGTGACAACCTGTGGTCCAGCACCCTGGTCGCCGTCGACATGACCACCGGCGACTACAAGTGGCACTACCAGTCCATCCGCCATGACGTCTGGGACATGGACAACGTCCACCCGCCGACACTGGCTGACATCGAGGTCGATGGCCAGACACGCCAGGTCATCTTCTACGGCACCAAGTCCGGCCACCAGTTCGTGATCGACCGCACGAACGGCGAGTCAGTCCTCCCGGTGATCCAGAAGGAGATGATCACCGACTCGCGGCAGCACCATGCCGAGACCCAGCCGTTCCCCGAGAACAGGCTGCTGCCTGAGTGCCTCGTGTGGGAGAAGCTCGACCCCGACAACATCCCGGGCGACCCCTGGCGGGCCGTCCCGAACTACAACGGCTACCAGCCCGACGCAGAGGGCAACCTGGTCTTCAACCCCGACAGCTACGTCCAGGCGGACGAGCCGTTCCTTACCTACCCCGACGGCCAGGACCACCGTCAGGGCTGCATGTACGACCCCCAGTGGGATCTGCCGATCCTCTCCACCACAAGCCAGAACGGTGGAGGCGACTGGTCGAACCAGTCCTACAGCCACAGCACGAACATGGTCTACTTCCCCTACGGGACCAACCCCGTCGCGCACTGGAACGGTGCGTCGGCCAACGGTCAGCGCGCGATCGGTCAGTACCAGACGGGTGGCATCCTCGCCTATGACGCGTCCACGGGCGAGAAGACCTGGACCAACCACCTGGGCACCGACATGTCCCACGGCCAGGGTCCGATGACCACGGCCAGTGACCTGCTGTTCGTCGGTCAGATCGACGGCCGGCTGCTCGCGATGGACGCCACCAACGGTGAGGTCCTGTGGGAGTTCCAGACTGGATCGGGCATCTCGGCGGCGCCGATCACCTACGAGATCGACGGCGAGCAGTATGTCGCGGTGCTGGCTGCGGGATCCACCAACCCCTACGGCGGCACGGTCACTCAGGGAGACTCCCTGTGGGCGTTCAAGCTCGGCGGGGACTACACGACCGAGTCGGGCAGCCAGGAAGGCCCCAACACCGCTCCGCTGAGCATTCGACGGCCGGTGCAGGGTTCGGCGGTCGAGGGTTCTGAGGTTGACAACACAGTCCTCCTCGCACGCTCCAACCGGCTGGACTCGGCCGCCTCGCAGGACAGCACCTCACAGCGCGGGATGGACCCCACGCATCTGCGGGTGGAGGTCGGCAGCACCGTGACCTTCCTGAACCCGGGAGCGGAGACCTTCCCGAACTTCCCGAACGAGCTCGAGCACTGCGCGACGCAGTTCTTCGAGGGCGAGTTCAACGTCCGGCTGCAGCCGGGGGAGTCCTACCAGCACACGTTCGACCGGGCTGGGGACTACTTCTTCAACGACTGCACCGACCCTCGTCCGGTCGGCAAGATCGAGGTGTACCTGACGCCTGAGGACAGCCCGGGGTCCCTGAGCTTCCCGTCCTCGACCCTGCGCCTCGGGTCTGGCACGGGCCAGTTCACCGGAGTCCACGGGAAGGTGACCGCCTTCATGGATGTCCCGGCGGGCTACACCTACGACGGAGAGGCCCAGTTGCTGACCCCGCTGTCGCAGACGCCGGTCACCCCGACGAAGGCGCACCTGGCCGGCAAGCGGCTCCTCGTCCAGTTCGACAAGGCGGCGTTGGACAACAACATCCCGGAGGGCGACGACGTGGAGCTCACCCTCACCGCCAACTTCTTGCATGACGGTGAGCAGAAGCAACTGACTGCGACGACCGAGGTGACGGTCATCAAGTAGCAGGAGGGACCGGGCCTCACGTCTCCAGACAGGCATGTGAGGCGGAGTGCGTAGAAGTGGTGAGGGCGTCCACCCCGCAAGGGGTGGGCGCCCTCATCGCGTTGTCGCATCCCTGATCGCACGGTCTCGCATCACCACCTGCGTCCTCGCCACCCGCCGACAGCGGACCGGCACGGGTAGTGATCGACGGCGCCCACCGGCATACTGACGTGCACGCCGGCGACACCCACGCACCGGCACCGACACCAAAGCGCTGCACCGTGTCCCAAGGCCTGTGCCGACCCAGGCTCAGCCACGACCTCCCTGACGGGCCGACTGAGGGGTCGGGGTGCTCCATGAGGGTCAACGCCGGAGCGCGAACCGCCAGGAAGTTCGGGGGGCGCGGACACAACAAGGGCGGGACGCCGCATCACGCAGCGTCCCGCCCTTGTGGCTGGGAGAACGGTCAGGACTTGCAGAACTGCTTCATGCCGATGGCGCTGAGCACACCGTTCACGACGTGCTCCTGGAAGTGCTCCTGGCCCACGAAGTCGGCATCGGTCCACGTGGCCGGGTCGTGGCCGAGGGTGGTCAGCCAGGACCGTCCGCCGTCGTAGTAGTGGCACCAGCTGACCGGGTGGCTGTCTCCATGACCCGGGTGGCCGGTGTCACGGCCCGTGTCGCTGGTCTCGGCGTCGACCTTCGCGAGGAAGTTGACGTAGCTGGGGAAGGGCACGAGGTTGTACCACTCGTCCTTGTACTCCCACTCCTTCGGGAGGCCCTTGGTGGAGACGTCCTTCTTGTTGAGAACCTCGACCGTGCCCTCGCGGTTCGGGCCGTGGTCGTAGAAGTTCGCACCACCGAGCAGGCCCTCGTACCACGGCCAGTGGTACTCGGCACCGAACGCGTTGTGGATGCCGACGAAGCCACCGCCGCGCCGCACGAACTGCTTGAGCGAGGTCTGTGCGGTGTCGTCGTAGGCGTCCCGGTTCGCACTCAGAGCGATGAAGCCGTTGTAGCTGTTGAGCCGCGTGATCGCGGTGGGGTCTTCCGTCCAGTCGACCTGCACGCCCTCGGCCTCAAGCCACTCCTTGAGACTCGACTGGGCAACGTTGGTGTCGTTCAGCGGCGGGTTCATCCCCGGGTCGAGACGGTCACCCAGATGAGCGTGCCGCGGACCCGGCGTGTAGCTGTAGATGAGGACGCGTGCCGTCTCACCCTCTTCCCACCCGTTGCCCCAGTCGTTGTAGAGCTTGGGATCGGTTCCTCGATCGACGCCGTAGTCCGTGATGCCGTCCGTGTAGATGGCCTTCGTGACTCCGTTGGGCGAGCCATCGCCGGGCTTGCCGAGACCACCCGCAGCCAGCACCGTGCCGCCGGTTGCGCCCAGGGCCAGGGCAGCAAGGACGGCCGGGATCTTGAGTCCTCTGAACTTCATTGGTCACTCCTCGAATCCACCAGGTGGACCATTTAGTCCACTTGTCAGTCCGGACGCTAGCAGCGGTGCAGACACCTGGCAAGGGTCAATCTGCGAGATGTGTGCTCACCGGTTTGACGCCACGGGTTTCGACAACGAGGGCGCAGGCGGCCACCAGCACGTGCCGATGAGTCGGCCCGCACGTGAGGTCCCGTGGAGGGGACGGGTGCCTAGAACGGCAGGGCGGATGCCTAGAACGGCGGGGTGAACCGCCCGTCGATCGCGGTCCAGCCACCGTCGACCAGGAGCTGACTGCCGGTCACGAAGCTAGCGGCGTCGCTGGCCAGGTAGGCCACCGCCCCGACCAGCTCCTCGGGCCGTGCCCACCGACCGAGAGCCGACTTCTCGGCATACGCCCGGCCCCACGCCTCGTCGGCCCGGATCTGCTCGGTCAGCGGGGTCTCCACCACACCCGGCGCGACAGCGTTGACCCGCACCCCCTGCGGTCCCAGCTCGGCCGCCAGCGCGCGGAGGAGCTGCACCATGCCGGCCTTCGTCGCGGCATACACCCCTTGCCCGGGCTCGACCGCGAGCGCCCGGATCGAGCTCAGCGCGATGATCGACCCGCTCCCCCGCGCGGCCATCCCGGGCGCGATCGCCCGGACCGCGTTGAAGGTGCCGCGCAGGTTCAGCCCCACGACCCGGTCGAACTCCTCGGCCGAGTAGTCCAGCACCGGCTTCCGCACGTTGGTCGCCGCCGTCAGCACCAGCACGTCCACGTCACCCAGGTCGGCCGCCGCCCGGGTCAGGTCGTCGGGGTCCAACACGTCCGCGCGGCCCGAGGCGGCCGGGGAGTATGTCGAGGCGCGGGCCGCAGCAGCGGCTGCCACCTCCTCGTTCGCGTCCAGGCAGGTCACCCGAGCACCCTGGGCCGCCAGGCCCTCCACGAGCTCGGCCCCGATGCCGCCGCAGCCGATCACCACCGCATGCTTGCCGTCGAGCCGGAACATCGTGCTGTAGTCCATAGGGGGACCATAGTGCGCATCGGTGCGAGCGGATCGCCGGCGGTGCGAGGTCGGAGACCTGACACCGCAGGCGTGTTGCTCGCACCGAGCGCCAGCCATACTGTGCCGGGACTGCGGAGCGGAGGAGGTCACGGTGCGAGCTGTGCGGTTCGACGACTTCGGAGAGCGGCCCTACCTTGCCGAGGTCCCCGTACCTGAGGCGCCCACCGGCGGGGTCGTGGTCCGGGTGGAGGCCACCGGACTGTGCCGCTCGGACTGGCACGGCTGGGCGGGGCACGACAGCGACATCACCGTGTTGCCCCACACTCCCGGCCACGAGTTCGCGGGAGTGGTCCACGCGGTGGGTGCCGGGGTGGATCGGGTCCGGGTCGGGCAGCGGGTCACCTTCCCCTTCGCCCTGGGCTGCGGGGAGTGTGCAGTATGCCGTGCGGGCGCCTCCCACGTCTGCCCTCGGCAGTGGCAGCCGGGGGTCAACGGGCCGGGGTCGTTCGCCGAGTTCGTCGCCCTGCCCGTGGCCGACTTCAACGTGGTGCCGCTGCCGGACGCGATCAGCTTCGCCGTGGCGGCGGGGCTGGGGTGCCGGTTCGCGACGGCCTATCGGGCGCTGGTCGACGTGGGGCGGGTCCAGGCCCGGGAGACGGTGGCGGTGTTCGGGTGCGGCGGCGTGGGGCTGGCCGCGGTGATGGTCGCCCGGTCGCGGGGCGCCCGGGTCATCGCCGTCGACGTGAACCGCGACGCTCTCGACCTGGCCGCTGAGGTGGGCGCCGGCACGGTCGTGGATCCCGCCGACGGAGACGTGGTCGAGCAGGTCCGGGACGCGACCGACGGCGGCGCGGACGTCGCTGTCGACGCGCTCGGCAGCCTCGCGACCGCACGGGCGGCTACCGAGAGCCTGAGGATTCGCGGTCGCCACGTGCAGGTCGGGCTGCTGCCGCCCGCCGTGGTCGACGGTCGGGCCACGGTGCCGATGCACACCGTGATCGCCCGGGAGCTGCAGGTGCTGGGCAGCCACGGGATGCCGGCGCGGGACTACCCTCGGATGCTGGACGACATCGCCGCACGCCGGCTGGCGCCCGAGAAGCTCCTCGGCCGGAGGATCGGACTGTCCGACGCATCGGCGGCACTGGTCGCCATGGGCGACGCGACGGCTCCGGGCGTCACGATCATCGAGCCGTGACCGAGGTCAAGCACCGCTGGGCAGACGCATGACCCGCGGGCGGCGAGTCGTGGCAAGTCAATTGACAGATCCACACAACATGGTGAATTTTGTGCAGAAAGTTAACGTGTTTCAACGATCTGACGAGGCTGAGTGAGCACTTCTCCCGTGCGTCAGTCGAAGACGACCGTCCGCCGGCCCCGCAGGACGACACGCTGCTCGGCGTGCCAGCGCACCGCACGCGCCATCGCCATCGCCTCGAGCTCCTGGCCGACGGACGCCAGTTCGCCGGGGCTCATCCGGTGGTCGACCCGCCGGAAGTCCTGCTCGATGATCGGACCCTCGTCCAGGTCGGCCGTCACGTAGTGCGCGGTCGCCCCGATCACCTTGACCCCGCGGTCGTGGGCCTGGGTGTAGGGCTTGGCGCCCTTGAAGCTCGGCAGCAGGGAGTGGTGGATGTTGATGATCCGGCCGGGCAGCTCCGCGCACAACTGCGAGGACAGCACCTGCATGTAGCGCGCCAGGACCACCGTGTCGACCTCGTGCTCCTCGATGAGCTCGCGCAGCCGCCCCTCGGCCTCCGGCTTGGTGTCGGGCGTGACCGGCACGTGGTGGAACGGGATGCCGTGCCACTCGGCCAGGGCCCGGAAGTCCTCGTGGTTGGAGACGATCACCGGGATCTCGACGTTCATCAGCCCGGTCCGGGTGCGGAACAGCAGGTCGTTGAGAACGTGGCCCTGGCGGCTCACCATCACCAGGATCCGGTGCCGACGGGACAGGTCGAGGAACCGCCACTGCATGCCGAACCGCAGTGCGACCGGCTCGAAGCCTGCCTCCAGCTCCTGGACGGGAAGGGGCTCGCCCTCGCGCCGCAGGTGCATCCGCAGGTGGAACTCACCCGTGCTCGGGTCGCCGAACTGCTGGCTGTCCAGCACGGTGAGGTGCTGCTCCAGCATCGCGCCGGCCACCGCATGGACGATGCCGCGCCGGTCCTCGCAGGACACGGTCAGCACGAACTCGCGGCCCGGCTCGAGCGCCGGCTGGTGCACCTCGGTCACGAGCAGGGAGTCTATGCCGCTGCCCCGCCCGTGACGCCTACTCGGGGTCTATACCCCAGCAGGTGATACAGGCTGGCTCCTCGACCTCGTCAGCGGCGCTGGCCGCGGCGGAGCCGAGGAGTGCGAGTGCCGCGACTGCCATCACAGTGAGAACCTTCATGGGAGTGCTCCTATCGTGGTCGATACAGTGCTCATAGTTCGGACGCTAGCCGCGCCACGGGCCGCGTGGGGAAGTCCGAGTTGTCCGGAACGGGTCATGACAGCAATTGCCGTCTCCGACCGCGTTCCTCAGGAGGTGGGAGGGCACCATGGACGCAGAGTGTTCCGAGCTGACGCACGCGCTGGCAGAGGTGCTCACCGATGCGGGCGAGGACCCAACGGGGGCCGGGGTGTATGCCGTGCTCCTCACCCAGGGTCCTCGTGAGGCCGCGGACATCGCGGCCGCGCTCGGCACCACCCCGGAGGCGCTCGCGCCCGTCACCTCCCGGCTCATCGAGCTCGGACTGGTGCGCTGCGACCACGTCCGGGAGGAGCTGCTCGTCGCCGTCTCGCTCGACGCCCCGGTCAACCGGATCGTCGCCGCCGCCGAGGCCAGCGCCGCCACCTCGATCGATCGGGTCGCCCGCATGCGCGCGTCCTCCTCCGAGGCCGCCCGGTTGCTGCGCCAGGTCCAGACCCTGAGCAACCAGGAGCCGGAGTCCCAGACCCTGGACAGCGCCAGCGAGGTCGTCACCTTCCTGCACCAGATGAACGCCGAGTGCACCACGGAGGTGCTGGCGCTCATCGACCACAACCCGTCGCCGACTGCGCTGCGCCAGTCCCGCGACCAGGACCTCGCCCTCCTGGAGAAGGGCGTCCGGGTCCGCAGCATCTATCTGAGCTCAGCGCGCGGCCAGCCCGAGCTGATGGCCTACCTGCGCTGGCTGGAGGAGCACGGCGCCCAGGTGGCCCTGGCCCCTGTGGTGCCGGTCCGCACCCTCGTCTTCGACAACCGCACGGCTCTGGTCGCCCGCGACCCCGAGGACCGGTCGGCGGGCGCCGTGGTGGTGCGCAGCCCGGGGCTGGTCATGGCCCTCACGTGGCTCTTCGAGTTCCGCTGGCAGCAGGCCGAGACCCTCGGTGCGCCCGCCACCCCCACCGACGGTCCGTCCGCGGTCGAGCTCGAGCTGCTGCGCCACTTCGCCCAGGGGCGCAAGGACGCCGCCATCGCCCGCCGAATGGACGTCTCCGTGCGCACCATCCGCCGCACCGTGACCCAGCTCAGCGAGCGCCTGGGCGTCTCCAGCCGCTTCGAGCTGGGCGCCCGCGCCGCCGAGATGGGCTGGATCACGCTGCCCCCGACGCCGATGGTCACTGACACCGACTGAGCAGTATGCCGTGGCGCCAGCTCGACGCCCGCGTCACCGGCTCAGTCCCGGTCCGGCGGCGCCTCGAGGTCGTCGAGCAGACCCTCCAGGTCGCTGGGCACCACCGCGGCGCGGGCGCGGGCGACGCGCTCCTGATACTCCTGCGCGGTGAGCCGCCCCATGCCCTGGTGCCGCATCAGCGAGCGCACCACCTGCTCGCGCTCCCGCGTGCCGATCCTCAGCTCGGTCATCCGTCCTGCCCCTCTCGTCGTCCCACTCACAGCACATCACGCCGGCGGAAGGCTCGCACGGCGAGGGTCAGCGCCACCACCGTCCACAGCAGGATGACCAGGACCGCGACCCATCCCTGCGTCACCGCGCCGACCCCGGGCAACCCCTGGCCACTCGTCACACCACTGGAGTCAAGTGCCGCGGCCAGCGATCCCACATTAGGCGTCAGCAGCACCGAGCGGACGGCATCGACCGCCGGGAGAGCCCCGGCCAGCCCACCGATGAGCAGCATCTCCACAGCCACCAGCCACGCGATGCCCACCACCGAGGCGGTCATCAGGTTGCGCAGCAGTATGCCGAGGGCGAAGCCGAGCGTGGCGTAGCCCGTGGACATCAGCCACACCCCGCCCGCACCCGCTACCAGATTCTCCGGCGCGATCGCCAGCGGGCCACCCTCGAGCATGGTCAGCGCGGCGCCGCTGACCAGGCCCAGCAGCACGGTCAGCACGGCCGTCACCGCGAGGATGACCAGCAGCGCCGCGTAGCGGGAGAGCAGGAAGCTCACCCGGTGCGGGCACCTGGCCAGCAACGTGCCCAGGGTGCCGGAGCGATAGTCGGCGGCGGCCACGAGCGCCCCCAGCACCACGAAGACCGGGATGCCGTAGCCGGGGACCGACGCTGCGACATACGTCCCGGCCAGTTCCGGCGTGAGCGAGGTGACCATGTTGGCCGCCTGGGTGGGGTCCAGCTCGGCGCCCATCGCGCGGTAGACGGTGAACTGCACGACGTAGGCGAACACCAGGATCTGCAGGAGCCACACGCCGACCGCGATGCGCACCCCGGGCCGCCGGCCGAGGGCGGACAGCTCTGCGCGGAGATAGCGCGCTGCGGGTGATCTCTCGGCGACCAGCGGGGGTGCGGTGACGGCACTCATCGGACGGCTCCTCTCACGACGTGCTCGGGCCCGGCGTCCGGCTCACCGGTCAGGGACAGGTAGGCCGCCTCCAGGGACTCCCCCCGGGAGATCGAGCCGACCTCGATCCCGGCCTCGACCAGCGCCCGGACGACGGGGGTGGT
Source organism: Ornithinimicrobium sp. F0845 (assembly GCF_023015765.1). Classification (GTDB taxonomy): domain Bacteria; phylum Actinomycetota; class Actinomycetes; order Actinomycetales; family Dermatophilaceae; genus Ornithinicoccus. The sequence goes on from NZ_JALKAL010000004.1 coordinate 105,653, forward strand.
GCTGCCTTCGACCGACCGCGCGTGCACCGCCCCGCCACCGGCGTTGACGTCGGTGACGCCCTCGGCCAGCTCCAGCACCCGCACGGCACTGTCCACGTCGGCGACCTCGATCACCAGGGTGGTGCCACCACCCCTCCCGCGGCGTAGCTCGGCCGGGGTCCCCTCCGACACGACCACGCCCTCGTGGAGGATGGCGACCCGGTCGCAGACCTGCTCGAGCTCGGCGAGCAGGTGGCTGGACAGGAGCACGGTGCGCCCCTCGTCGCGCACCCGGGCGAGCAGCTCACGCACGTGCACCATGGCCTGCGGGTCCAACCCGTTGACGGGTTCGTCGAGGATGAGCAGGGGTGGGTCACCCAGCAGGGCCCCGGCGATGCCGAGACGCTGCTTCATGCCCAGGGAGTAGCCGGAGAAGCGGCTGTCCGCGCGCTCGCTCAACCCGACCGTCTCCAGGACCCGCTCGACGTCGGAGCGCGGATGACCGAGATACCGGGCCAGCAGCAGCAGGTTGTCGCGGCCGCTCAGGTGCGGATAGTAGGCGGGCGCCTCGATGAGCGACCCGACCAGCCGGCCGGTGGCGGTCCCGCCCGCGGGACGCCCCAACACGGTCGCGTGGCCCCCGCTCGGGGCGACCAGCCCCACGAGGATGCGCATCAGGGTGGTCTTGCCGGCCCCGTTGCGACCCACCAGGCCGTAGACCTGCCCCGCGTCGATGGTCAGGTCGACGTCCCGCAGGGCGGTGACACCGCCCGGGTAGGCCTTGGACACGTCGGTGCACTGGACCGCGACAGTCATCGGGTCCTCCTTCCTGCACCGCCGGAGACGCCGGCGGGTGCTGGGTCGAGGTGTTCGGATGGATCGGTTGGGTCGCCGAAGCGCGTCCGCCAGCGGTCCAGGAAGTCCAGCTGCCGCACCCAGGCGTCGAGTGCGGCAGCGGCGTGCTGAGCGGGCTCCCCGCCGAAGTCGATGGCGAAGAAGGACGTCGGACGCATCCCTGTGGACGGCGGCAGCCCGGGGATCCCCATCGGGAAGGCCACGAAGTGCCCGACCCCGGCATAGCGCACGTCCTCGGCGATCTCGGCGCGACCGTGCTCGTGCAGGCGCGCCAGAATCAGGTCGGCGAACTCCGCGGACGGCCAGAGCTGGTCCGCCTCGCCGCTGACCAGCAGGATGGGTCCGGTGCAGCGCTCCACCGGGATCCCGGCCCGGCGCACCCGGTCCGGGTGCCGCAGGTCCTCGCGGAAGGAGGCAACCTGCCGCATCGGCCGACGGCGCAGCATCCCCCAGGCGGTGCCGATCCAGTCGCGCACGCCGAGGGTCGAGGCGTTGAACGGCAGCGGGTCGGCGCCGCGCACCCAGGCGGCCTGGGTGAAGTCGGAGAAGTTGGCGGTCAGCCCCGGTTGCCGCAGTGCCGAGGGGGCCACCGCGATGACCGCACCGACCCTGGGGTTGTCGCTGGCCAGCTGCAGCGCCAGCTCGGCCCCCCGTGAGATCCCCACCACGGCGACCTCCCACCCGCTCACGTCGGGCCGGGCGAGCAGCCACGCGACGGCGCCGTCGATGTCGTCGAGGTCGATCCCGACCAGCGTCGGCGGGCGGTCCTCGACCCCGAAGTAGGCCAGGGCGAGGACCACGTAGCCCTCGTCAGCCAGCAACGAGGCCGCGTGGTCGAGGCTGCCGCCGTCGGACCCGCCCAGCAGCAGCACGCCGGGATACGCCCGTTCGTCACGTGGCCGGTGCACCAACCCGACGAGTCCGGGACCGGCCACCGGCTCCTCCACGACCTCGCGACCGAAGTGCCGCTCGACCCGGTCCACCACGGCTACCTCTCCGGTCGCTGCGAGCTCGACGGCGAACCGGTAGTGCAACGGGGTCGGACGCCGCTTGCGGAACAGCGCGGTCCCGTCCGCGGTCACCGACCACAGCGGCCCCGTGGGGTCGACACCGGCGTAGGAGCTCCCCGGCAGCGGGGCATCCCGTGCCAGGTCGACGATCCCCCGCTCGTCGGCGCGGAACCTCGAGCGGGAGGACCACTCCTGCAGCCCGCCGTCGGTCGTCGTCACGACCAGATCCGCCCGGGAGCGGGGCGGTAGCCCGTCGATCCGCACCGAGAGGTTGTCGTCGACCCTGGTCCGGCGCGGCGCCACCTGCAGGACGACGTCGCTCACCACGGTACCTCCCCGGTGACCAGCAAGGTGACGCCGACCCACACGGTCCACAGCGTCACCACGCTCAGCAGGAGCACCACGACGACGCCGTAGACCGGCACGACCCAACGGGCTGCGCCGTCGGCGACCGGGGCCGGGCGACGCCGCAGCACGGCCGTCCAGTAGGCCCGGCTCTCGTCCGCGACGTCCCAGACGCCCAGCGCATGACTCAGCGCCTTCTGCCCGTCCAGCCCCAGGACCGGGGCCAGGTTGACCAGCTGCGCCATCCCGCCCAGGACGAGCACCACCACGCACGTCTCCGCGACCGGGTGGCCGGCCGGCACCAGGAGCCAGGTCACGAAGACCGGCAGCAGCACGACCAGCCCGCCCAGGACCCCGGAGAGGGACACCACGACCCGCTGCCACCGGTGCGGCACCAGATAGATGTCCTCGACCTTGGTGTAGATCGTGATCAGCGGGAACCGCCAGGAGATGCCCATCTCGCGGCAGCGGCCGCCGTACCGGACGCAGGTCAGCGCGTGGGTGAACTCGTGCACGAGCAGGGAGAGCAGCACGACCACGACCCCCACGGCGACGGTGACCGGAGCGCTGGCCCAGCTCGCGACATACCCCTCCCACAGCAGCGGCAAGCGCAGGCCGACGGTGAGCAGCATGAGCAGCACGAGTGCCGTCGCGACGGCCGCGGTCACCGGGTGCAGCAGCCACGCCGCCCGGCCCTGCAGCCAGCCGATCACCGGACCGGGGTCGATCAGCGGCACACGAACGCGCGTCACCCTGGGAGGCGTGACCCGGCCGGCCTGGTTCTGCTGGCGCAGCTGCTCGTATGCCGTGCGGCCGGCTTCCGCGTCCTCCCCCGGTGGCACGAGGAGCCGGCGGGCGTAGAGCAGTCCCATCAGCTGCTGCCAGGAGGCGTCGCCGAGGTCCTTGCCGAACGCGCCCCGGTAGTCCCGCTCGACGTCGCCGAAGGTGCGGGTGCCGTCCAGCCGGGTCAGCACGAAGGCCTCCCGGGGCGAGACCTGGAAGTAGCCGTCCGAGCGCACGTCGCGCACGACGTGCACCGTCTGGCCCAGCCTGCGGACCGGCGGCCCGACGGTGACCTCCGCGCCGAGGACCGGCGTGGGGTGCGGAGCCAGGGTGGAGGTCATCAGGCCACGTCCGAGCGGAGGCTCTCCAGGTAGCGGGCCAGCAGGTGGGAGAGGTAGACCTCCTCGACGATGCTGACCCCGAGCCGGTTGTTCGTCATGTGGATGAACGGCACCAGCATCGTGCGGAGGGTGACCTCCGGGTCGGTCGTGACCACCCGGTCGCCCTCCAGCACGCGCTCGGGGAAGATCAGGTCCCCGGCCCGTGTCGCCGCCAGGACCTGGTCCCGCACCCGCGCCATGTGCACGGCCCAGTCGCCGAGGAACCCGGGCAGGCTCTCGGGCCGGCCCGCCTCGATCGCGCCACGCACGGCCGTGAGCCGCTCCGCCAGCGGGCCGGCCATCTCCTGGTAGTTGGTCTCGAACCCGTCCCGGGTGGGTGAGTCCTTGGCCAGCATGGTGGTCTCCCACATCGTCTGGTAACCCTCGTGGAAGCGGGTCCCGTCCTCGGGCCGCGGGAGGAAGGTCAGGGTGCTGACCGCCATCAGCTGCAGGGCCAGCCCGAACATCACGTTGCGCACGTGCAGGTTGGTGGTGGCCACCAGCCGCAGCACGGTGTCGCTGGACTGCTCGAAGTGCTGCTCGGCGAGCCGCACCCCGTGGGGACCGCCGTACTTGACGTACTCCGGCTCGTAGGGGTACTCGGCGACGGTGTTGCTCTCCTGCATCGGCATCGCGCCGTCGGCGCCGTACTTCTCCTCCCAGTCGGCCTCGGAGTACTCCATGAGGAACATGTCCTTGTACAGCGTGCCGAGCACCGTCGGGTCGCTCTTGTAGAGCGACGGCCGGGTCTTGATGAAGGTCTCCGCGGCGTGCTGTGCGCGGGCCAGGACGACCGCGCGGTCGTCGGGGTCGCGGGGGTGCAGGCGGAGCCGGATGTGCGGCCCCTCCATCCAGTAGCGGATGAAGAACCAGCCGTCGATCAGGCCCTCCTCGCGCAGGGTGTCGACCAGTGGCTGGACGCACTCCTCCAGCAGCGGGTTGGAGTTGCTGCTGTAGAAGATGTGCAGCGCGACCCAGTCCTGCGCCACGGGTGGCTCCGGGAGTGTCGCCGGGGGCAGGGGGGCGGTTGACGTGGTCATGAGCGGGACCCTTCCGTGATGATCAGCTCGAAGGTCTGTTCTGAGACGTAGGAGCCGTGCTCGGTGGTCAGCCACAGGGCGTCCGGCCCCGGGAGCATCTCGTTGAACACGATCCGGGCGGTGTCCTGGCGCAGCATGTCGTCGAGCAGCTGCAGGCAGGACTCACTGGTGAAGTCGACATACTGAGGCTTGCCGCGGCTGGCGCTCATCGTGGCACCGTCGGTGCCGGGCCTGGTCTGTTCGGGGCTGTCCGGCTGGTCGTCCGGCTCCTCGGCGGCGCCGGCCGACAGGGTGGCGAAGACGTAGCGCGGCAGCCCGTGCTCGGCGCGGAAGCGCTGCCACTCCAGGTACCACCGGGCGGCCGAGTCGAAGTCCCGGCGGTGCGGCAGCTTGGCGGGGTTGGCCTTCCAGGTCTCGCGGACCAGGACGACGTCGCCGTAGCGCACCCGGGGATGTGAGCTGATCACCTGCTCGCCCAGCGGGGCGTCGGTCCCGCTCCACAGGTCGAGCTGGGCCATCTTGTTGAGCGAGAAGAGGAGCAGCACGCGCTGGATGTCGGACAGCGCGAACGGCAGCAGGAAACCGAGGTAGACCGGGATGACGCGCTGTCCGAGCCGCGGACAGAACAGCACCAGCTCCTCGGTGTCCGGGTCGTGGCGCACCTCCAGGTCGGAGACGTAGATCCGGTGTGCCTCCGACCGGCTCGTCACCTCGCCGGGGCAGACGATCTCATAGGGCGTCACGGCCGGGTGCAGGTTGAGGTTCGTGGTGTCCACCCCACCGGTGATCTCGGCGAACACCGCGCCGTCGGGCTGCTGCTCCAGCAGGTGCGCCCGCAGGTCCTCGACCAGACCCGAGCCCGGCTGCTCGTCCTGCGCCAGGGCGTGCAGGAAGCGGGAGAACATCAGGGACAGACCGGTGTAGGACTTGTTCAGGACGACGCCGGGCCGCTCCCCGCCGCTGAACTGGGCGAAGAAGCTGCGTGGGTCGGGGTCACCGGACCCGACGGGCAGCTCGGCGACGATGTCGTCGAAGAACTCGTCGGTCAGCACCAGCTCCTGGTGCACGTCCTCGAGGGCGGAGAAGGCCCGCCGCATGCCCCGGATCAGCGCCAGCCGCGCACGGTGCAGGGCGTCGACCTCCTCCAGGTCCAGCCAGTTGGGCGGCGGCGCGGGGAGACCGTCGTCGTCGGTGAGGGGCGGTCCGCTCGTGGTCTTCATGAACTCGTCGAAGATGTCGAGGTGGAAGTCCTGGACCAGCTTGACCAGGTCGTAACAGACCCCGCCACGACCGAACCGCACCGTGAAGAACCCGTTGAGCAGGTAGCGCTGCGGCGCGAGCGCGTCGAACACCGGCAGGATGCTCGCGACCCGGCCGAGCGCCGGGGCCAGGTCCTGCTCCCACCGGGAGCGGGCGGCCAGGACCTCGTGGCCCTCGGGGGTGGCGTCCTCGTAGATGAGGGTCTGCGGCACCGAACCGTCCGGGGCGCCCAGCGAGGTCATCAGCTCCTCGAGCTCGGCGCGGGTGTCCCGGAGCAGGTCGCGGCGATCGTGCGCGCAGGCGCCGGCAAACCGCTCCACGAGTCCGCTGACCCGGTCGAGTCGTCCGGCGACGTCGTCGGCCCACGGGCGGCCGATCCCCCGCAGTCCGGTCGTGAAGGCACGGATCGGGTCGTCGGCGTGCAGGTCGACCTGCAGCTGTGGTGTCGTGACCAGGTCCAGGCGGACCACGGAGGTGAGGAACCGGTCGATGTCCTCCCGGGAGGCGCCCTCGAGCCGCTCGTGCATCGCCTCCGCCACCTGGCCCAGCGTGGTGCCCGGTGCGGCGGTGAGCACCTCGATCAGCTGGGCCAGCAGCTGGCCGGCCGCCAGGTAGAACACGTTCTCCTGCATCGAGTCCAGGTTGACGGCACCGGCGTCCGCCCGGCTGGTGACCCGGCGGCGGCGCAGGTAGCGCAGCCGCTCTGAGCGGACCTCCCACCCGGTCACCAGCTCCAGCGGCAGGTCCTGGCTGTGGTCCGGGTGCGCCCGCAGGGCCTCCACCACCCGCGGGACGACCGCCACGTTGAGCCGGGTGCTGCCCACGACGCGGCTCAGGTCACCGGAGCCGGCGATGAGCTCCTGGGTCTCCTCCGACAGCCGGCCGTGGGCCACGGTCGTCAGGGTGCTGAACGGGCTGGTCTTGCAGGCGGTGCGGTAGACGTAGTGCAGCAGGGAGCGTGCCTGCTTGCGGGACCTCTTGGTCTCCCGTCCGGAGGAGACGCTGTGGGCGTAGTCCCCCAGCCGCGCGTCCAGCAGCGGCGAGGCCAGCGTGAGGCCCTGCCGGAACACCTCGGTCTCGGCCAGGTCGAGCAGGTGCTGACGGGCCTCCGTGACGTCCTCGGCCAGCTGGGCGTCACCGCGAGACACGGCCTCGTGCAGGTCGGCGCAGTCGGTGAGCCACCGTCCCACGGCCGCCTGCAGCTCGGCGCCGTGCACCGCCACCGCCTCGAGGGCGGCCTCCGGGTCGCGCGGGAGCCGCTGGTTGTGCACGTCGCGACGCAGCTTCAGCAGCGCCTGGCGGTTCGTGTGGTCGGGGTTGCCCCCGATGGCCGCCTCCAGCAGCAACCCGATCCGCTCCCCGGCGGCGGCGAGCCGGGACTCGGTGGCCAGGACCTCCCGGGCCCAGGCCTGGGCGCGCGGGCTGGCGAGCCCGGACACCACGTCATACGGCAGCCCACCGGACCGGGAGACGAAGTGCGGGTTGAAGGTGCAGTCTCGGGCGGGGGCGGACGGGTCACCGCGGCGCTGCGCGGGCCGGGTCTCTGGTCGGACATCCAGCTCGGTCATCGGGCGTTCTCCTCTGCCAGGCGCAGGTGCAGCTCGGCACCCACGGTGTCTTCGTGACCGACCATCAGGATGAGCATCGGCCACTCCGCCGTGGCGTCGTCGGCCTCCAAGGAGGCGGTGCCGAACGCCTCCCCGTAGGAGGTGTTGTCAAAGCCGAGGGCGGCCCCACAGCCGAGGCCGCGGGCGGCGGCGGCCAGGTAGCCGTACTGCGTCGCGGCGCCGATCGCGGCGTTCTGCAGCCGCAGGCCCCGGGGCCCGTAGTGGTCGATGATCTGGCCGGGCCGGGCTGTCAGCACGATGACCGCGGCGATCCGCGCCATGTCGTAGTTGCGCAGGAAGTAGTTGCCCTGCAGGAAGAGCTCCAGGCCCGCCTCGAGGGTCTGCGCCAGCTCCCCGGTGGAGCGGTCGTAGCGGTAGATCCCCTGGGCGACGTCGGCGACGTTGGTCGCGCAGACCCAGGTGCGGACCAGGCCGTCGGGCAGCTCACCGGTGACGCCGAAACCGTCGTTGGCCGCGTTGACCGCGTCCAGGACGTTGCGCAGGTCCCCCTGGCTGATCGGCGGGTCCGCGGTGAAGCGCCCGAAGCTGCTGCGCCGCCGCAGCAGGGCCTCGCGCAGCGGCATCTCGCCCAGGGGCTGTGCGGGCAGCACCACCCGCGGAGCGGAGTCAGCGACCCCGCGACCCGGGTCCTTAGGAGGTGGTGGTGGCACCTGCCAGGGGTTGTCGGCAGCGGCGGCGGCCAGGATCTCGGACTGGATGTCGTCGATCACCTCGAAGCTGCGTGGCGCCCGTGACTTCTCGTGCGCCTCGTGCCGCGTGGTCCGGCTGTGGCGTCCGCTGCCCCCCGTGGTGCCGCCCATCGGCACCGGCACGACGCTGACCGTGCTCTCGGCGTAGCCGTCCAGGCCCAGCAGGTCGTTCAGCTCGTGCTCGTCGAACCACAGGTTCGCACGCAGCGGCAGACCCTGGTTGCGGCACCACAGCTCCCAGGTCGCCAGGACGGTGCCGATGTCCATCGCGGTCACGTGCGGGGAGAAGCTGTTGTACTTGAACGCGTTCTGCCAGAACTTGATGGACAGCAGCAGGTAGCTGCCGGCGCCCGTGGCGTGCGGTCCCAGCGAGTCCTGGATCCGCCCGACGTAGTTGCCGGTGGCCAGTCGGCTGAGCGAGTGCCGGGCGCTGTTCCAGTTGTAGATGCCCGGGACCAGTCCCTGCTCGCCGCTGGTCACCAGGTAGATTTCGAGCGGATAGAGGCCGCCGCCGGAGGCCGTCCCCCGCGACCAGACCGCCCGGTCGTACCACGGCATCGCGGGCACGTCGTCGTTGCGGTGGACCGCCGCACGGCGGCCCGACAGGCCGTAGGAGTGCCAGAGCATGCTGCCGAGCGAGGCCAGGTCGAAGTCGCCGCTCCGCTCCCGTCCCGGGCAGCCGAGCGCATAGCCGAGTGTGCGGTCCACGGCCGGGGCGTGCCGCGGCAGCGCGATCGACTGGGTGCCGGGATACACCTTGTAGCGGCGCGGTTGGTCGTCCCAGGGCACGTCATACTCCAACGGGGCCATCGGGACGCGGCCACGGCGCAGGATGTCGTGCATGTAGGTGGCGGTTGCGGTCATCGTGGACTCCTTCTCCAGGGTCGCGGTGCGCTGCGGTGCTGGCGGGTGCATCACGGGAACGGGTGGGGGTGCATGTTGAGGTCGTCGGCGGTGAGCTCGGTGTCCCGCCAGCCCGCGGCCACCGGGGCGACCCGCAGGCGGCGCATCGACAGGGCCCGCTGCATGGTCCAGCCGAAGTCGATCGGGATGAGCCCGGGCACGATGGTGGAGACGGTCGTCAGGCCGACCGCGCGCTGCTCGGGTGAGGTCTGGTCAGCCACCAGCACGTCGTGCCCGCGAGCGGTGATGGCGTCGACGACAGCCTGCAGGTCGTCGGTGAGGTCACCGGTGCGGGGACGCTCACGCTCCCACCCGGCATACAGGTCCTCGAGGGGTTGGGGCGCGCGGTCCTGCTTCAGCAGGAAGTCCGCGTGCCGGGCCATCTCCGGGACGCCGTAGAGCAGGGCGTGGTGCTTGAGCTCCTGGACGACGAGGTAGTCCTCCTGCATCTCCCGGACCAGGTCGATGTGCTCGGCGACCCGCTCGGGGAAGCTGGGGACGTAGGAGGCGATCTCACACAGGGCCGCGCGGACGGCGTCCTCGGGGTCCAGCCCTGCACCGGCGGCGAAGGAGAGGGTGCCGAGTCCGCCGTCGCGGCGGACGGCGACCCCCGTCACGCAGGGCACCGGCAGGTCTATCCGGTTGTCGAACATCCGCACGTCGTAGCCCATGAGGGAGAGGCGGTCGATCATCATCCGGATCTGCGGTGACCGGCAGGTCGAGGTGTCGATCTCCGGCAACGGGGCCTTGCCGTACCAGGCGTTGAGGAAGGCGTCGCGCTCGAGCAGCTCCAGCAGCCCGTAGAGGGTGGCCTCCTCGCGGCTGCCGCCGGTGGCGCACCCGTTGGAGCACTCCTGGATGAAGTTGGTCGCCGGGTCGTTGATCAGGTAGTAGACGAAGGCGTGCGGCACCAGCACCTGGCGGTCGTCGCGCAGGCTGTGCGCCCAGACCCACGGGATCGGCAGGTCGTCGCGGAACCGGGTGAACCGGGGCCCGATGAGCTCGTAGAAGACGTCGGGGTAGAGCTCCACGGCGCGCGGGTCGAGGGCGTGGTCCCGGACGTTGTCGTAGGTGTCCACGACGGCCGGGCGGATCCGCCTCTCCCGGAGCCCCGAGTGGCGCTCCAGCCCCTCGAGTATGCCGAGGATCTGGCTGTCGGCGAAGTTGTCGGCGTGCCCGCTCCAGAAGAACTCGTGCAGATGGTAGTCGCCGCGGATCCGCGTGTAGCCGGTGACGGGCGCGGTGGTGGTCGAGTCGTAGGCCCGGCCGGCGACCGTGCCGAGCATCCCGCAGATCGGGTTGGCGTAGGTGTCGGGGTCGAGGGGGTAGTCGTGGATCCTCCGCACGCGGGTCGCGTCCGGGGTCGGCTTGGGCTGGGGGGTCAGCACCAGGGCCGCGGCCTGGGCGGTGTCGTCCTCCCGCAGGTCGCACAGCGGACAGTCCGCGTCGGCGGTCAGCGGGTAGCGCGTCACCGCCCCGACGTCGAGCCGCACGTGGAAGACCTGGGTGAGGCCGGCCTCAGTGGTGGGCCACTCGGCACCCGCCAGGCTCTCCAGGGTCGACTCCACCAGCGACCGGCCGAACCCGGCCAGGAACGGGGCCGCACCGGCCGCCTCCATGGGGTCACCGAGCTCCAGGGCATTGCGCTCGTCCTCGCCGCGCAGCAGCTGCCAGCGCCGTTCCAGGCAGTGGAAGCACCCGCCGGTGCCGGGCACCGGTGCGGTGAAGGGGACCAGGAGCACCGAGCTGGCCCGGACGAGCGCCACGACGTCGGGGGTCTGTGCCCCAAGGCGCGCGCCCCGCTCCCGTCCCACGTCGGGTGGGAGCACGTTGACGGTGCCCAGCGTGTCGAAACTGACGCGTCGGCCGCCGATCAGGGCGCCGGTCGCCTCCGCGGGTGCGGCCTCGGAGGTGGCTATGGCGGACATGTGGTTCCCTTCGCTGGTCTGAACGGGTGGTGAGGTGCTCTGTGGGTGCGGTGCGCTGGTGGGAGCTGCGGTGGTGGAGAGGTGATGGGGAGTGCGGTGGTGGGAGCTGTGGTGGTGCGACTCCCCGGCGGTGTTCCCGGACACCGCCGGGGAGCGATCAACCGGTGCGGCTCAAGCGCAGCTGCTGGTCGAGCCGCAGCTGCACGACGTGCTCGTCGTGCTGCCGCAGCTGGAGCTGGACGTGGAGCAGCAGCTGGAGGTGCTGCACGAACTCCACACCGCCATGTCCTCCGCGACCTCGGTGAGCTCAAGGACCTCGAAGGTCTCGCACTCCAGGGCCGCGATCTCGGTGGTCAGCTGGGTGTTCATCGGTACTCCTCCTCTCGGGACGGTCGGTGAACAGGGCTGCTCACGCGCAGCTGCTCGTGGAGCCGCAGGAGCAGCTCGTGCACCCGCAGCAGCTCGACGTGGAGCAGCTGCAGCAGGACGTCGTGGAGCAGGCACAGGACGAGGTGCTGGTGGCACCGTCCATGTCCTGCGAGGCGTCGGCGATGTCGATGACCTCGAAGGTCTCGACCTCGAGCTCCTTGAGCTCACGCCCCAGGCTGTTGATGGACATACTGGTTCTCCTTCACATATGTGGCCCGGCGTGGTCCACGCCGGGGTCAAGCGCAGAACGGACCCGGGTCGGGGACCCGGATCCGTGACATCAGGCGCAGCTCGCGCAGCTGCAGGAGCAGGTGCTGCTGCAGCTGGAGCTGGACGTGGAACAGCAGCTCGAGGTGCTGCACGAGCTCCAGGCCGCCATGTCTTCGGCAACCTCGGCGAGCTCGAGGACCTCGAAGGTCTCGGCCTCCAGCCGCGCCAGCTCCTCACTCGGGAAACGCGTGGTCATGCTGTCTCCGTTTCTCTTCGTGCGGACGGTTTAGGCGCAGCTGCTGGTCGAGGCACAGCTGCAGGAGCAGCTGGACGTGCTGCCGCAGCTGGAACTGGACGTGGAGCAGCAGCTCGAGGTGGAGCAGGAGCTCCAGGCCGCCATGTCCTCGGCAACCTCCGTGAGTTCGAGGACCTCGAAGGTCTCGGCCTCCAACGACGCGATCTCGGTAGTCAGATAGGGGTCCATGGTGTGTTCACCTCCTCCCGGGGTGGGTCGGTCCGTCGTCAGACGCCAGAGGAGCGTCCTCACCAGAGGGTCCGGAGGCTGTGGTCAAGAGGACCCGAGCGGTCCGGATGCCGCCCTGTGCAAGATCGGGAAGGCCGGTGTCCACCACCAGGACGTCGGTGCCAGCGCCGAGCGCGGCCATCATCGACGTCACCGGCTGGCGGTCGGCCGTGGCGGGGCGACTGCGGCCCGACAGCGGCAGCCCCCGTGGGTCGAGGTCGGCCAACGGACCCACCTCCGTGGTCGCCGGACCGTCGGTCTGGACCCGGCCCACCAGCGACACGAGCGCGTCGATCACGGCCAGTTCGAGCGACGCCCCGGTGGCCAGGGCGACGACCGGCTCACCGTCGCGCTCGGCGAAGGCGATGACCGTGCCGCCACAGCCGGGCAGGGACACGTCGACCAGGACGGGTTCCAGACCGAGCGTGCCGCAGGTGTCGACGAGGAAGCGCAGCACCGTGCCCGGCTCGGCCTCCTGCACCTCAAGGGTGTCCAGCGGAGAGCCGTCGCGCAGGGCCGTGAGGACCGCCCGGAAGGTGATGGCCGAGAAGAGGCCGGCGATGGCTGCGTCCGCGGGGCTGGCTCCGGCGCCGGCGCCCACCGTGCTGCGCAGCACCCACTGGTCGTCGTTGGCCGCGGAGAACGGGTAGGCGGCGGCGACCGGGATCCGGCGCCGGTCCCCCGACACCAGGCTGGTCGCCCACACGCCCGCGCCGCCAGCGTCCTTCCCACCGCCCGCGTCGTTCGCCGCGCCCGTGCCGGCCGCGTCCTTCCCACGGCCGGGCACCACCCCGCTCCACACGTCGAGCGCGCTGGCGGGGACATCCACCTGCTCGAGGAGGTCGCGAGCCGTCTCGGGACCCCAGGTGTCGACATACTGCAGAGCGGCCTCGCAGAGCGCACGGAAGCGGGCCTGGAGCGGGGTGCGCGTGTGATAGCCGGTGATGGTCCGCCGGGCGGGGGCCGAGCCGTCCCGGCCGGCGAGGCCACCGACCTCGACGCGCCCCACCTTGAGCGGGGACTGGTCGATCTCGAGGTCCGTGAACTGGCGGAAGACCCCGGTGTGGTGGCGCACCAGGTCGAGGTAGCCGTCAGCCTGCTCGTGCAGCGCCTGCGACTCCACCTCGGCCTCCGGGTCCAGGAAGACGTCCAGCTCCGCGCGTAGCTCCTCGCCGGGCGCCGACTCGACGCGGCCGGCGGCCCGCGGGTCGCTGGGGTGTCCCAGCAACGGCTCCTTCACGATGTCGAGGGTCTCGACGTTCTGCACGACGACGGCGTCCCGGGTCTCGGGGTCGAGGCACCCGGTCAGCAGGCGGAAGACCTCGAAGCCGATCAGCGTGCCCAGCATCGAGGCGTGCTGGGCGACCGGAACGGGGCGGGCGGCCGAGGGCGCTCCGGCGAGGCGGCGCCAGAAGTCGGCGCTCTCGTCTGCGTCCAGGCCGGCCGCGAGGCGGGCGATGAGGGAGTCCACGCCGGCAGCGCCCCCGGTGTCCAGGAGGGGACCGACGAAGACGCGGCCCCCGACGGTGACTGCGGGGATGACGGGGACGCCCGCCTCCGCCGCCACCCGCGCCAGGCTCCGCACCCCGTCCAGGCCGATGGCATCGCCGAGGGCGACGACCACGTCTGCGGAGAGGTCCCCGGCCTGCGTCGGCAGGTGGTCGGTGAGCGTCGCGGACTCCAGCCCGTTGTCGGCCAGGATGCGCGCGGTCGACTCGGCGAGCGGCCCGGACCCCAGGATCAGCACCGTGGCGGCACGGAACTGCTCGAAGCGCCGCACGGGGGCGTCGACGTAGTGCCGGATGAACTCGATCTGGTGGGCGAACGGGTGCTCCAGCACGGCCTCGCCCAGCTCCTCGGGGACGCTGTCCCGGGCGAAGTCTCGCTCCAGCAGCACCTTGACCAGCGAGGTCAGCATCTGCTGCTGCGCCTCCGGCAGCGAGCTGCGGAGGTCTCCGACGGTGAGCGAGCCGTCCAGGTGCGGGGCCAGGACGGACAGCCACCGGTAGATGCTGCTGCCCCGCATGACGAAGGCGTCGTCCGCGTGCCGGATGAAGACGCCCTGGCCGGTGTCGGCATACAGGACGTCCCGGCGCAGCAGCGGCCGGACGTCGTCCAGCACGCCCGTGGTGTCCTCGTCCTGGATGGTCTGCGACGTGTGCGTCGACATGGCGTCCTTCCCAAGAGCCGATCCCGTGGGACCCACCTGATTGGTCGGCCCGTGGGATCGACAGTAGGAACGGCGCGTGGCCCCGGGCAACGGATTCCGGGGTCCACAACGTGCCGTGTCACTGTTGGGACAGGGTGCCGCCGCGGCGGCCGTGGAGAGCTCAGTTGGTCGTGCCGCCTCCGGATGTAGGCGGTGACGCCGCCTCCGGATGTAGGCGGTCGCGCCGCCTCCGGCTCAGTCAGTCGTGACCGCGCTCGGGAACGCCTCGGTGTAGGACCGCCACGTGCCAGCCTGCGTCTGACAGCCCTCGGCGGCGAGGACCGCCCGGACGATGGCCCGGGTCACGGTCCGCGCCGCCACGGTGAGCAGGCCGTGGAAGGCGATCGGGTCCGGCGCCGGCCGCGTGCCGGTCGCGACGGTGAACAGGGTGTCGCCGTCGAACATCGTGTGCACCGGGTCGATCGCCCGGGCCATCCCGTCGTGCCCGATGCCAGCGACCTTGGTGGCCTGCGCCTTGGTCAGCGTCGCGTCGGTCGCGATCACCCCGATCGTGGTGGCCAGCACCTTGGGCACCAACCCGGCCGGTTCGATCCGGGCCGCCCGCGCGCGGGCGGCCTCCAGCTCCGCGGGGTCCGGTCGGCGGAGTCCGTATGCCGTGCGCTCGCCCAGGACGTCGAGGTCACCCTCGAGCAGGGCCCGGGCTCCGACCAGCTCGCCGGTGCGCAGGTCCAGCACGTGACCACCGGGATTGGCGACGACCAGGGCGGCGACCGTCGTGCCGTCGGGCAGGACCGCGCTGGCCGAGCCGACGCCGCCCTTGAGTCCACCGCACTCCGCGCCGGTCCCCGCACCGACGCAGCCCAGCTCGGGGGCGTCGCCCGAGGCGGCAGCGGCAGCCGCCGCCCCGAACGAGGCGTCCGGGGTCGCGGCGAAGTCACCACCCCTCCCCAGGTCGAAGATCACCGCCGCGGGCACGATCGGGACCACCTGCCCGGGCTCGGGGCCGGCGGGGAAACCGGTCCCCTCGTCATACAGATGACGCATGACGCCGTCCGCGGCGGCCAGGCCGAAGGCGCTCCCCCCGCTGAGCACCACGGCATGGACGCGATCCACCTGGTTGAGCGGGTCGAGCAGGTCGGTCTCACGCGTGCCCGGTCCACCGCCGCGCACATCGACGCCGCCGACCGCACCCTCCGGCGGCGCCAGCACCACCGTCGTGCCGGTCAGCCAGCCGTCACCGCGGCGATCGTGCTGTCCCACGCGGATGCCGGGGACGTCCACGATCGAGTTGGTCGGCCCCGGCCGGACCTGGGGGTCCAGCGCCCACACCGGGTCGGGGTCCGTCGTGCCGTCGCCAGCCATCCCATTCACTCCTGCACCACGGCCAGCTCCTGGGCCACAGCCTGGCGGAAGACCTGCTCCGGCTGCGCCCCCACCAGCGCGACCGTGTTGACCAGGAAGGTCGGCGTGGACCGCACGCCGAGGGAGTCCCCCTCGGCCATGTCGGCCTCCATGGCCGCACGCAGCTCCGCGGAGTCCAGGTCGGCCTCGAACTGCGCCAGGTCGGGTACGCCGATCTCCTCGGCGAGGCCGAGCAGCTTCTCGCGCGGCATGTCCGGGTGGCCGCTGGCGGGCGCCGCGGCGAAGACCGCGTCGTGGTACTCCCAGTACAGCCCCTGCTCCCCCGCCGCCCGGGCCGCGAGCGCCGTCGCCTCGGAGTCCTCGCCGAACAGGATGCGGTCGCGGAACTCCAGGCGCACCGTGCCGTCGTCGATCAGGTCCTGCAGGGCCGGCTGGACGTCCCGGCCCCACGACGCGCAGAACGGGCAGCGGTAGTCGGCGTACTCGATGATCACCACCGGTGCGTCCACGTCACCCTTGGCGAGGGGGTCATCGGCCTCCCGGCGCGGCAGGTCGAGCAGGAACTGGCGCTGCTCGTCGGAGATCGTGGGCTCCGCGGCCTCCTGCTCGGCCGGGGCCGTCTCGTCCGGGGCCGCGGCATCGCTCGTGGCCTCGGTCGGGTCGGCGGCCTCGGTCGCCGGCTCAGCCGGCTCCCCCTGCTCGCTCTCCCCCTGCCCGGCCTCGTCCTGCCCTGTCTCGTCCTGCCCGGCCTCGTCCTCGGAGTCCTGCGTGGCCACGGGCGCAGCGTCGGCGGGGCCGTCGTCCTGCGTCATCGCGGTGTAGATGAGGAAGCCGCCGACCAGCGCGACGACGATCGTGGCGACCGCCCACATGATGCTGGCGGTGCTGCTCCTGGGCCGGGCCGACTGCCCGGACTGCTGCGGGATGGGTGCGATGGGGGCGCTGGACGGGTTCCCCTCCGGCCCCTGCCCCGAGGGTGTGCTCACCCGGCCACCATAGCCAGGGCAGTATGCCGTGCTGTCACCCGGCCCGGTATCCCGCACCTCCTCAGCGGAGCGGGGTCTGACCTCTCGCGCTCGTGGGTCATCCTGGTGCACCAGAGCGACCCTCAGCTTCCCCACGCCGCTACGGCACCCGGCCGGCCGGGGCCCTTCAGCTCGTCAGGAACCGCCGCGCCGTCTCGGCATAGACCCGGGCGGCCTGGATGATCTCCTGCACCTCGACATACTCATCGGCCTGGTGGGCGATCCACTTGCCGCCGGGTCCGTAGACCACCGTCGGGATGCCCGCGTCCCGGGTCAGGATCGTGCCGTCCGTCGCGCCCGGCACCCCGCCGTAGACCGCCGGCTGACCGGTCACCGCCTCATGCGCGGCGGCGAGCGCCACGATGGCCGGGTGGTCGACCGGAGTGTCGACCGCCGGCCGATCGTCGACGACCTCCACGCTGGCGACGACACCGGTCGGCTCGCCGCAGGTCCCGGCCAGCGCGGTGATCGCGCCGATGAGCTCCACGTGGTCGACGCCCGGGATCGTCCGGATGTCCAGGCACACCACGGCACGCGCCGGGATGACGTTGATCTGGTCGGTGTCGCCGCCGAGGACGACGGTCGGGGTGAGGTAGTTCTGTCCCAGGTGCTCGTGCTCGCCGTGGCGTTGCAGGAGCTCGTCCTGCAGGTCGGCCACGGCGCGGATGAGGTCGGCGGCCACGGGCAGCGGGTTGCGCGCGTGCTGCGGCATCGCGCCGTGCGCCATCGCGCCCTCGAAGCGCACGAGCAGCCGCACCGCTCCCTTGGAGACGGCACAGATCTCCCCGGCCTCGGGCTCGCAGCAGATCGCGGCGTCGACCTCCGCGGCCAGCGGGGTCCGCGCGAAGGCCTTCGCGCCCAGCATCAGGCCCTCCTCGTCGACCAGGGCGCCGAGCACCAGGCGGCCCGGGAACGGACCGGCGTCGCACAGCGCCCTGGCCGCGTAGATCATCGCGGCGACGCCCGCCTTCATGTCGGCGCTGCCCCGCCCCCGGAGCCGGCCGTCCACGATGTCGCCGGCATAGGGGTCGAAGCTCCACGCCGTGAGGTCGCCCTCGGTGACCACGTCGGTGTGCCCCTCGAGCATCAGGGTCGGCCCCGGACCTCCGCCCCCCTCGATGACCGCCACGACGTTGGGACGACCCGGCGCCACCTCGGTCACCACCGGGTCCCAGCCGAACTGCCGCATCCGCTCCTCCACGAGCAGCGCCGCGGGCAGCTCGGCCGTCCCGGCCTCGGGGTCGTTGACCGACCGGATCCGGACCAGCTCCTGGGTGAAGGCCACCACACCGGCCTCGTCAACGGTCAGCTCGGTCACTCGTTCCTCCTGTGTCGGGTTCCCCTGGCTGGTGTCTGTGCTGGTCGCGGGCATGGTCCTCGGTCGCCGCGTGGCCGCCGTCGGCCCGCGCCCCCTCCTCGGCGAGCCGTTGCGCCGAGTCCTCGTCCGTGGCCCCCTCGGCGACCAGCGCAGCCCGGGTGCGGGCGGCCAGCTCGGCGGCGGACCGTCCGGCGAGCGCCTCGCTCAACCGCGGGACGGACGCCAGCAGCTGCCGGGTGTAGGGATGCTGCGGGTCGGTGTAGACCTGCTCGGTCGGCCCCACCTCGACGATCTCCCCGGCGCGCATCACGGCGATCCGGTCGCACACGTGCCGCACCACCGACAGGTCGTGCGAGACGAACACGAGCGTCAGGTCGAAGCCCTCGACCACCTCGTCGATCAGGTTGAGCACCTGGGCGCGGACCGAGACGTCCAGGGCGCTGACCGGCTCGTCGGCGACCAGGATGTGCGGGTCCGGCGCGAGGGCCCTCGCGACCGAGATCCGTTGCCGTTGACCGCCGCTGAACTGGTGCGGGAAGCGCCGGGCGGCGTCGGTCGACAGACCCACCCGCTCCAGCAACTCGTCCACCCTGCTTCCTCGTGGGATGCCCTGTGCGACAAGAGGCTCGGCGATGATCTCGCGAATTCGCATGCGCGGGTCGAGGGAGCTCATCGGGTCCTGGAAGACCAGCTGCAACCGCCTCCGCAGCCACCCCAGCTGCCGCGGCGACCGGTCGTGGATCGGCTGCCCCTCGATGAGGACCTCACCGGAGGTCGGCCGGTCCAGGCCGCTGATCATCCGCAGCAGCGTTGACTTGCCCGACCCGGACTCCCCGACCAGACCGAACCGCTCACCAGCCAGTATGTCGAGGCTCACGTCCCGCACCGCGTGCACCACGGCCGGTGGCCGGGTGAGCGAGGTGCGGGGCCGGCGGAACTCCCGGTTCACCGCGCGCAGGCTGATGGCCACCTCCCGACCGGGCGCGTCGTGCGGCGCGGTTCGACCTCCGTCCAGCGCGTCCTGTGGCGTGCCGTCGTCACTCATCGCTCTCACCCCCGACCGGGTGGAAGCAGGCGTAGCCCGCCGCGCGCTCGCCCGCCGAATGGTCGCCGCGCGGCGTCCAGGGCGGCAGCGTCTCGCAGACCGAGGTGGCGAAGTCGCACCGGTTGCGGAAGACGCACCCGTCGGGGAAGCGGCCGGCGGCGGGGACGTTGCCGCGGATCGTGTCGAGCGGCTCGCGCTGGCCCCGAGCCCTGGCACGGTCCAGGTCGCTGGCCGCGACCAGCCCCTGGGTGTAGCGGTGCTGCGGGTCACCCAGCACCTGGGTGACCGGACCCGCCTCGACGATGCGCCCGCCATACATCACGAGCACCCGCTCACAGACCGTGGCGACGACCGCGAGGTCGTGGGTGATGAACAGCATCGCGGCGTCACGCTCCTCGACGCCGGTGACGATGAGGTCGAGCACGAGGGCCTGCACCGTGACGTCCAGGGCGGTCGTCGGCTCGTCGCAGACCAGCAGAAGCGGGTCGTTGGCCAGCGCGATCGCCGCGACCACGCGCTGACGCTGCCCGCCCGAGAGCTGGTGCGGATAGGACCTGGCCACCGCGTCGGCGTCGGGCAGCCCGACCTGGGCAAGCAGCTCGACGGCCCGGCGTGCCGCCGCGGTGCGCGAGGCCGTGCCGTGCAGGGTCATGACCTCGGCGACCTGCTTGCCGACCTTCATCGTGGGGTTGAGCGCGGTCATCGGCTCCTGGAAGACCATCGCCATCCGGTCTCCGCGCAGGTGGCTCATCCGGCGCTCGGAGGCACCGAGCAGCTCCTTCTCCTGGCCCGCCAGGTGCACCTGGCCGGTCGCGGTCAACCCCTCCGCGAGCAGACCCATGACCGCCAGCGCGGTGAGCGACTTGCCGGAGCCGGACTCGCCGATCAGGCCGACCCGTTCGCCCCGCTGGATCGAGAAGGTGACGTCGTGCAGCAGCTGGGTCGACCCCGCGTGCACGTCGAGCCCGGCCACGGTCAGGACGGTCTCGGCGCTGCCCGACGCGCTCGGCCCGGGTTGGGGGGCGCCGCCCGCCCCTGAGTGCGTGCTCATCGGCCCTCCAGCTTCGGGTCGAGGTAGTCGCGCAGGCCGTCGCCGAACAGGTTGAAGCCGAGCACCGCGAGCGCGATGGCCGCGCCGGGGATGATCGCCAGGTGGGGCGCGCGGTGCAGGACGTTCTGGGACTCCAGCAGCATCCGGCCCCAGGACGGCTCGCCGGTGGGGGTGCCCAGTCCCAGGTACGACAGGGCCGCCTCGGCCAGGATCGCGATGGCGAAGGAGACCGACGCCTGCACGATGACCAGCCCGACCACGTTCGGCAGGACGTGCTGCCAGGCGATCGCGAACGGGCCGCGACCGGCGACCCGGGCGGCCGCGACATACTCGGTGTTGACCACCTGCAGGGCCCCGGACCGGACGATCCGCGCGAAGGCGGGGATGGTGGCGATGCCGATCGCGACCATCGCCACGAACGTGCCGCCGCCGTAGAGCGCGGAGAACATGATCGCCAGCAGCAGCGCCGGGAACGCGAGCAGGATGTCGTTGCCACGCATGATGAGCTGGCCGAACCAGCCGGGGGACATCGCGGCCAGTATGCCGATCGGCACCCCGATCACCGCGGCCACCGCCACGGCGACGAGGCCGACGAACAGGGTGGTCCGGGCGCCGAGCAGGATCTGCGTGAGCACGTCGCGGGAGGAGCGGTCCGTCCCCAGCCAGTGCTCGGCGTTGGGGGTCTGCTCCTTGGGGACGGGGAGGTACTTGAACTCGTACGGCGTCCAGACGTAGGAGATCAGCGCCATCGCGACCACGAGCAGGACGAGGGCGCCGCCGATGAGCAGCGGCGCGTTGAGGCGACGGCCGCTCACAGCGAATCCTCGATGAGCTCCGCGGACCGCTCCGGGCCTCGCAAGCTCGTGTCCTCGCCGGTCCTGTCGCTCATCGTGCACCCGTCCGCAGCCGCGGGTCGATCAGCAGGTAGAGCACGTCGACCAGGAAGTTGATGATGAGCACGGCGGCGACCAGGACCATCACCACGGTCTGCACGGTGACCAGTTCGCGCGCGGAGACCGAGTCGAGCAGGAAGGTGCCGAGGCCGGGGATGACGAAGACCCGTTCGACGACTACCGCGCCGATGAGCAGCGTCGCCAGCTGCAGACCGAGGACGGTCACGATCGGCACCGAGGCGTTGCGCAGCCCGTGCCGGGTCAGCGCCTGCATCGGCCGCAGGCCCTTGGCCCGGGCGGTGCGCAGGTAGTCCTCGCGCAGCACGTCGAGCACCGCGGAGCGGACATAGCGGGACAGCACCGAGGCCTGCACGAGGGCCAGCGACAGCGCCGGCAGCACCAGCTTGCTGAGGAAGTCCACAGGGTCCTCCGCCGGCGGGGTCCAGCCGCCGGAGGGGAACCACCCGAACCTCTTGGAGAAGTAGGTGATGAGGATGATGCCGGCCAGGAACGCCGGGATGGCGACGCCGATCTGCGAGATCCCCGAGAGCACGACCCCGTCGGCGTGGCGGTGCCGGACCGCCATCCAGGTGCCCACCGGCAGCGCGATGAGCAGGGCCAGCACCATCGAGGTCACCACCAGCCAGGCGGTGACCGCCACGCGGTCGACGAGCTGCGGCGCGATCGGGGCCTTGCTGACCCACTCCACGCCCAGGTCGAGCGTGACCATCCCGCTGGCCCAGTCGGCATACTGCACGAGCAGGGGCCGGTTGAGGCCGAACTGTTCGCGCATCGCCTCCACGGACTCGGCGGAGGAGTTCATGCCCAGGGCGACCCGGGCCGGGTCGCCCGGCAGCACCTGCATGAACGCGAAGACCAGCACCGAGGCCACCACGAGGCTGGCCAGCAGCACCAGGAAGCGTTGCGCCAGACGGAGGAGCACCGGGGTCAGGCTCCCGTCAGCCGCGCGCGAGGTTGGCCAGGTCGAAGGACTCGGTGATGGCGTTCTGCGGGAGGCCGGTGATGTCCGGGTCGGCCACGATCAGGTTGGGCAGCAGGAAGAGGAAGTCGGAGGCGGCGTCCTGCGAGATCAACGCGGCTGCCTCCTTCATCTTCTCGACCTGGACCTCCTCGCTGCCCGTGTCGGCCTCCTCCAGCAGCGCGCGCAGCTCGGGGGTGCCGTAGCGGATGTAGTAGTCGGGGTTGCCGAAGACGTTGCCGAGGTCGCGGGGCTCCACGTGGGCCACGATCGACATCTCGTAGTCGGCGTTGGTGAAGACGTCCTCGACCCACGCGGCCGGGAACTCCAGGTCGTCGATGGTGACGTCGAAGCCGACCTCCTCCAGCATGGTCTCCACGACCGGCGCGCACGCGGTGGCGTAGGGCAGCGTCGGGATCCGCAGCCGGACCTGCACGCCCTCGGCCTCCGCCTCGGCCATCAGCGCCTTGGCGGCCTCGACGTCATAGGGGTAGTCGCCGGTGCGGTCCTCGTACCACGGGTCGGTGGGCGGGACCATCGAGCCGATCAGGGTG
Source organism: Ornithinimicrobium sp. F0845 (assembly GCF_023015765.1). Lineage (GTDB taxonomy): Bacteria > Actinomycetota > Actinomycetes > Actinomycetales > Dermatophilaceae > Ornithinicoccus. Next base: position 128,012 of record NZ_JALKAL010000004.1, read on the forward strand.
CCGCGGCCGTCCCAGCAGGTGTCCAGCAGGGCCTGGTGGTCTATCGCGTGGCGCGCGGCCTGGCGCACCTTGAGGTCGTTAAACGGCTCCGTCTCGTTGTTGAAGCTCAGGACCACCTCGCCGTTGGTCGTGCCCTCGATGATCTGGAAGTCGCCGTCCTCGAACTCGCTCAGCGCCTCGGGGGCCTGCACCGTGCCGACCACGTCGATGCCATCGGTGAGCATCGCGTTGTTCAGCGCGGTCGCGTCGGTGAAGTAGGACAGCACGACCTGGTCGAAGTAGGGCTCCTCGCCCCAGTAGTCGCTGTTGCGCTGCAGCGAGATCGAGGTGCCGCGGTTCCACTCGCCGAAGGTGTAGGGGCCGGTGCCGATCGGCCGCGTGGCGAGCTCGTCGACGCTGTTGGAGTCGAAGATCGCCCCCACGCGGGTGGTCAGGCTGTAGAGGAAGGTGTTGCTCGGCGCGGTCAGCGTGACGACCACCTCGGTGTCGCTGGAGGCCTCGACCGTGTCGATGATGTCGAACTGGCTCTTCAGGCTCACCGTCCAGTCGTTCGTGACCGCCTCGAAGGATGAGACGACGTCCTCGGCGGTGAACGTCTCGCCGTTGCTGAAGGTCACGCCCTCCTGGAGGGTGAAGGTGTAGGTCAGGCCGTCGTCGCTCACCGTGTATTCCGAGGCGAGCGCCGGCACCATCTCACCGTTCTGGTCGATCTTGACCAGCGTCTCGTAGACGTTGTAGAGCAGGGCCTGGGGGATCGCCGCACCGTCGGTGGTGGTGAAGTCGAGGCTGGCGGGCTCGGCGACCAGGCCGATGCGCACGGTGTCCTCGCCGGCGGGGGCCGCGGTGCCGTCCGCCGTGCTGTCGCCCCCGTCGGTCGGGTCCGGGTCGTCGCTGGTGGAGCCCGCATTGCAGGCCGTCAGCAGGAAGGTGAGCGAGAGGGCGGCTGCGAACGCCCTGGTGCGTGACGTCATACGAGGAGGCCTTCCTGGGATGCCTGCGCCCGGGTCCTCGGGCGCAGCTCAAGCACTGGTCCCGGCCAACTCTGCCGCATGCCGCCCGCGCACGACCATCCGGGTGCGCAACCGATACGGAGTCGTTATCCGATGGTCACCCACGATCCGCGAGTATGCCGACGGGTCGGGTCTCCCTGTCCGGCACCGGGATCATGGGGTCGCGACCCGGGTGCTCGACCTCCGGGCACAGGAAAGCGTCAGCGGAGCCTGCCCCAGGCTCCGCTGACGCCTTTCCCCTGCCGGGTGCGGGACTACGCGCGGGTCACTTGACCTCGCGGCGCAGCACGCGCCACACCCCGATGACCAGTGGGACTCCAATCCACAGGGCCACCGATACGGCGAGCTGTCCCCACTGCTCGCCCGTCAACGCTTCCCCCGTGGTCAGGGGAGCGGTCGTCATCGTCAGGTCGATCCACTCGTAGGGCGTCGCCAGCCAGCTGACCAGGCTCATCAGGGGCAGCAGGGTCGGCAGGGCGAAGTAGGCGACGATCGCGGCCGGCGTGCTGAGGAAGGCCAGGCCGAAGGCCAGACCCTGCAGCACGTAGAGGGTCATCATCAGCGTCAGCCCGGCGATCATCCAGCCGTCCACGCCCCAGGGCGTCTCCGCCCCGCGCAGGTCGCCCAGCAGCCGGCCGACGGCCCCCAGCGCGAGGGTCACGACGACCGCGCCCAGCCCGAGCAGGACCGTGCTCGCGATCTTGGCCGCCACGACCCGGCCGCGGCGCGGCTCCAGCGCGAAGGTGGTCATCGCGGTCCGCTGGCTCCACTCCTGGGTCGCGGAGAGGATGCCGAGCACCGGCAGGAAGATCCCGAGCGGGATCCCCGCGGCCGCGAGGTAGTTGCCGTAGCTGTGGTCGCCCTGGTCGACGAAGAGCATGATCGTCATCGCGACGACGATGACGAGGCCCAGGATGATGAGGAACCAGCGCCCGGCCAGGGTGTCGACCTGCTTGCGGGTCTCGACCCGGACCAGCCGGCTGAACGGGACCGCCGTGATCGGGTTGTCCTGGATGGTCGGGAGGTGGAAGCCGGCGCGGGCCGGAGCGGCCTGCGGCGTGGCCTGCAGTTCGGTGGTGGTGCTCATGCTGCCGTCTCCTGTCGTGCGTCGTCGGAGGTGAGGGTGAGGAACATCTCCTCCAGGCCCTGGCTGTCGGCGCCACGCAGCTCGGTGAGCATCAGGCCCGCGGAGAAGGCGATGGAGCCCACGCGGGGGGTCTCCGCCTCCACGCTGAGACCGCCGCCCGGGAGCGCGCTGACCGCGATGCCCTCGGCCACGAGTGCGGCCTCCAGCCGCTGGTCGTCGATGCTCCTGACGAGGGACCCGGAGGGGCGCAGCAGCTCCTCCTTTGTGCCGGAGGCCACGATGCGGCCGCGGCCGATCACCACGATGTCGTCGGCGATCCGCTCGATCTCGTGCAGCAGGTGCGAGGAGAGCAGCACCGTGCCGCCCTCGGCGGCGAACGTACCCAGCAGGTCCCGCATCCAGCGGATCCCGGCGGGGTCCAGCCCGTTGGCCGGCTCGTCGAGGATCAGGACCTTCGGGTCGCCGAGCAGCGCGCTGGCCAGGCCGAGGCGCTGCCGCATGCCCAGGGAGTAGTTGCGGACCCGCCGCTTGGACTCCTTCTGCGTGAGCCCGACGACCTCCAGCATCTGGTCGACGCGGCGGTTGTCGATGCCCAGGGTCATGGCGCCCAGGGCCAGCACCTCACGGCCGGTGCGGCCGGCGTGCTGGGCCGAGGCGTCGAGGAGGACCCCCACGTGCCGCCCCGGGTTGGTGAGCTGTGCGTAGGGCGTGCCGAGCACCGTCGCGGTGCCCGAGGTCGCCGGGGTGAGCCCGGTCATCACGCGCATGGTCGTGGACTTGCCCGCCCCGTTGGGACCGAGGAACCCGGTCACCCGTCCAGCCTCGGCAGTGAACGACACGTCGTCCACGGCGGTGAAGTCCCCGTACTTCGTCACGAGGTTCTGTACCTGAATCATGCCTACCAGTCTGCGGGACCACCGCCCGGCCCCACATCAGTCCGCAGTCTGGACCTGCGTCATACCTTGGTATGCCGTCGGGCCGGCTGGTCACAGACTTTCGCCGCTCCCTGTGGTCCTGCAGGAGGTCCTAGGGTCGGGGTGTGAGACCCGGCCAGCCACCGACCACCCGTTGGGGGGAGACGTGGCGTCTGCTGGTCGCCCTGGCTGTCGGTGCGGTCGTGTGGCTCTCGTCCTGGGCCACGATCGACCTGGAGAACCGGGTCGGCCCCGAGTGGTGGCTGATGAGCGGGGACCTGCTGCTCGGCGTGATCTCGCTCGGGCTGATGCTGCTGCGGCGCCGCTGGCCGGTGCCGATCGCGCTGGCCATCATCGTCCTCTCCTCCGTGTCGACCCTCGCAGCGGGCGCCTGCCTGATCGTCATCATCTCGGTGGCCACCCGGCGGCGCTGGCGGGAGCTGGCGATCATCACGCCGCCGTACCTGGCGACCTCGTTCGTGTGGGACCGCATGTTCACCTCACCGACCTCGGCGACGCTGACGACGACGCTGACCAACGTGACGATCCAGGTGCTGGTCCTGATCGCAGCGTTCGCCATCGGCTACTCGATCGGGGTGCGCCGCGACAACATCGCGGCGCTGCGGGAGCGCGCCGAGGTCGCCGAGCGGGAGCAGGGTCACCGGGTCGAACAGGCGCGGGCGACCGAGCGGGCCCGGATCGCGCGCGAGATGCACGACGTGCTGGCGCACCGGATCAGCCTGATCGCGATGAACGCCGGGGCCATGACCTATCGCGAGGACCTCCCTCCGGAGCAGCTGCGGGAGATCGCGGGCACGGTCCGGGACAACGCCGACCAGGCGGTGCAGGAGCTGCGGGCGGTGCTCGGTGTGCTCCGTGGCAACGACGAGCCCGACCAGCCCCGGGGGCCCCAGCCGGACCTCGCCCAGCTCGGCGCCCTGCTTGACGACGCGCGCGCGGGCGGCACGCCGGTCGTAACCACGCTGCGGGTCGATCCAGCCACGGTGCCGGAGCAGGTCAGCCGGCACGCCTACCGGATCATCCAGGAGGGGCTGACCAACGCCCGCAAGCACGCTCCGGGTCAGCCGGTCACCGTCTCGCTGTCCGGCTCCGCCGGCGTCGGCCTCGACCTCACCGTGGTCAACCAACCCAAGTCGTATGGCGTGACGCCCCAGGGCGACGCAGTCCGGGACAGCGGGTCCGGCATGGGCCTGCTCGGTCTGGCCGAGCGGGCCGTCCTCAGCGGCGGACAGCTGAGCTACGGCACCGACCGGTCGGGCCGCTTCGTCGTGCGCGCCTGGCTCCCGTGGACCTCCTGACACCATTCATCCACCACCACACACCTCGCCACGCCCCCCACCACGACCGGGCGCGTCGCGCTGTGCTCTCCCAGGCCACCGGCCGCGTCGCGCTGTGCTCGCCCCCTGGCGCCGGCCGCGTCGCGTTGCGCTTCCAGACCCGACCGAGTGCGCCGCGTTGCGCTCCCACGGGGTGCAACAGGATGCGCTCAGTCGGGACGGAGGCAGGTGCCGCGCGCGAGATCACTGTGACCTGCAGATTTGGTCACGGGAATTCCGTCGCATACGACGAGAACCGCGCGACGTAAACCACTGTGCATAGCGGCGCACCCGGTCCTGCGCCCGGTCGGGGTGGGCAGCGCGACGCGGCGCGCTCCGTGGGGTCGTGGAGCGCGACGCGGCGCGCTCGGTCGGGTCTTCCTCATCGTGGGCTGGTTACCGTGGACCCCGTGACCAGTGAACCCTCGGGAGCCGGCGGCACGATCTCGGTTGTGCTCGTCGACGACGACGCCCTCGTCCGCACCGGCCTCGGGCTGATCCTGGGCGGCGCCCCCGACCTGGAGGTCGTCGGCGAGGCCGGCGACGGCCGGGCCGGCATCGAGCTGATCCGCCAGGTCGCTCCCGATGTGGTGCTGATGGACATCCGGATGCCGGTGATGGACGGCCTGGCGGCGACGGCCGAGCTCCTGGCGTCCGACGACCCGCCGAAGATCATCGTGCTCACCACCTTCGACACCGACGACATGGTGATGGAGGCGCTGCGCATCGGCGCCCACGGCTTCCTGCTCAAGAGCACCCGGCCCGAGCGCCTGGTCGAGGCGATCCGGGCGGTCGTCGCCGGCGAGCCGAGCCTGTCGCCCTCGGTGACCCAGCAGCTCATCGCCCAGGTCGCCGGCGGCGTGCGACAGGCGGCCGCGGCCACCGGCGAGGCCCGGCGCGAGCGGGCCCTGGCACTGCTGGAGGACCTCACCGACCGCGAGCGCGAGGTGGCGATAGCGATCGGGCAGGGCTGGCCGAACGCCCAGATCGCCAGCACCCTCTACATGGGTCTGCCCACGGTGAAGGCCCACGTCTCCCGCGTGCTCGACAAGCTGGGGGCCGCGAACCGCACCCAGGTCGCGCTCATCGTCCACGATGCCGGCCTGACCGAGACGTCCTGACCCCCTGGGAGCGCCACGCGACGCGCTCGGTCGCCTCTGGGGTCGCAACACCACGCGCCCGGTCACTTCTTGCTTTTCCGAGTCCCGCGAGGCACACTGTTACTGACAAGTAGGTACTGTCGGTATCGGGTAAATCCCCGAACCTGAGGATCACCGCCGATCCCGCGCGGGCATGAGGACTGAGGAACATGAGCCACTACAAGAGCAACCTCCGCGACCTGGAGTTCAACCTGTTCGAGGTCCTGAACCGGCAGGACGTCCTGGGCCAGGGCGCCTTCGGCGACTTCGACGAGGAGACCGTGCGCGACATCCTGCGCCAGGTCGCCACGCTGACCGAGAACGAGATCGGCGAGAGCCTGCTGGAGTCCGACCGCACGCCGCCGACCTTCGACCCCGCCACCGGCGAGGTGACCATGCCGGAGGCGTTCACCAAGTCCTTCCTGGCCTGGCGCGACGCGGAATGGTGGCGCCTGGAGATCAGCGAGGAGCTGGGCGGTACGCGCGCCCCGGCCTCGCTCACCTGGTCCGTCGCCGAGATGGCGCTCGGCGCCAACCCGGCGGTGAAGATGTTCTCCGCGGGCTACACCTTCGCCGAGGTCCTGCTCAACCTGGGCACGCCCGAGCAGAAGAAGCTCGCCCAGCAGATGATCGACAACCACTGGGGCGCCACCATGGTGCTCACCGAACCGGACGCCGGCTCCGACGTCGGCGCCGGGCGCGCCAAGGCGGTCCAGGCCGACGACGGCACCTGGCACATCTCCGGCGTCAAGCGTTTCATCACCTCCGGTGAAGCCCCCTTCTACGACAACGTGATCCACTTCGTGCTGGCCCGCCCCGAGGGCGCCGGCCCCGGCACCAAGGGACTCTCGCTCTTCATCGTGCCGAAGTTCCACATCGGTGAGGAGGGCGAGCTCGGCGAGCGGAACGGTGTCCAGGTCGCCAACATCGAGCACAAGATGGGCCTGAAGGTCTCCACCACCTGCGAGCTGCGCTTCGGCGAGGACGAGGACAACCCTGCCGTCGGCACACTGCTCGGCGACGAGCACAACGGCATCGCGCAGATGTTCCACATCATCGAGTACGCCCGGATGCTCGTCGGCACCAAGGCCATCGCGACCCTGTCCACCGGCTACCTCAACGCGCTGGAGTACGCCAAGGAGCGCGTCCAGGGCGCCGACCTGGCCCAGATGGCCGACAAGGCCGCCCCACGGGTGACCATCACCCACCACCCCGACGTGCGCCGCAGCCTGATGCTGCAGAAGTCGTATGCCGAGGGGTTGCGGGCGCTGATGCTGTTCACGGCGACCCAGCAGGACACCGTGATGATCGCCGGGGACCACCCGACCGAGGAGTCCCGGATGGCCGAGAAGGTCAACGACCTCCTTCTCCCGCTGGTCAAGGGCTGCGGCTCCGAGCGCGCCTGGGTGCTGCTGGGCACCGAGTCGCTGCAGACCTTTGGCGGCTCGGGCTTCCTGCAGGACTACCCGCTCGAGCAGTACATCCGTGACGCCAAGATCGACTCCCTCTACGAGGGCACCACGGCCATCCAGGGCCAGGACTTCTTCTTCCGCAAGATCGTCCGTGACCAGGGCGAGGCGCTGATGCACCTGTCCGCGCAGATGCTGGAGCTGGTCAAGGGCGGCGGCGCGGAGGACTTCCTAGCCACCGAGCGGGGCCTGCTGGGCCGGGCGCTGGAGGACGTCCAGGGCATGGTCGAGTACCTCGTCGGTCGCGCCATGGCCGCCGACCCGCGCACCGGCGGGTCACCCGAGGCGATCTACGCCGTGGGCCTGTCGACCACCCGGTTCCTGCTGGCCGCCGGTGACGTCGTCATCGCCTGGCTGCTGCTGCGCCAGGCCGAGGTCGCCAAGGCGGCGCTCGACGCAGGCGCCACCGGCGCGGACCGGGACTTCTACCTCGGCAAGGTGGCCGCCGCGAGGTTCTTCGCGCGCGACGTCCTGCCCCGGGTCCACTCCGACCGCGGGATCATCACGCACACCGACGACTCGATCATGAGCCTGCCGGAGTCGGCCTTCTGACCCAATTCTTGGGGAAGTTCGGTACGCCCCGTGCGCCGCTCCCTCAGCCCGTGCGTCGGTCGGCGAGGAATGCGGTGACGGTCGGCAGGTAGGCCGGCGCCAGTTGGTCGCGGCGGTCCACGCCGTCCACCGGGTCCGCGACGAACAACCCGTGGTTGGCGTGGGGGAACACGGCGTAGCCGTGCCGCACGTCGGACGGAAGGTGCACGGCATACTCCCGCAGGCTGGTCTGCGCCGGGACGAGAGTGTCGTCGGCGCCGAACAGCACCAGCACCGGGCAGCGGACTTCCGGCATCACCTGCCGGGGGTCGAAGTCGATCATGCCGCTGACGAACCGGATCGCCTCGGCCGAGTCGTAGGGCACCAGCGTGGTCTCGAACCACGGCTTGTCGGCGTGCCGCTGCTGCTCGGCGAGGATCGCCTCGGGCGGGGTGCCGTCGCGCATCAGCTCGAAGCGGGCGTCAACCCAGGCCATCGCCTCCGCGAGCGCCTCGTCGTCGTGGCCCTCGGCGCGGAGCCACGTCGCGATCCGGTCCCGCTCCTGCTCGGCCGGCGTCGTGCCGGGGCCGGAGTGACAGACGACGAAGTCCACCGCGTCGGGCTCGAGCGCCGCGGCGAGCAGCGCGACCCACCCGCCCTGGCTGATGCCGTAGAGGCCGACCGGCTGACCGGCGGTGCGAGGGTGGTCGCGCAGCACCCGGAGCGCGGCGAGGGTCTCGTGCGCCCGGTTCTCCAGCGTCTGCTGGGTCCAGTGGCCCGGCGAGCCGCCGCAGCCGGGCTTGTCGTGGCGCAGCACGACCGACCCGGCCTCGGCCAGCCACTCCGGCCAGCCGCCCCAGTCGAGCCGGTCGCCGTCGCCCGACCCGTCGACGAGGACGAGGCCGGGCACCGGCCCCGTGGCCCCGTGGCCGGGACCCGGACGATCGCACCCAGGTCACCCACGGCGGCCGGGACCACCGTCTCGCTCTCGGTCGGCGGGAGGTCGGGGGCGGTCGGCATACTGGCTGGTGGGGCTGTGGTCTGCTCACTCATCGGTGTTCTCCTCGGTCTCGGCGCCGACCGGGGTGCCGGCCAGCAGGATGCGCACGAAGCGGTAGCCCTCGGGCCAGCCGGTGCGCTCGGTGAGGCGCGCGACATACGGCTCAATCACGGCGGTCAGTTCGTCGCGCACGGCGACCGCCTCCGCGGCGGTCAGGGGGAGGGTGGCGCCGCCGACGAAGCCGACGTCGCGCCACTCCTCCGGTTGCTGCCCGGCGGCAGCCTGCCAGGCCATGATGCGGTCGGCCTCGCGCTGGACGAACACCCGCTCGAGCTGCTCGGCGGCCGGACCGTGCCCGGACCAGCTCTGCTCGATGTCGGTCAGCTGCCAGGGGCGCTCCCGCCCGTCGCCGCGCGGGGCGGCCTGCTCGACGAAGCCGTACTTCGCGAGCAGCCGCAGGTGGTAGGAGCAGCTGGCCTGCGTGGATCCCAGCCGACGGGCGCACTCGGCCGCCGTCGACGGGCCCACGGTGCCGAGGAGCTCGATCAGCTCCAGTCGCAGGGGGTGGGCCATCGCGCGGATCGCGCGGGGATCGGTGATCTCCATACGTCAAAGATATCTTTGACACCTGTCCATTGTCAAACGTTTCTTTGGGAGTATGTCGTGAGCGCCGGTCTGTCGGTCGCTGCAGTCGGGCGAGGGCCGGGTCAGTTCGCGGCAGGGGTGAGAACACGTCGCGCCCAGGCGTCGACCGCCGGGTGCAGGTCCCGCAGGAGCGTGTCGGTGGCGAGCACCGCGCCCTCGGCGGCGCGTCCGAGCAGCGAGAGACCGGGCACCGGGGCCCCTGCGGCGTCCAGCACCTCGGCGCCGGGGCCGACGCGGGCCCCGCGGTGCTCCCTGGCGGGGAGGAAGTCCTGCCTGACGGCATCCTCCTGACGGCTGCCTGCGCCGGGGAGATCCCCGCCGCGCCGGCGAGCAGGTGCGCGGCCAGGTCACCCAGCACCTGCGGCAGCTCGTCCCCCCGCGCGGCGCGGACCACGGCGAGGGCACGGTCCACGAACCGGCCGGTGTCACCGGCGCGCGCGTGGGTGGCTCGCACCAGGTCGGCGGGCGACTTCGGCGTCATCATCCGACCGCTGCGGGAAACCAGCACGATGTGCACGTCGGACTCCGTGGCGGTCTGCCCGCGGCCGGTCGTGAGCGCCAGCGCCGCGTCGATGCCGGTCAGGCCCGCCCCGCACACCAGCACCGTGGCGCCGGGCTCCAGCTCCTCGCGTGCCAGCGGCAGCTCGCGCCCGTGGTGTCAGCCGGGGTCGTCGGCCACCGCGCCCACAAGCTCCGGGAGCACGTTAGCGGCCGTCCCGCGGACGACGTGGTGACACATGTCGCTGATGTCGGTCTCCACCGGATTGACCTCGATGACCGTCGCTCCCTTGGCCAGCGCCATGGCCGGGTAGCCCGCGGCCGGGAAGACGATGCCGGAGGTCCCGACGACCAGGCAGACGTCGCCCGGCGCGAGCGCCTCGATGGCGTCCTCGGTGGTGCGGACCGCCTCCTCCGGCAGCATCTCGCCGAACCACACGACACCCGGTCGGACGTCGCCGCCGCAGGCGGCGCAGGTCTCCGGGGCGAGGCGCTCGACCGGCTCGTCGGGGAGAGCCGGCGCATCGTCATACTGCGTGTGGCAGTCCGCGCAGCGGAGCTCGGTCAGCGCGCCGTGCAGGTGGGCGGCGACCTCGGACCCGGCGCGTTCGTGCAGGTCATCGACGTTCTGCGTCACGACCGTCACCTCGCGCAGTGCGGCCAGGTCGGCGAGCGCCCGGTGGCCGGCGTTGGGCTCGACGTCGCGGACGAGCTTGATGCGCCAGGCGTACCAGGCCCAGACGAAGGGCGGGTCGTCGCGCCAGGCCTGCGGCGTCGCGAGCTGGCTGGGGTCGAAGGCCTCCCACAGCCCGGTCTGGGCGTCGCGGAAGGTCGGCACGCCGGACTCCGCGCTCATCCCCGCGCCGGTCAGCACCAGGATGCGCCGGGCGTCCCGCACTGCGGCGGCGACGGCCCGGGGCAGGTCGGCAGTCTGCGTCACGTTCCGCTCCTCTCACCAGGCGCCGACGCCAGTATGCCGTGAGGTCGGGTCACGCACGGCGCGTCCGGTGGGCCGTATCGCCGCCGGCCGGCGCGTCCGGCCGTATCGCCTCCGGCCCGCCTCTCCGGCAGGCGCCTCCGGTCCGGGCCCGGCCTCGCTACGGTGCGAGTATGCCGCGCACCCTCACCGACGACCTCGGACAGCCCGTCGAGCTGCCCGACGCCCCCGTCCGGCGCGTCGTGTCACTGGTGCCCTCGCTGACGGAGGCGATCGCTGCCGCCCGGGTCGAGGCCCTCGTGGGCGCGACGGACTGGTGCACCCACCCCGCGGACCTGGACGTGCCCCGGGTGCGCGGCACGAAGAACCCCGACCGCGCGGCGATCGCTGCCCTGGCTCCCGAACTGGTCGTGGCGGTGCAGGAGGAGAACCGCGAGCTGGACGTGCGCAGGCTGCGTGCGGCGGGGATCAAGGTCTGGGTCTCTGTGATCGAGTCGGTGCCGCAGGCGCTGACGGCGATGCGCCACCTGTTCACCGAGGTGCTCGGCTGGGGTGCTCCCGGCTGGCTGGAGCAGGTCGAGGGTCTGTGGGGGTCTCCGGAGCTGCCGCCGGTGCGGGCCTCCGTGGCCGTGCCGATCTGGCGGGACCCGTGGATGGTGGTCGGCGCCAGGACCTTCACGACCGACCTGCTGACGCGGGCCGGGCTGCGCAACGTCTATGCCGACCACGAGGAGCGCTATCCGCACGTCGAGCTCGCGGCGCTGGATGCAGCGGGGGCGGACGTCGTGCTGCTGCCGGACGAGCCCTATGAGTTCAGCGCCGGCGACGGCCCCGAGGCGTTCGCTCGCACCCCGACGCAGCTGGTCAGCGGGCGACTGCTCACGTGGTACGGCCCGTCCATGGTGCAGGCGTGGGAGGCCCTGAGCACCATTGGCCCCTCAACGCCCTCAACACCGTCGGGCCCTGAACCAGGACAGGCTCTGATTCGCCCCCGCAGCGGGCGCGCGTTCCGCACCTGATCGCGTCCAGTCGGGACGTGTACAAAACCTCCCCCAGGTTGGGCGCGACGCGTACAGAACCTCCCCTAGAATGCGTGGGAGGCGTACACGACCTCCCCAAGAATGGGTTAGAGCCGTCGGTCCGCCAGCACCGGGAACTCCTCGCGGAACCGTGCGACCTCGCCCGGGTCGATCTCCAGGGAGAGCACCTCCTGACCCGTGCCCGCCTCGGCCAGCACCTCGCCGCGCGGGTCGACGACCGCGCTGTAGCCGCCCATCTCCGTGCGCGCGTGCGTGCCCGCGGTGTTGCAGCCCAGCACGAAGCACTGGTTCTCGATCGCCCGTGCGCGCAGCAGCAGCCGCCAGGCCTCGACCCGCGCCGAGGGCCACGCCGCAGGCACCACGAACAGCTCGGCCCCCTCGTCGACCTGGGCCCGGTAGAGCTCGGGGAAGCGCAGGTCGTAGCACGTGGACAGCCCCGCCCGCAGCCCCTCGGCCGGCGCCGGGAGGTCGAGCACGACGACCTCCTCGCCGGCCTCCATCAGCCGCGGCTCGCCGTTGCCGAAGCCGAACCGGTGCATCTTGCGGTAGCGCGCGATCCGCTCCCCCGTGGCGTCGAGCAGCACCGAGGTGTTCCACAGCCCGCGCCCCTGCGGCCCCGCCTCGTCCACCGGTGCCTCGGCGATGGAGCCGGCGTGCACCACCGCCCCGATCTCCCGCGCGGCCTCGGCGACCCGGGCGACGACCTGCCCGTCGACCGTCTGGGTCCGGTCCGGCCAGCCGCGGTAGTCGAACGCCCCGGCGCTCCACATCTCCGGCAGCACCACGAGATCGTGCCCGGCCTGGGCCCGCACCAGCTCGACCACGCGGTCGGTGCGGTCGGCGATCGGCTCGCCGTCGGCATACTCCAGCTGGATCAGGGCGATGCGCACGTCTCTCTCCTCGGTTGGGGAACTCGGGTCCTGGGTCGCGCTAGCGGGCGCGGGGGTCGCTGCCCCGCCGGGCCAGCTCGGCCAGCTGCTCGTTGTATGCCGTGAGCTCGGCATCGCCGTCGCGGTCGGCCCGGCGGTCGTGCCGCGTGGCGTCGCGCTCGTCCGAGCGCAGCCAGTCCAGGGTGACCATCATCGCCAGCACCACGGTGGGCAGCTCACCGATGCCCCAGGCGATCATGCCGGCGAGCTGCTGGTCGGCCAGCAGGTCGGGCACCCACGGCAGGTCGACGGTCTTGAAGAAGGTCGGCGCGAGCAGCCAGGTGCCGCTCATCAGGGCCAGCCCGAAGAAGGCGTGCGCGGCGAGGGTGCCGATCAGCACCATGAGGCGCAGCGGTGCCGGCCACTTCGGCGGCCCCGGGTCCTTGCCCACCAGCGCCCACACGAAGGTGTAGCCGGTGAGGAAGAAGTGGACCACCATCACGACGTGGCCGGAGTGCGTCGACAGGGACCACTCGAACCAGGCCGTGTAGTAGAACGCGATGAGCGAGCCGAAGAACATCACCGCGGCCACGAGCGGGTTGACGAAGAACGCGGCCCAGCGGCTGTGCACGATCGCCAGGATGACCTCGCGGGGGCCAAGCGTCTTGTCCGTGCGGGCCTTGAGCGCGCGCAGCGCGAGCGTGACCGGCGCGGCGGGCACCAGGAAGATCGGCACCGCCATCATCAGCGCCATGTGCATCACCATGTGCAGGCTGAACATGACCTTGCCGTACTGCCCCGGGGCGCCGCAGGTGGCGTAGATGAAGATGGCCCAGCCGATCACCCAGAGCACGGTGCGGCCGACCGGCCACGCGTCCCCGCGGCGGCGCAGTCGGCGGACCGCGGCGAGGTAGAGACCCACCGCGAGCAGGGCGGGGATCAGGAAGAGCCACATCGGCTCCCAGGCCGTGAGCAGCTTGCCCATCGTGAACGGCTCCGGCGTGGGGAAGCCGGTCAGCGGCAGCGCCGGGTCGCCGCCGGTGATGTCCTCGACCACCGGCGGAGGCGTGCGCGAGAGCGCCACGCCCAGTCCGACCGCGGCCCCCATCACGCCGAGCTCGGTGAGGGCCAGACGCGCGAAGACCCCGGGCCGGGTCGTGTCCCGCTCGAGCAGCAGCCGGCGCTGGTTGTAGCCGAACATCCCGAGCACCAGCAGGGCGACCACCTTGAGCCACAGCACCAGCCAGTATGGCGACAAGAGGTCACCCAGGTCGTCGGCCTGGAGCAGCGCGAAGAGCACGCCGGAACCACCGACGGCCACGTAGCAGGCCAGGGCGATCGTGGAGTAGCGCCTCAGGGTGACCGGCATCGCCGTGCCGAGCACGGGCCGGAGGATGACGATCGCCAGCAGACCGCCGACCCAGAGGGAGACGCCGATGAGGTGGATGAGCAGGCCCGTCATGCCCTGCTCGTGACCGACCAGGCTGCTGCCGTGCCCGGCGAAGCTGACGGGCCACATCGTCGCGACCGCCAGGGTGAAGGCCCACGCCAGCTGGCCGCGGGTGCGTGCCACGGCGGCGAAGGCGCACAGCAGGGCGACCATCACGAGCTCGATCAGGATGAGCCGGGTGATCTCCAGGTCCCAGGCGCTGCGGGTCAGCTCGCCCCAGAAGCCCGGGTCGGAGAGCTGCAGGCCGGAGGACGCGGAGAAGGTGAAGACGAGCCCCGCCACGCAGGTCAGTGCCCACGCGCCGGCGCAGTATGCCGCGGCGACGGCTGCCGTGGACCGGCGCGCGGTCTGGCGTGCCTCCGGGGTGAGGAAGGCCGCCACCAGCAGCAGCCCGATGGCCAGGGCGGCAGAAAGGTCGTGCAGGACCCGGTTGACAACCAGGCCGTAGCGCACCACCGGTCCGGTGTCGCCCAGGACCAGCGGTTCCACCGCGCCGGAGATGGTGCCGATGAGCACGGCCACGACAACACCGGAGGCCACCACCATGCCGACCGGCGCCACCAGCACCCGGGAGAGCCCCGGCCGGGTGGTCGATGAGGGTCGGCTCAGATCGGTGGTCACGCTCCCATGCTAGGTACGCTGCCTGCATGCCCCTACATCCCACTCCCCCGCGCGACCTGGACGAGCTCGTCGAGGGCTTCCGGCAGACCGTGCAGGCCGTGATCGACCTCGGCCACGGGTGCACCCCCGAGCAGTTCGCCGAGCCGACGTCGTGCCCGGGCTGGAGCGTGCTCGACCACGTCTCGCACATCGCCGCGGTGGAGCACTACCTCGACGGCGGTGACCACCCGGATGTGGAGGTCAGCGGGCTGGAGCACGTCCGGCACGAGTTCGCCGCGTGGATGGAGCAGGGGGTCCAGGCCCGCCGGGGCACGTCCGGGCCGGAGGTGGTGGCCGAGCTGGAGACGCTGCTGCACAACCGGCTGGCGACGCTGGCCGACCCGGACCTGACCCTGGACACCGAGGTCCGTGCCCCGATGGACTCGACGATGAGGCTCAGCTCGCTGCTGAGGTTGCGGCTCACCGACATCTGGACCCACGAGCAGGACATCCGCGAGGCGCTCGGCCGTATCGGCGACCTGGACACCCCGGCCGCGGCGACCTTCGTCAATGCCTTGGTGCGGTCCTTCGGTCAGCTGATGCACGCTGTGCCGATGGCCGACGGACAGACCGTGATCCTGGAGAGCACCGGCCCGGTGACGGCCCGGATGGGCGTGCGGGTCAGCCACGACGAGACGGGGGAGGTGACCTACCACTCCCTGTTCACCGGCGAGAGCGAGAGCGGCATGGGCGAGGCGGTCCACTCGGGCGAGGACCCCTCCACCACGATCAGCCTGTCGACCGAGGCTCTCACCCGGCGTGCGGCGGGGCGCCGCACGACCGGCGACACGACATACTCCGTGGTCGGTGACGAGGACCTGGCCGTCCGGGTTTTGGACGCCATCACCTTCACGCCCTGAGCCTCGCACCCCACCCCTCCTGGCCACCGAAATCAGCCCTGGGCGAAGCCCGCGATATCAAGTTGCTTCGGCTAAACAATCTGCGCACAATGGGTGGGTTGCCACTCCGGCGAGGGACGCCTGGGAGTGCATACCCGGGTCAACGAAGCCACCGAGCGTGATGGAGTGACCCCTGTCTCCCGTCATGCTCACGGCCGCCCGGTTCAGAGGGACTACATGAGGAGTATGACGTGAAGAAGTTCAGCCTGATTGCCGTGGCGACGACCGCCACCCTCGCCCTGAGCGCCTGTGGTGGCGAGGACGAGCCCACCGACGAGACCACGCCGGTGGAGCAGACCACCGAGGACACGGCGGCCGAGACCACCGAGGACATGGCCGAGGAGACCGGCGACATGGCCGAGGAGACCGGCGACGCCGCGGGCGAGACCGAGGAAGCTGGCAGCTTCAGCGACCCGGCCTGCCAGGAGTTCTTCACCGAGGGCGGCCCGCTGGCCGACCGCGCCGAGGCGGCCCGCGCCGCGATCGACAACGGTGAGATCGTCGACACCATCACCATGAGCGAGGTGACCCTGCTCAAGAGCCGCATCGACGCCACCGCCGAGGAGGCCCCGGAGGACATCTCCGCGCTGCTGCTCGAGGTCAACGCCCCGTTCGCCGAGGCCCAGGCCGCGGTCAACGAGGCGAGCGAGGACGTCATCGACCCCGAGTCCGGTGCGATCACCCTGCCGGAGATCGACACCCAGGGCTCGGCCGACGCCCAGGCCGAGCTGGAGACCGCGTGCGCGGCCTGACCCTCAGCTGACGGTCCCCCGGACCACATGCGGCGCCGATCCCCTCCGGGGGTCGGCGCCGTTCTGCTGTCCGCGATGCCTGCCTCGAACTGCTCCCGGGTGGGGGCCGGGTCCGAGCGTCACCGGCGACGGTGCCGCCACGAGCTC
This sequence comes from Ornithinimicrobium sp. F0845, assembly GCF_023015765.1. GTDB lineage: Bacteria > Actinomycetota > Actinomycetes > Actinomycetales > Dermatophilaceae > Ornithinicoccus. Next base: position 144,396 of record NZ_JALKAL010000004.1, read on the forward strand.
CCGTCACGTTAGCCTGTCCGTCGTGACCGAACCCGGGGCGATCACCGCACGCGCGATGCTGGCGTTCCTGCTCGCCACGTGGCCCCGGCGCGTCGTGCTCTCGCTGGTGCTGCTGGTCCCGGTGGTGGTCGCGGCCGTCGGCGGCTTCGGACCCGCTGACCCACCGCCGCGCGAGGTCGAGCCCGGGACCGTGACAGACACCGGGGCCTACCGCGTGGTGCCGCGGTCGTTCTTCGTCTCCGAGACGGTCGACGCGGGCAGCCTCGAGGAGGGAGAGCGCTGGGTGGGTGCCCGCGTGCAGATCACCAACCAGGGGACGCAACCGATCAGCGTCACCTTCGACGACCCGACGTTCGAGCTCCCGGCTGACGTGCCGAACGACGGCTCGCCCAACCCCTACGAGGTGCTGCGCGTCGACACCGGCGCGCGACTCGGCTCGGCGCAGCCTGGGGTGACCTACGAGGTCGCGCTGCTCTGGCGCACCACCGGGCTCCAGGACCCGCCGGCCGAGCTGACTCTGACCATGAACCAGTCCGCCTGGACGGAGTGGAACATCGAGGCGGGCTACCACACCTGGCGCGCCACCGCAGACGCCTTCTACGTCCACCTGCCCCGCGGTGAGGCCCCGGCCTCCATCCTCGAGGAGGAGGACGAGTGAGCGGCAGCACGAGTGAGGGAGCGCAGGACCGCACCGGCAGCACGAGTGAGGGAGCGCAGGACCGCACCGGCACGAGCGAGGGAAGTCAGGACCGCAGCAGTAGCACGAGTGAGCAGAGCCAAGGCCGCCGGGCGGGCGAGGGAGTGCACGTGCGCCGGGGCCGGTGGGCGGCGGCCGCGATGCTGGCGGCGGCCGTCGCGGCGGGCGCGGCCGCCAACGCGATCGACGCCAACTTCCTGGCGAGCGGGTGGCACACGGTGCAGCGCGGCGAGGAGGCCTCGGACATCACGGTGGACAACTTCCAGGTCCACGTGCACGGTGCAGCGACCTCCACCCAGCTGGAGGACCTGGAGGTGGTGACCAGCCCCGGCGCGTTCGTGGTGGTCGACCTGTCCTATGCCACCACCGACGCGTGGGACACCCCGGAGGAGGTCGTGCTCATCGACGAGGCTGGCCGCGAGTTCTCCGAGCCCAGCGGCTTCGGATCGGCCGGCAGGGTGTGGCCGGCAGGCCCGGACATCTGGTCCCGGGGGAGCCTGCTCTTCGAGGTGCCCGCCGACGTCGGCGACCTGGCCCTGGAGCTCCGACCGCAGACCCCCGACGCCCGGCTGCCGAGCAGGGTCCTGCGGGTCCCGCTGACCGTCCGCACCAACTCAGAGCCGCTGACGCTGGAGCGGCCGAGCGTCCTGGCGGAGGGTGACCGGTGAGCCGCCGGCGCGGCCGGGTCGCGACGATCGTCGCGGCCACCGGGCTCGTGGTCTCGTTCGCCGGCTGGGGATGGTTCGTCAGTGAGCAGGGGCGCGAGGGCTGGTGGAGCCTCGGGCAGCACGTCGCGATCACACCCGACGACCAGGGTCGAGCAGTGGTCGACTCGCTGAGCGTGCGGCTCACAGGGGCCGCGACGGTCTCGGAGGTGGAGGAGGAGCCGGCCCCCGCAGGGTTCAGCTACCTGGTGCTGGACTTCGAGGTCTCGGCGGAGGACTCCACGGAGGCCAGCACCTGCGACGTCCAGGTGCGCGACGACCGGGGCCGACTGTTCCAGGCCGGCCAGGAGGTCCCCTACGCCGACCCCTACCTCCCGTGGCTGACCTGCGGGTCCGCCGACCACACGGAGGACCCGGTGCCGTCGCATCAGTCGATGCTGGTGCTCGTGCCGGACGACACCGGGCTGGTCTCGGTGCGGGTGGACGCACGCGAGTTCCCTCCGGCGACGTTCATCGAGCTGCCGCTGCCTCCCGACGAGGACGCGGGCCCCTGAAACCCAGCTGTCCCGCCGCGCCGAACCGCGTGAGCAACCGGTCGGCGAAGACCGCGGTCAGCGCGACGGTCAGCACGAGGGTGAGCAGCTGCGCGACCCCCTCGATCGGGGCGTACACCGCCTCCCAGAAGATCTCCCTGCGCCAACCGAGCACGAGCCGCGCTACCCACCAGACGACCACGTCCAGCTGGGCCAGCAGGGTGAACAGCACGCAGTAGGCCAGGACCGGGGCGAACGCCGACCGCATCACGAGTGCGAGACCACCCACGAGCGCACCGAAGTGACCCTCGGTGTCGGAGAGTCGGCTCCAGGCCTGTCGCAGCGGCGCGTCCCCCACCCGGCCGGTGAGCGCACGCCAGCGCCCCCTCCGGACGACCGCAACCACGTCGTCCGGGCGCACCGTGTCGGCGACCTGCAGGCCGTAGACGATCACCGCGATGGTGAGCACCGAGATCGGGACCACCAGACCGGTGACCACGGCGTCGGTCAGCACGGGCACGGCACCGAACATCCAGTCGCCGAACGCCCCCAGGCTGGGCAGGTTCTCGCGCACGCGCGCCCACACGTCGGAGAGTCCCTGGGCCACCGAGCGCGTCGACCACCAGCCGCTCAGCCCGCTCAGCACGCCGGTCAGCACCCAGGCACCGAGCGTCATCCAGACCACCTCGGCATACCCGACGACGATGTGCAGGACCCCGCGGCGAGGACCTTCGACCAGGCCCCAGCGCTCGTTGCTCGCGAGGCGGGCACCCACGGCCCGGACCACCAGGGCGGTGGCGACGATGCCCAGCACGAGCCAGGACGCGATCTGCGGCAGACCACTGACGATCGTCTCGGCCCCGAGCTGTTCATAGAGCGTGCCCCGCACGTAGTTGATGAGGTCGGCACGCAGGTCACCGCGGCTCTCATACACCACGAGGAAGGGCACGAGGACGCTCCCCGCAGCGGCGATCACGCCCCAGAAGTTGGAGCGCCGGGCCTCCCGGCTGCGCACCACCAGGAGCATCCCGACCAGCGCGGCCAGGCTCGCGAGCGGGACCAGCGCGAGCGCGAGGAAGCCAGGCACGGCACCGACGAGTCCCGCGGCCACCGCGAGCCGGGAGAGCAGCTCGTGGGCCAGCAGGCTGGCGGCGCCGATTGCGAGCAACGGCAGCCAGTGCTGCGCCAGCAGGGCTGCAGCGCCCCGCACCAGCTGGCCCGACTCGCGCAGCCACGGCTCACCGGCCGGGTCAGGTGTGTCGTTCGCCGACCCTGCCGGCGCGGACGCGGGATCGGGCGGGGATCCCGCCTGCCGAGTCTCGTCGCCAACCATCGCGCGTCACTGTAGCGACCGGGCCGCGCCGAGGTCGCATCACCAACGGTGTCGCACGCTGCGCGACGGCGACTGTCGGTCGTGGCTGTCATCCTGCCCTGATGAGCACCTCCTGGACGGTCGATGATCACCTCAGGGACAAACCCGCCGCGAACGTGGTGATGTTCCACCGCTTCGTTGAGCTCGTGGGCGACTGCGGGCCGTTCGAGTTCTCCCCGAGCAAGAGCACTGTGACCTTCAAGGGGGTGCGTCGCGGGTTCGCCGGTGCCCGGCCCACGGCCGCCGGGCTGACGGTCTACCTCGACCTGCAGCGTGAGCTCGCCGACGATCCGCGCGTTGGCAGCGTCAGTCCCTACACGAGCCGCCTCTTCGTCCACCACCTGCGCCTGACCTCGCTGGACCAGTTCGACGCGGAGCTGGCGGGGTGGATCCGGGAGGCGTATGCCGTGGGCGCCGGCGAGCACCTGGGCTGAGCCCGCCCCACCGTCATCGCCGACCTCGTGCGCCCGCGGGGGAACGGCTCCGTCCGTCGGTCGTGGGGGCGGTCCGTCGGTCGTGGGACCGGTCAGTCGGTCAGTCGGTGGGACCGTGCCGGTGCGCTGCGTGGCCGGCCGAGTCGGAAGACGCAGTATGCCGTGCTCTCCCCTCCCAGCTGCGCCGTCACCCCCGCAGCGCTCATGGGGCAGTCGAGAAGCTGGCTGAGCGGGTGGGCGGCCAGCCCCGCACGGGCAGCGGCCAACCAGACCCGCAGGAGTGATCGGCCCAGGTCGATCATGGCCTCGTCGGGCAGGTCGGTCGGCGCGGTGAGGGCGACGACCGTGCCGAGCGGTCGCGCAGTGGCGGTCCGGGCGAGCAGCGCGGTCAGCCGGGTGCGCCGCAGCAGACCCAGGACGCCCGGCCGCAGCGCAAGCCGGAGTCCCGCACGCTCCCAACCGGCCAGACCAAGACCGGCGTCGGACAGCCCGTCGCGCCCATAGGCAGGGTCGCGCGGGTCCAACCGCAGCCACTGCCGCAGCTCCGCCGTGGCCGGGCCGTCGAAGGTCCACCGGTCCGCAGCCCGGAGGTGCGTCTCGACGAGGTCGTGTGGCAGGACCGCGAGTCGCCCGCCACTCGCCGGCCCGGCACCACCGACCAGCCCCGCACCATCGACCGGCCCGGCACCACTCACCAGCCTCACACCACTCACCGTCCCCGCACCACTCACGGTCCCCGCACCACGGACCAGTCCTGCTGCCTCGGCCACCTCCGCCACCTGCTCCGCCGTGACGAACGGCTCCACATACGCCGCCCGCGCGGTGCGACGACTGAGCAGCTCGTCGACGCTGAAGCGCGCATCGTCACCCGCCCCACCTCCTCCCGGCTCGTCACCGAGCGCGGTCAGCTCCACCCTCCCGGCCACGCGCCGCCCGCGGTCGACCTGCCAGGTGGGACGCACGGCATACTGCTCGTCGGCGGCGACGATCGAGATGGCCTCCGCGACGCATCCCAGGGAGAGCAGCAGGTCGCGGCGCGTCGGATCGCCGACCTCGAGCACCCGGTCGGCGTCCCACCCCAGCACGAGGGCGTCGGGTCCGTCGGCGCGAACCTCCCACGGCTGGGTGTTGTGCGCGCTCGGCGCCCGACCCCAGTCGGCCGCGCGCGCGAGCAGTCGCTCGGCGGGGGACGTCCCGGGGACGGGGGCTGTCCCCGGGTCGGGGGACGTGCCGGGGGCGGCGGGCGGATCCGCAGGACTCACGTCAGCTCCTTGCGGTAGAACGTCACGCCGTGCAGCGGCCGCCCGCCCATCGCGGCGAACTGCGCCGCCGAGGCCTGGTTGTCCTCACCGATAAAGGTCACGCGCAGCGACTCGTAGCCCCCGGCCCGCAGGTTGGCCAGCAGCCGGTGCGACAGGATCGACATCAGTCCCCGACCCTGCGCGTCCGGGACGGTCCCCTTGATGATGAGCTCCGCGTCCCGTCGATAGCGCCGCCGCGTCAGCAGCAACCGCACCTGGTCACGCAGCGCCATCCGCCCGCCGGTCGACTGCACGAACGCGGTGAGGTCGGGCACCACGAGCACGAACGCCGACGGCTCCCCGTCCACCGTCAGCCACAGCAGCAGCTGCTCGTCCAGCAGCCAGGCCAGCCCGTCGGTCGCGGCGGCGAGCTCCTCGGCGGTGATCGGCGTGTAGTACGGCAGCTGCGCGAAGCTCGGGTTGAGCATCGAGCGGAGTATGCCGAGCTGCCGGGTCAGTCCCCGCCGTCGCCCGTGGTGCAGCTCCACACCGTCGGGCAGCGGATCGGCGCCGCGGGGGAACACCTCGTCGGGGTCGTGGGCCGCCAGGTCCTCGCAGATCCACGTCGCGGCGGGCCAGACGGGCATGAAGCCGGCGGCCTCCCACGCCGCGGGGTAGTGCTCCGGGTTCCACGGCGAGTCGACGAAGCCGCGCTCGGCGAAGCCGGAGGTGATGACGCCGCCGGTCTGGTTGGGCAGCAGCGAGACCGGGCCGAGCAGGGTGGTGCGGCCCGCCTCCCGGGCGACCATCTCGGAGTATGCCGTGAGTCCGGCGAGCACCTCGGGTGCGGTGAACTCGGTGGCCCCCATGAGCTGGGCGCGGGTGCCCAGCTTCTCGTCCATCCGGCTGTCGAAGTGGACCGTGGTCCTGCCGACGACCGTGCCGTGGGCGTCGCGGGCGAGCGCGACGATGACGCTGCCGTGTGCGGTGTGCGGGCCCAGCCCCTGCCACCAGGAGCGGACGGTGTCCTCCCACAGGGGGACGTAGCGGTCCCGGGGGTGCAGCCGTAGCGGCAGCTCGAGGAACTCGCGAAGGTCGGCCTTCGTGCGCGCCGGCCCCACGGACAGGCCGCCACCGGCGTCGAACGACGGTGCCGGTGCCGTCACCGGAGCTGCCCGTCAACGGGCGGGCCCGTCATCGGCTCCTTCGTCGCCCGCTTGTGGCGCACGACGGGTGGCCCGACCTGCTCTTTCGCGATCGGGGTGAAGGTGTCGATGTTGCGCATGACATTGCCCTCGGCGCGCCACACCCCGTTGGTGTAGCCGTGCGGGTCTGCCGTGTAAACGCGGATCCAGCCGCCGGTCGCGTTGCGGGTGCCGTCGGTGACCCAGGCCATCAGCTCGCGGTGGGTGCCCGTGCGCGCGAAGAGCATGAGGTCGTCCATCGTGTCGAACCAGGCGATCGTGCCGAGGGTGAACGGCGGCTGCCAGTAGGTGCGGTGCCCGCGGTAGCCGCGCATCCGCTTCATCTCCGTGATCATCGTGCGGTAGCGGCCGGCATGCCGCAGCCAGGCCGCGGGGCTGGTGTAGCGCGTCCCGCCGACGAACATCACCCCCGCTTGGGCGATGTCCGGTGCCCTGCTGAAGTCCTGGGTCCTCATCGGTCCCCCTCCCCTGACGGTCCCTCGTCCCGGTCCGAAGCCTCGGGTGCTGCGGGCACGTTGTAGAAGATGCGGATGTAGCCGCCGCTGGCGTTGCGCTCACTCAGCACCCAGCCCATGAGCTCCCGGTGCTCACCGGTGCGGGCGAAGCGCATCAGGTCGTCCTGGGTCTCGAAGAAGCCGAGGGTGCCCAGGCTGAACGGAGGCTCGTAGTAGACGCGGTGGTAGAGGTAGCCGGGCATCCGCCGCATCTGCCGGACCAGCCGGCCCCACTGCGGCGCCAGTCGGAGCCAGGCCAGCGGCCCGGTGTAGCGGGTCGCTCCGACGAAGACCGCGCCGGCGTGCCGGGCGGCCGATGGGTCGGCCAACCTCGCACGGTCCCGCAGGCGCGCGGCCAGGTCGGCCCTCGGCATACTGCCTGCGCCTGCCACCCCCGTGCTCACGGCGTGCCCTTCTGCAGGTAGACCCGCTTGAGCTTGGTGTTCTCCACCGCGAACGGGCCGGTGCCGAAGTCGTGCACGCGGACCTCGATGTCGCCGGTGCGGGCGGACTCCTCCAGCGACTGGGCGAAGTCGCGGCTGACCCTGGCGAGGTAGCCCACGACCCCTTCCTGGGCGTCGCGGGCCAGCTCGGAGCGCTCGTCCGCGGTGAGCGACTCGTCCTCGCGCAGCTCGAGGTGGATCACGGGCTGACTGTCCCGGCCGCCGTCGAGCTCCTCCAGGGTGAGGGTGAAGGAGGCGAGGCGGGCCGCGCGGGCGGAGTCGGCGTACAGCCCGTTCTCGACGTCCTGGGGATAGATGTTGGCGCCCATGAACGAGATCGTGGCGTCCTTGCGGCCGTAGAGAAGGAGCAGCGGGAGCTTCATGCCCTGCGCCTGCCAGGCCCGGCGCGCGGCGGACTGCCACTCGGGGCGGGTGCGCAGGATCGCGGCCAGGTCGTGCCAGTCCAGGATCACCCCCTCGTCGCCGATGTTGTAGCGCAGCTTAGGGCTGAGCACCGACGTCGACGTGAGGGTGCAGAGGATCTCGCCGTCGTCGGTGACCTCGAGGTAGGTCTCGAGCGGGTTGTACTGGAAGATCATCGGCGTGCGCGTCTCGTCCGGGCCGAGCACGGCCTCGCGCAGGTCGTGGTCGCGCAGCAGCTGGCGACGCAGCCACACGGTCAGCTCGGTCTCGCCGCCGATGCCGATGGTCAGGTCGGAGGCGCCGTAGCCGGAGCGCACCGTCAGGAAACGCTCCTCGCAGTAGTCGCGCAGCGCCTCGGTCATCCCCTCGCCACCGACCAGTCCGTGCATGCGGTGCCGGTCCCAGTCGAAACCCTCGTCGTCGAGCCGGTCCCGCAGGTCCTTCAGGAAGGGCGGGTAGGCGGTGATCAGGTAGGTGAAGCCGGTCCCGAAGTGGGTGATGGTGTCCACGATCTTGTCCAGGTCGGGGCCGGTGTTCTTGACCATGGCGATCTTGGCCATCGCGATGCCGGTGTTGGTGCCGGTCGCCCACGCCCCCATCGAGTAGGCGTTGATGACGAACAGCCGCGGCTCGTCCCTCATCATCAGTGAGGTGAAGCCGGCGACGTTCCGGTGGATGTCCTGGAGCTCCTCCCTGCCGCGGACCCAGTTGAACGGGCGACCCGAGGAGCCGGAGGACTCATCCACGAGGGTGCCGCGCAGGTCCATCTCGCCGTGCCAGCAGCGGGCCTCCTCGCCGAAGCGGGTCACGTAGGTGTCCTTGCTGGTCGGCGGGTAGTTCTCCAGGTCCCACCACCGGAAGGTCCAGTCCCGCTCCCGGAGGAACTGCTGGTAGGCCGGCACGTGCAGCGACCCGAGCTGACAGGTCATCCACGCGTGCCAGCGCGCGAAGTCGCCCATCCACGGCCGGTAGTGGGTCGCGGTCAGGCGCCACATCGCCGGGTGCACCTTGTAGAGGCTGTAGCTCTGGGTGAGGGCCCCGGTGCCTGCCCGGAGCGCAGCGCGACGGGTGACCTTCAGGGGTCTGCTCGTCCACACCCGCTCGCCCAGGCCGTAGATCGTCTGCCCCGCCCGTTGCCTCGCCCCTCGCATCGCCATGCCGTGAGTATGCCGTGCCATGCCTCCTCCGACGCGGACCCGTCGGTCCTGGGTTCCGTCAGTTCTGGATTCCGTCTGTCCTGGTTCCGTCGGTCTGCTGAGGGTCTTGCGGCTGGGTTGCGGCTGTGGCCCGGTTGCCACCGACCGCTACGGGTCGTCGTAGCGCGCCGGCCGCAGGCCGGACCCGTCCGTTCGTGGACCGGACCCGTCGGCGACCAGGGTCTGGGCACCCGGCACGATGTCGGTGTTCTGCGCGGCGACGGCCCGCAAGGTGCCGTCCTTCTGGCGCCGGGTGACGAAGACGAAGATGCCCCGGCGGTCCCCGGCGTAGCCCGGCCCACCGTCGTCGGCGTAGCCCGGCGCACCGTCGTCGGCCTCGCCCGCCCCACCGTCGCCGCCGGACGGCATACTCTGACCCTCGATCCGCCACCGGGCGTGGACCACGGCCGTGTCCCCCAGGTCCCGCACCCGCAGCCGCTCGATGCTCATCGTGCTGCCGGGGAAGATGTGGGCGAAGCCGTAGGCGTGGTTATGCCGGATTTGCTCGCGCCTGGTCCACCAGAAGCCGACGACGTTGACGAAGTCGGCGTCGTCGGTGAAGAGCGCGGCGATGGCATCCGCGTCGCCACGGTTCCAGGCGTCGGCAAAGCGGTTGGCGACGTCCTCGGGGTTGCTCAGCATCCGCAGGCCAGCCCTCGCCGCAGGTTCACCGGGGTGACGGTCGGGGTGGCCATGCCAACGATGATGGCACCCCGATGGCGCGGCCACGCGTGCAGTTCCTTCCTGCCAAGCCAGTCCTGGTACGCCGTCCTGCCACACCGTCCCGCCACGGCTCTCTGCACATCGCGGCCTGAGCTGAGGCGCGCCAGCCATCCACAGCCTCCGGCCGGCCACCACACCTATCCACAGGTTGGTGTCGCCTCGTTGGTGGCCGAGCGCGCTGTTCCTAATGTCGGGGGCAACCGAGTGGGAGGAGGAACTGATGGCGAACCAGAGTTGGGCACAGCCCAGCGGACGACCGCCGGAGTGGGCAGTCGAAGACGGCGCCAGGACGACCTCCTCCCACTCGGATCCACCCGAGTCCGCTGCGCCGCAGAGGCACGCCATCGGGGAGGCGTTGACGGCGATCGAGGAGTCGCTGGACGGGGTGGGCACGGCCCAGTGGCAGGACGTCCCGGAGCCCCAGGTCCGCGACCTCACCCGACGGATCGCCCGGTTGACGGCACGCCTGTCCGCCCATCAGATGGCGGCGGCGCAGGTGATGGAGAAGGCCGGCACCGCGCGACGTGCCGGCGCGACGTCCACCGGTCAGATGATGGCGAACGACTTCGGCGGAGACCGTCGCGGCTCAGAGGACCTCGTGAGGACTGCTGGCGCACTCGAGGAGTCTGGTGCCTCCGCGACCCAGGACGCCCTGGCAGCCGGTGACATCAGCCAGGAGCAGGCCAAGATCATCGGCCGGACGGTCGCCGCACTCCCCAAGTACCTCACCGATCAGGAGCGTCGCGAGGTCGAGCAGAAGCTGCTGGGCGCGGCGAGCCGGTTGTCCCTGACCGACCTTCGGCGCCGTGGCAAGCGCGCCCTCGAGGACGTCCGTCCCGACCCGGAGGCTGACGAGGGGGAGGACAAGGAGACCTCACGCCAGGAGAAGTCCGCGTGGGAGAAGACCTGCTTCTCGATGTGGGACCGCAAGGACGGCACCCACGGCTTCAACGGGATCGTCCCCGACCTCCAGGCTCACCAACTCCGAGCGCTGCTCGATGCGGTCGTGTCCCCACGCCGCAACCACCTGGCCGACGAGCAAGACAGTGGTGCCGACAACGAGCAAGACAGTGGTGCCAACGACGAGCAAGACTGGGGTGCCGACAACGAGCAGGACCGGAGTGCCGGCAGCCAGACTGGGGATGCGCCGCCTCCCACCACACCGGAGGAGATGACGCCCTACCCGAACCAGTTGGGCCGGGCCCTCTGCGGTCTCATCGAGCACTTCCCGACGGACGGCTTCGCTCAGGCCGGTGGATCACCGGTGTCGCTCGCCATCACGTTTGCCTACGAGCACCTCGCGAACCAGTCCGCGAAAGTGGCCGGCACCCTGACCGACGGCCTCCGAGTGTCCGGCGGGCAGATTCGTCGTCTGGCCTGCACGCAGCAACTCATCCCGCAGGTCTTCAACGGACGCTCCGTGCCGCTCGACCAGGGGACCGCCAAACGGCTCTTCACCAAGGAGCAGCGACGGATCCTGGCCCAACGGGACCTCGGATGCGCATTTCCAGGCTGCGACCGGCCCCCGCAGTGGTGCGACGGGCATCACCTGAGGAGCTGGTCGAAGGGCGGACGTACCGACCTGGGCAACGGCGTCCTCCTCTGCTTCTTCCACCACCACGCCGTCCACGACCAGGGGTGGAGCGTGCGCCTGCACCCAGGCGACGGCATCCCCGAGTTCGCGCACCCCGAGCACACCGGTGGCCGGTGGCAACGCAACCATCGGTTCCGAGCCTCCACCGACCTCCTCCCACAGCTCGGCGCCGTCCCATAGGCCTTCGTCCGCCCGACAGGTGGGCGGTGGCTGGCGCCAGCGAATAGGTGCTGCCGAGCGCGAGTGACTCGGCCGGTGCATGATGCGCGCGGCTCGGCCGCTGCGTGGTGCGCTGGCTCAGCCAGTGCACGGTGCGAGTGGCTCGGCCGCTGCATGGTGCGCGTGGCTCAGCCAGTGGATGCTGCGAGTGGCTCAACCAGTCGAGGTGCGAGTGCCGTCAGCCGGCGAAGAGGCAGAACGGGTGGCCGTGCGGATCGATCATCACGCGTACGTGCTCCTGCGGCTGGTGCTGGTGCTCGGTGGCACCGCACTCGAGCGCCCACGCCACGGAGGCCTCGATGTCGTCCACCCAGAGGTCGAGGTGGGTCATGGCCTGCTGTGGCGCCGCACCCACGGTGACCGCGGACTGCGCGGTGGGGATGGAGGTGACCGGATCTGATGAGAGCGGCGCTGCGCCGATGCCGTCGCCCACCGACGGCCAGCCGAGCCGGCTGGGGGGTCGGCTGGGCCAGACCGGCGGCACGTAGTGCTCGTCCCACTCGAAGTTGAGGGTCATCATCAGGTGCCCCTCGGCCGGGCCGATCTGCGCCCACCCGGCTGTGGCGGGCTCGCCCTCGCGTGGCCCCTCGGAGACCCTGACCTCCACCCCCAGCAGGCGCGCATAGAACGCGGCGAGCGCCCGCGGGTCCGGCGTGCTGATCGAGACCGACGTGGCCTGGATCCTCGGCTGTGTCATGGCGATGCCGTCTCCTCCGTCAGTCATGGCCCGGCCAGTGCTCCCCGTCGGTCATGGCGATGTCGTCGCATGCGTGGGTCATGGCTACGTCGTCGCGTGCGTCGGTCATGGCGCGGCCGTCAATTCCGTCCGAACCACCAGAGCGCACCGACGAACGAGGCCACCACGACGACGGCGGTGCCGGCCACCCAGAGCCCGGTGTCCCAGTCCGCGAAGAGGGTCAGCGCCACGCCGACGACGGCGACCAGGAGGGCGACCTGCCCGGCCGTGCGGGTCGCGCGGAACTGGACCAGCCGTTCCGCGTCATCCGCCTCGTGTCCGGTGACCAGGCGGGCGGCCGGCTCAAGCCGTCGCACGACTGCGTGCAGCACGGCGTACCCGAGGAACAGCCCGCCGCCGATGGCAGCGGCCCGAGGGTTGCCGCGGGAGAGAGCGAACAGCACCACCGCCAACGCAGCGAGCACGCACAGTCCGGTGAAGAGCCGGTCGCGCAGCCTCAGGCGGCGCCGCGCACGGGGCGAGCCACCACCGTCGCCCTCGCTCCGACTGCGCAGCGCGGGAAGCGACCTCCCACCGTCGGACCGGGCCACGGATCAGCCCCAGACCAGGGCGCGGCTCGGGTCCTCCATCAGCGCGGCCAGGTCGGCCAGGAACCTCGAGCCGAGCTCGCCGTCGATGAGCCGGTGGTCGAAGGAGACCGCGAGCTGGGTGATCCAGCGCGGCACGATCTCCTCGGTCCCGTCGGCGGAGGTGACCACCCACGGCTGTCGGCGCACGGCGCCGAAGGCCACGATCGCCGACTCGCCCGGGTTGATGATCGGGGTGCCGGTGTCGACGCCGAAGACGCCGACGTTGGTGATCGTGATCGACCCGCCGGACATCTCGGCAGGCTGGGTGCGGCCCGACCGGGCGGTCTCGATCAGGTTGGCCATGGCGTCGGCCAGCTGCCGCAGGTCCATCAGGTCCGCGTCCTTGATGTTCGGGACGATCAGGCCACGCGGGGTCGCGGCGGCGATGCCGAGGTTCACGTAGTTCTTCTGGACGATCTCCTGCGCGTCCTCGTCCCACACCGCGACCATGCCGGGGTTGCGCTTGACCGCCAGGCACAGCGCCTTGGCCAGGATGAGCAGCGGCGAGATCTTCACGCCACGGAACTCGCGGTCGCTCTTGAGGCGCTCGACCAGCTCCATCGTGGCGGTGACGTCGACGGTGATGAACTCTGTGACGTGCGGCGCGGTGAACGCCGAGCCGGTCATCGCCTGTGCCGTCATCTTGCGGACGCCCTTGACCGGGGTGCGCGTCTCCCGCTCGCCGGAGCGGTCGAACACCGGCGGGGAGTATGCCGAGGTGCCGGCTGCGTCGTCTGCGGTCCGGGGCGTCTGCGGGGCCTCCGCCGCTGGTGCGGCGGCCGCCGCCCCGGTGTGCGGTGCGGCTGCGCCGACCGCGGCAGCCGGTGCCGTCCCGCCAGCCAGGTGTGCGTCGACGTCGGCGCGGGTGATCACGCCGTCCTCACGGGTCGGGGTGACGGCCTTGAGGTCGACGCCCTTGTCCTTGGCGTACTTGCGGACCGGGGGCTTGGCCAGCGCCGGACCCTTCGGCTGCTCGGGCTCGGCCGGAGCCTCCTCGCTGGCTGCCTCGCCGGCTGCTGCGTCCCCACTGGCCGCGGACTTCCGGGCACGGCGTTGCGTGGCGCCGGCGGACGGCCCGTAGCCGACCAGGTTGGCCTCGCGCCCGGGCGCCTCCGGAGTGCTCTCACCCGGTGCTGCCTGGGTGCCGGGAGCGGCCGTGCCGGCCGTCTCGCCACCGGCAGCGGCCTCCTCGCCGTTGGCGCCGGCCTCTTCGCCGTTGGCGCCGGCCTGCGCGCCGTCGGCGCCGGTGGTCGGCTTCCCTCCGCCGTCGCCGGTGTCGATCACGATGATCGGTGAGCCCACCTCGACCGTGGTGCCCTCCTCGACCAGGATCTCGGACACGGTGCCGGCCCACGGGATCGGCAGCTCGACCAGCGACTTGGCCGTCTCGATCTCCACGACGATGTCGTTGACCTTGACCTCGTCGCCGACCTTGACCTTCCAGGTGACGATCTCGGCCTCGACCAGGCCCTCACCGGGGTCGGGCAGGTTGAACTGGGGCACGGCATACTCCTTGCGGTCAGTAGGCGAGCGAGCGGTCCACCGCGTCCAGGATGCGGTCCAGGTCGGGCAGGAAGACCTCTTCGTGGCGGCTGGGCGGGTAGGGGATGTTGTAGCCGCCGACGCGGATGACCGGGGCCTCGAGGTGATAGAACGCCTCGTGCTGGACGAGCGCCGCGAGCTCGGCGCCCATGCCGAGGAAGGTCTGCGCCTCGTGCGCGACCACCACGCGGCCGGTCTTCCTCGCCGACTCCAGGATGGTCGGGACGTCCAGCGGGGACAGCGAGCGCAGGTCGACGACCTCGATCGAGCGTCCCTCGGTGTCGGCGGCCTGCGCAGCGATCATGGCGGTCTTGACCATGGGGCCGTAGGCCAGCAGCGTCACGTCGGTGCCGGGGGTGCGCACCACCGCGTCGTGGAGACCGTGGGGCGCGTCCTCACCCAGCTCGATCTCGCCGCGCTCGTGGTAGCGACGCTTGGGCTCATAGAAGACGACCGGGTCGTCGCTGGCGATCGCCTGCTGGATCATCCAGTAGGCGTCCTCGGCGCTGGAGCAGGTGACCACGCGCAGGCCAGCGGTGTGCGCGAAGTAGGCCTCGTTGGACTCGCTGTGGTGCTCCACGGCGCCGATCCCGCCGCCGTAGGGGATGCGGATGACCATCGGCAGGCGCAGGTGGCCCAGCGACCGGTAGTGCATCTTGGCGACCTGGCTGATGATCTGGTCGAATGCCGGGTACACGAAGCCGTCGAACTGGATCTCGACGACCGGACGGTAGCCGCGCAGGGCCAGGCCCACCGCGGTGCCCATGATCCCCGACTCCGCGAGCGGCGTGTCCAGGACCCGGTCCTCCCCGAAGTCCTTCTGGAGGCCCTCGGTGATCCGGAAGACACCGCCGAGCTTGCCGATGTCCTCACCCAGCAGGACGACCTTCGGGTCGGTCTCCATGGCGGCCCGCATGCCGGCGTTGAGCGCCTTGGCGATCGTCATCTTCTGCAGTGCGGAGCTCATCAGTTTTCCTCCTCGATCAGCTCCGCGGACCGCTGCGGGCCTCGCAAGCTCGTGTCCTCGCGGGTCCTGTCGCTCATCAGTCCTCCTCAAAGCTGGCCTGGTAGGCCACGAACTCGGCCCGTTCCCGCTCGATCAGCGGGTGGGGGTCGACATAGACCTTCTCGAACATGTCCTCGTGGGGTGGGTTCGGCATCTGCTGGCAGGCGGTGCGGATGCGCTGGGCTAGCTCGTCCGCCTCGGCGTCGATCGACTCGAACCAGCCGTCCTCCACCAGGCCCTCGGCCTCCAGGTGCTTGCGCAACCGGTCGATCGGGTCCTTCTTCTTCCAGATGTCGACCTCGGCCGCGATGCGGTACTTGGTGGGGTCGTCGGAGGTGGTGTGCGCGCCCATCCGGTAGGTGAACGCCTCGATGAGCGTCGGTCCCTGCCCGCCGCGGGCCCGTTCCAGCGCGGCGCGCGTCACGGCCAGGGTGGCGAGCACGTCGTTGCCGTCGACCCGGACGCCGGGGATGCCGAAGCCGCGAGCCCGCTGGTAGGGCGGGATGATGAACTGCCGGTCGTTCGGCTCGGAGATCGCCCAGTGGTTGTTCTGGACGAAGAAGACGACCGGGGAGTGCGCGACGGAGGCGAAGACCAGCGCCTCGTTGTAGTCACCCTGGGCCGTGCCCCCGTCACCGGTGAACGCCATGACCGCGGTGTCCCGGTCGGCATCGCCGGTGCCGACCAACCCGTCCTTCTGCACTCCCATGGCATAACCGGTGGCGTGCAGCATCTGGTTGCCGATGACGATCGTGTAGAGGTGGAAGTTGTTCTCGTTGGAGTCCCAGCCCCCGTGGTTGACCCCGCGGAACATGCCCAGCAGGTTGACCGGGTCGACACCCTTGCACCAGGCGACGCCGTGCTCGCGGTAGCCCGGGAACGCGTAGTCCTGGGTGCGCATCGCCCGCCCGGCACCCACCTGGGCCGCCTCCTGACCCAGCAGCGAGGGCCACAGACCGAGCTCGCCCTGCCGCTGCAGCGCGTGACCCTCGGAGTCGACCCGGCGCACCAGCACAAGGTCACGGTAGAGGCTGCGCAGCATCTCGCCGTCGACGTCCTGGAGGTAATCGGCGTACGGGCCGTTGACCTCGGTCTGCGGGATCCGGCGCCCCTCGGCGTCGAGGAACTGGACCATCTCAGGTCCACCGTCGGTGATGTCTCTCGCGGGGGGTTCGTGGGTCGCGGGCGCGGCGGTTTCCACCGGCGCGACGACGTCGTCGCTCACTGGTTCTTGCTCCTTCATAGGGCCGGCGCGCGAGCGTCGGCGCCCGTGTGCGGGGTCAGGGCCACGCTACCGCAGCGTGGGGTGCTGTATGACGCGCGGGACCGCAGGAGGGCCCGTGCACGGAACGCGGGGGCCTGGGCATGGGCCCATAGGGGGCCGGGCATGGACCCCTAGCCTCAGCGGCCCTCGGCATCGGCCCGTAGGGGCGCCTCTGGGCCGGCTCGCCCCACGCGCCGGCTCGGCGCCTATGGCAGCCGCACCCGCACGGCGAGCGTGCCTCCCCACAGGTCGGGCTCGAAACCGGACTCGACAGACTCGGCATACGACGCCTCGTCGTCCGAGGCGGCGTCCTGGATCAGCAGGTTGTGCTCGGCGCCGGGCGGACCGTAAGTCGCGGTGATCGTGTAGCGGCCGAGCGGGATCCCGCCGAACGCTCCCAGCCCGTCCACCGGCACGTCGAGCGGCTCCCCGGCCGTCCCGTCGGCGAGCGGTCCGGACGGCGTGAAGTGCAGCGTCACCAGCGTGATGTCCTCCAGCCCACCGGAGCCGTAGTCCTGGTAGACGTGACCAGCGCCTCCGTGGAACAGGTCCGGGTGGGACTCCATGGGACCCCCGATCCGCCAGACGAAGTCCCGGACCGCACCATCGTGGCTGGCGAAGGGGGTCTCGTCCACGTCCAGCTGGAACGAGTACCGCTGGCCGTCGAAGGCAACCTCGTGGGTGCCCCACATCCGCCAGGTCGTCTCCAGCAGCGACAGGTCGATGCGGTAGCTGCCGTCGGCGTCGGTCACCGCCTCCGCGGTGCTGCCGTAGAGCATTGTGTTGTTCGCCAGCACCGAGACCCCCGGCACCGGTCTGCCCTGGCTGTCGAGGACCCGGCCCTTGACGATGTACGGCTCGACCTCGCCGTCGGATCCCTCGGCCGCGACCGGGTCGCCGAGCGGCCCTCCCGCCTCGCCGTCGGCGCCCTGACCGGCAGCGCCCTCACCTGCAGCGCCCTCACCGGCGGCGGGCGCGCTCGCGGCGCCGTCCACCGGTGCGGGCGGGGCCGTCGGATCGGTGACGGCCGGGACCTCGCCCGTGCAGGCCGTGAGCAAGGTCGCTGCGAGCAGGAGTGCAGCGCCGGATCGCCAGGTTCTCGGGATCATGGCGGTGACGTTAACTTCTGGCCCCGCCCGTGGATACCTCCCGAAGGATGAAGCCCGGGGACCGCGGGGAGGACCCGTCCCACGGGATCGTCCTTCCCGGGACGTATGCCGTGCGCCAGGTCTCCCGGCACCGTGCGTGATCCGCCCTATGGTGGGGCATGGCCTCCGAATTCGAGATCGACTGGCAGGACGCGGTCCCGCCGCTGGTGCTGGCCCTGGACGTCGGGTCCACCGCGTGTCGGGGCATGGTCTACGACGCCCACGGCCGACCCGTCGGCAAGCGCGCGAAGGTCGCGCACGGCCTCACGGTGGCGCCGGACGGCACCTCCGTGATCGACCCTGATCAGGTCGTCGCGGAGCTCACTTCCATCATCGACGTGCTCACCGAGCGCCTTGCGGGCGAGCAGATCGCTGGCGTCGGTCTGGACACCTTCGCCTCCTCACTGGTCGCCGTCGACGTCGAGGGCCACCCGCTCACGCCGTGCTTCACCTACGCGGACGGGCGGTGCAGTCGCCAGGTCGAGAGCCTCCGGGCGGAGCTCTCCGAGGCAGAGATCCAGCAGCGCACCGGGGCGCGGATCCACTCCAGCTACTGGCCCGCGCGGCTGCGCTGGCTCGCCGAGGACCAGCCCGGTGTCGTGGCCCGCACCGCGCACTACCTGTCGCTGGGCGACTACGTCCTGCGCGCCCTGACCGGAGTGCTGGCCACCGGCACCTCGACGGCTTCGTGGACCGGACTCGTCGACCGGCGCACCGCCGACTGGTCACCGCAGGACGTCGCGGTGGCCGGCATCCGGTTGGACCAGCTCCCGCCGATCCACCACCTGGACCAGCCCCTGGAGATCGGGCCGGACCGCGCCGCCGCGCTGGCACGACGGTGGCCGGCGCTCGCGGACGCCAGGTGGTTCGCCACGGTCGCCGACGGCTTCGCCGCCAACGTCGGCCTCGGTGCCCACGACGAGACGACGATCGGTGCCTCGTGCGCGACCTCGGGAGCCCTGCGCGTGGTGATCCGGCAGATGCCTGATGCGCTGCCGCCGGGCCTGTGGTGCTACCGGGTCTCGCACGACCGGGCGCTGCTCGGTGGCGCGCTCAACGACGTCGGCCGCGCCCTCACCTGGGCGGACGCGACCCTACGGTCCGCCGGCGACGCTGCCGACACGGGCGACACGGGCGACGCTGCCGACACGGGCGACACGGGCGACACTGCCGGCACGGGCGGGGCTGCCGACACGGGCGACGCGGCCGACACCGGCGACGCGCTCTCCCGTGCCCTGACGGCGGAGCCGCACGACGCGACCCCACTCGTGCTGCCGTTCTTCACCGGCGAGCGCAGCACCGGGTGGGCCGCGGACGCCCGCGCAGCCTTCACCGGCGTGGGGGCCGGCTCGTCGCCGCTCGAGCTGTATCGCGGCGTCGTCGAGGGCATCGCGTTGTCCTACGCCCGGATCGCGGCCCAACTGCGGGAGGTGGCGCCCGAGCCCAATAAGCTCTACTGCGGCGGCCGGGTCACCACAGACCGCCCAGAGCTGCTCCAGGTCATGGCCGACGCCATGGGCACCCCCGTCACCCCGGTCACCATCAAGCGCTCCACACTGCACGGCACCGCGCTGCTCGCGCTGGAGACGCTGGCGCCCGGCGTGCAGCGCGCGGACCCGGACCGCGGGCCGACGTTGAGCCCCACTCAGACCCGGGTGGCCTACTACGCCGGCCGGTCGCAGGGTTACGAGCGCCTCTACGACGCGCTGTTCGGCTGACGGGGCAACGGGATGCCGGGCCGCGCGTGCGGCCCCCAGCCCACGGCATACTCCCCCATCAGTCAGGGGGTCGGCCTCCCCCATCGGGCAGGAGTCGGACCGCATCAGTCAGGAGGCCGGCGCAGGTCAGCGGTTGCGGAACGCGGCGGCCACCTCGAGCAGCCGGTCGTTGGCCTCGGTCTCACCGATCGTGCAGCGCGCGCCCTCGCCGGGGAACGGCCGGACCGTGAGGCCCCGCTTCTGGCACGCGGCCGCGAAGTCGAGGGTGTCCTCGCCGAGCGGCATCCACACGAAGTTGGCCTCCGTGTCCGGCACCGGCCAGCCCTGCTCCCGTAGCCCCTCGAGCACCCGCTCCCGCTCTCCGACCAGCGCCTTGACCCGCACCTCAAGCTCGTCATAGGCCGCCAGGCTGGCGATCGCAGCCCGCTCGGCCAGGTCGGAGACACCGAACGGCGTCGCCGCCTTGCGCAGTGCCGTCGCGACGTCCTCCTGGGCGATGGCATACCCCACGCGCAGCCCGGCCAGGCCGTAGGCCTTCGAGAAGGTGCGCAGCACCGCGACGTTGGGGAACTCACGGTAGAGCGCGAGCGCGTCCGGGGCGTCGTCGGCCGTGTTGAACTCCAGGTAGGCCTCATCGATGACGACCAGCACGTCCCGGGGCACCGCGGCGAGGAACTCCCGCAGCGCCGCGTCGGTGACGTGCGGCCCGGTCGGGTTGTTCGGCGTGCAGACCAGCACCAGTCGGGTGCGGTCGGTGACGGCTGCGGCCATCGCGGGCAGGTCGTGCTCGGCGGTTTCGGTCACCGGCACCTGCACCGACTCGGCCCCCGCGAGGGCGACCACGATCGGGTAGGCCTCGAACGACCGCCAGGCGTAGACGACCTCGTCACCCGGCTCGCAGGTGATGTTGACCAACTGGGTGAGCACCCCCACGCTGCCGGTCCCGGTCGCGATGTGCGTCGCCGGCACCGCCCAGCGCTCGGCCAGCGACTCGGTGAGCGCGGCGACGGCCATGTCCGGGTAGCGGTTCATGCGGCCCGCGGCCTCGGTCACCACGTCGAGGACGGAGGGCAGCGGCGGGTACGGGTTCTCGTTCGAGGAGATCTTGTATGCCGTCAGACCCTCGACCGGCGCGGCCGGCTTGCCCGGCTTGTAGGCGGGGACACCCTCGAGGGTCTTGCGGAGGCGGACACCATCGTTCATGCGACCGAGGGTAACGCTGTCGCCCATGTCACCAGACTCGACGCCGCAAAGGTGCCCGCCGGCGGCCACCTAGTGCAACGATGGGCCCATGAGTTTCCTCATCAAGGTAATCGTCAACGGTCTCGCCGTCTGGATCGCCTCGCTGCTCTTCGACGGAATCGTGTTCGAAGAGACCAGCAGCACGACCACGAAGGTCATCACGATCCTGGCGGTCGGCCTGATCTTCGGCGTGCTCAACGCCATCATCAAGCCGATCCTGTTCGTCCTGTCCCTGCCGGTCCTCCTGCTCACCCTGGGTCTGTTCACGTTCATCCTGAACGCGTTCATGCTGTGGTTGACCGGGGTGGTCTCCGGCTGGGTCAACCTGGGCTTCGACGTGACGGACTTCTGGTGGGACGCCGTGTGGGGCGCTCTCGTGATCACCGTCGTCTCGATGATCCTCAACGCCGTGCTGCCTGACGGCAGGGACTGATCGCATTGGCCGAGTCGAGCGAGGTCTCGATCCCGACCGCTGACGGGGCGATGCCCGCCCACCTGTGGTTCCCGGACTCCGTGGACGGCCGCGACCGGCCAGCCATCCTGGTCTTCCAGGAGATCTTCGGCGTGAGCAGCTATGTCCGCAGCCGCTGCGATGACCTCGCCGAGCTGGGGTATGCCGTGCTGGCACCGGAGTTCTACTGGCGACTGCCCCAGCGGACGGTCGACGAGGGGGCGGAGGACGTGCTGGAGCAGGGCCTGGCCCTTGCGGGGCAGCTGGACTGGGAGACCGCCGTGCGCGACGGTGTCTCTGCCGCAGCGCACGTTGCCTCGCTGCCGCACGTGAGCAGCGTGGGCTTCGTCGGTTTCTGCTTCGGCGGCGGACTCGCGTATGCCGTCGCCGCCCAGGCGTCGAACCCTCCGGAGGCGCTGGTCTCCTACTACGGCTCCGCCCTGCCCCAATTGGTCGATGCCGAGGTCGAGGTGGAGGTGGCGAGCCTGCACCACTTCGGCACCGCCGATGCCTACATCCCACGTGATGCGGTCGAGGACATCCGCACGTGGGTGACACGCGGCGACAACCTGGTGCGGTTCGAGCTCTACGACGGCGCGGGGCACGCCTTCGACAACCCGCACCCTATGTTCTCCCACCCGCAGGCATCCCTGGCCGCCTGGGACGTCACGGTGGATTTCCTCGGCGAGCAGCTGCCCGTGGCGTGAGCCTGTGGCTCGAGCTGTTCCTCGCGGGGACGGTGGCCCTGGTCCTGGCCGGTGCCCTCGGCACGCTCTGGCTCGTCGTCGACCGGCTGCGTCAACGGCCCACGTCCGGTCCGTCCGTCGACGGAGACAGCGCGCCGCCCGTCGTGCGCGGCGGCCTGGACTACCGGGACCACCCCGGTCCGGTGGTGGAGCGACGCGGACCGGATGTCACGGAGCGCCGTTATCGTGACGCGGTCGACCGCACGAGCGGGCAGAATCCCCGCACGTGACAGGCTCTGCGGGTGAGCGGCCTCCGTGACGCGGCTGTGATCGCCGGGAGGGGTTACCGATTCGACCGGCGACGGTCCCGCCCTCGGGTCATGCTGGAGGGAGCGCGCCGCAGGGCGTGCACGAGCAAAGGAGACTCCATGGGCATCGGAATCGGCATCACGCTGCTGGTCGTCGGAGCCATCATCTCGTTCACCGACCTCGACGAGAGCCTTGTCAACACCGACCTGCAGGTGGTGGGCTGGATCCTGATGGCCGGCGGCGCGCTGGCGCTCATCATGGGTCTGATCCAGAACGCACAGCGCTCCAACAGCAGCCACACCGTGATCGAGGAGCGCCGTGGCGGACCGGACGTGATCGAGCGTCGCGACGACCGCGGGGTCTGACCGGGCGGCACCGACCCCACCACGTCCCGGAGCACGAACTGCACGACACCGAGACCTGTCCGGGGTCTCCACCAGCAAGGACGGAGCCCGACCAGCGGGTGCTGGTCGGGCTTCGTGCTAGGAGGGGAGGCCGCAGGGCTCAGCCGGCCCGCGGGCTGAGGCGGACCCTCAGCCGTGCCGGCCCGCGAGCCGAGGCGGGTCTGCTCAGCCGTGCCGACCCGCGGGCTGAGGCGGGCCCGCTCAGCCGTGGCGCGCGGCGATCGCCTGGATAAACACCTGCCCGATGTCGCGCGGGTCCTCCGCGACGAACGACTGGCCACCGGCCGCCCGTGCGACGCGGTCCAGTGCGGCGGAGTCGACGTCCGGGCCCATACCGATCAGGATCAGGCGCACCTCCCGCTCGGGGTCGGCCACCTCCTCGAGCTCGGCGATCAGCTGCTCCTCGCTGAGCCCACCGGTCGAGTCGTCGTTCACGCCGTCGGTGAGCAGCACGATGGAGCTGACGAAGCCCTCCTCCCACTCCTCCTGCATGTGCAGGTAGGCCGCGAGGATCGTGTCGTGCAGCCCGGTGTCACCCGTGGTGAAGTCCTCGTCCAGCCCGGCGACAGCCTCCTCCAGCACCGCGCGCTGGGTCTGGCCCTCGACGTCCTGGGAGAGCACCCGCACGGGGATCAGCTGCTCCCAGTCCTCGCCGTCGGGGCCGCGGTTGGTGGAGAACGCCCACAGGCCCACGGCGCTCTCGTCCGGGAACAGGCCCAGCCCGCGCTCGGCGGCCTGACTGGTGATCTGGATGCGGGACAGCTCCCCCGCGACCTCGTCCATCGAGCCGGAGACGTCGATGACGGCCAGCAGGCGCGAGGGCGGGTTCAGCGCGCCCCACTGTTCGTTGAGCGCGGCCACAGCCTCCTGGTCGACCGGGGTCGCGTCAGCGTCTCCGACCGAGAAGCCGCCCGCCTCGAACGCGGCCGCGGCCTCCGGGGCCAGCAGTGCCTCCTGGAGCTCCGCGACACCGGGGGTGTCCGCGGCACCCGGCAGCACGACATACGGGAAGGAGAGCGACCCGGCACCGCCGCGGGGAGTCAGGCCGGACAGCTCGGTGTCGGTGCCGACGGAGGCGGCGACCTGCCCCGCAGTGGTCGGAACGAAGACCGGCAGGCCCGAGGCCACCGCGCCGAGCGGGTCGGCGGTGGCGTTCTGCGCAAGGGTCACCATCAGGCTCTCGGTCAGCGCGCGGGCCGCGTCGGAGTCGCCCAGCCCGGACTGCGCCGCCAGCAGGGTCGCCGTCGTCGCCGGGTCCGTCTCGGGGTTGCCCACGACCAGCGGCACACCGACGGTGACCAGGTCTGCCCAGGTGGGCTCCTCGGCCATGCCCTCGGTGGTCTCGGCGAAGAAGCCGTGCTCGGCGGCCAGCACGACCGGTGACGTGGCCACGACCGGCCCCGTCTCCACACTGGCCCCGGCCTCGGAGAGCGCGGCGGCGAACGCCGGCGAGCTGGGGATCCACACCTGCGCCTCGGGTGCCTGGCCGCCCGCGAAGGCCGTCACGACCTCCAGCGGGGCCTGCGCGACGACGGAGTATGTCGTGCACGGGTCGGCGGTCTCCGCGACCTCGGTCACCACGGGCGCGATGTCCGGCGCGGCCAGGACGGTGATCTCCTGGGTGTCCTCGCACTCGACGGCAGCTGGTGGCGCGGTGGCGGTCGCCGCGTCGGTGTCGGGTGGGGTGTCGGAGTCCGGCTCACCGTCCGTGGCACTGTCTTCGCCCGCGACGCCCGGCTCCTCCGTGCCGGTGTCGTCCCCCCCGAGGGCCTGGACGACCCCGAAGACGGCGAGCACGGCGACGGCGAGCGCGAGCAGGATGGCTAGCGGGCGCTTGAGGGATGTCTGTTCTTCACTGCGGTGGCGGGGCACAAGATGTCATGCTAGGTGACATCGGCCTCCGGAACAGTGCCGTCCTCCAGCACCAGCGGCCCGCACGCGCGGTCCGCAGCGAGGATCGCGGTGAGATGGCGCACCGCGTAGGGTGCCATCCGCTCGGCGAACTCCGCGGGCTCGACCCAGTGCACCGCGGCCAGTTCCCGGGGGTCCAGCACCGCTCGTTCGGCCAGGTCAGGCACCGTGCCGAGGTCGAAGACGAAGTGCACGGCGTCGTCCCACTGACGGTAGGGCGGCATCCAGTTGACCGCCAGGAGCGGCCCCGGGGGCAGGTCTACGCCGAGCTCCTCGCGGACCTCCCGCCGCAGCGCGACCCAGGGGGCCTCGTGCGGGTCGACGACCCCGCCGGGCAGGTCCCAGTCGGACTTGTAGGTGAGCTCGCACAGCAGCACCCGGTCCCGGTCGTCCCGGATCAGACCCTGCGCGATCACCCGCGTGCGGGGCAGCGTCGCGTTCAGCATGGCCAGGAAGGACTCCCGCGTGCCCGGCTCCGGGTCCTGCGCCAGCCGGGCCAGCCGGGTGACGTCGACGGGCAGCCCGGCGGACGACATACTGCGTCCTCTCGCGCGGCCCTCCGGACGGAGACCGGCGCGCTGGAGCGCCACCCGGGTCTCCCGGTCACCGACCGGCACCTCCGCCTCCACGCGGCGCGCCCCGTCGGCAAAGGCGCGATCCAGGACCGGGACGACCTCCGCGGTGGACAGGACGGCCCCCTCGGGCCAGGTGAGCTCCAGGACGCCCGGGCCGACCTCCCGCAGCCCCAGGCCCGACCCGTCCGTGCTCACCCCCTCACCCTATGCACGACGCGCGAGGCGAGGCTGGGCGGGCGCGCGGGAGGACGCCGGGCGAGCGCGCGGGGGCGAGCGGGCGGGGCGACGCCGGGCATGCACAAAGAGCCGCGCGGGCGGGCGCACGGAGCGCGGCCGGGAGGCGGCGCGGGGCGACCCCGGGCGGGGAGGTCGGCCAGACAGGTTGAGCCGACCTCCCCACGAACCGGCCGGGTCGACCGGTGATGACGTCAGCCGACCATGCCGTGCGGGTCGATGACGTACTTCTTGGCGACGCCGGAGTCGAAGTCCTGGTAGGCCTGCGGGGCCTCGTCCAGGGACACCTTCGTCGCGTTGACGGCCTTGGCGATGTCGACCCGGTCGTGCAGGATCGCCATCATCAGGCCGCGGTGGTACTTCATCACCGGGCACTGTCCGGTCACGAAGTAGTGGGACTTGGCCCACCCGAGCCCCAGCCGCACGGACAGCGACCCCTCCTGGGCGGCCTCGTCCACGCCGCCGGGATCGCCGGTGACATAGAGGCCCGGGATGCCCAGGCCGCCACCGGCGCGGGTGATGTCCATGAGGGAGTTCAGGACCGCCGCGGGCTGCTCGGTGTCGGCGTGC
Source organism: Ornithinimicrobium sp. F0845 (assembly GCF_023015765.1). Taxonomy (GTDB): domain Bacteria; phylum Actinomycetota; class Actinomycetes; order Actinomycetales; family Dermatophilaceae; genus Ornithinicoccus. Next base: position 170,021 of record NZ_JALKAL010000004.1, read on the forward strand.
TCCCCGTGGCCCCGGGCCTCGAAGCCCACGGCGTCCACGCCGCAGTCGACCTCCGGCACCCCGAGGATCTGCTCCAGCTGGTCCGGCACCGGTGCCTTGGACACGTCGACGGTCTCGCAGCCGAAGCTGCGGGCCTGGGCCAACCGCTCCTCGTTGAGGTCGCCGACGACAACGGCCGCGGCACCGAGCAGCTGGGCCGAGACCGCGGCGGCCAGGCCCACCGGCCCCGCCCCGGCGACATACACGGTCGACCCCACCTGGGTGCCGGCCGACACCGCCCCGTGGAAGCCTGTGGGGAAGATGTCCGAGAGCATGGTCAGGTCCATGATCTTGGCCATCGCCTGGTCGCGGTCGGGGAACCTCAGCAGGTTCCAGTCGGCGTAGGGTACCAGGACGTACTCCGCCTGGCCGCCGACCCAGCCGCCCATGTCGACGTAGCCGTAGGCGCTGCCCGGGCGGTCCGGGTTGACGTTGAGGCAGATGCCTGTGGCGCGCTCCTTGCAGTTGCGGCACCGACCGCACGCGATGTTGAAGGGGACCGAACAGAGGTCGCCCTGCTTGATGAACTCGACGTCGGGGCCGGTCTCGATCACCTCACCGGTGATCTCGTGACCCAGGATGAGGTCCGGGGGTGCGGTCGTGCGGCCACGGACCATGTGCTGGTCAGAGCCGCAGATGTTGGTGGTGACGACCTTGAGGATGGCGCCGTGACGCACCTGGCGGCCTATGTTGTCGGGGTGGACTCCCGGTCCGTCCTTGAGCTCGAACTCGGGGTAGGGGATGTCCTGGACCTCGGTCTTGCCCGGCTCGAGGTAGGCGATACCGCGATTGCTGGCCATGGTTGCTCGCTAACCCGGCCACGACCCTGGCCCACTTGCCGGGACACGTGCCGCAGCCGAATATTGGGGGTCTCCTCACGCTAAGCGAGGGCCCCGCGTCCTGCATCCGGGTCGGGCACCCCCCGGAAGCGCCCTCTTGCCGGGCTCCTGGAGACGCCGCAGCCGGAGACCTACTGGCGGACGGGCCTCGACCCGGGATCATCGAGCAGCCCGGTGCGCAGTGCCCATCGCTCGAAGACGACGGTCGCGAACGGCGGGACCGCCGCAGCCAGGCCGAGCAGCGTGACCTTCGGGCTCCAGCCGAAGACGCTCCGGGTCGTCAGCACGACGACGCAGTAGACGATGAACATCGCACCGTGCAGCGGCCCGAAGACCTGCACGCCCACCTCGGTGGTCTCGGCGACGTGCTTGAAGTACATGCCGACCAGCAGGCCGAGCCAGGTGAACGCCTCGGTGATGGCCGCGACCCGGAAGATGGTCCGGGTCACGCCGGCGTCGCGCGCCCAGTAGGTGAGGGCCGAGTCGCGGTTGCGTGCCCGCCAGTCATCGGTGGGCCGGGCCCGCTTGCGCTCGGCGAGCTGTCTGGCGGCCCTCGCCGTCCCGCCCTCAGGCGCCTCTCCCCCAGGGGCCCCTCCCCCAGGCGCCCCGACCACGGGCGCCCCTCTCCCAGGCGCACCGCCCTCAGACGCCCCGGCCTCAGACATGGCGCCGGCTGGTGATGATCCGGAACCGGTTGGCCACGAAGGCGGCGTCGGTGTAGGCGGCGTTGGCCGCCGGGTTGGCACCGGTGCCGTGGAAGTCGCTGAACGCGGCGGTCTGGTTGACGAAGATCTGACCGGTCAGGTTCTCCGAGAGCGCCACGCCGGCGTCCGCGGCCGTCTCGCGCGCGTCCTCCAGCACCTGCTCGTCGGTCGAGTAGACCGAGGCGGTCATCGCCCCGTGCTCGCGGACCGTCTTGCACAGCAGGTCGAGCGAGACCTCCGTGCCGGGGGTGCGGATCAGGAAGGCGACCGGCCCGAAGCACTCCTGGGAGTATGCCGGGGCGTTGGCGGCGTCGACCCCGATCAGGGCGGGGACGCGCACCACGGCGTCGGGGTAGGTCGGGTGGGTGACCGGGCGTGAGTCCAGCAGCACCTCGCCCCCGAGCCGCTCAGCAAGGGCAGGCACGTCGGTGGCGCGCTCGCGCACGTCCGGGTTGACCGTCGCGCCAAGGATCTCCACGGCCCGGGCGTCGTCGGCGTTGAACGCAGTGATCGCCGCGGCCAGCCTCTCCGCGAACTGCTCGTAGGTCAGCTCACCCTCGTCGGTGCTGATGCCGTCAGCGGGGACGTACACGTTCTGCGGGGCGGTGCACATCTGGCCGGAGTAGAGGGAGAACGAGAAGGCCAGGTTGCCCAGGACACCCTTGAGGTTGTCGGTCGAGTCGACGACGACCGTGTTGAGGCCGGCCTTCTCGGTGTAGACCAGCTTGCCGGCAGCCCCCGCCTCGCGCTCCAGCCAGCCGCCGAAGCCGGGCCCGCCGGTGTAGTCGATGATCCGCACCGCCGGGTGCAGCGCGAGGGTCTTGGCCAGCCCGTCCCGCCCCTCGACCGGTGCGCCCTCCGCGGCGAGCTGCACGAGCGCCCTGTCGAAGCCGGCCTCGGCCAGCACGTCACGGGCGATGGACACGGTGATCGCCAGGGGCAGCACCGCCTGCGGGTGGGGCTTGACGATGACCGGGTTTCCGGTCGCCAGCGACGCGAACAGGCCGGGGTAGGCGTTCCAGGTCGGGAAGGTGTTGCATCCGATGACCAGGGCCAGGCCGCGCGGCACGACGCGGTAGTCCTTCTGCATCCGGATCGGGTCGCCCTTGGTCGGCTTCTCCCAGGTCACCGACGCGGGGACCCGCTCCTGCTCGACGAGCGCGGCGGCGACGGCCTCCAGCGCCCGGTCCTGGGCGTGCGGCCCGCCGGCCTGGAAGGACATCACGAACGGCTGGCCGGAGGTGTGCATGACGGCGTTGGCCATCTCGTGGCTGCGCTTGTTGATCTGCTCGATGATCTCGACGCACACGGCCGCGCGGGTGCGGGCACCGGCGTCGCGCCACGCCGGGATCGCCGCCTCGGCGGCCTCCACGCCGGCCTCGACGTCCAGCTCGGGATACCGCACGCCCAGCGCCGGCCCGTAGGGCGAGACCTCGCTGCCGACCTCCTCCCCGGTGGTCGGCTGGTCCCCCAGCGGGGAGTATGTCGTGTTGCGAGCCTTCTCGAAGGCTGCCAGTCCGTCCTGGGCCGCGGTCTCGCCGTAGACCCGTGGGCTCGGCGACTCGGGGTAACGGCTGTAGTAGTCGCGGGTGGCCAGGGCCTGCGTCGCGGCCTCGAGCACCTCCGCGTGGGTCTCCAGGAGGGCGGCACCGGGGGCTGTCTCAGTCACCCGACCAGCGTAACCGCCGCCGCTCGCCCATCCGTGGCCGCGGCGGTGTCCTCCGTGCCCACCGAGCGCGTGGTGTTGCTTCCGGCGGCCCCAGCCGGGCTTCTTCGAGCGCGTGGTATTGCGGCCGGCAGGTGTGGTGGGCGTTCAAGCGCAGCCGGAATATTCCTTGACATTCATATGCACCTAGAGGAATATGAGGGTATGTCCCAGGACGTCTTCGAGGTGATCGCCGACGGAACGCGGCGGCGCATCCTCGACCTGTTGCGCTCCGGAGAGCGGCCGGTCGGCGAGCTCGTGGACCTGCTCGGGGTGTCCCAGCCCAGCGTCTCCAAGCACCTGAAGGTGCTGGACCGGGCGGCCCTGGTCCGGGTGCGGGTCGACGGACCACGCCGTCACTACTCCGTCGACCCGGCCGCGCTGGCCGAGGTCGAGGCGTGGCTGGCGCCGTTCCGCGAGCTGTGGGCGGACCGGCTGGACGCGCTCGAGCACCACCTGGACGGGCTTGAGAGCCGGGACGCCCGGGAGGACGCGCGGCAGGACGAGCGTGCACCGAGCGGCCAGACGGCCGGTGACACACGGCATACCCCATGCGAACGAGCAGAGCGATGACCGAGGCTGAAGGAGCAGAGCGATGACCGAGGCGACAGAGGGCACGACGACGGAGGCCGAGAAGGAGGGCACGACGACGCAGACCGAGTCAGAGGGCACGACGACGCAGGGCGCGACCACCGAGAGCCGGCTGGGCACGGTGCTGCGAGAGGGCGACACGGTAGGGCTGCGCTACGAGCGGCACCTGTCCCACCCACCCGAGAAGGTGTGGGCCGCCCTCACCGAGAGCGAGCACCTGCACCACTGGTTCCCCGCGGACATCGTCGGCGAGCGACGGGCCGGTGCCGAGGTGCAGCTGCCGTTCTGGCCGGAGACGGCCGAGTCCGCCGCCGAGGAGCTGGAGCAGCAGGGCATTGACCTGGACGACCCCGTCCTGCCCGGACGCATCCTCGAGTGGGATCCACCGCGGCTCTTCGTCCTGGAGTGGGGCAACGCCCGGGCCGACGCGGACCTGCTCCGGTTCGAGCTGACACCCCTCGATGACGGCACGCGCCTGGTCTTCACCACCTGGCTGGGCACCAGGGGCCCGCACGGTCACGAGGGCACCGGGGCGGGCTACCAGGTCTGCCTCGGCCTGCTCGAGCAGTTGCTGGACGGTGACGCCCCGACCACGCCTGGGCCGGAGGAGGTCCAGGAGCTCGAGCGGCAGTATGCCGAGCGCCTCGCGTGATCGTCCCCGCCGGGCACGCGACGTCCCGACGGGCGGCATCGCGTGATCGTTGCGGCCGGGCACCCAGCGTGACGTGCACGCGACGTAGCCTGTCCCGCTATGCCCGCCACTCCGCATACTGCCGCCCCACCGCCAGCCACCTCACCGTCGCCCGACGCGCGACGCAACCCCATCGGGACCCACGTGCCGGTCGGCAAGGGGCTGGTCGCGGGGGCGCTGGCGACGGCACGCGCGATGGGGTGCGAGGCCCTGCAGATCTTCGCCGGCAATCCCCGCGGCTGGGCGCTCAGTACCGGCAAGCCGGCCGAGGACGCAGCATTCCGTGAGGCGCTGGCGCGGGACGGCGTGCGGGCCTTCATCCACGCGCCCTACCTCGTCAACCTCGGCAGTCCGACGACCGCGACCTACGAGAGGTCCGTGCAGACGGTCGCGCACAACCTGGTCCGGGCCGTGCAGACCGGCTGCGAGGGAGTCGTCGTGCACACCGGGTCCTTCGTCGACCCGAGCGGTGACCGGGGGCTGTTCGACGCGTCGATGCGGCGGGTGCGCGAGGCGCTGCTGCCGATCCTGGAGACGCTCGAGCACGATGACGCGCCGTGGCTGCTGCTGGAGCCGACGGCCGGACAGGGGCGCTCGCTGTGTGCCGGGATCGAGGACCTGCACGGCTATCTGGAGGCGCTGGACTTCCACCCCAGGGCGGGGATCTGCCTGGACACCTGCCACGTCTTCGCGGCGGGTGAGCCACTGGACGAGGAGGGCGGGGCGACCGCCGCGGTCGACCGGATCGTCGAGATGGGCGGGCGGGGCCGGCTCCGGCTGATTCACGCCAACGACTCGATGGACGTGCGCGGCGCCTTCAAGGACCGGCACCAGCAGATCGGCGAGGGACACATCGGGACCGGCGCCTTCCGTGAGCTGTTCGTCCACCCGGAGACGGACGGCGTGCCGTTCATCCTGGAGACCCCCGGGTCGCGGGACGAGGGCAATCCGGATATCCCCCTGCTCAAGGAGCTGCGGGCGCAGGCCCGGACGGGTTGATGGCACGATGAACCGCATGCCGCTCACAGACGCACAGACCACCGTTGCCGTCGTCGGGGCCGGGGCCATGGGTTCGGGCATCGCGCAGGTCGCCGCCGCGGCGGGCCACGAGGTGCACCTCGTCGACGCTGCCGAGGGCGCGGCGGCCGCGGCCCGCGAGAAGCTGGCCACCACGCTCACCCGGCTTGTCGAGAAGGGGAAGCTGACCGCGGAGGAGCGTGACGGCATACTGCAGCGGATCGTCATCGGACCCGCGGCCGACGGCGACCTCAGGGAGCTCCCGCCCGTGGGCCTGGTGATCGAGGCGGTCGTGGAGAACCTCGGGGTCAAACACGACATCTTCGACACCCTGGCCGACCACCAGGACGAGTCGACGGTGCTGGCCACCAACACCTCCAGCCTCGACGTCAACGCCATCGCCGCCAACCTGCGTGCCCCGGAACGGGTGATCGGACTCCACTTCTTCAACCCGCCCCCGCTCATGAAGCTCGTCGAGGTGGTCCGCACGACCCAGAGCTCGGGCGACGTGCTCACCGAGGCCATGGAGCTGATGAGCCGCTGGGGCAAGACACCGGTGATGTGCACGTCCACGCCCGGCTTCATCGTCAACCGGGTGGCCCGGCCGTTCTACGGGGAGGCGCAGCGCATGGTGCAGGACGGGGTCGCCGACCCGGCCACCCTGGACCTGGCGCTGCGCGAGCACGGCGGGTTCCGGATGGGGCCGTTTGAGCTGACCGACCTGATCGGTCAGGACGTCAACCTGGCCGTCGGCACGAGCGTGTGGCTACAGACCGACCGCGACCCGCGCTACGAGCCCGTGGACGCCCAGCGCCGGCTGGTCGAGGCGGGCCGGCTGGGTCGCAAGACCGGGCACGGCTGGTTCGAGTATGCCGACGGGGGCCAAGCCGTGGACGCCACCCCGGACGAGGGCCGGGTCCGCGAGCTGGTCGGCGGGCCGGTCGAGACCGACCCGGTCGCCCGGACCATCGCCAGGCTGGTCAACGAGGGCGTCGACCTGGTCCGGCGGGGCGAGGCGAGCGCCGAGGACGTCGACACGGCGATGATGCTCGGCACCAACTACCCGAAGGGACCGCACCAGTGGCTCGCCGAGATCGGCGCGGCCACCGTCGTGGAGCAGCTGCGAGCCCTGGACACGGCGTTCCCGGGCGGGCGCTACCGCGTCAGCCCCGCCCTCGAGGACCAGCTCTGAACGGCGGACCAGACCGCGGCTCCGCCCTGACGCACGTCCGGACCATGTGGGCCGAGGACCGTGCTTCTGCCGGGTTGGGGATCGAGTGCCTCGAGGTCACCCATGACGGTGACCGCGGCGCCGCGACCGCCCGGATGCCCGTCACGGCGGAGATGGTGAACGGTCACGACATCTGCCACGGCGGGCTGATCTTCACCCTGGCCGACTCGGCGTTCGCGCTGGCCTGCAACGCCGGGGGCACCCCGACGGTGGCGGCGACCTGCGACATCACCTTCGTCACGGCGGCCCGCCTCGGCGACGTGCTCGTCGCCTCGGCCCGGGAGCGAACGACATACGGCCGCAACGGAATCTGCGACGTGACCGTGACCCGGGAGGCGGACGGAGCCGTGGTCGCCGAGTTCCGCGGACGGTCCCGGTCCGTTGGTCCCCGGGCCGCCCCCTGAGCAGTGCGCTTCTGGCTAGACTTTCGTCGTGGCCGCCCCCGTGAAGGCACAACTCCCCACACCTCCGCCCGTCGACGGGCCGGTGCTGTCCACCACGCGCCCGCAACGGATCGTCGCGCTCGCCGACGACGCCGCCGACTTCACCCGGGTCGCGGACTACCTGCGCGGACTGACCCTGGTGGGGCACGTCGTCGCGCTCGTCTGGCGGACCGGGGAGCCCGACGAGTCGCTCGACTTCCTCGCCCTGCGACGCCGGATCCGGCCCGGGCTGGTCCGTTCGTCCGGCGCCCTCCGCCAGCTGCTGTCCACTCCCCGCGGCCACTGGCGCGGCGACCGCGACGAGCTGGTCGACGCCGTCCGCCTGGACCCGGCAGTCCTACGGTGGCTGGACCGCGCTGACGGGGTCGTGGCCTTCGGGGACAAGGCTCGGGCGGACCTCGACACGATCATCGAGGGCCGCAGCGACCGGATCACGCACACGGAGCTGCGCGGCTGGGCCGGACTGGGCCGGACCTGGACCGACTTCCAGCAGGCCGCGCAGGCCGGGGAGCTCACCTCTGCCTACGCCGAGCCGCTGGCGCGGCGGGCCGCGCTGCTGAAGGGCCCGGCGCCCGACTCGGTGCAGGCCGACCTCACCGACTACGTCACCGAGCTCACCCGGTCAGGGCATCACCAGCAGGCCGTCCTGCTGCTGCCGTTCGTCCAGTCCGAGGTCGAGGACGACGTGGAGCTCGCCCGCCGCCGAGCCCTGCTCGCCTACACCCGGACCTCCGAGAACGGCCTCGAGGACCCCGACCTGCGGGCCAGCGCCACGTCCCTCCTGGCGGCGATCGACGAGGTCCTGGCGGCCGGCGACCTGGAGCGCACGGCCGCGCTCACCACGGTCGCGCTCGGCCTGCTCTTCCACGTGGAGCTGCACGCCGACAAGGAGTCTACGCCGCTGGTGGAGGACCCCGACGGCTACCTGCGGGACTGGCGGGCCTCGGACGTCGGGCGCGTGCTGGCCCGCTCCGGGCCGGGGCGACCCCGCGGTGCGGCTGACGCAGACCCGGACGCCGGCGGCACCGCGGACCACGACCACGACCACGACGACGAACAGCAGCGGGTCGTCGTGCTCCGCGGCTCCTACCCCCAGTTCTCCGCCCAGCTCGTCGAGGAGCTCCGGGCCCGGGCGGACACCGAGGTCGTCGTGCACGAGTGGCCGGGGCGCGGCGCGACCGTGAAGGGGCTCGGCGTGCGACCCGAGCCGGTCGAGGCACGGCTGCGCCAGGCGATGGGCGAGGACATCGTCGACGAGGAGCTGACCGCCCTGTTCGACCAGGCTGACGCGGTCTTCATCGACTGGGCGGACCGCGGCGCCCTCGTCGCGCTGATGCACGTCCCGGACGGTGTGCGGGTCACGCTGCGCATCCACAGCATGGACGCGCTCTCCCCCTGGATCCACCTCATCGACTGGTCCCGCGTCGACCACCTGGTGTTCGTCAGCGACCACCTGCGCGACGTAGTGCGCGGCCTGCTCGGCGACCGCCTGTCCGGCACGACGCTGCACGTGCTGCCGAACGCCGTCGACACCGCTCGGATCCCGGACGACAAGACACCGGGGCACCTGCGTCGCCTGATCATGATCGGCTGGGCCCAGCCGGTGAAGGACCCCGCGTGGGCGCTGGAGGTGCTGGCCAGGCTGCGGGCCCACGACCCCGGGTGGACCCTGGTGCTGGTGGGCCCGGACTTCGCGCCGGGGACGGTGACATCCGGCCGGGAGTATGCCGCGAGGTTCCGGGAGCGACTCGCCGCACCTGATGTCCGTGGCGGGGTGGAGTTCGTGGGTGCGACCCGTGACCTGGCACCGCACCTGCGGTCGGCCGGCTTCGTGCTGAGCAGCAGCCGGCGCGAGTCCTTCGGTCTGGGGCTGGTCGAGGGAGCGGCCTCCGGCGCCGTCCCGGTCGTCCGCAACTGGCCCATCTTCGCCCGCCTCGACGGCGCCCGTGGCCTGTTCCCCTCCGAGTGGGTCGTGGACACGGTGGAGGCCGCCGTCGAGCGGGTCCTGGCGAACGCCGACGAGCAGGAGTGGGCCCGGTCCTCGGCGACCGCGCGGGACGAGGTGGAGCGACGGTTCCTGGCCGGCGACCCGGCCCGGGCCCTGAGTCAGCTCGTGCTCGGCGGGTCCGCCGAGGGACCGACCGGGTCCTGAGCCGCGATCTGGGCGAGCACCTGCACGGCCGCGCTCGTGTGCTGGACCGGTGAGCGATAGTCCAGGGGCTGCCCGGACAGCGGGCTCCCGGCCTCGACGACACCCCAGACCGGTCGACCACTTCCGCGGTAGTCGCTCCACTTCGAGGGCAGGAACGGGTTGGCCTCGAACAGCCGGCTGGTGACCGCGTCGTTGATGAGCAGTGCGTCCATGCGGGTGCTCAGCGACAGGAAATCGAGGTAGCTGACGAACGGCCGCGCGTGCACCAGGTCGGCACCGGACTCCTCGAGCCCGGCCAGGGCGGAGGTCAGTGTCTCCGGCTTGGAGGTGTAGACGTCGAGCCGCAGGTGATCGCGCAGGTCCGGCGGCAGCGCGCTGAGCCCTGCGACCACGCTGGCCATGCTGCGGTTGACGTAGAAGTTGCCGAAGTAGCCGATGTGCCGCCGGCCTGTGTCGAGGTCCGCCTCGGGCTCGGTGAGCCGGTAGAACTCCGGCGGCAGCGTCGGGTGCGGGGACACCACCGCGCGCTCCCTGACCCGGGCGGCCAGCGCCTCGTCCTCGATCCGGCTGATCATCAGGTCACGCTGGTTCTCGTTGGTGAACAGCAGCTCGTCGGCCAGTGCGTAGGGCAGGGTCTCCACCAGGGTGAACACGTTGTCGCCGGGGAGCGCGAACCCCGCCGCCCTGACCGCGGCGGTCAGCTCGTCCAGCAGCGCACCCTCCCCGACCGGGGACTGCCGCTCCTTGGCGTCCACGTAGACCGACAGCGGGTCGGAGAACTCAGCGGTCCAGCGCAGGTGCGGGCGCAGCGTCTTCAGGCGCGCCGCGAGGACGTGGCTGGGCACCCAGTGGGCACGGCTGTAGACGCGCTCGTAGCCGGGACCGTCGGCGTCCCACTCCAGCGCCCGGCCCAGCCCGGCCTCGACGAAGGTCTGCACGCCCTTCCACGAGGAGAACAGGGTCGGGGTCGGCAGTACCGCCCGGCGGCGCACCAGGTCGCCCGCGATCTGGTCCAGGGCCGCGTCGGAGTCCCGCTGGGAGGACATGTCGTTCTGTATGACGTCGACCGGGCGACCCGCCTGCCGCACCCGCTTCGCGGCGACGACCGCCGCGGTGTCGGCGAACGGCGCGAAGGCGTAGGCCACGACCAGGTCGGTGGCGGGTGCTCCCTCGCTCCCACCGGTGGGGCTGGCTGACATAGCGCAACTCTAGGGGTGGGTGACGCTTTCTCGGAGCGGCCGAGCCACTCTCGGGGCGGGTAGCGCTTTTCAGAGCGGCCGAGCCACGCTCGGCGCGCGAACCTCATCTCGGCGTGCGCGGACCCGTCTAGCTCCTGGTCAGACCAAGGTGCCCGGCCAGGACCTCGGCGATACGCGGCCCGGCGTGCCCGTCCCACAGCGGCGGCACCGGCCACGTCGCCTGCCGACCCGCCGCGAGCACCTCCGCGACCGCCGCCGGCAGGGTGTCCCGCCGCACGAGCTGGTTGGTGCCGTGGGTGATCGTGACCGGTCGCTCCGTGTTCGGTCGCAGGGTGAGGCACGGCACCCCCATCACCGTGGTCTCCTCCTGCACGCCGCCGGAGTCGGTGACGACGGCGGCGGCGCCCTTGACCAGGCCCAGGAACTCGACATACCCCAGCGGGTCGATCACCGAGAGCTGCGGGTGGTCCATGAAGCCGGCCTCCTCCAGACGCCCACGGCCGCGGGGGTGCAGCGGGATCAGGACCGGCACCTGGTCGGCCACCGCGTGCACGGACTTCACCAGCTCCGCGACGTCGGCCGGGTCGTCGACGTTGCCGGGCCGGTGGAGGGTCGCCACGACATACGGCTGTGAGGCGTCGACACCGACCGCCGCGGCCACGCCCTCGGTGTCGAGGGAGTCCAGGTGCCGCAGCAGCGTGTCGATCATCGGGTTGCCGACGAAGTGGATGCTGTCGGCGGCCGCGCCCTCGTGCCCCAGGTGCGCGATGGCATCGACACTGGTGACCAGCAGCAGGTCGGAGATCCGGTCGGTCAGGAGCCGGTTGATCTCCTCGGGCATGGTGCGGTCGAAGGAGCGCAGGCCCGCCTCGACGTGGGCCATCGGGATGCCCATCTTGACCGCGACCACCGCGGCCGCCACCGTGGAGTTCACGTCCCCGTAGACGACGACGAGGTCGGGGCGCCGGTCGGTGAACAGCTCCTCCAGCCCGATCATGATGGCCGCCGTCTGGGCGCCGTGCGCACCGGAACCGACACCCAGGTTGACGTCCGGCTCGGGGAGACCGAGCTGGCGGAAGAAGACCTCACTCATCTTCTCGTCGTAGTGCTGCCCCGTGTGCACCAGCAGTTGGGTCAGCGGGAACTCACGCAGCGCCGCGATGACCGGAGCGGCCTTGGGGAAGTTGGGGCGGGCACCGGTGATGTGCACCACCAGAGGTTGCGAGCCGGACACGTGAGATCCCTTCTGCAGTCCATGGAACGTGGTCATGCTGTCACAGGGTGTGCCTCCGGCGGGGTGCCGGGACGGACGTGGCATGCTAGGTCGGCAGAAACCGGCGGGCCTGAGGGGTCCCCGCTCCCGATCCGCGGCAGTTCCAGAGCGTCCAGGGCAGTTCCAGAGCATGAGTTCACGAGCACACGAAGCGAGGCGACCCGCATGAAGACAGCCACGGGGAGGCCCGCAGGCCGTGGGCTGCGCCGCATCCCGACGCGGGCGGTGCTGGCCGGCCTCGGGGTGATCGGCCTGCTCACCGTCGTGGCGGCCCTGCTGTCCTGGTGGCAGGTCGTCGTCGTCGGTCTCGTCATCCTGCACCTCGGCACCGCGGTCACGGTGCTCGGTCCCTGGTCCCGCCCGAGTGCGCCGAGCAAGAAACCCATCGCCAAGATGAGCCATGAGATCCAGGACCTGGAGCGCCGGGTCGATGCCCTGGGCGCCCGCCTGGTCGCGAGCACCGAGCGCACCCGCGTCGAGCTGCTCGACGCCATGGCCGACCGCACCGGCGGGGCGGAGGACCGGCCCTCCTGATGGGTGTTCTTGACCGCCCGGACCCGCTGAGCACCGACACCTCCCAGGACCAGCCGGGTGCTGACCTTGACCAGGACCTGGTCGTCCAGCTCGCCGAGCAGCTGCGTCCCGAGAGCGTCGGGCACTACACCCAGTTCGCGATCCGCACTCGCAGCCCCCTGGCACCGCGCGTGCTGTCCGCGGCCGGGGAACGGGCAGCGCTGGCGCGGTTCACGGCGCTCTCCGGGGCTCCCGACGCGCACGTCGCGGGCCTGGAGCAGCTCGACCGCGTGGTCGCCCGGGAAGGTCTGGCCGCGCAGTCACCCGACGTGGCCACCCTCTACGCCCAGCTGCTCGTCCGGGCCGACCGTGACGAGGAGCTCGAGGCCCTGCTCGCCGACGAGCAGGTAGCCCTGAGCGACCTCGACCGGTGGTCCCTGCGGACCGACCTGCTCAACCCGCACCGGGTCAGCCCGCACCGTGCCGGCCTGGTGGAGGGGCTCACGGCCGAGGAGCTCGCCGCCGCGGAGGACCGCTGGCTGGCGGTGTTCAACGAGATCCACGCCGCCGACGGACTGGAGCCGGTGCAGCTGCGCCCGCTGCACGCCGGCGCGAATCCCTACCAGCGGCTCAGCGCACCCGTGGCCGGGCAGGTCGACGAGGGGCCAAGGCGGGTCGACGAGGAGCCGAGGCAGGTCGCCGGCGCGGTGCCGGCCGGGCAGGTCGACGGCGAGCTGGTGACGGTGGTGATGTCGGCCTTCCGCCCCGACCGAGACCTGCTGCTCGCAGTCCGCGGTGTGCTCGAGCAGACCTGGCGCAACCTGGAGCTGCTGGTCGTGGACGACGCCTCGCCCGCCGGGTTCGAGTCCCTCCTGGAGGAGGCCGAGGCCCTCGACCCGCGGGTCCGGGTCGTCCGTGCGCCCCGCAACGGGGGCACCTACGAGGCGCGCAACCTCGCCCTCAGCCTGGCGCAGGGTCGCTGGATGACCTTCCAGGACAGCGACGACTGGACCCACCCGCGCCGGGTGGAGGTGCAGGTGCGCCACCTGTTGGAGAACCCGGACGTCCTGGCCAACCGGACGTGGACCCTGCGGGCCTACCAGGACCTCACCCTGACCTACGTCGGCTATCCCGCGGCGCGCCTCAACGCCAGCTCCCTGCTGTTCGACCGGGTCCCGGTCCAGCAGCTCGTCGGCCACTTCGACGCCGTCCGCAAGTCCGGCGACATGGAGCTGCCGTTCCGGCTGCGCGCCCTGCGCAAGGGCAGCGTGCGCGACCTGCGCCATCCCGCACCGATGGCGATCACCCAGCTCCGGTCCAACTCGCTGTCGCGCGCCGACGCGATCCCGGGCTGGTTGCGATGGGACCGGCTGGCCTACCGCGACAGCTATATGGAGTGGCACGACCAGGTCAGCTCCCGTCGTCACCGCGCCGTGCTGCCCGGTGACGGCCGGCCGTTCCCGGTGCCGCGCCGCGCCTGGGCGCCGGACCCCCCGGGGGCGGTGACGGCCCCAGGGTGGCAGGTGGTCGTGCTCGGCGACCTGCGCAACGGTCAGCCCCGCGCCCCGCGGACCCTCGGCGTGGCCCGGGCGGCCGCCGACGCCGGGCTCTCCGTCGCCGTGGCGCACGCCGAGTCGCCCCTCCCGCTGGCCACCAAGCGGGAGTCGCTGACCAAGTCCCTGTCCCGGGACGTCCGGCTGGGCCGGGCGGGGCTGACCAACCCGCACGAGCAGGACCACGTCGATCTCCTGGTCGTGACCGAGCCCGCCAGCCTGCTGCACCTGGACGACGCGCACCTTCAGGTCGCGGAGATCCTGGTCGTGGCCGACGAGGCCACCCCCGAGGGGTGGACCGTCGAGGCCGTCGACCGTCGCTGCCAGGACCTGTTTGACCGGCTCCCCCAGTGGGGCGGCCCGGCCCGGGTGCACCGTGGTGAGGAGCCCTCCGCGGTGCGTGCCGCCGTGCCGGACGAGCGATGGGTGGACGCGGACCTCGCCCCGGTCAGCGGAGCCGACTGGCCGCAGACCGGACCCGCGCGGCCGGCCCGGCGAGAGCTGACAGGACAACGTCCCCTGGTGATCGGCCACCACCTGCGGGACTACGTGAGCCGCTGGCCACGTGGGCCGAAGACGCTGCGCCACGCCTACCCGGAGCACATCTGGCCGCTGTCGCCCGAGGAGATCCCGACGGACGTCACGCAGCCCCTCCCGGTCCCTCCGGCCGGCGCGCCGGTGCTCGAGGTCGAGGTGCACGCCCTCAGCGGGCTGACCGTCCCGACCGCGGTCCTCGGTCGGGACCTGCCGCCGCCGTCGTGGTGCTCCTTCCTGGGCACGGGCATGACCGCGCGGGAGTTCCTGTCCCACCTTGACGTCTGGGTCTATCACGGCCGGTGGGACCTGCACGCAGAGATCGCCGCGCTCGAGGCGCTGGCGGCCGGTCTGCCCTGCGTGCTGCCCGCGGAGGCCGCCGAGAGCAGGCTCGAGGGCCGCGTGCGGTGCGTGGACCCGTGGCTGACGTCGAGCGCGCTGCTCGAGCTCCTCGAAGAGCCGGATGCTGCCCGCCAGACCGAGGCCCCACCCGCCCACTCGGCCCCCCAGACCGAGTCCCCGGCCCCCTCGGCGCGGGCGACCAAGACCCCACCCGCCCACTCGGCCCGTCAGCGGCAGGACACGTGGGCCGCAACCCTGACCGACCTCCTCCCCACGCGGGAGCTCAGCGCCGACGCCCCGGCCGGTCTGGTGCGCGCTGCGGCGACCGACGCCTTCCGGGCAGGTGACCACGCACGCACCGCCGAGCTGCTCACCGCGCTCCTGGGCCGGCGCGAGGCGAGGTTCACCGACGTCATCCGTCTCTCCCGGACGGCTCGCAGGCTCGGGGACGCGGACCTCCTCGACCGTGCCCAGGCCGCCCTGCTGAGTCGCACGCCGCGCAGCCCCGGACAGCTCCGCCGGGCCGTGGCCGCGCTGGAGGGGCTTCGCCCCGCGCACCTGGACGCGCTGCAGCAGTGGCGCACCCGGCTCGCGGATCAGGCCCCGCCGCTGAACCTCACCGGCGTCGACGCGCTGGTGCTCGACGTGCGGGTGACGCAGGTGCTGGAGGGCGGGCTCGAGGATGAGGCGGTCGCCGCGCTGCTCGAGGTCCCCGACGGACCCAGGCGCCTCGTGCGCCGGATGACCCGGGCCCGCCAGTTCGACGACCTCGAGACGCAGCTGCCCACCTGGCCGGCGGAGGCCCTCGACCGGGTCCCCGCGATGGCCTGGCACTGGCTGGCCCGCCACGCCGCCACGCACGGGTGGACCGGTCTGGCCGCCCTCGCGGCCGCGCGCGAGGAGGGCGACGCCCCGACCGAGAGCACGCGCGAGCTGACCGCCGAGGCCGAGGACGAGCGCACCCTCCTGGCGCAGCCGTGGGAACCCCCGGCGCGGGCGCCGGACCCGGACCCCGCCGAGCTCGACCGGCGCTCCGTCGTGTCCGTGCTGGGCCAGTCCCTCCCGCTCCGGTCCGGTGGCTACGCGACCCGGTCCCACGGCATACTCACCTCGCTGTCCGAGCGCGGCTGGGACGTGACGGCCGTGACCCGACTCGGTTTCCCCTTCGACCTGTGGTGGTCGGCCGACGACGAGCGCGAGCCCGCGCCGGTGGACGTGGTCGACGGTGTCCCCTACCACCGGCTGCTCACCGAGGGTGTGCGCGACTACCCCCGGGTGCCGCTTCCGCCCTACGTCGCCCGGGGCGCGGAGGGCATCGCGGCGCTGGCCCGGGCGGAGCGGGCCAGCCTGGTCCACGCCTCCAGCCTGTATGACGTCGGGATGGCCGGGCTGACCGCGGCCCGGACCCTCGGGGTCCCCTTCGTCTACGAGATGCGCGGGCTCAAGCAGCTCCTCGAGGAGGCTCGGTTCCCGCTGTTCTCCGGGTCACCCCGGCGGCGCTACCTCGATCAGCTCGAGGGCACAGTGGCCCGGCACGCCGACGCCCTGCTGGTGATCACCGAGGCGCTGGGCCGGGAGATGGTGCGGATGGGAGTCGACCCCGAGCGGATCACCGTCGTGCCGAACGGCGTCGACGCCTCGCGGTTCACCCCGCGTGAGCGCGACGAGGAGCTGGCCGAGCGCCTCGGCCTGTCGGGGCGGACGATCATCGGCTACCTCGGCGGGCTGGTGCACTACGAGGGTCTCGACCTGCTGTGCGAGGCCATCGCGCGGATGCGGGGGCGGCGCGACGACTTCCACGTCCTCGTGGTCGGGGACGGCGCCTTTGAGAAGAAGCTCCACCTGATCGTGGAGGAGCTGGGTGTCGGCGACCTGATCACCTTCACCGGCCGGGTGCCGCACGAGGAGGTCGAGGGCTATCTCAGCCTGGTCGACATCACCCCCTTCCCGCGCAAGCCGCTGCCGGTGTGCGAGATGATCTCGCCGATCAAGCCGTTCGAGTCGATGGCGATGCGCAAGACGGTCGTCGCCTCGGACGTGGCCGCGCTGACCGAGATCGTGCAGGACGGGGTCACCGGCCGGCTGTTCACCAAGGGCGACGCCGACGACCTCGCCCGGGTGCTCGAGGAGCTGCTGGACGACCCGGAGGAGCGCGCCCGGCTCGGTGCCGCGGCCCGGGAGTGGGTCGTCGCGGAACGGGACTGGCGACGGATCACCGACGCCGTGGACGGGGTCTATCGACGCCTGCTCGGGTAGTCGTCGGTGTCGCGGTCCGGCCCCGACGCAACCGCCCAAGCGGACCGGTTCAGTCGCGCGGGCCGAGCACCGCCCCGTAGATCCGGGCGTAGCGCTCGTCGTTGTGCGACCAGTTGCGGTGGCCGAGCACCCACTCCCGCGCTCGCTCCGCCAGGTGCTCGCGCCGCTCCGGGTCGCCGGCCAGCCGCTCGAGCACGTCGGCCAGCGAGGTGGCGTCGCCGGTGACGAAGGTCTCACCGCGGTCGCCGTCGCCGGTGATCTCCTGCAGTGCGGGCAGGTCGGAGACGACCAGCGGGATGCCCAGGGCCATCGCCTCGTAGGGCTTGAGCGGCGTGACCAGCCGCGCGGCGCGCTCGTTGATGCGCGGGATGACGAAGACGTCCAGCTGCGCGTAGTACTCGCCCACCAGGTCGTGCGGGATCCGCCCGGTGAACAGCACGGCGTCACCGGCGTCGGTGTCCTTGGCGTGCTGCTCCAGCAGCTCCCGGCGGCGGCCGTCGCCCACGATCAGCGCGGTCGCCGGCACCCCTCGACGGCGCAGCTCCAGGGCGGCGTCGATGAGCAGCTCCTGGCCCTCGCGGTAGTGGTCCAGGTTGGACACGTAGCCGAAGACGAAGCGGTCCGTCAGGCCCAGGTCCTGCGCCAGCTCCTGGTTGCGCGGGCGGGGCACGAAGGCCGTCGGGTCCATGCCGTTGGGGACGACGTGCACGTGGTCGGGGTCGACCCCTCGCGCCACGATGTCGTCCTTCATCGACTCGCTGAGCGTGACGACCGAGGCCGCCTCGCGCTGGCACCACACCTCGGCGGCGCGTCGGCGGTGGTAGATCTCGGCGTGCTCGGCCCAGTCCGTGTCCCGGGTCCACAACGCCTCGAAGAAGCCGCGGACCTCGTAGACCACGGGCAGGTCGAGCACGCGGGCGACGGCCAGGGCCACCAGTGCGGCCTCGGTGCCCCGGTTGCCGGAGTGGACGTGGATCAGGTCGGGGTCCTCGGCGGCGACGACGGGCAGCAGGGCGTTGGCATAGGCGTGGAGGTACTCATCCCACGGCTCCGACGGCGGGATCTCGTCGCGGTAGAGGTGGAGGTAGCGCACACCGCCGACCTCGTCGATGTCCGGGGCGTCCTCGACGCCGATGCTGCGCGGGAAGTCCAGGGCGGTCACCGCGACCGGGTTGAGCCCAGCGCGCTCCTGGCCGATCAGGGTGTACATGCTGCGCATCGAGTAGCCGCTCTGTCGCTGCGGCATGCCGATCTTGAGCAGGTGGAGGATCGTGCCGCTCCGCTCGCGCTGCGCCGGTCGCGGGGGCAGGGCAGCGATCACCTCGGGGTCGATCGTGGGGAGCCACCCCGGCTCCGACTCGTTCCACCGACCTTCCTGGGTGCGCAGCTGGCGCATCAGCGCCTTGTTCGCCGGCTCGAGCTCGAGCCGACGGCGCAGCACACCCAGCTGCAGACTGATCGCACCGGCCTTGGCCGCGCTGGTCTGGAGCTGGCGCATCAGGTCGCGCTCGGGGCTGTCCTGTCCCTTGACGCGGTCGAACTCCCGCTCCGCCAGCGCGAGCGCCTCCGCGTGCTCACCGGTGTCGGACAGCTCGGCGAGCCGCGCGGCCGTGAGCTGGTCCTCGGTCGGTGGGGGCGGGGGTGCCGGGGCCTCGGTGGCGCCGCCGGTCTGCCCTTCCTGTTCCGGCCTCTCCTGTCCCGACCCCGACGCTCCCGCCGCAGGCTTCTTCGCGGCACTCGACGGCCCCGCGGTCTTGCCTCCGGCAGCACTCGTGGGTCTGGCGGGGGCACGCCTGAGGCCCGCCTTCCGGGCCAGGGCACCGAGTCGACGGCGCAGACGACGCCAGGGCTTCACATCAGGCACGTGCCGACACTACCCGCCCGCGACGACCGGGTCGGTGCTCACTCCGACGCCCCTCGCGGGGGCACGCGGTCCAGGAGGATGTCCTCGGGGTCGGCCGCGGTGAACCCCCACCGGCTCAGCTCGCGGTAGATGAAGGGGGTCAGCGACCGCGCATAGGTGTCGGTGACGTGACTGCCCTGCCGGTAGACGAGCTGCCCGCCGATCGCCACCGGGCACTCCGCCGTGGGGCAGATCCACGGCCGCAGGTCCAGGAGCGGGCTGTCGGTCGCCTCCGCGAGCTCGGCGGTCTCCGGGCCTCCCTGCGGCTCCTCCCGGGCGAACGAGCAGGTCAACAGGTCGTCGGCGTGCTCGGCCGCGCACTCGTAGATGGCCCCCTCCCAGGTCGGGGCGTTGTCCATCAGCACCACCACGGGGATGCCAGCCCGCTGCAGCTCGGTGATCGCCGTGCTGATCCCCGCCACCAGCTCGGGGGGCAGCTCACCCGCGGCGTTCATGATCACCAGGTGCGGCGGCACCTGCTGGGCGAGGAGGGTGTCCACGACGGTCTCCCCGAAGGCGTTGCAGTCCGCCATCGGGTGCCCCGAGACGGTGGCTCCGCAGGCGCTCTTCAAGTATGTCGTGAGCCGCCAGTCCTCGTCCCGCGCGATCGCGTCGAGCGCGGTGAAGTACTGCCCCAACTTGGAGTCGCCCCACAGGACGACCTCCGTCGCGGAGCCGGTGTTGCCGTAGACGCAGGAGGGGTCGGGCTCGGCGTCGCCCTGCGCGATCTGGCAGTCGTCGTCGTAGTAGCCGGGGATGTCCTCTCGCGCGAGCGCGGGCTCGGGGTGCAGCGGTCCGGCCGGGGTGTAGACGCTGCTGGGGTCGTCGACCTGCTGCCAGGTCCTGGCCGCGGGGTCGGCGACCAGGGCAGCCGGCCCGGGGGCGGCGGTGGTGTCGCTCAGGTCGGGCCTGGTCACCCAGGCGGCGCCGGCGACGCCGCAGATGATGGCCATCGTGGCGGCCCCCATCACGAGGGACCGCCAGGGCCGGATGGCCAGCGAGCGGCGGAACCGGATCGGGTCCTCGACGAGGTGCTTGGTGGCCCAGGCCAGCAGGACCGTGAGCACCCCCAGGGACGCCAGGGCGGGCACCGCCAGCTCGCCCCACCGCGCCTCCGCGAGGACGACGAGCGGCCAGTGCCACAGGTAGATCGCGTAGGACAACCCCCCGACCCACACCATCGGCGGCAGACTCAGCACCCGACCCACCACGGTGGGACGGCCCGGGATCCCGGCCGCGATGACCAGGACCGACCCGATCACCGGCACGAGGGCGGCGGTGCCCGGCCACGGCGTGGTCCGGTCGACGAGGGTGACCGACAGCAGGATCATGCCCAGCCCGACCGCGACGCCCAGCTGACACAGCCATGCGGGTGCCCGCCTCAGCCGGGGGACGGCGAAGGCGAGCACCGCCCCCGCGGCCAGCTCCCACAGCCGCGTGGTCGTGACGAAGTAGGCGGCGGCCGGGCTGGACGAGGTGTACACGACCGACCAGACCAGGGACAGCGCGCCCAGCAGCGACAGCAGCACCAGCATGGTCCGCCTCGGCCGCAGCCGCAGGCGCGCGGCGACGACGACCGCCAGCAGGATCATCAGCGGCCAGAGCAGGTAGAACTGCTCCTCGACCGAGAGCGACCAGTAGTGCTGGAGCGGGGAGACCCCCGACCCCTCGGCCAGGTAGTCCACTGAGCGGGCGGCGAGGACCCAGTTCACGACATACAGGGTCGATCCGAGGACGTCGCTGAGCAGGTCGGTCCGCGCACTCACCGGGAGCACCAGCCACCCCGCCGCCAGGGTGAACATGATGACCAGCGACGCGGCCGGCAGCAGCCGGCGCGCCCGCCGGGCGTAGAACTCCGGGAGCGCGACGCTGCCGCTGCGTTCCACCTCGCGCAACAGCCCCGAGGTGATGAGGAAGCCCGAGATGACCAGGAAGACGTCGACGCCGGCGAAGCCGCCCGGGACACCCGGTGCGTGCAGGTGATAGAGCAGCACGGTGCCGACCGCGATCGCCCGCAGTCCCTCGACGTCCTGTCGCAGGTTGCGGGCGTGCGTGGGGGAGGGTGAAGTCACGGGGCGGGAGATCCTCGGCCGGGTCTGGGACGCCGCTGATCCTCTCATGCGTCCCTACGTCGGAGACAGTCCAACGGCCCGGCGTCCCTACGTCGGAGAGAGCTCAACGGCCCGCCTGGCGCCCTGCCCGGTCCCGCTCACGAGATGGGTCACGAATCCACAACGGTTCGACAAATCACTTTGCGCCATGACCACCGGCGTGGAAAAGTCGCCGTTGACTTGGGGTCAGGTCGTGCGAGGGAGAAGGTTGCTGGATGGGTGTGTTCGCGCTGGTCGTCAAGCGCGCCCGCGCGGGCCTGGGTCTCCTGCTGACCATCCTGGTCCTGGCCGCAGGCACCACGGCGATCATCGCGGGCACCCTCGGCTACTCCGAGGCGGCGGCCACCACGGCCGCGCGGCACGCCCTCTCCGACGCCGAGCCGACCGAGGCCGGCATCCGGGTGCAGACCCGCCTGGCCGACGACCCGGCCGCGCAGGCGTCCGCCGGCGAGACGATCATCCGCGAGGCGTTCGCGCCCACCGAGGTGCTGATCCAGCGCACGATCGTCTCCGAGCCGCGCAGCGTCACGGGACAGTCCGGTCGGCTGGTCGTGATGACCGGACCCGCCCTGACCACCGGCGACCCCACCTTCGGCGAACGGGTGGAGGTGACCGAGGGCAGCTGGCCCACTTCCGGCGGGGAGGTCGTCGAGGGCGCCCTGCACGCCAGCGTGGCCAGCACCTGGGAAGTCGGCGTCGGTGACCAGCTGGATGTCAGCGGCACCCCCGTGGAGATCACCGCGCTGTGGCGCCCGGTCGACGCGCAGGAGGCCTTCTGGTTCGGCGACCCGCTGGCCGAGACCGGCGTCGACGGCGGCAACGTCGGCCCGCTGGTCGTGCCGGAGGACTCCGTCGGCTCGTTCGGCTCGACCCCGTTCGTCCGGTTCACCGTGCAGCCCGACCCCGACGAGATCCTGCCCGCCGACATGCCTCGCCTGGCCGCGGTCGCCGGGACCCTCGACCGGGAGATGCGCACCCCCGAGGTCGAGGTGCGCGGCGTCACCGTCGAGGGCGACCTCGCCCCGACTGCCGCCGCGGCCTCCCGCAACCTGGCCACCGCGAGGGCGCTGAACCTGGTGCCGGTCACCCTGCTGCTCCTGGTCAGCCTCATCGCCATCGTCCAGATCGCCCGCCTGCAGGCCGAGGCACGGGCCGGCGAGGTCGAGCTGCTCATCGCCCGCGGCGCCGCACGGCGGCAGGTGCTGCTCTGGTCCCTGGTCGAGTCGCTCGCGGTCGCCGTCGTCGCGGCCGCACTCGGCATCGTGGCGGCCCTCGGGGTGATGCGCCTCGTGCCCGCCGGTGCCCTGCAGACCGGGATCGTGGTGCGCACGGGCATCCTGGCCGGGGTCGCGGTGATCGTCGCGCTGGTGGTTGTCAACGTCCTGCAGGTCCGCACCCTGGCCGCCCGGACCGCCACCGACCGCTCCGGTCGCACCCGGACCGTGGCCGCGCTCGGCACCATCGTGCTCACCCTGGGTGCGGCGGCCCTGTCATGGTGGCAGCTGCGCCGCTACGGCTCGCCGCTGGTCACCTCCGCCGACGGCAGCCTGCGCACCGACCTGGTCGCCGGCGCCGCCCCCGCGCTGCTGCTGGCCGCGGCCGCGCTCCTGGCCACGACCATCCTCGGCCCGGTCGCTCGCTTCGTGGAGACGCTCAGCCGCCGCTCCCGCGGCCTGCTCACCCACTTGGTCTCGGCACAGGTCTCCCGCCGCATCGTCGTGTATGCCGTGCCGGTCGTCCTCACCGTCCTCGCCGTGGGTGCCACAACGGTGTCCGGGCTGTACGCCGGCACCTCCGCCCAGCTGCGCAACAGCATCGCCGAACTCGGCCGTGGCGCGGACCTGCGGGCCGTCACCACCTCCGAACCGGTGTCCCAGACGTCGCTGGCCACGGTGCCGACCCTGGCCGGGGTCGAGGGCGTCGACGCCAGCGCCCCCATCTGGCTCTCGGAGGGACGCGTGGGCAGCAACGTCGTGTCCTACACCACCCTGCCCGTCGACCAGCTCGGCGGGGCCGTCAGCGTCCCCGAGGGGGTGCTCGACGTGGCGGAGGTGACGCAGGCCCTGCGAGGAGACGCACGACCCACGACGACACTGGCGGTCCCCGACACCGCCACCGCGCTGGACCTGTCGCTGGACATCACGGCAGCGCCGCAGGACGCGGACGCGCTGCAGGAGCAAGCCACCCACGACTACGAGTGGATGGGCGACCAGTTCGCCCAGGAGTACCGCGACCAGACCGGCGAGGACCCCGACCCGGCCTTCATCGACGAGATGGCGCGCGACCAGGTCGAGATCGGCCTCCGCGGGTTCCTGCGCGACTCGGAGGTCACCACCGTGCTGTGGTTCTGGGACGAGGGCAGCCAGAGCCTGCTGCGGGTGGAGGCTCCGCCCGTCGGCTTCACCTTCGGGGTCAGCCTGAGCGACCCTCCCGGCTCCCCCGAGGTGACCGTGGCCCCCGAGACCACGTCCGGCACCGTGCAGGTGCCGGTGGATCCGGGTCCCGGACGGAGCCTGGTCGGCATCGACCTCGGCTTCCCGCAGACGGGCCACTTCTACGACCTCGACGTGGCGGTCACGAGTCTGACGACGACCGGTGAGGGGGACAGCGACACGAACCTGCTCGCCGACCCTGCGCTGGCCGACTGGCAGACAACGATCCCAAGCGAGTGGCCGGAGCCGGACGAGGACCTGGCGGACCAGCTGCCCACCCCGACCACCGGGACCCTGCAGGGCGGCCCCGAGGGGCTGACGCTCACCGCCACGTCCGGCCGTGAGGACCTCAACACCTTCCGCAACGACACCCGCGCCCTCGTGCCGCTGCGCGACCCGGGTCTGATCGACCCGGGCACCGCAGGAGCCCCGGGGGGTGCTGCGCCCGGGACCGGTGAGGAGGGAACCGGCGCCGGCGGCGAGGCTGGTGACGCAGCCACGGCTGACCCAGGCCCCGACGAGAGCGAGACGGCCGTGGCAGACCCGTCAGCGCTGCCGGTCGCGCTCACCGCCACGCTCGCCGAGACCGGCAACTTCCAAGTCGGCTCGCCCCTGTCCGTGCAGGTGTTCGGCGGGACCATCCAGGCCCGAGTGGGCGCAATCGTCACGGCAGTGCCGGGCTCGACGTCCCCGCACAGCATCCTCATCGACAGCACGGCGGTCAGCGAGCACCTGTCGACGTCCGGCGACACGCTCGGCCGGCCCACCCAGCTGTGGGCCTCCAGCAGCGACCCTGGGGCCACCCTCGAGCGGGTGCAGGAGCTGCCCGACGTCGCGGCCGTCAGCGGTCCCGATGCGGTCTCGGTGACCGACGCCGCCAGCGCGGTGCGGCTCGTCTTCTGGGTCGCCTCGGCCGGCGCGGTGCTGCTGGCGGTGACCGGCATCGGTGCGGTGGCCGCCAACCTGCTGCGGGTGCGCCGTCCCGAGGTCCTCGTGCTGCGCGCCCTGGGGATGACGCCCGGTGGCCAGGCACGGGCCCGCACCGCCGAGCTGTTCGCCGTCGTGCTGGCCTCGGTCGGGCTGGGCCTCGTGGCGGGCTGGCTGGTGAGCCGGCTCGTGGTGCCCGAGCTGTCCCGCAGCACGACCCTCGCCGGGCAGGCGCAACTCCCCGCACCCCTGGCGCTCGAGGTGCCGCTCTGGGCGGCGCTCCTGGGCGCCCTGCTGCTCGTCCTCGTGCTCCTGCTCGCCGTGCTCTACACCACCGTCCGCAACCAGGCCCTCGATCGTGAGTACCGGGAGGAGATCCGGTGAGCGACAGGATCCGCGAGGACACGAGCTTGCGAGGCCCGGAGCGGTCCGCGGAGCTCATCGAGGAGGCCCCGGTGAGCGACAGGATCCGCGAGGACACGAGCTTGCGAGGCCCGGAGCGGTCCGCGGAGCTCATCGAGGAGGCCCGATGAGCCGCCACGGTCGCATCCACGTCCCGGGCCGAGGCCGCGTGGCCCTGCGCCAGTTCCTCGCCGACCCCTGGCCGACGCTGCTGCTCGGCCTGCTGGTGGCGCTGGTCGCGTGTGCCGCGACCCTGTGGCCGCGCTACGTCCTGGACATGAACAGCAGGCAGGTGCCCTACCAGGTCGGCGCGCTCTCGGCGCAGCAGCGCGACCTGTCGGCGACCTGGACCGCGACGATGGTCCCTCAGCCACACCGGGAGTACGTCTCGGCCGAGGACACCTGGGGGCCGGTGCTGGACGGGCTCGAGGAGATCCGCCAGGCTCAGCCGGAGCCGCTGCGTTCTCTGCTGCAGCCAGGAGACTTCTTCGTCGACCTGGGGCGGGGTGTCGGCTACGAGCCGCCGGAGGGCACCGACTACGCGAGCGTCTCGATCCAGGACCGGGTGGACCCCCTGCTCGAGGAACACGTCGACCTCGTCTCCGGGCAGTGGCCGCAGGTGGTGATCAACGAGAGCCCGCAGCTGCCCGCCGAGAGCATCCCTCCCGGCACGGCCAGCGGCCCCGTGCAGGTCCTGCTGCTCGACGAGGCCGCCGAGCGGCTGAACCTGGCCGCGGGCGATGAGTTCAACGACTACCTCATCACCGGCACCTTCGCACCGAAGGATCCGGAGGACCCCCGGTGGGCGCACATGCCCAACTCGATCACGGTCGGTGAGATCTTCAGCGGCAACCTCGGTCTCATGGCCTTCGTGACGGCATACCTGCCCTCCGCCAACCCCGGGTCGACCGGACCGATCACCAACAACTCGATGCGGTTGTTCTACCCCCTGGAGGGGGAGTCCCTGCGCGGCGACCAGGTGGACGAGGTCACCTCCCAGCTGCTCGCGATGACCGCGACCCAGCAGGACGTCCGCCTGCCCCCAGACCCGGAGGACATGGACACCTCCTTCAACAGCCCCACGTTCAACATGGACGCCCCGCCGATCCAGGTGACCTTCAACACCGAGGTGCTTGACACCTTCGAGTCGCTGTCCCAGCAGCAGCGGGCCACCGCCTCGATCCTGGCGGTCGTCGCGGCGGGACCGATCGGTGTCGCCCTCGCGGTCTTCGCGCTGGCGTCACGGCTCATCGTCTCGCGTCGGCAGCCGGCGCTGGCGCTGGCCACCGCGCGCGGCGGGTCGTCGGCCCAGGTCCGCGGCGTGATGCTGCTGGAGGGCCTGGCCGTCGGTGTGCCGGCAGCGGTCGCGGGCCACTACGCCGCTGACCTGGTCAACCCGGTGTCCAGCGGGTGGAGCGAGTGGGTCCCGGTCGCCCTGATCGGTCTGGCCCCCGCGGTGCTGCTCGCGTGGACCGCGAGCACCGCGACGCGCACCACGCGACGGGACCTCAGCAGCCGCGGCGCCAGCCGCCTCCGGGTGCTGGCCGAGGTCATCGCGCTGGCCCTGGCCGGGCTGGCGATCTGGCGGTTGTTCGACCGAGGGCTCACCGGCATCGCCCGCGAGGAGACGGCCACGGCCCCGGCCGGTGGGACGGCCGCGGACACCCTCGTCCAGGTCGACACCGGCGTCGACCTGCTCATGGCGGCCACGCCGGTGCTGCTGGCGCTCGCCGCGTGCGTCATCACGCTGCGGCTCTATCCCCTGCCGGTGCGCGCCCTCATGGCGCTCTTCCGCGGCCGTCGGGGTCTGACCAACTTCCTGGGCGCGGCGCGCGCGGTGCGTGACCCCGCCGGTGGCGTGATCCCCGCCCTCGCCGTGATCCTCGGGGTGTCGGTGGCCGTGCTGTCCTCGGTGCTCGCCTCCACCATCAGCACCGGTGCCGAGACGGCAGTATGGCGGACGGCCGGGGCGGACGCCCGCCTCTCGGGCCCGTCCTGGGCGCAGGAGGATGTCGAGGCCGTGCGCAGCGTCGACGGCGTGGAGCAGGTGGCGGCGATCCGGGCGGCGGCCAGCAACATGGACTTGGCCGGGGAGGTCGAGGCCCGCGGGCTGACCGTCTACATCGTGGACAGCACGCTGCCCGAGGTCTGGGCCGACACGCCCCTGCCGCAGTTCCCCGACGCCCTGTTCGAGGGCGGCGGCGACGCGACCCCCGTGCTGACCGGTGGCGAGCTGGCGGCCGACTCCGGCACCGGCACCCTGGAGACCCACGGGCAGATCCAGGTGGTGGGTCACGTCGACGTGCTGCCCGGTGTGCGGACCCGCGGCGAGTTCCTGGTCGTGGACCGCACGGTGTGGGAGGCCGACGGCGGGTCGGTGCCCCCCGGGGACGTCGTCCTGGTCAGCGCCACCGACCCCGGGCAGGACGAGGAGCTGGTCTCCGCGCTGAACTCCGCGGTCCCCAACGCCCTGGCCGAGACCCCCCGGCAGAAGCTGGCGGTCCTGCAGGACGCGCCGGTCACCGGAACGATGCTCTGGCTGTTCGCTGCCGCGGTGCTGGCGACCACGGTGCTGACCGTGCTGGCGGTGCTCTTCGTCCAGCTCATGGGGGCTGCCGCGCGGACCGCGCTGTTCTCGGTGCTGCGCACCCTCGGCCTCCGGCAGCGGCAGGCCCGAGGGCTGACGGCCTGGGAGCTGGGGCCGCTGGTGGCCATGGCGTTCGCGGTCGGCGCGGGGCTCGGGGTTCTGGTCCCCTGGCTGTTGCTGCGGGCGATCAACCTGACCGGTCTCACGGGCGGCACCGTCCAACCCGACCTCGCGGTCGACTGGGCCGTGCTGGGGCCCGTGGTCCTGGGCATCCTGGCTGCCGTCGCGATCGCCATCGCGGTCTCGGCAGCCCTGTCCGGCCGCGCCGACCTGGTGAGCCAGCTCCGCCGCGGCGAGGAGAGGTAACTATGAAGGAGTCACCATGACGACCACCGACACCCGCCCGACCGGCGCGGCCAGCCGCGACCACGGTGGACCGGACATCCTCTGCGAGGACCTGGTCCGGATCTATTCCACCGAGGGCGTGGAGATCCAGGCGCTGCAGGGCCTCAACCTGCGCGTCGAGCCCGGCGACGTCGTCGCCCTGGTCGGGGCCTCGGGCTCCGGCAAGTCGACGCTGCTCAACATCCTGTCCGGGCTGGACAAGCCGACGGGCGGCCGGGCCACGGTGGCCGGGGTGAACCTCGGCTCGATGAGCCGCCAGCAGCGCGTGCACTATCAGCGGCACACCGTCGGGTTCGTCTGGCAGCAGACCTCCCGCAACCTGATGCCGTTCCTGACCGCCGCCGAGAACATCGCGCTGCCGCTGCTGATCAGCAACGCCCGCGAGCGGCGCGAGCGCGTGGGTGAGCTGCTCGAGCTGCTCGACGTCGCCGACGTGCGCGACCGGCGCCCGGCCGAGATGTCCGGTGGTCAGCAGCAGCGGGTCGCGATCGCGACCGCCGTGGCCAACAACCCGGCCGTGCTGCTGGCCGACGAGCCCACCGGCGAGCTGGACGACGCGATGTCCGCCATCGTGCTCGACGCGATGCGGGAGGCCTCGGAGCGGCTCGGCGTCACGGTGCTGATCGTGACCCACGACCCGACGATCGCCGACCACGTGCGCCGCACCGTGCAGATCCGCGACGGCCGGACCTCCACGGAGGTCCTGCGGCACACCGAGGTCGACGAGCACGGCGTGGAGCACCTGGTCGCCGAGGAGTACACCGTGATCGACCGCGCCGGCCGGATGCAGCTGCCCAGCGGCTATGTCACCGAGCTGGGCCTGCGCGACCGCGTGCGCCTCGAGCTGGAGCCCGACCACGTCGGCGTCTGGCCGGACGCCGAGCGGAACAAGCCCGTCGAGCTCGAGCACCACGAGGAGGCCCCGGACCCCGCTCCCGCGACCACCGGTCCCGGTGAGGCGTCCGCGGAGCCGGCTGATCGGCATACTGCAGACGAGGACGACCCGAACGCCGCGTTCCGGCCGCCGACGGAGAACTCGGAGGAGGGCTCATGAGTGACTACCTGATCAGGGCAGAGAAGGTCTCGCGGACGTTCGGCAAGGGCGCGGCGGAGGTGCACGCGCTCGTCGACGTCGACGTGGAGGTGCACCCGGGCGAGCTGACCGTCGTGCGCGGGCCGTCCGGTTCGGGCAAGACCACGCTGCTCAACATCCTCGGCGGGCTGGACCGGCCGACCTCCGGGCGGGTGCTGCTCGGTGACGGGCGCGTGCTGTCCGAGCTCAAGGAGAACGACGTCCTGGCCGTGCGCCGGGAGATGGTCGGGCACATCTTCCAGAGCTTCGGGCTGGTGCCGGTGCTGTCCGCCGCCGAGAACGTCGAGGTCGCGCTGCGGCTGAAGAACACCCCCGTCGCCGAGCGGGCCGAGCGGGTCGCGCGGGCCCTGGACCAGGTGTCGCTGGGCAAGCACGGGACGCAGCGGCCCTACGAGCTGTCCGGTGGCCAGCAGCAGCGCGTCGGCATCGCCCGTGCCCTCGTCGGCGACCCGCAGATCCTCATCGCCGACGAGCCGACCGGCCAGCTGGACTCGGACACCGCCGCCACGATCATGGACCTGCTCTCAGAGCTGACCCACCAGCGGGGCATCGCCGCGGTCGTCTCCACCCACGACCCGATCCTCATGGAGCGCGCCGACCGGCTGATCGAGCTGCACGACGGGCACGTCGTCAACGGCGCGCTGGCGGCCTCACCGGCGTGAGCGCCCTCCCGTAGTGTCAGGGCCATGAGGCAGAAGGTTCTGGTCACCGGCGGCGCGGGCTTCATCGGCTCGCACACCGTCGTCGAGCTCGCCGTGACCCACGACGTCGAGATCCTGGACAACTTCAGCAACGCGGTGCCCTCGGCGGTCGACCGGCTGCGCGAGCTCACCGGGGCGGAGCTGCCGGTGCACGAGGTGGACCTGCGCGACCACGACGCCGTGCGCGGGGTGCTGCGCGACGGCGGGTTCGGTGCCGTGATCCACTTCGCGGGCAAGAAGGCGGTCGGCGAGAGCGTGGAGCTGCCGCTGGACTACTACGACAACAACGTCGCCGGCACGGTCTCCCTGCTGCAGGCGATGCAGGAGTATGCCGTGCGCCAGCTCGTCTTCTCCTCCTCCGCCACCGTCTATGGCGCCGACGCACCGGTGCCGATGACCGAGGACCTGCCGACCTCGGCCACCAACCCCTACGGGTGGACCAAGGTGATGATCGAGCAGATCCTGCGCGACGTCGCCGTGGCCGACCCGTCGTGGCGGATCGCGCTGCTGCGCTACTTCAACCCCGTCGGCGCGCACGCCTCGGGGCGCATCGGCGAGGATCCGCACGGTCTCCCCAACAACCTCATGCCGTTCATCGCCCAGGTTGCCGTCGGGCGCCGGGAGCGGCTGCAGGTCTTCGGCGACGACTACGACACGGCCGACGGCACGGGCGTGCGCGACTACATCCACGTCGTCGACCTCGCCCGCGGGCACCTGGCCGCACTGGAGGAGATCGGGCAGAGCGACCGGCCGCTGTCGGCGTGGAACCTCGGGACCGGGCGCGGCACGAGCGTGCTCGAGCTGGTCGCCGCGTTCGAGCGGGCGTCCGGCCGGCAGATCCCCTACGACGTGGTGGGCCGGCGGGCGGGCGACATCGCCGCCTCCTTCGCCGACCCCTCCCGTGCGGAGGCAGAGCTCGGCTGGCGGGCGGAGCGCTCCGTCGACGACATGTGCGCGGACACCTGGCGCTGGCAGCAGGACAACCCGCAGGGCTACCCCGCCACCACTCCCTGACCCGGAGCGCTCGCTCGCCCCGGAGCGCACGACGCGATGCTCCTCTGTTTGTCAAGCGGTGGGGCCGGCGGCCGCGATGCTCCTCTATTTGTCAAGCGGTGGGGTGGACTCTCTCCCTCGATCGCCCGGGCCCAGCAGCTCGCCCTCGTCCCATGCGCGCGGTCGAGGGGGAGCAGGGCGTGACGTCTCCTACACGATGTAGGAGATCTCCGTCGGACGGCGTATCCTGGGTGCATGTGGCCGTTCGGAGCGAGTCTTGGTGATCTGGAGCGCGCCGTCATGGACGTCCTGTGGGACAGTGACGGCGACCTGAGCGTGCGCGAGGTGCACGAACGCCTCGACGTGGAACGCGACCTGGCCTACACCACCGTGATGACCGTGCTCGACCGCCTGGCCAAGAAGAAGGTCGTCTCCAGAGCCCGCGACGGACGAGCCTGGCGCTACAGCGCCGTCGGATCACGCGAGGAGATGACCGCGGCGTCGATGCGCACCACGCTGGAGACCCTCGACTCCAGCGACCGCAAGGCGGCGATGCTGCACTTCATCGGGGGTGCCAGCGAGCAGGAGATCGCCGATCTGCAGGCGCTGCTGGAGGCGAACTCGCGCAAGTCCGGCGGGTAGGCACGGGCGGCACCGGTGTCCTCGGCACTGCCGGTCCTCGCCCTCGCGGCGACCGCGATCCTGCTCACCGTGGCCATGCCGCGGCTGCTCCCGCGAGCCCAGTGGCTGCGCCGGACCCCCGGCTTCGCCCTGGCCCTGTGGCAGGTGGCCGGCGCCGCGGGAGTGCTCGCCGCACTGATGACCGCCCCCGCCGCCGTCATCGCGCTGAGCACGGAGGGCGGGTCCGTGCCCACCTTCTTCACCGAGTCCACCCGGGTCACCATCGCCCTCGTCGTGGCGGCCGTGATGACCGGCGGGATGACCATCATGCTGCTCCGCTCGGCCCACCTGATCGGCAGCGACCTGCGCGCCAGCCGACGAGCCCAGCGCAACGTCGTCGACGTGGTCGCCAGCCGGTCCGACGGGCGGGTGCGGGTGGTCGACCTGCCGGGTCGCTCGGCATACTGCCTGCCCGGTCTGCGGTCCCGCGTGGTGCTCACCCGGGGCACCGTCGAGGCCCTCACCGACGACGAGCTGCAGGCGGTCCTGGCCCATGAGCGCGCCCACACCAACGCCCGGCACGACCTCATGCTCGAGTTCTTCACGGTGCTGCACAGGACCGTGCCTCAACGGCTGCGCCGTGACGAGGCGCTGGCCGAGGTCCGGCTGCTCGTCGAGCTGCTGGCCGACCGCCGGGCGGCGCGACAGGTCGGGGCCGAACCCCTGGGTGGTGCTCTGGCCGCGATGGCCGGGGCGACCCACCCCGCCGCTGCACTCGGCAGCTCCGGGACGGCCAGCGAGCTGATCGTGCGGCTGCAGGCGCTGCCCGATCACGGGCAGCTGCATCCCACGGCCGTGCCGGTGCTACTCGCGACGGCCGTCGTCGGAGTCCTGCCCTGGCTCTTCCTCACCTGGGCGTTCTGGGCGTGAGGAGGCGCCATGCCCGGTGAGCCGAGCATGCGTCCCGTCACCGACGCACGCGAGCTGGAGCAGGTGTATGCCGTGCTGCTGGCTCCGTCGTTCCCGCCCAGCGAGCTCCATCCCCCGGACTGGCTCACCCACGGTGTGTCCTCGGGTGCGGTGTCCGTGCTGGTCGCCGAGGACGCGTCAGGTCCGGTGGCGACGGCGGTCACCGAGTCCCTCGGTCCGTCGCCGGTGGTGCTGCTCACCTACTTCGCGACACGGGCGGACCTGCGTGGCCGCGGCGTGGGATCGGCGCTGTTCGGGGGGATGCTGGACGCGGTGCTCGACCGGGACCGGACCCCCCTCGTGCTCGCCGAGGTCGAGCGGCCGGACCGGCACACCGGCTCGCCGGAGTTCGGCGACCCCACGGCACGGCTGCGGTTCTACGGCCGGCACGGCGCACGGGTGCTGGACCTGCCCTACTTCCAGCCGCCGATCGGCGCCCAACCTCCCGTGCACGGGATGCTGCTGCTGGCGCTCCACGCCGACGAGCAGGCGCTCACCCTCGAGGCCGACGGCACCGAGGCGGTGACGGCCGACTACCTGTGGCCGGCCATCGACGCGGTCCTGGACGGCGCCGGGCCCGCGGGTCAGTCACCAGCGGCTGACCGGCTGCGTGCCGCCTCGCGGGTCCCCGGCGTCCGGCTCTACCCGGTGGAGGACTACGCACGGGTGGAAGCCTCCCGAGCCGACTGACGGCATACTCGATCAGTCGGTGAGCAGCAGATCAGTCGGTGAGCAGCAGGTAGAGCTCGGTCCGCATGGTCTCCGGGTCCGAGTCCGGCGTCGGCTCGGTGACGTAGACCTCCCACATCCGGCCCTCCGGTGTGCGCCCCTGCTCGGCCACCCACGCCATCAGGGCGCCCCAGGAGTCACCGAGCCCCTCGAAACCGCCGGCGTGCACGCCGCACGCGACCACTCCGGCGGGCAGCTCGCTGGCCACGACGTCGCCGTCCCCGGAGATCGGCGCAGCCGTCGGGAAGCCCGCCTCGAGGTCGAACCGCTCGGTGGGCATGCTCAGGTAGTAACCGAAGGCCGCCCCGGCGGGCGCTACACCCTGACGGCCCAGGGCCTGGGCCACGGCGCCGTAGGCCGAGTCGTAGAAGTCACGCAGCTCCTCCATGCCGCCCGTGCGGCGCACGACGGCGGTGGGCTGGGCGGTGTGGGTGATGATCGTGGGGTCCTGCAGGGTCATGGCGGGCCTTCCGTCGGTAGGTCGGTGTCACCTGTGGTGACTGCCCATGGTGGCCAAACTCATCGTCGGTCGCGACCCACCCGCTGACCTCGCCCGTAGACGGCGGGGCGGATAGCGTGATGGGCACGACCACTGGAGGTGCCCTGATGGACAACTGGTTGATGTGGCTGCTGATCGCCGTGCTGGTGCTGGCGGTGCTGGCCGCGGTGTGGTTCTTCCTCAGGAACCAGGAGCGCACCCGCGCCCGCGCCCAGGCCGAGGACCTGCGGGCGGAGGCCGCCGGCGGCGAGGCCTACGCCGAGCGCAGGGAGTCAGTCGCCCGCGAGGCCCAGTCGGAGGCCGAGGCTGCCCAGCTGGAGGCTCAGGCCGCCCGTGAGCGAGCTGCGCGAGCAGAGCAGGAGGCGTCCGAGCTGGACGATCAGGCCCGCCGCGCGACGCAGGAGGCGCGGGAGCACCGGGACCGGGTGACCGACACCTACCTCGAGGCCGACGACATCGACCCCGACGCAGAGACTCCTGCCAGGTCCGACCCGGATCGGTCCGACCCGGATCCCGACACCCGCCGTTAGGCGCCGAGTCCTGGGTGCGCGCGTCGGTCCGAGCCCGCGCGCCAGACCTTCGTCCACGCCCCGGTGTCCCCGGCACGGCATACTCTCGGCGCATGCCGACCGACTGGATGACACCCTTGCCGGTGCGGCAGGTGGTGCGGGCCAGGGACTCAGAGCTGTCGCCCTCGAGGTGGCCTGCCACCTTGGCGCCGGTCGCCCAGATCCTGCGCGACGGGCTGGATCTCGGGCCCGCGACGGTGCTGGTCGGGGAGAACGGCACCGGCAAGTCGACCCTGGTCGAGGCGATCGCGATCGCTTACGGCCTGTCGGCCGAGGGTGGCTCGACGGGCGCCATGCACAGCACCCGCCGCACCGAGTCCGACCTGTGCGAGCACCTGTCACTTGTTCGCGGCGCCGGGGCGAGCCGGTGGGGATACTTCCTGCGGGCGGAGACCATGCACGGGCTGTTCACGTATCTCCAGGACACTCTCCAGCAGGACTTCCACCGGTTCAGCCACGGCGAGTCGTTCCTGGAGATGATCAACTCAAACAGGTTCGCCGGAGACGGGTTCTTCGTGATGGACGAGCCAGAGGCCGGGCTGTCCTTCACCGCCCAGCTCGCCCTCGTCGGCGCCCTGTCGGACATGGTCGCCAACGGTCGCGCACAGGTGCTGATTGCGACTCACTCACCGGTCCTGGCGACGCTGCCCGGCGCCCGGATCCTTGAGCTCGACGACGAGGGCCTGCACGAGCGGGCCTGGGAGGACCTGGGGGTCGTCGACCACTATCGCCGGTTCCTGGACGCCCCGGAGCGCTACCTGCGCCACCTGCGGGACTGACTCCCGCCGAGACACCGCTGTGCCTCTGCGAGAATCGGGGCCATGGCCTCCCTCGCCGACCTCACTCCCCCGATCGCCCTCGGCTCCCTGGACGGCCGCTACCGCAGGGCCGTCGCGCCGCTCGTCGACCACCTCTCCGAGCCCGCGCTCAACCGCACCCGTCTGCATGTCGAGATCGAGTGGCTCATCCACCTGACGTCCCACGGCGTGGTGCCCGGCGCCGGGACCCTGTCGGAGTCCGAGGCCGCCAGCCTGCGCGGCCTGGTCGACGAGTTCGACAGGACGGCCATCGATGAGCTGGCCGAGATCGAGGCCGAGACGGTCCACGACGTCAAGGCGATCGAGTACTACCTCAAGGACCAGCTCAGCCACCGCCTCGACAACCGGGCCGACCTGGCCGAGCTGGTGCACTTCGCCTGCACCTCCGAGGACATCAACAACCTGTCCTACGCCCTCATGGTCCAGGGCGCGGTCCAGCAGGTCTGGCTCCCCCGCGCCACCCAGCTCGTCGAGCAGGTGAGCGGCATGGCTCGCGAGCTGGCCGACATACCGCTGCTGGCGCACACCCACGGCCAGCCGGCCACCCCCACCACGATGGGCAAGGAGCTGGCGGTGCTGGCGTGGCGCCTCTCGCGCCAGCTGCGGCACATCGCGGGAGCGGAGTATCTCGGCAAGCTCAACGGTGCGACCGGCACCTACGGCGCCCACCTGGCCGCGGTGCCCGGCGCCGACTGGCAGGTGATCAGCAGGGAGTTCGTCACCGGGCTGGGTCTGACCTGGAACCCGCTGACCACCCAGATCGAGAGCCACGACTGGCAGGCCGAGGTCTATGCCGACCTCGCGCGGTTCAACCGGGTGCTGCACAACCTCTGCACGGATGTCTGGTCCTACATCTCGCTGGGCTACTTCGCGCAGGTGCGGGGGCAGGGCACGGTCGGGTCCTCGACGATGCCGCACAAGGTCAACCCGATCCGCTTCGAGAACGCCGAGGCCAACCTCGAGGTGTCCAACGCGCTGCTCGACGTGCTCGCCTCGACGCTGGTGACCTCGCGGCTGCAGCGCGACCTGACCGACTCCTCGATGCAGCGCAACATCGGCACCGCGCTGGGTCACTCGCTGCTGGCGCTGGACAACGTCTCCCGCGGGCTCGCCGGGCTGGACGCCGCCCCGGAGCGGATGGCCGCCGACCTCGACGCCAACTGGGAGGTGCTGGCCGAGCCGATCCAGTCCGCGATGCGCGCGCTGGCCGCCGCCGGTCACCCGGGCATGGACAACCCGTACGAGCGGCTCAAGGAGCTGACCCGTGGCCGCCGGATCGGGCAGGCCGAGCTGGTGGAGTTCGTCAAGGGGCTGGGTCTGCCGGCCGAGGTCGAGGAGCGTCTGGCAGCCCTCACCCCCGCGCAGTATGTCGGGCTCGCACCCGACCTGGTCGCTCACCTCTCCCCCCAAGAAATTTAGTCGTCCCGTACGCCCTCCACACAATTTCGTAGCGGTCCTCTGGTCCACCACGTAACTTCGTAGCCGTCCGATCCGCGCACTCTCACGAAGGAGATGGCGATGGGCACCTGGGACGACGTCCGCGTAATCGCCGGTGAGCTACCGGAGACCTCGGAGGGTCTGGGCTGGGGACGGCCCGCGTTCCTGGTCCGCGACAAGTGGTTCGTCCTGCAGCGTGAGCCGCGGCCCGATGCCGTCGACGAGACGGGTGCGCGCATCGAGGGGCTGATCGTGCTCTACGTCGAGGACCTCGAGGCCAAGGACACCCTCGCTGCGGACGACTCGGGCTATTTCATGACCACACCGCACTTCGCGAACTCGCGGATGATCCTGGTGCACCTGGAGGACATCCCGGTCGATGAGTTGCGCGAGGTGATGATCGAGTCCTGGCTCGTGCGTGCGCCGAAGCGATTGGCCAGGGCGTACCTAGAGGGCACGGGCGAGCGCTGACGCGTCGAGACGTTGCGGCAATCGGGATGCGCCGGGCTGCGTCCCCTTGTCAGGATCAGGCGCATGACGACTCCGGGACTACGTGACCTGATCCTGCTCGAGGCCGCGCTGGAGGTGCGGCTGAGTCCGCGGGGTGACCGTGCCGCCGTCCGGGTGGAGCACCCCCGGTGGGACGACAACCGGTACTGCCGAGACGTGCTGATCATCGACGTCGCGAGCGGGCAGCAGCACAGACTCACCCGGTATGCCGACTGCCAGCAGATCCGCTGGCTCGACGACCACGTGCTGGCCGTCCTCAAGAGCGACGGGTCGAAGGAGGCCAAGGCGCAGGTCTACGTCTACGAGGGGCTGGTCGGGGACGGGTGGCAGGTCACCGACGCCGAGCACGGGGTGGGCTCCTTCGAGCCGTATGCCGAGAGGATCGTCTTTCTGTCCCGCAAGTCCGACGACCCCGAGGTCGAGGCGCGCGAGGAACGGTTCGGCACCTTCCAACACGTCGAGACCGACCCGGGCCGGACCGCCCTCACCTATCTCGACCTCGCCCGGCTCACCTGGTATGAGCGCAGTCTCGCCCGTGCCGGCAAGGACGAGCGGGAGCTGCTCGTGCGGCCCGCGATCGAGCTGAGCGCGCTGATCGAGGAGCCACTGGCGATCCAGTCAGTCGTGCCCTCACCCGCGGGCGACGCCGTCTACGTCAACGCCAGACCGACCGACGAGCTGACCACCTCTCTCAGGGCCAGCGTGCACCGCATCGCCCTGGATGCGGACCACGCCGTCGCGGAGTTCGTCCGCCGGGAGACCGCCCGCAAGCAGCAGGACCACGACGCCGGCATCGCCGAGGAGTCCGACGAGCGACGGGAGCAGCGGGACCTCTCCTACCTGGGCACCGTGCAGCGCCTGGCCCTGCCGACGAGGGCAGCGGTCGAGGCGGTCAGTCCCGACGGCACCGGCCTGCTGGTCCGCTTCCCCGGCCGGGACACCCGGGTCAGCACCAACGCCGAGCTATGGGTGGGCCCGCGCGACGCGCTGACCGACGCCGCCGCGCCCGACGTGGCCCGACGGATGCTGCGTGACGTCACCGCCGGCCTCGACCAGACCTGCTACTCGCCGATCTGGCACCAGCACGGGATCGACGTGGTCCATGCCGAGGGCACCCGGTGGGCCATCCGGCGCCTCGACCCCACCGGCGTCGAGGCGCCCCGCCGGATCGACACCGGCGACCCCTGGTGCCACGCCTCGTTCCACGGCCCCTTCCACACCACACCCAGCGGTCGGGTGAGCTTCGTGGGCGGCAGCGCCACGGCATACCCCGAGGCCTGGACCGTCACGGAGGAGGGGGCGCGCCCACTGACCCGGCTCGGCGACCAGGTGGCGGACTGGGACCTCGGCGAGGTGCGCACCATCCGGTGGACCAGCCGGGACGGGACCGAGGTCGAGGGGACCCTGCGCCTCCCACCGGGCTTCGACCCCTCGCAGAAGCGACCGCTCGCCTTCGTCGTCCACGGCGGCCCGACCTGGGTCGACACCGAGGAGCTGCTGCCGATGACCGCACGGCGGTATTACCCGGAGGTGCAGCTGGCGGCGCAGGGGGTGATCGTGCTGCACCCCAACTACCGCGGCTCCCTCGGCCGAGGGCTCGACTTCCAGGAGCTCAACGTCGGCAACCTGGGCGTGGGGGACCTGTGGGACGTGGAGAGCGCCGTCGACCACCTGGACCAGCTGGGCTGGGTCGACACCGAGCGCGTCGGCTCCATGGCTGGTCGCAGGGCGGCTACATCTCGGCCTTTGCCGGGCTGCACTCCGACCGGTTCGCCGCCGTGAGCGTCGGGGCCGGGATCTCCGACTGGTACACCTACGCCATCAGCAACGACATCCCCGACTTCACCCGGGACTTCCTCGGCGTGGACCTGTTCGGCGACCGGTCCGCGCTGCTGGCCTCGGCGCCCATCTCCGGCCTGGACGGGGCGCACACCCCCATGCTGATCCAGCACGGCGCCAAGGACCAGCGGGTGCCGCTCTCCAACGCCGTGGAGCTCTACCGCGGGCTGCAGGAACGGGGCGTGCCGGTCGAGCTGTTCGTCTACCCCGACTTCGCGCACCCGGTCACCCGGCCCCGGGAGCACCACGCCGTCCTGCACCAGAACCTCGCCTGGTTCGGCCACTGGCTCCTCGGCGACGAGCTGGACCTGGAGGGTCCTGCACGCCCGGGCTGAGGCATCTGGCACGCTGACACCCAGCGGACCACGAGGAGGACCCATGCCAGCCACGAGCCACCGCATCGCCGTCATCGCGGGGGACGGGATCGGGACCGAGGTGATGCCCGAGGGCATCAAGGTGCTGCGCCGCGTCGCGGACACCTTCGACATCGGGCTGGAGTTCGAGGAGTTCGACTGGTCCTCCGCCGACTACTACCAGCGCACCGGCGCGATGCTGCCCGAGGACTGGAAGAAGCAACTCGCCGGAGTCGACGCCATCTACTTCGGTGCTGTCGGCTGGCCGGACGTGGTCCCTGACCACGTGTCCCTGTGGGGCAGCCTGCTGCAGTTCCGCCGCGAGTTCGACCAGTTCGTCAACCTGCGGCCGGTGAAGCTGATGCCCGGCGTCCGCTCCCCGCTGGCCGACAAGCAGCCCGGCGACATCGACATGATGATCGTGCGGGAGAACACCGAGGGTGAGTACTCCAGCGTGGGCGGTCACATGTTCCCCGGGACCGAGCGGGAGGTCGTCATCCAGGAGACCGTGATGACCCGGCACGGCGTCGACCGGGTGCTGCGCTATGCCTTCGACCTGGCCCAGACCCGCCCCCGCAAGAAGCTCACCTCGGCGACCAAGAGCAATGGCATCGCGATCACCATGCCGTTCTGGGACGAGCGGGTCAAGGCGGTCCACGAGGACTACCCGGAGATCGAGGTCGACAGCTATCACATCGACATCCTGACCGCCCGGTTCGTGCTCAGCCCCGAGCGCTTCGACGTGGTCGTCGCCAGCAACCTCTTCGGCGACATCCTCTCCGACCTCGGACCGGCGTGCACCGGCACCATCGGGATCGCCCCCAGCGCCAACATCAACCCGACGCGCGAGCACCCGAGCCTGTTCGAGCCGGTCCACGGGTCGGCTCCGGACATCGCCGGTCAGGGCATCGCCAACCCGGTCGGGCAGATCTGGAGCGGCGCGATGATGCTGGCGCACCTGGGAGAGGCGGCTGCCGCAGAGGCGACCGAGCGCGCCATCGAGGCGGGGCTTGCACAGGGTGCCGCCGACGGCACCGCGACGCCGGACCTCGGCGGCACCGGCACCACGGCGTCCTTCGGTGACCTGATCGCCGGGTTGGTCTCCGCGGAGGGCTGACCCGGTCCCCCAGCCTCACACGTCGGTCGCCAGCAACTCCTTGAGGTTGTCATCCACCTCGGCCAGGTAGGACTCCTCGAATCCGAACAGCCCGAAGTGGCCTGCGATGGTGTGCAGGACGCGCAACTCGCTGTTGGGCGTCAGCCGTTGCTTGGCCTCGGCGTCGCGCACCGGGAAGAACATGTCCTCGTCGTGCGGCATCACGAACACCTTGGCGGTGACCCGCCCGAGCGCGTCGGCCAGGTCGCCGCCCGTGTTGCGGGCGACATCGCCGCGCTGCCACTTCCAGCCCATCACCAGCAGCGCATTGGGGTCCATGGCGGTGAACACCGCCTGGATGAACCGCTCCGAGAACTCCTCGAAGGTGTCCCAGGTGACGTCCGGTAGCTCGATGTTGCGCCAGAACTCGGTCTTCCAGAACTCCGTCGACAGGCCGAGCACCGCCCAGATGTCCGCGTGCCGCGTCAGCCCGGCGAGCACATCCGTGTGATCGGCATACTCCCCGCCGTTCCAGCCGGGGTCGGAGGTGATGGCGTCCAGCAACGTCTTGGTGAACAGGAAATCGTGTGGGGTGTTCTGCGCGGTGCCGGCGATGGGGGCGGCACGCAGCACCTTGTCGGGGAAGCGGACCGCCCACTCCCACGTCTGCTGTGCGCCCATCGACCCGCCGACGACCAGGGCCAACTGCTCGATCCCGAAGACCTCGCGCAGCAACTGCTCCTGAGCCCGCACGTCGTCACCGATCCGCACCTTCGGGAACCGCGACATCGCGATCTCTCCGTCGGTGTTGTGCGGTGAGGTCGACAGACCGTTGCCGATCTGGTTGATCACCACGATGAAGTACTTCTCCGGGTCAAGGGCCCGCCCCGGCCCGATGTAGACCAGCTCCCAGGTCTGGTGGGTGCCGGAGAACCAGGTCGGGACCAGGATCGCGTTGTCCTTGGCCTCGTTGAGCTGGCCGTAGGTAGCCACCGCGAGCTGCAGGTCAGGGATCACCCCACCCTCCTCCAGCTCGAACCGGCCGAGGGAGTGCAGTGCGTAGGCCCCCTGGACCTCGGGCGTGTAGAACGGGTTCTGCAGGGCCATGGAGCGCTCCTCGTTGAGTTGACACGGTGTGCCGTCAGCCTAGGGGTCGGCTGATCCGAGATGGCTCATCCCCTGCGCACCAGCGCCCGCAGGGACACGGCGAGCCCCCCCACGCACCAGGCGCCCAGCACCAGCAGGTCGCGTCCGCTCGCGGCGAAGGTGTCCGAGGCCAGCCCGGCCCGGACCAGGTCGGCACCCGGCGCGGCCGGCAGCCACTCGTGCACCGCCTGGAACCAATGCGGCAGCTGCTCGAGCGGGAAGGTGATCGGGCTGAACAGCAGCACGAAGAAGACCAGCACCTGGGTCACCAGCTGGGCGAGCAGCGGCGGCAGCGTCACCGCGATCGCGTAGCCCACGGCGGCGGCCGTGACCGTGACCAGCACCGTCGCGCTGATCAGCACCGGCCAGTCCAGGGACAGCGTGATGTCGTAGCGCCAGAACGCGACGAGCACCGCGACGGCGACGCTCGGCAGCGCCACGATGAGCCACACCGTCAGATCGGCCGCCAGGAGCAGCGGCCGCCAGACAGGCATCGACCGCATGTAGTGGAAGGTCCCGTCCGTCCGCGCCCGCGCCACCCCCTGCGGCACCATGACCAGACCGAGGGTCAGCAGCAGCACGGTGGGGGCACCGGTGGACAGGAACAGCGCCGTGGCCGGGTCGATGTCCGGGATGAGGAAGCCGAAGCCGACGATGATCCCGGCCGCCAGCAGTGCCTGCACCACGATGATCAGCGGGAGCATCGCGCCGATCTGGGAGAGGGTCCAGCGCAACAGCGTGGAGTATGTCGTGAGCGCACCGGCCGCGCTCGGCGCCGGCAGGGTCGCGGGTCGGGTCGGCGAGGTCCCGGGCTGGGTCTGCAGTGTCTGCACTGGCATGGGCGGGGTCTGCTCAGGCATGGGCGGGCTCCTCCTCGGAGGTCTCAGGCTCTCGTTCGATGGCGTCCGGCCGTGGCTTCGGGTCGGCGGTGAGCGCGAGGTAGGTGTCCTCGAGGGTCACCGGTCCGAGCGAGAAGCCGTCGATGCGCTCCTCGTCGCGGAGGCTGGTCGCCCACGTCACCGCAGCGGCTGCCTCCTCCGCGGGCACCGTCAGCAGCACGCGGCGCCCGGCACGGACCTGACGGCGGATCGTCACCGATGGGGACGTGCCGGGACCAGTGGGGTTCGCGGCAGTGCTCGGGTCCTGCCCGTCCGGCTGGAGCTGGAGGTCCAGCCGCAGGTCACTGTCCTGCGTGCCCCGCAGTCGGGCGGGCGACCCCGAGGCGACGACCCGGCCGTGGTGCAGCACCACGAGGTCGTCGACGACCCGCTCGGCCTCGGCCACGTTGTGCGTGACGACCAGCACGCCGGAGCCCTCGTCGCCGCGTCGTCGGACCGCGTCCCAGAGGAGGCGACGGCGGGAGGCGTCGATGTCGTTGGTGGGCTCGTCGAGCACCAGCAGCGGCATCGGCGCCGCCACCGCCAT
This sequence comes from Ornithinimicrobium sp. F0845, assembly GCF_023015765.1. Lineage (GTDB taxonomy): Bacteria > Actinomycetota > Actinomycetes > Actinomycetales > Dermatophilaceae > Ornithinicoccus. Next base: position 212,668 of record NZ_JALKAL010000004.1, read on the forward strand.
GGCGAAGGAGGTGAGCCGCCGGATGCCGCCGGACAGGACACCGCCCTCCGGGAGTGCCCGCCGGTCCAGCCACGGCCCGAGGTCGAACTCCTCGGCCAGGGCCGTCGCCGCCGCGCGGGCGTCACGCGCGGACAGGCCGCGGATCCGCCCGGACAACTCGATCGCCCGCCGCGGCGTGAGTCCGTCGATCGGTGCCTGCGCCTGGGGTTGGAGCGCGACGTGGCGTCGCGCGGCCGCCGGGTCCTCGACCGCGTCGGCGTCCCCCACCCGGATCGTGCCGGCGTCTGGTCTTAGCAGTCCGACGAGCTGGTTGACCAGGGTGGTCTTTCCTGCGCCGTTGTGCCCCAGCAGCCCGACGACATCACCGGGCCGCACGCGCAGCGTGACGTCGTCGTTGGCCACCACCGTGCCAAACCGTCGGGTGAGGCCCACCACCTCCAGGATTGCGTCAGTCATCGATCCTCCTCGCAGATACCGTTGGTATTTAGATACTGACGGTATCTAGGTACCGACGGTATGTCAACGGATTAGCATGGCCGCATGACACAGGTGCCCCGCTCCCGTCAGGACCTGCAGCAGGAGACCCGCGACACCCTCGTGACCGCGGCGCGAGTGGTCTTCTCCGAGACCGGTTACCACGCCGCGACGCTGGAGGCGATCGCCCGCAGAGCCGGCTACTCCAAGGGCGCGGTGTACTCGAACTTCTCCGGCAAGGCAGACCTGTTCCTGGCCGTGATGGACGCCAACATGCAGGACGCCGGGACCCACGAGGGCGGCTGGGACCTGCCCGAGCCCGAAGCGGACGATGGGCCGGACTGCGAGGCCCTCCCCGAACAGTTCGACGAGACCATCCAGGGGATGGGCCTCGCGACCCTGGAGTTCATCGCCGCAGCGGCCCGGGACCCTGAGCTACGGCCGGAGATGACCAAGCGGATGGCCGCCGTCACCGACCACTACGCCGCCACCGCCGCGCGCGCCGATCACGACGAGGCCGACCCGCTGTCATCCGCGGAGCGGGGCGCCCTCCTGGCGGCCCTGGACCAGGGGACCGCGCTGCTGACGCTCGGGGGCAGCGCGCTGATCGACCAGCGGGCCCTGCGCACCGGCATGCAGCGGCTGCTCGTGCCCGGCCCCTCCGAGAAGCCTCGGGAGGGCGCACCCGGCGCGCCCGCCCTGCACGACGCGAGGGTCCGCCAGCGCCTCGCTGCCTCTGCCCGTGCGGACGGCTGGGAAGAGACGCTGGTCGAGTAGGTGTGACCCCGTCAGACCTTCGGCTCGTCAGGAGGCGTTTGGCACGGACCACGCAGTCTTGACGGCCATCGAGTCCGCACACGAGTCGCGAGCCGATGACCTCGGCGACCCTCGGTGATCGTCGATGCATCAGTTGTGATTGATGCCGTGGCCCGCGCCGGACCGCGGGGCGAGGCCGCGATCACCGTGTGGAACCGGCTGGGCCCGTCGACACCACGCGCCCGCCGGCATCGCCGGCACCGGGGCCCAACTCGACGATCCAGTCGGCGGTGGCCAGCGCGGCGGGGTCGTGCTCGACGACCACGACCGTGTGCCCGGCGTCCACGAGGGCGTGCAACGTGGCCAGCAGCCGGTGCACGTCGGCCGGGTGCAGCCCGGAGGTCGGCTCGTCCATCAGATAGAGCGTCGGGCTGCGCCGCTCCTTCTGCAGCTCGGTGGCCAGCTTGATGCGCTGCGCCTCACCGCCGGACAGCTCGGTCGCGGGCTGCCCCAGCGTGAGGTAGCCAAGGCCCAGCGCCTCGAGCGCGACGAGGGCGCGTCGCACCGGCGCCTCCTCGGCGAACACCGGCAGGGCCTCGGTGACCGTCAGGGCCAGCACGTCCGCGACGGTCCGACCCTGCCAGGTGACTTCGAGCGTCTCAGGGTTGTAGCGCGCGCCGCCGCACGTCGGACACGTCGAGTAGGTCCCGGGCAGGAACAGCAGCTCGACCGACACCGCGCCCTCGCCCTGGCACGTCTCGCACCGCCCCGCCGCGGTGTTGAAGCTGAAGCGGCCGGCCGTGAACCCCCGCTCCGCAGCGGCGGGGGTCCGCGCGAACAGCCTGCGCACATGGTCGAACAGCCCGGTGTAGGTCGCCAGGTTCGACCGCGGCGTCCGCCCGATCGGCTGCTGGGTGATCCGCACGAGCCGCGCCGGTCTGCCAGCGCCGCTCACACTGGCCGCCGCACTCTCGCTCCGCTCAGCCGCACCCGCCCCGCGACCCTGCGTCCCGGCATACTCCTCGTCGGTCTCCTCGGCCTGTTCCTCCACCTTCGCCAGGCTGGCCCCAACGGCGTCGAGTATGCCGTGGAGCAGGCTGGTCTTCCCCGACCCGGAGACTCCGGTCACCACCGTGAAGGCACCCAGCGGCAGCTCGACCGACACGTCATGAAGGTTGTGCCGCTCGATGCCCGTGACCGTGAGCTGCCCGGTCGCCTCACGAGCAAGCCCGTCACGGTCCTGCCCACGGATCTCACCCGCGTGGAAGGGGTCGTGCAGATAGCGCGCGGTGACCGAGTCAGCCACCGCGGCGAGGCCGTCGAGCGGGCCGGAGTAGAGCACCTCTCCGCCGTGCGACCCGGCACCGGGCCCGACGTCGACGATCCAGTCGCAGGCGTTGACCACGGCCATGTCGTGCTCCACCAGCAGCACCGAGTTGCCCGCCTCGACCAACCCCCGCAGGACCTCAAGCAGCGGCTCGACATCCTGGGGATGCAGCCCGGCCGAGGGCTCGTCGAGGACGTACACCACGCCATACAGCCCTGACCGCAGCGCCGTCGCGAGCCGGAGCCGCTGCAGCTCACCGGTGGAGACCGAGGGGGTGGGACGGGCCAGGTCCAGGTGCCCCAACCCGAGGGTGACCAGCACGGCCAGGCGGGAGACGAGGTCGGTGAGCAGCAACCGCTCGGCCGCCTCGCCGGCGCTCCCGCCCTGATCCGGCAGCCCCTCGAGGCGACCGCGCAGCACCGGGAGCAGGCGGCTGACCGGCAGGTGCTGCGCCTCGTCGATCGCCAGCCCCTGCCAGGTGACGCGGAGCGCGTCGGGCGTGAGTCGTCGCCCGTGACAGACGGGGCAGGGCGAGGTCTCCACGAAGCGTAGTGCCCGGGCGCGCTGCGTGGCGCTCCTGGTCTCGCTCAGCGTGCGCATCACGTACCGGGCGGCGCTGGAGTAGGTGCCCTGGTAGGGCCGGTTGATCCGGTCGGCGTCGCGGGTGGGCACGACGGTGACCACCGGCTGCTCGTCGGTGAACAGGATCCAGTCGCGCGACTGCTGGGGCAGGTCGTGCCATGGGGTGTCGATGTCGTGACCGAGCGTGGCGACGATGTCGCGGTAGTTCTTGCCCAGCCAGGCACCGGGCCAGGCCGCGATGGCGCCCTGCGCGATGGACAGGCCGGGGTCGGGCACCATCGAGGCCTCGGTCGGCCGGTGCACGACGCCGAGGCCGGAGCACTCGGGACAGGCCCCCACCGCGGTGTTCGGCGAGAAGTGGTCGGAGTCCATCGGCGCGACGTCGTCGGGGTAGTCGCCACAGCGGGACCACAGCATCCGCAGCGTGTTGCCCGTCGTGGTGATCGTCCCGACCGACGAGCGCGAGGACGGCGCAGCCGGCCGCTGCTCGATGGCCACCGCCGGCGGCAGTCCCGTGATGTCCCGCACCTGCGGGTCGATGGCGGTGTGGATCAGGCGGCGGGCGAACGGCGCGACCGAGTCGAAGTAGCGCCGCTGCGCCTCCCCGTGGATCGTCCCGAACGCCAGCGACGACTTGCCCGACCCGGAGACGCCGGTGATGGCCACCAGCCGGCCCCTCGGGATCTCGACGTCGACGTCGCGCAGGTTGTGCAACCGGGCACCGTGGACGTGGATGGACACCGCCCCATCCTCACACCAATTCTTGGGGAGGTTTTGTACGCCCCCCACGCAATTTTGGGGAGGTTTTGCACATCCCTGCCGGGCACTGCTCTTCGCACCTGTGAGGTCAAGGGGGACGCCCACCTCTACCCTGTCGCCATGAGCACGCACATCGCCGCCGAGGCCGGGCAGGTCGCCCCACGCATCCTCCTGCCAGGAGACCCGCTGCGGGCCAGGTGGATCGCCGAGAACTTCCTCGACGGCGCCGAGTGCTACAACGAGGTCCGCGGGATGCTCGGGTTCACCGGCACCTACCGCGGCGAGCGCGTGTCGGTGCAGGGCACCGGAATGGGGCAGCCGTCGCTCTCCATCTATGTCAACGAGCTGATCCGGGAGTATGCCGTGCAGCAGCTGGTCCGCGTCGGCAGCTGCGGGGCACTCACCGAGCGTCTCGCGATGCGCGATGTCGTGATCGCCCAGGCCGCCGCCACCGACTCCGCTATGAACAGCCACCGTTTCGAGGGCTTCCACTACCCCGCGACGGCCGACTTCACGCTCCTGCGCCGTGCGGTGGAGGCGGCCGAGGCCGCTGGTAGCACGCACCTGGTCGGGTCGATCTTCAGCTCGGACAGCTTCTATCACGACCGCACGGACCTCACTGACCGACTGGTGGAGTTCGGCGTGCTGGCCGTGGAGATGGAGGCGGCCGAGCTCTACACCCTCGCCGCCAGGCACGACCGTGCGGCGCTGGCGGTCTGCACGGTCTCGGACCATCTCGTCACCGGCGCGATGACGACCTCCCAGGAGCGGGAGCAGACCTTCGGCGACATGGTGACCATCGCGCTCGACGCCATGCTCGCCACCCCGCTGCGGAGCTGACCGGCCCCGCCGCTCCTACCCGACGCCGGCCGCCCCTTTCCGACGCCGGCCGTGATCGTGATGTTGCATGGCCGGAGGTCGGGGCCGACCGTCATAGTCTGGGCTCATGAGCACCGGAGGAATGAGGCCGACGCGCGTCCGCAGCGTGCTGCCGGCGCTGCAGGGCCGCGGCGTGCTGCTGGCCGCCCCGGTCGACGCCGAACGGATCCGTCGCACCCTGGAGGCCGCGGGTTTCGCCGTCGCGGAGGCCGACCTGGGGGGTCTGCCGGAGGAGAGTCCACAGCGTCCGGACGACATGCTCGACGCCGACGGCCGCCCCACCTCGCTGCGCACCGCCCAGGACGCAGTCGCGCAGGCGTTGCGGCTGCCCGAGGCTGCAGGTCGCAATCTCGATGCTCTGGTGGACTCCCTCCGCGACCTGGCCTACTGGTGGCCCGACGACCGGGCCGTGGCGCTCCTGCTGCACGGTGCCGAGACCCTGGTCGAGTCCGATCTCCCGGGATGGCACGAGCTGACCGAGATCCTCAGTGCGGCGAGCTCCGAGCTCTGGCAGGACGGCGGTGAGGGCGACCGGGCGTTCGAGACGGTGGCGTTCGTGCACCGTCACGGGGTCCCCGTCCTCGCCGGGGACGAGGTCTCCGCGGACGAGCTGACCGGAGGCGAGATCTCCGAGGACGAGCTGACCGGGGACGAGGTCTCCGGGGACCAGCTGACCGAGGACGAAGCGTCCGGGGACGGGTGGTCGTCATGAGCCGCTCACGCCTGACCGCGCTCGCCGCGGCCGCGGTGCTGGTGCTGTCGGGGTGCGGCATGGCCGACGAGCTCAGCGGTCCGTCACCGGTCTCCCGCCCGAGCACGTCCGCCCCCTCCAGCGACGGTGCCCCGGGCGATCTGCTGCCCACTGACACCGGGCCGGAGTCCAGCGAGTCCGAACCCTCCGAACCCGAGCCCAACGAACCCGAGCAGCCCGAGCCCACAGAGCCCGAGCCCACCGAGCCCACCGAGCCACAGCCTTCGACGTCGGACAGGGAGCTGGGCGCACCCGGCATACCGGCGTGTGACGTCCTCGACCTGCCCGCCACGACCCTGGAGGTGATCGAGGACATCGAGGCCGGTGGGCCCTACGATTACCCGCGCAACGACGGCGTCCGGTTCCAGAACCGCGAGGGGATCCTGCCGGACGAGGACCATGACTACTACCGCGAGTTCACCGTCGAGACTCCGGGGCTGGACCATCGCGGAGCGCGCCGCATCGTGACCGGCGGGTTCGAGGAGACCGACCCCGAGCACTGGTACTTCACCGGCGACCACTACGAGAGCTTCTGCGAGTTCGACCCTGACCTGCGTGACCCTTAGGACTGCGAAGATCGACAGGAATACCTAGGGGGGGTATGCTGTTGGCATGGCTGTGAACGGATACGCAGGCTCCAAGGACGACTACCTCAAGCGGCTCGCCCGCATCGAGGGACAGATCCGGGGCATCGCCAAGATGGTCGACAACGACACCTACTGCATCGACATCCTGACCCAGGTCTCCGCAGCCACCAAGGCCCTTCAGGCGGTCAGTCTCGGCCTGCTGGAGGACCACATCTCGCACTGTGTCGTCGACGCGGCGCGTGAGTCCGACGACGCGGCGCAGGCCAAGGTCACCGAGGCCTCGGCCGCCATCGCCCGTCTCGTCCGCAGCTGAACCCCACCCAAGGAGCACCCCCATGAACGCTCAGTCCCAGACCTACAAGCTCGTCGTCAGCGGCATGACCTGCGAGCACTGTGTCGCCAGCGTCACCGAGGAGCTCAGCGAGGTCAGCGGTGTCACCGACGTCAGGGTCGAGCTGACCAAGGGCGGAGAGTCCGAGGTCTTCGTGAGCAGCCACGGCCCGCTGGACGTGTCCGCCGCCGAGGCCGCAGTCGCCGAGGCCGGCTACGCCGTCGTCCGCTGAGGCCCGCCGCGGCGTGAGCCGCGCTGCCACGACCAAGGAGTCCCCCACCGTGTCCACCCCCACACAGCAACCCACCGCGAGCGTCGACCTGGCCATCACCGGGATGACCTGTGCCTCGTGCTCGGCGCGCATCGAGCGCAAGCTCAACAAGCTCGAGGGGGTTGAGGCCGCGGTCAACCTCGCCACCGAGAAGGCCAGGGTGGAGTATGCCGCGCCGCTGACAGTCTCCGATCTGGTCAAGACCGTCGAGGCCGCAGGATACGGTGCGGCTCCCGTCACTGCCCGCCGGCCCTCGGTGCCGCAGAGCGCACCCGGTCGACACGAGGACCAGCACGGCACCCACGACAGCCAGGACGAGGACCACACGGCACACGAGGACGGGCACGGCGAGCACGGGCACGGCGAGCACGACCACCTGGAGGACGTGGCCCCCGCGCAGTCGCTGCGCCGCCGCGCCATCGTCGCCTCGGTGCTGGGCCTGCTCGTGGTGGTCATCGCGATGGTGATGCCCGTCAAGGAGGCTCTCGGCGGGACCGCACCCTGGCTGGAGCTGGCGCTGACCATCCCGATCTACACCTGGGCGGCGTGGCCGTTCCACCGGGCCGCGGCGATCAACGCGCGCCACCTGGCCTCCACGATGGACACGCTCGTCTCCATCGGCATCACCGCCGCCTTCGGCTGGTCCCTGGTGGCCGTCCTCACCGGGTTCACCGACCACCTCTACTTCGAGGTCGTGGGTGCGGTCACCGCCTTCCTGCTGATCGGCCGCTACATCGAGTCGCGCGCCAAGGACCAGGGGCGCTCGGCGCTGCACTCGCTGCTGCAGCTGGGCGCCAAGGACGTCGCGGTCCTGCGCACCGACGCGGCCGGCACCTGGCGGGAGCACCGCATCCCCGTCGAGCAGCTGGCCGTCGGCACCAACTTCGTGGTCCGCCCCGGAGAGAAGATTGCCACCGACGGCACCGTGCTCGAGGGCGACAGTGCCGTGGACACCTCGATGGTGACCGGTGAGTCGATGCCCGTGGAGGTGTCCGAGGGCCACGAGGTCGTCGGCGGCACGATCAACGGGCACGGCCGGCTCATCGTCCGTGCCACCCGGGTCGGCGCCGAGACCACCCTGGCGCGGATCACCAAGCTCGTCGAGGACGCCCAGATGGGCAAGGCGCCGGTGCAGCGTCTCGCTGACCGGGTCTCGGCGATCTTCGTGCCGGCGGTGCTGGTCATCGCCGCCCTGACCTTCGTGCTGTGGCTGGTCACCGGTCACAGCGTCACCGAGGCGCTCGAGCCGGCGGTGGCCGTGCTGATCATCGCCTGCCCCTGCGCCCTCGGCCTGGCGACCCCGACCGCGCTGCTGACCGGCACCGGGCGGGGTGCCCAGCTCGGCATCCTCATCAAGGGCCCGCAGATCCTGGAGAGCACCCGCACCGTCGACACGGTCGTGCTGGACAAGACCGGCACCGTCACCACGGGCGAGCCGGTGCTCGGCGAGATCGTCAGCACCATCCGGGAGGACGCCGCGCTCAAGGCGGCGGCCGCCGTGGAGCAGGGCAGCGAGCACCCCATCGCCCGCGCGATCGTCACCGCCGCCGAGGACCGCGGCATCGACCTGCCCCGGGTGCGCAGCTTCGTCAACCTGCCCGGACAGGGAGCCGAGGGGTCCGTCAACGGCGTGACGGTCCGGGTCGGCAAGGCCGACCTGTTCGACGAGGTCCCCGCCCAGCTGCAGGCGGCCCTCGACGCGGCCACCGGCACGACCGTCCTGGTCGGCTGGGAGGGCACCGCCCGAGCCGCGCTCACGGTGGCCGACGCCGTGCGGCCCTCGAGCACCGCGGCGGTGAGGCGGCTGCGCGACCTGGGCCTCACGCCATACTTGCTCACCGGCGACAACGAGCACACCGCAGCGGTCGTGGCCCGCGAGGTCGAGATCGAGCACGTCCAGGCCAACGTCCTGCCGCAGGACAAGCACGCCCGGATCACCGAGCTCCAGGCGCAGGGCAGGGTCGTGGCGATGGTCGGCGACGGTGTCAACGACGCCGCGGCGCTGGCCCAGGCCGACCTCGGGATGGCGATGGGGTCCGGCACCGACGTGGCCATGGAGTCTGCCGACATCGTGCTGATGCGCGCCGACGTGGACACCGTCGCCGACGCCATCGGGCTCTCCCGCCAGACGTTGCGGGTCATCAAGCAGAACCTCGTCTGGGCGTTCGGTTACAACACCGCGGCGATCCCGCTGGCGGCGTTCGGCCTGCTCAACCCCATGATCGCGGGCGGCGCGATGGCCCTCTCCAGCGTGCTGGTGGTGCTCAACAGCCTGCGGCTGAAGGCCTACGGCCGCTGACTGAGCGCTGCCACGCCCGGGCCGGACAGCACGGGCAGCGCGCTCCGGCGACCGCTCACCACGAGGAGCAGGTCGAGCTGCCTGCCCCGCACGACGTCTCCGGCGCCAATCGTGAGGTCCGCGTCCGTGGCCTCCAGGAGCAGTCCGTCGACCCGGTCCCTGGCGCCGCCCATCGCGGCCGAGGTCCCGACCTGATAGCGCAGCGCACGCTCCACGGCCTCGCGCGGGTAGTCCCGCACCAGACCCAGCGGCCGGCGGATGTCCTCGCCGTGCACGACCTCCTCGACGATCCTGCTCGCGGGGGACCCCGGCGGCGTGGACGTCCGGTGCGCCACGTCCCGGAGTCGTTCGAGAGTATGCCGTGGGCTGGCTCCGCGGTGCCGCTCCACACCGCGCGCGTTCTGCCGGTCGAAGTCGAAGCGGGCGCGGGCCAGCCCGAGCAGGAACCCGAGCCGGGTGGCGAGTGCGGTGTCGACGAGGTGAGCCGCGACGTCGTGGACGGTCCACCCCTCGCAGAGGGACGGCTGTTCCCACTGCGCGTCATCCAACCCCTCCAGGTCAGCGATCAGCGCGGCCCGCTCGGTGTGCACGATCGGCCAGATGTCGTCCATGGTCCTCCTCGGATCCGTCGCGACAGAACACACCACTGACCACGCCCGGCGCCGGAACTCATCGGCGGCGCCGTGGCAGGGCGGCACCCATGCCGAGCAGCCCGACGGCCGAGGCCGCCACGGCCGTGTTGGTGAGCAACGACTCCTCGGGCACCCCATCACCTTGCCGGACCGAGTTGAACTCCACCCCGGCGACGGCGATTTCGGCCGACACGCGGCACCGGTCGGCGGCCTCCGGACTGACCTCGACGGCGCACAGCGCCCGGACCTGGTCTGCGAACCGGTCGTCGATCTCCCCGCGCGCCCACCGCCCGAGCGGCTGACCGGTCCGCTCGGCGTAGCGCAACAGGTCATAGCCGTAGTCGTGCTGCCGACAGGCCGGCTCGAAGCGCTGGGGCAGGGTCACGGGCGAGGAGCAGCCTCCGTCAGCACGAACCACCTGGCCATCCTGCAGGACCGGCCGATAGCCGACGACCGTGTCGAAGTCCTCCGGGACCGCTTCCAGCGCCTCCCCGGCAGTGCCCGCCGTCAGCGCACGGACCGCGACCGCCGCCGGCGTCTGCTCCTCCCCGGCCTCCGCGCCGGTGCCGGCCAGGGTGAGTCCGCCCGCTGCGGCGAGCGCGATGAGTGACAGGAGGAGTGCGTTGACGCGTCGGGAGGTCATGTCCTCGACGCTAGGAATCACCTGCGCTGCAGCAGATCACCACGAGGTGCGAATCTCATCCGCCCATCCGGGAGCGGCGCCGGACCGGGGCACCACCGGCGGGTGAGCACGACGTCACCCGCTGGTATGAGGTCAGATGGTGACCGGCCCGTCGGGACCCTCGAAGGTCACCGAGGCCAACGCCGCCGGCCCGCCAGCGCTCTGGAAGTCGAAGTCCACACCGTCACCCCAGGAGCCGGGCTCGGTCAGCCCGAGCCACTCGCGGACCCGTGCCGCCTCGCCGGAGATGTGCAGCCCGGTCAGCCGGACCGCTGACTCCTCGAGCCGGGAGGGGTGGTGGTCCATCGTGGACCACTGGATGAAGAACGGCAGCTGCGGGTCGGCGATCAGACCCCGGATGCCGATCTGGCGCCACTGCAGCTCCACGCCCTCGGGAGTATGCCGTTGGCCCTCGACCGAGCGCCGCCCCAGTCGCGCCTCGACGTCGGAGAGGTCGTCCACCGCCACGACCCACGCCATCCAGCCGCCCCCGGTGGCCGACCGGGCCCGGACCGCCTGACCGAAGGGGGCCTTGTCGGAGGCCGGGTGGTCCAGCACCTCGACGACCTCGACGTACCGGTCGCCAGCCAGGGGCAGGATCACGTTCCTCGTGCCGAAGCGTGGGTGGACACCGCCGTCACGGGGGGTGATCCCCAGCCTGCTGCTCAAGTGCTCCGCCGTGGCCTGGAGGCCCTCCGGACTCGCCGCGTAACTCACGTGATCGATCCGCATTCGGTCATCGTGACACATCGACGGAGTCAGGTTTTACCCAGGTCGGCGAGGAGTGCCCTGACCACCGAGTACACCCCCGGCTGTTCGCTCTCCCGGGGTCCGGCGACGTTGAGGGTCAGCTCGTGGCCCAGGCCGGCGAGCCACCGGCGGACCTCGTCGGCGGAGCCCTCGGTCACCAGACAGGGGCGGTCCAGCCGACGCGCGACCTGCACCGTGAGGTCGGTCCCAGGTGACACGAGCTGCGTCGCCCGGATGACCAGGGTCGCGTGGCTGTCCCGCACGTTCAGACGGGTGCGCACCGCGGGATCGGCCGAGGGCGCCTCCCGAAGCCCCGGGTAGGGGACGAGCAGCCCTGGTGGCTCCAGGAAGTCCTCCGCCCAGCCGCCTGCCGGGCACCACCCGGCATACTCCCACCCCGCCTCGATGGCCGCGTCGAGGCCGGCGCGGTCCGCGCCGGTCTGCCCGCCGGACACGATCCGCGCGACGGACACCGGCGTCACGGCGCAGGCACCGCCGTCACGCCCCGACGGGGCCGGCGGAGCTGCCCCGCGCGGAGGCGCGACGCTGCCGGACGGCCTCGTAGGTGATGATCGCGGCGGAGGTCGAGACGTTGAGGGAGTTGGCCCGGCCCACCATGGGGATCCGGACCCGGTGGGTGGCCGCCGCCAGCACCTGCTCGCTGAGACCGGTCTTCTCTGCCCCCACGGCGATGGCCACCGCTCCGGTGTAGTCGACCTCGGTGTACTCCACGTCGGTGTCCGGGGTTGCCGCCACCAGCGGAATGCCCTGCTCGGCGAGCCAGGTGAGGGCCGTCCCGGTCGGGTCGCTGACGACGGGGACCGAGAAGACGGTGCCCTTGCTGGCCCGCACCAGGTTGGGGTTGCCCCAGTCGGTCACAGGGTCGGCCGCGATGACCGCATCCACCCCCGCCGCGTCGGCCGTACGCAGCATCGCTCCGAGGTTGCCGGGCTTCTCCACCGCCTCGCAGCAGAGCACCAGCGCCCCGGTCGGCACCGTGAGGTCGGCGCACGTCCGGGTGACCGTGTCCACGACAGCGAGGAACCCGTCGGGGCCCTCGCGGTAGGCGACCTTCTCGAAGGCGGTGCGTCCCAGCCGCACCAGCTCGGTCCCGCGCGCGGCCACCCCACGCACCATCAGGACCTGGGTCTGCGGGTCGGTCATCAGGTCGGGACAGAAGAACACGACGCGCGGCACGACCCCGGCACCGAGTGCCAGCTCGAGCTCCTCGAAACCCTCGATCAGGGTCCGTCCCTCGGTCTCGCGCACGCGCCGACGGCGCAGTCCGGCAAGGGCCTTCAGCCGCGGGTTCGCCGGGGAGGTGATCAGCAGTTCTTCCATCACGGCAAGCATCGCAGACCCTGGGCCGCACCCGCGCTCCGACGCGGATGGCTGTGCGCAGCCGCTTCCCGGGTAGCGTGGGCGCTGTGAGTCAAGGGGTCCGTGCGGAGCAACTGCTGATCGCCCTCGACGTCGACGGCACGATCCTGCACCACGACGGGCTCCTCAGCCCCCGGGTGGCCAGCGCGATCGGTGCCCTGCGCGACGCGGGGGCACACATCGTGATCGCCACCGGCCGCTCGGTCGTCGCGACGACACCGATCATCGAGCAGCTCGATCTCATCCGGGAAGGTGGGCTGGCGGTCTGCTCCAACGGCGCCATCACGATCGGCCTGCACCCGGAGTATGACGGGGGGTACCGGATCCTGGAGGCCGTCACCTTCGACCCTCGGCCGGCTGTGGAACTGCTCCGCGAGGCGCGGCCGGACGCCCTGGTCGCCGTCGAGGAGGTCGGGGTCGGGTTCAAGCTCAGCGCCCCGTTCCCCGACGGGGAGCTGCAGGGCGACCTGCGCGTCGTCGACCACGAGGAGCTCGTCTCCGCACCGGCCACGCGTGTCACCTTCCGCGACCCCAACGGCTCGGCCGAGAGCTTCTCCGAGCTGGTCGACCGGATCGGTCTGCACGGCGTCAACTACGCGGTCGGCTTCACCGCCTGGCTCGACCTGGCCCCCGAGGGCGTCTCCAAGGGCAGCGCACTGGAGCAGGTGCGTCGCCAGCTGCACATCGAGCCCTCGTGCACGATCGCCGTCGGCGACCAGCGCAACGACCTGGAGATGCTGGGCTGGGCGGCGCGTGGCGTCGCGATGGGCCAGGCACCGCCCGAGGTCGTCGAGGCTGCGGACGAGACGACCGCGCCCGTGGAGGAGGACGGGCTCGCCGTGCTGCTCGAGCAGGTCGCCGCCGACCTGTCCATCACCACCAGGGAGAACTGACATGGGACTGTTCGGCAACGACGACTCCGCCGAGATCGCCGCCCTCACGATGCGCGTCACCCAGCTGGAGCAGCGGGTCGAGCAGCTCGCAGAGCTGCTCGGTGCACCTCCGGCGCCGCAGGACGCCCGGATGGACGAGGTGATCCGCCTGAAGCAGCAGGACAAGCCGATCGAGGCCATCAAGCTGCTGCGCGAGATCCAGCCCGGCCTCGGCCTGGCCGACGCGAAGGCGCTCGTCGACCGGATGTGAGGGCGGACTCGGCCCGATGCGCTCAGGCGGGGAGACCCACGAGCTCGGCGCTGTCCTGCCACAGCAGCCGCGCGGCCTCCTCGTCCTGCGCGAGCGCAGAGGGGTCGGGCCAGGTCAGCCTGCCGCGCCGCAGCGACATACGTCCGGCCCTCGGGAACCGAAACCTGCCCGAGGGCGAGTCTGGCCAGGCTGGACCCAGCGGCCGCGGCCGTGTTGAGCGTGGGAACCACCCGTCGCAGCGGAGCGGACACGGGGGTTCCCAGGGCCTTCCAGGCGATCCGGCGCGGGAGCGAGAGGTCGGTCGCCAACCCCGTGCCGAAGACCTGACCCGGGCAGAAGGCGAGGACGGTGACTCCACGCTGCACCACGAGCGGGTCACCGGCCAGGGTCCGGGCCGTCATGACCGCGCAGAGCTTGGAGGCCGTGTAGGCCTCCTGGCCACCTATTGCCGTGCCCGGTCGGGCTGCGGCGTCGCGAGCCGGGTCCGCGAGCAGCCGCGCGTCGGCGTGCCGAGGCGGGGCCAGGCCCCCGTTGATCTCCGGGTCGTGCGTGCCACTCGTGGTCAGCACGACGGTTGCGCCCTGCGCAGACCGGTCCAACAACAGACGCACGAGCAGATAGTGCGCCAGATAGTTGACGGCGAAGGTCGTCTCATAACCGTCGGCGGTCCGTCCCTCGGCGTCACGCCGGACGATGCCCGCATTGAGCACCAGCGGGTCGATCGGCGTCTGCCCCACCAGGTCAGCCACCTGCGCGGCGAAGGTGCGCACCGAGGCCAGGGACATCAGATCGAGCAGGAGTCCCGCTTCGGACTGTCGCGAGCCGAGCAGGACCTGGGCACCCGAGGCACGCAACGCATCGGCGCAGAGTCGACCGAAGCCTGAGCTTCCGCCAGTCATCACCACCGTGCGCACGGCATACTCCTCACCCAGGGAGCGATGGTGACCAGTGTCGCCTGCGCGATCGGTGACCGCCACACCTACTCGCGCCGTGACCGCCCGGAGCGCAGCATCACGCGCCCGGACCGGTAGAGAGCACAGCACCACACGCCCGTGGGCACGCCAGTGGGCCGGTCGCCCCCTGCGCGACCGACCCACTGGTGGTGTCGGACCCGGGTTTCCCCGCCCGTGCCCGACGCTGACCCGGATGCCCCTCCGGGTCAGACCCTCACTCGCCGCCCGCCCAGGCGGCCTTGAGGGAGACCCGACCGGAGGTCTGCAGCAGCGACCTGCGGTAGAGGCGGGTGCCGGCGGCGATCGTCAGCGCGCAGAACGCGGCGGTCAGGCCGAGCGCGAGGAGCGCCTCCCACCACTGCGCACTGCCCTCGAGCAGCCGCATCGGCATCAGGATCGTAGAGAGCACCGGCACGAACGAGCCGATCACCTTGGCCGCGCCGTCCAGGCTCAGGCCCACGATGAAGACCAGCACCAGCCCCATGGTCAGCGGCATGGTGGTCGACTGCAGGTCCTCCGTGCGCGAGGCCATCGCGCCGGCCGCCGCCCAGATGCAGGCCAGGGCCAGGAAGCCGAGCACGAAGAACGGGATGTACCAGAGGAAGGCCTCGGTCACCATCGACAGGTACTGGTCGTAGTTGGTGAAGGTCAGACCCACCAGGGCAACCGCACCGAGGATCGCGATCTGGCCCAGGGCGAGCAGTGTGTTGCCGATGACCTTGCCGGTCAGCAGCGCCCGCACCGAGATGGCGGCCGCAAGGATCTCCACGATCCGGGACTGCTTCTCCTCGACGACCGAGTTGGCGATCGCCATACCGAACATCATGGCCGCCATGTAGAACAGCATCGCCATGGCGAAGCCGGCGACCCACGCCACGAAGCGCGACTCCTCATCGCCGCCGGACAGGTCTCTGGTCTCGATGGTCGTGCCCGCCGTGAGCGCCTCCATGCTGGTCCCGGCGGCCTCGGCGTTCTCCTGCAGCGCGGTGGTGCGGACCGCCTCGCTGATGACGCTCAGCATCTCGCCGTCGGTCTCCCCGTTGGTGACCAGCTCCCAGCCCTCACCCTCCGGCAGGAGGGCGCCGTGCACCTCCTCGTCGACGAGCATGGCCTCGGCGGCCGCGGTGTCAGCGACCTCGACGACCTCGACGGTGGCCTCGGGGTCCGAGGCCTGCAGGTCCTGCTCGGCCTGGGTGAGGACCGTGGCGGCAGCAGTGTCGGTGACCGCGACCTTGAACGACGGTGCTCCGCCACTCATCAGGAAGCCCTGCAGGGCGAAGACCGCGGCGATCAGCAGGATCGTCGCGCCCGTGCCGAGCAGGAAGTTGCGGTCGGTGAGCTTGACCTGCACCTCCCGGAGGGCCACGAGCGACCAGGGAGACTTCATGCGGGTGGTGGCCGCGGCGGCGGGTGCGGGCGTGACATTGACGTCGGTGCTGGGGCTGGTGTCGGTGCTCATGCTGCTGCCACCTCTCGGTAGATCTCGCTGAGGGAAGGACGGACCCGGCTGAACTCGCGGACTCCGCCGCGGGAGACGGCCTCGGTCAGGAGGCGCTGAGCCGCCTCCTCGGTCTCCGGCTCCAGCTCGACGGTGCCGCCGTCCAGGTCGAGGACCTGGATGCCGGGCACGCCCCGCACCCAGCCGGCGTCGCCGGTCAGGGAGAGCACGTAGCGCAGCGGTGCGTTGCCGCGCAGCTCATCGGAGGTGCCCTTGGCGACGACCTTGCCCTTGTGCAGGACGACAATGCCGTCGCAGAGCCGGTCGACGAGCTCGAGCTGGTGGCTGCTGAACAGCACGGGCACGCCGGTCGAGGTGTGCTCGCGCAGCAGGTCGGCCATCTGGTCGACCGCCGAGGGGTCCAGGCCGGAGAACGGCTCGTCCAGGATCAGGGCCAGCGGGTCACCGAGGACGGAGGCGATGATCTGGGCCCGCTGCTGGTTGCCCAGCGAGAGCTTCTCGACCTTCTCCTTCAGGCGCTCACCGAGGCCGAAGCGCTCAAGCAGCTCCTTCGCGCGGGTGTTGGCCGCCGTCTGCGACATGCCGTGCAGCCGCCCGAGGTAGGTCAGCTGGTCCAGCACGGGCTGCTTGGGGTAGAGCCCCCGCTCCTCGGGCATGTAGCCGAAGCGGGCGCGGTCGGCCAGCGTGGCCGGGTGGCCGTCCCAGACGACCTCACCGGCGGTCGGCGCCAGAACCCCCATGATCATGCGCATGGTCGTGGTCTTGCCGGCACCGTTGCCGCCGACAAAGCCGATCATCCTGCCGGCCGGCACCTCGAAGGTGACGTCATCGACGGCTCGCAACTCGCCATACTGCCGGGTCAGTCCCTGCACTGCCAGCATGGGCAACTCCCCTCGGTCGTGGACCCTGCGGGCCCTTCTCTGTCGTGCTCTCCAATCTGTCAGGTAGGGGACCATCGGCACATCCGCGACAGGGGGGAAATCCACCTCCGCCGCCAGGGGGAGGGCGGCAGCCTCGGCCGCATCCGGCGGCTGACATGGACGAGAGACAGGCGGCTGCCGTGGACGAGACAGGCGGCTGCCGTGGACGAGACAGGCGGCTGCCGTGGACGAGACAGGCGGCTGCCGTGGACGAGACCGCCGGCCGCCGTGGACAACACCGGCGGCCCCTCCCGGACAGGCCAGGTCGTGAGATCGCCCACCTTCCCTGGCCTTGTGCGGTCCGCCTTACTACCCTGAGTAGTAACCCGGAAGGAGTTGCCATGACTGACGACACCTGGATGGATGAGGCCACCTGCTGGGAGTTCCTGCGGGGTCAGGAGCTGGGGCGGCTGGGCTATCACCTCGTGGACGAGGTGCACATCGTGCCGGTCAACTATGTGGTCGACGGCCAGCGCCTGATCTTCCGCACGACGCCAGGGAGCAAGCTGCTGGGTCTGGTGATGCACTCCGACGTGGCCTTCGAGATCGACGGGATGCACGGGGAGGGCGCGGCCTGGTCGGTGCTCGCCCGTGGGCGCGCCCGGATCCTGGAGGGCGAGGAGAAGCGCGAGGCCGAGGCGCTGCCGCTGCGTCCGTGGACGGGCGGGGCGAAGTTCACCATCGTGGCCATCGACGTGGAGTCCGTGAGCGGGCGCCGGATGGAGCTGACCAACCGCGAGGCCCAGGACGGGTGACCCGCCGGGCGCCTCAGGAGGCCGGCCGGACCAGCCCGGCCTCGTAGGCAAAGACGACCGCCTGCACGCGGTCGCGCAGGTGCAGCTTGGACAACACGTTGGACACGTGCGTCTTGACGGTGGCGTCACCAACGAACATCTCGGCGGCGATCTCGGCGTTGCTCAGACCACGTGCGACGAGCTCCAGGACCTCCTTCTCGCGCGCGGTGAGCCGGCTCAGCGCCTCGGTGTGGCGGCCCGGCGCCGCGCCACCGCCCTCGGTCATCCGCGCGATCACCCGGCTGGTCACCTCGGGCGCCAGCAGCGCGTGCCCGTGCGCGACCGCGCGGACCGCGTCCACCAGGTCGTCGGGGTCGGCGTTCTTGAGCAGGAACCCGCTGGCTCCCGCCGCCAGCGCGTCGAACAGGTAGTCGTCGCGGTCGAAGGTGGTCAGGATGATGACCTTGGTCCGGTCAGCCACCAGCCGCGTGGCCTCGATGCCGTCCAGCACGGGCATCTGCACGTCCATCAGCACCACGTCCGGGCTGAGCTCATCGACCGCGGACACCGCCTCCCGGCCGTTGCGGGCCTGGCCGACGACCTCGATGTCGTCCTCGGTGGACAGGATCATGGTGAAGCCGGACACCAGCAGCGGCTGGTCGTCGACGAGCATGACCCGGATCGGCACGCTCACCGGTGGGCTCCGCTCGGGGCGGCCGTGGCGGGTTCGCCGCTGGGCCCAGCCAGCGGCAGGGTGACCCGCACCCGGTAGCCGGCGCCCCGCCGTCGGCCGATCTCCACCTCACCGCCGAGCAGCTCTGCACGCTCCCTGATGCCCTGCTGGCCCAGGCCGGTGCCGGACGTGCCGTGCCGGGGTGAGCCGTTGTCCAGCACCTCCACCTCCAGCGCGTCCCCGACCCGGACCACGACCGAGGCGTGGGTCGCCGTGGAGTGCCGGCGCACGTTGGCCAGGGACTCCTGCGCGATCCGGTATGCCGTGAGCTGCAGGGCGGCGGGCACCTCCCCGGCGGCTCCGGGCCGGTCCTCGACGAGGTCGTAGGTCACCTCGCACGTCGGTGTCGTCGCCTGGACCACCAGGTCGGGGAGGTCCTCCAGGTCCGGCTGAGGTGCACGGTCCGGCGCTTCGGAGTCCAGCCCGGTGTCGTCCTCGCGGGCCCCGTCGGCGGCGAGCTCACCGTGACGCAGCGTGCCCAGCAGCTCACGCATCTGACCGACGGCGTTGCGGGAGGAGGTCTCGATCGCACCCAGCGCCTCGCGGGCCGCGTCGGGGTTCTTCTCCAGGACCCGGCGGGCCGCCGCGGCCTGGACGCCCATCACCGAGACGTGGTGGGCGACGACGTCGTGCAGCTCCCGGGCGATCCGCAGCCGTTCGGCGACCACGGCCTGGTCGCGGAGACGGGCGGCCTGGGCGCGGATGGTCTCGGCCTGGTCCAGCTCGCGTGCCGTGTGCAGCGCGCCGCGCCAGGCCACCTGGCCGAGGAGGATGGCCCCGCCCAGGAAGAGGAGGTTGTTGAGGGTCACCCAGCCGATGATCCCGACCGGCGCCGAGAACAGGCCCACCTGCTCGATGTCCTCGGCGCCGAAGTTCTCCAGCATGGTCTGCAGGCCGGAGGAGAGCGCGAACACCCAGGCGAGCCACAGCGTGAGCACGACGACGAACCCCACCACCAGGTAGGAGAGCGCTCGTCGGTCGCGCGCCCAGGCCACGCCCGAGTAGACAGCGAAGAAGTAGAGGGCCTGGATCACCAGGCTGCTGCCGACCGCGGGCTGCAGCGTGCCGATGACGTAGAGGTGCAGGTTGGCCAGCGTCGCCACGACGAGCGGGTAGCGCCTGCGCCACACCAGCAGCACCGCCGCCGATGCCGCGGCACCGTGCTGGGCGAGGATGTCCAGCACCGAGTCCTCGCCCTCCAGCACCCCCAGGCTGCGCATCAGCTCGATCGACAGGGCCGCCAGGAGGTAGACGACCACGGCGATCAGCACGTCGGTGCGTTGCTGGGTTGCCGTGGGGCGAGGGCGCTCCCAGTTCTCGTCGGCACCGAGCAGGTGGGCGATCCGGTCCATCCTCCAAGAGTATGGCGAGGCGCACGGGCGGCGCCTCAGCCGCGGGGCCGACCCGTGGTCTCCATCTCGCGGGGGAGACCCTCTGTTGCCGAATCACCCCGGCGCCGGCCCTCTGTTGCAGGAGGCCTGTTGCCGAAACGTTGCCCTGGCGTGCATTGTGCACAGGCACCCAGCGCGAGTCCGCCGGGCGCGGTGTGGCCGGCAGTCGTGACGTCAGGCAGGCCTCGTTGCGCGTCAGGCTGGCCTCGTTGCGCGTCAGGCAGGCGTGATGGCGTCGAAACCGGTGTAAGGCCGCAGCACCTCGGGCACCGTGACGGAGCCGTCGGCCTGCTGGTGCGTCTCCAGGATCGCGACCAGGAAGCGGGTCGTGGCCAGCGTGCCGTTGAGCGTGGCCACGGTGCGGGTGCCGGACTCGCCGCGCTCGCGCGTGTTCAGGCGTCGCGCCTGGTAGGTCGTGCAGTTGGAGGTCGAGGTCAGCTCACGGTAGCGACCCTGCGTCGGCACCCAGGCCTCGCAGTCGAACTTGCGGGCGGCCGGGCCACCCAGGTCACCGGCGGCCACGTCGATCACCCGGTAGGCCAGGCCGAGGTCGTCGAGCATGCCGCGCTCCCACTTCAGCAGCGCCTCGTGCTCGGCCTCCGCGTCCTCGGGCCGGGCATAGATGAACATCTCGACCTTCTGGAACTGGTGCACCCGGATGATGCCCTGCGTGTCCTTGCCGTAGCTGCCGGCCTCGCGGCGGTAGCAGGTCGACATGGCGGTGTAGCGGCGTGGCCCCTGGGTGAGGTCGATGATCTCGTCCGCGTGGAAGCCGGCGAGCGCGACCTCCGAGGTGCCCGTCAGGTAGAGGTCGTCAGCCTCGAGGCGGTAGACCTCGTCGGCGTGGGCGTCGAGGAACCCGGCCCCGGCCATCGTCTGCGGGGTGACCAGCGTGGGCACCTGCAACTGGACGAAGCCGGCGTCGCGGGCCCGGTCGAGCGCCAGGTTCATCAGCGCGGTCTCGAGCCGGGCACCTGGGCCGGTCAGGTAGTAGAACCGCGAGCCGGAGACCTTGGCGCCACGGGCCATGTCGATCGCGCCGAGGCGCTCGCCGAGCGCCAGGTGGTCCAGCGGCTCGAAGCCTTCAGCAGCGAAGTCCCGTGGCTCGCCGATGGTCTCGATCAGGGCGAAGTCGTCCTCGCCACCGCTTGGGACACCGTCGATGATGACGTTGCCGATGGTGCGCAGCAGGCTCTCACGCTCCTCGGCGGCTGCGTCCTTGGCTGCCTCCAGCTCCTTGACCCGGGCGGCGGTGTCCTTCACCTCTGCGAGCAGGGCCTGCTTCTCCTCGCCCTGGGCGGCAGCGACCTTCTTGCCGAATGACTTCTGGGCTGCCCGGAGTGTCTCGTAGTCGGACAGGGAGCTACGGTGCCGCGCATCGGCGTCCAGGACGGCGTCCACGACGCCGACGTCCTCCCCGCGCGCACGCTGGGAGACCCTCACCCGCTCGGGGTCCTCACGAAGCAACCGGATGTCGATCATAGGGTCAAGCGTACGGTGCGGGCCACCACCCGGGACACGGCATCGTCTCGTCCGGCGAGGGGAGGGCGGAGGAGCGGCTACCTGCGAGTACCGTGACCGCGTGGACACCTGGTGGGGGCTGGCGCTCGTGCTGCTGGCGCTGCTGGTCGCCGCGGGCGGAGCGCTGCTGCTCACCTCGCGGCGCAAACCGGCCGACCCCGGGAGCAGGGCCGGGAGGTCGGCGGGCTCCCGCGGGCACGCCGCAGAGGACTCCAGCGGATCCGCCGCCGGGTCTGTGCCGGACACCCGCCCGCGGGCCGCGGTCGTGGTCAACCCGACCAAGTTCGACCGGCTGGCCCGGGTCCACACCCAGGTCCGGACCGCGTGCACCAAGCACGGGTGGGCCGACCCGTTGTGGTTGGAGACCACCGAGGAGGACCCTGGCACGGGCCAGACCCGGCAGGCGCTCGAGGCCGGAGTCGACCTGGTCTGTGCCCTCGGCGGCGACGGGACGGTGCGCACCGTCGCGTCGGCGATGGTGGACACCGGCGTGCCGATGGGCCTGCTCAGCGGCGGCACCGGCAACCTCCTGGCTCGCAACCTCGACCTGCCGGTGACCAGCCTCAACCAGGGCCTGACGGTCGCACTGACCGGGGTGGACTCGCGCATCGACACCGTCGACATCCGGCTGACCATGGCGCCCGACGAGGGCGAGGGAGGTCAGCCGGGCGGCTCGGTGGACCCCCAGACCCAGGACCACACCTTCCTGGTGATGGCCGGTCTGGGTTTCGACGCGGAGGTGATGGCCCACGCACCGGAGCGCCTGAAGAAGCGGGTGGGGTGGGCCGCCTACCTGTTCTCAGGGATGCAGCGGCTCCGCGGGCCGCAGTTCAAGGTCACCGTCAAGACGGACAACGACACCCGGCTCAACCGCCGGGTGCGCAGCATCATGGTCGGCAACGTGGGCAAGCTCACCGGGGGCCTCAACCTGCTGCCCGACGCCGAGGCGGACGACGGCAAGCTCGACGTGGTGCTGCTCTCCCCCGAGGGGATCGTCGGCTGGGGCGCGGTCGTCACCCGGCTGGTGACCCGCAGCAGCCGCGGACACCAACGCGTCGACTACTACACCTGCCAGTCGCTGGAGGTCACGGCCGACCGGCCGATCGAGGTCCAGCTCGACGGCGACACCCTCGGACGGGCAACGGCGCTGCACGCGCAGGTCAACCCCGCGAGTCTGGTCATCCGCCGCCAGCGCTGAACGATCCCGGTCAGCCGCCAGCGATGAACAGAGCCTCGTCCTCCGCCAGCGATGAACAGGGGCCTGGTCATCCGCCGCCAGCGCTGACCTCGCCGTCGCGTGCGACGACCCGACCTACTGAGAGCACGAGCTCGCGACGCGGCACGCGGACGAGCGCGTCGGGCACGTTCTCGGCGTCGAGGAGGACCAGGTCGGCACGGGCGCCGGGCTCGAGGTCGTGCACCGGCCGGGAGACGAACCCGGCAGCCGCCGAGGTGGCCAGCCGGACGGCGGTCGTGAGCTCCTCGTCGTTGCGCAGACCGTGCAGCCGGGCGAACCCGAGGGCGATCCGCAGCATGTCGCCGTCGCCGAACGGCGACCAGAGATCGCGGATGCCGTCGGTGCCCAGGCCGACGGGCACGGCATACTCCCGCAGGTGGCTCCAGGGCAGCGGGGCGCTGCGCACGGGCGCGACCGTGGCCAGCCCCACGCCCGCTGCGGCCATCGCCTCGACGAGTCCCTCGCCACGGGCGGCCGCGACCTCGCCGAGGGCGAACCCGTGCGAGATCGTCACCCGTCCCCCGAGACCGGCCCGTGCGGTGCGCTCGATGATCAGGTCGTACTGGAAGGCTCCCAGCTCACCGGGATCATGCAGGTGGATGTCCAGGCCCACGTCCCGACGCTCGGCGATCTCGAACAACGCGTCCAGCTGGCCGACCGGATCGCGGTCGATGCCGGCCGGGTCGAGCCCGCCGAGGTGAGTGGCCCCGGCGGCCGCCGCCTGGTCCAGCAGGTCGAGCACGCCCGGTCGCCGCAGCACCCCGTCCTGCGGGAAGGCGACGATCTCGACCTCGATGGCGCCGTCCAGCCGGGCGGCGGCCTCGCGGACGTTCTCGATGCCGCGCAGCCCGACGCCGAGGTCGACGTCCACGTGGGTGCGGGTCGCGGTGGTGCCCTGCCGCAGGAACTCCCGCAGCACCGCCACGGCTCCTTCGACGCTGGGGATGCCGAGCCGGTCCCGTTCGGCGCGCTCGTGCGCGATGCGACCCTGCGTCCCGCCCTCACCGCCGTAGGAGACCCACGGCTGCCCCCACCAGCTCTTGTCCACGTGGGCGTGGGCGTTGATGAAGCCGGGGAGCGCGAGGAGTCCACGCCCGTCGATCAGGCGCGCCCCGCCCGGCGCGGCACTGTCAGCGGCACCGTGGGCGGCGGGGCCGGCGGCTGGTGCGTCGGCGCCGTGGGCGGGGGGCATCGCCTCGATCACCCCGTCGCCGATCAGGATGTCCACCGGCTCCCTGCCCCAGGGGCGCACGTTCGTCACTCTCAGGTCAGTCATCCGATGTCCTCCTGCTTGAGCCCGAGTCGTCGCGCGCGGCGGCCAGCGCCTGCTGCTCCTCGGGGGTCAGCGTGGTGTCGCTGCCGCCCCCGACGATGCCCTTGGCGTAGGTGCGGGACTCCCCACGCGCGTGGATCGAGCTGATCACCATGCCATCGCCGTTGTCGTCGATGACCGCAGCGGAGAATGACATCCGTCCGCCCATGTCACCGAACGCGTCATAGCGCACGACCGCGACGTGCTGGAGCGTCTGCGCGAGATCGCCCCGGAGACCTGCGACGCCCTGCTCGAGGGTGTCGATCCGGCTCCGTTCGGCACCGAGCCGCCGGGCCTGGGCCGCGAGCACCGTCGCGACATCGGCCTCGCCGTCGCCCCACAGCACCTCGAAGCGGCGCTGGATCAGCTGGTGCCGCCGGTGCGCGACCCACCCCAGCACCACAGCCACCACCGCCACGGCGAGGGCCGCGACGGCGACGGCGGTCAAGACGGTGGAGTCCACCCCCCGAGAGTATGCCGACCCGTGCTCTGCGAGGGACACCTCACCTCCCGACGTGTCACCGGCTCAGGCCAGCGACAGGAACAGCTTCTCGAGCTCGTCGACGTCACCCTGACCGTCGTGCGCGGTCATGCACTCCTTGAGAGCCGAGGAGATCATCAGGAACCCCGCCCGATCCAGGGCCTTGGACACCGCGGAGAGCTGGTGCACCGAGTCCCGGCAGTGGGCGTCGTGCTCGACGGCGTCGATGACCGCGGCCAACTGACCCTGTGCACGACGCAGTCGGTTGACGATCTTGCGCTTGGCCTCGGGGTCGTGGGCGGTCTCAGCGGGCTGGCTCATCTGCGTGGTCCTTCCGGTCAACTTGACATCCAAGATACCCCATAGGGTATATTCTCTGCCAAATCCCATACCCCTAGGGGTATCGTCCCCACCCGAAGGAGCTCCACCGATGTGCCGAGCAGTGACCTGCAAGACCTGCGGCAAGACCACCTGGGCTGGCTGTGGCCAACACGTCGCCAGCGTGCGCCAGGGCGTGGCGCCCAGCCAGTGGTGCACCGGCCAGCACACGCAGGCCGAGCTGGCAGCAGCCGGGTCAGGCGGCGGCTTCCTCGCCCGACTGTTCGGCCGCTGACACCCGGCTCGGAAGGAGCACCCATGCTGTTGGAACGCATCTATGACGAGGACCTCGCGCAGGCGAGCTACTTCATCGGCTGCCAGGCCGCGAACGAGGCGATCGTGGTCGACCCGCGACGCGACCTGCAGGTTTATCTCGACCTCGCTGCCAGGCAGGGCATGCGCATCGTGGGGGTGACCGAGACCCACATCCACGCCGACTACCTCTCCGGCACCCGCGAGTTGGCCGCCGCGACCGGCGCGCAGATCTACGTCTCGGACGAGGGCGGCCCGGACTGGACCTACGGCGCGGACTTCGACAGCGCGGTCCGGATGAAGCACGGCCACCGCATCGCCCTGGGCAATATCACCCTCGAGGCGGTCCACACCCCTGGGCACACCCCGGAGCACCTGGCCTTCCTCATCACCGACGGCGCGCAGGCCAGTGAGCCCGGGTTCATGCTCACGGGCGACTTCGTCTTCGTCGGCGACCTTGGCCGTCCGGACCTGCTGGACGAGGCCGCCGGGTTCGTCGACACCCGCTTCGCCGGTGCCAAGGACCTGTTCGCCAGCCTCCGCGACCACTTCCTCACCCTGCCCGACTACGTGCAGGTGCTCCCTGCGCACGGGTCCGGGTCCGCCTGCGGCAAGGCACTGGGGGCGATCGCGACCACCACGGTCGGCTATGAGCGCTCCTTCTCCTGGTGGGGGCCCTACCTGGCGCGCGACGACGAGCAGGGCTTCATCGACGAGCTGCTCAGTGGGCAGCCCGATGCTCACGCCTACTTCGCCCGGATGAAGCAGCAGAACAAGCTCGGCCCGGCCGTCCTCGGCGACCTGTCCGAGCTCGTCGAGCACACCGCGGCCGAGGTCGCGGCCGCGCTGGCCGATGACGCCGCGATCCTGGTCGACACCCGGCACCACGACGAGGTGCACACCGGCACGGTCGCGGGATCGCTCAATATCCCTGGCGTCGACAAGGCGGCCAGCTACGGCGCGTGGGTCTATGACCCTCTGACCGAGCATCGACCTCTCATCCTGCTCGCCGACTCACGGGAGATCGCCGAGCAGCTCCGCGACCACCTGGTGCGTGTCGGCATCGACACGGTGCGCGGCTTCGTGACCTCGCTGGACGGACTCGACCTTGTCACCCCCAAGGTTGTGGGGGTGGATGAGCTGGAGAGTCTGGACCGGACCATGCTGTTGGACGTCCGCAACCGGACCGAGTATGCCGAGGGCCACCTGCCCGGTGCCGTGCAGCTCTCCGGTGGTCGCGTCATGTGGCACCTGGACCAACTGCCCGACGGCGGTGGCACGATCGTGACCTACTGCCGCAGTGGCGTGCGCAACAGTGTCGCGGCGAGCGCCCTCCGCCGGGCCGGCTATGACGTGGCCGAGCTTGACGGCACCTACCTCGCCTGGGCCGAGGCGCCGGGCAACACCCCGGTCACCAACGAGGCTGCCCTGTCCGAGACCACCGCGTCGGCCTAGGCATGAGGCGTGCCCGGGCGTGCCTGTGGGCCCGGCCGGGTGGGTCGGGCTGTGGGGCGGGGTGGTCAGACGTGCCAGGTGACGACCGACCCGCTCACGGTGGCCATCAGGTCCTTGTCGTGCACCAACGTGTGATGCCGTGGACACAACAGGACCAGGAGAGCGATGTCCGTCCCGCCCCCACGACACCACCAGATGAGGTGGTGCACATCGCACCACGTCGGATCCACATCGCAGCCGGGATAGGTGCACGAACCGTCCCGGACCACGAGGGTCTTGAACTGTCCCGGGGTCGCCAACCGCACTGTCCGACCGAGGTTGAGCGGCTGCCCGTACTCACCCAGGACGATCGGGGTCACATCCCCCAGACAGGCGAACTTCCCGGCCTGACCGGCGTCCAGGACCTGACCGGTGTTCAGCACCGCCGCACCGCACGGTTTCCCGGTCTGCGGGTCGGCCTTGACGGTGACCATCACCGAGGCCCGACCACTGGAGGGCGGGGCGCCAGGGTTGGACAGGCCACGGTTGAGGACCATCAACAACGCGTCGTACTGACGCTGCCCCGCCGAACGCAGGTCCAGGTTGCCCGCCTCGTCCTTGGCCGGCGCCGCCAACGGCCCGGTCAACACCGAGTCGAACAACGGGGCGTCGGTGTCCGGGGCATCCACGGTGTAGCGCGTCATCCCCCGCGCCAACGGTCGACGCCGCACGCACCGCAACCCCTGCGCGGTGGCCTTGGCCTCATCCGAGGGCTTCTCATCCAACAGGTCGATCAACAACCTCTTACACACCACATCCAGCTCAGCATCGGACAACCCGGTGTTGCACGCCGCTCCCGTCGCGATCTGCGCATACGCCAGCGCCTCCTCAGCCGACAGGCACCCCACCAGCCGGCGCATCGTCCGCGCGACCTTCGCCGCCCGGTGCACCCCCGTCGCTCCGTCAATCACCGCCTGCGCCAACCCTTCACCCCAGTGCGTGTCACCGGCCCGGACCACGTCCTGGATCTGACACGCCTCCTCCTTGGCCAACCACGGGCAGCGCTGCCGCAACCAGCTCACCAACGTCAACCCCACCTGGTTGTGCAGCCCCCGGTCCCACGCCTCGACCGCCAACGCCACCGTCACCCCCGTCAACTGCGCCCGCACCCGACCCGCCGCCTCCAACCCCGCCTCGATCCCCGCATCAAAGACCCGCACCAACCCCTCCGGGCCCTGCGCCGCTCGACCCAAACCACGAGCCGCCGCCTCCAGACCACCAGCCACCTCCTGCGCCGGGTCCACCCAGCCCACCGACCCGGCCGACGCCTCGGCGACGTCGGCGACCAACGCCCAGAACTCCTGGGAGTCAGCCTCACCCGCTGGCCCCATCTCGGTCCGGACCTCCGCCTCCCACGCAGCGAACTCCGCCAGCTCCTCCGCCGACGCCTCCCCAGGCATCCCACCACCAGGCACGCCAGCATCGGGCCCGGGGACACTGTCCCCGACCACTGCCCTGGTGCCCGTCCTCGTCATACTGATGATCTAAACACCCACCACTGACAGAGCACCTGACCTGCACAAACACCAACAAGACCCGAGTGCTTGAGGATGCTCGGCGGCGCACGTCCAGCCCCGTGCCAGACCGCGCCGCTAGTGTCTGGGCCATGACCGAGTCCGCCGGGCGCCGCTTCGCGTGGCAGGTGTTCGGACTGGTCGTGCTGCTGCTCGTGGGGACGATGGTCGCGAGCCTGCTCGGCGCCCGCGCCTCCGGCAGGGCCGGAGATCCCGTGGAGCAGACCGGCGGTGAAGTGGTGGTCGTCGGAGCCCCTGGGCTGTCGTGGTCGGACGTCAGCGAACACGGCACCCCGACGCTCTGGTCACTGGTCGGCGACGGCGCCTCGGCCGGCCTCATCGTGCGGGGGGCGCACGAGCTCACGTGCCCGGCCGACGGCTGGCTCACCCTGAGCGCAGGGCAGCGCGCGGCGGCCGACGACGACGGTGTGCAGGACTGTGCGGAGGTCCCAGAGGTCGTGACCGGGGAGGCCAGCACGCCAGCGCGGATCGGTGATGTGGAGGCCACCATCCCGGAGTGGAACTCGTGGGTAGAGGCGGCTGCTCGGCGGCCGCTGGACGCCGAGCTAGGGTCGCTCGGGTCGGCCGTCGAGGCCGACGGACGGTGCATCAGGGCAGGTGGAGCGCTCGCGGCCCTCGGCGCGGCCGGGACAGAGGGAGAGGTGAGCCAGTATGCCGAGAGTGAGCTCACGGCATACCAGCCCGGCGTCTGTCACGTCACGCTGCTGGACGCCGGCGTGATCGCCGACCCGGCCGAGGCGGGCACGCTCGACGCACGACTCGACGTGCTCCTGGACCGGCTGCCCGACGACGCGACCCTGGTCGTGGCGGGGCTCGCGGACCGGGACGGGCGCGCGGGTGCGCGTGCTGTGGTGGTCTGGCGGGAGGGTATGGAGCCCGGCGTCCTGCACTCACCGACCACCCGCCAGGACGGACTCGTCCAGACGACCGACCTGACCGCGACGGTGCTGACCCTGGCGGGGGTGCCGGTCCCGGAGGCGGTGAGCGGGCTCCCGGTGAGCGTGCAGGCCGACGACGGGACGGCCTCGGACCGCGTGGGATCGAGGCAGGACCTGACCGCCGGCATCAACGGTGCGAAGGCGCTGGCCATCCCGGTGCTCGGGATCGGATGCCTCCTCGCGCTGGTCGCGCTGGGCGCCCTCGCCCTCACCGGCCGACGCACCGGTGTGCGCGTGCTGGGGCTGGCGGCGATGGCGTTCCCGTCCGCGTCGTTCCTCGCGGGGCTCTTCCCGTGGTGGCGCGGGTCTCCGCAGTGGCTGACGCTGACCGTGGTGCTCGTCGTGCTGGTGGCGGCGCACGTCGCTGTCGCGGTGGCCGGCCCGTGGCGGCACCATCCCGTCGGACCACCGGCGATCGTGGCCGCCCTGACGGTCGTGGTGGTCGGCGTCGACGTGATCCTCGGCTCGCGTCTCGCGCTGATCTCGATCCTGGGGGCGCAGCCGATCACGGCGGGCCGGTTCTACGGGATGGGCAACGTGGGCTATGGCGTCTTCGCGGTGTCCGGGCTGTTGCTCGCCGGGCTCCTCGCGGTGCTGGTGCGGTCGCGGCGCGGCACCCGCCGCGTGGAGGCCGTGCTGGTCGTGGGCGTCCTCGGCCTGTTGCTGGTCCTGGTCGACGGCGCCGGGTCGTGGGGAGCGGACTTCGGTGGCGTGCCCGCGCTCGTGGTCGCCCTGGGCGTCCTGGGGCTGGCCGCGGCCGAGATCCGGCTGACGCCGGTGCGCGCACTGCTGATCGGAGCCGGTGCCCTGGTGGTCGCCGCCCTCCTGATGTTCGTCGACTGGCTGCGGCCCGCGGACTCGCGCACTCACCTGGGCAACTTCCTGCAGTCGGTGATCGACGGCGGCGCCATCGACATCGTGCTGCGCAAGCTCGACCAGAGCCTGGGCATCCTGGTGCGCTATCCCGTCTCGTGGGTCGCGGCGCTCGTCCTCGTCGTGGTCGTCTGGGCCGTGCTCGCGCCGAGCTCACGGCCGGGCCGAGCGATCGCACCGCTGTGGCAGATCCCGCTGCTGCACTCCACGATCCTCGCGGTGCTGACCTGCCTCGTCATCGGGTGGGCGCTGAACGACTCGGGCATCGCGGTCGTCGGCATCGGGCTCGCGGTGGCGATCGCGGCGGCGATCACCGTCGGGGCATCCGTCAGCAGGAGAACCTGAGCGAGGGGTCGATCACCGGGGGCTGGGCCGACCAGCCTCAGGCATCGTCGGGCCAGAGGGCGGCCCTGGCCAGGGCGACCGCGTGCCGTTGCCCGTCCGGGTCAGACTCACCGGTCCCTCCGTGCAGGAACATCCAGGTCGTCCGGACGACACCCATCACGTCCCAGGGGTCGATCTCCCCCGGCGTCCCGACGTGGATCCCACAGGCCAGCAACAGGTCCGCCGTCTCCACCCCGAGGTCGTGGGAACCGTCGGCCCGCCCCGCCGCCAGCGTGAGGGCAAAGAGCCCGTGGATCGCGGTGACGAGCGGGTCCTTGTGCACGAGCAGCGAGCGCGTGATCAGGGTGACGTAGTCCCGGTCGGTCGCCAGCGCCTTGGCCTGCCGCGAGACCAGGAGCCGGTCCTTGCGTCTGCGGAGGAGCCCCAGCTCCTGGCAGGTGTGGCGCAGGTTGCGCACGGGTGGTGTCGAGAGCTCCTGGTGGCGCCTGGCCAGCCAGGGCCGGTCCAGGTCCAGGTCGGTGAGGATCTGCTTCACGACGGTCGGTTTGATCCACCCGGCCTGCGTCAGGGGGATGCCGTCCTGCCCGGCGAGCTCGACCAGATAGCGGAACGGTCGGACGATCTCCGCCAGGTCCTCCTCGTCGAGGGACCCGTCCGCTGCCCTCGCCTCCACGCACAGAGCAGAGATCCGCGCGGCGACGGGAGAGGCGACACTGCCCTGGAGCACCTCCAGCGCCACCGGCCACCGGTTCTCCCGCTGGGAGAGGATCGGGAACTCCTCCGAGCCGTGGTCCTCGCCGGCCGCGAGGCCCCTGAGCCGCTGGTTCACCCGATCCAGGTCCAGCTCGGTCGGGTCCCAGTCCTCCGGCAGCCACTCGCGCACGTAGCCCTCGAGCCGGGCCAGCGGAGGGTCGTCAGAGAACGCCTCCACCAGGTCGCTGTAGCCACCCGGCCCGCCGGAGTCCTCCAGCGGACCGGCCATCGCGCCGCCCGTGCAGAGGGCCGGCGGGGCGTCCGGAGCGAGTTGCCCCACGGCCTCCAGCCGGATGGTGTGGAACCAGTCGTCGCCGAAGTCGTAGACGTAGCGGATCTGGTCTCCAGGCTTGCGCAGCACCTGGTCCAGACGGGCGTCGCGCTCGTGGGTCCCCAGCTCACCCTCGGCGAGGTCGCCGTCCGTCACAAAGTATGCCGATCGCCACGGTTGGGCGTCGCCGCTCGCCCAGAAGCGGTGCAGGTGAGAGTTCTCCCAGCCGACGGCGTGCTGGATCACCTGATGCAGCATCTCCAGGGTCAGGTCTCCGCCGACCACGACCTGCCGCCACACTCCGGGGACGACCCCGTCCACCTCGATGCGCAGCGTCAGGGCCGCGACCTCCGCGGGGGGCTCGGGCAGGTCGATCGCCCGGTTGTCGAGTCCGAACCCGAGCTCGGGCTCGACCGGCTCCAGGGCCGAGATCTGCTCGAGCACCGCCAAGACCTCTTCGGCCGAGAGCTGGTCCACGACGCGGCGGACCGGGTCCGTGGAGTCATTCGTCGACACACCACTCACGGTAGTTGCTCAGTCAGCGCGTTCCCCGTGAAACATGCCGAGCGGTCAGTTAGCGGCGTTCGCGCACCTTCAGGGCCCGGGCCACGTCGCGGTACTGCCGCATCCGGTGCAGCTGCGCCTTCGGCCCGCGCCCGGTGACCCGGTGGTGCAGCTCGACGGGGACCTCGACGACCCGGCCGCGGTTGCGCAGCACATCGACCGTGAGCCCCACCTCGACGCCCCACCCGCGGGCCAGGGGCAGCACCGCGTCGAACGCCTCACGGGTGATGCAGCGCATCCCGCTCAGCGGCTGCCTCATCGTGCGACCGGCGAGCTCGGCGATGCCGTACCGCGCCTTCTGCACGACGAAGCCGAACCCGCCGCCAGCCGTCTTCTGCGGGGGCAGCGTGGCGATCGCCATGTCCGCCTCCCCGGCAAGCACCGGCACGCACAGCACCCCCAGGTTCGCGGCGCTCGCCTCAAGGTCGGCGTCGACGAAGAGCAGCGCGCGCGGAACCTCGGTCCCGCGCGGCCCGTCCTCGGCCTCCAGCCGGCGCACGACCTCGGCGCCGCTGGTCATCGCCTGGGCCTTGCCCATGTTGGCCTCGTGCCGCACCGTCTCCGCGCCGTGCTGCCGGGCGACCGCGAGAGTCTCGTCGCTGCTGCCGTCGTCCACCACGACGACCAGGTCGACGGCCTCCACCCGGGACAGCGCCTCCAGCGTCGCCCCCAGCCGCTCCGCCTCGTCCTTGGCCGGGACGATGGCGGCCACCCGCTCCGGCAACCGACCGGACCCCTGCGGGTCTGGCGCCGCTGCGCTGTCGGTGGCCCCCGGCATACTCACCTCAGGGTGACCTGCCGGCTCACCAGGCCGTCGCGCGCCCGGCGCTCATCGGGGGTGAGGGACTCGTCCCTGGCCAGCGCCGCGGCATACCGGTCGGCCAGCTCCTGGAGGGGGCCGGTGAGGTCGGCGGGGTCGGTCTCGGGGTCGACCTCGAGCACCGGGACCAGCAGCCCGGCGGCGCGGAAGGCACCCAGCAGGGACGTGCCCTCACCGAGGGTGTGCTCGCCGGCGGCCTGCAGACGCGCCAGCGCGGTGGTGGCGGCGTCCTCGTCCTCGCCCAGGATCCAGCGGACGTAGGTGCGGTCGCTCATCTTGCACCAGTAGGTCGACGGACGGTCCGGCACCGGCACGGTCGGCACGGCGGCCTCGTTGGTCTGCTCCAGGGTGGCCAGCACCTCCGGGGTCGCGTCCTCCTCGGCGACCCAGAAGTTGAAGTCGTCCTCGACGTTGACGACCAGCTCGGTGCCGTCGGCCAGCACGTCCTGCAGGCGCGGGGTCTCCGCGGTCGCCGTCGGGATGGCGGGCACCGGCTGGCCGGGCTCGGTTGCGCGGGCGGTCTGGGCGGCCAGCACGATGTCGCGGCTGGCGTCACCGCTGTGGGTGCGCGACTGCAGGGCCACCAGCACCTCACCGTTGGCCCGGTGGATGGCGGGCATCGCGCCCGGGAGCACCGAGACCAGGGTCACCTCCTGCGACGAGCCGTCGAGCTCCATCGTGACCGTGGCCGTGGCTGCCGGGATGATCTCGCGCATGGCGACCCAGTCGGTCTCGTTGGCCAGCCCCTCGAACGGACGGTTGACGAACGGTGCGCGCGCCGGGGGCTTGGGGCCCGCGGCCTGGCGCTTGCGTCGTGATGCCTTACCCATGCCGGGAAGTCTACGTGCGTAGGGTCTGTGCTCATGACCGCCGAGACTCCCGCCGAGCCCGACTTCGCCCCAGCCCCCGGCCACACGCACGAGGTGGAGTATGCCGTCACGCACCGGATCGGGCGCGTGCGGCTCAACCGGCCGAAGGCGCTTAACTCGCTGACCACCGACATGTGCACCTCGATGCTGTCGCAGCTGCGGGCCTGGGCCGACGACGACGCCGTGGGCCTGGTCTTCATCGACGGGGCGGGCGAGAAGGGGCTGTGCGCCGGTGGTGACGTGCGGGCGCTGCGCGAGACGCTGCTGGCCGGCGACCACGACGCGGCGCTGCACTTCTGGCGGGAGGAGTATGCGCTCAACGCCCTCATCGCGGACTATCCCAAGCCGTATGTCGCGTGGATGGACGGCGTCGTCATGGGCGGTGGCGTAGGGGTCTCCTCGCACGGGTCCGTGCGCCTGGTCACCGAGCGGGCCAAGGTCGCGATGCCGGAGACGATCATCGGGCTGTTCCCCGACGTTGGCGGGCTCTACTACCTGGCGCACGCCCCCGGTGAGCTGGGCACCCACGTCGCGCTGACCGGGCTGCCGTTCGGCCCCGCTGATGCCGTCGTGCTGGGTCTGGCCGACGGCGTGGTGGCGCAGTCCGACAAGGAAACGGTGCTGGCAGATCTGGCCGCCGGGCTCGAGGTCAAGCCCCAGACCGCCCCTGCCTCTGACCTCGAGGCGCAGCGCGGCTGGATCGACGAGTGCTATGCCGGCAACGACGCCGCCACGATCCTCCGCCGGTTGTTGGAGCACGATGAGTCCGCGGCCCGTGCCGCTGGTGAGGTCATCGCGACCCGGTCGCCGCACTCGGTGGTGGTCACTCTGGAGGCGATCCGCCGCGCTGCCGACATGGACGTCCACCAGGTCCTGGCCCAGGACACGAAGCTCGGCGCACACTTCGCCGCACACCACGACTTCGCCGAGGGCGTGCG
This sequence comes from Ornithinimicrobium sp. F0845, assembly GCF_023015765.1. GTDB lineage: Bacteria > Actinomycetota > Actinomycetes > Actinomycetales > Dermatophilaceae > Ornithinicoccus. Next base: position 247,042 of record NZ_JALKAL010000004.1, read on the forward strand.
CGCCCTGCTGGTGGACAAGGACCACTCGCCGCGCTGGGCTGATGCCTCGGTGGCAGACGTCGACCGTGCGCAGGTGCTCGACGCTTTTGACAAGTAGCCAGGAGGGGTCTGGCAATCTGTCTTGATGCGTACCACCCTGGACCTCCCCGATGATCTGATGCGGGCACAGGCTCACACGGTGTCGGGAGTCACCCCATGACGACGGAGCGCGCCCTCGGTCGGGACGAGGTCCGCGCTCTGCGGACCAACGTGGCCAGCGGTCTGTGTTGATCGCTCCGTGGATTGCGCTGTGCGTGTATGCATAGCGCGCACCGTTAAGTTGTCCCGATCGCCGAGTAGAACGGGTCCTGCGGACCCGCAAACTATCAACTGAATGCCCTGCAAACTGTCGACTGTACAGTCAGCAAACAGTAGACTACATGCCCTGCAAACAGTAGACTCCTGGGATGGCTACCTACCGTCAGCGGATCGCGGACCGAGAGCTCGTGGGGCGCCTCGCCTACATCGGCGCTGTCCTGATCGAGGGCCCCAAGGCCTGCGGAAAGACCGCTACCGCGACGCAGCATGCCAAGACGGTGTTCCGCTTTGACGAGGACGAGGCCGCACGCAGCCTGGTGCAGCTCGCGCCCGACCGCCTCTTCGCCCACCCCACCCCCATCTTGTTCGACGAGTGGCAGGTCGAGCCGACCATCTGGAACAAGGTGCGCCGCCAGGTCGACGACCGCGATGGCAAGGGACACTTCATCCTCACCGGCTCGGCCACCCCCTCGGATGACGCCGCTCGGCACTCCGGCGCGGGCCGCTTCGCTGTGATGGCGATGCGCCCCATGAGCCTCTTTGAGTCGGGACATTCCACCGGGGAGATCTCACTCGCCAAGCTCCTGAACGGCGAACCACAGACCGGTGACGGCACGCACTTCACCTTCGACGAACTACTCACGCGCGTCGTGGTCGGCGGGTGGCCAGAGCTCATCAACGCCGACGAAGTGAGCGCCCGCCGTTGGCTGCGCGACTACCTCACCAACATCGTCGAGGTGGACATCCAGAAACTCGGCTCGCGACGTGACCCGGACAACCTGCGGAGGCTTCTGGAGTCCCTGGCTCGATCGGTTGGGCAAGCAACGCGAGGAGCTGAACTTGCCAGGGACGTCGGCGGGGCGGACGGGCCGATCGCTACGGAGACACTGGCGGCATACCTGGCGGCGCTCGATCGGCTGCACCTTCTCGACAACTCTGAAGCATGGATCCCCCACATCCGATCCCGCGCGCGCCTCCGCTCGTCCCCCGTGCGCTACTTCGTCGATCCGTCCCTCGGGACCGCCGCGCTTGGCGTCGGCACCAAGGAGTTGTCTGCCGACCTCAACGCTCTTGGACTGCACTACGAGGCACTCGTGCTCAGAGACCTGCGCGTCTATGCCCAACTGCTCGATGGTCGAGTCGACTCGTGGCGCGACTCCAACGGCAACGAGGTCGACGCCGTCGTCACCATCGGACCTGGCCGATGGGCAGCGTTCGAGGTGAAACTTAGCCCGGGAGCTGTGGACAAGGCTGCGGCGGATTTGCAGCGGTTCAGGGCGACAGTGGACACCTCACGTCACGGCGAGCCGTCCTGCCTCGGGGTGATCACGAGCACCGGTGCTGGCGGTCGGCGCGCTGACGGCGTCCACGTCATCCCGATTGGGTGTCTTGGGCCGTGACTCCGGGCCGGTCTGGCAGACGGCCCTACCTACTGCCGCAGCGTCGAAGTTGATTCGATCCATTGGGTTGCCAGATGGGTGATCAACGTCCGCAACGAGACTCACGTGTAAAGAACTGACCCAATCCTTTGGATGTCGTCTGACATGTGCACGTTTTCGTACATGACCACCTGGCGACCTGACCGGCCGTACAACGACCTGCCCACGCCCCCTGGTCCCGAGGCCCTCGAGACCCACCGCGTATTTGAAGGCTGTGATCGCGGCAAACACCGCGCTGGGGCACTTGGATCAGGCCAGTCAGAGCATCCCCAACCCCACGGTCCTGACCAACACGATCCCACTGCTCGAGGCACACGCAAGCTCCGAGATCGAGAACATCGTGACCACGACGGATGACCTCTTCCGGCACATGGACGAGGAGGACGGGGCGCACGACGCTGCCACAAGGGAGACGCGCCGCTACCGGACTGCGCTGCATACGGGCTTTCCGGAGCGTCATCGACCGCGGACTCACCGTCGGGACCGCCGAGCAGGTCTGCACGACCATCAAGGTCGAGAAATGCAGGTGCGTGCGCTGCCGTGCACGCGGATCGCCAACCCTGCGACACCGCGACCGGGGTGATGGAACCGGGGCGTCTGTTCGAGTCGCCCTACACCGACCGCGCTCCGACGGGCCCGGACATGGTCTTCGCCGAGAGCGACGTCGAGGTCATCGTGGAGATCCTGCGTGCCGTGCGCCGGACCGCGGAGACCACCGAGACATCGTGACGCCGACGCGCTGACGCGTCGAACGGAACCGACTCAGGCGGTGTCCTCGACAACCTCGCGGCGGGCAAAGATCCGCCGATACCGCTGCGGGCTGACGCCGCGCGACCGGGTGAAGTGCTGCCGCAGCGTGGCGGCGTTGCCGAACCCGACCTCCTGGGCGATCCATTCCACCGGCTGGTCAGTCGACTCAAGCAGCTCCTCGGCGGCCGCGACCCGGTGCGCGGTGACCCACGCGTGGGGCGTGGTGCCGGTCTCCTCACGGAACCGCCGGGCGAACGTGCGCGATGACATGAGCTGTCGGCGGGCCAGCGCCTCGACGCTGAGGTCCTCGGCAAGGTTCTCGACCACCCAGCTCAGGAGCGGACCCAGCGTGTCGGCCTGCAGGTCCGGGACGGCGCGGGCGATGAACTGCGCCTGCCCGCCCTCGCGGTGAGCCGGCACGACCATCCTCCGCGCCGCCCTGGCCGCCACGGTGGCCCCGAACTCCTGGCGCATGAGGTGCAGGGCCGCGTCCATGCCGGCCGCGGAGCCCGCTCCGGTGATCACGCGGCCGTCCTGCACGTAGAGCACGTTGCAGTCCACCCGGGCACCCGGGAAGGCTTCCTCCAGCTCCCCGCTGTGCCGCCAGTGGGTCGTGCACCGTCGGCCGTCGAGCAGCCCGGCCTCCCCGAGGGTGAAGGCGGCGGTGCAGTGGGCGAACACCCAGGCGCCCCGCTCGTGGGCCGCAGCAGCCACCGCGGCGACCTCGGGCGAGGGCTCCCGGAAGTTCCGCTTGGGCACGATGATGACCAGGTCGGCGTCGGCAGCCTCGTCCAGCCCGTGATCGACGTGAATGTCGAACCCGGAGACGGAGCGGACCCTCCCCGGGCGGGGCGTGCAGACGACGAACTCGAAGACCGGATTGTCGTCCTCGGGGTGGTAGGGCTCGGCCCACACCTCGCACATCGCACCGAGCCCGAAGGGCTCCACCCCGTCCTGGACCACCACGGCAACCTTGTGCATCACCCCATCATGCGCCGTGATTGGCAGGAAATCAACGGTAGTTGTCATTCCTGCCACTCGTGGCAGGAAAGTCAGGGGAGCATGATTACTGCCATGACTACCGCAATCATCCTCCTCGTCATCGGTCTGATCGCCGTGCAAGGTCTCGAGCGGTTGGTCGCCATGATCGCGGCCGACGGTCTCGGCTACCGCAAGGACTCAGAGCTCCCGCGCAGCCACCCCTACGACACAGTCAACCCGCTGGCCTGAACCCGCCTGGCCGCCGCCCACCCGCGGTGAGCATCCTGGGGTCCCGAACCACTCCTCAGCGCTCCGCGCCGTCGGCCGCCAGCTCCTCGCGTCGCAGCCGCAACGCCCGCCGCGCCTCCGACATCTCGTCCCACGGGATCGTCTCAGTGTCCCGCTCGAGTGTCTCCTCCGGCCCCTTGCCGGCCAGCACGATCGTGTCGGACGGGCTGGCTGCCCCGACGACATACTCAATCGCCTCGCGCCGGTTGCCGATCGAGACGAAGTTGTCCCGCCCGGCCTCGCGCGCCCCGCGCTCCATCTCCTCCAGGATGTCCTGCAGCGGCGTGTCCCGGTGGTCCTCCTCGGTGAAGACCACGAGGTCGGCCATCCGGGTCGCGGCCTCCCCCAGCGGCGCGCGCTTGGAGGGGTCACGCGGACCGCCGGCCGAGCCGAGCAGCACCCACAGCCGTCCCTCGGTGGTGACCCGCACGGTCGCCAGGGCCTTCTCAAGACTCGGGGCGGTGTGCGCGAAGTCGACGATCACCCGCGGCTCCCCCTGCTCACGCTCGACCATCTCCATCCGGCCGGGCACCCCACCGAAGGTCGCGAGCCCGGCGACCAGCGTCTCGACGTCGACGCCGAGCGCGTGCACCCCAGCCACCGCGGCGAGCGCATTGGCGACGTTGAACCGGCCGATCATCGGCAGGACCGCGTCGAACCTCCCCTCCGGAGTGAGCAGGGTGAAGCGCAGGTCGTCGGGGCCCTCCAGGACGTCCGCCGCCGTCCAGTCCGCGTCCGTCCCCTCGCCCGAGTATGTCGTGTGGCTGGCTGCCATCGGCAGCAGCGGCTCGGTCCACGGATCGTCCGCGTTGAGCACGGCGAACGGCGCGCGCTGGACGAGCTTGGCCTTGTCGGCGAAGTAGCCCTCCATCGAGCCGTGGAAGTCCAGGTGCTCCCCGGTCAGGTTCGTCCAGACCGCCACGTCGAAGTCGACCGCGCGGACCCGGTCGAGGGCCAGCGCGTGGCTGGAGGACTCCACGACGACGGACTCGGCGCCCGCGGCGACCTCGTCGGCAAGGATCTGCTGCACCTGGGGCGCCTCGGGGGTCGTGAAGTGGGTGGGCGGCTGGCGAAGCACGCCGTCGGGCAGCTCGTAGCCGATCGTCGACAGCAGGCCCGCCTGGCGACCCGCGTGCCGCAGTAGGTGGCGTGCCAGGCAGGAGGTGGTGGTCTTCCCATCGGTCCCGGTCACCCCGAGGACCTGCAGGTCACGGCTGGGGTGACCTGCCAGCTCAGCCGCCGCGTCGGCGAGCGCGGCGCGGGCACCCGGCACCACGACATACGGCACGGGGCAGTCCATGCCGTCGGGGAGACCCTCGCCGAGCACCGCCACGGCGCCCCGCTCGACCGCCTGCCCGATGAAGGTGTGCCCGTCCACGCGAGCTCCCCGGATGGCGACGAAGGCGTCGCCAGGGCGGGCCCAGTCCGCCTGGTGGGTGACACCGGTGACTTCCACCGAGGGGTCGCCGTCGAGGGAACTGTCCAGCGCGGCAGCGAGGTCACCGAGTCTCATGGGCGACAGACTAAGTCGTGGGCGGCGCCATCCGGTGCCTTGCGGTCGGCCGTGCCGATGGTCGGAGTTCGGCATCGACGAAAGTCGGGGCCGCACGGCGAGATTTCAGCCGGAGTGCGGATGTCGCGGCACCCCTTGCCCCCGCAGACTCGACACCATGACGTTTGCTCTGGCGGGTGGGCTGCTGGCGCTGGCCCTGATCGACTCCACCAGCTTCGGCACGCTGCTGATCCCGATCTGGTTCCTGCTGGCCCCTGGTCGGCCGGCGGCTGGACGGATGCTGATCTTCCTCGGGACGGTGGCCGCGTTCTACTTCGGGGTGGGCGTGGCGCTGCTGCTGGGGCTGGACGCCGTCCTTGGGCAGGTCAACGGATGGCTAGACAACCCGGCGCTGCTCGGCGGTCAGCTGGCGCTGGGCGTCGCACTCCTTGTGTGGAGCTTCTTCATCGGCCGGAAGCGGAAGGAGGGCTCGGGCAGCGGTCGGCTCACCCGGTGGCGCGAGCGGGCCCTGGGGCAGCACGGGACCGGCGGAACGATCGGACTGGTCAGTCTCGCTCTGGGTGCTGCGCTGCTCGAGGTGGCGACGATGCTGCCCTACCTCGGGGCCATCGGACTGCTCACCACGTCGGATCTGACGCTTCCGGTCCAGCTCGGCACGCTCGCGGTCTACTGCCTCGTCATGATCCTGCCCGCCCTGGTGCTGCTGGGTGCCCGCTTCATCGCTCACCGTCAGGTTGAGCCGCTGCTGCGGCGGATCGCGCGCTGGATGGAGAGGTCCGCGGGCGAGATGACGGCGTGGATCGTCGGCATCGTCGGGTTCCTTCTCGCCCGTGACGCGCTAGCCCGGATGCCGGGCCTGGTCGAGTTCCTCGACCGGCTGTGAGGGACCAAGGCTGCGGGCTCTCTGAAGTCAACAAGTGGCCTCCCCTGTGGATAAGCGGGGCAGGGTGTCGTATCGCAGCCCTAGCGTCCTTGTCCGAGGCGCACGCCCGGTGCGCCCGGGGAGGACCACCATGGACAACTCGGCCGCACTGCGCGCCTTCGAGGACCGCGAGCGCAGCATGATCACCGACCACATCCGCACCCACGGGGTGCACCTGACCTACATCTCGACTGACGGCGGGTGCGACTGTTGCCGGGAGCTGGGCGAGGCAGCGCCTGGGAGCAGCGACACGCTCGCCGAGCTGGTCGGCGGGGCGGAGCACCTGCCGGCTCGCCTCAGTCAGCCGTTCTGCTACACCACCGGTCTGTATGGCGTCGGCCATCCCGAGCTCGTGGTGCTGGGCCTGCCGCAGGACGTGTCAATGGCGCTGCTCAACGCCGTTGCCCACCAGGTCACCGGCCACCGCCAGGACCTCGTGCCTGGTCAGCTGGTGCCCCACCTGCAACCTCAGATCCTCGTTGAGGAGATCCCCAACCCAGGGATGGTGGTCTTCCAGGCCAACGACTACTACCACCGGCCCTTCTTCGCCTCGGTGCCCGCCTATCAGCTCACCTGGTCCGACCCGGCCGGGCGGTTCCCCTGGGACGAGGGTCACGACGGCGGGCCGTGGGAGCAGCCACGGCCCGGGACCTACCGTGCGTGAGAGACGGTTACATCGCGTCATTACCGGGCCGCGAACACGCGAGCTGCCAAGAACGAGCGCACCCGACCTGGCTGGACCGCATGCTCACGGAGGCCCAGGTGCTGGGCCTGCCATGGGTCGTGGCACTCGGCGTTATCCGGATCACGACCAACCCGCACGTCTTCGCTGACCCGCTCACACCGGACGAGGCGTTGACAGCGGTCCAGTCGTGGCACACGCACCGTCTGTCACCGTGCCAGCCGGCACCGCGGGCAACCTCACGACCGACGCCCACATCCGGCTCTGGCCATCGAGCACGGGGCATCCGTGGCGAGCTTCGACCGCGATCTCGCACGGTTCGGCGTCACCGTCGTCGTGCCGGGGTGACCGGCACGAGCACCGTCACGCAAGGGGGCTGACCGGATCGCTCGCACGACGGCGCCCCGCCACCGTCAGGCGGACCACGAGCCAGCCGCCGCCCACGACGGCCAGCAGGAGGGCTGCCACGGAGCTGATGTTGAGCCCACGCTCACCGGCGAGGAGCCACCCGAGGTCCGAGGCCAGGCCGACCACCAGGCAGGTGGCCGGCAGGAGCAGGAGGTGCACCACCTTCTGCCGCGCGGTCCACAGCCGGGAGTTGCCAACCAGCAGGGCCACCCCGATCCACAGCGGGAGGACCAGCACGGCACTGGCGATCGTCGCCATCAGCGTCGAGCCGAGGTGATAGTCCACGGTGCGCACCGTCTCCCCGTCGCTGCCCGAGACCTCGGTCGTCATATAGACGCCAGCACCGGCCACCGAGAGGAGGACACCGAGCAGGGCGAGCACCTGCAGGAGGGCGACCACGACGGGCACCCACGCACGGTCACTGATCGGAACCCGGGCTGGCGCAGGCTGAGGGGAGTGCCCGGCATACGGGTTGGCCTGCTGCGCAGAACCCCAACCTTCCTCGTAGGCCTCTCGGGCGACGGCCTCGGGCGGACCCAGCTCCGCGAGCACCTGCGAGACGTCCGAATCGGTCGCCCCCGGACGCTCGGCCAGGCCCGCCTCGATGTGCTCCCGCACACCGGCCAGCAGCTCCGCCCGGTCGCCCGGCGGGAGATGGTCGAGCATGCGGGCCAGGTCGTCGAGGTACTGGTTGACGAACGGGTGCTGAGTGGTGTTCATGGTGCTGCCCCTTCGCTGAGTGCGGTGTCGACCGCGTCACGGAACGGTTGCCAGGTGCGGGTGAAGTCCTCGAGCGCGCGGGCGCCCGCGTTGGTGAGCTGGTAGTAGCGACGGGGCGGCCCGCTGGTCGACTCCTGCCAGCTGGTGTCGACGAGGCCGGCCTTGCGGAGCCGGGAGAGCAGCGGATAGAGCGTGCCCTCGCTGGCCATGAGGACCCCGTCGTAGGTCAGGCGGCGGGCGATCTCCAAGCCATACGTCGGCCCACTGCGGAGCATGGCCAGCACGCAGTACTCCAACGCACCCCGTCTGAGGTGGGTCAGGATCGCACTGTCACCAGGTACCATGCAACACAAGATAGTAGGCCGGGCACCCGGTGGCAAGGGTCACTTTGAGACCGCTCGGGCCAGGGTGTCGAGACTCAGGCCAGGGTGTCGAGACTCGGGCACGCTGTCGAGACGGCGTCGACGCAGGCTCGCGCGATCCGGTCTCAGGGCACGGTGTCGAGACAGGGCGGCGCGTAGTCGATGCCCGGCAGGTGGGTGCTCCACTCACGCTCGGTGGCCGGTGTGCCCGTCGTCTCGCAGACGAAGGCCTCCGCGGCTGGCGCGTCGACCAGCCAGGTGTAGGCACGACCCTGCTGGCCGCCGGCGAGGAGGTGGTCGTCATCCACCCAGCCCACCGCGGTCAGGGGCGCCAGCGCCGAGCGGAGGACGAGCTCGGAGACGTAGGCGTCGCCCTGCTTGTGCCACACCCACACGGTCTCGTCCAGGACTGCCGCGGCGACCCGGTTGCCGTCGGGCGAGAAGGCCACCGAGTAGACCGTCGCCGCAGGACCCGTGAGCGTTGGACCGACCGGCACCGGCGCGGACGGGTCGCTCACGTCATACAGCTCCAGCTGACTGTTGGCGCCGCCTACCGCCAGGAGGTTGCCGTCGCTGGTGAAGTCCAGGGCAAAAACGGACAGCTCGACGTCGATGGTGCCCACCGGTCCGGCCTCCAGGTCGGTCCCGTCCCAGAGGTGGACGCCACCGAGGACGCCACCGGTCGCGATGACCGCCCTACGTGAGCCGGCGACTGTCACCACCGGGTCCTCCGGCACGATCTGCGCGGCCACCTGTCCCGGGGCGTTCAGGTCGACGACCGACAGGAGCCCGTCGTTGGTCGCCGCCACCACGTGGCTGTCACCGGCGAAGAAGGCCGAGTGCTCGACATACTTCTCACCGATCTGCAGCCCGAGCACCTGCTCGGGGTCGGCCGGGTCGCTGACGTCCCAGGCCAGGAGATGCCCGGTCGACGTGCCGCTGACCGCCAGGCCGCCGCCCGTGCTGATCGCCGCGGCGCCGTCGAGGATCCCCTGGCTCTCGGCTGCCTCGAGCGCCGCCAGCAGGCGCGGGGTCCGCGGCGCGGCGGTGTCCCACAGATAGAGGCGCCCGTCCGCGGTGCCCGAGGAGGTCAGGGCACGGCTGCCGTCCTCGGCGGCGGCGGTGATGAAGACGGTGTCGCCCGACAGGGGCAGGACCCCCTCGGTCAGGTGCCAGAGGTAGGCCGAGGTGTCGGTCGTGGTGATGACCATCCGGTCCTCGTCGACGACGTCCACGGAGGTGACTGCTGCACTCACGGGGAGCACGCCGCGCACCTGCGCCGGCTCCCCCTCCTCCGGCACCTCCCACATCCGCAGCGTGCTGTCCGAGCTGCCGGCCACGACGAACTCCCCGTCGGTGGTGAAGGACACCGCGTTGACCCAGCTCTCGAAGTCCGCCAGCTCGGCCTCCGGCTCGAGGCCGTCGGCGGTGACGCCGAACAGGCGCAGCGTCTTGTCGCTGCCGACCGCCGCGAGACGTGAGCCGTCCGGGGAGAGGTCGACGTCGAACTGCCGGGTCGCGTCGTCGCCCACGTGCACCCGGTCGGTCTCCGCCAGGTCGTTGCCCTCCCACGACCACAGGTAGATGTGGCCGCCCATCGTCGCCCCGGCCACCCGCTCGCCGGAACCATCGACGCTGATGCCGCGGATCGACCCAGCCACGTCCGTGACCGGCGTGCGTTCGACCCAGTCGGCACCCACCCGCTCCCAGCGCAGCACCCTGGCCTGCCCGGAGGCATCCTCGTCCCCGGCGCCCACGAGCCAGCGCCCGTCGGGGGAGAACACGAGGTCGAAGACGGTCCGGTCGGTCGCGAGCTCCGCACTGAGCTCGGGCTGCTCCGGGTCGCTGACGTCGAACAGCCGGACGGCCTCCGCGCCGCCGCCGACGGCCAGCACAGCACCGGCCTCGTCGAGCGCGACGGTCTGGACGGTCGTGCCCGCGTCATCGAGGGTCACCGTCGCCAGGTCGGTCATGAGCGCACCGTCGACACGCACCAGGTCGACGCTGCCGTCCGTGCCGCCGAAGGCCATCAGGTCACCGGCCGCGTTTGCGGCCGCGGCGAGCGGGGCCCCGGGGTCGACCCGCCGGGTCATCACCGGCAGGGAGGTCGCGTCGATCAGCGCGGAGCGCGACTCTCTGGTGTCCGAGATCTGGTAGCCGCCGAGCGCGACCTGGTTGGCCAGCGGGACGTTCGACTCGCGGAGGTTGGCAGCAACCCTGGCCATCTGACGGGAGCGGGCCTCGTCACGTTGGTCTGCCACCGCGGAGCGGCTCTGGAATGCTGCCGCTCCGGCCAGCGCGGCCACCAGCGCCAGGCTCACGGCGACCGCGAGGAGTTGCCGGGTCCGCCGGTGATTTCGGTCCTTGTCCCTGGTCTGCTGCTCAGCCTGCTCCTCGCTGGCGTGCAAGAAGGTGCGCTCGGCCTGGTTCAGCTCTCCGTCGTGCGAGAGGGTCCAGGTCCGGACCGCCTCGAGCAGGCTGCCGCGGAGCAGCAGCTCGGGATCCCGGTCGTGCTCCACCCAGGTGCGCTCGTGGCGGCCGAACTGCTCCCGCAGCAGGAGGTCGGCCCGGTCCTCGTCCAACCACCTCTGCAGCCGCGGCCAGGTGCTGATCAGCGCCTCGTGACTCAGCGTGATGTCGACCTCCGACACCGTCAGCAACCGGTGGGCGATCAGATGGTCCAGCACCTGACCGGCCGCCGGGTGCAGCCGGGTCAGCTCCTCGCGACGCCGGGTCCGGCGACTGGGCCTGGCGTCCGGGTGCGGCACGATCAGCCGGAGCACGATCGCGCGGGCCACCTGCTGGCCCTCTGCGTCCAGGTCGGCGAAGGCCCGCTCGGCGCTGCGCCGGACGGCGCCGACCACACCGTCCACCGCCTTGTAGTCGCGGATGCGGAGCTGACGTCGGTCGCTGTGCTCCCACGCGGCCTGGAGCGTGTGGGACAGGTGCGGGAGCACGTGCGTCAGGTCGCTGGCCTGGAGGTCGGAGACGATGACGTCGACCAGGCCCCACTCGAGTTTGAGACCGACCCTGCCCGCGGGTCCCTCGATCACCGACCGCAGCTCGTCCTCGGTCATCGGTGGCACGAGCACCTGGCGGTCGCGCAACGCGGCCAGCAACCCGGGGTGTGCGGCCGCCTCGCCGTACCGGTCCGCCCGCAACCCGATCACCAGGACCCGGGATCGCTCCGGGGTCGTCCCCTGTGCCCAGGAGACCAGCCGGTTCAGGGTGGCGGAACGCTCGTCGTCGTCCGGAGTGAGGGTGAACAGCTCCTCGAACTGGTCGACGACCAGCAGCGCCCGCGGCAGGTCCTCGAGGGTGTCGAGCGCGGTCTCCACCACCTCCGCCGGATCCGTCCCGGGGGTGATGAGCTCGCAGTGCCACGCCTGGTCGGCTGACTGCAGGGCGGGAATGAGGCCGGCCCGCAGCAGTGAGGACTTGCCGGTGCCGGAGGCTCCGACGACAGTGACGATCCCGCCCGCCGACCGGGCGCGTTCGACATGGTCGACGAGGTCGTCGATGAGGGCGGTCCGGCCGAAGAAGATGTCTCCGTCATCGGTGCCGAACCCCGCCAGGCCCCGGTACGGCGCCCGCATCACCAGCGGCACACGCCGCCCCTGGTGCAGGTCCACGAGACGCTCGTGCCAGAGGCGTGCCTCCTCCGGGGTGGCCCCGCAGGCGGTGACCACCGACTCCAGCACCTCCGGTCGGTTGGCGGGGGGCAGGTGCCGTCCGCTGAAGTAGCCACCCAGGGTGCCCGAGGGGACGCCCGTCTGCCGGGACAGCTCGCGCACCGACAGCCCCGCCCGCAGGCGCAGCGTGGTCAGTGCCTCACCGAACACGGCAGCAGGCGCCTGATCACTCTCGGTCGTCACCATGCGCCACATTGTGGCGGGTGTGCGGTGACCTGTGTGTATGAGGGGTGTATGGGGTTGTATTGACCTGGACCCAGGGGCTGGTCAAGAGTGCGTCAAGAGGCCACACTGCTGCCACAGGCAACGTGACACCCTCGGGGAGAGAAACCGTGACGGCTGAGCCCTTCATCGCACCGACCGCAGCAGACCTGCTGCGCCACCACCTACTCACCGACGTGAGCTGTCGTCGCAAGTGGCAGACCAGGGCGACGCGCAACCGTCGCGGCACGCTGAACCAGGCCGCGGTGGCCCAGGTGCTGGCCGAGTGGTTGTGGGACCAGGGCGAGGAGCACGAGGACGACGTGTTGCTGCCCCGCCGGCTGAAGGACCGGGTCAGCCGGGCGCTGTCCCCCGCCGAGGGTCCGTCACCCAAGAGTCTGAGCCTGTTCATCGACGCCTTCGGGATCCCGCCCGCAGTCGCCGACGAACTCTGGGAGGCACACCTGCACGGTCACCCGGTGGACGCGACGCGCTAGACCCGCGGTCAGACCGCCCGCTCCAGGGCGTCGCTGAGCAGGTCTGCCTGCCGCGCGACCTGGCGGGCGTACACGCCCTCCCGCTTGTGCCCTGCCAGCTCGGCCATCCGCACCGGAGCACGGGAGAGGAAGCGGGCGTGCACGATGACCAGCTCCTCTGCAGCGGAGTAACCGCCCGAGGCCTCGGGTTGTCCCCACTCCTCCAGGAGCAGGTCGAGCAGCGGGTCCTTCTCGGCCGCGAACAGGTGCAGCTTCGCGGCGTCGTGCATGACCGGGCGTTCCATCGCATGCTCCCAGTCGATGATGACCACCCCGTCGTCGGTGCCGAGCACGTTCGAGGCCACCAGGTCGCCGTGTGACCACGAGAGTCGCAGCCTCTTGTCGGCCGCGATCAGCTCGGCTACCCGTGCGCCCTGCTCCGCCGGGACCAGCTCGGCGTCCCGGACGTCCTGCCACTGCTCCCGGAACCCCCGGTGCCAGATCTCGCTCACTCGGCGGGTGTGCACGCCGTAGCCCAGGTGGACCCGGCTGAGCCCCTCGATGATCTGCGGGAGGTGCGCGGCCATGCGCAGACGCGTGGTCAGCGGGTCACCGTCGACCCACCTCTCGACCAGGTAGCGCAGACCGCCCCCCAGCTCGCCGTGCCCCAGCAGCTTCGGCATGAGCCCGGGGGCGTACCGGTCGACGATCTCGTGGGTCGCCACGGCATTGGTGATGCCACAGGACCCGTTGGGGCGCACCGGCTGCACCGCGACGGTGCGCCGATCACCGCTGTAGGCGGCCCGCAGCTTGACCTGGGAGCTGAGGTCGAACTTGGCCAGCACCACAACGTCCGCCGTGACCGCCGCGCTCAGGGTGCCCACGGTCGCCCGCTCCGGGTCCCAGTGGCCGCGCAACGGCGCGGGCAGCATCGACTGGAGCGAAGGGTCGCCGTTCGGCCGGCGCACCGCACGATCCAGCGTCAGGAACTCCTGGGGCGTGTGGGTGCTCGCCAGGCTGGGTTCCAGGGCCTCGACCTGCCGGACGACGTCCAGGGCCTGCACCAGCCGATCGATCCGACGCTGCTGCGCGTCGCTCGGCTCGGGTCTGCTGCTCGGCGGTCTCGGGGACGGGCTGCCGAGCAGCCTGCCCGTGATGGGCCGCAGCCCCCGTCGGATCCCGTCCCTCGCCCGCGCCCCCAGGGTCGCCGCGCTCCTGCGCACCACCGCGCCCGCCTCCTTCGACTCTGGGCCCACTCAACAGGCCCTGGATGAGAGCTTGATGAGACGGTCCGGCGAGGCTGCCGACGTGCGCGGCGGAACTCAAGGGACGACAGGTGAACAACTGGTGTCGTCAGTATGTCGTGGCGCCGGGCGATGAGGTCAGGCGTCGGGCCGTTCGTCCTTGCCCAGCACGCCGACGCTGACCCAGGCGATCCCCACCACGATGCCGCCGATGGCGGCGTAGCCGGTGCGCGCGTCCTCCCCGATGACCGCGAAGAGTCCGCCGTAGATGATGCTCAGGACCAGTGCGATGTATGCCAGATACTTTCTGTCCATGCCCGCAGCCTCTCGCGGAACCGGCGGCGGGCACCAGTGACACGCGGGGGTCGTCCTGCGGGACAGATGTCACCTCCACGGCCCGTCCGAGGGCTCGGATCCCGTGACTACGCTGGCCGGGTGAAGCTCGACGCCGCCAGCCTGCTGCAGAACCGCCGATTCGTGCGAGCGCCGATCCCGTTGTTCCGGGCCGGCCTGGGGTTCCTGCTCACCCGACGGATCCTGATGCTCGAGCACGTGGGCCGCACGAGCGGCCTCGCCCGCTACGTCGTGCTCGAGGTGGTGCTGCGCGAGTCGGACACCTCGCTGGTGGTCGCCTCCGGCTTCGGCAGACGCGCCCAGTGGTTCCGCAACCTGCTGGCCGAGCCGCGGTGCCACGTCAGCACCGGCTTCACGCGCCGGCGACCCGCCGTGGCGACCGTGCTGACCGACGCGGAGGGTGCTGCCGTCCTGGCCCGATACCAGCAGGAGCACCCCGGTGCCTGGGAGAGGCTCTCGGCGATCATCGTCGAGGCGACCGGTGACCCCGAGCCGGACATCCCCCTGGTCCGGCTCGCGCTGGCGGAGGGGAGCTAACGTGCCGGGCATGCCTTCCCATGAAGACGTCGTGTCCTGGTACGAGCACAGCGATGACGAGGCCGCCCGCCTGGCCGGCAACCCGCACTCCCGCCTGGAGGGGATGCGCACCCGCGAGCTGATCTCCCGGCACCTGCCCCAGGGACCGCTCGACGTGCTCGACGTGGGAGGGGCTGCGGGGGCGTATGCCGGGTGGCTGGCCGGTCTCGGCCACCGGGTCCATCTCGTCGACCCGGTGCCCCGGCACGTCGCCGGGGCATCGCGGGTGGCCGGGGTGACGGCCGCGGTCGGGGATGCGCGCTCGCTCGTCGAGGCCGACGGCAGCCAGGACGCGGTCCTGCTGCTCGGCCCGCTCTACCACCTCCCAGACCCGGCCGATCGGCATACTGCCCTGGCGGAGGCACGCCGGGTGACCCGGCCCGGCGGGCGGATCTTTGCCGCTGCCATCAGCCGCTACAACGTCATCGGTGAGTTCGCGCTCAACGGTCAGCTCACCGAGAGGTACCAGGAGATCTTCGCCCACCTGGTGCGGACCGGGGAGAACAGCGACACCGTCGGCTTCCCGCTGGGCCACGCGCACACGGCCGACGAGCTGGCCCGGGAGGCGACGGCCGCCGGGTGGACGGAGGTCGAGGCGTTCGGCGTCGAGGGACCGATGGGCTACGCCTTCGACCTCGTGGCCCCCGACCGGATCGAGGAGGTGCTGCCGCAGGCGCACGCCGCCGCGCGCCTGCTCGAGAAGGACCCGCGGGCGATGGACCTGTGCCCGCACCTGCTGGTCA
This sequence comes from Ornithinimicrobium sp. F0845, assembly GCF_023015765.1. Lineage (GTDB taxonomy): Bacteria > Actinomycetota > Actinomycetes > Actinomycetales > Dermatophilaceae > Ornithinicoccus. Next base: position 262,690 of record NZ_JALKAL010000004.1, read on the forward strand.
CCGCGGTCAACCGCTGACCGAGGTGGCGCTCACCCGGTGGCCGGGAGCGCGAACCTGTCGACCCGCGCCTGCGAGATCGGCACGACCTGCTGACCGAGCGGCAACAGCGCCAGCGGCACCATCTTCCAGCAGGCGATGCCGAACGGGATGCCGATGATCGTGATGCACAGCAGGAGTCCGGCAACCAGGTGCGCGATGGCCAGCTCCCACCCGAGCAGCACGATCCAGAGGATGTTGCCGATGATCGCCCAGGCGCCGGCATCCCGCCGGAAGACCGTGGTGCGCCCGAACGGCCACAGCACGAAGTTGGCGAGCCGAAAGGCGGCGATGCCGAACGGGATGGTGATGATCAGGATGCAGGCCAGGATCCCGGCGAGGACGTAGGCCAGCGCCAGCCACCAGCCCGCCAGGACGAGCCAGAGAATGTTCCCGATGGTGCGCATAGCGGGCAGCCTACCGGCGAGCCGCGGGACCGTCCCGGCACAGCTCAGCGGGACCGTCCCGGCCCGGCTCAGTCGTGGCTGGGCGGCTCCTCCACCTCGCCGGCGGCGTGCCGGCCGAGGACGAACAACAGGTCGCTGAGCCGGTTGAGGTAGACCACGACCTGGTCGGAGACCTCCGCGCCAGCCCGCGCCGCGCTGATCGTGTGCCGCTCGGCACGCCGCACCACGGTGCGCGCGACGTCCAGCGCAGCCGAGGCGCGCGTGGCGCCCGGGACGATGAACACGGGCCGGAGGGGCCGCCGGGCCACCAGGTCGTCGATCGTGCGCTCCAGCACGTCGACCATCTCCGGGCTCACCTGGGACTGCCCCGGGGTGCCCCGGTCCCGGGCGCGGGGGTTGGTCATCAGGTCGGCACCCACGACGAAGAGCTCACGCTGCAGCCGCAGCACCAGGTCCGCGAGCTCGGCGTCCCCGTCCTCGTCCCGCAGCGCCTGCCGGGCTGTGCCCAGGACCGCGACCGCCTCGTCGGTGTCGCCGCACGCCTCGACCAGCGCGTCGTCCTTGCCCAGCCGTCCGCCGAACAACCGCCCGGTCGTGCCGTCGTCGCCGGTCTTGGTGTAGATCGCGGACGCCTCGCCACTCATCTGCTTCCTCCTGCTTCCTCGCTGCCCCACGGCTGGGGCTCGGCATAGAACTCCTCGGTGTGCAGCCGTCCCGCCCGGCAGCCGAGGTCGCGCACGGCCCGGACGCACGCGGCCACGAAGCCCGGTGCACCCGCGATGAAGACCTCGTGCTCCGACAGGTCGGGCACCAGGTCCGGCAGCACCTCGGGGACACGACCGACCGGTGGTGGCCCCGACGCCCGGGTGAGGGTGCGGTGATACCGGAACCGCGGGTGCTGCGCCTCCCAGCCGCGGAACACGTCCTGGTCGATCAGGTCCTCCTCCGTGCGCCCGGAGAAGACGACCGTGAACGGGTCGGGCACCCCACGGCATACTGCGTCCTGCGCCAGCGACCGGACCGGCGCCAGCCCGGACCCGCCCGCCAGACAGAGCACCGGGTGGCCGGCCCCCGGGTCGGCCACGAAGGTGCCGTAGGGACCGGAGACCAGCACCGCGTCACCGACGGACACCTCGCGCGTGAGCCAGCGACTGGTCGCCCCGCCGGCCACCTCGGTGACCAGCAGGGTGAGTCGTCCGGTGGGGTCGGGGGCGTTGGCCACCGAGTAGGACCTCACCGGGATCAGGTAGTCCTCGTCACAGACCAGGACGTACTGCCCCGGCAGGTAGGACATCGCCGAGCCCCCCGGCTCCAGCGTCAGCTCAGCGATGACCGGGGTGACCTGCGCCCGGGACACCACGACGTGGGGCAGCTCCTCCGGAGCGGCGGCCAGTGGCATCGGTCCTCCCAGGTCGTCCGGCTGACCCCAGTGTCCCTCACCCGGACGCAGCCGCCTGCTCGAGGGCGTCCAGGTCACGCACGGCGTAGCGGTGGTGCTCCCACTCCTCCTCGAGGATCGTGTGCAGGCAGGAGCGGACGGTCTCCGGATACTGGGGTGCCCAGGGGTTGGCGCGGGCCTCCTGCAGTATGTCGGGAGTCACCTGGTCGATGAAGTCCGCCACCATGGTGGTCCGGTCCTGCCGGGCCGCGAGCACCTCGGCATAGGTCGGGCTCCCGGTGGTGAACAGCGACATGTCGAGCCCGTCCTCCGCGGCGCCCTCGTTGGCCAGCCCGAGCGGGTGGTAGGGCTGCTCGAGCCGCAGGACCGCCCTGCCCAGCCAGGTATCGGTGGCCATCACCAGGTGACGCAGGGTCTGGGCGAGGGACCACTCCCCGTCCACGGACGCATCGACGGTGCCCTCCGGCATACTGTCGGCGCGGTGGAGCGTGACCGCCCAGGTCTGCTGCAGCGCGGCCCAGGCCGACCGCAGCCCCTGCGGATCCTCCGCGCGACGCAGCCCCCGCCCGGGGAAGCGCCGGTCCAGCTCGGCCTCGACGAGCGGGACCACGTTGACGCCGTTGACCCGGAAGAAGTCGCCGTCGGCCAGCCACGGGGAGTCGATCTCGACGTTCTGGACGTCGCTGCCGCGCACCACGAGGCCGGACAGGTCGCTGGCGACGACCCGGGCGTCGCGCAGGCTGCTGCGCGAGAAGCTGGCTCCGGTCAGGTTCACGCGGACGAACGTGGCTCCCTGCAGGTCGTCGTCCCGGCCGAACTCGGTCATGGTCTTCTCCTTGCTTCCTTCCCCTGGCGCAGGCGGACGATCCCGCCCGATGACGTGGACCTGCGAGGCGGCCCGAGGACCAGGATGACGAAACCGGCGATGACCGAGGTCGGGATGAGCAGCGCCGCGAAGGGGGGAACGTATCGGCGGACCAGCCAGGCGAGCGCGAGCACGAGCCCCAGAACGACGAATGCGACCCCGACCCATTGAGCCTCTGTGTAGTCGACTCGCATCGGCACAGTGTAGGGGCGGACCACCCCCGCCGCAGGTTGTCGCTCGGCGGGTCAGGGGCCTCCCCGTCCTCCCGGAAACGGGGCGCCGCACGGAAACGGGATCCGCGGGAACGGAGGGCGCCACGCGGAAACGGGGTGCGTCGCGGTGCGGTGCTCACTACCGTCGTGGCCATGGCCACCTCAGCGTTCGTCCCGGACAGCTTCGACCCGCCCACGTCCTTGGTCACCGACCGGTTCCGGCTCGAACCGCTCGGTCCGCAGCACAACGAGGCGGACCGTGCGGCCTGGATGTCCAGCATCGAGCACATCCGCGCCACCCCGGGCTATCCGGACGGCACCTGGCCACCCCCCGAGGGACTGTCGCCCGAGCGGAACCTCGCGGACCTGCAGCGCCACGCGGACCACTTCGCGGCGCGCAAGGGGTTCACCTTCACCGTCCTGGACCCGGCTCACGGCGACGTCATCGGCTGCGTCTACCTCTATCCCGCGAGCTCGCAGGAGTATGACGTGAGCGTCCAGTCCTGGGTCCGGGCCGACCGCGCCCACCTGGACACCCCGCTCGCCGAGGCGCTCGTGGACTGGATCGCGACCGACTGGCCGTGGGAGCGCCTGGACCGCTACGGGCGGTGAACCGGTCGACTACGCGTCAGGGCCCTGGCCGCGGGCGCGCCACCACTGCCAGCCGAGGGTGACGATGACCGCACCGACCACTGAGCCGATGACGCCGCTGGGACGCAGCTCGAGGCCGTCGCCACTGAGGAGGCTGACGAGCAGGCCTCCCACGAAGGACCCGACGAGCCCGGAGGCGAAGGCCATCGGCCAGTCGATGCCCCGGCTGCTCCGACCGATGATGAGCTGGGCTGCCGCGCCGACCAGCATGCCGAACAGGATGATCCCGATGATGAGCACACGCAGAGACTAGCGGCCGCGCTCCCGGAGGACACCGTGCCACGCCGCCGGGGCCGGTCAGCGGCACCACGTCACAGCCGGCGCGTCACCGGGTGAGGTGGTGCAGGACGGCCAGCACCCGACGGTGGTCGTCGTCGCGCGGGGGCAGGCCCAGCGCGCTGTAGATGTGCGAGGTGTGCTGCACGACGGCCTTCTCGGTGAGGGTGAGGTGCCGGGCGATCCAGGAGTTGCTGCGCCCCTGCGCCATCAGGGCGAGCACCTCCTCCTGCCGGGGCGTGAGGTGCTGGCCACCCGTGTCGTCGCGCCGTGCCCGCGCGACCAGGAGGGCGACCACCTCCGGGTCGAGCACCGTGCCCCCGGCGCGCACCCGCTCCAGGTCGGCGCTGAAGGTGTCGATGTCGGCGATGCGCTGCTTGAGGAGGTAGCCGATCCCGGCGGGCCGCTCGGCGAGCAGCTCGGTGACATACCGTCGCTGCACGTGCTGGGACAGCACCACGATCGCGGTGTCCGCGTGCTCGCGGCTGATGGTCAGGGCGGCGACCAGGCCCTCGTCGGTGAATCCTGGGGGCATCCGGATGTCGGTCACCACCAGATCCGGTCGGTGCTCCTCGGTCAGGGCGACCACGCTCGGCGCATCCTCGGCGGCGGCGACGACCTCGTGTCCCGCGTGCTCGAGGACGAGCTGCAGACCCTGCCGCAGCAGGGCCTCGTCCTCACCGATCACGACGCGCACGGCAGCTCCGCGGTCAGGCGGGTGCCCCCGCCGGCAGGGCTGTCCAGGCGGAGCCGCCCGCCCAGCACGTCGACCCGGTCGGCCAGGCTGCGCAGCCCCAGGCCGCTGTTCAGGTGCGCACCGCCGACGCCGTCATCGCCCACCTCGACCAGGAGGGTGCCGTCGCTGGCCGCGAGACGCACCGCCAGCTCCCGTGCCTGCGCGTGCCGGACCGCGTTGGTCAGGCCCTCGGCGAGGACGAAGTATGCCGTGCTCTCCACGGCGGAGGACAGGTGCTGTCCGTCGACGCTCACCTCGAGCCGGGTGCGCAGCGGCAGGTGGTCGACCAGGTCCTCGGCGGCGGCCGCCAGACCGCGCTCGAGCAACGGCGCCGGCATCACCCCGTAGACGAAGCGGCGCAGCTCACCGGCCGTCACGTCGATCCCGGCCCGCAGGGCGGTGGCCGCCTGGACCGTCGCTGGGGTCGCGGCCGGGTCGGCGGCGATGCGTTGCGCATCCAGGCCCAGCACGACCAGCTCGGCCTGCACGCCGTCGTGCAGGTTCTGCGCGATCCGGCGACGCTCCAGGTCGCCGGCCTCGACCAGCCGCTCCCTGGACAGTCGCAGCGCCTGCTCGCCCGCGCGCAGCTGCGCCGTGAGCCGCTCCCGGTCGACGGCCAGCGCGATCACCCGCCCTGCCGCACGGACCGGCTCGGGGTCGCCGAGCAGCGTGGCGTCATAGACGATCGCGCCCACGCGGCGGCCGTCGAGGTCGACGGTGACCACGTCCCGGTCACCATCCACGGACGGGAGGTCGACCGGCTGACCGGACGCATCGACATACTCCCGGGTGTCGGGGACCCAGAAGACCAGCTGCAGCGTCGGGTCGCCGAGGGTGCGGGACAGCGCCTCGACGAGCGTGGTGCGTGCGGTGCCGGTGCCCCCGAGCCAGGCGCCGAGCTCCTCCACCTCACCGGTGCGCGCGAAGCCGCCACGGAGCAGGCCGAGGCAGAAGGCCAGGGGCACGCCGCCGATGACGGCCAGCTGTGCCGTGCCGATCGTCTCGGGGGGAACGTCGAGCAGGGGCCGGATGACGTTGGCGCTGACGGGGATGAACAGCACGGCGACGACGCCGTAGGAGTAGAGCGGTGCCAGCACCCGCCTCCGCGGTGGGTCCGCGGCCCTCAGCCTGCGGACGAGGAGCACGGTGGTCACCACCATGACGACCGCCCCGGCCGCGGCCTGCACGAACAGCCCGGTCGTGACCAGAGCGGGTCGGTCCGCGACTCCGAGCAGATGGTAGGGCGGCGGGGCCGGTGCGAACAGGTACTGCGGCGCCTGCAGCACCAGGGAGACGGCGTAGCCCCCGAGCACGGTCCAGCGCGAGAGTCTGCCCCGGAGCCGGCCGGAGGGGAAGGCGTGCAGGAGATGCACCATCACGGCCAGGATCATGGTGGCGCCCACCGTGGACACGGCGATCAGCACCGGGACCGTGGTGAACCCCAGGGCGCCCAGCAGCAGGGCCCCGCACCCGACCACCATGATGAGGCCGAGCCGGTTGCTCGGGCGCCACCACCAGGCCAGGACACCGGCTCCCAGGTAGACGGCGGCGACCAGCTGGAACAGCACCGGGTGCCAGGGTTCGGTGGCGCCGTCGAGTCCCAGGACCAGCTCCAGGACGGCGATCATCGCGACCGCGACCACGAGCAGCACCAGCGCCAGGTGCGTCGAGCGGGTCGCGGGCGACGGCGTCACCCTCGAACGGGTCATGTCTGAGGGTGGCACGCCCGGGCGCTTCATGCACGTGACCCAGATCCTGTGCAGGACAGGACCTGGGTCTCTTCCGCTGGTCACTGTCGGCCCTGGAGACTTGAGAGGTGATCCAGCCCGGGCCGTGAACCCGGGCGAACACCCAAGGAGGGATCACCATGAGCACGTCCTCCGCCGCCATCAGCGTCACCAGCACCGGATCTGCAACCGTTGCACCCCGCAGTCTTGGCACGAGTGCACCACCCGCCACGAGTGCACCACCCGCCCAGCGCGCCCATCCTCTGGCCCGGCTGTGGCGGGCGATGCACCGCCCGCCCCGGCCGCCGCGCCCGGAGGGCGTCCCCCTCATCCACAACAGACCGGAGCAGTTCGGCCAGAGCTGCCGCTATCCGGACGGCACCTGGTTCCACGGCTGCTGAGCGCCGCGGCGCCGGGTGGCCGCTCCTTCCCGAGCCGCCCGGCGCCGACGACGAGCCGCACATGAGCGATGCGCGCGCAGAGTTCCGTGGCGGCCGCCCGGCGCGGCGGACCGTGGTCAGGGGCGCCGCCTGGGCCGTCCCGGCCATCGTCGTCGCCTCGGCCTCGCCCGTGTTCGCCGCGTCCGGGGAGTGCCTCATCAGCAGTGTCACCCCGGAGGCCGTCGACCAGTTGACGGACACCCAGGTGCTGGTCGGGTTCGAGCCGGCGGCACCAGCCGGGATGACCGCCTCCGTCTCTTTGGAGCGCGAGGGCGTCGTCCACCGGTATACGCCGATCGCAGGCACCGCCGATAGCGTGACGATCAACGTCCTGCAGGGCACGCTGGACACCGGCGTCTACGACGTCCGCCTGGAGTTCACCGACGGCACGACCACGATCTCGTGCACGCGCGTCGGGGTCGTCACGGTGACCTCCACGTTCAAGATCCGCACCATGTCGCCGACGTTGATCCCCAACGACATCACGATCGCGATCACCATCGTCACTACAGACATCGCGGCGACGCAGACCGTTACCGCGGTGCTCTTCACCCTGGACGGCACCGTCGTCTCCCTCCCGCCGGATCCCTCGCCGATCAGCGACAGGATCCCGGTCACGATCCACCGCCATCAACTGGCGCCCGGTGTCCACGACGTCAGCGTGGTGACGGTCAACGGGGCGCTGACCACGACCGCCGTGTTCGTCGATGGTCTGACCGTCGTTGCCTAGCGCGCACCCCTCAAGCGAGGTCCACCTGCACGAACGTCGGCGGGTGCTGCCGCCAGGCGGAGATGACGGTCGGATGGCGGGCGTACTTCTCAGCGAAGGCCTCGACCACGGCCGGGGCGTCGTCGGGCCGGACCAACGAAACGGGTCCCCGCCACGACCGTCGGGCGGCCCTCACCTCCAGCGAGCCCTCGTGCAGCGCGTTCTGCAGCCAGTCGCCGGCCAGGCCGTGGCGCGAGGCGGCGTAGAAGCGTGTGCCGATGATCACGAACCAGACCGGGACGACGTGCTCGGCGCCTGTCCGCCTCCCGCGGGTGACGATCCGGCACGTCTGTGCCTGCACCTGGTCAAACGTCATCGCACCAGGATGTCAAAGCACCAGAACAACGCCGTCACCTGCGCCAAGACGGGTGATCCCAAGTTGATCGCTGCTCTGCGCGAGGAGTCCGAGCGCACCAAGGTCGATCCCTACCCAGCCGGCACCCGGGTCCGGCGGCCGAGCAGTCCGTAAGGGACCACAGGGGTCTTCCCCCGGGGATAAGAGAAGGGCTGCAAATAGAGACCCGGTGGTGCGCCGTCACGAGCACGCTCGTGCCGCATGGAGTGTCAGCGGTAGACGTCCGCACGATGCTCGACTGCGATGATGGTCACGCGATGGTCGATCCGGTAGATGATCCGGTAGTCGCCGCGGCGTGCGCTGTGCAGCCCTTCAAGGTCGAAGCGCAGGGCCTTGCCGACGCGCTGCGGATTGTTCGCGAGTGGGCCATAGATGAACTCGATGGCCGCCGTGGCCACTTTCTCCGGCAGTCTCTGTAGCGCCCGTTTGGCTGTTGGCGTCCACGCGACCTCGTACTGCTTCGCCATCAGGGGTGCAGCGTGGCAAGGATCTCTTCCTTGCTGAGGGTCTCGGTCTCGCCGGCGACGAGCTCAGCAAGGCTGTCTCGAACCTGGGCGATGAGCTTGGGTCGGCTCACGACCTCCAGCGTCTCCTCCAGCGATTCCAGGTCGTCGGTGCTCATGACCACCGCGGCTGCCTTGCCGTGACGAGTGATGACGATCCGGTCATGCTCTCGCTGGACCTGATCCACCACCTCGGACAGGCGATTCTTCACGTCCCTCAAGGCCATCGAAGCATCCACACTCATAGCCACAAGTGTAGCCATATCAGACTGCGGGTGACGATCCCCCTCTGATGAAGGGCACGCCCTTGTCAGGGCGCTCACCGAGCGGGAACGTGAGGTGCTGGTGCTCATGGCACGAGGACTATCCAACGACCAGATCGCGGCCGGGCTGGTGATCTCACCGGCCACGGTGAAGACGCACATCAACCGGGTGCTTGCCAAGCTGGGCGCGACCTCGCGCGTGCAAGCGGTAGTCCTGGCGTATGAGGCCGGACTCGTCCAGCCGGGCGGCCGCTGACGGCCGGGCCTGCGGCCACATGGTGCATGAAGCTCAGGCCTGCGCGCGCAGGTACCTGCCGAAGTGCGGCACGGTGAACGCGATGCGTCCGCGCTCACCGGAGTAGATCAGGCCCTTCTTCAGCAGCGCGTCGCGCGCCGGGGACAGTGACTGCGGCTTGCGCTCCAGGTGGGCGGCGACGTCCGCGGTCGGCACCGACTCGATGGCATCCACGGCCTCGGGGTCCGCGGCGAGGGCCTGCGCACCGAGGTCGGCCATCGCCCGCAGATACTCCCGCTCCCCCGGCGTGGCCCGCTCGTAGCGGGACCCGAAGAAGCCGACGGCGAGCTCCTCCTCGGCCTCGGGCGAGGCGACCCGGACGTCCTCCGCGGTGATGGGGGTGGTCGGCGCGTGGTCCCAGACCGCCTTGCCGTAGGCCTGGATGAAGTAGGGGTAGCCACCGGTCGCCGCATACAGCGCGTCCAGCGCCTCCGGCGTGAAGTCGGCGTCCTCGTCCTGGGCCGGCATGCGCAGCGCCTGGTCGGCGTTGGCCCGGTCCAGCCGGTCGATCCGGGTGTAGCGGAAGAGCCGCTCGGAGTAGGACTTGCTGGCCGACAGCACGGCCGGCAGGTGCGGCAGCCCCGCGCCGACGACGATCACCGGCAGCGCCGACTGGGACAGCTCGTGGCAGGCGGCACAGATCGCCGAGACGTCCTCGTCCGCCAGGTCCTGCATCTCGTCGATGAAGATGGCCACACCCTTGCCGACGTCCGCGGCCAGCCCGCCGACGTCGGTGAACAGCTCGACCAGGTCGATCTCCATGTCACCGGAGTCGGCGCGCCCCGTGACGGCCGGCGCGTCGATGCCCGGGTTCCACCGGTCACGCAGCTTCGCGCCGGGCTGGTCCTTCTGCGCGAAGGCCTTGATCACGCCGAGCACGTGGTCGACCTCGTCGCCCTGCGGGTGCCCCAGCTCGCGGACCGCGACGTGCAGCGCCGCTGCCATGGGGCGCCGCATCCCCTGGTCGGGCCGCGCCTCGTACTTGCCGGTCCCCCACCGTGCCCGCACCGCGGTCGAGCGCAGCGCGTTGAGCAGCACCGTCTTTCCCACGCCGCGTAGGCCGGTCAGGATCATCGAGCGCTCGGGTCGACCGCGCCGGATCCGCTCGAGCACGACCTGGAAGCGCTCCAGCTGCTCGTCGCGACCGGCGAGCTCGGGCGGGCGCTGGCCCGCGCCGGGGGCATAGGGGTTACGGATCGGGTCCACGATCGGAGCGTATCCGGACCTCTATCGCAGAACTGAGATTTCGGCATACTTCACCATCGTGTTGTTGATCAGGCAGTATGCCGGACTCTCACCTCAGCGCTAGACAGCCAGATATCTTCCGATCACCGAGCGGGGAGCTGGTCGGCCAGGAAGGCCATCCCCCGCTGCCAGTGCGCCTCGAGATAGGTCTGGTCGTGGCCACCGGCGTCGAACTCGGTGACCGCGTCGGGCAGCCGCTGCGCGAGCGCGCGGTTGGTGACGGCGAAGGTGTCGTCGCCCCCACAGGCCAGCCAGACGGGCAGCTCACGCAACGCCTCGACGCGATCGAAGATGTCGTGCCGGGCGAAGTCGTCGGCGCCGTCGAAGGCGCCGACCGCGGCCTCCTCCTCGGTGAAGAACAGCGCTGCGCTCACCGCGGCGACGCCCAGGACCCGCTCCGGGGGCAGGCGGGTGGCCAGCAGCAGCGCGCCGTAGCCACCCATCGAGAAGCCGGTCAGCCCGACCTGGTCCACGGGCGCCCCCTCGCGCTCCAGCGTGGGCAGCAGGTCCTCGAGCACCATCGTGCCGGTGTCGCTGCCGTCGGCCCTGGCGTGCCAGTAGCTGTGGCCGCCGTCGACCGCGGCCACGGCGATCCCGAGCTGCTGGGCAACGGCCTGCGCGCGCGGTGGCTCGAACCACGACCCCGCATCACCGCCCGCCCCGTGCAGGGCGACCACCGTCGCCGTCGCCCCCTCCGGCCGCACGAGCAACCACCGCGGCTGGTATCCCGACCAGTACTTCGTCGTGAGACGCCCCTCCTGGACGGGTGCCCGGCCGCCCTCGGCCGGCGCCTGGCAGGCGGACAGGCCCGACGCGCCGGCGAGCACGGCGAGACCCCCGGCGAGCACCGCCCGGCGGGAGAGGAGGCTGTCGTCGACCACGGCCTTATCCTCGCCCAGCCGGCTGAGGTGTGCCTGGACGCGCGGGAGCGGGTGAGCCCTCGGCATACTCAGCGACCAGCTCGGCGCCGATCCGGGCCAGGTGGTCGCGGACCTCCGGCGGGTCGAGCACCCTCACCAGGGCGCCCCACCCGGCGAGGTGGCGCGCCAGGTCGAGCGCGGTGGGTGCCCCGAGACGCAGGCAGGACCGGCCGTCATCGGCGTCCTCCATCCGCCTGACGTGCCGCCCGAACTGGTGGGCCAGGATGGCGGCGAACCGCGACTCCACGAGCACCGTCGTCCACGTCCGCGAGCGCCGTGCCTCGACCTCGCGCACGACCTCGGCCCAGGCGGTCTGCAGGGTGAGGTCGTCCGGGCGCTCGAACGACTCGTCGGTGAGCTCGGCCGAGAGCACGCGCTCCACGCGGAAGGTGCGCTGCCCTCGGGGGGTGCCGGCCAGGAGATACCAGGTCTCGTCCTTGTCGACGACACCCCACGGGTCGACCCGACGGCTGGTCACCTCCCCCCGCGCGTTGCGGTAGTCCAGGTCCACCCGTCGGGACCGGATCACTGCCCGGCGCAGTGTCTCGAGCACCTCGGGCGGCGTGCGTTCGCTCTCGCCCCACCTCGTCGGATCGACGAGGGTGGCGCTCGCCGCCGCTCGCGCGTGCGTGCGGAAGGTGTGGGGGAGCGCCTGGACCAGTTTGCGCAGCGCCGCCTTCGCCTCCTCGGAGACCCCGGCTGCCGGGCCGATGAGCAGGAAGAGGGCCTCGGCCTCGTCGGCGGTCAGGCCGCTCAGGTCGGTCCGCGCGCCGCCGACCAGGGCCCAGCCACCGCCACGGCCGGGCTGGGGATAGACCGGTATGCCGGCACTCGCCATCGCCTCGAGGTCACGCCGGGCGGTGGCCAGGGAGACCTCGAGCTCGGTGGCCAGCTGGGCAGCCGTGACCCGGCCGCGCTGCTGGAGCACCAGCAGCGCCGCGACGAGCCGGTCTGCGCGCATCTGGTGATCGTGTCACACAAAGTGATCAGAGGGTGAGCACTTTGACATCAAGACTGGGAGTCATCACGACCCATCGAGAGCAGGAGAAGAACTGATGTTGCGAGGACTGAGCACGATCGTCTACACCGCCGAGGACGTGGCTCGCGCGGCCGACTGGTATGCCGAGGCGCTCGGCGCCACGCCCTACTTCCGGCGTCCGGAGCAGGGGCCGCCGGCCTACGTCGAGTTCCGACTCGGTGACTACCGGCACGAGCTCGGGATCATGGACCGGAGGTTCTGGCCCGGAGGCGCCGCGTCGGGTGGGACCAGCGTGGCCTACTGGGCGGTCGACGACGTCCGTGCCGCTCATCAACGGTTGCTCGACCTGGGAGCGAGCCCGCACGAGGAGGTCACCGAGCGAGGACCGGGGTTCGTGACGGCGGCGGTGCGCGATCCGTTCGGCAACGTCCTCGGGGTGATGGAGAACCAGCACTACCTCGACGTCCTCGCCAGCCGGTCGAGCGTTGACGATGCGTGAGTATCAGGCTCTCTAGAGGATGCTCTAGATCACGGCATACTGTCGAATCGGCGGGGGACCCGGCCGTTTCCCCCAACATGCGATCCCGGCCACTCATCGGCCGATGCTCGGGCTGTGTTCACGTCGCATGTTCAGAGGGACGCCGGCGCTCGGGCGGGCGCGTTGCGGGCTGCCGGCTGTGAAACAGTGGCCGGGTGACCCTCCAGCGGCTGCGCACCCTGCCCCTCGGGACCCGGGTCGTGGTGCGCTATCTCATCGAGGACGGCGAGCGGGCCACCGACGCCCTGGGCGAGCTCGTCGAGCGCACCGAGGAGCAGGTGGTCATCCAGACCCGGCGCGGCCCGGAGCGGGTCCCGCTGGCCCAGGTGCTGCTGGCCAAACCCGTGCCGCCACCCCCGCCGCGTCGCCCCCGCGGGCCGCGCCGCTCCGCCTGAGGTGCCTGCGGAGACTGAGGAGCACCCCGAGCTCAGATGACGGTCGGTTCGCTGCCGTCCTCACTCTGCATCTCCTTGCCCGCAGCGGCCCAGGCGCGCATGCCCCCGTCGACGTTGACCACGTCGAAGCCCTGCTGGACGAGCCACTGGACCACCCGGTCCGAGCGGCCGCCGCTGCGACATATCACCGGGATGGTCTCGTCGGTGTCGGGCAGCGCGTCCAGGCTCTCCGGCACCGAGCCCATCGGGACGTGGATTGCGTTCGGCGCGTGCCCGGCGTGCCACTCGTTGTCCTCGCGGACGTCGACGACCACGGCATCGTCGGACAGGTCGGACACGGAGATCAGCGGTGTCTGGCTCATGGGTCCATGGTCACACGGCGCGCCCGGTCACCAGAATCACCACCGTCCCACGCGCTCGGGGGCGGGGCCGCTACTTCAGCAGACGGCTCATACGGCGGTCGGCCAGCGGCTTGCCGCCGGTCTGGCAGGTGGGGCAGTACTGCAGCGCCGAGTCGGCGAAGCTCACCTCATGGACCGTGTCCCCGCAGACCGGGCACTGCTCACCGGTGCGTCCGTGCACGGCCATTCCCTTGCGCTTGGCGTCCTTGAGCTCGGCGGCCGGCTTGCCCGAGCTGTGCTCGACGGCACCCTGCAGGACCTCTCGCAACGCGGCATACAGCGTGTCGACCTGCTCCTGGGTGAGCTTGTCCGCGATCGCGAACGGCGACAGCCTGGCCGCGTGCAGGATCTCGTCGGAGTAGGCGTTGCCGACCCCCGCGATGGTCCCCTGACTGCGTAGCAGCCCCTTGATCTGGGTGCGCCGGCCCGCCAGGATCTCCCCGAACACCTCGCGGGTGAAGTCATCGCTGAGGGGGTCGGGGCCGAGGGACGCGATCGCCGGCACCTCCTGGGGGTCGCTCACGACGTAGGCCGCCAGGCCCTTCTTCGTCCCGGCCTCGGTCAGGTCGAAGCCGGACTCGTCGTCGAGGCGCACCCGGAGGGCGATCGGGGACTTGCCGGGCCGGACCGGCGTGGCGGGCAGTTTCTCGGAGAAGCGCAGCCACCCCGCACGCGCCAGATGGAAGACCAGGTGCGTGCCGTCGACGTCGAGGTCGATGAACTTGCCGTGCCGTGCCGCTGCGTCGACCGGCCGTCCGACCAGCGAGTCGGGGGGCGGGTCGAAGGTCTTGAGCACCGCGATGGAGCCGAGCTCGACGTCGGTCACCACCCTGCCGACGACCCGGTCGCCGAGGAAGCCGACCAGCGCCTGGACCTCCGGGAGCTCAGGCACGGTCTGCCGCCTTCGAGCGCAGCCGCTCGAACTCGGCCCGGCTCCACGCCAGGAACCGGTGCAGGGCGTAGCCGTCCGGGCCCCGCAGCATCGGGACCCCGGCATAGTGCTTGCCCAGCAGCTCGTCGTTGGCGATCGGCAGGCCGTGGCTCAGCACCTGCTCGGTGGTGGTCAGCTGACGGATCAGGACCACCTCGACGGCCTCGGGATGCTGCTTGGCGAACTCGCCGTAGATGTCGGGGTCGTGCTGCCCGTCGTCACCGACCAGGATCCACCGCATGCCGGGGAAGTCGCGGAGCAGACGGTGCAGCTCGTCGGCCTTGTGCTGGCGCCCGCTGCGGAACCAGCCGTAGTGGGTCGGGCCCCAGTCGGTGAGCAGCAGCGGCCCGTCCGGGTAGCGGTGGCGCTGCAGGAACCGGCGCAGCGTCGGCGCCGTGTTCCACGCCCCGGTGGAGAGGTAGAAGACCGGCATCCCGGGGTGCTCAGCCACGAGCGAGCGCAGCAGCGGCGCCATCCCCGCGACGGCCTTGCGGGCCAGCTCGTCGAGGAAGAAGGTGTTGCGCATCGCGATGAGCAGCCGCGGCAGGTGCGTCACCATGACGGTGTCGTCAATGTCGCTGACCACCCCGACCCCCACCGCCGGGTCCATGATCCAGACCGGCACGTGCACCGTGTCGCCGTTGGCGCTGCGGATGGTCGCCTCGTGCCACCCGGGGGGCAGACCGTGACCGGTCACGTCCAGGTCCAGGTAGCCGCTCCGGTCCACCTGCACCTCCAGGTGGACGGCACCCAGGGTCACGGTGACCGGGGCGTTGACGGCCGCCGCCGTCACGAAGTTGTGCCAGCCGCGCACGGCGCGCTGGAGCGCCTCGGCCGCCTCCTCGACGGTGCTGCCCGTCTCCACACCGGGGGCGTCGTCGTCAAGGGTGCCGGCCTCGCGGGGAGCCTTGCGGCTGAGCAGGACACGGGCGAGCAGCCGCGCCCGGTCGGCGTTGCCGTAGCCGGTGTAGCCGATGACGCGTTCGTGCCACCCGCGCCGACGGAGCACCCGCTCCACCCGGGCGGAGACCCGGTCCTCGATCACCGACGCAATGTGCGGTCTCGCCATACCGGTCAGCCTAGTGGTCCCGGGTGACCTGATCCCCAGTGATGACCGGCGCGCACATGGCTCTCCGGTGACGTCTCAGCGGTGGATCCAGTCCCGCCAGTCCGACGGCACCGCACCCGAGGGACCCGGTGCGGGTTGGTCATCCGGGCGGGACGTCGGGTCGGCGAGCGCGGGTCCGTGCGCGTAGTCCTGCGTCGAGTAGTTCCAGAACCAGTCCTCGCCGGGCTCGTAGCTCTGCACGACCGGATGACCGGTCTGGGTGAAGTGGGCCGTGGCGTGCTGCCCCGGGGAGCTGTCGCAGCATCCGACGTGACCGCAGGCGGCGCAGCGGCGCAGGTGCACCCACCACCCACCGTCTGCCAGGCACTCCACGCACCCGGGGCCGCTGGGCGGGACGTCGGGGTTGATGGTCTGTGTCATCGCCTCACGGTACGCCCATACGCCGTGCTGCGCCCGGCACGACCACCAACCCGGGGCCGGGCCGCTAGCGTGGAGGCACTGTGTCCGAGATGCCCGCTGTGTCCGAGATGCCCGCCGTGTCTGAGATGCCCGCTCCCACCGCCCGCGCCGTCGACGTGCTGGTCATCGGCGCGGGCCAGGCCGGGTTGTCGGCCGCCTATCACCTGCAGCGCCGGGGTCTGCGGCCTCCGGGGCAGGGCGGTGCCCCGACCTACCAGGTGCTCGACGCCGAGGAGGGGCCGGGCGGGGCCTGGCGGCACCGGTGGAGGTCCCTGCGGATGGCGACCGTCAACGGCATCAGCGAGCTGCCCGGCCAGCCGGTCCCCGAGGTGGACCCGGAGGCGCCGAGCTCGGAGTTCATCACGCGGTACTTCGACGACTACGAGCAGCAGCTGGAGTTGGCGATCGTCCGCCCGGTGCGGGTCAGCGCAGTCACCCGCCAGGACGACGACCCGCACGGCCGACTCCGCGTCGACACCTCGGCGGGCACCTGGACCGCCCGGGCCCTCATCAACGCGACCGGCACCTGGACCAAGCCGTTCTGGCCGATCTATCCCGGCCAGGAGACGTTCGCCGGTCGCCAGCTGCACGTGGCGGACTACGTCGCGGCCGAGGAGTTCCGGGACCGGCACGTCGCGGTGGTCGGCGGCGGGATCTCCGCCGTCCAGCTGCTCGATGAGATCTCGCGCGTGACGTCGACCAGCTGGTTCACCCGCCGGGAGCCGGTCTGGCGGGACACGCCGTTCGACGCCCGGGCGGGACACGATGCCGTGGCCATGGTCGAGGAACGGGTGGCCAAGGGGCTGCCGCCGCTCAGCGTCGTCTCCGTCACCGGGCTGCTGTGGACACCGTCGCTGCGCGAGGCCGAGGCCCGGGGGGCGCTGGACCGGCGGCCGATGTTCACCCAGATCCTGCCGGAGGGCGTGCGGCTGGTGGAGGGCAACGTGCTGCCCGTCGACGTGATCCTGTGGGCGACCGGCTTCCGCGCCGCGCTCGACCACCTGGCACCGCTGAAGGTGCGCGGGCACGGGGGCGGGATCACCATGGAGGGCACCCGGGTCGCGGGCGAGCCGCGGCTGCACCTCGTCGGCTACGGCCCCTCCTCCTCCACGATCGGCGCCAACCGTGCGGGCCGGGCTGCCGTGAACGACCTGCTGGAGCTCCTCAGTCGAACGGGTGCAGCCGCACCGACAGGCAGGTGACACAGCCCTCGAGCTTGACGAACTCGCTCACGTCCACGACGACCACCTCCAGTCCCCGCCGCGCGAACAGGTCGGCCGTGCGGGGGGCCGCATCGGACATCAGCACCGTCTGCTCGTCGAGGACGACGACGTGCGCTCCCTCCGGCTCGGGCACCTCGAGGAACGGAGCCCACCGGGTCGTGTCGTCCACCAGCGGGGGATAGCCGACGATCGTGCCGTCGGGAAGCGCGGTGACCTGGCTCTTCAGGTGCAGGGTCCTGCTGACCGGCACGGACTGCACCGAGCGCCCGAGGTCGGAGACCAGCCGCCCCAGCGCCCGCGCCCCGGACAGGGTGGTCCGACCGCCCACCCCGACATAGAGGGTGCGACCGACCGCCAGCACATCGCCCCCGTCGAGGCGTGGCGGCTCGTCCTGCTCGCCACGGTGCCCCTCAGCCAGCTCGACCGTCTCCAGCCCGAGGGCACGGGCCGCAACCCGGGCGTCGTCGACCTCGGGCCGACGCTCCCTCGCCCCGGGTGCCGTGACCACCACTAGGTCATCGACGGCGACGAGGACGTCCTCGACAAAGACACTGTCGGGGTGCTCGGGCGAGGGCGCGACCTCGGTCAGCGCGAAGCCGGCGTGCTCCAGCACGGCGCGGTAGGCCAGCCACTGCGCGACGGCCCGCTCCGCGTCCACGGAGTCGCTCCGGGCGATGTGGGTCACCAGGCCCTCGGCCAGGCGCGGACCGGGTGCCCGGACCAGCGCCCGCCGCACCCGTGCCTCAGCGACCGATAGTGTCGCGTGTCAGCTCGGGCCGCTCGAGGTCGGCGATGCGCGCCGCCTCGGCCTTGGCCTTCTCCTCAGCCTCGGCCTTGGCCTTCTTCTCAGCCTCCGCCTTGGCCTTGGCGTCTGCCTCGGCCTTGGCCTTCTCCTCAGCCTTCGCCTTGGCCTCCGCCTCGGTCCGGGCCAGGGCCGCGTCGTCGATGGCCTTCCAGGTGGCGCCGTCGACGATGCCGGTCGGCTCGAGCTCGGCCGCGACCTGCGCGTCGAGCACGGCCTGCTGGGTGATCGGTCCGAAGATGCCGTCGTCCTCGACGTCCAGCAGACGCTGCAGCAGCGCGACCGGCAGGCCGGTGTCCTCTATCTCCAGCTCGACCGTGAAGTAGGCCAGGTGCGGGTGCTCACGCTGCTCCAGCAGGTGCCACACCAGGGTGTCCGTCGCGGTCAGGTCGTCCTGCAGCAGTGGCTGCTCCTCGGCGAACTCGGTCAGCGCGGCAGCCGTCTTCGGCCCGAACACGCCGTCGTCCTCCACGCCCAGCGCCTTCTGGAGGGTCTTGACGGCCTCGCCGCGGTCACCCTCGGTGACCACGGTGCGGGAGTATGGCGTGAACTCGGTGAGCAGGTAGTCCGGGATCTCCGGCGCGAGCGCGCCCTCGGGCAGCTCGGGGATCTCCGACCCCAGCGCCGCGGCATACGTCAGCTGGTCGAGCACGCCGGTCTGCGGCACACCCTGCTCGCCCTGCCAGGCCATCAGCGCCTCGCGGGTCTCGGGGTCCAGGACCCCGGTCTGCTCGACCTCCAGCAGCGGTTGCACCAGGTCGACACCGCCACCCTGACCGCCGGGCCGCACCGTGCTGTAGCCGGTGACGTCGGGCCAGAACTCCGCCGGGGCACACTCCTGCGTGCGCGGGGCCTGGGGCACGGCGGCATAGGCGCCGCCGATGACCGCGCACGGCCCCTGATCCATCTCCTCGGCAGTCAGGGCGATGCCGGTCCACCACGAGGTGCGCATGTAGGCACCGTCCCAGGTGAAGGAGAGGTGGACGTGGTCGGTGTGCGGGCTCTGCCCGACATAGCCCTTCCAGATCCCGTCGTAGGAGTGCCAGGCGTGGCGGTTCCAGATGATCGACTGGATGCCGAGCCGGCGGGCGACCTCGCCGTCGTTGTCGGTCAACCAGGTGACGGCGGCGTCGCCGATGCGGCGGTCCATCGGGTCGTAGGCGTCGAGCTGCCAGTCGACCGCTCGACCGTCGTAGTGCTCCGAGCGCAGGTCGATGCAGGACCGGTCCAGGGTGTAGCCCGGACGGTCGTAGTGCTGACCCAGCAGGTTGGCCACGGCGATGACACCCGGCTTGGTGACCGGGTCGCAGACCACGTTGCGCTGGAAGACGTCGACCTCGTCGACCTCCTCGGGCAGCTCCATCTCCTCGGGCAGCACCTCGTTGGTCGGCGGCTCCGGCACCGGATAGTTGGGGTCGTCCGGCAGGGTCACCAGGGGTGAGGGACCGGTCGACCGGCCCCCGTAGCTGGTGCCGCTGCTGCCCGACGCCGACGACGTCTCCGAGCCGGTGTCCGCGTCCGAGTCCCCGGTGGCCCACACAGGCAGCTGTGTCATCGAGATGGCCAGCGCCAGCCCCAGCACCGCCACCCCGGCGCGGTTGACCTCCCGGTGCCGCCCTCGGGCGACCGGTTGTCGGCCACCGGCACCGCCGGCGGGTCCCCCTAAACGTGCCACGTCGATAACTCCCTGCGTCTCTGTCACGGGTCGAGCGAAGTTCTGCCAAGCGACTCTATGCCGCGAAGGGGCCTCCTGACTACACCTCTGGGAAACCTCTTGCGCCTTGTGGCCAATTCTTGACCCATCCTTGCCCCCATGGCGGGACGGATGGTGCTGGTGTGACTGGTGTGACGCCAGAGGTCTAAAGGTTCGCGACCTTCTCGTCCTGGGCGTCCAGCACCGAGATGAGCTCCTCGGCCGAGAGACCCACCGCGGTCACCACGGTGTAGTTGCCGCCGTCCTCGCGTCCCGCCACCGTCACCTCGAGGGTCTGCCCCAGGAGGCCCATGGAGATCGTGGTCCCCTGCGCGTCGCCCTCGACCTCGTTGAAGCCCATCGTCATCGACATCCCCTCCTCCTCGACCGTGATGTCGTCGCACGCGGAGTTGAGCGACTCGATCAGCTCGAGCGGGTTGTCGCCCTCCTCCATGGAGGCCACGATGACCTGCACCGTGGGGGGACCCAGCAGGCTTGCGCCGGTGTCCTCACCGGTGAACTCGACCATCGACTGGGCCGTGAAGTCCGCGTCCAGGCTCTCCAGCGTGCCCAGCGCATCGAGGCACTCGTCGCTGAACTGGTCCGCGCCAGGGACGTCCTCGAGCAGCTCGCCCGCGGCGGCATCCTCCTCGGCGGCGCCCTCCTGCACCTCGCCGGCGGTGAAGCCCTCCAGCGGGAAGTCCTCCTCGGTGAGCAGCGCCTGGCTGGCCTGCTCCTGGGTCAGCGGGTCATCACCCCCGCCGCAGGCGGAGAGGCCGAGGCAGGCCACCGCCGACAGGACGAGGCCGCTCGTGGTCGTGGTCCTGCGGTGCATCCGAACTCCCGTGGTCGGTGGTGGGTCTCGCGTGCTACGTGAAGGCGGTCTCGCGCGCTAGGTGAAGGCTACCGCCGGTCGCGACGGTGAGGAGGAACCGCCGGGTCAGTCCGTCGTCCGCAGGTAGTCCTCGAGGGCCGCCCACTGGTCCCGGGGCTCGAACCCGGCCTGCCGGAGGCGGGTCAGGTCCAGGACGCTGCGGGCGGGGCGGGGGGCGATGGCACCGGCGCTCTCGGCATACTCCTGCGTCGACACCGCATGGACCGCGGTGTCGGGCCGTCCCTCGTGGGCGAAGACGCGACGGGCGATCTGGGCCCAGCTGCCCGGCTCGCCCCCGTTGGTCACGTGATAGGTGCCGTATGCCGCGTGGCTGGCCAGGAGGTGGATGGTCGCCCTGGCCAGCTCGTCTGCGAAGGTGAGGCGGCCCACCTGGTCGTCGACCACCCGGGGCTCGATCCCCCGGGCCGCCAGACGGCGCATCGTCCGCACGAAGTTGTCCCCGTCGCCGACCATCCAGGCGGTGCGCAGCAGGTAGTGCCGCGGCAGGACGGAGACGGCGAGGTCACCGGCCGCCTTGGACTGCCCGTAGACGCCCAGCGGGGCCAGCGGCTCGCCCTCAGTGGCCTGCTCGGCGGTGCCGTCGAAGACGTAGTCGCTGGAGTAGTGCACCAGCGTGCAGTCGTGGCGGGCCGCCGCGGCTGCCAGCAGGGCCAGGCCCGTGGCGTTGGCCGCCCAGGCCTGGCGGCGCCCGTCCGCGGTCTCGGCCCGGTCGACCTGGGTGAAGGCTGCGGCGTTGATGACCGTGTCGACGGCCGAGAAGTCGAACGCCTCGATGGCCGCGTGGTCGGTCAGGTCGAGCTCGGCCTGGGGCACCAGGCGCGCGTCGGGCAGGTGGGCGGCGAGCGCCCGGGCGAGCTGCCCGCCGGCTCCCAGCACCACCGTCCGTCCCTGCGGCCGCGCCGACGGGGCCTCCTGCGGCAGACCCGACGGGGCCTGCGGTGTCACCTGGCGCAGTCGCGGGTGCGCCCGGTCCTTGGCGGACACCTCCGCGGAGGTCAGCGGGACCGGCCAGGGGATCGCCACGGTCTCGTCAGCGAGGTTGAGCATGGTGTAGTCCGCGTCGGCACTCCAGTGCGCGTTGACCAGGTAGGAGTACACCGTGTCCGGCACCAGGGTCTGGTAGCTGTTGCCGACACCTCGGGGCACGAAGACGGCCGTGTGCTCGTCCAGCTCCTCGGTGTGCACGGTCCCGAAGGTCGGTCCCTCGCGCAGGTCGACCCACGCCCCGAACGCCCGCCCGTGCACGATCGAGACCAGCTTGTCCCACGGCTCGGCGTGGACGCCGCGGGTGACCCCGGCCGGCCCGTTGTGCGCGACGCTGTGCTGGACCGGCCCGAAGTCCGGCAGCCCGAGAGCGGTCATCTTCGCGCGCTGCCAGTTCTCCTTGAACCAGCCGCGGGCGTCCCCGTGGACGGCCAGGTCCAGCACGAGCAGGCCGGGGACGGGAGTATGCCGGATGCTGGGGGCCACGCTCACTGCCCCCGGGCTGCGTAGCCGGCCTCGACGGCCTCCTTGTGCGGACCCCACCAGTCCTGGTGGCCCCGGTACCACTCGATCGTCGCCGCCAACCCGGCCTCGAAGTCGGTGTAGGCCGGCGTCCAGCCCAGCTCGGTGCGCAGCCGGGTGGGGTCGATCGCGTAGCGCAGGTCGTGCCCGGGCCGGTCGGCGACGTGGTCGAAGTCGTCGGGGTCGCGACCCAGCAGCTCCAGGATGAGTCGCACCACCTCGAGGTTGGACCGCTCGCCGTCGGCACCGATCAGGTAGGTCGCACCGGGCGTGCCGCGCTGCAGGATGGCCCAGACCGCCGAGGAGTGGTCGGCGGTGTGGATCCAGTCGCGGACGTTGGCACCGGCCCCGTAGAGCCTGGGCCGGCCCCCGGTGAGGACGCCCGTGATCTGGCGGGGGATGAACTTCTCGATGTGCTGCCAGGGACCGTAGTTGTTCGAGCAGTTGCTCAGCGTGGCCCGCACCCCGAAGGACCGGGCCCAGGCGCGCACCAGGTGGTCGGCACCGGCCTTGGACGCCGAGTAGGGGCTGGAGGGCTGGTACGGCGTGGACTCGCTGAACCGGCCCGGGTCGTCCAGCTCCAGGTCGCCGTAGACCTCGTCGGTGCTCACGTGGTGCAACCGCACGTCGTGGGCGCGGACCGCCTCCAGCAGCACGAACGTGCCGACGATGTTGGTCTGGATGAACGGGCTCGGGTCGCGCAGCGAGTTGTCGTTGTGCGACTCGGCCGCGAAGTGCACGACGGCGTCCTCCGGGCCGGTCAACCGCGCGACCAGAGGGTCGACCACCGCGGCGTCGGCCACGTCACCGACCACCAGCTCGACCCGGTCGGACGGCAACCCCTCCAGTGCTTCCGGACTCGCGGCATACGTCATCTTGTCCAGCACCGTCACCCGGGCGTCGGAGTGCTCGATCAGGTGGTGCACGAAGTTGGACCCGATGAAGCCCGCGCCGCCAGTGACCAGTACGTGCTGCATGCGCCAACAGTAGCCACCGCACCGACGCCACCGACCGAAGCCACCGCACGGACCGGTGGGGACAACGCTGCGGTGGCCCTACGATGCATGGGCATGCGAGGAATCCTGCTGGCCGGCGGCACCGGGTCACGGTTGCACCCGATCACTCTCGGCGTGAGCAAGCAACTGGTTCCGGTCTACGACAAGCCGATGGTCTACTACCCGCTGGCCACCCTCATGATGGCCGGGATCCGGGACGTGTTGATCATCACCACCCCGCACGACGCCGAGGCCTTCGAACGGCTGCTCGGCGACGGCTCCCGCTTCGGCATCTCGATCACCTACGCCCAGCAGGCCAGTCCCGACGGGATCGCCCAGGCGTTCCTCATCGGCGCCGACCACGTCGCCGGTGACACCAGCGCACTCGTGCTGGGCGACAACATCTTCTACGGGGCCGGCCTGGGCACCCAGCTGCGCCGCTTCGACCAGCTGACCGGAGCGGCCGTGTTCGCCTACCGGGTCGCCGACCCCACGGCATACGGCGTGGTGGAGTTCGACGAGTCCGGCCGGGCCCTGTCCCTGGAGGAGAAGCCGCACCACCCCCGGAGCTCGTACGCCGTGCCCGGGCTCTACTTCTACGACCAGACCGTGGTCGAGCGCACCCGGACCCTGACACCCAGCGCACGGGGGGAGCTGGAGATCACCGACCTGAACCGCGGCTACCTTCAGGAGGGGGCCCTGCAGGTGGGGGTGCTGCCGAGGGGAACCGCCTGGCTCGACACCGGGACCTTCGACGCGCTCAACGACGCCGGCAACTACGTGCGGACCCTCGAGGGTCGCCAGGGGCTGAAGATCGGCTGTCCCGAGGAGGTCGCCTGGCGGATGGGCTTCCTCACCGACGACGAGCTGGCCGAGCGCGCCGGACCGCTCCTGAAGTCCGGCTACGGCAGTTATCTGCTCGCTCTGCTGGACGGGTAAAGTTCTGGCAAAGTCGATCGTCGCAGCAGCGAGTACGATGGGTGGGTCGACTTTGTGACCACGACGGGGAGAGAGCGCCGGTGCAGATCCACGAACTGCTCGCGATCCTGCGGACGAGGTGGCGCATCATCCTGGCGACCATCCTCGTCGTCGTGAGCGTCGCCGCGGTCATCACGCTGCGCACTCCGCCGACCTACGAGGCCTACACCCGCGTCTACCTCTCCGCCCAGGGCGACCAGGGCTCGGTCAACATGTACCAGATGCCGTCGGCCGAGCTCGAGACCATCCTCGAGGTCGCCCAGTCGCCGGTCGTCCTCACCCCCGTCCGGGAGGAGCTCGGCCTCGAGCCGGGGCAGATCCTGGGCGTCCGGGCCGCCGCCGAGACCGGCACGCCCCTGATCGACATCAACGTCAGCGCCCGTTCGCCGCAGGCTGCCGCCGACGTGGCGACCGCGGTCGCCCACAAGCTGGCCGAGGTCTCTCCCGAGTTCTCCCAGATGCTGGCCGCGTCCGGCGGGGAGGTGCAGGCGCAGACGATCGTGGCCGCCTCCCCGCCCGGCGCACCGGTCAGCCCCGACGTGCAGCGCAACCTCGCGCTGGCTCTGCTGGCGGGTCTGTTCCTGGGCATCGGCTTCGCGCTGCTGCGCCACAACCTGGACACCCGGGTGCGCTCCGCCAAGGACCTGGCCGAGATGTCCGGTCGACCCGTCCTGGCCACGATCCCGCAACGCAAGGGCAGCGAGACCCACCGGGTCTTCATGGAGTCCGACCCGTTCAGCCCGCACGCCGAGGCGATCCGCCGGCTGCGCACCAACCTGATGTTCGTCGACGTGACGACCCGCAAGCACTCCTTCCTGATCACCTCGCCGATGCCGAGCGAGGGCAAGACCACCACGGCCGTCAACCTGGCGATCGCGATGGCCGATGCCGGCACCCGCGTGCTCCTGGTCGACGCCGACCTGCGCAACCCCTCGATCGCCACCACCATGGGCCTGGAGGGCAGCGTCGGCCTGACGACCGTGCTCCTCGGCCGGGCCTCCCTGGACGACATGCTCGTGCAGTGGAACGGCAGTGACCTGTTCATCCTGCCCGCCGGTGAGATCCCCCCGAACCCCAGCGAGCTGCTCGGCTCGGAGGCGATGCGCGACCTGTTCTCCGAGCTCACCCGCCGCTTCGACTTCGTGCTGGTCGACACCCCGCCGGTCCTCCCGGTCACCGACGCGACCGTGGTCGACACCCTCACCGGTGGCTCGCTCATGGTCGTCGCAGCCAACCGCACCAAGAAGCGCCACGTCTCCGAGGCCATCAAGTCCTTCGAGACCGCCGGCGCCAAGCTCGCCGGCATGGCCCTGAACCTGGCGCCGATGGAGAGCGTGGCCTACTACGGCTACTACCGCCAGGAGGGCAGCACCTCCCGCCGTGGCTCCGAGGCTGATGAGGAGCAGAGCCAGTTGATGTTGGAGGCCACCCGCCCCCGCGCGGCTGCCCGCTCCCGCTCCCGCCGCTGACCATTTTTGGGGACGTTTTGCAGGCCTCCCACGCATTCTTGGGGAGGTTTTGCACGCCGCGCATCGAGCGGCCACCACAGCACCCGCGTCTTCGAGCGCCTCCCTCATCTTCGGGCCGACTGCAACCGGCTCGATGAGACAGAGGGCGCTCGAAGACGAGGCGAGGTCGGGGTCTGACGCTGGACGACGAGGGGCGCGCCACCAGATCGAGGAGGCGAGGGGCTGGGGCTCGTCAGCCCGCTGAGGGGTCGGGCGCGCGCGGGATGATGAATCCGCCCTCGCGCAGCTCCTCGGCGAACTCCTGGATCGCCTCGGGGTCGACCTCCTCGACCGGCACGCCGAGGTCGCGCGCGACCCGGGCGACGGGATCCTCACCCCCGGTGGCGACGAGCGCGCGGTAGAGCACCGCCGAGGCACCGGCCAGCACCGCCACGGGGCCGTCCGGCAGGGGCGCGAGATAGACCACACCACCGATCTCCCGTGTCGCCCCACCGTCCACCGGCTGGTCCCGGTCCGGAGCGGGCGCCCCGTCCACCGGTTGGTCCTGTTCCGCCACGTCCGGCACGTCCACCACGGCGACCCCCACCGCACGAGACCAGCGGGAGGAGGTGGCGCCCGGCATACTGCCGCTGGTCATGGAGACCCCCGACGGATCCGCCGCACGAGCACCGCCCGGAGCTCCCCGACACCACGGACGCCGCGGTGCACGAACTCGCGCGCCACCTCCGCACGCGTCGGCGGGCGCCCCAGCTGGTGCCCCAGGACCTCCGTGTTGACCAGCGGCACCCGCACCAGGAGGCCGGCCCTGCCCCGCAGCGTCGGCTCCGCGCGCACCCGCGCCAGCCACTCGGCCGACCGGCTGCCACCCTCGGTGGTGACCTTCCACATCCAGTACTCCCGCTCGCCGCGGTGCTCCTCGAGCCGCCCCAGTGCGGCGTCGAAGGCCACCTCGGCATGCACCCGATGGACGAGTGCCTCGACCTGCTGCCACGCCGCGGGATCCGCACGCACCTGCGCGACCCGGGGGTCCTCCACGACGGTGCGCCGGTTGCGCAGGTTGTTCAGCACGAGCACGAGGACCTGGCCCGCGGCGGACGGCACGGGACAGGGCATGCCGCCGATCTCCGCGACCTGTCGCCCGGCCCACAGCTCCTCGAAGGTCGCGACAGGGTCCTGGTGCATCCCCGGGAAGAAGCGGTGCAGGTCCGCGTAGCCCCAGTGCGGGTGGTGCACGGTGGCCGCGTGCCCGAACGGCGAGCCGGTCACGAAGTCGCTGTAGCGGTCCCAGCCCAGCGCGGTCAGCTCGGCGAGGAGGAGTCCGACCTCGGACGGATCCACGAGGATGTCGGCGTCGGTGGCGCCACCGGAGGAGCGCAGGTCGTCGTCGACGGCCACGCCCTTGATGTGCAGGACCCGCACCCCGATGCGGGTGGCCGCCTGCTGCACCGCGGCGTGCGCGAACGCAGCACGGACCCGGCGCGGCACCAGGTCGGGGGCAGCAGGCACGACTCGATGCTAGCCGCGGCCGGAGATGACGCCTGTCACCTGACCTGGATGACTGGCGGGCCTTGGCGGGTCGGTCGCGATGGGGCAGGCTCGGAGTATGTCGTCCGCCCCCACCCCTGCCGCCACGGCGGACCCGTGGGAGCGGTTCGGCTGGCTGATGGGCGCGATCTGGCTGGTCTTCCTCGCCTTCCCGATCGTCGCCATCGCCACCTCCGACGAGCAGCCAGTATGGCGTGTGCTCGGGATCTGCGGGATCCTCGCCTTCGGCGCGAGCTACCTCCGGGGGTTTTTTCAGATCAGCAGCCAGGACACCTGGGACCTGGTGGTGCGCACCGGCGTGCGCTATCTCGTGCTGCTGGCCCTGATCACCCTCGCGCTGACCCCGCTGGTCGGGCTGGGGGCCCTGGCCCACCTGCCCTACATCGTGGCCCTGGGGATGTTCAGTCTGCCGCTGGCCTGGGCCTTCGGCCTGGCAGGCGCGGCGATCCTGACGGCCATCCTCGTGCCTCTGGTGGTGGGCGCGCTCCCCGAGACCTGGTACTTCATCCTCATCATCACCCTGGTCGCCATCTCGACCGGACTGGTCCGGGTGTTCGAGGAACGCGGCCATGCGCACCGGGCGGCTCAGGCCGATCTGGCCCTGGCCGCCGAGCGCGACCGGGTGGCCCGCGACGTCCATGACGTCCTGGGGCACAGCCTGACGGTGGTCACCGTGAAGGCCGAGCTGGCCCAGCGGCTCATCGACACCGACCCGGCGCGGGCGCACGAGGAGCTCGAGCAGATCCAGGCCCTGTCCCGCGTCGCCCTCGCCGAGATCCGGGCCACCGTCTCCGGCCTCCGCGTGGCCAGCCTGGCCGACGAGCTCGCCGCCGCCGACTCCGCCCTCGCCGACGCGGGAGTGCAGGCCGAGCTGCCGGAGAACCTCGACGTCGTCGACCCCCGGCACCGGGTGCTGTTGGCGTGGGTGCTGCGCGAGGCCGTCACGAACGTCGTCCGACACAGTGGCGCCAGCCTGTGCACCGTCGAGCTGGGCAGCGACCTGCTGCGTGTCACCGACGACGGGAAGGGCACCGGCGGCCGCAGGGAGGGCAACGGACTGCGTGGCATCCGCGAGCGGGTCTGCGCCGCCGGCGGGACCCTCACCCTTGCTCCCGGACCCGCCGGGGGCACCGTCCTGG
The DNA here is from genome assembly GCF_023015765.1 of Ornithinimicrobium sp. F0845. GTDB lineage: Bacteria > Actinomycetota > Actinomycetes > Actinomycetales > Dermatophilaceae > Ornithinicoccus. The sequence goes on from NZ_JALKAL010000004.1 coordinate 290,806, forward strand.
AGGTCACCCTTGACTAGCGCCACCGACCCCGTCCCCGGCACCAGCGGGCACCCGATCAGGGTGCTCCTCGCCGACGACCAGGCCCTGGTCCGTGGCGCACTCGCCGCCCTCCTCAACCTGGAGCCCGACCTCACCGTCGTCGCCGAGGTGGGGCGCGGTGACGAGGTCGTCGCTGCGGCGCTGGACTCACAGGCGGACGTCTGCCTGGTCGACATCGAGATGCCCGGAGCGGACGGCATCGAGGCCACCGCGCAGTTGCGCCAGCAGGTCCCGGGGTGCCGGTCGCTCATCGTCACGACCTTCGGACGGCCGGGCTATCTGCGTCGGGCGATGGATGCCGGCGCCAGCGGTTTCGTGGTCAAGGACACTCCTGCGCGGGAGTTGGCAGAGGCGGTCCGCCGCGTGCACGCGGGCCTGCGGGTCGTGGACCCGGGGCTGGCCACCGAGTCGCTGTTGGGCGGCCCCAACCCGCTCACCGACCGCGAGCGCCAGGTCCTCCGTGAGGCGATCGCCGGGGGGACCGTGTCGGCGATCGCCGGCCGCGTGCACCTGTCCCAGGGCACGGTTCGCAACTATCTGTCGTCGGCGATCGGCAAGACCGGCACCTCGACCCGGGTCGAGGCCGCCCAGGTCGCCCGCGAACGAGGCTGGCTCTAGCGCTCGCGGGTGTCCTGGCCTCGCTCCCCGACGGTCCCCGGAAGGCTCGCGAGGAGTTGCTCGGCGGCAGCACGCTCCGTGGACGCGCCGCCCGAGCTCTCGATCTCGTCGATGAGCCGCAGGCAGCGAGTCACCGTGTGACGCGCCGCAGCGGGCCGCCCCGCCCGGAGCTCGGCCTCGGCGAGCTCCCGGAGGTCTCGCGCCTCGAATCCGGCGTTGCCGATGGCCTGGTCCACCTCCACCGCCAGACCGAAGGCGGTGCAGGCCGCCTCCGCATCGCCGAGCGCCAGTTGTGCGCTGCCGATGCTGCTCAGCGCCGTCGCCTCCATGTCGGTCGCCCCCACCCGGCGGCTGAGGTCATGGCACTCGCGGGCACGGCGGAGCGCTTCCTCGGGCCGCCCGGCGTGCAGGTGCGCGTTGGCCAGGTTGTTCAGCAGCATGGGGAGCTCCCGAGGGTCCTCGCCGCGCTGTGACAGGTCCGCCAGCTGGCGGGTGATCTCCTCGACCGCCAGGTCGTGCTGCCCGGTGATGTCATGGAGCAGCGCGATGTTGCTCCGGGCGCGCTCCGCGGCCAGTCGGTGTCCAGCCGCCTCGGCGTGGCGCACGGAGAGCTCGAAGTAGTGCATGGCCTCGTCGGTCCGTCGGGCCCGGCCGTGCACGATGCCGAGGTTGTTCGCCGCACCGCAGATCGCCTCGTCGTTGCCCAGCGCCTGCGCGCTGGCCAACGCGGTCCGCGCCAGCGCCAGCTGCTCGGCTCCGGCGCTGAGCAGGACCAGGTAGTGCAGCAGCCGCGGCGCCATCCGGCACACCACCTGGTGGTCAGCGTCCTGCACCGCGCGGCTGATGGACTCGCTCAAGGCCCGTCGGTGCCCGACGAACCAGGCCAGGGCGTGTCGCGGCCCGGGAAACGGCTCCGGCGTGGTGTGCGGTGTCAGCGGGCCCGTCTCGATGAGGGGCGGGTAGCGACCCAGCGCCATGCAGGCGGCCTCTGCCGAGTGGATCAGCCAGCTGTGCAGCCTGCTCAGGGCCGCGGACTCCTGGTCGGCGTCGTCGGCCTCACGCAAGAGCTCGGTGGCGTAGTCGCGGGCGAGGTCGTGGAGGTCGAACCACCCGGGTCGCAGCTGCTGGAGCAGGTGTCGGTCCACGAGGTCGTCCAGGGCACGCTCGGCCGGCCCGCTCGCCAGGCCGGTGATCGCCGCCGCCGACCCCGTGCTGAACGGCCCACCGGGGTGCAGGGCGAGGAGCCGGAAGGTCCTGGCCGCGACGGGGTCGAGCGACTCGACCGTCGTGGCGAAGACACCGCGCACATCCGTCAGTGGATCACCGCCGGCGCTCAGCTCACCCAGCCGGCTCCGCTCGTCCCGGAGCCGTTCGATGAGATCGCCGATCGACCCCCGACCCTGTCTCCCCGCCCGCTCGGCGGCGACGACCAACGCGATCGGCAGGTGTCCACACGCCAGCACCAGCTCCTCGAGCTGGGCATCGGGCGCCTCCGTGCCCCGCAGTCGGCGGCGCACGAGGTCGACTGCCTCGGCGGGCTCCATCGGCCCCAGGGGCAGGGGGACGGCGCCATCGATCGCGGTCAGACCGCGGAGCTGACGGCGACTGGTGACCAGCACGGCGCTGCGGCCACCCGACACCAGGGGACGCACCTGCTCGGGGTCGCTGGCGTTGTCGAGCACCACCAGGACCCGGCGGTCGGCCAGGGCGCTGCGCAGCAGGGGAGCGCGCGCCTCCAGGCTCTCCGGGATCTGGTCGCCCGGGACACCGGCGGCGCGCAGCAGGAGGTCCAGCGCCAGACGGGGGGTCATGGCGGGGCCACGACCGAAACCGCGCAGGTCGAGATAGAGCTGACCGTCCGGGAACTGGTGGGCGGCACGGTGGGCCCAGTGCACCGCCAGGCTCGTCTTGCCACTGCCCCCGGGGCCGTGGACGACGGCCAGCCGGGTGTCGGGGTCCCCGAGGATGGCGTCGAGCTGACCCAGCTCGGCCGAGCGGCCGGTGAACCACGCCACGTCCGCCGGCAGCTGACGGGGCACCGGCCGCGACGGCGCCGACGGTGGCGCACCGTCGTGCAGCAGCCGCTGGTGCTCGTCCTGGAGGCCCGGGGCGGGATCGGTGCCGAGCTCCTCGGCCAACCGGGTCCTGATCTGCTCGTAGGCCCCGAGCGCCTCGGCCACATGGCCCTCTGCTCGGAGCACCCGCAGGAGTCGCACCCACAGCGTCTCCCGGAGCGGGTGCTCGGCGATCAGCACACGCAGCTCCTCCGCGCACCCCGTGGTGTCCCCGGCCTCCAGGTCCAGGTCCACCCGTCGCTCCACGGCACGCAGGTGCACCGCTGTGAGCCGGGGCACCTCGTAGCGCCCGAGCCAGGTCGACAGCTCCTCCCCGAACAGCGGCCCCTCCCATCGGTCCAGTGCCGCGAGCAGCAGATGACGCTCCTCGTCGGGGGAGGTCGCGCCCGCCGCACGCGCGAGAGCATCGGTGAACGCCAGGACGTCGACGCGCTCGCGTGGCAGGTCCAGGCGGTAGCCGGCCTCGCCGGTCACCACCACGCCGCTCCCCAGCGCGGCCCGCAACCGGGAGACCAGCGTCTGCACGCCGGCCCGGGGCCGGGCGGGCAGCTCGGCCGCGTCCCAGATGCGCTCCGCCAGCAGATCTGCCGGCAGCGTGCGCCCCGCGGACACGGACAGCACCGCCAGCAGCGCCCGCACCCGTCGCCCGCCGACCGGCACCGGGTGGCCTCCTCGCACGGCGCGGACCCCACCGAGCAGCCGAATGACCAGGTCGTCCATCGCACCCCCTGCGTCGCTGTGCCGGATCGTCTGCTCGCCCCTCACCCGAGCATGCCACGGGTGGCACGGGCGGTGACAGCGATTTGACAGGGCTCTGGCAGCGGCCGGCCCTAGCGTCCCGGGGATCCGTGACCGAGGTGACATCTCCGGGGGGAGACCCAATGCCAAGCACCGCCACCCTGTTGACCTTCACGCTGGCCGCCGCCGCGCTGGTCGTCGTTCCTGGACCCTCGGTGGTCTATGTCGTCGCCCGCGGCGTCGAGTTCGGCCGACGCGCGGGCATGGTGTCCGTCGCCGGCCTCGAGGTCGGCTCGCTCCTGCACCTGGTGGCCACCATGGCCGGGTTGGCGACGCTGCTGGCCGCGTGGCCCGCGGGGTTCCGGGTCCTGCAGTGGGCCGGCGCCGCCTATCTGTTCTGTCTCGCGCTCGGGCAGTTCCGCGCCCTGCGCGGCGTCACCGCGGTCGACCCCGTGTCCACGGTGGGCTCGCGTCCCACCAGGCTGCAGCTGTTCCGGGACGGCCTGCTGATCGACCTGCTCAACCCGGGCACGGCACTGTTCTTCCTGGCGTTCCTGCCGCAGTTCGTCGACCCGTCACGCGGCCCGGTGGCAGCACAGATCCTGGTGCTCGGGACCTGCTATCTGGTGCTGGCCGTGATCAACGACAGCGTCTACGCCCTCGCCGCCGGCGGTCTGGCCAGGCGGTTGACCGGCTCGCCGCGGGCCCGGGGCCGCACCATGCTCGTCACCGGCGTGATCTACCTCGGCCTGGCGGCGGTCGCCCTCCTGGCCTGACGGGCTCGGGTCGACCCACGCGTGCTACGGCCTCCCGAAACGCTCTCGCAACGTGGCGCCGGTAGATTCGCTGCCATGAGTGGCACGCAGCAGGAGATCATCGACGAGATCGGTGTCCGCGCCGAGTTCGACGCCGCGGCCGAGGCCGAACGACGCATCGCCTTCCTGGCCGACTACCTCCGCGACTCCGGGACCAGGGGATACGTCCTGGGCCTCAGCGGTGGGGTCGACTCGACCACGTGCGGTCGGTTGGCGCAGCTGGCCTGCGAGCGGGTGCGCGAGTCCGGGGGCGAGGCGAGCTTCCTGGCGATGCGACTGCCCTACGGGGCGCAGGCCGACGAGGCCGACGCCGCCGCAGCCGTCGAGTTCGTCGACGCCGACGAGACGATCACGGTCAACATCAAGGCGGCCACGGACGCGATATTCGCCGAGGTCGACGCCGCCGGCGTCGACTTCACCAGCATCGACCACGCCGACTTCGTCAAGGGCAACGTCAAGGCACGGCAGCGCATGGTCGCCCAGTACCTCGCCGCGGGCGCCCGGTCGATGCTCGTGCTCGGCACCGACCAGGCGGCGGAGGCCACGGTCGGCTTCTACACCAAGTTTGGCGACGGGGCGGCCGACCTGCTCCCGCTCGCCGGTCTGACCAAGCGCCGGGTCCGCGCGGTCGCCGCCCACCTCGGGGCACCGGACCACCTGGTCCACAAGATCGCGACCGCCGACCTCGAGGACGGCAAGCCGCTGAACCCGGACGAGGCCGCCCTCGGGGTGAGCTATGAGGTGATCGACGACTACCTCGAGGGCAAGACCGTCTCCGACGCCGACCGGGAGACGATCGAGGGCTGGCACGCCCGCACCGCACACAAGCGTGCGATGCCGATCACCCCGGACGACGTCTGAACCGGCCCGGCCGCCAGACCCACACCGCACCCGGAGGCGCCTCAAGTCCCCGCACACGATCGGCGGTCTGGGCCGGGCTGACGGTCACCGTCCTGGCCACGGCCCTGCTCCTGGGCGCGTCGGTGACGGCCGGGCCGTGGGACGGGGCGTTCCTGTTCCGAGACTTCGTCACCGTCCCCGACCCCGTCCTGGGCGCCAACACCCTCGGCGGTGACGGCGCCCCGCGGGCCGTCCCGCTCGACGCCGTGGTCGCCGCGCTCAGCAGCGTCCTGTCCGCCGGTCTGGTGGCGCGGCTGCTATTGGTCGCCCCGCTGCTGCTGGTCGGGGCGGGGATGACGGTCCTGCTGCGCCACCACGGACCGGTCGCGACGGCCGTCGGCGCGGGGTTGGCGATCGCCAACCCGGCCGTCGCGGAGCGGCTGCTGCTCGGGCAGGCGCCCTCGCTCCTGGGCTACGCGATGATCCCGTGGCTGGTGGTGGCGGTGCGCTCGCGTGGCCCGCTGGAGTGGCGGGTGCTGCTGGTGCTGGCGGCCGCGGTGCCCGCGGCGCTGACGCCGGTGGGCGCCGTCATGGCCGGCGTGACGGTGGTCGTGACGGTCCTGTGGTTCCGCCCGCCCGCCCTGGGCCGGCGGGTGTTGGAGGCGACCGCGCTGCTCGCCCCCGTGGCCCTCCTCTCACTGCCCTGGCTGGTCCTCGGCCTGGCGGATCCGACAGCGGGCGCGGTGCCCGAGGGGGCCGACGCGTTCGCCGTCCGGTCCGACGGCTGGTTCGGCACGATCGGCTCGGTCATCACCCTGGGCGGGATCTGGGCGGAGGGCGCCTGGCCGGACTCACGCACCAACCTGCTGGTCGTCGGGGCACAGCTGGTCCTGGTGCTCGCAGCGATCACCGCCTGGGTGCTGCTACACACCCTGCCGATCATCCGCGGGACGGCCGACGACCCCAGGTGGCCCGACCGGCGGGCCCTGGACCTGGCGGCCGCGGGCTACGCCGCCGTGGTGGTGACCGTGCTGCTCCTCGCCGGTCCACTCCTGCCAGTATGGCGGGTGCTCCAGCAGGTGCCCGGGGTCGCGCTGGCGCGCGACACACACCGGTGGCTGGGGTGGTCGGCCCTGGCGGTCGCGGCTCTCGTGGCGCTCGGCACCGCCCACCTGGTGCGCGTCATCGGCACTCGCATCCGCGACGGGGCAGTGCACAACCGCGTGGGTCGCGCAGCCTACGTGGGGATCGCGACCGGGGCCTGCCTCGCGGTGCTCTCCCTCGGAGTGCTGACCGTCCCGGACGTGCCGGGCCGGCTGGCCAAGGACCTGCGGCCGGTCGCCATGCCCCCGGAGTGGGACATCGTCGTCGACCAGCTGAACACCCGTGACGGACGCGTCCTGGTGGTCCCCTGGCAGCCGTTCCGGCAGGTCGACTGGGTCGGACCGGTGCAGTTCCTCGATCCGTTCCCCCGGGCGCTGGTGCACGAGGTCGTGCACGCACGCGACCTCACGGTGCGGCGGGACGACACGGAGTGGCGCGTCGGCGGCGAGGACCCGGCGATCCCGGGCCTGGCAGAGGGGGTCCTCGACCCGGACGCGCTGCGCGAGGCAGAGATCACCCGGGTGGTGATCTGGCGTGGATCGCCCGGGGCGGTGACGGTGCTGGACGAGCTGGAGGTCGTCCATGAGGGGGAGGAGTGGATCGTGCTGGCGGTCAGCGCGACTGCAGGGTGACTGGCGAGGTCAGTCGCCGTAGCCGAGGAGCTGGCCCGGGGACACGGGCTCGGTGGGGCCGGTGTTGCGCGCGGCGGAGTCGTCGGGGCTGAAGCTGTCCACCACCGCTGCCGTCGCGGCACCCGCGGCGCCGAGGCCGACGACGAGCGCGATCACGGTGTAGAGGACACGGCGACCGGTGCCGGGCGCCTGTGTGGACTGACTCATCTGGACCTCCGTGAGACACGTATCGGGGAGAGGTTACCGCAAGGTAGGAGCGGAGGACAGCCGCCTCGCAGCATCATGCCGAGCCCCGACCGACCCGGCGACGACGGCGCACCGGCGGCACCGGGTGGGCGTGATCACCGGCGGCGCTCGGCCCGTGACCCCAGGTGGCGCGCAGCAGGAGCTGCTCCCAGGCCCGGACCGTCTCGTCCCACGTGAACCGTGCCGAGTGGGCCAGCGCGTTGTCGCCGAGCTCGGTCAGCCGGCCGCGGTCACCCAGCAGGTCGTCGACGGCGGCGGTCATCGTGTCGAGGTCGCGCACGAGCAGGCCGGTGGCACCGTCCTCGATCGACTCCGAGACGCCACCAGCGTCGCGGTAGCCGATGGCGGGCACGCCGTGGCTGGCTGCCTCGACCACCGAGAGCCCCCAGCCCTCCTTGACGCTCGGCACCAGCAGCAGGTCGGCCGAGGCCAGTTCCTCGTGCTTGGTCTGCTCGTCCACGAAACCCAGCAAATCGACATACTCCTGCGCCCCCTGCGCGAGGACATAGTCCTGCAGCTCCCGGCGCCACCACCCGTCGCCGACCACGCGCAGCCGCAGCCCCGGGTGCCGGTCACGCAGCCGGGTGACCACGTCGACCGCGTGCTCGATGCGCTTGTGCTTGACGACCCGTCCGAGGACCAGCAGACGTGGACCGGCGACGTCCTCGACCGACACGGGCGGGGGAGGCTGGGTGCCGTTGTGGATGATCGCGACGTGGTCGCGGTCCACGCCCATCGCGACGAGCTCGTCCTTGGTGGAGCGGGAGACCGCGACATACTGCCGTCCGCGGTAGACCCGCGGGGAGACCCGGGACTCCACGCCCCAGCCCACGGCGGCCACGGGCGGGCTGAAGACCACCGGCCACTGCTCCCGGTGCACGTGGTGGACCAGCACGACGACCGGTGACCGGGTCGCCCACCCGACGAAGAAGGGGAGCCCGTTCTGCACGTCGACGACCACGTCGAAGGGTCCGTCGGCGGCCTCGAGGCGGCGGATCGCCCGGCGGGCGGCGCCGTAGACACCGGTGCGCGAACCGGCCCGCAGGTAGCGCACCCCGTGGATCATCTCCTCCGGCGGCGCGTTGTCGTGCGCCGCGCACAGGAAGGTCACCTCGTGCCCGCGTGCGACCAGGCCCTCGGCGACCATCCGTGCATAGAGCTCGGCGCCGCCACCCTCGGGGTGGGCCAGGTCGCGCCAGTTGCAGAGGGCGATCCGCATCGAGTGAGACTCCGTCGTCGTCCGGGCGGGCAAATAGTTACCGCATAGTAGCCGGATTATGGTTCTCGCGTGGACGACGCGACGATGCCGGGCTCGGGGACCCTCGCGCGCTCCGTCCATCTGTTCCGCGCGTTCCTGGTCGAGCAGAGCGACCCGGACCGCTTCTACCGCGTGCTCGCCGCCGACTCGGTCCGCGAGGTCGCCCGTTTCACGGACCTGACCGACGCCGACGTGGTGGACGTCGGGGGCGGCCCGGGCTACTTCGCCGACGCCTTCCTCGCGGCCGGCGCCCGCTATCTCGGGATCGAGCCGGACGCGGGCGAGCTCACCGCACGGGGCCACGCCGCCGCCAACACCCTGCGCGCCTCGGGGCTGGCACTGCCTCTCGCCGAGGCCGGCGTCGACCTCTGCTACTCCTCCAACGTGCTGGAGCACGTGCCGGACCCGGAGCGGATGGCCGAGGAGATGGTGCGCGTCACCCGCCCCGGCGGCACGGTCTATCTCTCCTGGACGCCCTGGTTGTCCCCGCACGGTGGCCACGAGACCGGGATGTGGCACTACCTCGGGGGTCGCCGGGCGGCCGACCGCTACGCCCGGCGGCACGGCCACCGGCCGAAGAACGACTTCGGCACCTCGCTGTTCGTCTGCCCGGTCGGCCGGATGCTGCGCTGGGCCAGGGCTGCGCAGGCCTCCGGCCGGGTCCGGATCGTGGCCGTCGAGCCCCGCTACCACCCGGCCTGGGCGCGCTGGATGATCCGCGTCCCCGGCGTCCGCGAGGTGGTCAGCTGGAACGCCGTGATCGTCCTGGAACGCACGTGAGGACCATTCCCGCCGAGGCGACCGACCAGCCCGCGGACACCGCCCAGCCCGCCGGCACCGACCAGCCCGCCGGCACCGACCAGGCCGGCCCCACGACATACTCCCCCTGGGGTGCCCGGCTCCTGCTGGGCTGCCTGGCGCTAACCGCCCTGATGTTCCGCCAGGACCAGGGCCTCGTGGTGCCGGACACCAAGCTCGACCTGACCGCCGACCCGCTCGGCTTCCTCGGCCGCGCCCTGCACCTGTGGGACCCGCACGGCTTCCTCGGGCAGCTGCAGAACCAGGCCTACGGCTACCTGCTCCCCGTCGGGCCCTTCCACGCCGTGCTCGTCGAGCTGGGCCTGCCCGGGTGGGTGGTGCAACGGCTGTGGTGGTCGGTGGTCCTCTGCGTGGCCTTCCTGGGCGTCTGGCGCCTGGCCCGCGCCCTGGGCATGGGCTCTCCGTGGGCGGCCTACGTCGCGGCCTTCGCCTACGCCCTGACCCCGCGGATGCTCAGCGAGGTGACCATCACCTCGGTCGAGGTGTGGCCGATGGCGATGGCGCCGTGGGTGCTGCTGCCGCTGGTCAGCCGGGCGCCGCTGAGCTGGTGGGGTCGCATCTGGCGGTCTGCGCTGGCGGTGGCCCTGGTCGGCGGCGTCAACGCGGTCGCGACCGGTGCGGTCCTGGTGCTGCCGACCCTGTGGTTCCTGACGCGGCGGTGGACCCGCGAGACCGTCGTGGCGGGCCTCGGCTGGCTCGCAGCGGTCGTGGTGGCGATGGGCTGGTGGCTGGTCCCGCTGCTCGTCATGGGCCGGCACAGCCCGCCGTTCCTGGACTGGATCGAGTCCGCCGCCGTCACCACCATGGTGGCCGCGCCGAGCGAGGCGCTGCGGGGCACCAGCCACTGGCTGATGTACCTGGTCACCGCGAGCGGCGCCACGTGGCCCGGCGGACGGCAGTATGTCGAGGCGAGCCTCCTCGTCGCCGGCACCGTGCTCATCGCCCTGCTCGGGCTGGTCGCGCTCACCCGGGCGCGCACGCCGCACCGGCTGTTCCTGGCGGTGGGCCTGGGCACCGGGCTGGTGCTGGTGGGCGCCGGGCACACCGGTCCGCTCGCGGGCGTGCTGGCCGAGCCGGTGCAGGCCCTGCTCGACGGACCGCTGGCCGCGCTGCGCAACACGCACAAGTTCGAGCTCGTGGTCCGGCTGCCCCTGGTGCTCCTCCTGGCCAGCGCCCTGACCGAGCTGGCCCGGTGGGGGCGCGAGCGCGGGGTCCACCGGCACCTGGTCCCGTTCGTCTCCGCCTGCCTGGTCGTCGTCGTGGCCGCGCCGGCGCTGGCCGCCACCCTCCCGCGGGCGGGGGGCTACCAGGAGATCGCGCCCCACTGGGTCGAGGCCGCCGACTGGCTGGACGGCCAGCCCGGTGCCGGCACGGTGCTGGTCGTCCCGGCGGCACCCTTCGCCGAGCACACCTGGGGCGCCACCCGCGACGAGCCGCTGCGGGCGCTGATGGACCGGCCGTTCGCGGTCCGCGACGCGGTGCCCCTCGGCGGTGCCGGGTCCACCCGCTGGCTCGATGAGATCCAGCGGCGGATCGGCTCCGGAGACGGGGGCGTGGACCTGGCGGCCTCCCTGGCCCGGGGCGGGGTCGGCTGGGTCGTGGTCCGGAACGACCTCGCGCTCACGGCCCACGAGACCCCGCAGGTCGCCGCGCACCAGGCCCTGGCCGGCTCTGGCCTGGAGCGGGTCGCCGAGTTCGGGCCGCCGGTCGGCCCGGTCGGGGAGTCCGACAGCCACACGGTGCGCCAGCGCACCGTCGTGCCGACGCCGTCCGTCCAGGTGTACGCCGTGCCGGACCCGACCGTCGCCCGGCTGGCCCCGCTCTCGGAGACGATGCTGCTGACCGGTGGCCCGGAGGACGTCCCGGGCCTGGTCCGGTTCGCCCCGGCATACCTCCTCGCGGACGCGGCGAGCCACCTGGCCGACGCGCTCCCGGACGCGGTGACCGGCGGCACGGTCGTCAGCGACGGCTATCGCCGGCGGGCGGTCAGCTTCGGGCAGGCCGCGGACAATCTCTCCGGCATGATGACCGCGACCGCCGAGCCGCCCGCGCGGCGGGTCAACGACTACCTGCTGCCGGGGATCGGCGACCCTGCCGTGCTGACCTGGCCGGACCCGGTCGCCGGGGTCACGGCCTCCTCCTCCGCCTCGGACGCGGACGCGGTGGCCCGCCGGGGCGCCGGCTACGACCCGTGGCGCGCGATCGACGGCGACGACTCGACGACCTGGCTCACCGGCGCTCTCGGCTCGCCGGAGGACCAGTGGTGGCAGATCGACTTCACCCGGCCGCAGGACCTGGGCCGGACCCTGTCCATCCGGGTGGGAGCCTCGGCCTTCTTTGCTCCCGTCCAGTCGTGGCGGGTGGTGACCGACGCCGGCAGCGAGACGACCGTGGTCGACCCCGACGTCCTGGACCAGGAGCTGCTGCTGCCGGAGGGGCCCACCCGGAGCCTGCGACTGGAGGTCGCCTCGGTGCCCGACGACACGCTCGCCGGCGCTGCCCTCGCCGAGGTGTCGCTGCCGGGCCTCACGCCGGTCGCGCCGGATCTCGCGGTGCGCCCTGTCGAGGGGACCGTCGACGTGGTGTCGCTCCGCACGCAGCAGGTCGGTCGCTCGGCGTGTCTGATGCTGGGCCAGCGGCCGCTGTGCGCGGGCCTCCAGGCGGCACCGATGGAAGAGCCTGCGGGCCTGCACCGCACCCTCGCGCTCGACGTCGGCGGCCCGTATGCCGTGAGCGGCCAGGTGATGCCGGTCGACGGCGAGGCCCTCGAGGAGCTGCTCCGCGTGCCCGGGCAGGTCACGGTCCAGGCGTCCTCCCGGGACGTGTTCGCGGCCTACGGGCGGCCGGACACCGTGGTCGACGGTGACGAGGGGACCGGCTGGGTGGCCGGGCCGCTGGACCAGGAGCCGACGCTGACCCTGGAGCTCCCGCAGGAGCGCGCGCTGACCGGCCTGCGGCTGACCAGCGACTACTTCCTGCCCGCCAGCCGCCCCTCGGAGATCAGCGTCAGCCTGGATGGCGCGGAGCCGCTGGACCTGGTGCTCGACGGCGCGGGAGAGGTCTCCTGGCCGGAGACGTCGGCCCGCGAGGTCGAGGTCACCTTCGGTGCCTCGTTCACGGTGACCACCTCCGACCCGTCCCTGCCCGGCGTGGTGCGGGGCCTCCCGGTGGGCGTCAGCGAGCTGACCCTGCTCGGGGCCGAGGATCTGCCGGTGCCGGACCCCGACCGGGTGCCGGACCCCGACCGCGCGCTGGACCCCGACCGGGTGCCGGACCCCGACCGAGTGCTGGACCTGCCGTGCGGCTCCGGGCCGGAGGTCGTCGTCGACGGCATCGCGGTGCAGACCCGGGTCAGCGGGACGGCCCGCCAGGTGCTAGAGCGGGACCGGCTCGACTGGGTGCCCTGCGACGGTGAGGACACTGTGGCGCTGACCGCGGGCACGCAGCGGATCAGTGCGTCGACGACCGAGCACTGGGTGCCGGTCGACCTGACCCTGGTGCGCGATGACAGTCCCCTCACGCGCGATGGCGGTCCCCCCACGCGCGATGGCGGTCCCCGCGCGCGCGATGACAGTCCTGCCGCGGCGGGCGGGACGGGCGCCGCGCTCGAGCTGACCCGCCCCTCGCCCGCGTCGCTGGAGGTCACCGTCCCGGCCCGCGCGGAGGACTCCCTGGTCGTCATCGCCCAGAACGCCGGTGCCGGCTGGTCGGCCGACCTGATCACCGACGGAGGGACCCGCACCCCGCTGGAGCCGCTCGTCATCGACGGCTGGCAGCAGGGTTTCGTCGTCCCGGCCGGTGAGGCCGGCGTGCTGGAGGCCGCGTTCGGACCGGACCGTCCCTACCGGCTGGGCCTCGGCCTGGGTCTGCTCGCACTGGGCGGCCTGCTCGCGGCCGGGCTGTGGTGGCGACCCGGACGGTCGGTGCACCCGGCCCTGGCGGCCCGGCCGAACCGCGCGGAGCGGTGGGGTCTGGTCGGTCTCCTCGCGGTGCTCTTCGCCGGTCTCTGGGGGCTGGGTCTGGCCGTCGTCGCCGCGGCAGCGGTCCGGCTCGCCGGCCGCCGGGCGACCACCGGCGTGACGATGCTGCTGGGCGTGGCGGGAGCCGCCCTGCTCGCGTGGTCCGGCCCGGAGCCGCAGGGGAGCGGCGTCGCGGACGTGCTGCCCCAGATGCTGATCCTGCTGACGGTCCTCATGGCGCTCGGCGCCGCCGCGGATCAGCGCCGACCGTAGACGGTCCGGCCCCACTCCATGATCGGCCGCTCGATCCACCGGTAGCTCAGGGCCGCGACCGGGATCGTGACGACCAGCGTCGGCACCAACAGCCGCCAGAACCCGCCGGTGAAGTTCTCGTGACCCACCACGGGGCCCACCAGCTCCAGGATCAGCAGGTGGTAGGCGAAGATCCCGTAGGAGATGTCCCCGAACCACCGACCGACCCGTCCCCCGAGTGCCCGCGCGGCCGGTGCGTCCTCCCCGTCGCGCAGCGCCGCCACACACGGCAGCACCATGAGCAGCGCGAACACGGCATACGCGAGGTTCTTGAACGCGGCCTCCCCGGGGACCGCCGCCTCCAGCCCCCGGGACCCAGCGATCGGGGTCGAGGCGATGACCAGGACCGCGAGCGCGCAGAGCCAGAGCGTGCCGGGGTGCCTGGCCAGGAAGTCGATCCGGCCGGTGGGGAGTATGCCGAGGCACCGGGCCTGCTGCCAGGTCACCAGCGCCATCCCGATGGCGAACCACCCGAGGTAGGCGGGGAGCCACTGGGGGGCCGTCGCGTGCCCGAGGGCGGTCACGACGCCGACCCAGACCGGGCTCAGCACCACCAGCAGGCCTAGGGCCACCAGGCTGCGTCGCACGAACGACAGCGGGTCGCGGGCGGTGCGGACGAGCAGCCACGCCAGCAGGGGCAGCGCCACGTAGAACGCGCCCTCGACGGCCAGGCTCCACATCTGGGTCAGCCCGAGCACCCAGCTGTCCGGCCAGTAGATGTGGATCAGCAGCATGTGCCGCAGGTAGACGCCGGTCGGGGTGCCGTGGTCGAACAGGACCCAGACCGCGGCGACGGCCAGCCAGAGCACCGGCAGGATGCGCAGCGCCCGCCGCCAGAGGTACCCACGCAGGTCGGGCACGGGCGCGCCGGTGAGCCGTGCCACGGCATACGGCCGGTAGAGCAGGAAGCCGGAGATCACGAAGAACAGCGCCACACCCGCGTCGAACCGGGCGAGCAGCCCGCCGAACGGCTCGGTGAAGCTCGTCGCCGTGTGGGCCGAGACATGGGTGATGACCACCATGAGGGCGCCGACGGCGCGCAGTCCGTCCAGCGGGCTGAACCTGCGACGCAGGAGAGCCCGGGTGCCGTATGCCGAGGTGCTGGCGCCCGCCGACCCGTCGGCGGAGTCCGGGGCGCCGACGGTGTCTGGTTCACGGGCGGGTGCGGTCATGTCGCGCCGACTCTACGACACCCCGACGTCGCTGTCGCCGATATCTGTCCCGCGAGATTACCCGCTGGTAGGCTCCGCGTCAGTCCTGTCGGCAAAGGAGCCCCGATGCGCCGCACCCTCGGTATTGTCAGCCTGATCCTCGGCGCGTTCGCGCTGCTGCTCGGCCTGCTGGCCAAGCCCGTGATCTATCCCAGCCTGACCAAGGTGGCCCTGGACCAGGATTCCACCTCGATCTCGCGCGGCGAGAACATGCAGGCCCTGAAGGTCTCGGCCGAGGGCGTGGAGAAGCTGGACGGGGTCACCCTGCTGTCGACCCGGCGGGTCGTGGGCATCCCGGGCCTGGCCGAGGGCAACAACGCCTTCTGGCAGACGACCGTCCGGTCCGAGGTCGAGGACGGCCCGCTGCTGACCCTCTCGGACGAGGGCGTCTCGTTCGACCGGACCACGGCCCTGGCCACCAACTGCTGCGGTGACTACATCGCGGTCGGCGACGCGGAGGCCCCGGAGGAGGAGGCGGAGCGCGAGGCCATCCAGCACGACGGGCTCTTCTTCAAGTTCCCGTTCGACACCCAGCAGGAGGACTACCCCTACTGGGACGGGTCGCTCGGCCGGGCCGTGACCGCCGAGTTCCAGGGCGAGGAGACGATCGAGGGCGTCAGCGCCTACAAGTTCGTCATGATGATGGGTCCGGAGGAGGTGTCCGAGAGCCAGGGGCTGCCGGGCGCCCTGTTCGGCACCGACGAGCCGGTGGAGGCCGCCCGCATCTACGAGAACACCCGCACCGTCTGGGTCGAGCCGAACACCGGGGTGATCCTCAAGGGCCTGGAGGAGCAGAACGTCCACTTCGCCCCGCGCGACACGAGCCTGCCGACCGTCCCGATCACGGTCGGCACCATCGGCTACACCGATGAGACGGTCGCGGCGAACGCCGACGAGTTCGGGTCCTCCGGCTCGATGCTGGCGCTCATCCGTGACCGGCTGACCTGGATCGGGCTCGTGGCCGGCCTGGCGCTCCTGGCGCTCGGCGCCTTCCTCACCCTCGGCGGCTCCCGCTCGCCCCGTGCGGCCGGTGGCTACG
Source organism: Ornithinimicrobium sp. F0845 (assembly GCF_023015765.1). GTDB lineage: Bacteria > Actinomycetota > Actinomycetes > Actinomycetales > Dermatophilaceae > Ornithinicoccus. Next base: position 306,511 of record NZ_JALKAL010000004.1, read on the forward strand.
AGGACGGTTATGAGGACGGCTACGGCGAGGTTGATGACGACGAGGCTGGCTACAGCGAGGCTGGCTACGACCGGGAGGACGACAGCGGCTACGACACCGCGGCGCACGATGGCGAGGGTGACAGCGAGCTGCTCACCCGTCGGATGCACCGCGAGCGCGACTCCCGCTGAGGCTCAGCCGAGGAAGGCCCTGACCGTCTCGATCGTGTCGATCTCGGTGACCGGCTTGTCATCCCGGTAGCGCAGGACCCGGGCGAAGCGCAGGGCGACCCCACCGGGGTAGCGGGTCGACCGCTGCACCCCGTCGTAGGCGATCTCGACGACCTGCTCCGGCCGGACGTGGACGACGTGGCCCTCGCGGTGGGTCTCCAGCCCCAGGAACCGCTGGGTCTGCCACTCCAGCATCTGGTCGGTCATGCCCTTGAACGTCTTGCCGAGCATCACCAGGTCACCGGTCTCGGCGTCGCGTGCCCCCAGGTGGATGTTGGACAGCCAGCCGCGGCGCCGACCGCTGCCCCACTCCACGCCCAGCACCACCAGGTCGAGGGTGTGCCGCGGCTTGACCTTGACCCAGCCCGCGCCGCGTCGCCCCGCGGCATACGGGGTGTCCAGCGCCTTGACGACCACGCCCTCGTGCCCCGCCGCGACCTGCTCTGCGAAGAAGGACCGCGCCACGTCGGGATCGTCGGTGACGACCCGTGGCACCAGCAGGTGCGGCGCGAGGTCCGTCAGGACGGACCAGCGCTCCCGGGCCGGCTCGTCCACGAGGTCACGTCCGTCCACGTGCAGCAGGTCGAACAGGAAGGTCGTGAGGGGGACTCGGGTGCGCAGCGCCGCCGGGTCGGCGGTGCTGGCGGTGCGGGCGCCGGTGACCTGGAACGGCTGCGGCCGGCCGTCAGTGGCGAGGGCGATGACCTCGCCGTCGAGCGCGGCCCGCCGGGCCGGCAGGGCCCGGATCACCTCGACGACCTCGGGCATCCGGTCGCTGACCTCCTCCAGCGTCCGGGTGAACAGGCGCACGGTCCCCTCGTCGAGGTGCGCCTGCAGCCGGATGCCGTCGACCTTGGTCTCGACCGCGACGGGAACCGAACCGTCCACGGCCTCGTCGATCTCGGGTGCCGACGCGGCGAGCATCGGTCGGAGCGGGCGACCGACCTCGAGCCCGATCCGCCGGAGGGCGGCGACCGCAGGGTCACCCGCGCCGGCGGACAGTGCGGCGTCCGCGACCGGTCCGGCGAAGCCGGCCAGCATCACCGCCCGACGCACCTCGGCCTCGGGCACCGCTGCCGCCTCCGCGATCGCCTTGAGCATGACGCCGTCACCGGCACCCTGGCGCAGCTCGCCGGTGATCAGCCCCACCAGCCAGCGCTGCTCCTCGGTCGTGGCCCGGCCGAACAGTGCGGCCAGCTCTGCGCCGCGGGTGGCCGCCGACCCGGTCCCGGCGATCGCGCTCAGCCTGCTCAGCCCCGCGTCGACCTCGAGCACGGTGAGGCTCGGTGTCTGCGCGGCAGCGGGGAGAGCCTGCAGACCGCGCCAGCCCACCCCGACCGTCCGCTGCGGCAGTCGCCCGGCGAGGTAGTCGGTGACCACCCCGACCTCATCGGGCGAGGCCTCCCGCAGCGTCTCCGCGAGCGCGGCCACCTTGGCCGTCCGGGACCTGGTCCCAGCGACCGCTGCCGATGTCTCGATCACCCGCGCGAGCTGCATACTGACAGCATCCACCCGGCCACCGACAGACGGCACCTCCGATGCACCCCGACCTAGCCCGGAGTCACTCCTGGGGCAGCTCCGCGGCGTCGAGAGGTGGCACGTAGTCGGCGCCGTCGAATACCTGGGGCTCGGCCTCGACGGAGGCGTCGATCACGTTGCCGCGGGAGTACACCAGGTCACCGGGGCCGGCCCACGGGACGAGGTCCTCCACGGTCACGAAGTGGTAGCCGCGGGCACGCAGGTCGGCGACGATGCCGGGGACCGCCGCGACCGACTGGGAGATCGTGTCGTGCTGCAGCACGATCGCCCCGTTGTGGATGTTGTTGCGGACGTTGGCCCGGATCTGTGTGGTGTTCCGGTTCTCCCAGTCGCGGGTGTCGATGCTCCACAGGATGAGCGGGACACCCAGGTTGCGGGTGTTGGAGTTCCACGCACCGTAGGGCGGGCGCAGCATGTCCGTCGGCGCGATCCCCAGGCTCGTGAGGAGATCCCGGGTCGAGGTGTACTGCGCGCGCTGCTGGGACAGGGACAGCGTGTTCATCTCCGGGTGGTTCCAGGTGTGGTTCTCGACCTGGTATCCGTGGTCGTAGGTGCGTTTGACGGTGTTCGGTCGGGCGTCGGACTGCTGGCCGACGACGAAGAACGTCGCGGGGACGTCCAGGTCGTCCAGCGTGTCCACCAGCTGGCTGGTGTAGGCGGACGGTCCGTCGTCGAAGGTCAGCGCCACGCACTTGACCGCGTCGCAGTCCGGGCCGGGCGGGGGTGGTGTGGCGGCCGCCGCGGCGTCGTCAAGCAGCTGCGCGCACACCGCACCCTGGCCGCCGAGGGCGACCACGGTGCTGGGCTGCACGTCGGCAAGGTACTTCTGGATGATGTCGGGCACCTTGATGCACGGGCCGTTCACCAGCAGGACCGGCCCGTCGGTCAGCACCCCGGAGGCGACGGCGTCGGTCAGGTTGGCCCCGTCGCCCCGTGCGATGTAGACCCGGTCGCTGCCGGAGGGGAAGGCCCGTTGGGCGACCGCGACCGAGGTCGCGTAGCGGGTCGTGCCCGCGAGGCGGCCGGTCTGGCGCCCGTCGGCGGCCTGGTTCAGCAGGGTGGTGCTGACCGAAGCCGTGCCACCGAGCGCGATCACGCGGACCGGGTCGAGCGCCGCGATCGCCTCACGCGTCACCAGCGGCAGGTGGGTGCCCCCGGGGTTTGTCAGCAGGATCGGGCCGTCGGTCAGCGTGCCACCGACCATCGCGTCCGGGGAGCTGTTGCCCCGCGCGAGGTAGACGGTCGGGGCGCCGCCGGCAAACTCGTAGAGCCCGACAGCGGCTGCGGTCGCGGCCCGGTTCTCGCCGCTCAGCCGGTCGGTCGGGCGGCCGTTGGCGGCCGCCTCGAGCTGGGCGTCGCAGACGGCCAGGTCTCCGCCCAGAGCCACCACCGTCTGTGGGTCGAGCCGCTCGATCTCTACCGTGACGACATTGCGCGGAGAGGCGCAGTCGGCGGGGACGAGCAGGACGGGTCCGTCCGTGAGGACGCCAGCGGTCAGCGCGTCGGCGAACACGTCGGCCCGCGCGAGGTACACGCGCTCCGCGTCACCAGGGTTGGGGAACGCCCACTTCGAGATCGCGGCCGAGGTGCCGTAGCGGTCCGCGCCCGCCAGGCGTGCCTTCGTGGCGGCGGGGCCGACCGTCGTGGCCGGAGTGCTGGCGGCGGGGCCAACCGTCGTGGCCGGGCTGCTGGCGTCAGCCGCCATGCCGTCGGCCTCCGCGCCGTCGGCCTCCGCGCCATCGGCCTCCGCGCCGTAGGCCTCCGTCGCGGTGCCGGTGCGGGCGAGGCCGGTGTAGGCCAGACCGTGCACCGAGATCCCGAGGTTGCCCGCGACGGACTCGGTAGCGAGCGCGACCGCTGGCGCCGCGAGGTATGACGCCGCTGCAGTTGGAGCAGTCGGTGCAGCATGACCACTCGCCGAGCTGCCGAGCGCGGCAGCAGCGGGAGCGAGCGCGACGGCGGCCGCAGCCAGTCCCGTCAGAAAAACCCCCTTGGTCTTCACTTGACTCAGACTAGACCGGTTCTTGACCCCTGCATATACCTCTGGAGAAGGAACTTTCACGTCGGCTCGGTGGGGGGCGGTCCCGGCACTCCGCACCCCACCGGGCCGGGCGGTCACATCGCTGCTACATCGGGGGGGGCTCCGCCGGCGGCTCGATGACACCGAACATCTCACCGTCGGGTCCGGTGATGACCGCGACGCGGCCGAACTCGAAGGCGTAGGGCTCCATCACCACCTGAGATCCGGCCGCTCGCGCACGTTCCAGGGTCTCGTCCAGACTCGCGACGTTGAAGGTCACGGACCAGTAGGGCGACTGGCCCTCGTCGACCACCCCGATCCCACCGGCGGGACGCTCACCGCCGGGGACACTGAACATGGCATACGACATACCGTCGCTCGACATGTCCTCGTAGGTGAAGCCGAAGACGCTGGCGTAGAACTCCTTGCCCTTCTCGAAGTCATCCACCATCGCCTCGCACCAGGACACCGAGCCCTGGGTGTCGTAGACGTTGAAACCGGTGTGCTCGCCATACTGCCAGGCACCGAAGACAGCGCCCGTGGGGTCGGTGAACAGGCCCATCGACCCGAGCGCCTCGAGCTGCATCGGCGGGAAGATCGACGACCCTCCGTGCTCGGCGACCGACTGCGCCACCGACTCGATGTCCTGCGTGCCCAGATAGGTGGTCCAGTAGTGACCCGGGTCGTCCATGCCCGGCATCGGCGGGGCCAGCCCGGCCGCCGGCTGACCGTCGACCAGCGCCATGAAGTAGCCACCGAACTCCTCGGTGGACTCGGTGAACTCCCAGCCCAGCACGTCGGCGTAGAACGCGCGTGATGCGTCCGGGTCACTGACCGACAGGTCGACCCAGCAGGGGGTGCCCGCCGGCCAACTCTCCAGGTGAATCGCCATGGTCGCTCCTTTGTGGTGGCGGCGGACCTGTGCAAGTCCGTCGGCGAGGGTCGGGCCGGGCGGTGACCCCGCGGCGGCTCCGGTGTCCTGACTCTAGGACTGACCACCGACAGTGATAAGACTCATCGGGTGAACACACCGGAACGTCTCCGTGACCTGCTGCGCCACCACCCGCTCGTGGACGGGCACAACGACCTGCCGTGGCGGGCTCGTGCCCTGGTGGGCTACGACTGGGACGCGCTCGACATCGCGGGCGCCACTCCCAACCACACCGACCTGCCGCGGCTGGATGTCGGTGGGGTCGGGGCGCAGTTCTGGTCGGTCTTCGTGCCCTCCACCCTGCCCCCGGACCAGGCCGTGATCCAGACGCTCGAGCAGGTCGACGCGGTCTACGGCATGGTGGATCGCTACTCCGACCGGCTCGGGCTGGCCACGACGGCGGACGAGGTGGACGCCGTCTTCGCCTCGGGACGGATCGCGTCCCTGATGGGCGCCGAGGGCGGGCACTCGATCGGCTGCTCGCTGGGCGCCCTGCGCGTCCTCCACCGCCTGGGGGTGCGCTACCTGACCCTGACCCACAACGACAACGTGCCGTGGGCCGACTCCGCGACCGACGAGCCGGTCCTCGGAGGGCTGTCCGACTTCGGCCGAGAGGTCGTGCGGGAGATGAACCGGGTCGGCATGCTCGTCGACCTGTCCCACGTCTCCGCGGACACCATGCGCGACGCCCTCGCCGTCACACAGGCGCCGGTCATCTTCTCGCACAGCTCGGCGCGGGCCATCTGCCCGACCCCGCGCAACGTTCCCGACGACGTCCTGGAGATCCTCGCGGCCAACGGCGGCACCTGCATGGCCGTGTTCGCACCGCAGTTCGTGTCACCCGAGGTCTGGGAGTGGAAGGTCGAGGCTGCCGCGGCGGCAGCCGAGGCCGGGATCACCTCGACGGACCTGGAGGCCTTCGAGCCGTGGGCCGAGCAGTATGCCGTCACGCACCCGCAGCCGCGCGCGACCCTCGAGCAAGTGGTCACCCATGTCGAGCATCTGCGCGAGGTGGCCGGAGTCGACCACATCGGTCTCGGCGGCGACTACGACGGGGTCTCGAGCCTGCCGGTCGGACTCGAGGACGTGTCCGGTTATCCGCGACTCCTGGCGGCCCTTGCCGACCGCGGCTGGTCCGACGGCGACCTGATCAAGCTCGCCGGCGCCAACGTGCTGCGCACCCTGCGCGACGCCGAGGCGGTGGCTCGGGACCTGCAGTCGCGGCGCGGACCGAGCCGGGTGCAGTTCGACGGATGATGCAGCTTCTGGGTACGCCCGCTCTCTTTGCGTAGGCTTCTTGGATGGCCAGACCTGTCGCGGAGAAACTACAGATCAAGCCCGGGCGCGAGCTGCTCGTCGTCGGCACCCCTGACCAGCATGCGCTCCTGGAGCCGCTCCCAGACGGAGTACGGACCATGACCGACGGAGCCCCGCCGTCCGGTGGGGTAGCAGTGCTCTTCACCGCCGACCGCGTGGCCCTCGACGAGCACGTGGAGACGATCCTGCCCCGGCTCAGCGGCGTCCGCGCCGTCTGGGTCGCCTACCCCAAGGCCAACCGGACGGACATCAACCGCGACAGCATCTGGCGCCGGGCCGAGGAGATCGGCTGGACCGCCACCGCCAACGTCGCGCTGGACGACGGCTGGTCGGCGGTCCGGATCAAGCCCGTGTCATAAACACCTCGTCCCGGCACGGTGCATCGGGCCGGATCTGCGCCCCGATCCTCGCCTGTTGGCGCCCCTCAGAAGGGTGGTGGGGTGTCGTCGGGGGTGGCCCAGGGGCCGTGTTCGGGGGTGTCCTTCGCGGGCGTGGCGGCGGGCGGTCCACTGGTCACACCGTCCGCGGGGTCCGGCGTGTCGTCCGTGGGGGCCGCCCCGTCCGCCGGGCTGTCCGTGGTGCCTGGTGCCGGGCTGTCCGCCGCGCCTGGTGCCGGGCTGTCCGCCGCGCCTGGTGTCGGGCCGTCTGTCTTGCTGGTGGCCTGGTAGGTGGCCTGTTCGGGGTGGGTGGCGTGGGTGTGGCGGGCGCGTTCGGCAGCGGCGGTGTCGGGGTTGGGTCCGTTGACCAGTCGGCCGGTCTTGAGGTTGCGGCGGGTCAGGCGGATGAGGTCCCAGCACTGGAACCGGTGGT
>NZ_JALKAL010000040.1 GCF_023015765.1 Ornithinimicrobium sp. F0845
TTCCAAACCTTCCGCCTACAACAAGAATTTCTCACTCCAGCCCAGCCCGGTAGAACTGAGAAGCTGTGTCCCACGACCCCGAACGTGCAACGACTACCGTCTATCACACACGCCCGGTTTAGCCTCATCCGCTTTCGCTCGCCACTACTCACGGAATCACGGTTGTTTTCTCTTCCTGTGGGTACTGAGATGTTTCACTTCCCCACGTTCCCTCCAACCGCCCTATATATTCAGGCGGCAGTGACTGGCGATGAAGCCAGCCGGGTTTCCCCATTCGGAAATCCTCGGATCAATGTCTGGTTATCGACTCCCCGAGGCTTATCGCAGATTCCTACGTCCTTCTTCGGTTCCTGGTACCAAGGCATCCACCATGTGCACTTAAAAACTTAAAGCCACAAAGATGCTCGCGTCCACTGTGTAGTTCTCAACATACAAACAGACAACCCCAGCCACGCCCCCACCAAACCCGCACCACCCAACCCACACAAGGTCAACCAGCACGGTGGTATGGGAACCACCAGGGCCCTGCACTCCAAAGACACCGAACCACCCAACCACCACCCCCCTACCCGTGACCACCCACCACACAACGGCAGCAAGCAGGCACACGAACACAAGGGGGTCGTGTCAGGGGCCCGATCCCTCAGGACCCAACAACGTGTCACACCCACACCCACCCGGCACGGCCACCACGTTCCACACCCCCACAACGGGAGGGTCGTACTAGCAGCAGCCACACCACCAGGTGCGGGCACCATAACCGATGTTCCACCCAGAGCTCGGCCCCACGGAACACTCGTCCGTGCAGAACCAAACCACCCCACCAACCACCACCCCACCAGGCGCAAGGCCATCAAGGGTCGTGTGCGTCAGCGGGCGTGTTGCTCCTTAGAAAGGAGGTGATCCAGCCGCACCTTCCGGTACGGCTACCTTGTTACGACTTAGTCCCAATCACCAGTCCCACCTTCGACGGCTCCCTCCCACAAAGGGGTTGGGCCA
>NZ_JALKAL010000041.1 GCF_023015765.1 Ornithinimicrobium sp. F0845
GCCGCGATCCTGGCCGGGCTCCCCGCAGCGGTCCTGAACGTCATCGTCCCCCTCAACCACCTGAACCCCGACCCCGACAACGACACAGACCACGACACCGACACTGACAACGACCACGCCAACGCGGGCACCACCCATCGTCCCAGCGCGGCCGGTGAACCCGGTGCGGGGTCCTGCACCTGTCCGGCAGGCACGGGACCGGCCCCTGCTGACCCGGCCCCTGCTGACCCGGCCGACGGGTCCGATGCCGGGGACGAGGCTGCCCCATCAGGCTCCGACCCGGGGGAGAGCTCTGCCCCATCAGGCTCCGGCGCCGGGGACGAGGCTGCCCCATCAGGCTCCGGTGGTGGGGAGAGCTCTGCCCGGCCACCGGGCACAGCCCCGGGGGGAAGCGCGCCGACCGGCGGTGGGGCGGGCCCTGCCCCCGGGGCAGGTGGGCACGGCCCGGACTGCAGCTGCTCGATCCGGCAGCCGGACCGGCGGGAGGGCTCTGCCTCCAGGCCCCAGCCCCGGCCGCCGAGGCAGGCAAGGTTCGGGTCCGGGCTATTCGGCGTCGGGGAGGTGCAGGGTCGCCGGTCGTTCTTCCTCTCCCCGCAGGAGGTCACCAGGTTGGCGTTGACGCCGGGATCGGTGATGCACCGCCTCCTGACCGACCCGGTGACCGGGCGGTGC
>NZ_JALKAL010000042.1 GCF_023015765.1 Ornithinimicrobium sp. F0845
CCACCATGTGCACTTAAAAACTTAAAGCCACAAAGATGCTCGCGTCCACTGTGTAGTTCTCAACATACAAACAGACAACCCCAGCCACGCCCCCACCAAACCCGCACCACCCAACCCACAACAGGTCAACCAGCACGGTGGTATGGGAACCACCAGGGCCCTGCACTCCAAAGACACCGAACCACCCAACCACCACCCCCCTACCCGTGACCACCCACCACACAACGGCAGCAAGCAGGCACACGAACACAAGGGGGTCGTGTCAGGGGCCCGATCCCTCAGGACCCAACAACGTGTCACACCCACACCCACCCGGCACGACCACCACGTTCCACACCCCCCACACAAGATGAAGAGGGTCGTACTAGCAGCAGCCACACCACCAGGTGCGGGCACCATAACCGATGTTCCACCCAGAGCTCGGCCCCACGGAACACTCGTCCGTGCAGAACCAAACCACCCCACCAACCACCACCCCACCAGGCGCAAGGCCATCAAGGGTCGTGTGCGTCAGCGGGGCTGTTGCTCCTTAGAAAGGAGGTGATCCAGCCGCACCTTCCGGTACGGCTACCTTGTTACGACTTAGTCCCAATCACCAGTCCCACCTTCGACGGCTCCCTCCCACAAAGGGGTTGGGCCACCGGCTTCGGGTGTTACCGAC
>NZ_JALKAL010000043.1 GCF_023015765.1 Ornithinimicrobium sp. F0845
GGGAGGATGGCACGCCCATCACCTACAACGACTACCTCTTCGACTGGGCGTCCAACAACCCGCCGTCGATCTACGGCGAGCCGCCGGCCGACGACCCGGACTACGTCCCGGCGTTCAACACGGTCGCCGCCGACTGGGGCATCTACGTCCCGGACGGCCCGCAGGGTGAGCTGAACGGCAAGACGTTCACGATCACCTACCCCGAGCCCTACCCGGACTACCAGCTGATGGTCGGCGGTGCGCTGCCCGCGCACGTGGCCGCGGAGCAGTCCGGTATGACGCCGGAGGAGCTGGTCACCGCGATCCAGGAGGGCGACGTTGACGCGATCGCCCCGGCGGCGGAGTTCTGGAACACCGGCTGGCTCTCCCCGGAGAAGACCCTGCCGGAACCGATGATCGCCCAGTCCAGCGGCCCATACACCATCGACGCGTCCAAGGGCGCGGAGTGGAGCGTTGGTGAGTACATCACCCTCGGCCCGAACGACGTCTACTGGGGCCCGCCGCCGGCGACCTCCAACCTGACGTTCCGCTTCGCGGCGCCGGAGACCCACGTCCAGGCCCTGAGCAACGGTGAC
>NZ_JALKAL010000044.1 GCF_023015765.1 Ornithinimicrobium sp. F0845
AGGTGACGTCGCGGTTGGCGTGGATGACCGCGTCCCAGTGTTTCTTGGTCTTCAGGTCGTGGTGGGGTTCGTCCAGGGGTTGGCCGTTGCCGATGCAGGTGTGCCCGCCGGCGGTGCCGTATTCCTGGACGTGGTCGATCTGGGCGCGGGAGGCCGGACGCAGGCAGCCAGGCATGCGACAGAAGACGTCGGCGGCGATGATGTGGGCACGCATCGCCTTGTCGAACTTGTAGGCCGTGGTGGAGCGCTCGATGAGGGCCCCGGTGGCCGGGTCGGTCACCAACCGGTACAGCGTCGAGCCCGGGGTCAGCGCCAGGATCCGGGCCTCC
>NZ_JALKAL010000045.1 GCF_023015765.1 Ornithinimicrobium sp. F0845
CCCGGGGTACTTTTCACCTTTCCCTCACGGTACTTGTCCGCTATCGGTCACCAGGGAATATTTAGGCTTAGCAGGTGGTCCTGCCAGATTCGTACGGGATTTCTCGGGCCCCGTACTACTTGGGAACACAACACCAGAGTCCTCATTGTTTCGGCTACGGGGGTCTCACCCTCTACGCCAGATTATTCCAAACCTTCCGCCTACAACAAGAATTTCTCACTCCAGCCCAGCCCGGTAGAACTGAGAAGCTGTGTCCCACGACCCCGAACGTGCAACGACTACCGTCTATCACACACGCCCGGTTTAGCCTCATCCGCTTTCGCTCGC
>NZ_JALKAL010000046.1 GCF_023015765.1 Ornithinimicrobium sp. F0845
CCTCCAGACCGGACTCGTCGAACTTCTGCTGCGCCATCTCCAGGTCGACCTCGTCGTAGCGGCCGTCGTAGATCTTGGCGACGTGCTCCTCGTAGTTGTCCTGGAAGGGGAAGACCTCACGGGAGTTCATCACCACGGCGGTCTCATCGATCGGGGTGATCAGGTTGTCGACGATCTGCTGCCGCGGCAGGCAGTAGGCGAACGCCTCGCGGGCGGCCAGGCCACCAGCGTCCTCGGCCCAGGGGCTGCCCTCGGCGAAGTTGAAGTCGACGTGCTCGAAGGTCATCGTCGCGCCCTTCTCGAGCACGAACGCATCACCCAGG
>NZ_JALKAL010000047.1 GCF_023015765.1 Ornithinimicrobium sp. F0845
GCTCGGCAGTCATCACCAGCGGCGGGTCAACGACCACAGCTGCCCCGGCCATCCCGCCCGAAGCCGCGGAACTCCTGGCAGCGCTAAACCCGGGTGGTCACCAAAAGTAGCCAACTCAGGACCGACTCTTCACGACCTTCAAACGTCGCTGGCGGTCGTCAGTACCGCCAAGACGCTGAATGGTTGGTGAAGTCCACTCTCCGACCTGAGTTGGCTAGGTCGGTCAAGATTCTTCGTGTCGTGACTCGTTGACCTGCAGCTTCGGGGCTCAGGGTGGTCACTAACAACCCTGGGTAGGCTTGGCCGGTGGGTACGTT
>NZ_JALKAL010000048.1 GCF_023015765.1 Ornithinimicrobium sp. F0845
TCCCTCACGGTACTTGTCCGCTATCGGTCACCAGGGAATATTTAGGCTTAGCAGGTGGTCCTGCCAGATTCGTACGGGATTTCTCGGGCCCCGTACTACTTGGGAACACAACACCAGAGTTCTCATTGTTTCGGCTACGGGGGTCTCACCCTCTACGCCAGGCTCTTCCAAACCTTCCGCCTACAACAAGAATTTCTCACTCCAGCCCAGCCCGGTAGAACTGAGAAGCTGTGTCCCACGACCCCGAACGTGCAACGACTACCGTCTATCACACACGCCCGGTTT
>NZ_JALKAL010000049.1 GCF_023015765.1 Ornithinimicrobium sp. F0845
AACTTCTGCTGCGCCATCTCCAGGTCGACCTCGTCGTAGCGGCCGTCGTAGATCTTGGCGACGTGCTCCTCGTAGTTGTCCTGGAAGGGGAAGACCTCACGGGAGTTCATCACCACGGCGTTCTCATCGATCGGGGTGATCAGGTTGTCGACGATCTGCTGACGCGGCAGGCAGTAGGCGAACGCCTCGCGGGCGGCCAGGCCACCAGCGTCCTCGGCCCAGGGGCTGCCCTCGGCGAAGTTGAAGTCGACGTGCTCGAAGGTCATCGTCGCGCCCTTCTCG
>NZ_JALKAL010000005.1 GCF_023015765.1 Ornithinimicrobium sp. F0845
TGTCCAGGTCGGCGCAGGCGCGGTGGTAGCGGCGCACCAGCGTCCAGCCCGCTTCCCCGGCGGCCATCGCACGCTCGACCGGGCCGGTCACCGCGGCCGGGGCGGTGGCCAGGGACACCAGGTCGGTGATCTCGCCGGTGGCCCGCCCGGTCGCAGCCATCAACTCGGCCCGGGTGCGGGACTTGGCCTTGGCCCTCCACTCCTCCCGGGCGGTGGCCGACAGCTCCTGGGGGTCGGCCACGCCCTTGTCGACCAGCAGCACCCGCCCCACCGCCATCGTCAACAACGTCGTCCCGGCCACCGCGACCGCCTCCAGCTTCGCGGTCGCGGCCAGCAGTGTCTCCACACTGGACAGCAGCACCCGGCCCCGGGCCACCGCGGCACCGACCTCACCGGGCCCCTCCTCCTCCTCGTCGGCCGGCGCCCCGGACTGACCGCTGGAACTGTCCCTGCCGGCCTCCAGGTCGGTCCCCGTGACCTCGTGCGCGGCCCGTGCCGCCCGGACCTGCGGGTTGGTCACCGTCGCACACGCGAGAGCGACCTGGCTCAGTGCCTCGACCATCCCCTCGGCCACACCGACCTCGGCCAGGACCGCCCGCAACCGGGCCGCCACGTCCCGCTCGTCCACGGGAGAGTCAGCGGCGCAGGGACCGGTGCCGCAGGAGTCGGTGCCAGCAGGGTCGTTGGCTTGGGCGTCGGTGGCGGCGGCGTCCTGGCCCCGGGCGGTGGCGCCGGGCCCGTCCAGGACCACCCGGACCGGGACCTCGGGAGAGTACCGGTGCACCCGGACCCAACGGGCCACGTCCTGACCAGGGGCCGGCACGATCCGCCCCGAAGGAGCCACGTTCGGGTCGGAAATCCCCAGAGAGGCCAGGTGGTGGCTCAACCGGGTCTCCAGACCACGCTCCAGCGCCCGAACGGTCATTGACCCCACACCCCTTCCCCGGTGTTGTCCCTTCGTTGTCGGTCTCGCTGACCAACAACCCCAGTCTAGAACAGATGTACGACAATCGGCGGGCGACACGCCCACCACTGTGGAAAAGCCACTGCTCTCAACCAGTGGTCCCCACCCTGACACCCACCGCCGACAGCGGGTTCGCGCTGTCCACAGAGCAGCGAGCCGAGAGCAGGACTGGCCGACCCGGCATACTGCCCGAGACAGCGAAGCGCCGGCACCCACCCGGGGTGCCGGCGCTCGTCGCGTCAGGAGAGCGTCAGCTGAGACGCTCCAGGATGACGGCCATGCCCTGGCCGCCGCCCACGCACATCGTCTCCAGGCCGAACTGGCCGTCCCGGGTCTGCAGCGCGTTGATCAGCGTGGTGCTGATGCGGGCGCCGGTGGAGCCGAACGGGTGGCCCAGGGCGATCGCGCCGCCGTGGACGTTGAGCTTGTCGAAGTCCATGCCGAGGTCGTCGGCGCTGGGCAGCACCTGCGCGGCGAAGGCCTCGTTGATCTCATACAGGTCCATGTCCCCGATCGACATGCCCGCCCGGGCCAGCGCCTGGCGCGATGCCTCGACCGGCCCCAGGCCCATGACCTCGGGGGAGAGCGCGGAGACGCCGGTGGACACGACACGGGCCAGCGGGGTCAACCCCAGCTCCTTGGCCTTTGTGTCGCTCATGATCACCAGGGCAGCGGCCCCATCATTGAGGGCGCAGCAGTTGCCGGCGGTGATGGTGCCGTCCTCGCGGAAGACCGGCTGCAGCTGGGAGACCTTCTCCAGCGTCACACCGGGGCGGGGACCGTCGTCGGTGCTCACGACCGTGCCGTCGGCCAGGGTGACCGGGGCGATCTCCCGCTCGAAGACCCCGGATGCGATGGCGGCCTCGGCGCGGTTCTGGCTGGTGACACCCCACTCGTCCTGGCGCTCCCGGGAGACCCCGCGGGACGTGGCGACGTTCTCGGCGGTCTGGCCCATCGCGAGATAGATGTCGGGCAGCAGCCCCTCCTCGCGCGGGTCGGTCCAGGTCTGGTTGGTCTCGGCGATCTTCGCGCTGCGCTCGATCGCGTCGGCGAACTTCGGGTTCTGCCACTCCGCCTTGCTGCCGCCGGCTCCGGAGAAGTCGGCATAGCGCGACACCGCCTCGACACCCGCGCTGACGAAGATGTCGCCCTCACCGGCGCGGATCGCGTGCAGGGCCATCCGGGTGGTCTGCACGGAGGAGGCGCAGAACCGGTTGATGGTGGAGCCGGGCAGGGTGTCATAACCGAGGAGCACCGACACCACGCGGGCCATGTTGCTGCCGTGCTCGCCCCACGGCTCGGCGCACCCCAGGTAGAGGTCGTCGATGGTGGTCGGGTCGAGCGCGGGCACCTGGTCCAGGGCCGCGCGGATCACGCCGGCGGCGAGGTCGTCGGGACGCACGGTGGTCAGGGACCCCTTGAAGGCGCGGCCGATCGGGGTGCGGGCGGCTGCGACGATGACGGCCTCGGGCATGTTTCCTCCTGTGGTTCGGTGTCACCGAGTCTAGGAGCACCGCCCGACCAGATCACCGTCGGTGTCCCCCGTGACGCTCAGCGCGCCAGCCGTGCCAGCCACGGATGGGCGGGCTCGGTGGTGAGTATGGCCTGCGCCAGCCAGTCCCGCTGGGGTCCGGAGAGGTGGGGGAGAGCGACCTCGAGATCCTGCTCGTCCTTGGGTCGCCGGCCGCTGGCCTTGTAGAACAGCTGCACCTCCGGCGCGAGGAAGGGGATACCGTCGGCGGCAGTATGCCGGAGCTCACCGAGCGGACGCCTCACCTGAGAGTTGCGCCGGGAGACCCAGGTCTGGCAGTCGGCCTCGTCCAGCATGAACTGCACCCGCCACGGCTCGTCGGCGGACGGTCGGCACCAGATGTCGTGCACGCCGGCGGGCAGGGTTTCGCCGGCCAGCCAGGTCCGCAGGTGACCGGGTGGGTCCGCGGCGTAGATCTCCCACCCCGGGAGGGACTCGTGGACCACCTGCTGGTCCCGGCGCAGGAGGAAGACGTCGAGGTCGGCGTGCTCCCGGGTCCGTCGACCCACGAACAGGTCGATGGCGAAGCCGCCGGCGATCAGCCACGGACGGCCGGTCGCGTCCAGCAGGGGTGCCACCTGCTCCGGCTCCCAGGGTCTCCACGGATGGCTGAGCAGGCCACCTTGGTCCAGATCCTGCGGGGCCGGGTCTCCCGCCGCGCGCTCCCTCGTCATCCGGAGCCGTGCTCCGCTGCACCTGCGTCCACGTCATCTGAGGTGGGTGTGTCTGCCCTGACTTGCCCAGATGCGTTGGCATCGCTCGCGCCCGGTCTGGCTGCCCCGGAATCGTCGGCATCGATCGCGCCCGGTCTGGCTGCCCCGGAATCGTCGGCGTCGCTCGAGTCGTGGCTAGCTGTGTCGGCGCTCCCGGGGCTGTCGTCCGCGGTCTCGTCAGGTGCCGGATGGCGATGGCGTCGCAGCAGTTGTGCCCAGCGGCCCCGCTCGCCGCGCGACCGCCCGTCCACGTCGACCGCGCTGACCTCGCTGCCGGGGTCGAGGACCGCGCGCTGGGCGGCCTCCGGGAGCGGCTCGACGTGCTCGCCTCGCCGGTGGTCCGGGATGCGCCCGGTGTCCAGGGTGTGGAGGCCGAGGGCGTCCACGACGCTGGGCAGCAGGGCCGCTGCGGCCCGGGCGTAGCCGGCCGACGAGGGGTGCAGACCGTCGGCGCTGAACATCTGGGTGGGGGACTCCCGGAAGGTCGGGCCCAGCAGGTCGCCGGTCGACACGGTGCGCCCGCCGGCCTCGACCACGGCCACCGTCTGTGCCGCGGCCAGGTCGCGGCTCCACCGCTGGACCAGGGCCCGTAGCGGCTGGGGGATGGGTCGGACGGTGCCCAGGTCGGGGCAGGTGCCGACGACGACCCCGACGCCCAACTCCACCAGCCGGGTCACTGTCTCGCTCAGGGCGCGGACCGACGCGGCACGGTCGAGTCGTTCCTTGACGTCGTTGGCCCCGATCATGATGATCGCCACATCCGGCTCGGGCATCTGGGTCAGGCCGTGCTCCAGCTGGCCGAGCAGCTGCGGTGAGGTGGCTCCGCTGCGCGAGGCGTTGCAGAGCTCGACCGGGTGACCGGTCAGGGCGGCGACGCCCGTGGCGACGATCGCGCCGATGGTCTCCTCGGACCGGGTGGCGCCCACCCCGGCGGCGGTGCTGTCGCCGAGCATCAGGATCCGGTGGGCCTCCCCGAAGCCCGCGCCGTAGGTGCCGTCCGCTGGTCGGGGTGTCCCCGCACCCTCACCGATGATTCGCTTGGCGATCAGCACCTCGGCGCGCAATAGGGCGAGACCGGCCAGGCCGGCTGCGGCCATGCCTCCGCCGCCGTACGCCGCGGCAGCGGCCACCCGGCGCGCTCGTGATGCCCTACTCATGCTCCCTCGACCCCAGTTCCTCGTGTCCTGCGACGTCTGTCACCACGTCACGGGAGCGCCTGCGCAGTCGTCTGTGCCGACGCCCTTCGTCAGGGACAACGCTAGCCGTCCGCAGAGTGTGCCGCAGCCAGTTCTCTCAGTCCCTCGTCCAGGGTCACGGCCGGGGTCCAGTCCAGCACCGCGCGGGTGTGCCGCTGGTCGAACCAGTGGGCGGTCGACAACTGCTCGGCGAGGAACCGGGTCAGCGGGGGCTCGGTGATCTCCGGTAGCCCGGGGACCGTGGTCGAGAGTGCCATCGCACCCTCGACCGCTGCGCCCGCGACCCAGGCCACACGGGCCGGGATGCGCAGCCGCGGTGGCGGCGCCCCGCCCGCCCGACAGATGTCGCCGATCAGCTCACCGATCGGTCGCGGCTCCCCGTTGGTCACGACCAGCGCCTGCCCACGCGCGACGTCGGCGCGGTCGAGCGCGGCCACCAGAGCGTCCGCGGCGTTGGTGACGTAGGTGGTGTCCACCAGGCTGGTGCCCCGCCCGAGCAGCGGCAGGCGTCCGGACCGGGCGCGTGCCAGGATGCGGCCGATCAGCTGGGTGTCGCCCGGGCCCCACACCAGGTGCGGCCGGACCGCGGTCACCGTGAGGTCGTCCCCGTCGGCGTCCAGCGCGATCAGCTCCGCGGCCGCCTTGCTCCGGGCGTAGTTGCCGCGGGCGCGCTCCGGGTCGGCCGGACCGGCGCCGACGCCGGCCAGCGAGCTGCCGGCGTGCGCCACCGAGGGCGAGGACACCTGCACGAAGCGCGCGACGCTGCCCGCCCGGGCCGCCTCGACCAGGGTCCGGGTGCCGTCGATGTTGGTGCGGCGGTAGTCCTCCCACGCCCCGACCACGTCCACCTTGGCGGCCAGGTGGATCACCGCGTCCTGCCCGGCGAGGGCGTCCGACACGGCCACCGGGTCGGCGACGTCCCCGAGCACCTCGCGGTGGGGGCTGCCGGAGGGGCGACGCTGGAGCACGGTCACCTCGTCGCCCCGCGCGGCCAGGGTGTCCGCGACGGCACGGCCCAGCATCCCGCTCGCTCCGGTGACGAGGACTCTGCTGCGCATCAACGACTCCCGCGCATCAACGACTCCCGCGCATCAACGACTCCTGCGGCTCGGCGCCTTCGGGTGGCGACGGAAGGCCTCCCGCGCGGCGGCCCGACCGTGCAGGAGCGCGGTCGCCCAGCGGGCGAGCTCGGTGCGGTCGACCTTGGCGGCGTGCCGGATGTCGACCGGCAGCCAGTCGCGCCGCAGCACCGCGGCGACGGGCACCCTCGCGGCGGCCCGCACCTGGCGCGCGATGTCCGGTGGCACGCTGGTGTCCGTCCGGGACGTCCTGGCCAGGCGACGGTCCGGCCGCGCGCCCTGCGGCACGACGACCGCCACGACCTGCTGCGTCCCGACCGGCCCGACCCCGACGACGGCCGCGCGCCGCACCCCGGGGACGGACTCGATGGCCTGCTCCACGGCATACGGGGGGAGGGGGCCCTCGGGAGTGGTCAGGACGTGCGCGAGCCGCCCCTCGACCCACAGCCGGCCGCGGTCGTCCAGGTGCCCGACGTCGCCGGTGCGGTGCCAGCCCGCCGGCCGGGCGCTGGCCCGCTGGGTGGCCCACAGACGGTCGTAGCGCTCCTTGACGTGCGGCGCACGGACGACGATCTCGCCGGTCACGCCGGGATCGCCCGTGAGCTCCTCCACCGCGGTCCCGTCGGGCCGCAGGGCGGCGAGGCGCACGGTGACCCCGGGCAGGGGCAGGCCGACGCAGACGCCGCGGTCGCGGTCCGCGGGGTCGGCCGGATCGAGGGTGGTCGGGTCCAGGGTCGCCACGGGGAGGGCCTCGGTCATGCCGTAGGGCGTGTGCGTCGCCGCGCCAGGCAGGAGCTCCTTGAGGCGGCGGAGCAGCGCCGCGGGCACCGGGGCACCGGCCGACAGGATGAGGCGGGGTCGCCGCAGCTGCTCGAGCTGGGCGCGCGACAGCTGGTCGGCGGTCGCCACGACGTTGTCCAGCGCTGCGGGGGAGGCAAAGACGACCGTGGCGTCGATCGCCGCCACCGCGTCGGCCAGGGCGCCGGCGCTCAGCGTGTCCGGTGCCGTCACGTCCATGTCGGGCACGGCCGAGGCCATCCCAAGCGCCGGGCCGTAGAGCGCGAACGGCGCGAAGGCCGCGACGAACCGTGCCCCGGGCCGGAAGCCGAAGGTGTCGCGCAGCAGCGCCACCTGGGCGCCGACCTGGCGCCGGGTGTAGACCACGCCCTTGGGTGGTCCGGTGGCGCCGGAGGTGAAGAGTACGGCGCCGTCCTGGTCGAGGGCGGAGGTGGCGCTCACCAGGTCGTGGGCGGGGACCTGGTGGGCTGCGCCCTCGGCGATGAGCGCCGCGACGTCACCCTCGCCCAGCCGGATCCACTGCCCCGGCACCCCTGCGGCCACGACGATCGCGCGCGCTGTGGGGAAACCGATGACGTGCTCCGGGGCCGCGCCCCGCAGGGCGGCCCCGAGCCGCCGCAGACCCAGCCCCGCGTCAGCGACGACGGCGACAGCACCCAGCCGCCACACGGCATACAGCACGCTGGTCAGGTCGATGCCCGGGCGGACCAGCAGCGCGACCCGCTGACCGGGGCGCACCCCGCGGGCGTGCAGGCCGCGGGCCAGGCCCTCCACCCGCCGGTGTAGGGCACCGAAGCTGATCTCGCCGCCGGTGCCGGTGAGCTCCACGATCGCGGTGTCGTCGGGAGCGGTCGTGTCCACCCGGATCGGCACGACCGGGGCCGGCGCGTCCGCGACCGGGGGCTGCCGGGAGGTGAGCCAGTCCCAGATCACGGCGACCCCCTCGGGCCGGTCCTCGAGCACCAGGTGCGAGGCGTCCGGGTAGGCGTGCACGTCGGCGTGCGGGAGGCGGCGCTGCAGGTCGGCCAGGTAGCGGCCGCAGAACACCGGGTCACGCATGCCCCAGACCATGAGCGTCGGCACCTCGGCCAGCGAGTCCAGGCCGCGCGCGATCCGGTCCAGCTCGGCATGGCTGGGGTGGTCCGGCGTGGTCGGGATGTCCTGCACGAAGTCGCCGATCGCCTCCCGGCGGGCCGTCGTGGAGTATGGCGCGGCGAACGCCCGGCGCACCGGTGCCGGGAGGGCGGGGCGCACGGTGGCGGTGGCGGCGAGCACGAAGCCGGGGGTGCGGCGGCACACCAGGTCCAGCAGCGGGGGCGTGCGGACCGCGGCGATCGCCGCGGGCCACGGGGAGCCCTCGGGCTGGTGGACGGCGGTGTTGGTGAGCGCGACCTGCGTGAGCTGGTCGCGGTGGGCCAGCGCCCAGCCCAGGCTGATCGGGCCGCCCCAGTCGTGCGCGAGCGTCGCGACCGGGCCGTCGAGGCCCAGTGCGTCGGTCAGCCGGGACAGGTCCTCGACGCGCTGGGCGAGCGTGCGGGGGGCCTCGGTGCGCTCGGAGTAGCCCATGCCGAGGTGGTCCACGGCGACCACGCGCCAGCCGGGGGGAGCGGTCTGCAGGACGCGGCGCCACAGGTAGGACCAGGTCGGGTTGCCGTGCACGCACAGCAGGGTGTGCTCGACGGGGACGCCGGTCGCCTCGAGCAGGGGCCCGTTGTCGAGCACGTGCCAGGTGCGGGTGACGCCCTCGGCGTCGGGAGCCTCGACGATGCGGGACCAGGCGGGGTCGACCCCAGGGAGAGTCTCGACGGTGCGGGACCAGGTGGGGTCGACCCCCGGGGGCGTCTCGACGGTGCGGGACCAGGCCGGGTCCACCCCCGGGAGGGCCGCGCCGGTGCGGGGGCCGGCCTGGTCCTGGGCCGGGGGCGCCCCGGCGGTCACCAGGCCAGTTCCAGGCAGGTCATGTTGAGCCCGGAGCCGATGCCCATCATCAGCACCCGGTCGCCCGGGGTCAGGTGCTCGACCTGCTTGGCCAGCGTCACCGCCACCGCGGCCGGGCCGATGTTGCCGAACGTCGGGAAGGTCAGCGGGATGCGGTCCTCGGGCAGGCCCAGGACCCTGGCGGTGCGTCCGGTGTGGACCGTCGAGACCTGGTGCACGACGTAGCAGTCCATGTCGGCCCAGTCGAAGTCGTCGGCGGCGTCCCTCCACAGGTCGCCGGCCAGCTGCATGCCCGCGACCAGCAGCCCCTTGGTGTCGGTGCTCATCTTCTCGTAGTCGCCGATGCACAGCTCGTGGTGCTGGGTCGCGGCGCGGGAGGCACCACCGATGATCCGGTGACCCTCCGGGTGCTCGCTGGCCCGCCCCAGGACCATCGCGGCGGCACCCGACCCGAGGGTGAGGGTGGCGAACTCGCTCTGCAGGTCCTCTGCCGTGGCCTCCGGGCTGGACAGCCGCTGCAGCGCGCTCTCCTGCGCGGGACGCGAGCCCTCTCCGTCGACGATCACGGCGTAGTCGATCTGGCCGGCGTCGATCATCGTCGCGGCCAGCTGCATCCCGTTGACGAACCCGAGGCAGGCGTTGGTCAGGTCGAAGTTGAGGCAGCTGGACGGCAGCCCCAGCTCGGCGTGGATCTTGACCGCGATCGAGGGCTCCAGGTGCTCCCGCGAGACCGAGGTGTTGATCATCAGGCCCACCCGGGCCGGGTCGACCCCGGCCTCGGCGATCGCCTTGGCGCCGGCCTCGATGGCACCGTCGACGAAGGTCGTGCCGTCGGGCCACCAGCGACGCTCACGGATCCCGGCCAGCTTGGTGAGCATGCCGGGGCGCATGTTGGTGCGCTGGTAGGTCTCCGCCAGGCGCTCGTCGAACTCGGCCGAGGTGACCACCACCGGCGCGTCGACTGCCGTGACGGACAGCACAGCGGTGTCGTGGTGCCGGAAGATGGTGTTGCCGTTCATGGAACCTCTGGGCTCTGCGAGTCGTCTGTCAAGTGAATCAATGAGAACACAGCCCGCCTCGAGGTTGTGAAACGATGGGGTGCTGACAGCACCACGACCGCACTCAGGGAGAAGGTCATTATGCGCAGGAACACCACGACGTGGGGGATGATTGCAGCGAGCGGGGCCCTTGTGCTGACGCTGGCCGCATGTGGGGATGACTCACCGGAGGTTGAGGAGCCGGAGACCACCAGCGCCGAGGACACCGGCAGCGACGAGGGGGCTGAGACCGAGGGCACCGACGAGGGCACGGACACCGGCGAGGAGACCGAGGCCGCCGACGGTGGCGAGCAGACCGAGGGTGGCGACACCGGCGGCGAGGCCGCGGCGGGTGAGGAGATCGACCCGGCCGACTTCGTCGCGCAGCTGAAGAGCCCCGGCATGGAGAACATGACCACGTTCACCATGAACATGGACATGCAGGTCGAGGGCCAGGCGGTCACCATGGCAGGCAAGGCCGACCTGAGCGGCGACGCCCCGGCTATGGACATCACCATGGAGATGCCCGGCATGGGCAATATCCACATGATCATGGTCGACGGTAGCGCCTACATCGCGATGCCGGGCCTGACCGAGGAGGGGCAGTTCATCCAGATGCCTCTCGAGGAGGTCATGGGCGAGGACGCCGAGGAGTTCACCAACCAGGTGGACATGACCTCGCAGTGGGACGAGTGGGAGGCGGGCGCCCAGACCGTCACCTTCGTCGGCCCGGAGGACGTCGACGGCGAGACGCTCAACAAGTACGAGCTGCTGCTGGACACGACCGCGATCGAGACCGAGGACATGGCCGGTATGCCCTCCGAGCTCACCTACAACGTGTGGCTGGACGACCAGAACTTCATGCGTCAGGTCACCTTCGACCTCGCGGGAGCCGAGACCGTCATGAAGATGGAGGGATGGGGCGAGCCGGTGGACATCACCGCTCCGACCAACGTCATGGAGATGCCCGGCGGGATGCCGACCAGCCCGTGACGAGCAACCTGTGACGACCAGCCTCTGACGTGAGGTCCGGGGAGACCCGGCCCGTCGACATACTGCCTCCGCAGCCCCCGTGGCCGCGGGGGCAGTATGTCGTGGGGGAGGGTGCCGCGCCGCCTGCGGCCAGGCGCGGGCCCGGGTGTGCGGTGCGTGGAGGGTGCCGCGTGGCGGGCGCGGGAGTACGGTTGGCGTCCAGTGGCCACGGACCCAGTTGCCCGGTCAGCGGGGCGTCGACTAGCGAGTAGTCGCCCGGACATGGCAACGTCAGGAGGCACCCCCACCGCCGGCCCCCGCCGCACGACACAGTTGGAGACGGATGTTCTCTCGTATCGCCATTGTCAACCGTGGTGAGGCCGCGGTCCGGCTGATCCACGCCGTGCGGGACCACAACGCCAGCGGCGGCCCACGGCTGCACACGATCGCTCTCTACACCGACGTCGACCGGACCGCGATGTTCGTCCGGGAGGCGCACAGCACCTACCTGCTCGGACCCGCCTCGGCGCGCCCGTATCTCGACCTCGCCGTCCTGGAGCGGGCGCTCGTGGAGACCCGTGCCGACGCCGTGTGGGTCGGGTGGGGGTTCGTCGCCGAGGACCCGGCCTTCGTCGAGCTGTGCGACCGGTTGGGCGTGACCTTCATCGGGCCGAGCGCCGAGGCCATGCGCAAGCTCGGCGACAAGATCGGCTCCAAGCTGATCGCCGAGGAGGTCGGGGTCCCCGTCGCGCCGTGGAGCCGTGGCGGCCTGGACACCCTCGAGGACGCCGTGGCGTCCGCGGCCGACATCGGCTATCCGCTGATGCTCAAGGCCAGCGCCGGCGGGGGAGGGCGCGGCATCCGCAAGGTGGCCGACGAGGCCGAGTTGCGCGAGGTCTACCAGCGGACCCGGGACGAGGCCGAGCGGGCCTTCGGCAGCGGCGTCGTGTTCCTGGAGAGCCTGGTCACCGGTGCCCGGCACGTCGAGGTGCAGGTGATCGCGGACGGTCACGGCACGGCCTGGGCGATCGGCGTCCGGGACTGCTCGGTGCAGCGCCGCAACCAGAAGATCATCGAGGAGTCGGCCTCGCCGCTGCTGACGCCCGAGCAGGCCGAGGACCTCAAGGCCTCGGCGGAGCGGCTCGTCCTCGCGGTCGGCTACCAGGGCGCGGGCACCGTCGAGTTCCTGTATCACCCGGGAAGCAGGCAGTTCGCCTTCCTGGAGGTCAACACGCGACTACAGGTGGAGCACCCCATCACCGAGGCCACCACCGGCGTGGACCTGGTGCGGGCGCAGCTGCACGTCGCAGCCGGTGGCCGGCTCGAGGGGGAGCGGCCGGTCGAGACCGGGCACGCCGTCGAGGCGCGGCTCAACGCCGAGGACCCGGACCGCGACTTCGCGCCCGCCCCCGGTCGCATCACGCTGCTGGAGTTTCCGACAGGCCCGGGCATCCGTGTCGACACCGGCGTCGGGGAGGGCGACAGCATCCCGGCCGACTTCGACTCGATGATCGCCAAGATCATCGCCCACGGCCGGGACCGTGGCGAGGCCCTCGCCCGGCTGCGGCGGGCCGTGGCCGAGACGACGGTGGTCATCGAGGGCGGTGCCACCAACAAGAGCTTCGTCCTGCAGCTGCTGCGGGAGCCCGAGGTCGTCGGCCCGGATGGCGGGACTGCCGCCCCTGAGGGTGTGAGCAGCACCCCCGAGTGGGGAGAGGTGCAGGGGGGTCTGGGGGCGGAGCCCCCAGCGGGGGTGCACGGGGGCAGCGCCACCGTGTGGGCGGACACGGGGTGGATCGACCGGGTGCGCGCCGAGGGCCGCCTGGTCAGCCACCAGCACTCCGGGGTGGCCCTGGTCGCGGCCGGCATCGACGCCTACGTCGACGAGCTGCAGGTCGAGGTCTCTCGCCTCATGGAGACCGCACGGGGTGGCCGCCCGCAGGTGCAGCACCAGGTCGGGCGCCCGGTCGACCTCAAGCTGCGCGGCGTCCCGTGGCAGGTGACCACGGTGCAGACCGGGCCGCACCGCTTCCGGGTCACCGTCGCCGGTGCCGGGCAGGAGCAGACCGTCGACGCCGAGGTCGAGCGGCTCGGTGAGTTCCACGGCCGCCTGACCGTCAACGGCCGCCGGCACCGCATCGTCAGCGCCATCCACGGCCCGACCCACCTGGTCGAGGTCGACGAGGTCATCCACCGGGTGAGCCGCGACGAGGGCGGCGTGCTGCGTGCACCGTCCCCGGCCCTGGTCGTCGCCACCCCGGTCGCCGTCGGTGACGAGGTGGCCTCCGGAGCCCAGATCCTGGTGCTCGAGGCCATGAAGATGGAGACGGTGCTGCACGCCCCGTTCGCCGGGCGCGTGCGCGAGCTGATGGTCCGCACCGGCAGCCAGGTCGAGACGGGGGCGCCGCTGGTGCGGCTGGAGCCCACCGCGGAGGCCGGGGCGGCCGAGGGCGCGGCCGCGGAGGCGGAGTCCGGTCCCGACCTGGACCTGCCCAGCGAGTCCGCGGCGGCCTCCCCGCAGAGCCGCGCGGACAGTCTGCGCGCCGCCCTCGTTTCGCGGGTGCTCGGCTATGACCTGCCGCCGGAAGACGACCGTGACCTGCTGGCCTCCTACCTCGGGGTGCGCGCGGAGTTGCGTGCCCAGGGCGTCGACCCGCTCGAGGGCGAGATGGAGATGTTGGCGACCTTCGCCGACCTCGCCGAGCTGAGCCGTAACCGCCCGAGCGAGGCCGAGGTGCGGACCGAGCTGCGGGTGCACAGCCCCCGGGAGCACTTCCACACCTACCTGCAGAGCCTGGACGTGGAGCGCGACGCGCTGCCCGAGGCGTTCAGCGAGCGGCTGCGCACAGTCCTGTCCCACTATGGCGTGACCGAGCTGGAGCGCACCGAGGCCCTGGAGGAGGCCGTCTTCCGGGTCTTCCTGGCGCAGCAGCGCAGCAGCAAGGACCTCCAGGTCGTCACCGCGCTCCTGCAGGCCTGGCTCGCGGACCCCCCGCCACCCAACGGCCGCGCGACCGAGGCGCGCGCTGTGCTCGAGCACCTGGTGCGGGCCACCCAGTTGCGGCACCCGGCGATCAGCGACATGGCCCGGAGCATCCGGTTCCGGTGGTTCGACGAGCAGATGGTCGACGCCGTCCGTGAGGCCGCCCTGGCGGGGCTCGCCGAGGAGGTGGCCGAGCTCGCCGCCGCGGAGGACGTCCCCGACCGACCGGCGCGGATCGAGGCCATCGTGGCGATCCCCGTGCAGATCGCCGGGATCCTGGCCGACCGCCTGGAGCAGGGCGTGCCGAGGTGGGAACCGCTGCTGGAGGTCCTGGTGCGTCGGCACTATCGCGAGTTCGACCTGCACGACGTGCAGCGGGTGAGCGTCGCGGACCGCGAGCTGGTGACCGCCGACTACGTCCTGGACGACCGGCCCACGCGGCTGATCACCACGGTCGGGCGGCTCGACGAGCTCCGGGACCCGGGCTCGGCCCTCGTCGCAGCCCTGACCGAGCAGGTCGCGCGAGGCCGAGAGCTGGGCGAGGTCGTCATGGACCTCTACCTGCACTGGCCGGGCATGCCGGAGAGCTCGGACCGCGCCAGCGAGGAGCTGGCCGCCGTCCTCGCCGGCCTGGGATTCCCGCCGGACTGCCGGCGCGTGGCCGTGGGCGGGTGCCCCGACGGCGGTCGCGAGGTGGACTACCTGACCTTCCGACCGGACGGCGCGGGCGGCACCCAGGAGGACACCCTGGTGCGCGGTGTCCACCCCATGGTGGGTCGCCGCCTGGACCTGTGGCGCCTGCGCGAGTTCGACATCACCCGCATCGAGGCGCCCGACGACGTGCTCCTCTACGAGTGCGTGGCGCCCTCCAACCCGGGTGACCGGCGACTGGTGGCGCTGGCGCAGGTCCGCCAGCTGTCCGTCATACGGGACGAGAGCGGTGCGGTCGTGAGCATCCCCCAGGGCGAGCGGGCGGTCGAGAGCTGCCTGGAGGCGATCCGCCGGGCGCGCACCGCCCGCGGCGCCGAGGGGGTCAAGCTCGACCTCAACCACGTCTGGGTGCACGTGTGGCCGGTCATCGAGGCCAAGCCGGAGGAGCTGGCCGCGCTGCAGCACAAGATCACGCCGCTGACCGAGCGCGCCGGGCTCGAGGAGGTCGTGGCCCAGGGACGGGTCGCGCGTCCCGACGGTGCCCCGGTGCCGGTCGCGATCCGGTTCCATGCCAAGTCCGGGGGTGGCGTGGTCGCCTCGTTCGAGGCCCCGCCGGAGGAGCCGCTGCAGCCGCTCGACGACTACGCCGGCAAGGTGCTGCGGTCGCGGCGTCGCGGGCTGGTCTACCCCTACGAGCTGGCCGAGGTGATCACCGGTCCCGGCGGCAGCCTCGTCGAGCACGACCTCGACGAGACCGGTCGGCTGGTGCCGGTCGACCGGCCGCGCGGACTGAACAGCGCCGCGATCATCGTCGCCGTCGTCACGACGCCGACCGACCTGCACCCGGAGGGGATCACCCGCGTCGTGCTCTGCGGCGACCCCACCAAGGCGCTCGGGGCGCTGTCCGAGCCCGAGTGCACCCGCATCATCGCCGCGATCGACCTGGCCGAGGAGAAGGGCGTCCCGCTCGAGTGGTTCGCCCTCTCGGCCGGGGCCCGAGTGTCGATGGACTCGGGCACGGAGAACATGGACTGGGTCGCCGAGGCGCTCAAGCGCATCGTGGAGTTCACCCAGGACGGCGGCGAGATCAACGTGGTCGTCGCCGGGATCAACGTCGGGGCCCAGCCCTATTGGAACGCCGAGGCCACGATGCTCATG
Organism: Ornithinimicrobium sp. F0845; assembly: GCF_023015765.1. Taxonomy (GTDB): domain Bacteria; phylum Actinomycetota; class Actinomycetes; order Actinomycetales; family Dermatophilaceae; genus Ornithinicoccus. The sequence continues at coordinate 15,021 of NZ_JALKAL010000005.1, forward strand.
CACACCAAGGGCATCCTGGTCATGACGCCGGACAGCGCGATGGTGCTCACCGGCAAGCAGTCGCTGGACTTCTCCGGCGGCGTCTCGGCCGAGGACAACCACGGTATCGGCGGCTACGACCGCGTCATGGGACCCAACGGGCAGGCGCAGTACTGGGCCCGCGACCTCGCGGGCGCCGTGGACACCCTCATGGCGCACTACGAGCACACCTACAGCGCGCCCGGCGAGGACGGCCCGCGCCGCGCCCGGACGACCGATCCCGCCGAACGGGACATCACGACCTACCCCCACGTCCACCCGGCATCACCCGACTTCACCACCGTGGGCGACATCTTCTCGGCGGAGAAGAACCCGGACCGCAAGAAGCCGTTCGACATCCGCACGGTGATGGCTGCGCTGGTCGACCAGGACCACCAGACGCTGGAGCGGTGGGCTGGCATGGCGGACGCCGACACCGCCGTGGTGCAGGACGCCCACATCGGGGGCCATCCCGTGGCGTTGGTGGGCATCGAGTCGCGGCCGGTGCCGCGGCACGGCTTCCCGCCCACCGACGGGCCCGACACCTACACCGCAGGCACGCTCTTCCCCCGGTCGTCCAAGAAGGTGGCGCGCGCGATCAACGCGGCCAGCGGCAACCGGCCGCTGGTGGTGCTGGCCAACCTCTCCGGCTTCGACGGGTCCCCCGACTCAATGCGGCACCTGCAGCTGGAGTACGGTGCCGAGATCGGCCGGGCGATCGTCAACTTCGACGGGCCCATCGTGTTCTGCGTCATCTCCCGCTATCACGGCGGCGCGTTCGTCGTCTTCTCCAAGCGGCTCAACCCGCGCATGACGGTGCTCGCCATCGAGGGCTCGTTCGCCTCGGTCCTGGGCGGTGCCCCGGCGGCGGCGGTCGTCTTCGCCGGGGAGGTGGACAAGCGTGCCGCGGCCAGCCCCGAGGTCCGCGACCTCCAGGAGCGCATCGCGGCCGCACCGCAGGAGGAGCGCGCCGCGCTCATGGTCGAGCTCGCGGACGTACGGGCCGGGCTGAGGGCCGACAAGATCAGCGAGATCGCCGCCGAGTTCGACAGCGTGCACAGCATCCACCGCGCCGTCGAGGTCGGCTCGGTCGATGCGGTGATCGCCGCCGCCGACCTGCGTCCGGCCGTGATCGCCACGCTGGAGGGGAGTCCCCCACGGGGTTGAGGTAAGTCCTGGGTGCGCGGGGCTGGCCCGCCACCCATCACCGGCTCGGCCACCCACGTCCTGATGCGTCCGGTCCGGTGACCGGGCACGCCGCGGGCCACTGCGTGGGGTTGTGTCCACCAGAGGGAACAAGACCCACGCAGTGAGCGTCGCGGGCCAGCACAAGCGGTGCGTGGGCTAGCGGTAGCGACTGAGCGCCCGCAGCGCCGCCGCACCGTAGCCGCCGCCGAACAGGATGGCGTGCACGAGCAGCGGCGCCAGCTGGTACCACGCCACCCGGTCGCGCCAGCCGTCGGCCAGCGGGCTGACGTCCTGGTAGGCGTCGAGGCACTCCGGCCCGAAGCCGCCGAAGAGCTGCATCATTGCCAGGTCCACCTCCGGGTGCCCCCAGAAGCAGGCCGGGTCGATGAGCCAGTTGCGACCGTCGGTGTCCACGAGCCGGTTGCCGGCCCATAGGTCGCCGTGGAGCAGGGCCGGGTGGGAGATCGGGCCGCACAGCTCTGCTGCGCGAGGCTCGAGCTCGGACAGTATGCCGATCGCCGCCGGGTCCAGACGTCCCTCACCAGCAGCTCGGATCACCAGGGGCTCAAGACGCCGGTGCAGGTAGAACTCCGGCCAGTCCTGCGTCGGGGTGAGGTCGACGGCGCCCGAGCCGAGGTAGCCATGAGTGGCGCCGTCCGCGTCGCCCTCGAGCCCGCCGTAGTGGGTGCGGCCGGTGCGCGAACCGGCCCCGTGGAGGTGAGCCAGGGCTGCGCCGAGGGCGACCTCGGTCCGGCCTGACGGCATACTGCCCTCGTCGACCCACTCCAGGACCAGGCCGCGGCAGGACTCACGGAGCACCTCCGGGACCCCGAGCTCGGCGGGGGTGTGCTCGCGCAGGGCACGTAGGCCTGCGGCCTCGCGCTCGAACATGCCGGGGGAGGGGGTCGGGTGGGTCTTGGCGAACAGCGGGCCGTCCGGCGTCTCGAGGCGGTAGGCGTGGGCGATGTCGCCACCGCTGACGGGCGTGGCCCGCTGGACGTCGAGGCCCGCGACCAGGTCCGCGGGGAGCGTGCCGTCATCCATCGTGGTCCCTTCGTCGCGCTCGGCTGTCTGGCACCACCCTGTCAGCCGCTCGGCGATCCGGGAGCGTGAGGAGCAGGTCTAAACCTGAAGCCTTCTGTCCTCATTGCGTCCTACCGTCCCGTCCATGGACGACAACGAGGTGATGGACTGGCTCCTGGCAGGTGACCCGGCGATCCGCTGGCAGGTGCTGCGCGACCTGAGTGGCTCTCCGACCCAGGAGGTCGCGGTGGAGCGTGCCGGGGTGGCCCGCAGCGGGTGGGGCAGGCGGCTGCTCGACCTGCAGAGCGAGGGGCAGTGGGCCGGGGGTGCGTGCTTCCCCGGCCAGGGCTGGCGTCCGCCGGGGCCGGTGGTCGGTGACCCGGACGGGCAGCCCTGGGTGGCGACCCTGCCGACGCTGCGGCTGCTGCGGGAGTGCGGGGTCGATCCTGCCGACCCCGAGGTGCGCGCCGCGATCGACGGGGTCCGAGAGCACTGCCGCTGGGAGTATGCCGGCGAGCCCTTCTTCGAGGGCGAGGTCGAGCCCTGCATCAACGGGGGCACCGTCGCCATCGGTTCCTACTTCGGGCAGGACGTGGAGGGCGTCGTGGCGCGCCTCCTCGGGGAGCAGCTGGAGGACGGCGGGTGGAACTGCGAGGCGGAGAACGGCTCGACCCGCTCCTCCTTCCACACCACCATCTGTGTCCTGGAGGGACTGCTGGAGTGGGAGCGGGCGCAGACCGGGCCTCCCTCCGACCGTGCCCGGCAGGTGGCCGAGGCGCGACGGCGCGGTGAGGAGTACCTCCTGGCGCGCCGGCTGTGCCGCCGGTTGAGCACCGGCGAGGTCGTCGACCCGCGCTGGCTGGAGTTCTCGTTCCCGCCGCAGTGGCACTATGACGTGCTGCGCGGGTTCGACTACTTCCGTGCCGTGGGAGGCACACCGGACCAGCGGCTGGCGGAGGCCGCCGACCACGTCCGGGGCCGACGCCAACCCGACGGGACATGGCTGCAGGAGAACACCCACCCCGGCCTCGTGCACTTCGAGCTGGAGTACGGGGACGGCGCACCGAGCCGGTGGAACACGCTGCGTGCCCTGCGGTCGCTGCGCTGGCACGACGCCGGACTAGGCACGCCCTGACACACTGGGCGCGTGGGATGGTGGAGCGAGCGGGTGGTGCCTCGGCTGACGCACGCCACCCTGGACAACCCGGAGGTGGCGCGCTACAGGGCACGGGTGTGTGCCGGACTGAGCGGTGACGTCCTCGAGATCGGGTTCGGCAGTGGCCTCAACCTGGCGCACCTGCCTGACCCGGTGCGGTCGGTGACCGCCGTGGAGCCCTCGGACCTGGCCTGGGAGATGGCGCAGCACGCGGTGGCCGCCTCGCGGGTCCCGGTGACTCGTGGAGGGCTCGAGGCCGAGTCGCTGGCGCAGCCCGATGACCGCGTGGACGCGGTGCTGGTGACCTTCTCGTTGTGCACGGTGCGGGACCCGGCGGCCGTCCTGAGCGAGGCGCGCCGGGTGCTGCGCCCCGCTGGGCGGTTGCACTTCCTGGAGCACGGGTTGTCGCCGGACGAGGGGGTGCGTCGTTGGCAGCACCGGCTGAACTCGCTCCAGGGACGAGTCGCCGGTGGGTGTCATCTGACGCGTTCTGCCCCCGCTCTCGTGGAGTCGGCAGGGTTCGAGCTCACGGAGGTCGAGCACTGGTATGTCCCCGGGCCCGCGGTGTCCAGGCCGTGGGGCTACCTGTCTCTCGGGGTGGCGCAGCCCCGTCCGGCGTGAGCGTCGACCTAGCCCGGATCGGCCGGGGGCTGCCGTTCGCCGAGGCACTCGACGACCTGAGTTTCGCGGTCCGGGCGCGCGGCGTGGCGGTGGTGCAGGCCCCGCCGGGGACTGGCAAGACGACCCTCGCGCCGCCGACCGTGGCGGAGGAGATCGGCCGGGCAGAGGCGTCGGTGTCCGCTGGTCGGGGAACGGTGTCGGCGTCGCGTGGTCGGGTCGTCGTGGTCCAGCCGCGTCGGATCGCCGCGCGGGCGGCCGCGCGACGCCTCGCCGCCCTGACGGGGACGCCGCTGGGTGGCTACGCGGGGTTCACCGTGCGTGGGGAGCGGCGGGTCTCGGGCGACACACGGGTGGAGTTCTGCACCCCCGGGATCCTGTTACGCCGCCTGCTGGCCGACCCCGGCCTGCCGGGCACGGGCGCCGTGGTCCTGGACGAGGTGCACGAGCGCGGGCTGGAGACCGACCTTCTGGTGGGAATGCTGGCCGAGGTCCGCGAACTGCGGGAGGACCTCGTGCTCGTCGCGATGTCCGCCACGTTGGACGCCACGCGGTTCGCGGCGCTGCTCGGCGACGAGCAGGGACCGGCGCCGGTCGTGGACTGCCCCTCCGCACTGCACCCGTTGGAGGTCCGGTGGGTGCCGCCGGTCGGCCCGCGCACGGATGCCCGTGGGGTGGCGGACGCCTTCCTGGAGCATGTCGCGCGCGTCGTGGCGGACGTGCACGGGGAAGCGGCGGACGCGCTGGGACTGGCCTCGACCCCGGACACGCTGGTCTTCCTGCCGGGGGTTCGCGAGGTGGATCGGGTCGCCCACCGGTTGCGGGCGCTGCTGGCGCGCGTCGAGGTGCTGGAGCTGCACGGGCGGCTCGACGCTCGCGCGCAGGACCGCGTGACGGCGGGGTCCGGTCCCGACGATCCGCCGCGCATCGTCGTCTCCACCGCGTTGGCGGAGTCCTCCCTCACCGTGCCCGGCGTGCGCGTCGTGGTGGATGCCGGCCTGGCGCGGGAGCCGCGCCGCGACGCCGCGCGCGACATGTCCGGGCTGGTGACCGTCGCGGCCTCGCGGGACGCGGCCGTGCAGCGGGCAGGACGGGCTGCGCGTCAGGGGCCTGGGCTCGCGATCCGCTGCTACGACGAGACGACCTACGCAGCGATGCCCGCCCACGTCACGCCGGAGATCGCCGTGGCCGATCTGGTCGGTCCCGCACTCACCCTGGCGTGTTGGGGAGCCCCGCGCGGCGAGGGTCTCGCGCTGCCCCAGTCGCCACCGTCTGCGGCGATCGCCGACGCGGAGGCGGTCCTGCGTCGGCTCGGAGCCTTCGACGAGGAGGGCCGCGCGACGACACTGGGACGACGGCTGGCCGAGGTGCCCGCGGACCCGCGCCTGGCTCGCGCGCTGCTCGACGGGGCCGCCCTGGTGGGTGGTCGGACCGCGGCCGAGGTGGTGGCCGCGCTCTCCGACGACCACCGGCCGGACGGGGCCGATCTCACGGCACTGCTACGAGCACTGCGCCGGGGCCAGGCACCGGCGGCTGGCCGCTGGAAGGAGGAGGTGAGGCGGCTGGAGAGCCTGGCCTCACGGCATACTGCCGCCCCTGATGCTGGTGTCGGGGCCGCACCCGCCGGGGCCGCATCTGCCGAGAGCGCTCCCGCCTCGGCTGCTGCCGCCGCCGAGAGCGCTGCGGCCGCCACCGCCGAGATTGCTGCCGCCACCGCTGTCGTCTCCGGCGCCGACGCGACCGGCCTGGTCGTCGCGCTCGCCCACCCGGACCGCGTCGCCCGACGGGTCGGTGGAGCATACCTGCTGGCCTCCGGCACCCGGGCCGCCATTCCGCCGGGTGGTCTGCAGGGCCACGAGTGGCTGGCGATCGCGGACGTCGCGCGGGCCGAGGGACGGGTGGCAGCGGGCACCGGCGCGGTGATCCGCTCGGCCGCACCGCTGAGTGTGGAGGCGGCCGAGGTCGCGGCGGCCGGCCTGCTGACGGACACCACCAGCGCGACCTTCCGCGACGGCCGGGTCCTCGCGCGTCGCGTGCGGGCGCTCGGGGCGATCGAGCTGTCCTCCGTCGCGGTGCGCGCGGCACCCGAGGACGCACGCCGGGCCGTTGAGCAGGCTCTGGGCGAGCGCGGGCTGGGGATCTTCAGCTGGTCGGTGGCGGCGGACGGGCTCCGTCGTCGGCTGGCGCTCCTGCACCGGCGGCTGGGTGACCCCTGGCCCGACGTGGGTGACGCGGCGCTCGCGGCACGGTGGCCGGAGTGGCTCGGCCCGGAGGTGGACCGCCTCGCGGACGGAGGACGGGCGGACCGGATCGACCTGGTGGACCCGTTGCGACGACTGCTGCCGTGGCCCGAGGCGAGCAGGCTGGGGGAGTTGGCGCCGGAGCGGCTGGCCGTGCCCAGCGGGCGTGACGTGCGGATCGACTATCCGGCCGTCGACGACCCGGACGGCCGGCCGGTCGTGGCCGTGAAGCTCCAGGAGTGCTTCGGCTGGGCGCAGACACCGCAGGTCGCGGGGGTGCCGGTGCTCTTCCACCTGCTCTCGCCGGCCGGCCGCCCGCTGGCGGTCACCGACGACCTGGCCTCGTTCTGGTCCGGGCCCTACGCGCAGGTGCGGGCCGAGATGCGCGGGCGCTATCCCAAGCACCCGTGGCCGGAGGACCCGTGGTCCGCCACCGCAACCGCGCGGACCCGCGGTCGCACGTAGATGGCCCCTCCGGACGCGTCACTCCCGGCCGAGCACCGACTCCTGGCTCGGCAGCTGGTCCTGGCGCAGCAGCCCGACCGGACAGGTCATGCCGTTGGGTCCGTGGTTGCAGTAGCCCATCGGGTTCTTGTGCAGATACTGCTGGTGGAAGCGCTCGGCGTAGTAGAACGGGCCGACCTGCGAGGCGGGCGCCAGCTCGGTCGTGATCGTGCCGTAGCCGTTGTCGGTGAGCACCTCCTGGAACGCGTCGTGGGTGGCCAGCGCGGCCGCCTCCTGCTCCTGCGTGGTCCAGTAGATCGCCGAGCGGTACTGCGTGCCCCGGTCATTGCCCTGCCGGTCCTGGGTCGTCGAGTCGTGGTTCTCCCAGAACTCCTTCAGCAGCGTTTCCGGGTCGGTCTGGGAGCGGTCGTAGACGACCATGACGGCCTCGGTGTGTCCGGTGCGACCCGTGCAGACCTCCTCGTAGGTGGCGTTCGGCGTCAGCCCGCCCATGTATCCCGCAGCCGTGGTGATCACGCCCGGCTGCCGCCAGAAGATCCGCTCGGTGCCCCAGAAGCAACCCATCCCGACATACAGGATCTCGGCATGGTCGCCCCAGGGGCCGTGCAGGGACGTGCCGAGCACCTCGTGGGTCTCGGGGATGTCCGGCAGCACATCAGGCCGGCCGGGCAGCGGACGGTGGACCTCGGGACGTGAAGTGCGCATGCCTCCAGTATGCGCCGGAGGCTCCTCACGAACAGCCTGGGATCGGTGCTCGGGTCGGCGTGGTGACCGGCGGCGGCAGTATGCCGTGTGCTCAGCCGTCGGGTGGCGACCGGTCAGTGGTTGTGGCAGGTTCCTCCCCATGGATGTTGCGCTGCGGTTCGGGTTGCCCGTGCTCCTGATCCTCATCGGGGTGGCCCTGTGGCTGTGGGGGCGCCGTGAGCAGGATGCCGCGCGTGCTCAGATCGGGCAGAAGGGGGGCTTCGGTGGACCGCCCGGCACGCTCGACATCGGCACGGAGATCGGGTTCGGCGTCGAGGGGCCCGGGCCGAACCCCGCGGCTGCGCGCCCCAAGATCGTCGGTGGCCTGGTGCTCGTGGCGGTCGGGGTGCTGCTGCTCATCATCATGACGATCATGCAACTGGTGGGCTGAGCGGTCACTGGAGTGGAGAAGGTGATCCGGTGGCTCCCCGAGGGGCCACCGGATCACCAGATCGCGTGGACCGGCAGGTCGGCCGCTCCAGACCTTGACGTCGAGTCCGACATCCGCCAAGGGGTGAAGGGGACGAGCAGCGTTCCCCTCCTTCACACGAGTCCTGCAATGGAGGTCTCCGGAGAAGTCGCTCCCGCCAAGATGCAGTCAACGTAAGGCAAAGAGTTCACAAAAGAAAGAGGGAACTTCGACGAGTCTGCGTCGCCTTCGCAGACTCTTCTCAGCAGCGTCGCAGGCGTCTGATAGGGCAGGCTGAGGCGGCAGAGAATGGCGGGAACCGTTCGGAGCCAAGCATTCTCGGTGTTGCTTCGCGGTGCTCATCCGTGCTCAGTCCGCCCGTGGGCAGCTGACGGCGACTCCCTTGGGTAGCAGGTGTGTGATAAGAGTCACATCAATGCCGCACGTTTGAACTATTTGGAGCACCTTAATGCTGCAGCGCAAGAACCGCTTGGTGTGAACCCCCGGACGTGGCCACGGACTTGCGGGCTATTTCGAACCCAGTGAAATTACTGACGAAGATGATGCGCTATACCTGGGCCTCAAGGAAATTCAGGACTTCCGTGTCGTCGACGCCGGGAAAGACGCCAGGAGGCATGGCAGCGAGCAGGTGCGAGTGGACGCGGGCGCTCGGCCAGGCCTGGCCGGCCCACCGGGCGGCGAGCTCTGCGGGCGGCTGTGCACAGCACGCGGGGTCCGGGCAACGGGACCTCGACCGGGCCGTCGTCTCGCGACCGCGCATCCACTTCACCTGGGCGAAGGGCACCCCGACGCTGACCGAGAAGGTGCCGTTGGCGGTCCGGTCCACCATGGCCGTGCACCAGTAGGTGCCGGACTTGGTGTCGGTGTACTGCTGATAGGCGCTGGAGCGGTCCGGCTGCTCGAAGACGACCCGAGCCGTCCAGTGCTTGCAGACCCGCTGCCCCTCGATCGCTCCGGTCGCGTCGCTGGGGAAGCGGACCCCGTCGTTCTCGTAGGCCTTGTAGATCAGGCCCGCCTCGGAGATGCGCATGAAGTGCACCTGCAGGTCCAGGTGGCGGGTGGCCAGGTTGGTGAACCGGTGGGCCGCGGTCTCGTACGACACGGCATACGCATCGCGCAGGTCCTCGATGGCGATGTCCTTGGCCGACTTGGCCCGGCTCAGCAGCGGCACGGCGCTGCTCTCGGGGATGAGGAGCGCGGCGGAGAAGTAGTTGATCTGCACCCGCTGGGACAGGAACTCGGCATAGTCGGCCGGCACCTCGTGACCGAGGACCACGTGACCCAGGGCCTGCAGCGCCAGCCAGCGTGAGTCGCTCTGACCGGCGTCCGGCTGCGGCAGGTAGATCCGGCGGTTGGCCAGGTCGGTGACCGACCGGGTCGAAGTGGGCAGGTCGTTGGTGTGGACCAGGGAGAAGCCGAGGTGGCCGGCGAGCTTGTCGACGGCGGTGCGGGTGATCGGTCCGCCGCGGTGGTCGATGGCGTTGAGGAGCTGCGCAGCGGTCTCCTCGATATCCGGGAAGTAGTTGTCCGCCGCGCGCATCTGGGTGCGGAGCTCGGCGTTGGCCCGCCGAGCGTGCTCCGGCGTGGCGGCCCGCTCCGCCTGCACAGCGGCGAGCGCCTCGTGCATGCCGACCAGCGCCTCGAGGGCCTCGGTGGGCAGTCGCGGTCCGATCTTGACCGCAGGGAGACCGAGAGCCTCGAAGGAGTCGGCGCGCTGCGCCTTCTCCAGCGCGATCTCCAGGGCCGCCCGACGGCTCGGCGGGCGGGCCTGCAGGAGCTCGGACAGGTCCGTGCCCAGGGCGGCGGCGAGGGCGGCCAGCGTGGAGAGCTTGGCCTCGCGCTTGCCGTTCTCCAGCAGCGAGAGCGCAGACCCGGAGATGCCCGCCTGGCCCGCGACGTCATCCAGGGTGCGCCCCGTGGAGCGGCGGATGTGCCGCAGCTGCCTGCCGATGGTGATCGGGTCGGGAGCGGTCGCGAGATCGGTCATTGCGCCACGATAGCGCAAGAAGTGCAGAAATTGACCACGCCAATCGCCTCAAAGCAGTGCCTTCTTGACCCAATGATGGGTCATCGCACCAGAACGGCACTTCTTGCGGAGGGCCCACCGAACCGAAGGGACGTCTCATGACCGTCACGCTGAACAACCCCGACGCCACCACCACCGAGCCTGGCACCCAGCTCTCCGCCGCAGAGGCGCTGCGCACCGAGTGGGCAGCCAACCCGCGCTGGTCCGGCATCGAGCGCACCTACTCCGCCGAGGACGTCGTGCGGCTGCAGGGCAGCGTGGTGGAGGAGCACACCCTGGCCCGCCGCGGCGCCGAGAAGCTCTGGGAGCAGCTGCAGACCAAGCCGTTCACCCGCGCCCTCGGCGCCCTGACCGGCAACCAGGCCGTCCAGCAGGTCCGCGCCGGCCTCGAGGCGATCTACCTCTCCGGCTGGCAGGTCGCCGCGGACGCCAACCTGTCCGGCCAGACCTACCCCGACCAGAGCCTCTACCCGGCCAACTCCGTGCCCGCCGTGGTCCGCCGGATCAACAACGCGCTGATGCGCGCCGACCAGATCGACTGGTCCAACGGGGAGAACGGCACCGACTACCTCGTGCCGATCGTCGCCGACGCCGAGGCCGGCTTCGGCGGCCCACTCAACGCCTTCGAGCTCATGAAGTCGATGATCATCTCCGGCGCTGCCGGCGTGCACTGGGAGGACCAGCTCGCCTCGGAGAAGAAGTGCGGCCACCTCGGCGGCAAGGTGCTGGTCCCCACGGCCCAGCACATCCGCACCCTCAACGCGGCCCGTCTGGCCGCCGACACCCTCAACGTGCCCAGCCTGGTGATCGCCCGCACCGACGCCCTGGCCGCCGACCTGCTGACCAGCGACGTCGACCCGATCGACCAGGAGTTCACCACCGGTGAGCGCACCAGCGAGGGCTTCTTCCGGGTGCGCAACGGCATCGAGCCGGTGCTGGCCCGCGCCAAGGCCTACGCCCCCTACTGCGACCTGATCTGGGTCGAGACCGGCACCCCGGACCTGGGCCTGGCCCGCGAGTTCGCCACCGAGCTCCACCGGGAGTTCCCGGGCAAGATGCTGGCCTACAACTGCTCGCCGTCCTTCAACTGGAAGGCCGCGCTGTCCGACAGCGAGATCGCCGCGTTCCAGGACGAGCTCGGCGCCCTCGGCTACAAGTTCCAGTTCATCACCCTGGCTGGCTTCCACGCCCTGAACCACTCGATGTTCAACCTGGCCCACGGTTACGCCCGCACCGGCATGAGCGCCTACGTCGAGCTCCAGGAGGCGGAGTTCGCCGACGCCGGGCGCGGCTACACCGCCGTGAAGCACCAGGCGGAGGTCGGCACCGGCTACTTCGACAAGGTCTCCACCGCGATCAACCCGGCCAGCGGCACCCTCGCCCTGACCGGCTCCACCGAGGAAGAGCAGTTCCACTAAGAAACGCCCCGGCCCAGCAGAGCTGGTTCACCTCGGCAGGGCAGTGACTCCCACCAGAGGTCCGCCCACCGGGGTGAATCGGCCGACCGGCCACACGACATACGAGAAGGAGATTGACATGACCACCACACACACCCGGGGCACCAACGGCGCCGTCCAGGTCCGCGGCCCCGAGCACCCCCGGTTCGAGCAGATCCTCACCCCCGAGGCGCTGGACTTCGTGCGTCAGCTGGACGGTGCGTTCGCCGGCCGCCGCGCCGAGCTGCTGCAGGCCCGTCGCGCCCGACAGCACCAGATCAGCGCCGGGCGCGAGGAGCTGGGCTTCCTCCCCGAGACCCGCGGGATCCGCGAGCACAAGTCCTGGCGCGTCGCCGAGCCGGCGCCGGGCCTGACCGACCGCCGCACGGAGATGACCGGGCCGGCCAGCCGCAAGCTGACCATCAACGCACTCAACTCCGGTGCCCGGGTGTGGATGGCCGACCTCGAGGACGCGACCGCGCCCACCTGGTTCAACGTCATCGACGGCCAGATCAACCTGTATGACGCGATCCGCGGCCAGATCGACTTCACCGACGAGAACGGCAAGGAGTATGCCGTGGGGCAGGAGACCCCGACCATCGTCCTGCGGCCGCGTGGCTGGCACCTGTGCGAGAAGCACCTGTCCGTTGACGGCCGGCCGCTGCCGGCCTCGCTGGTGGACTTCGGGCTCTACCTCTTCCACAACGCCCAGGAGCTCATCGACCGCGGCGCGGGGCCGTACTTCTACCTGCCCAAGCTGGAGTCGCACCTGGAGGCGCGCCTCTGGAACGACGTCTTCGTCCTGGCGCAGGACCTGCTGGGCATCCCGCAGGGGACCATCCGGGCCACCGTGCTCATCGAGACGGTGACCGCAGCGTTCGAGATGGAGGAGATCCTGTATGAGCTGCGCGACCACTCCTCGGGTCTGAACGCCGGTCGCTGGGACTACATCTTCAGCTACATCCGCACCTTCGCCCAGCGCGGCCCGGAGTTCGTCCTGCCCGAGCGTGCCCAGGTCACGATGACCACGCCGTTCATGCGGGCCTACACCGAGCTGCTGGTGAAGACGTGTCACAAGCGGGGCGCGCACGCGATCGGCGGCATGGCGGCCTTCGTGCCCGACCGCACCGACGAGGCGGCGACCGCTGCCGCGCTGGAGAAGATCCGCGCGGACAAGGAGAGGGAGGCCGGCGACGGCTTCGACGGCTCCTGGGTGGCGCACCCCGCGCTGGTGCCCACGTGCACCGAGGTGTTCGACCAGGTGCTGGGCGAGCGCCCGGACCAGCGGGACCGTCAGCGGCACGACGTCGAGATCACCGTGGACGACCTGCTCACCGGCGTGCCGGACCCCACGGTCACCGAGGCGGGTGTCCGCACCAACATCACGGTGTCGCTGCGCTATCTCGCGGCCTGGACCTCAGGCACGGGCGCCGTGGCCATCGACAACCTGATGGAGGACGCGGCGACCGTCGAGATCTCGCGCGCCCAGCTGTGGCAGTGGATCCGCAACCGCACACCGCTGGAGGACCTCCGGGTCGTCACCCGCCAGCTGGTCGGTGACCTCATCGAGGAAGAGGCCGGACGGCTGGCCGCCGAGCTCGGGCCCGACGCCTCCGAGCCGCTGGCCCGGGCGCGCGAGGTGCTGGAGTACGTCGCGCTCGGTGAGTACCTGCCCGGGTTCTTCACCAACTACGCCTACGTCCGCTACCTCATCGACAAGCCGATGACCGGTCCGCTGGACAAGGAGGACCTGCGGATGTCCGAGCGCGTCCCCGGTGCCGGCCAGTCCGAGGACGCGGCCTGACCTGAGCGCGGCGCCCCGCCGGCCCGAGCCGTGCGACCAGATGTGCGCGGTGCGACGCCCAAGACGTCGCACCGCGCACAGTCCGTCGCATGGCCCGCTGCGTGTGATCGCACAGCACGCCGTACGGCACACAGCCGCGGACCAGCCGCACGCGAGCGCACGGCGCGACCGCACGGCATACTGCACCTGCCGTCGCGACTAGGGTGACCCCTGTGCCAACGACGCCATCCGTGACCCCCGCCGACATCGACGCCGCCCGGGAGCTCCTGGCCGGGGTGATCAGCCCCACGCCGATGGAGTTCAGCCAGGCGCTGAGCACGCTCGCCGGCGTCCCCGTTCACCTGAAGTGCGAGAACATGGGCCGTGCCGGCTCCTTCAAGATCCGCGGCGCCTACACCCGCATGGCTGCGCTGTCCGAGGAGGAGCGGGCCCGCGGTGTGGTGGCAGCCAGCGCCGGCAACCACGCCCAGGGCGTCGCGCTCGCCGCCCAGCTGCTCGGCATCGAGGCGACGGTCTTCATGCCCAACGGTGCCTCGATGCCCAAGCTGCGGGCGACCCGTGGCTACGGCGCCACGGTCGAGCAGGTCGGCAGCACCATCGACGACTGCATCGAGCGGGCGCGCGCCTTCGAGCAGGAGACCGGGGCGGTCTTCATCCCGCCGTTCGACCACCCGGGCATCGTCGCAGGCCAGGGCACCTGCGGGCTGGAGATCCTCGAGGAGGTCCCCGACGTCGGGACCATCCTGGTGTGCCTCGGCGGCGGCGGGCTCCTGGCGGGGATCGCGACCGCTGTGAAGGCCGTCCGTCCCGACGTGCGGGTGATCGGCGTCCAGGCCGAGGAGGCCGCAGCCTGGCCGGGGTCGCTGGCCGCGGGCCACCCCGTGCCGGTCGAGCGGATGAGCACGATGGCCGACGGCATCGCGGTCGGCCGTCCCGGGGACGTGCCGTTCGAGCTCGTGCGCGACCTGGTCGACGGCGTCGAGACGGTGGGGGAGGACTCCATCGCCCGGGCGATGCTCTTCCTGCTCGAGCGCGCCAAGCTGGTCGTCGAGCCCGCGGGGGCGGCCGCGGTCGCACACCTGATGGACCGGGCCGCGGCAGGCCAGGGGGAGCCGGCCTTCGACCTGGACCGGCCAGTGGTCGCGGTGCTCTCCGGCGGCAACATCGACACGCTCCTGATGCTGCGGATCATCCAGAGCGGGCTCGGCATCGCCGGCCGCTACCTGCAGTTCCGGGTGACGGTGCCTGACCGGCCGGGCTCGTTGTCGACCCTGCTGGCCCACCTGGCCGAGCAGCGGGCGAACGTCCTGGAGGTGCAGCACGGCCGCACGACCGCGTCGCTGCACGTGCACGAGGTGCAGATCGGGATCACCGTGGAGACCGACGGCCCGGAGCACTCCGCGTCGGTCATCGAGGCCCTCCACGAACACGGATACCGCCCCGTGCTGGCCGGCTGAGCCGAGCGCACGGGGCGGCATCGTGGTGCTGCTGAGGTCCGGTCACCCCCGGACATGGGGCGTCCGGGTCAGGACGAGTACGGGGTTGCGGAGAGGACCTTGACCTCGATGGACTTCCCGTTGGGGGCGTTGAACGTGGTCACGTCGCCGGGCACGTGGCCCAGGATGGCCGCACCCATCGGGGACTTCTCGCTGTAGACCGTCAGGTCCTCGTCGTCACCGATGATCTCGCGGCTGCCGAGCAGGAACTTCTCCTCCTCGCCGAACATCTCGATGGTGACGATCATGCCGGGCTCGACCACGCCGTCGTCGGCCGGCGCGTCGCCGATCGTGACGTTCTGGAGCAGCTGCTCGAGCTGGCGGATGCGGGCCTCCATCTTGCCCTGCTCCTCCTTGGCCGCGTGGTAGCCGCCGTTCTCCTTGAGGTCACCCTCCTCGCGAGCCTCCTCGATGCGCTGCGAGATCTCGGTGCGACCCTCGCCCTTGAGGTGAGCAAGCTCCGCCTGCAGGCGGGCGTGCGCCTCAGGCGTCAGGTAGGTCGCCGTCTGCTTCGTGGTGGTGTCGGTCACTTCAGTCACTCCTCGGGTCACGCGTCAGCGCACCGCAACTCTCACGGATGCGTCCCTGACACGATCAAACAATGAGGCCCGGGCGGTGGGAACTGCCTGAGCTTTCGGGTGCTCAGCGCTGTCCGGCCCGGACCTTCGCGATATGCAAGTTTAACAAGGAAAGCGCGAGTGGTCACATGTCAAGGTCACGATCAGGTCACGAGTATGCCGGGTGCTCGCCTGGGCCGGAGAGGTTCAGTCCGCGTAGGTGCAGTTGATCAGTCCGCGTAGGTGCAGTTGTCGACGTAGCCCGTCGTCGCCCGGGCGACCGTGCGCAGCGACTCCACATGCCGGCTCGGGGACGATTCCGCGGGCCCCACCGTCACCCGGCCCGTGCCGACCCGGGCGTGGTGGGTGTCCAGCGCGTGCAGGTCGCACACGACGGTGCGGGTCGGGTCCCGGCGCAGGTCGAAGCGGATGTCGACCTGCTCGTCGGAGACGATGTCGAAGCCACCGTTGTACCAGTGCACCTTGCCGGCGGTCGCCGCGATCCCGAACCAGATCGCCAGGGCGGTCATCGCGACCACGCCGAGGGTCCCGACGATCCACCAGGTGCGCTTGCTCACCGTGGTCGGTGCGGGGCTGCTCACGGGTGGTACTCCGTCCAGGGTCGGGTCTGTCCTCGGGAGGTGAGAGGATAGGGGGCGCTGTCGCGCCGGGGTGCGACACCATTGTCCGTCACACCAGATCACGAGGAGCGCAGGGTGTCCCAGGAGCTTCGCCTCATGGCCGTCCACGCACACCCGGACGACGAGTCCAGCAAGGGTGCCGCCACCACCGCCAAGTATGTCGCCGAGGGGATCCAGGTGATGGTCGTCTCGTGCACCGGGGGCGAGCGCGGGGACGTCCTCAACGAGAAGCTCAAGGGTGACCCCCACATCGAGCGGGACCTGACGCAGGTCCGCCGCGACGAGATGGCCCGCGCCGTCGAGATCCTCGGCATCCAGCACACCTGGCTCGGCTTCGTCGACTCCGGTCTGCCGGAGGGCGACCCCCTGCCGCCGCTGCCCGAGGGGTGCTTCGCGCTCGAGCCGGTCGAGGTGACCGCCGAGGCGCTGGTGCGGGTGATCCGCGAGTTCCGCCCCCACGTGCTCACCACCTACGACGAGAACGGCGGCTACCCCCACCCCGACCACATCATGACCCACGTGGTGTCGATGGCGGCCTTCCGCGCCGCCGGCGACCCCACGGCATACCCCCACGCAGGTGAGCCGTGGCAGCCGCAGAAGGTCTACTACTCGGGTTGGTCCATCAAGCGGATCCGGGCCATCCACGAGGCGATGCTGGCCGAGGGGCTGGAGTCGCCCTACGAGGACTGGGTCAAGGGGCTGCGGACCCGGGCGGAGCGCGACATCCAGACCCATGTCGAGTGCGCCGAGTTCTTCCCGGTCCGCGACGACGCCCTGCGTGCCCACGCGACGCAGGTCGACCCCGACGGCTTCTGGTTCCAGGTGCCGATGGAGCTGCAGCAGCGGGTGCACCCGACCGAGGACTGGGAGCTGGCGGTCTCGCTGGTCGAGCCGTCCTTCCCCGAGGACGACCTGTTCGCCGGGCTGCGGGAGCTGGATCTGGAGGCAGTATGCCGTCGCGCCCCTGAGCGCGACGCCGACGGTGAGATCGTGGCCGCCTACCGCTCCGTCCCGCCGCCCCCGGTGGACGCCGACGCCGACGGCGTGGACGACGCCCGGCAGACCGAGGACCTTGACGACGAGATCACCGAGCTCGAGGGTCACCACGACCGTGAGGATGACCAGGCGTCGTGAACAGCACCGGCGTCGAGATCACCGCGGGCCTGGGCGGGTTCCTGGTCCTCTTCTTCCTGGCCGTCGCGCTCATCCTGCTCGGCATGGACCTCAACAAACGGCTCCGCCGGCTCAAGCACCAGGAGGAGCTGCGCCTGGCGGAGGAGCGGCTCAAGCAGGAGCGCCGTGCGCAGGAGTCCGGCGAGGGCCCCAGTGAGGGCCTGGGTGAGGACAAGGGCAACCCGGACGACGAGCCGACGCCCTGACCGGGCGGTGGACGGGCGACGTCTCGACGGGTCAGCCTGACCCAGGCACCGCGCCGTAGACCGAGAAGGAGACGGCCACGTAGTGCGCCGCGAAGGCGAGGATCGTGAACGCGTGGAAGATCTCGTGGAACCCGAACCATCGCGGCGAGGGGTTGGGCCGCTTGGTGCCGTAGACCAGGGCCCCCAGGGTGTAGAGCAGCCCGCCCGCGGCGATGAGGATGACCACGGCGGCACCGCCGTTGCGCCAGAAGCCCGGCAGGTAGAAGACCGCCACCCAGCCGAGCGCGACGTAGACGGGGGTGTAGAGCCAGCGGGGCGCGCCGACCCACAGCACCCGGAAGAGCACGCCCGCGACAGCGCCGCCCCAGACGAGCCAGAGCAGGGTGCGGGCCTGGCCCGGGGGCAGCAGCAGCACGGCGAACGGTGTGTAGGTGCCGGCGATGATCAGGAAGATGTTGGCGTGATCAAGTCGCTTGAGGACCCGACTGGTCCGTTCGCTGAAGTGGCCGGTGCCGCGGTGATAGATGGCCGACGTGCCGAACAGCAGGACAGCGGTGACCGCGAAGATCGCGGCGGCGATGCGCGCCGGGGTCGTCGGTGCCAGGGCGACCAGCACGATGCCGGCGGCCAGCGCCAGGGGGGTGGTGCCCAGGTGCAGCCAGCCACGCAACTTCGGCTTGATGACCGCGACGGCCTCCCGGGCAGCGTCCTTGACCTCGCCTGCGGTCTCCCGGACCTCGTGCACTGCCGACTGCGTGGCTCGCTGGACGCGGGCGCGGCTCGCGGACTGCGGCACGTTCGGTTCCATGGGGTAACGATAACCTACGGAGGCGTAGGTTACCAACTAGTAACGATGAACTCTCGGCAAAGGTACCCCGACTCCTGGGTGTTGCGGCGAGTAGGTTAGGCGCTATGCGTTCTCCCCGTGACCTGCTCTATCGGGTGTACAACCGGTCGCTGACCAGGCACCTCCCGGCCGAGCGGATGCCACGTCATGTGGGTGTCATGCTCGACGGCAACCGGCGGTGGGCCAGGCAACGCGGTGCGGACACGGCGCACGGACACCGAGCCGGCGCCGACAACATCGCACCGCTCCTCGACTGGTGCGAGGAGGCCGGCGTCGAGGTGGTCACGCTCTGGCTGCTCTCGACCGACAACCTGCGGCGCGACGCGCGTGAGGTCGAGCCGTTGCTGCGGATCATCCAGGACGTCGTCACCCAGTTGGCGCAGGCCCGGCACTGGCGGATCAACCTGGTGGGCGCCGCGCACCTGCTGCCCGAGGAGACCGTCCAGGTGCTGCGTGCCGCCGTCGAGCGCACGGCCGACGTCGAGGGCATGGTGGTCAACGCTGCCATCGGTTACGGCGGCCGCCAGGAGATCGCCGATGCCGTCCGGTCGCTGCTGGCCGAGGCCGCCGAGCAGGGGACGCCCATCGAGGAGCTCGCCACCACGGTGCAGGTGGAGGACATTGCCGAGCACCTCTACACCAAGGGCCAGCCGGACCCGGACCTGGTGATCCGCACCAGCGGGGAGCAGCGGCTGGGTGGCTTCCTGCTCTGGCAGAGCGCGCACAGCGAGTTCTACTTCTGCGAGGCGTACTGGCCCGACTTCCGCAAGGTGGACTTCCTGCGGGCACTGCGGGCGTATGCCGAGCGCGAACGGCGCTTCGGCAGCTGACGGGCGTCTCTGGTCGCCACTGCGCGCGCTCGGTGGTCCTGAGAGTCAGCACCCGTGCGCTCGGTGGGCCTGACGTCGCCATCCCGTGCGCCGGGTAGCCGGGGAGTGAATCCTGCGTGACGACCAGACGGACCTTCGCGCCACGCCACGGCCAATACCGCACAGTCGGCGGTTCTGGTCCTACGGTCGGAAGTGACGCAGGACACCCGTCCTCGTTCGGGAGGCCCACCAGATGGAGCGACAGCTCTGGGCGGGGGGCCGGCACCGGCACCTCGGCCACCTGGTCAGGGTCCGGTCCCGGTCAGCCCACCGCCACCACGCGTAGCGTCAGCGCGCGTGCAGGGAGAGTCGACATGGCATCAACCACCAGCCGATCCGCTACCCGTTCCACGCGCGCCCGTGCCGCACAGCCCGTGCAGACCAAGACCTACGTCCTGGACACCTCGGTCCTGCTGTCCGACCCGCGGGCCCTGCTGCGATTCGCCGAGCACCAGGTGGTGCTGCCGATCGTCGTGATCACCGAGCTGGAGGGCAAGCGGCACCACCCGGAGCTGGGCTACTTCGCCCGGGAGGCGCTGCGGCAGCTGGACGACCTGCGTGTCAAGCACGGTGGACTGAGCGAGCCGGTGCCGGTCGGTGCGGCCGGGGGCACGCTGCGGGTCGAGCTCAACCACACCGACCCCGCCTCCCTGCCGGCCGGCTTCCGCCTCGGCGACAACGACTCCCGGATCCTGGCCGTGGCCTGCAACTTCGCCAGCGAGGGTCACGACGTGACGGTGGTGAGCAAGGACCTGCCGATGCGGGTCAAGGCCTCCGCGTGCGGCCTCGACGCCCAGGAGTACCGCGCCGAGCTGGCCGTCGAGTCGGGCTGGACCGGCATGGCCGAGTTCGAGGTGGACGACACCCAGATGTCCACGCTCTATGAGACCGGGCGGCTGGAGCACGACGGCGCCAAGGACCTCATGGTGCACACCGGGCTGACCGTGCTCGGGCCCTCCGGCAGCGCCCTGGGTCGCGTCGGACCCGACCACGCGATCAAGCTCGTCCGCGGCGACCGTGATGCCTTCGGGTTGCACGGGCGGTCCGCGGAGCAGCGCATCGCACTAGACCTGTTGCTCGACCCGGACGTCGGCATCATCAGCCTCGGCGGCCGGGCCGGCACCGGCAAGTCGGCCCTGGCCCTGTGCGCCGGTCTGGAGGCCGTGATGGAGCGGCGCCAGCACCGCAAGGTGATCGTCTTCCGACCCCTGTATGCCGTGGGAGGCCAAGAGCTCGGCTACCTCCCGGGCACCGAGAACGAGAAGATGGGGCCCTGGGCCCAGGCGGTCTTCGACACCCTCGGCGCGGTGGTCTCCCGGGAGGTCGTCGAGGAGATCATCGACCGCGACATGCTCGAGGTGCTGCCGCTGACGCACATCCGCGGCCGGTCGCTGCACGACGCGTTCGTGATCGTCGACGAGGCACAGTCGCTGGAGCGCAACGTGCTGCTCACCGTGCTGTCCCGGATCGGCCAGAGCTCCCGCGTCGTCCTCACCCACGACGTCGCCCAGCGGGACAACCTGCGGGTGGGCCGCCACGACGGCGTCGCCGCGGTGATCGAGACGCTCAAGGGGCACCCGCTGTTCGCGCACGTCACGCTGCACCGCAGCGAACGCAGCCCGATCGCGGCACTGGTGACCGACCTGCTCGAGGGCGGGGAGGCTCTCGTCTGACGGGCGGGCGGTCCGCGCGATGTCCGGGAGGCACGCGCGGACTCGGCCTGCACGGTCAACTGGGCACGGGTCGCGGGGCTCGGCCGTCCCGCCGACCCATGACCCACTCCTGTCACAGCAGCCCCAGAACGACGCCTCGCCGGTGATGTGACGTTCACCACGGAACAGGTGGTTGAATTTGCGATCTTGTGATGTGGCCTGTCACGGTAGACCGAGTCAGATCACGAATTGATAACGCTCGTGACCGTTGCCCCCGCTGCGCATCGCAGCTGACGGTGCCCCGGGCGTGGAGGAACTCCCTTGTCCAATGCCCCTGAGATTTCCGTGCTGCCCAGCAGCGAGGAGGCCGACTCCGGCCGCCACCGTCCCGGTCGTCGGTTGCACCGCGGCGCGACCGCGCTGACCGCGGTCATCGCCGCCGGCGCCATGGCCATGGCCGCCTATGCCGCGGTCCCGTCGTCCACCACCCCCACGATGGACGCCGACGGCCTGGCCAACTCCATCGCCGAGACCAGCCCCTTCGTGGGCGACGCCGCGCTGCGCAACGTCGCGGACGGGACGCAGTCCCCGCTGGCTGAGGCGGTCGCCAAGGTGGAGGAGCAGATCTCCGCCTCGTCGCTGCACTTCTCCACCTGGAGCGCCCGCAAGGCCGGCGACGTCGCCACCGAGAAGTCGGAGGAGATCGCCGCCGAGCGCGCCGCGGCCGAGCGCCGTGCCGCCGAGGAGGCTGCCGCTGCTGAGGCCGCCGAGCGCGCCGCCGCCGAGGAGCGCGCTGCCGAGGAGGAGGCCCAGCAGGCCGCCGCCCGGTCCCAGGAGCGCGCCGAGGCCCCCGCCGAGGAGGCCGCCCCGGCCCCCGCCCCCGAGCCCGCCCCGGCACCGTCTGGTGACCCCCGGTCCATTGCCCGCAACATGCTCGGCAACTACGGCTGGAGCCAGGACCAGTTCGGCTGCCTCGACTCCCTGTGGATGCGCGAGAGCGGCTGGAGCCACACCGCGACCAACCCGTCCTCCGGCGCCTACGGCATCCCGCAGTCGCTGCCGGCCAGCAAGATGGCCAGCGCCGGAGCCGACTACCGCACCAACCCGGCGACCCAGATCCGCTGGGGCCTGGGCTACATCCAGGGCCGCTACGGCAGCCCCTGCGCCGCCTGGGCGCACTCGCAGTCCGTCGGCTGGTACTGAGCCGCACGTACTGAGCCGCACGCCACGCGAGCACCGGCCCGCCGGTGACGCATCTCCTCAGAGCAGACCCCGGTCCGCCCCTCACGGGCAGGCCGGGGTCTGTCGCGTCAGCCCGGCAGGTCGGGGGCTGTCGTGTCCGCCGGGGGCGCCTGGCGATCCCCCGGGCCGCGGGGGAGACTGGGGGGCATGACCGACGAGCCCAGCACCCCGGCAGGATCCACCGTCCCGATGCGCACCGAGCGTGACTCCATGGGGGAGGTGCAGGTCCCGGCGGACGCGCTCTATGCCGCACAGACGGCACGGGCCGTGGAGAACTTCCCCATCTCGGGTCAGCCGGTGCCGGCCGCCATCGTGCACGCGCTCGCACTGATCAAGTCGGCCGCTGCCCAGGTGAACTCCCAGCTCGGTGTCATCGACTCCGCCCGTGCCGACGCGATCACCGCGGCCGCGGACGAGGTCGTGGCGGGGCGGCACGACGCCCACTTCCCGATCGACGTCTACCAGACCGGATCGGGCACCTCGACCAACATGAACGTCAACGAGGTGGTGGCGACGCTGGCCAACCAGGCCACGGGCGGTGAGCCGACGGTGCACCCCAACGACCACGTCAACGCCGGCCAGTCCAGCAACGACACCTTCCCCTCCGCCATCCGGGTCGCGGCCGGGCGTCTCGTGCACGACGAGCTGCAGCCCGCCCTGGAGCATCTCGAGCAGGCACTGTCCGCCAAGGCGGAGGAGTTCGCCGATGTCGTCAAGGCGGGCCGCACTCACTTGATGGACGCAGTCCCCGTGACGCTCGGCCAGGAGTTCGGCGGTTACGCCCGCCAGATCGCCCTCGGCCGTCAGCGGGTCGCCGAGTCCGCTGTCGCCGCGGCCGAGCTGCCGCTGGGCGGCACCGCCGCAGGCACGGGCCTCAACGCCCAGCCCGGCTTCGCGGCCGCCGTGATCGCGGAGGTGTCCCGCCGCACGGGCGTGGACTTCGTCGAGGCCGAGGACCACTTCGAGGCGCAGTCCACCCAGGACGCGCTGGTAGCTCTGAGCGGCTCCCTGCGGGTGGTCGCGGTGTCGCTGACCAAGATCTGCAACGACCTGCGGTGGATGGGCTCGGGCCCGCGCGCGGGTCTGCAGGAGGTCCAGCTGCCCGACCTGCAGCCGGGCTCCTCGATCATGCCCGGCAAGGTCAACCCGGTGCTGCCGGAGGCGGCGCTGATGGTGTGCGCACGCGTGATCGGCAACGACGCCACCATGACGGTCGGCGGAGCGAGCGGGACCTTCGAGCTCAACGTGATGCTCCCGGTGATGGGACAGGCCCTGGTCGAGTCGATCACCCTGCTGGCGAATGTCTCCCGGGTCCTCGCCGACCGCTGCATCACCGGGATCACCGCCAACGTGGAGCACAACCGCGAGCTCGCGGAGAGCTCGAGTGCGATCGTCACCCCCCTCAACAAGTACATCGGCTACGAGGCCGCGGCCGCCGTCGCCAAGCAGTCGCTGGCCAACCGACAGACCATCCGGGACGTGGTGATCGAGCGTGGGCACGTGGAGCGCGGCGAGCTCACCGAGGAGCAGCTCGACGCCGCCCTCGACGTTCTGGCGATGACCCGCCCCAACGCCTGAGGGATCCGGGCTGGGAATCCCGCGGGAGGCGCGCCGTACAAAACCACTACAAAGTGAGGGCCTACAAAACCACTACAAAGTTGCGTAGAGGGCCTACAAAACCACTACATTTTTGGGTCAGAGACGGCGCAGCCGCACCCGGTTCACCGCGTGGTCCTCGCCCTTGCTCAGCACCAGGGTCGCGCGGCCGCGGGTCGGCAGGATGTTCTCCACCAGGTTGGGCGCGTTGATCGCGTCCCAGATGCTCTCGGCCATGTCCACCGCCGCCTCGTCGTCCAGGTTGGCGTAGCGGCGGAAGAAGGACTCGGGCTGGCTGAAGGCCGTATGCCGTAGCTCCTGGAAGCGGTCGACGTACCACTTCTTGATCAGGTCCTGCTTGGCGTCCACGTAGACCGAGAAGTCGAAGAAGTCCGAGACGGACAGGCCGGAGCGGCCGTCGCTGTGCTGGCGTGGCGCCTGCAGCACGTTGAGCCCTTCGACGATCAGCACGTCCGGTCGCCGGACCACGATCTCCTCACCGGGGACGATGTCGTAGGTCAGGTGGGAGTAGACCGGTGCCCGCACCTCGGCCTTGCCCGACTTGACCTCCATGACGAAGCGCAGCAGGGACCGGCGGTCATAGCTCTCCGGGTAGCCCTTGCGCGCCATCAGGTTGCGGTCGGTCAGGACCTTGTTGGGGAAGAGGAACCCGTCCGTGGTGACCAGCTCGACCGTCGGCTCGGACTCCCAGCGCTGGATGAGGGCCTGCAGGATGCGGGCGGTGGTCGACTTGCCGACCGCCACCGACCCGGCGACCCCGATGACGAAGGGGGTCCGCTCGTGGCGCTCGCCGAGGAAGTCGCTGGTCACCTGGTGCAGCTGCTCGACCTCGCGCTCGTAGAAGGACAGCAGCCGGGACAACGGCAGGTAGACCTCCTCGATCTCGCGCATGTCGAGGCGCTCGCCCAGGCCGCGTAGACGGGTGACGTCCTCCTGCGACAGGAGCATCGGGTGCTGGTCGCGCAGGGCAGCCCACCCGGCGCGGTCCAGCTCCACGTAGGGCGAGGTCAGGCTGGCGCCGTTGGATGCCATGGGGGCCATTCTGCCCAACGCGGACACCGACGGCGCATGCGGCTCCCGACCCCGGCACGGATTAGGCTGCCTGGCATGTGTGGAATCGTGGGATACGTCGGCCCGGACGCCAGCGGCAAGGCACTCGACGTCGTCATGGAGGGCCTGACCCGCCTGGAGTACCGCGGCTACGACTCGGCCGGCGTCGCGCTGGTCGGTGACGGCGAGGTCGTGGGCGCCAAGCGGGCCGGCAAGCTGACCAACCTGGTGCAGGCGCTGGAGGACCAGACGCTCCCGGAGACCGCGACCGCGATCGGGCACACCCGGTGGGCCACGCACGGCGGCCCGACCGACCAGAACGCCCACCCGCACCGCGGTGGCACCGACCGCAAGCTGGCGCTGGTCCACAACGGCATCATCGAGAACTTCCACGCGCTGAAGAAGCAGCTGCTCGCCGAGGGGGTCGAGTTCACGTCCGAGACCGACACCGAGGTGGTGGCCCACCTCGTGTCCCGGGCCTTCGCACAGACCCACGACCTGACCCAGGCGATGCGCGAGGTGGTCAACACCCTGGAGGGCGCGTTCACCCTGCTCGCGGTGCACGCCGACCAGCCGGACGTGGTCGTCGGGGCACGCCGCAACTCCCCCCTCGTGGTGGGTCTGGGCGAGGGGGAGAACTACCTGGGCTCGGACGTCGCCGCCTTCATCGGCTACACCCGGCACGCGCTGGAGCTGGGACAGGACCAGATCGTCACGATCACCCCCGACAGCTACTCCGTCATCAACTTCGACGGCACCCCCAGCGACGGCAAGGCCTACGAGGTCACCTGGGACGCGGCAGCCGCGGAGAAGGGCGGCTACGACACCTTCATGGAGAAGGAGATTAACGAGCAGCCGCACGCGGTCGCCGACACCCTGCTCGGGCGCACCGACGAGACGGGCCGCCTGGTCCTGGACGAGATGGGCATGTCCGAGGAGGACCTGAAGGCCATCAACAAGATGGTCATCGTGGCCTGCGGCACCGCCGCGTATGCCGGGATGGTCGCCAAGTACGCCATCGAGCGCTGGGCGCGCATCCCGGTCGAGGTCGAGCTGGCCCACGAGTTCCGCTACCGCGACCCGGTGATCGACGAGCAGACCCTCGTCGTCTCGATCAGCCAGTCAGGCGAGACGATGGACACGCTGATGGCGGTGCGTCACGCCAAGGAGCTCGGCGCCCGCACGATCTCGATCTGCAACACGCACGGCTCGACGATCCCGCGCGAGTCCGACGGCGTCCTCTACACCCACGCCGGCCCGGAGATCGCGGTCGCCTCCACCAAGGCCTTCCTGGCGCAGATCACCGCCAGCTACATCCTCGGCCTCTACCTGGTCCAGGTCCGCGGTGGCCACGACGAGGGCGTCGTGCAGGTCATGCAGGAGCTGCACCGCATCCCGGAGAAGATCCAGGAGGTCCTGGACGGCATGGACCGGGTCAAGGAGATCGCGCGGTTCATGGCCGACACCCGGGCGGTGCTCTTCCTCGGCCGCCACGTCGGCTACCCGGTCGCCATGGAGGGGGCGCTCAAGCTCAAGGAGCTGGCCTACATCCACGCCGAGGGATTCGCTGCCGGCGAGCTCAAGCACGGCCCGATCGCGCTGATCGAGCCCGGTCAGCCGGTCTTCATCGTGGTGCCCTCGCCCGACTCCGAGCACGGCCTGCACGGCAAGGTGGTCTCCAACATCCAGGAGATCCGGGCGCGCGGCGCCAGGACCCTGGTGATCGCCGAGGAGGGCGACGAGGACGTCGTGCCCTTCGCCGACGAGGTGATCAGGATCCCGCAGAGTCCCGCACTGCTGGCGCCGCTGCTCTCTGTCGTGCCGCTGCAGGTCTTCGCCCTCGAGCTGTCCTCGGCCAAGGGGCTGGACGTCGACCAGCCGCGCAACCTGGCCAAGTCGGTCACGGTTGAGTAGGTCCGGCGTGGGTACGCCCGGAGCAGGACGAGCATGATCATCGGCGTCGGCATCGATGTCGTGGACATCCCGCGCTTCGGCGCCACGCTGGAGCGCACCCCGCGACTGCTGGACCGGCTCTTCACCGCCGAGGAGAGGACGCTGCGGCTGCCGTCGCTGGCGGCCCGCTTCGCGGCTAAGGAGGCCCTGGCCAAGAGCCTGGGAGGCCCGGTCGGCCTCAGCTGGCAGGACGCCAACGTGGTCAAGGACGAGTGGGGCCGACCCGAGTTCGTGATCCGCGGCAGCGTGCAGGCCCGTGCCGACGAGCTGGGGGTCACCACGATCCACGTGTCGTTGTCGCACGACGCGGGGATCGCCTCGGCGATGGTGGTCGCGGAGGGATGATCCGCGCCTTCAGCGTCCCCGACGTGCGCTCGGCTGAGGCCGCGGCCATGGCCGACCTCGAGCCCGGCATACTCATGCAGCGCGCGGCAGCGGGTCTTGCCGAGGTCACCCTCGCCCGGGCCCGGGAGCGGGCTGTCGAGTCCCTGGTCGTGCTGGTCGGTCCCGGTGACAACGGCGGGGATGCCCTGTATGCCGCAGCGCACCTCAGCGAGCACCTCGCCGTGGTTGTCGTGCAGGTCGGTGACGTCGTCCACGAGGGCGGACTGCAGGCGGTCCTCGACGCAGGCGTGCCCAGGCTCCGCGTGGCCAGGACACGACGCGCCCTCACCGCACCGATCCACGATGCGCTCGCGGGGGCCGAGATGGTCGTCGACGGGCTGCTGGGGATCGGTGGGCGCCCAGGGCTCACGGGTGCGATGGCGGGTCTGGCTGAGTCACTGCCCGAGTCGGCCTGGGTCATCGCCGTCGACCTGCCCAGCGGTGCCGACCCGGCGGGGGTGACGCCGCTCGCCGCCAGCGTGCGCGCGGACGAGACGGTGACCTTCAGCCTGGCCAAGCCGGTGCACCTGCTGCCGGCCACGTCACCGGCGGTCGGGTGGCTGACGGTCACGGACATCGGGGTGCCCGAGCCGCAGGACGCAGCGGTCGAACGGCTCACCGTGGACGACGTGCCGGCGCTGTGGCCCGTCCCTGGACCGTCGGACGACAAGTACTCCCGCGGGGTGCTCGGCGTCGTGGCCGGCAGCGCCCGCTACCCCGGTGCCGCGGTGCTCGCGGTCAGCGCCGCCGCCGAGTCCGGTGCGGGCATGGTCCGTTATGTCGGACCCGACGCCGCGTCCCAGCAGGTGCTCAAGGCCGTGCCCGAGGCCGTCCCGGGGCAGGGGCAGGTCCAGGCCTGGCTCGTCGGGCCCGGCATCCCGGTCGACGAGACCACCCCGGACGTCCGTCGTCAGCTGGACGCCTGCCGCAGTGCCCTGGCCAGCGACCTGCCCTGCGTCGTGGACGCCGGCGCGCTGGACCTCATCGAGGGACCCCGGGAGGCACCGACGCTGCTCACCCCGCACGCGGGAGAGCTGGCCCGGATGCTGAGCCGGCTGGAGGAGGGGCGGGTCTTCCACCGCAACCAGATCAGCGCCGCACCCCTGGGGCACGCGAGGCGAGTGGCCGAGCTGACCGGTGCGGTCGTCATACTCAAGGGAGCGACCACCCTGGTCGTCGCACCGGAGGCCGACCGTTCGGTGCGCTCCCAGGCGGACGCGCCGCCCTGGCTGGCGACGGCTGGCGCAGGCGACGTCCTCGCGGGACTGGTCGGTGCCCTGGTGGCCTCCGGACTGGACCTGCTCGACGCGGGCTCGCTGGCCGCACTGGTCCACGGCCTGGCGGCACACCGGGCGAACCCCGGCGGGCCGGTGCGTGCCCTCGCCGTGGCCCAGGCGATCCCGGGCACCGTCGCGGATCTGCTGCGGTCCTGACGCGCGGACGACCGGGAACGGGTCGCCCGCGCGGGGCCGATAGTGTGCCGGTATGGATCAGAGAGTGAGTGTCGTGACGCTCGGCGTGCGCGACCTGGACCGGGCCGTGGCGTTCTATCAGGCCGTGGGGTGGGAGCCGGCCGCCTCGCCCGAAGGGGTGGTCTTCTTCCAGGCGGGTGGCCTCGTCGTCGCGCTCTGGGACCGGGCGGCGCTCGAGGTCGACTCGTGCGCCGAGGACTCCGGTGGGTGGGGCGGTGTCACCCTCGCCTACAACGTCAACAGCCGTGAGGAGGTCGACGACGTCCTCGACGAGGCGGAGGCCGCCGGGGCGACGATCGGCCGCCGCGGCGGCGGGACGTTCTGGGGCGGCTACTCCGGGGTCTTCACCGACCCCGAGGGGCACCCGTGGGAGGTGGCGCACAACCCGTTCTGGAGTGTCACCGAGGACGGCCAGACGATGCTGGGCGACGGTCGCGGCTGAGGTGCCCTGCTCACGGCGGAACGCCGTGGCGCCGGTGCGCCGCCCTGGGTGAGGGGCGCGCCGGTGGTGCGCGCTCGGCATACTGCAGCCCGGGCTCACCGACCCGAGCGGAACTCCGCGAGCTCCTCGTCGCTGATGCCGTAGCAGTGCTCCGGGGCCGGGTAGCTGCCGTCCCGCACCTCGGCGGTGTAGGCGCTCAGGCCCGCGACGACCTGGGTGCCGATCTCGGCATAGCGCTTGACGAATCGGGCGCCGCCGCCAGAGGTCATCCCGAGCAGGTCGTGGAAGACCAGGACCTGGCCGTCGGTCGCCGGGCCTGCGCCGATGCCGATGACGACGGCCTCCATCGAGGGCATGATCTCCTCCGCGAGCTGTGCGGGGATCGCCTCGAAGACGATGGCGAAGCACCCGGCGTCCTGGAGCGCTCGCGCCTCGGCAGCGACCTTGTGGGCCGCTGCCGCGGTCCGGCCCTGGGCCTTGAAGCCGCCCAGGGCGGTGGCCGTCTGGGGGGTCAGGCCGACGTGGCCCATGACGGGGATGCCAGCGTTGACGATGGCCGTGGCGCGGGCCACCGAGGTTGGCCCGCCACCCTCCAGCTTGACCGCCTCACAGCCGGCCTCCTTGACGAAGCGGAACGCGGTCGCCACGGCCTGCTCGTCGCTCACCTCGTAGGAGCCGAAGGGCAGGTCGCCGACCAGCAGCGGTGTGCGCAGCCCGCGCCGGACGGCCTTGGTCAGGACCAGCATCTCCTCGACCGACACCGGGACCGTGCCGTCATAGCCGAGCACGGTCATCGCCGCCGAGTCGCCCACGAGCACCAGGTCCACCCCGGCCTCCTCGGCGGCCAGGGCACCGGGGTAGTCGTAGGCGGTGACCATGACGATCTTCTGGCCGTCGCGCTTCATGGTCGCCAGGCCGGGGAGGGTCACCGGGGATCGCGTCGTCGCGGTCTCGGCCTCGGGGCGGGGACGGGAGGACATCGTCGGTCAGTTCCTCTCAGGGGTGATCGGTGCGACCTGCGTCCCGGGGTGGGATCGGCAGGTTGTCGATGAGCCGGACGTCGCCGACCGGGGCCGCGACGACGGCCAGGGCCGGCTTGGTGAGGTCCTCGGCGGGCAGGAAGGTCGCGGGGTCGACGACGGCGAGGTACTCCGGCTCCACCCCGAGCGTCATCATCGTGGCCGTGCCCTGACGCTCCGCCTCCCGGGGGGCCGAGCCGGCGGTGATGGCCGCGGCCGCCCGGTCCAGGCCCACCTTGAGCGCGAGGGCACGCTGCCGGTCTGCAGGGTGGAGGCGCACGTTGCGGCTGGACATCGCCAGGCCGTCGGGCTCCCGCACCGTGGGGCAGACCTCGATGGTGACCGGCAGGGCGAGGTCGGCCACGAGCCGCTGCACGACCGCCACCTGCTGGGCGTCCTTCTGCCCGAAGTAGGCGACGTCCGGACCCACCGCGATGAACAGCTTGGTGACGACCGTGGCGACGCCGTCGAAGTGCCCGACGCCGCGCTGTGCGCCCTCCAGCGGCTCGCTGACCCCGCGCACGCTGACGGTGGTCGAGTCACCCGGTGGATACATCTGGTCGACGTCGGGCACGAAGAGCAGGTCCGCGCCAGCCCGGGACGCCAGGTGTGCGTCACGCTCCTCGTCGCGGGGGTATGCCGCGAGGTCGCCCTGGTCGTTGAACTGCGTCGGGTTGACGAAGACCGAGACCACGACGACGTCGCAGTCGCGTCTGGCGGCCCTGATGAGCGAGAGGTGCCCCTCGTGGAGAGCTCCCATCGTGGGCACAAGACCGATCCGCCGGCCAGCGTGATCGGGTGTGGTCAGCGCCTCCCGGATGCCCTCGATCGTGCGGACCCGGTGCATCACGGGGTGTCTCCTGCGCCGTGCTCCCGGCCGGACCGGCGTGCCAGGTGCTGGGTCGCTGTCACCAGCGCGTCGAACAGGGGGAGGTCGTCGGGGATGGCCTCGCTGACGGCGGCGCGCTGCCGGGCCACCGTGTCGTGGTCGCCGCGGGCGATCGGTCCGGTCAGGGCGACCGCGGACCCGGTGGCCACCCAGTTGTCGACGGCCGCCTGCACGATCGGCACCAGCTGGGCCCGCTCGAGCCCGACGGTGGCACCGAGCCGCTCCGCGAAGTCGGTGATGGTGAGCAGGAAGTTCGAGGCGACCGTCGCCGAGGCGTGGTAGGCGGCCCGGAGGTCGTCGCGGACCTCGACCGGCGACATACTGAGGCCGGTTGCGAGGGCCGTGGAGGTGGCGAGCGCACGGGGGGACGAGCCGGCGACCGCGGCGGTCGCGCCCGTCAGATCGGCCCCGGCCTCGGGGACGGTCATGAACGGGTGCAGGCTGAAGGCCTCGTGCTCGCCGAGCACGCCCAGACCGGTGGCCCCGGAGCAGTGGCCCACGAGCTGACCCGGGCGGACGGTCACGGCGGAGGCCGCAGCAGGGATCTCCCGGTCGGGCACGCACAGCAGCACGATGTCGCCGTCGGGGTCGGCCCCGCGGCCCAGCGGTCCCTCCACGTCGAGTCCGATGTCGCGCAGAGCGGTCGCCAGGGCGGTGCCGACGCGGCCCCGCCCGATCACGGCGATGCGGGCGTGGGCCAGCGAGTCATCCACGGGCGGCTCCCTTGCTGCGTGCGAGGCCGGACGACGCTAGCCTCTCACGGCGGCCGAGTGTCGTGCGGGCGGCACGGTTCGCCTCAGGGCGCTGGAACCGCCTCCGGCTGGCGCTGTGGCGCCCGGGGGATCATCAGCGAGAGCACCGTGGCACCCGGGGGACCATCAGCGAGAGCACCGTTGCCCCCAGGCACAGCGCCCCGGCGGTCAGCCAGGCGTAGGTGTAGGAACCTTGCGTGTCCCGGATCAGGCCGGCGCCGGTGGCCGCGACCGCGGCACCTACCTGGTGGGAGGCGAAGACCCAGCCGAAGACCATCGGTGCCCGCTCCCCGAAGTGCTGCTGGCACAGCGCCACGGTCGGCGGCACCGTGGCCACCCAGTCCAGGCCGTAGAAGATGATGAACGCCCACATGCTCGGGTGCACGTCAGGACCGAAGAGCGCGGGCAGCGCCATCAGCGACAGCCCGCGCAGGGTGTAGTAGACGGCCAGCAGGATCCGCGGGTCGACCTTGTCGGTCAGGTAGCCGCTGCCGATCGTCCCCACGATGTCGACGAGGCCGATCACGGCCAGCAGGCTCGCCGCCGCCGTCAAGGGCATCCCGTGGTCGTGGGCCGCCGGCACGAAGTGGGTGCCGACCAGGCCGTTCGTGGAGGCGCCGCAGATCGCGAAACCGCCCGCAAACAGCCAGAAGGTGCGCGACCGGGCGGCCTCGCGCAGGCTGGTCAGCGCCAGCGCGGCCGCGTTGCCGGTGCGCTCGACGGGAGCGGTCGTCGGGTGCTCGGCGTCCGCTCCGTAGGCCTCGAGCCCCACGTCGTGCGGATGGTCGCGCACGACGAGGAGCACGAGGGGGAGCACGGCCATCGCGCTGACGCTGACCAGGATCGCCGGTGTCCGCCAGCCGTGGTGCGTCGCGAGCCACGCAACGGCCGGGAGGAAGATGAGCTGACCGGTGGCCCCTGCCGCGGTGAGGACACCGCTCACCAGGCCGCGGCGCGCGACGAACCACCGGGTCACCAGGGTGGCCATGAAGGCCATCGAGATGGAGCCCGCGCCGACCCCCACGACCACGCCCCAGAGTAGCCAGAGCTGCCAGACCTGCGTCATCAGGACGGTGAGGCCGCTGCCGGTGGAGAGCAGGGGCAGCGCCACGGCCAGCACGGGTCGGATCCCGAAGCGGTCCATGAGTGCCGCGGCGAACGGGGAGAACAGGCCGAAGAGCACCAGGTTGATGGAGACCGCCACCCCGATGGTGCCGTGCGACCACCCGAACTCGGTGTGCAGCGGGTCGATGAGCACTCCGGGCACGGACCGGAAGCCGGCGGCGCCGACCATCGAGACGAAGCCGGCGAGGGCGACCCACCAGGCGCGGTGCACCCGCGGTCGCCGAGGTGAGTCAGGGCCGCGGCGAGGGGCTCGCAGGTCGGGAGCGATCGTCATACTGGAAGTGTGTGGTGCCGGACCCACGCAGGACGAGTGGCGAATAAGCCACTATGTGTAAACTTTCGGCCGTGTCTCACCGCCGCCGTCCCCACCGGGTCGTCGTCCTGTGCGTCGACCCGCTCGTCGGCTTCGACATGACCATCGCCCCGCAGGTCCTCGAGGCGGCGCGGGATGCCGAGGGCGAGCGGCTGTATGACGTGCGGGTCGCCTCCCTCGACGGGGGACCGGTGCGCACCCACAAGGGCTATGCCGTGCTGCCCGACCACGGTCCGGAGGCGCTGTCCTGGGCGCAGACGGTGATCGTCCCGGGCATGAAGGACCCGACCATCCGTGAGGAAGGGCGGGCCACGCCCGAGCTCGAGGCCGCGTGGGCGCGGCTGCGGCCGGGGACCCGGCAGGTCTCGGTGTGCACCGGCGCCTTCGTGCTGGGTGCGCTCGGGGTGCTCGACGGCCTGCGCGCGACCACGCACTGGGAGTATGTCGACGACTTCCGCCGCCTGTTCCCTCGCGTGCGGCTGGACCCCGACGTGCTCTTCGTCGACGAGGGCGACGTGCTCACCTCGGCCGGGCTGGGGGCGGGGGTGGACCTGTGTCTGCACCTGATCCGGCGGGACTTCGGCGTCCGGGCGGCCAACCACGCGGCCCGGGGCTGTGTGGTGCCGCCGTGGCGGGAGGGCGGGCAGGCCCAGTTCATCGAGCACCCCGTCCCTCGCCGGTCGGACCAGTCGACCTCGGCGACCCGCGTGTGGGCGCGCGCCAACCTGCGGACGGTCGCGCGGGTCGAGGACCTGGTCAGGCACGCGCGGATGAGCGAGCGCACCCTCAGCCGACGGTTCCGCGAGGAGACCGGGATGTCCCCGCAGCAGTGGCTGCTGCAGGCGCGGCTCGACCGCGCGCTGGAGCTGCTCGAGCGGAGCGACCTGCCGGTCGACCGGGTCGCTGAAGAAGCCGGCTTCGGCACCGCCGCGGCCTTCCGGCAGCGGATGCGCGCCAGCCTGGGCACGACACCGCAGGCCTACCGGCGGACCTTCGCCGGGCCCGGTCACCAGGCCGAGCGGCTCAGCCCGGCGGCCGGATCTCCCGACCCAGGGCGCTGAGCTCACGCCGGAGGTTGGGGGCGCGGACGAGAGCCCGAACCCGTTTCAGGGTTGCCTCTTCGGCGATGAGCGGCCAGAGCCGTACGAACTGCCAGTCGCGGACCCGGATCGTCGCGCGGTCGCCGTCGATCGCCCCGAGCCGCTCGGCGAGGGCCAGGACCCGGGAGTCCTCCGGGGGCAGTGCCACGCGGTGGCTGCTCGGCTCCACCTCGCGCAGCAGCTCGTCGACCAGCAGCTGGGCCTGCTGGACCTCGGTGAGCCGACCGCTCAGGTCACCGTCGAGCAGGCCCAGCAGCACGTCATACTGCGCGATCGGACCGGCGCCCAGCGCAGAGAACAGGTAGCGATCACCCAGGCGCGGGTGCGTGTCGACCAGCTCCACGGCAGCCCGCCACCCGCCCGTGCGGGCCACCGCGGCCACCAGCTCCTCCCGCAGCTCCACGAGCTCCGCGGTCGCGCGGCGCGGCTCGAGCCGGGGCCACGTCGCGAAGAAGCCCTCGACGTCACCCGCACGCGCCAGGTGCAGCCCAATGTCCCGGTGCCCGCGCAGCGGATCCTTCAGGGAGTCCGCCACGGCGTGGGCCTCCTCCAGGTGCCCGGCGGTGACCAGCCGGTGGATGCGCTGCCGCAGGAGGCCCCCGTGCGCGATCGGGGGCAGGGCAGCCAGGATCGCGTCGACGTCGTCCTCGCTGAGCAGTCCCACGGCGTCGGCCAGTCCGGCCAGCTCCGCGGGTCCCGGCGGGTGGGCCTGCCTCGTGAGCATGGACCGGTGGTGCTCCAGCCGCGCCACCGGAGTGAGCAGCTGCGGGATGAAGAGCGTGTCGTCGGGTGCCGCCTCGACCGCCGGCTCGAGGGCTGCCAGGAGTCGAGCACGGGCACCTTCTGCGGGCCCTCCGTCGATCAGTGCGAGGAGGAGGGTGGCGATCTCGGACCGGCCGGTCACGCCTGCGGGCGGTTGAGCGCGCTGCACACGGCGTTGAGCGAGGCGGTGACGATGCTGGGGTGGATGCCGACGCCCCAGCGGACCTGGCCGTCCACGGCGCACTCGACGTAGGCCGCGGCTGTCGCGTCGTCGCCTGCCGACATGGCGTGCTCGGAGTAGTCCAGGACCCGCACGTCCACCCCAACGCTCTCGAGCGCGTGGACGAAGGCGGACACCGGGCCGTTGCCGCGGCCCTCGACCTGGTGCTCGACACCCTCCACCGAGATCGTGGCGGTCAGCACGTCCTGCTCGTGCTCGCCGGACTCGTGGATGATCGAGAAGTCCCTGATCGCGACGGGTCCGGTCTGCTCGAGGTACTCCTGCTCGAACTCGGCCCAGATCGCGGCCGGGGACATCTCACCGCCCTCGGAGTCGGTGCGGCGCTGCACGACCTGGCTGAACTCGATCTGCATGCGGCGTGGCAGGTCCAGCTTGCGCTCGGTCTTCATGACGTAGGCGACGCCGCCCTTGCCGGACTGGCTGTTGACCCGGATGACCGCCTCGTACGTGCGGCCGACGTCCTTGGGGTCCACCGGCAGGTAGGGGACCTCCCACCGGAAGTCGTCCACCGGCACGCCCGCCTCGGCCGCGTCCGCCTCCAGCGCCTCGAAGCCTTTCTTGATGGCGTCCTGGTGCGACCCGGAGAACGCGGTGAAGACCAGGTCGCCACCCCACGGGTGGCGCTCGTGCACCGGCAGCTGGTTGCAGTGCTCGACGGTCCGTCGGATGTCGTCGATGTCCGAGAAGTCGATCTGCGGGTCGATGCCCTGGGTGAACAGGTTCATCCCCAGGGTCACCAGGCAGACGTTGCCGGTGCGCTCGCCGTTGCCGAACAGGCAGCCCTCGATGCGGTCCGCGCCAGCCAGGTAGCCCAGCTCGGCCGCCGCCACGCCCGTGCCACGGTCGTTGTGCGGGTGCAGGCTGAGGATCACGTTCTCGCGGTGGTTCAGGTGACGGCCCATCCACTCGATCGAGTCGGCATACACATTGGGCGTGGCCATCTCCACCGTCGCCGGCAGGTTGATGATGACCGGCTTCTCCGGGGTCGGGACGAAGACCTCCATCACCGCGTTGCAGACGCGCGCGGCAAACTCCAGCTCGGTGCCGGTGTAGGACTCGGGGGAGTACTCGTAGAAGATCTCCGTGTCGCCCGGCAGCTGCTCCTCGTACTTCTTGCAGATGCGGGCGCCCTGCACCGCGATGTCGACGATCTCGTCCTCGTTGGCGCGGAAGACCACGCGGCGCTGCAGCGTCGACGTCGAGTTGTAGAGGTGCACGATGGCCTGCTTGGCCCCGGCGATCGCCTCGTAGGTGCGCTCGATGAGGTGCTCGCGGGCCTGGGTCAGCACCTGGATGACGACGTCATCGGGGATCAGATCCTCCTCGATGAGCATCCGGACGAAGTCGAAGTCGGTCTGGCTGGCGGCCGGGAAGCCGACCTCGATCTCCTTGTAGCCCATCTGCACGAGCAGCTCGAACATGCGCTTCTTGCGGTCCGGGGTCATCGGGTCGATCAGGGCCTGGTTGCCGTCGCGCAGGTCGACCGCGCACCAGCGCGGGGCCTGGGTGATCGTCTTGCCCGGCCAGGTGCGGTCCGGCAGGTCGACGGCGGGGTAGGCAGGGTAGCGTCTGAACGGCATCCCGCTCGGCTGCTGGGGGTTGCGCTCGCTGGGGCTCGTGGGCGTGATGGTGCTCGTTGGCGTGACGGTGCTCGTGGACGCGATCGCGCCCGCGGCCGTGGTGGTGCTGGTCGACGCAGAGGTCGCTGTGGTTGGGGTGGCGGTCATGCTCGGTTCCTCGCTGGGGGCTGTCGGGGTGTCCGGGACAGCAGAGACTCCGCAGCGAGGGCCGGACCTAAGAGGTCTCGCTGCGGCGACTGAGGAGGAGCATGCGTGCCATTGCGCAGAACTGTAGCCGATCGCCCTGCCGTCACGTCAAGCGGCCGTCCTCCCAGCACCGCGCGCCTCCCGTCCGCCCGCCTCGCCTCCGGCCCGCCTCGCCTCCCGCCCGCCTCGCCTCCCGTCCGCCCGCGCGCCTCCCGCCCGCCTCGCCCCGCTTATGTCCTGCATCTGCAGGCCCCTGGCCCTGGGGATGCAGGACACAAGATCGCGCCCTCGTCCGGGGTCGGCCCCGTGCTGACGCTCTGTCCACAGGGCGTCAGCGCTATAGGCGCGAATGAGCAACGATGGCGGCCATGCGCGACCCACAGCAGGAGGTCAGGGCACTCGCTCCTGCCGAGCGGCGGGAGATGGTGGCGCGCGAACTCGGTGCCCGGCACCACGGGGTCGCGCGTCTTGACGAGTTGTATGACCTCGGACTGACCTACGACCAGGTGCTCGCGGAGACCTCAGCCGGACGCTGGCACCGCCTGGGTCGACGATCCATCAGCCTCTCCGGACCCGAGCCAGGCCGAGAGGCGTCATGGTCCGTTGCCGTCTGGGAGTCCGGGTCGGGAGCTGTGCTCGACGGACCATCGTCGCTGCTCGCCGCCGGGCTGCGGTCCTGGGAGGAGCGCGTGGTGCATATCAGCATGCCGCGCGGCGCTCGGACGTATCCGCGTGACGGGGTGCGCGTCCATGAGCAGCGTCGGATGGGCCGGACCCTTACCACCGACCCGCCTCGCACCGCCCCGGAGGTCGCGGTCGTGCGCGCGGCGGGGTGGGCGACGTCGGACCGGCAGGCGCTGACCGTCCTGGCGATGTCGGTGCAACAGCGCATCGTGCTGCCACGTCGCCTCCTCGGGGAGTGGGAGTCGACCCAGCGGCACCGGCGCGGTGCGCTGTTGGCCGAGGCCATTCCCCTGGTCTGCGACGGCGCGCATGCACTCGGTGAGCTGGACTTCGCCCGGGCATGCCGACGGCACGGGCTGCCGGAGCCATCACGCCAGACGCCGCGGCGCACCTCCCAGGGGCTGATCTACCTGGACGTCTGGTTCGACGACTACGACGTCCACGCCGAGATCAACGGTGCACAGCATTACGCAGGCCTCGGCCCCGTCGCCGACGCGCGACGCCGCAACGACCGCACGCTGGCCAGCGATCTGACGATCGAGATTCCCGTGCTCGGCCTGCTGGTCGATGAGGCCGCGTTCCTCGCGCAGATAGCCGAGGCTCTGCGCCAACGCGGCTGGGGCGGACGCACCGCGTGATGTCGCCGTCCGCGGTCACGCACTATGTCCTGCATCCCCAGGGTCAGAGCCCCGAGGATGCAGGACATAAGCAGCGGGACGCGACGGGCGGGCGGCGGCGGGACGCGACGGGCGGCGACGGGCGGCGAGCAGCGGGCAGGGACGCGGCAGCGGGCGGCGGCGAGGCTGCTGGAGGCAACCCGCCGCCCCCGGGCCTCAGTCGGTCGCGGCGGTGACGACCGGCTTGTAGGCCGGCCGGCCCGCCTCGAAGGCGGTGATGTCGTCCTCGTGCTGCAGCGTGAGGGAGATGTCGTCCAGGCCGTTGAGCAGGCGCCAGGCGACGTAGTCGTCGACCTGGAAGGTGGTGACGATGTCGCCGGCGGTGACGGTGCGCGCCTCCAGGTCGACGGTGACGCTCGCGCCGGGCTCGTTCTCCAGGTACTTCAGGATGAGCTCGACGTCGGGCTGGGCGACCTGGGCGGTCAGCAGGCCGCCCTTGCCGCTGTTGCCGCGGAAGATGTCGCCGAACCGGGAGGCGATCACGACGCGGAAGCCGAACTGCTGCAGCGCCCAGACGGCGTGCTCGCGGCTGGACCCCGTGCCGAAGTCGGGGCCGGTCACCAGGACCGAGCCCCCGGCATACTGCTCCTGGTTGAGCACGAACGAGGGGTCCTCGCGCCAGCGGCTGAACAGGCCCTCCTCGAAGCCGGTGCGGCTGACCCGCTTGAGCCAGTGGGCCGGGATGATCTGGTCGGTGTCCACGTTGCTGCGGCGCAGCGGCACGCCGACGCCGGTGTGGGTGGTGAACTTCTCCATCAGGCCGACACCCCCTCGTGCGTGGAGGGAGTATGCCGGGCGCGCCGGTCAGCGGTGCCGCTCGGGTCCGCGGGGGGCAGGTCCGTGGGGGAGGACAGGTGACCGGTGATGGCGGTGGCCGCCGCGACGGAGGGGCTGACCAGGTGGGTGCGTGAGCGGGCGCCCTGCCGGCCCTCGAAGTTGCGGTTGGACGTCGAGGCGCAGCGCTCCTGCGGGGCGAGCTGGTCGGGGTTCATGCCCAGGCACATCGAGCAGCCCGCCAGGCGCCACTCGGCGCCGGCGTCGAGGAAGACCTGGTCCAGGCCCTCGGCCTCGGCCTGCAGCTTGACGGCGTGGGAGCCCGGGACGACCATCATCCGCAGGCTGTCGGCGATGGTCCGTCCGCGCAGCACGTCGGCCGCGGCGCGCAGGTCCTCGATGCGGCCGTTGGTGCAGGACCCGAGGAAGACCGCATCCACCGAGATGTCGCGCATCCGCGTGCCAGGGGCTAAGTCCATATACTCCAGCGCCCGCTGCGCGTTGCCGCGGGCGTCGTCGTCGCCGAGGGCGGCCGGGTCGGGCACGACGTCGTCGAGGGTGACGGACTGACCCGGGTTGGTGCCCCAGGTCACGTAGGGCGTCAGCGTGGCGGCGTCGATGACGATCTCCTCGTCGAAGACCGCGTCGTCGTCGGTGCGCAGCTGCCGCCACGCCTCCACCGCGGCGTCCCAGTCGGCGCCGGTGGGGGCGTGCGGGCGGCCCTTGACGTAGGCGAAGGTCGTCTCGTCCGGGGCGACCATGCCGGCGCGCGCCCCGGCCTCGATCGACATGTTGCAGATCGTCATGCGGCCCTCCATGGAGAGCGCCTCGATCGCCTCACCGCGGTACTCCAGCACGTAGCCCTGCCCGCCGCCGGTCCCGATCCGGTTGATCACCGCCAGGATGATGTCCTTGGCCGTGGCGCCCTCGGCCAGCTGGCCGTTGACCGTGATCGCCATCGTCCGGAACGGCTTGAGCGGCAGCGTCTGGGTGGCCAGCACGTGCTCCACCTCGGAGGTGCCGATGCCGAACGCCAGCGCCCCGAACGCGCCGTGGGTCGAGGTGTGGGAGTCGCCGCACACGATCGTCATCCCCGGCTGGGTCAGCCCCAGCTCCGGGCCGATCACGTGCACGATGCCCTGCCCGAGACGCCCCCGGCGGTGGTGCACGATGCCGAACTCGGCGCAGTTGGCGGTCAGCGCCTCCAGCTGGGTCTTGCTGATCAGGTCCAGCACCGGACCCGGCGTCGTGGGCACGTTGTGGTCCTCGGTGGCGACCGTCAGGTCGGGGCGGCGCACCGTCCGGCCGGCGGCCTTCAGCCCCTCGAACGCCTGCGGGCTGGTCACCTCGTGCACCAGGTGCAGGTCGATGTAAAGGAGGTCTGGTTCACCCTCCGCCTGTCGCACCACGTGCGAACGCCAGACCTTCTCAGCCAGCGTGTGTCCCATTGCTCCTCCTCCACAAACAGATCACGGCCGTGCACCCCTGTCGGTGCCGGCCCTCGTGGGTCACACTGTATCCATGCCACCTGACGTGGCGGAAAGCGCTCCTCGGAAAGGGGTCGTCGTGGCGACTGCGAAGTCCTTCAACGGCCTGGCGGTGCTGGCGGACTATCCAGAGGCCAGCTTCACGGCGCCGGGCTGGAAGGTGGTCTACGGCCGCTCGCGTGCGGTCTGCGTGATCCTCGAGGCCTGGGCCCGGCGCTGGCACGAGGAGGTCGAGCCCATCGCCACCTCGCACCGGGACAACTGGTTCAAACCCCGGGAGCGTCGGTCGAAGACCAAGTCGGGGGCCTT
This sequence comes from Ornithinimicrobium sp. F0845, assembly GCF_023015765.1. Taxonomy (GTDB): domain Bacteria; phylum Actinomycetota; class Actinomycetes; order Actinomycetales; family Dermatophilaceae; genus Ornithinicoccus. The sequence continues at coordinate 55,668 of NZ_JALKAL010000005.1, forward strand.
CGACCTCATCGGGATCCACGCCTACCGGCCACCCGGCACCACCGTCGGCACGGGCGACCAGAGCAACCGCCGATCCGGCTCGGCGATCGACATCAACGGTCACCTGCACCCCTACGAGGCGACTCACAACGGCCCCTACAGCGACGGGTTCACCCAGGCCGAGCGTGACCGGGTGCGGGCCATCGCGGACTCGGCCCGCGACGCGGAGGGACGCAGCATCGGGCGCTCCGGCCTCGACTTCGCCCGGGGCAAGCGGGACGGTATGCACCTGGAGATCGCCCCGGGGAGCACCACGGCGCAGATCACCCAGGCCGCCGCGGCCTTCGAGGAGGAGATCGGGCGCTCCTCGACCGCTGCCGTGTGGTTCCGCAACGCCTTCGGGCACGACGTCGCCCGGTTCCAGCAGTTCCTCGCCGACGGCGGCTTTGCGGTCGGGACCGTCGACGGCAAGGCGGGCAGGAACACGATCGCTGCCGTGGAGGCCTTCCAGACCGCCCGCGGCCTGGAGGTCGACGGGCGCGTCGGGCCCGACACCCGCGGGGCCGCCGGGCTGGACGGCGCGCTGATCGCCGGCGGCGTCGATCTGCCCGACCCGGGCCCCACGGACGCGGCCGCCCAGGGGCTCGAGGGACCCATCGTGCAGACTGACGAGGAATAGGTCGGTGATTCCCAGGAGGACGATGTGTCGCAGTCAGTCGCGCCGAGTGCAGCCGCAGGGACCGGGACGGTGCGCTCGCACCGGCTTGCCGTCATCGGCGGGGACGGGATCGGGCCGGAGGTCACGCAGGCCGCGCTGACCGTCCTCGACGCGGCGCAGGGACGCTTCGGGTTCACGACCGAGCGCACCGAGGTCCCCCTGGGCGCCGACACCTATCTGGCCACCGGCGACCTGCTCACCCCGGACGCGGTCGAGCAGCTCCGTGCGCACGACGCCATCCTGTTCGGGGCGATCGGCAGCCCGCGGGTCACCCCGGGGATCCTCGAGCGGGGCATCATCCTGGCGCTGCGCGCCGAGCTGCACCAGGCCATCAACCTGCGGCCGGTCCGTCTCTACCCCGGCGTCCCGACCCCGGTCGCCGGCCTGACCCCGGACCGGTGCGACCTGGTGGTCGTCCGCGAGAACTCCGAGGGCAGCTACGTCGGCGGCGGCAGCACCGTGCACCGCGGGACTCGCGCCGCCGTCGCCACCCAGGGGTCGACCAACACCTGGTATGCCGTGCACCGGGCCGTGGACTTCGCCTTCCGTCTCGCAGAGCAGCGGCGGGGCCGGGTCACCCTCTGCCACAAGACCAACGTGCTGACCGAGGCCGGGGCCCTCTGGCTGGCGGTCGTCGACGAGGTGGCCGACCGGTTCCCGTCCGTCGAGCACGACTACGTGCACGTCGATGCCATGTGCATGCACCTGCCGGTCTCACCGGAGCGCTTCGACGTGGTGGTGACGGACAACCTGTTCGGCGACATCATCACCGACCTGGGGGCGGTGCTGCAGGGCGGTCTCGGAGTCGCCGCGAGTGGCAACCTCAACATCGAGGGGTCGGCGCCGAGCATGTTCGAGCCGGTGCACGGTTCGGCACCCGACATCCAGGGCAGGGGGTGGGCCAACCCGGCCGGCGCGGCGCTCTCCCTGGCGCTCTGCCTGGCCAGCCTCGGGGAGGGGGCGGCCGCGGCCGCCGTCGAGTCCGTCACCGCGGGCGTCCTCGCCGAGCTGCCGGCGCTCTCCGGCGAGGCGATGGGGGCCTCGACCACAGAGCTGGGCGAGCGGATCGCCGCAGGCGTGGCTCAGGACACCGGGGACGTCGAGAGCAGCCTGATGACACAGCTGGCGGCGGTGCAGGCGGGGCTCGCGGACTGAGGTCCTGTCAGGTTGACGGCCGACCCGCTGGCAGACTGTCCCCACCATGACTGAGCAGCACACCACGGCACCGGTGCCGTTCCCCGCACGGGTCGTCGTCGACCTGGCCGCGATCGCCAGCAACGTCGGGGCCCTCCGGGAGCGGTCCGGCGCGGCCGGCGTGATGGCCGTGGTCAAGGCCGATGCCTACGGTCACGGCCTGGTCCCCGCCGCCCGCGCGGCGCTGGCCGGCGGCGCCTCCTGGCTGGGCGTCGCCCAGCTCCCCGAGGCGATCGCCCTGCGGGCCGCCGGCATCACCGCGCCGGTCCTGTCCTGGCTGCACGCCCCCGGGGCCGGCTTCGCCGAGGCGATCCGCGCCGACATCGACCTCGGGCTGTCGGCCGTCTGGATGCTCGACGAGGTCGCCGCCGCGGCCCGCACGACCGGCCGCACCGCACGGGTGCAGCTCAAGGTCGACACCGGGCTCGGGCGCAACGGGGCCTATCTGTTCCCCGCCTCGACGGGTGCTGCGACCGACTGGTCGGCCCTGGTCGACCTGGCCCGTCGGCTCGAGGCCGAGGAGGCCATTCGCGTCACCGGCCTGTTCACGCACTTCGCCTATGCCGATGCCCCGGACCACCCGACGGTCCGGGCGCAGCAGGAGGCCTTCGCCGAGGCGGTGGCGGAGGCAGAGCGGGCTGGGCTGCGCCCCGAGGTGCGGCACATGTCCAACTCGGCGGCCACGCTCACCACGCCGGCGGCTGCGTGGGACCTGGTCCGCCCGGGCCTGGCCGTCTACGGTCTCACCCCCGCGCCGGAGATCGGCAGCTCGAGCGACTTCGGGCTGGTCCCGGCCATGACCGCCCTGGCGCAGGTGTCGGTCGTCAAGCGGGTCCCCGGCGGGCAGGGCGTCTCCTACGGCCACACCTACACCACGACCGGGCCGACCACCCTCGTCGACATCCCGCTCGGCTACGCCGACGGCGTCCCGCGCCACGCCTCGGGCCTGGCGGAGGTCTTCGTCGGCGGGCAACGGCACCGCATCGCGGGCCGCGTGTGCATGGACCAGTTCGTCGTCGACGTCGGCGACCTCCCGGTCCGGGCCGGGCAGGAGGTCGTGCTCTTCGGGCCCGGCACCCGCGGAGAACCCACGGCCCAGGACTGGGCCGAGGCAGTCGGCACCATCAACTACGAGATCGTCACCCGCTTCGGTCCCCGGGTTCCCCGGGAGTATGTCGGCGGGCCGGGTGGCGGGCAGGAGGCCCGGTGAGTCAGGACCGCACGAACGCCCTGGTCGGTGTGGGGGCCGGCATCGCCGCAGCCGGCCTGGCCGTGGTCGGCGCGGTCGCTGTCGACCGACTCTGGCGCGACCGCAGGCACGCGATCGCCCTGGGCGCCGACGACGACTTCACCGTCGTGCCGGACGAGACGCGGGTCGTCGTGGCGGACGACGGGGTGCCGCTCCACGTCGAGATCAACGTGCCGACCGACTGGGACGAGAGCAGGCCCACGGTGGTCCTCAACCACGGGTTCACCCTCGACCTGCGGTGCTGGGTCTATCAGCGTCGTGCCCTGGTCGAGGCCGGCTACCGGGTCGTCGTGTGGGACCTGCGCGGCCACGGGAGCTCCGGCGAGGGCCCGGAGGAGTCCTACACCATCGAGCAGCTGGGCACGGACCTGGCCCACGTCCTGGCCGAGGTCGTCCCGACCGGAGACCTCGTCCTGGCCGGTCACTCGATGGGCGGCATGACGATCATGGCGCTCGCGGAGGCGGACCCCGGTCTGTTCCGCGAGCGGGTGCTGGGCGTGGGGCTGATCAGCACCAGCGCCGGAGGGCTGCACCGGATCACCTGGGGCCTGGGGTCCCTGCTGGGCGGGGCCGTCACCCGCGTCGGACCGAAGGTGCTGGGCGAGATCTCGCCCCACCAGGACTTTGTGGACTCGGTGCTGCGCGGCGGGCGGGAGCTGCAGGAGTTCTTCGTGGCCCGCGGTTCCTTCGGGTCGCCGGTGCCGCTGTCGGTGGTCCGGCTCACCGCCGACATGATCTTCGGCACGCCCCTGTCGGTCATGTCGGCGTTCAGCCACACACTGGACGACCACGACAAGCGCGAGGCGCTGGCGAACATGGCCGACCAGGAGGTCCTGGTGTTCAACGGGGACAAGGACGCGGTGACCGCCGCGGTGCACAGCACGGAGATCGTCGCGGCGATCCCCGGCGCCGAGCACGTCTTCGTCAAGGACGCCGGGCACATCATCATGCTCGAGCACCACGAGCTGCTCAACCGTGAGCTCCTGGACCTGATCACGCGGGCGGAGCGCTGCCGCGACGCTGGCCCGCGTGCTGCACCACGGACCGGCTCACGGCACACGGTGACCGACCTCAGCAAGCGTCGCAGGGACGTGCGGACACGGCCGGTGCGGGGTCGCCCGCGGCAACGGGCATGAGCACCGGGATGTTGGCCACCGCACTGCGGGGCGGGGTCGTGGAGCTGGCCACCGCCGCGGACACGCACGCCCTGGGCGTGGAGCTCGGTCGGGGGCTGGGGGCCGGCGACCTGGTGCTGCTCACCGGTGACCTGGCCGCCGGCAAGACCACCCTGACCCAGGGGATCGGCGCCGGCCTCGGCGTGCGGGGACCAATTACCTCGCCGACCTTCGTCATCGCCCGCGTCCACCCCAGCCTGGGGTCCGGCCCCGACCTGGTCCACGTGGACGCCTACCGCCTCGGAGGGGTCGGCGAGCTCGACGACCTCGACCTCGACGCAGATCTCGAGGCCGTGGTCACCGTCGTCGAGTGGGGCCACGGGATGGCCGAGGCGCTCGCCGAGGACTGGCTCGAGATCGTGCTGACGCGGCGCGAGGAGGGCCGGACCGACACGATCGAGGGTGACGAGCCACGCTGGGCGCGGGTGCTCGGGCACGGCCCCCGCTGGGCCGGGGAGGACTGAGTATGTCGGACCTGAGCATGTCGGACCCGTCACCTGACACCGGCGCCCGCCCCGCCCGCCTGCTGACCGTGTGCACCGGCAACGTGTGCCGGTCGCCGTTGCTGGAGCGGGTGCTGCAGCGCCGGCTGGACCAGCGCTGGGGCACCGGACGCTACGAGGTCTCCAGCGCCGGGACGCACGCCCTGGTGGGACAGGCCATGGACGAGCGGTCGGCCGACCTGCTGCAGTCCTTCGGCGGGTCACCGGACGGCTTCGTCGCCCGCCGGCTCACCGCGCGGCTGATCGCCGACGCCGACCTGGTGCTGGTCGCGACCACGGCCCACCGGGGACTGGTGATCCGGGAGCACCCGCCCGCGCTACGGCATACTTTCACCTTCCGCGAGCTCGGGGCGCTCACGGACACGCTGACCGCGGACCCGGTCGTGGCCGGGGACCTGCCGCCGGCCGAGCGCCTGCGCGCGCTGGCGGCCACGCTGATCGGCAGACGTGGCCCCGGCGTGGTCCGCGAGCCGGACATCGTCGATCCCTACCGACGTGACGACCGGGTCTACCGGCAGATGGCGGAGGAGATCCGGGGGGCCCTCCCCTCGGTGTTCCGCGCGCTGGGCTGAGGGCCGGGTCCGTCAGGAGCCCGTCCTTGCGCAGTGGAGGGCAGAAGGTTCTCGTGCCGTGACGGCGTGGCGTCCTTGCGTCGCGGCGGCGTGTGACTCGCGCCGTGGAGGGCGTGACGACTCTGGAAGGCGCGGTATGGTCGGAGGGTCCTTGCGGGCGGCTGCTACCAGTGGGTAATTCTGGGGGTAGCGCGCAAACGAGTATAGAACTACTATGCCGAAGGTAATGCGCAAGTAAAGTTCACGACGATTTCGCAACGACGGGGTTCGGATGACGGCACCACAGCAGGTGGAGGTGATCGCCTCTGCGCTGAGCCGCACCGCCGGGAGGGGTGGAGCCGACCGCGGGTCACGATCGACACCGCTGATCGTCGTCCCGGACTCCTGGGCCGAGGCCGGGGGGCAGCGGCCCCGTCGGGCGACGGGCCACCCTCGTGCCAGGCGCTACCTCGGGGGCTACCTGCGCTGGCTGCGCATCTCCGACCTGCTGGTCATCGTGATCGCCCTGGGTCTGACCACCATCACCCGGTTCGGGTTCACGCAGGCCGATCTGGCCGCCACGGGCGTCGGGTACACCGAGGTCAGTCTGGGACTGGCGGTCGCGTGGGTCCTGATGCTCAACCTGCACTCGGCCTATGACGGTCGGTTCACCGGCCACGGGGTCCAGGAGTATCGCCAGGTCTTCCACGCCTCGCTGATGCTCTTCGCCGTGCTGGCGATCGGGGCCTACGCGCTGAAGGTGGACGTGGCCCGGGGTTACGTCCTGCTGGCCTTCCCGCTGGGCACGCTGTTGCTGCTGGCCTCCCGCTACGCCGCGCGCCGCTGGCTGGTGCGGCAGCGCCGGGCAGGTCAGCTGTCCGACCGGGTGCTGCTCGTCGGGGACCGCGACAATGTCGAGCAGCTCGTCGTGGCGCTTCGACGGACCCCGGACGCCGGCTACAACGTGCTCGGTGCCTGTGTGGACGACGCCCCGGCGGCGACCGAGGTCGCGGGGGTTCCCGTGGTCGGTTCCGAGGGGGACGTCCTCGTCCGGGCCGTCGATCTGAACGTCGACGTGATCGCCGTGTCCTCCTCCGCGGGCCTCGGTTCCTCCGGGTTGCGGCGGCTCGGCTGGGCCCTGGAGGGCACCGACATCGACCTGGTGGTCGCCCCGGGGATCATGGACGTGGCCGGCCCTCGCGTGCGGACGCGTCCGGTGCAGGGACTGCCGCTCATCCATGTGGAGGCACCCACCTTTGACGGGCCCGCCCTGGTCGTGAAGAACCTCATGGACCGGGCCGTTGCAGCCCTGGGCCTGGCGCTGCTGTCGCCGGTCTTCCTGTGCCTGGCCGCGATGATCGCCTTCCACGACCGCGGACCGGTCTTCTTCCGCCAGGAGCGGGTGGGCCGCGACGGTCGCACCTTCCGGATGCTGAAGTTCCGCACCATGCACACGGAGGCCGAGGCGGCCCTGCCATCGCTGATGGCCGCCAATGACGGGGCCGGGCCGCTGTTCAAGATCAAGGACGACCCCCGCGTCACCCGGCTCGGCCGGGTGCTTCGGCGCTACAGCGTGGATGAGCTGCCGCAGCTGATCAACGTGCTCCGCGGAGAGATGAGCCTGGTGGGGCCCCGTCCGCCGCTGCCGCGCGAGGTCCTCGCCTACGAGGCCGACACCCGGCGCCGGCTGCTGGTCAAGCCCGGCATGACCGGCATGTGGCAGATCGGCGGGCGCAGCAACCTGTCCTGGACCGAGTCGGTCCGCCTCGACCTGTACTACGTCGAGAACTGGACACCGCTGCTGGACCTGATGATCCTGTGGCGCACGGTGCGCGTCGTGACGCGACCGGACGACACCGGGGCCTTCTGAGTCCCGCACCGCCCGCGCCGCGCGACAGCCCGGCCGATACGCTGACCGTGTGCTAGCCGCCTACGTCGCTGAGATCACTCCGGACGACCCCCTAGCGGGGCTGGTCGTGGGCGAGCGCCCAGAGCCGGAGGTGCCGGACGGCTGGGTCAGGGTCGACGTGCGAGCCGCCGCGCTGAACCACCACGACCTGTGGTCGCTGCGCGGGGTCGGTCTGCGGCCTGACCGGTTGCCGATGATCCTGGGCTGCGACGCCGCGGGGGTGGACCAGGACGGCCGGGAGGTGGTCGTGCACTCGGTCGTCTCCAGCCCCGGCTGGACCGGCGAGCAGACCCTCGACCCGCGCCGCTCCCTTCTGTCTGAGCTGCACCAGGGCACGCTGGCCGAGCAGGTGGTCGTGCCCGCGGGCAACCTGGTGCCCAAGCCGGCCGGCCTCTCCTTCGAGGAGGCCGCCTGTCTGCCGACCGCCTGGCTCACGGCCTACAAGATGCTGTGCGTCAACGGGGGCCCGCCGGGATCCACGGTCCTGGTCCAGGGCGCCGGCGGCGGTGTCGCGTCCGCGGCCATCGCGCTCGGTGCCGCGACCGGCTATCGCGTCTGGGCCACCAGCCGGGACGAGACCCGACGGCAGCGTGCCCTGGAGCTCGGGGCCGAGGCGGTGTTCGAGCCCGGTCAGCGGCTGCCCGAACGCGTCGACATCGTGCTCGAGACGGTCGGGGCCGCGACCTGGTCCCACTCGGTGTCCAGCCTGCGCCCAGGCGGCACGGTGGTCATCGCGGGAGCCACGTCCGGCGACGCTCCGGCCAAGGCGGAGCTGACCCGGATCTTCTTCCAGCAGATGCGGATCCAGGGATCGACGATGGGCAACCTGGAGCAGCTGCGCCAGGTCGTCCGGGTCGTCGAGCAGACCGGCGTCCGTCCGCTGATCGACCGCGTGATCCCGCTCGCCGAGGCGGCCGACGGCCTGGCGGCCCTGGACGCGGGCGAGGTCTTCGGCAAGGTGGTGCTGACTCCGTGAGCAGCGGGACGGGCGCCGTGGCCGGGGCGACAGACGCCGTGGCTGGGAGGACCGACGCCGGGTCGAGCGGAGGCATGGGTTACCTCGGCCCCGCCGGCACCTTCTGCGAGGCGGGGCTGCGGCGCCTCGACCCCGAGGCCGCTGCGAGCGCCTGGCCCGCCCCCAACGTCGCGGCAGCGCTCGAGGCACTGCGTGAGGGGCGTCTGGAGGCGGCGCTGGTGCCCTTCGAGAACTCGGTAGAGGGGTCGGTGTCGGCCACCCTGGACGAGCTGATCCGTGGTGCGCCCCTGGTCATCACCGGTGAGGTGCACGTCGAGGTCGAGTTCGCACTCATGGCGCGGCCCGGCACCGACCTGTCATCGGTGCGCCGCGTGGCGACCCACCCCGTGGCCCACGCGCAGACCCGGGACTGGGTGGCGGCGCAGCTGCCGGAGGCCGAGGTCATCCCGGAGTCGTCGACGGCACGGGCCGCTGTGCTGGTCGCCGCGGAGGTCTATGACGCGGCCATCGCGGCGCCCCTGGCGGCCGAGCGGCACGGGCTGGATATCCTGGTCAGTGGGATCGCGGATCGGCCGGGTGCCGTCACCAGGTTCATCCGCCTCGCGCGGCCCGGCCACATCCCGCCGCCCACCGGCGCGGACGTGACCACGGTCGTGGCCTACCTGCGACGCAACCACGCCGGAGCACTGCTGGAGCTGCTCAACCAGTTCGCGATGCGCGGCGTGGACCTGGTGCGCCTGGAGTCGCGCCCGACCGGCGAGGCCCTGGGGCAGTACTGCTTCGCCATCGAGGCGCTGGGCCACCTCAGCGAGCCGCGGGTCGCCGAGGCACTCGCGGGGCTGCGCCGGGTCTGCGCCGAGGTCCGCTTCCTCGGCTCCTACGCCCGGGCCGACGGGGCCCCCACGCGGGTGCCGGAGGAGGCGACCTCCACGGCATACTCCGACTCGCGGGACTGGCTCGCCAGCCTCACAAGCAGCCGGCCGGGGATCAGCCGTTGACCTTGAGCCAGTCCTGCCACCCCGCGTGCAGCACGAGCCACGCGATGAGGCCGTAGCCAGCCTGTCCTGGGTGCACGCCGTCACCGGCGGCGAGGTCGGACTGCCACTGGTCGTGGTCCTTGAGCGGATGGAAGCAGTCGACATAGGGGACCGACCGTCGGCCGCAGACATCGGCCTGGGCATCCGCGAGGACTCCGAGACGCTGGTTGACGTCGGCGTCCAGCGTCGGGGTGGGGCCGACGACGAAGGTGCTGATGCCGGTGGTCGTGGCCTCGTCCAGGATGTTGGCGAGGTTGAGCCGCGAGCGGGCGGTGGTGATCCCCGCCGAGATGTCGGTGGCCCCGACGCCGACGATCAGGCGACGCTCGGACCGGCCCTCCCACCGGGGTGAGCACTCGGTCCGCCAGCGCGCCATGACGTCCGCACTGGACTCGCCCCGAACCCCCAGGTTGTAGGCCGTCAGGTCGGCGTCCTGGACCGGGCTGCGCCCGACCACCCGGCTGACCCACCCCAGTGCCTTGGGGTCGCCGTAGCCGGCGACGAAGCCGTCACCCACGAAGCACAGGCCGATGTCACGGGGGCCTTCGGCGACGTGGAACTCGGCGCTGGGGTTGAACTCCACGGCGGGCTCGTCCTCATCGGGTGTCACGGGCGTCCTCCCTCACTCGTCGTCATCGTCATCAGACCGGGCCAGCCAGGTGGCGAACCGGTCCACCGCGGCCTCGAACTCCGGGTGCAGGTCCACGAACGTGCGCAACTGGTCGGAGAGCCACTCAAGAGTGACCTCCTCGTCGCCACGCCGGGTGGCCAGCTCCTCGATGCCCCGGTCGGTGAAGTACACAGCCGCAGACTAACCCGCGGAGGCCTCGACGTCCTTGTGCCACGACTCTGTGACGTAGACCGTCCTCCACCCCATCGAGGTGTAGAGCCCGTCCGCGCCCGTCGGCGACTCTGCGTCGACCTCGAGGCCGACACGGTTGCGTCCCCGGGCGGCGGCGTCCGCGATCACCGCCCACAGGAGCGCCTTGGCCACGCCCCGTCCGCGCGCGCTGGAGTGGACACCGATGTATTCCACGTAGGACCCGTCCGGCACCGGATTGCCCTGGGGATCCAGCCGGCCGGTGACCGTCGTCCCCACCAGGGCCCCGGCCGGGGCGCCGTCGACCTCGGCGAGCCACCAGTGGTCCCACCGGTGCCCGGGATCGGCCCGGAGCCGGTCCAGGAACTCCTCGAAGGTCTCCCGGTAGTTGTTGAAGTGGTCGGCGAAGGACTCCTCGAGGATCTCGTGCACCGCGTGCAGGTCGTCCTCGTCGGGAAGACCCACGGCGTCGTCGCGGCGGACCCGGTGCACCACGACGCCCTCACGCGGCTCGGGGTGGTCGGTGGCCTCCTCCGGGGTGACCGGGCGCTCCATCTGCCACCAGGTGCGGACCAGCCGGAAGCCGGCGGCGCGCAGCCAGCGGTCCTGGCGGTCGTCGTCCTCGAAGGCACCCGAGTCCATCTGGGTGGCGGCCAGCCCGCGGTCGTGGGCGATCCCCGCCGAGGTGCGCTCGGCGAGCGCGAAGGCGTAGGCGGCCACGGGCTCGGCCACCTCGGGATCGAGGTCCGGGTCCACCGTCACCCCGACCAGCACCCGCCCGGCCGCCCGGTCGTGGCAGCTCACCCAGGCACGGGCCACGCCCTCGGGGTCGCGGATGAGCCAGTGGGAGCGCGTCACGGCGCCCTTTCCGGTCACATCGGCCGTGACCTGCTCACTGTCGGCGCCCGGCCAGCCGCGGGCCTCCTTCTCGTGGCGCCTGAGCAGCCGGACCAGGTCCTCGACATCGTCTCCGGTCGGTTCTCGCGCGGTCCAGCCCGAGGGCAGGCCAGCGGAGGACGGGGCAACGGCGGGAGAACTCATGGGGGCCATTCTTTCAGGGTGCCCCCGGCCGGCGCACACACGGCCCGCCTCAGCGGTCGAAGGCCTCCTTGAGCAGGGCGCCCTGCTCGACCGCGTGCACCTTGGCCGAACCTGTCGCCGGGGAGGCCGAGGCCGGGCGGGCGACGACCCGCAGGGGCCGCTCCTCGCCGTAGTGCGCCATCGCCTCCGGCAGGTTGAGCGCCATGTGGGACCAGGCGCCCTGGTTCTTGGGCTCGTTCTGGACCCACACCAGCTCGGCGTTGGGGAAGGCCTTGACCTGCTCGGCAACCTCACGGCCAGGCACAGGGTAGAGCTGCTCGACCCGGATGATGGCGGTGCGGTCGTCCTCGCGCTTGGCCCGCTCCTCCTCCAGCTCGTAGGTCAGCTTGCTGCTGACCAGGAGCACCCGGTCGACCTTCTCCCCGTCCAGCTCCACGCGGTCGGGCAGGACGGGCTGGAAGGTGCCCTCGATGAAGTCCTGCGGGCTGCTCGCGGCGGGCTTGAGCCGCAGCATGGCCTTGGGGGTGAACACGATCAGCGGCTTGCGGGGTCGCAGGTAGGCCTGCTTGCGCAGGAGGTGGAAGTAGGACGCCGGCGTGGACGGGTAGGCCACCGTCATGTTGTCCTCGGCGCACAGCTGCAGGTAGCGCTCGATCCGTGCGGAGGAGTGGTCCGGACCCTGGCCCTCGTAGCCGTGGGGGAGCAGCAGCACGACCGAGGAGTGCTGTCCCCACTTCTGCTCCGACGAGGAGATGAACTCATCGACGATGGTCTGGGCGCCGTTGGCGAAGTCACCGAACTGGGCCTCCCACATGACGAGCGCGTCGGGACGCTCCACCGAGTAGCCGTACTCGAAGCCCATCGCGGCGTACTCGCTGAGCAGGGAGTCGTAGATCCAGAGCTTGGCCTGGTCGTCGGCCAGGTGCAGCAGCGGGGTCCACTCCTTGGCGTTGGTCTTGTCGGTGAGCACCGCGTGCCGCTGGACGAACGTGCCGCGACGGGTGTCCTGCCCGGCGAAGCGCACCGGGGTGCCCTCCACCAGCAGCGACCCGATCGCGAGCAGCTCGCCCATGCCCCAGTCGATCCCGCCCTCGCGGGTCATCTGCTGGCGGCGCTGCAGGAGCTGGGCCAGCTTCGGGTGGACGGTGAAGCCCTCCGGGGTGTCGACGAACGCGTCGCCGATCCTCTCGATCAGCTCCTGGGAGATCCGGGTGGGGTGCGGCTTGTGCGGAGCACGCTCGTCCTCGTCCTGGGCCCGCGGGCGGTCCAGCTGCCCGGTGGTCCCGTCCTCGCCCTTCAGCGCTGCCTTGGTCTCGGTGAAGACCTGCTCCAGCTGGTGCTGGTAGTCGCGCAGGGCCTTCTCCGCGTCGTCGATGGTGATGTCGCCGCGCCCGACCAGGGACTCGGTGTAGAGCTTGCGGACCGAGCGCTTGCCCTCGATCAGGTCATACATCAGCGGCTGGGTCATCGAGGGGTCGTCGCCCTCGTTGTGCCCGCGCCGCCGGTAGCAGACCATGTCGATGACGACGTCCTTGTTGAACTCCTGCCGGAACTCGTAGGCCAGCTCGGCCACGCGCACGCACGCCTCCGGGTCGTCCCCGTTGACATGGAAGATCGGCGCCTGGACCATCCGGGCCACGTCGGTGCAGTAGACGGAGGAGCGCGAGGACTCCGGTGCCGTCGTGAACCCGACCTGGTTGTTGATGACGACGTGGATGGTGCCGCCGGTGCGGTAGCCGCGCAGCTGGGACAGGTTGAGCGTCTCCGCGACGACACCCTGTCCGGCGAAGGCCGCGTCGCCGTGCAGCAGCACGGGGAGGACGGTGAACTGCTCCCCGGCGAGGTCGAGGCGGTCCTGCTTGGCCCGCACGATGCCCTCCAGGACCGGGTTGACGGCCTCCAGGTGAGAGGGGTTCGCCGCCAGGTAGACGCCGGTGCTCTTGCCGTCCTCGGTGGTGAACTCACCCTCGGTGCCCAGGTGGTACTTCACATCACCCGACCCCTGCACCGAGCGTGGGTCCTGCTTGCCCTCGAACTCGCGGAAGATCTGGCCGTAGGACTTGCCCGCGAGGTTGGCGAGGACATTGAGCCGGCCACGGTGCGGCATACCGATGCAGACCTCGTCGAGGTCGTCCCTGGCGGCCTCGGTGAGGATCTGGTCGAGCAGTGCGATGACCGACTCGCCGCCCTCGAGGCTGAACCGCTTCTGGCCGACGAACTTGGTCTGCAGGAAGGTCTCGAACGCCTCCGCGGCGTTCAGCCGGCGCAGGATCCGCAACTGCTCGTCCGGCGAGGTCTTCTCGTAGGGAACCTCGACGCGCTGCTGGATCCACTCGCGCTGCTCGGGGTCCTGGATGTGCATGTACTCGATGCCGACGGTGCGGCAGTAGGAGTCGCGCAGGATCCCGAGGATCTTGCGCAGCGTCAGCCGGGCCGACCCGCCGAAGCCACCGGTCGCGAAGCTCCGCTCCAGGTCCCACAGGGTGAGCCCGTGGTTGGTGATGTCCAGGTCGTGGTGCTGGCGCTGGCGGTACTCCAGCGGGTCCGTGTCGGCCATCAGGTGACCGCGGACCCGGTAGGCGTGGATCAGCTCCTGGACCCGGGTCGCCTTGGAGACGTCGTCGTCGTGGCCGGCGGTGACGTCCGCCGCCCAGCGCACCGGCTCGTAGGGGATCCGCAGGCCCGTGAAGATGTCGTCGTAGAAGCCGTCAGCGCCGAGCAGCAGCTGGTGCAGCACGCGCAGGAACTCGCCGGACTGCGCGCCCTGGATGATGCGGTGGTCGTATGTCGAGGTGAGGGTGAGCACCTTGCTCACCGCCACGCGGGCCACCGCGTCGGGGCTGGCTCCCTGCCACTCGGCCGGGTAGTCCAGGGTGCCGACACCGACGATCGTGCCCTGGTTGGGCATCAGGCGGGGGACGGAGGACACGGTCCCGATGCCGCCGGGGTTGGTCAGCGAGATCGTGGTGCCCTGGAAGTCCTCGATGGTCAGCTTGCCGTCGCGGGCCTTACGGACGATGTCCTCGTAGGCGCCCCAGAAGTTGGCGAAGTCCATCTCCTCGGCGCTCTTGATGTTGGGCACGAGGAGCTGGCGGGTCCCGTCCGACTTGGGCACGTCGATGGCCAGACCGAAGTTGACGTGGGCCGGCTCGACGATGGCCGGCTTGCCGTCCTGCTCGGTGTAGCTGTTGTTCATCTCCGGCATCGCCTGCAGGGCCTTGACCATGGCGTAGCCGATGAGGTGGGTGAAGGAGACCTTGCCACCGCGGCTGCGCGCCAGGTGGTTGTTGATCACGATCCGGTTGTCGATGAGCAGCTTGGCCGGGATGGAGCGCAGGCTGGTCGCGGTCGGCACCTCCAGGCTGGACTCCATGTTGGTGACCGTGCGTGCGGTCGCGCCGCGCAGCCGGGTGACCTGGGCCTCGTTCTGGGGTTTTGTCGACCGGCGCGCCGGCGCGTCGCGCGGGGTCGGGGCCGAGCCGCTCGGCTCAACCTTGTCAGCCGGCTTCTTCTCGTCGACGGCCTTGTCCGGCTCGGGCTTGGTCTCCGCGGGCCGCGCCGGCTCCTCCGCAGCCTTGGAGGCGGTCTTGGACTCCTGCGCCGCGGGCATCGCCTTGGCCTCCGTCTTCGGAGCCGGCTTGGCCTGCTCCGAGGCGTTCTTGGCCGCCGGCCTGGTCTGCTCCTCAGCGGCCTTGGGCGCTGGCTTCGTCTGCTTCTCCGCGGCCCGTGGCTCAGCTGCTGGCGCCGTGGCCTTCTGGGAGACTGGCTTGCCGGAGTTCGTCGACCCTGTCGCGCCGTCCTGCGCGGCGAAGAACTCACGCCAGGCGACGTCAACGGACGAGGGGTCCGCGAGATAGCGCTCGCGCATGTCCTCCACGAGCCACTCGTTGGCCCCGAAGTCTGCCAGGGGGTTGTCGCTGCTGAGGGACTGGTTCGCCACGGCGTGCGCGCCTCTTTCTCACAGGTAGTCGGCCGAACTTGTGTGTGGCCAGCCTATCTCCGTTCGGGTCGGTCGCGCGCAATGGCCCTGCGGGTCAGGTGATATCCCTGCGGCGGGTCAGCCAGAGCCCGATCAGGGTCATGATCGCGGCATACGCGAGGAGGGTCAGAGCACCCGCCCACCAGGTGAGCTGGTCACCCCCGGCACCCATGGCCTCGCCCAGCGCCGGGTCCATGCCGGAGTAGAGCGAGAGGGTGGCTGTCGTGGCCTGGCTGGGGAAGAACTTGGCCAGGACGTCCCAGCCCTCGAAGAAGGTCAGGGCGAAGGCCACGATCGGTTCGACGATGAGGGCGAAGGCGATCCCGACGAACAGCGCGGCGACCTGATTGCTGATCAGCACGCCCAGTCCCAGCCCGATGAGTCCCCACACGATGAGGATCAGGGCCATCAGCGCGAACGTCTGGCCGAGCGCTGCGACGTCCGGGAAGAGGGACTCACCGGCGGTGGCGAGCAGGACGCCACCGCCCACGAGTGCGCCGGCGATGTGCGCCACCGCGTTGACCACGAGGATGGCGATCAGCGCCGCGACCTTCGCGAAGATCACCTGGTGCCGACGGGGTCCGGCCAGAAAGGTGTTGGAGATGGTCTTGTGCCGGAACTCCTGGCCCATGCTGAGCACGCCGATGACCAGGGACAGCATGTAGGCGAACTGGATCCCGCCGGAGTAGATCATCCGGACCATCGTCAGCTCGGGCACCGCGTCGCGGACCCTGATCATGGCCTCGCCGACGGGCATCTCGCCGTAGAGGGTGAAGTAGCCGGTGAACGCCGCGAAGAGCGCGCCGACCAGGAACATGGCCAGAGCCATGCCCCACCACATCCGGGTCGTGAAGTACTTCCGCAGCTCGGAGCGCACGAGTCGGCTCATCGGTCGCTCCCCTCGGACGCGTCGGGCCGGGATGCTCCCGGGGGCAGGTCCGCTGGCGGTGGCGGTAGGTCCGGTGGGGGTAGATCGTGCGGGAGCGCGCCCGGCGGCGGGGTGTCTGCCGAAGAACCGTCAGCCAGGTTGCGGTTGCGGTTCTCCGGCGACTCGGTGAGCTGGAAGTAGAGGCGCTCGAGGTCGGTGCGCAGGACGCGCAGCTCGTGGACCGGCACCCCTGCCGCGAGGGCGATGTCGCCGACCCGGACCAGGTCTGCCGTGACGACCCGGACCGCGCCGGGGCCCTGGGCGGGCTCGTCCCCCGCCTCGAGGCCGGCCGCCCGGAGCGCCTCGATGAGGCCGCGGGCGTTGCTCGTGCGGATCAGGGCCGTAGTCTCGCCGTGGAGCTCATCAATGGTGCCCTGACGGACGAGCTGGCCGTTCGCGATGATCACGACGTCGTCGACCGTCTGCTCGACCTCGCTGAGCAGGTGGGAGGAGATCAGGATCGTCTTGCCCTCCGAGGCCAGGTGGCGCAGGAATCCCCGGAGCCACCGGATGCCCTCGGGGTCCAACCCGTTGGCGGGCTCGTCGAGGATGAGCACGTGCGGGTCGCCGAGGAGGGCGGCCGCCAGGCCCAGCCGCTGCCGCATGCCCATCGAGTAGCCGCCGGCCCTCTTGCGGGCCGCCGCCGGGATGCCGACCAGGGCGAGCAACTCGTCGACCCGTGAGTCCGGGATGCCGTGCGTGGCGGCCAGCACCCGCAGGTGGTCGCGGCCGCTGCGGCCGGGGTGGAAGTTCGTGGCTTCCAGCGCGGCCCCCACGGTCTCCATGGGGCGGGAGAGCTGGGCGTAGGGGATCCCACCGATCAGACCGCTCCCACCGGTGGGGTGGATGAGTCCCAGCAGCATGCGCAGCGTGGTGGTCTTGCCCGCGCCGTTGGGCCCGAGGAAGCCGGTGATCCTGCCCGGAGCGACCTCGAAGGAGAGGTGGTCCACCGCGACGAAGTCGCCGAACTTCTTGCTCAGGTCCCGCACCACGATCGCGGCCTCGGGTCGGGCGGCGGGCCGCTCGGCAAGGGCGGGTTCTGTCATGCGGTCTTCCCCTCATGGTCGGGATCGGGCGATCCGTCCGGTGTCTGGCACCAGCCCACCACGTCCCGCGTGGTCGGCGCATCCCCATTGTGGGGGAGATGGCGGACCGACCACAGGGACAGATGTCATGCGTCAGTCGGAGACCTAGACTGCGCCCGTGGGACGGGAGGTCGAGGAGCTCAACCGCCGGATGCTGCGGGCGAGGGACCTGATGGACCGGCAGTATGCCGAGCCGCTGGACGTCCCCTCCCTCGCGTCCGCGGCGCACGTGTCCCCGGCCCACTTCATCCGCAGCTTCAGGTCCGTCTTCGGCGAGACACCGCACCGCTATCTGCAGCGTCGCCGGGTCGAGCGTGCGATGTTCCTGCTGCGGACGGGGGACCGGTCCGTCACCGAGATCTGCTTCGAGGTGGGGTTCTCGAGCCTCGGCACGTTCAGCCGCACGTTCACCGCGATCGTCGGGGAGAGTCCGACCGCCTACCGGCGCAGAGGTCCGGTGCCGCTGGCCCCGTCGTGCTTCGCGATGCGGTGGTCGAGGCCGTCGGAGCACGCGCCGCGGCCCGGCACCCCGGACCTCGGACCCGCCCCGGAGTGAGCAATTTCGGATAAGCAGACGCGTGGGTGGTCGCCCTACCGTGGACGCATGATCAAGAACCTGACGATTTCGCAGATCTTCGTGACTAACCAGGACGAGGCGCTCGACTTCTATGTCAACGTCCTCGGCCTCGAGCCCGGCAGCGACAT
Organism: Ornithinimicrobium sp. F0845; assembly: GCF_023015765.1. Classification (GTDB taxonomy): domain Bacteria; phylum Actinomycetota; class Actinomycetes; order Actinomycetales; family Dermatophilaceae; genus Ornithinicoccus. Next base: position 73,517 of record NZ_JALKAL010000005.1, read on the forward strand.
GAACTTCGGCCCGATGCGCTGGCTGACGGTGCGGGTGCCGGGGGAGGACCGGGAGATCCTCCTGGAGAAGCCCGGACCCCCCGGCTACGACCCCGAGACCGCGGACGCCGTGCGCGCCATGGTGACCAAGGGCGCCGGCGGCGGCACCCTGTTCTTCACCACCGACGACGCCCGGGCCGCTCACGCCGAGCTCGCCGCCAAGGGCGTGGACCTGCCGGAGGAGCCCACCGAGCAGCCCTACGGCATCGACTTCGGCTTCCGGGACCCGGCGGGCAATCACATCCGCATCAGCCAGATGCGCCCGATGCCGGCGCAGCCCTGACACGCGCCGGCGGGATCAGAGTTTGACGACGACCGTCTTGGTCTGCGTGAAGGCGTCGAGCGCCTCGGTGCCCTTCTCGCGGCCGTAGCCGGACTTGCCCCAACCGCCGAACGGCAGCTCGACGCCACCGCCGGCGCCGTAGTTGTTCACGAAGACCTGTCCCGCGCGCAGGGCGGAGGCGAGCCGGTGTCCCCGGGAGATGTCGCGGGTCCACACCGCGGCGAGCAGGCCGTAGTCCGTGCCGTTGGCCAGTGCGACCGCCTCCTCCTCGTCATCGAAGCTCATCGAGGCGATCACCGGGCCGAAGACCTCCTCCTGGGCCAGACGACCCTGGGGGTCGACCCCGTGGACGAGGGTCGGGGAGAAGTAGGCGCCGGCCGCCAGGTGCTCGGACTCGGGCCGGCTGCCCCCGGTGAGCAGCTCGCCGCCGGCGAGGTCGTCCATGAACCCCTCGACCCGCTGCTGCTGCTTCGCCGAGACCAGCGGCCCGAGGTCCGGGTCTTCGGCGCCGGGGCCGATGGTCGTGGCGCGCAAGCGCTGGACCACGGCCTCGAGGAGCTCGTCCTGGACGTCACGGTGCACCAGAAGGCGGGAACCGGCAGAGCAGGTCTGGCCGGCGTTCTGCAGGGCACCGCGGGCGATCGCCTCGGCGGCAACCGTCAGGTCGGCGTCGGCGAAGACGACCTGCGCGGACTTGCCGCCGAGCTCCAGCACGGTCGGGACCACCCGGTCCGCGGCGGCGTGCGCGATGACCGAGCCGACCTCGGTGGAACCGACAAAGCTCAGGTGACCGATCCCGGGGTGAGCGGTCAGGGCTGCCCCGGCCTCGGCTCCGGTGCCGGTCACCACGTTGACGATGCCGGCGGGGATCCCGGCCTCGACCGCGAGGCGGGCCAGGGCGATGGCGGTCCGCGGGGTCTCGTCGGCCGGCTTGACCACCGTGGCGTTGCCGGTGGCGACCGCCGCGGCCACCGAGCGTGAGAAGAGCTGCATCGGGTAGTTCCAGGCGATCACCGACCCCACGACGCCGAACGGCTCCCGCACGGTGTAAACGTGCAGGTCTGGTCCCTTGGGGATGGTCAGGCCGTAGTACGAGTCGATGGCGTGGGCGTAGAAGCGCAGGTAGCGCGCAGCCACGGCCGCGTCGGTGCGGGCCTGGCCGATCGGCTTGCCGGTGTCCTCGGACTCCAGGCGGGCCAGCCGCTCGGCGTCCCGGTCCACCAGACCGGCCCAGGCCGTCAGCAGGTCCGAGCGCTGCTCCGGCGTGCTCCGGATCCAGTCCCGCTGCGCCGCGGCACCCGCAGCGACCGCACGGTCGACCTCCTCGGCGCCGCCCCGGGACACGGGGCCCAGGCTCTGCCCCGTGGCGGGGTCGATGTTGTCGTAGGTCCCGGCGCTGGCGACGTCCTGCCCGCCGATGAAGGAGCTGATCAGGTCCATGCCGCGACTATCGCACGCGGGCACGGCGGGCCCGTTTCCGGGGACGTCGGTGACCGGGGCCGTCATGTCCTGGTCGGCGGCGGCGGACCGCTCAGGCGCTGGTCCGCCCGATGCGCACCCGCCAGACCTCGGGCCCCTCCTCCAGGTACTCCCAGCTGAACTCTCCGGTGTGCTCGGCCTGGAACTGGTAGTACAGCGGCTTGGGGTCGTGGTCGTTGACGAGCACGAAGGCGGTCTCCGGCTCCAGCGCGGAGTAGGTCTCGAAGATCTGGGTGTGCCGCTCGCGCGGGATCAGCTCACGGACATCGAGCTCACGGTTCTGGGACATGGAACCTCCTGAGTGACGACATATTTCACATGATGTGTCACAAAATATCTCACACCGCGGACAGTCGTCGAACGCCCGCCCGGCCCGGCACTGTTCACCGCGGTCCGGCCGGATGACGGAGCATCGCCTCCGGACTGGTAATCTGTGACGCCGTTGCCCCCGTAGCTCAGGGGATAGAGCACCGCCCTCCGGAGGCGGGAGCGCAGGTTCGAATCCTGCCGGGGGCGCAACGCACAGGGCCGCTGACCTGCACCTGCAGGGTGGCGGCCCTTTCGCCTGTCCTTCCACGTGCCCTGCGCCGCGTCACGTGCCCTGCGCCGCGTCACCGGCACGTCCAGGACGGGCCGGCTCACGGCATACTGCCGTCGTGTGGGTCCGCGCGGCGGAACTAGACTGCACGAGGTGACCCCAGAGCAACTTGCCGAAGCCATCATCGCCGCCCTCGACCAGGCCGTCTCGGCCGGTGACCTCACGGTCGAGGTGCCCCGCGAGGTGCGCGTCGAGCGACCCAGGAGTCGCGAGCACGGGGACTGGTCCACGAACATCGCCCTGCAGCTGGCCAAGAAGGCGGGCGTGCCCCCGCGTGACCTGGCGACCGACCTGGCCGGGCGCCTGCAGTACGTCGCGGGCATCGCCGCGGTCGACGTGGCGGGCCCGGGGTTCCTCAACATCACGCTGGACGCCGCCAGCGCGGGGGAGCTGGCCCGCAGCATCGTGGAGGCGGGCGGGTCCTACGGCACCAACGACACGCTGACCGGCCACGTCATCAACCTGGAGTTCGTCTCGGCGAACCCGACCGGGCCGCTGCACATCGGCCACACCCGGTGGGCGGCGCTGGGCGACGCGATCCGCCGGCTCCTGGCCGCGTCCGGTGCCGACGTCACGGCCGAGCACTACACCAACGACGCCGGCAACCAGATGGACCTGCTCGGCGCCTCGATCGTGGCCCGCGCGATGGGTGCGCCGGTGCCGGAGGGCGGCTACCCGGGGGAGTATGTCGAGGACCTCGCCAGGGCGGTGCTCGCCGAACGGCCCGACCTGCTGGACCTGCCGGAGCAGGAGCGGGTCGCGGTGGCGCGGGAGCTGGGCTACCGGCAGCAGGTGGCGCAGAACGAGCAGACGTTGACCGACTTCAACGTGCACTTCGACGTGTGGTTCTCCGAGCGCACCCTGCACGACAGCGGTGCCGTCGAGCAGGCCGTCGACCGGCTGCGCGAGCAGGGGCACGTCTTCGACCAGGAGGGTGCGGTCTGGCTGCGCACCACCGACTTCGGCGACGACCGCGACCGGGTCATGATCCGCGCGAACGGCGTGCCGACCTACTTCGCGGCCGACGCCGCCTACTACCTGAGCAAGAAGGACCGGGGCTTCCCGGAGAAGATCTACCTCCTGGGGGCCGACCACCACGGCTACATCGGCCGGCTCAAGGCGATCGCGGCCTGCGCGGGCGACGACCCCGGGACCAACATCGAGATCCTCATCGGGCAGCTCGTCACCATCGCCGGCGCCCGGATGGGCCGGCGCCGCGGCAACGCCCTGCTGCTCACCGAGCTGCTCGAGTGGATCGGGTCGGACCCGCTGCGCTACTCCCTGGCCCGCTATCCCGCGGACTCGCCACTGGACCTGGACGGCGAGGAGATGCGCCGCCGCAGCAACGACAACCCCGTCTACTACGTGCAGTACGCCCACGCCCGCACGTGCAACGTCGCCCGCCTGGCGGGTGAGGACGGTGTCTCGCGCGCCGACGGGTTCGACCCCTCGCTGCTCACGCACGAGACCGAGTCGACCCTGCTCGCGGCCCTCGGCGACTTCCCCCGGGTGGTCGCGCAGGCGGCCACCCTGCGCGAGCCGCACCGGGTGGCGCGCTACCTGGAGTCGCTGTCCGCCGCCTTCCACAAGTGGTATGACGAGTGCCGGGTCCGTCCGCGGGACGCGGACGAGGAGATCACCGACCTGCACCGCACCCGGCTGTGGCTCAACGACGCCACCCGTCAGGTGCTGGCCAACGGGTTGGGCCTGCTCGGGGTCAGCGCCCCGGAGAGGATGTGAGTGCCGTGACGTCGACGCCCGTGCGCGTGGCGCTGCTGGGTGCCGGCACCGTGGGGGCCGCCGTCGCGCGACGGCTGGCCGACCGGGCCGAGGTGTTTGCCGAGCGGGTCGGCGCGCCGCTGGAGCTGACCGGCATCGCGGTGCGCGACCTCGGGCGCCCGCGTGACCTGACGGGGGTGCTGCCCGGCCTGCTCACCGACGACCCCGAGTCGTTGGTGGACGGGGCCGACGTCGTGGTGGAGGTGATGGGCGGTATCCAACCGGCCCGCGGCCTGATCGAGCGCGCGCTGGGTGCCGGGGCCGACGTGGTCACGGCCAACAAGCAGCTGCTGGCCCAGCACGGCGTCGAGATCGAGGCGCTCGCCGAGCGGGAGGGCCGCGAGGTCGCCTACGAGGCGGCGGTCGTGGCCGCCGTCCCGGTGATGCGGACGGTCCGCGAGGCCCTGGCCGGCGACGAGATCCGGTCCATCAGCGGCATCGTCAACGGCTCCACCAACTATGTCCTCGACATGGTCGCCCGGTTGGGGGTGCCCTTCCAGGACGCCGTGCAGCAGGCGGGGGACCGGGGCTATCTGGAGGCCGACCCGACCGAGGACCTGGAGGGTCTGGACGCGGCCGCCAAGATCGTGCTGCTGGCCCGTGCGGCGTGGGGCGTGCGCGTCGGTCTGGACGACGTCCAGCGCGAGGGCATCACCGGCCTGACCGACGCCGACTTCGAGGCCGCCCGCGGCACCGGCCAGGTCATCAAGCTGATCGCCTCGGCGTGGTCCTCCGGCGCCGTGCTCGACCGGCGGGTCGAGGTGGCCGTGCGACCGACCCTGGTTTCGGCCGACCACCCGTTCGGGCTGACCCGCGAGGGCACCAACCTGGTGATCATCGACGCCGAGTCCGCCGGCACCCTGCGGTTGTCCGGGGCGGGCGCGGGCGGCGACGAGACCGCCTCCGCGGTGCTCGGTGATCTCGTCAACCTGGCGCGGGCGCGGGTCCGGGCGCGGGAGGCACACTAGGCACACGACATACTCCCGCGGCGCCGGTCTGGCAGCTGGACGAGACCGGGACGAGAATGCGTGGGAAAGCGACGAGAGCACAACGAAATGGGAGTCGACGTGGACGAGCGATTGATGCACATCGGTGGCGAGTGGGTGCCTGCGGCGGCGGGCGAGACGGTCGAGGTGATCACCCCGACCGACCGCAACGTCGTCATCGCCACGACGCCTCGCGCCCGGGCCGAGGACGCTGACCGCGCCGTCGCTGCGGCCCGTGCGGCGTTCCCCGGGTGGGCGGCGCTCTCCTTCACCGAGCGCCAGCGCGCGCTGTTGCGGATCGCCGAGGCACTCGAGGAGCACGTCGAGGACCTGGCGCGACTCACCGCGCTCGACACCGGCAACGCCATCCGCACGCAGGCGCGCCCCGAGGCGCTGAACCTGGCGGCGTGCTTCCGCTACTTCGGCGGCGTCGCCGGTGAGGTCAAGGGGACCGTCCTGCCCACCGCTGAGGGGCAGCTGCAGTACACCCGCCGCCAGCCCCTCGGGGTCGTGGCCGGCATCCTGCCGTGGAACAGCCCGCTGATGATCGCCGGCTTCAAGGTCCCCGGCGCCCTCGCGGCCGGCAACACGATGGTGCTCAAGGCCGCGGAGGACGCCCCGCTGACCATCCTGGAGCTGGCCAGGATCTGCGCCGAGCACCTGCCGCCCGGCGTGCTCAACGTCGTCACCGGCTACGGCGCCGAGATCGGTGAGGCCCTCGTGGTGCACCCGGACGTCGACAAGGTCTCGTTCACCGGGTCGACCCTGGTCGGGCACCAGGTCGCGGCCAAGGCCGGCGAGCGGCTGGCACACAGCTCGCTCGAGCTCGGCGGCAAGTCCCCGTGCATCGTCGACGTCGACTCCTGCACCGACGAGGTCGTCGAGCAGGTGCTGCTGGCCAGCCGCTTCGCGCGGCAGAGCCAGAGCTGCACCACCGGCTCGCGGCTGTTCCTGAACCAGAAGATCCACGACGAGTTCCTCGACAAGCTGGTCGCGCGCACCGCCCAGCTCGTGGTCGGCGACCCGCGCGAGGAGTCCTCCGACATCGGCTGCATCATCAACCAGAAGCAGTGGGACCGGGTGCAGGGCTATATCGAGGACGGCCTCTCCCAGGAGGGCGTCGGCGTGGCGTATGACGGGCGGCCGGCCCTGCAGGTCGGCCCGCCCGGGTTCTACCACGCGCCGATGATCCTCACCCAGGTCTCCAACGACTGGCGGATCGCCCGGGAGGAGATCTTCGGCCCGGTGCTCGCGGTGATCCCGTGGACCGAGCCGGAGGAGGTTGTCGCGATGGCCAACGACTCGCACTACGGCCTGGCCGCTTTCGTGTTCTCCAAGGACCTGGACCGCGCGCTGGGCATGGCGCACCGGATCGACTCCGGCTGGGTGCAGGTCAACCAGGGCGGCGGTCAGGTCGTCGGCCAGTCCTACGGCGGCATGAAGACCAGCGGCATCGGTCGCGAGCTCTCCCTGGAGGGGATGCTTGAGGGATTCACCCAGATCAAGCAGGTCAACGTCAAGCTCGGGTGACGGCACCGGGGTGACTCGCGCCCCGGCATACTGCCCTGGAGGCCGTGGTGTTCGGGGTCGGCGCCAACAAGTGTTATCGTGGCCAGACACTCGCGAACGACACAGCGGGCACAGCCCCGTGTTCTCGTTGAGTGATCCCACCACCAGGTATGTGGTGCAACCACGCGGTTCTCGTGTGGCGACATCGCGTCACGGTGGTCGGTGAGTCAATCGGGCCGGCAAGAAGCCGGATCTACCTGAAACCCCTGGGCCACGCTGTGGCTGGCCCCTACGAGGGAGAAGGAAACCTTCGTGACAAACACCACCGAAACCGCTGCACCGACCCGCTCGGGGGGCTCCCTGGGGTCGATGCGCGTGGCCGAACTGCAGGCGCTCGCCGGCAGCATGGGCATCACCGTGTCGCCGAAGATGCGCAAGGCAGACCTCGTCGAGGCGATCCAGGAGCGCCGTGGCGGCTCCTCGGGCCCGGCCCGCGCGAAGGCGCCGTCGAGCACGAGCTCCTCGAGCAGCAGCTCCGAGGCCGCCGCCGTCGAGTCCGGTGACGCCCGCGGCGAGTCGGCCCCGGCGTCCTCCGCCGACACCGCCCAGCGTCCGCAGCGGCGCTCCCGCCGCGTCGCGGCCGCCGCCGGAGCCCCGCAGCCCCGCCGTGCCGACGACTCGGACTCCGCCCCGCAGGGCGAGGACAAGCCTGCGTCCCAGGACGCACCTCAGGACACGGAAGCCCGTCAGGGCGGCCAGGAGCGCAGCGATCGCCAGGGCGACGACCGTCAGCAGGACGGTCAGCGCCAGGGCCGACAGGGTCAGGGCCGCCAGGGCCAGGAGCGCAACGACCGCCAGGGTGGCCAGGAGCGCAACGACCGCCAGAGCGACGGCCGTCAGCAGGGCCAGGACCGCCAGGGCGGTGACCGTCAGCAGGCCGAGGACCGTCAGGGTGGCGGCAACCGTCAGCAGGATGGCCAGCGCCAGGGTCGACAGGGCCAGGACCGCCAGGGCGGTGACCGCCAGCAGGGCGGCAACCAGCAGGGCGGCAACCAGAACCGCCGCTTCGACGACGACGAGGACGGCGGCGGCCGGGGTCGTCGCCGCAACCGCCAGCGGGGGCGCGACCGCAAGCGCGGCCGCAACCGCGGCGACCAGGACAACTACGCCGACGAGCAGGAGACCGGCTACACCGAGGAGGACGTGCTCGTCCCGGTGGGCGGCGTCCTGGACATCCTGGACAACTACGGCTTCATCCGCACGACCGGCTACCTGCCGGGCCCGAGCGACGTCTACGTCCCGATGGGCATCGTGCGCAAGAACGGTCTGCGCAAGGGTGACGCCGTCACCGGTGCGATCAAGGCCGACGGTCAGCAGCAGCACTCCGGCGGTCGTGGCGACCGTCAGAAGTACAACGCGCTCGTCCGGCTCGACACCGTCAACGGCCAGTCCCCGGAGGAGGCCAAGGCCCGTCCGGAGTTCTCCAAGCTGACCCCGCTCTACCCCCAGGAGCGCCTGCGCCTGGAGACCGAGCAGAAGAACCTGACGACCCGGATGATCGACCTGGTCAGCCCGATCGGCAAGGGCCAGCGTGGTCTGATCGTCAGCCCGCCCAAGGCCGGCAAGACGCTGATCCTGCAGGCCATCGCCAACGCGATCACGCAGAACAACCCCGAGGCGCACCTGATGATCGTCCTGGTGGACGAGCGCCCCGAGGAGGTCACCGACATGCAGCGCACGGTCAAGGGTGAGGTCATCGCCTCCACCTTCGACCGGCCGGCCGACGACCACACCACCGTGGCCGAGCTGGCCATCGAGCGGGCCAAGCGCCTGGTGGAGCTGGGTGGCGACGTCGTCGTGCTGCTCGACTCGATCACCCGGCTGGGTCGCGCCTACAACCTGGCGGCCCCCGCCAGCGGGCGCATCCTCTCCGGTGGTGTCGACTCCAGCGCGCTCTACCCGCCGAAGCGCTTCTTCGGCGCCGCGCGCAACATCGAGCACGGCGGCTCGCTGACCATCCTGGCGACCGCGCTCGTGGAGACCGGCTCCAAGATGGACGAGGTCATCTTCGAGGAGTTCAAGGGCACGGGCAACATGGAGCTGCGTCTGTCGCGCCAGCTGGCCGACCGCCGTATCTTCCCGGCCATCGACGTCAACCCCTCCGGCACGCGCCGCGAGGAGATCCTGATGGGCGCCGAAGAGCTGAAGATCATGTGGAAGCTGCGTCGCGTGCTCTCCGCGCTCGACTCCCAGCAGGCCGTCGAGCTGCTGCTCGACCGGCTCCGCAAGACCAAGTCCAACCACGAGTTCCTCGTCCAGGTGCAGCAGACCTCGTCGGTCAAGCTGGACGACGAGGACTGATCACCGCCCGGACGGCCTGGGCCGTCTGACCCCGTATGCCGTGTGGCCCGGTCTCCCCCGAGGGGACCGGGCCACACGGCTGTCAGAGGGGAGCGGTCAGGCCGACAGGGCCTGCGCGGCCGGGGTCGAGGGGCGTGCGATGAGGTCCTGCAGGTCGGTGCTCTCCGAGTAGAGCGCCCCCTGCTCGATGACGGGGTCCATCTGGGCGAACATCGTCGCGACCTCCGCCGGCATCCCGAAGCTCTCGAGGGTGGCCTGGTACTCACCTGCCGACTGGTTGACGTAGGTGACGTCGGTGCCGATCACCTTCGCCACCTCATCGGCGATGCCCGGGTAGTCAAGGCTGGGGGAGCCGGCGAGCTCATAGACCTTGCCGGCGTGGTTCTCGCCGGTCACGACGACCGCTGCCGCCTCGGCGTAGTCGCGGCGGGCCGCGCCGGAGACCCGTGCTGAGCCGGCCGCACCGAAGAACTTCCCGGTGGCTCTGCCGGAGTCGATCGCCGAGGCGTAGTTCTCCCAGTACCACCCGTTGCGCAGCAGGGCGTGGTCGATGCCGCTCTGGGCGAGGAACTCCTCGGTGCCCCGGTGCTCGGGGGCCAGACCGAGCTCCGAGGTGTCGAGGTTGAGCAGGCTGGTGTAGGCGATGAACTGCACACCGGCCGCCTTGGCCGCGTTGATGATGTTGGTGTGCTGGGCCAGGCGCTGTCCGACCTCGCTGCCCGACACGAGCACGAGGCGGTCGACGCCGTCCAGAGCTGCGGTCAGGGCGGTCGCGTCCTCGTAGGGTGCGACCGCCACCCTGATGCCCTGTGCGGCGAGCCCTGCTGCCTTGGCCTCGTCCCGGACGATCGCGGTGACGTCGCCGGGAGCGACGCCGCGCTCGAGGAGGAACTGGATGACAAGACCGCCGAGGTGGCCGGTCGCGCCGGTGACTGCGATGCGCATGGTGGAGGCCCTTCTAAGAGTGGTTGATAGTTAAACTATATCAGCACACCCCTTGCGGGTCGAGGGAGACCCAGCCCCTCGGCATACGGGGAATGGTCCTGCCTGACCGGGTGTTGAGGGGAGGTGCCATTTTGTGGCGCGGCTGCTGTTTCTGGCAGAATCACCCCTTGGCCCTCCGGTTCACGGCCCGCGACCGCGCGCCGACCCGGGGAACACGCCACCTGTGAGGAGACATCGTGAAGAAGAACATCCACCCTGAGTACGTCGAGACTCTGGTGACTTGTAACTGCGGCGCGCAGTTCACCACGCGCAGCACCGCGACGTCCGGCTCGATCCACGCCGACGTCTGCTCCCAGTGCCACCCGTTCTACACGGGCAAGCAGAAGATCCTGGACACCGGTGGCCGTGTGGCCCGCTTCCAGGAGCGCTACGGCAAGAAGGCCGAGAGCAAGTAAGGCTTTGCAGCGCCGGTCCCGCGACACTCGTCGTGGGGCCGGCGTTGCTCTTTCCAGGAGGGACCCGGCGTGGCCGACGTGGATGCATCAGCGGTGACACCGTTGCTCGAGGAGTACTCGCGCATCGAGACCGAGCTCGCCGACCCGGCCACCCACAGCGATCCGACGGCGCTGAAGCGGCTGAACAAGAGGTATGCCGCGCTGTCGCCGACCGTCGCGGCCTTCCGGGAGTGGCAGGAGGCCGCCGGCGACGTCGAGGTAGCCGCCGAGATGGCCGCCGAGGACGCGTCGATCGCGGCCGAGCTGCCGGCGATGCGCGAGCGGGAGGCCGCTGCGGGCGAGCACCTGCGCCGACTGCTGGTGCCGCGCGACCCCGACGACGACCGGGACGTGATCCTGGAGGTCAAGGCGGGGGAGGGCGGTGAGGAGTCCGCGCTGTTCGCCGGTGACCTGCTGCGGATGTACCTGCGTTATGCCGAGCGGCGCTCGTGGAAGACCGAGCTGCTCGACGCCACCGAGTCCGACCTGGGTGGCTACAAGGACGTGCGCGTCGCGATCCACGCGTCGGGGGCGCCCGCGCCGGGCGAGGCCCCGTGGGCGCGGTTGAAGTATGAGGGTGGCGTCCACCGGGTGCAGCGGGTGCCGGTCACCGAGAGCCAGGGCCGGATCCACACCTCCGCTGCCGGCGTGCTGGTGATGCCCGACCTGGACGACCCGGAGGAGGTGGAGCTGGACCTCAACGAGCTCAAGATCGACGTCTTCCGCTCCAGCGGCCCCGGCGGCCAGTCCGTCAACACCACCGACTCCGCGGTGCGGATCACCCACCTGCCGACCGGGCTCGTGGTCTCCTGCCAGAACGAGAAGTCACAGCTGCAGAACAAGGAGTCCGCGCTGCGGGTGCTGCGCTCCCGTCTGCACCAGCTCGCGGTCGAGGAGGCCGAGGCGGAGGCCTCCGCGCAGCGTCGCAGCCAGGTGCGCACGGTGGACCGCAGCGAGCGGATCCGGACCTACAACTTCCCGGAGAACCGGATCGCCGACCACCGCACCGGCTTCAAGGCCTACAACCTGGACCAGGTCCTGGACGGCGATCTCGACCCCGTCGTGCAGTCCGCCGTAGACGCCGATGAGGCCGCGCGGATGGCCGCCCTGGGGTCCGGCGAGTCGTGACGCCGGCAAAACCCCTGCAAAAAGACGGGGACGACCAGCAAAACCACTACGAAAATTGGGGGGATGCTGTGCGTGCGGCGGCGCAGGAGCTGGCCGTGGCGGGGGTGCCCAGCCCCCGGGTCGATGCCGAGCTGCTGCTGGCGCACGTCCTCGGCCGGGAGCCGGCCGACCTGCGGCGAGCCCTTCTCCTCGGCGAGGTCGTGGGGGAGGCCGAGCACACGGCCTACTCCCGTCTGGTCGAGCAGCGCGCCGCGCGGGTGCCGCTGCAGCACCTGACCGGCGTCGCCCACTTCAGGCGGCTGACACTGCGGGTGGGGCCGGAGGTCTTCGTGCCCCGCCCCGAGACGGAGGTGCTCGTCGACCTGGCGCTGGCCGACCTGCGTGCCGCCGGGGAGGCGCCGGTCGTGGTCGACCTGTGCACGGGCAGCGGCGCGATCGCCCTCGCCGTGGCCGACGAGTGGCCGGAGGCGCGGGTGCACGCCGTCGAGCTGTCCGAGGACGCACACGCCTGGGCGGCCGCCAACGTGGCACGGACGGGGCTGCGCGTGGACCTGCGACTGGGCGATGCGACCACCGCCTTCGACGACATCCTCGGGGCGGTGGACCTGGTGGTGAGCAACCCGCCGTACATCCCGCCCGGCAGCGTGCCCGTCGACCCCGAGGTGCGTGACCACGACCCGGAGGTCGCGCTCTACGGACTCGGCGAGGACGGTCTGCAGGTGCCGCTGGCTGTCGCCGCCCGCGCCGCCGAGCTCCTGGCGCCCGGTGGGGTGCTGCTCATGGAGCATGCCGACGTCCAGGGCGAGGAGCTCGTGCGACGGCTCCTGGGCACGGGGAGCTGGTCGGAGGTCAGCGACCACGACGACCTGACGGGTCTGCCGCGGGTGACCCGCGCAGTCCGGCGCTGAACGCGCTGCGGGCACGGCAGGGCCCCGGCACGCCGTGCCGGGGCCCACTCCGCCAGTCAGACTCGCGCCTGCGAGCGGCTGGTGCTCAGAAGATCCAGATCAGGAGCGCGATGATCAACAGGATTCCGACAATCGTCCAAATCAGTCCACTTCCACGCATCTGCCTACCTCCTTGGCGGTCAACTCACCGGGGGGTGAGGGGGCTGTCGCCCTTTGCGATCCTCACGCTAGACCCCGCGCCGGTGGCTGTCCCGCCGAGAGCGCACCCCCTGATGGTGGGGACCTCGTTGCGGCAGTGACGCTTTGGGTCGGACCGGGGAGGCGCCGTCAGTCGAGGACCGTGGCGCCGGTCAGGTCCTGCAGCGCCGCAACGGCCTGCCCGGTGGTCAGGATCGCGCCAGACAGTATGTCGAGGCGCTCGCGGGTGCACGGGCCCAGGTCCGCGCCGCGCAGGTCGGCCCCGGTGAGGTCCGCGCCCGAGAGGTCGGTGTGCAGCAGGACGCAGCCGTCGAGCACCGCCTCGCGCAGGTCCGCCCCGGCCAGGTTGGCCTCGGTGAAGCGGGAGCCCGTGTGGGTGCGGCGGGCGAGCACCAGCCCAGGCAGCTCCGCGCCGTAGGCGTTGCAGCCCAGCAGCAGGCAGCCCATGCCCCGGGTCGCCTCCGCGACCAGCCCGGTCATCCGGCACCCCCGGAACTCGGCGTCGGTGAGGAGCGCACCGCTGAGCACGGCACCGGTCAGGTCGACGTGGTCGAAGCGTGTGTCGGTCAGGTCGCAGCGGTCCAGCCGGACCTGCGTGGCCGAGCCACCGGTGAACCTCGCCCCGGATAGGCGTGACCCGGTCAGGTCCGCGCCGTCGAGCGAGCAGTCGGTGAAGGTGACGTCGTCGAGGTCGGCATCGCGCGCCCTCACCTCCGAGAGGTCGCACCTGAGGAGCTCGACCGGCTCACCCACCTCGCCCAGGGCGTCCACGTCGGCCGGTGAGAGTCGCTGGTCGGTGAGTGTCGGCATACTGCCGATCCTGACAGCACCATGACCGGGCCGTGGCACCCGGTGGCCGTGGGAACGCTACGACGTGCGTTCGGTCGGGAGAGGGGTGCGAAACTGGTGCCGTGATCGTTGATGCCACTGACCCGGAGACCCGGGACGAGGCCGTTGCCCGGGCTGCTGTCGTCGTGCGCGAGGGCAAGGTCGTCGTGCTGCCCACGGACACGGTGTACGGCGTGGGTGCCGACGCCTTCGACCAGGTGGCCGTCGCCATGGTGCTGGCGGCCAAGCACCGTGGCCGCGACGTCCCGCCGCCGGTCCTGGTGCCGACGGTGCGCACGGTGGACGGGCTGGCCACCGAGGTGCCGATGTACGCCAAGATCCTCATGCGGCAGTTCTGGCCCGGCGCGCTGACCCTCGTTCTGCGGGCCCAGCCGACGCTGGCCTGGGACCTGGGCGAGACCAACGGGACGGTCGCGCTGCGCATGCCCGACGACATACTGACCCTGCAGGTGCTGACCGAGGTCGGGCCGATGGCCGTCACCAGCGCCAACCTCACCGGACAACCCCCGGCGACCACCGCCGAGGAGGCGCAGGCGCAGCTCGGCGGGGCCGTCGCGCTCTATCTGGACGGCGGCACCCGCGCGGACAGCGCCCCCTCCACGATCGTCGACTGCACGGGGGAGGAGCCGGTCGTGCTCCGGCACGGGGCACTGCCAGCCGACCGGTTGCGCGAGGTGCTGGGGACGACCGTGCTGCATGACGCGCCCCCCGGGACCGAGGAGCCGACAGAGCCTGAGGCCGCCGGGGAGGCCCCCGCCGAGCGGGTGCGCGTCGTCGACCCGCTGGCGGCGATCGAGGCCCGCCCCAGCGGGCTCCCCGTGCCCAGCGGGAGCCTGCGGTCCGTGACCGCGACGGATTCACTACAGTGACCGTCATGAGCGACGCCGACACCTATTACGGACCGAGCTACAGCAAGCTCCTCGAGCAGGACCCCGAGATCGCGGAGATCCTGGTCAGCGAGCTGGACCGGCAGCGCGCCGGGATCCAGCTGATCGCCAGTGAGAACCAGACCTCTCCCGCGGTGATGGCGGCGATGGGCTCCACGCTCAGCAACAAGTACGCCGAGGGCTACCCCGGTCGCCGCTACTACGGCGGCTGCTCCGAGGTCGACAAGGCCGAGGTGCTCGCCGTCGAGCGGGCCAAGGCGCTCTTCGGGGCCGACCACGCCAACGTCCAGCCGCACTCCGGCGCCAGCGCCAACCTGGCGGTCTACGGCGCGTTCGCCAAGCCCGGGGACACCGTGCTGGCGATGTCGCTGGCCCATGGCGGCCACCTGACCCACGGCTTCTCGGTCTCCTTCTCGGGCAAGTGGTTCAACGCTGTGCACTACGGCGTGGACCGGGAGACCGAGGACATCGACTACGACCAGGTCGAGGCGCTCGCCAAGGAGCACCGGCCCAAGATCATCCTGGCCGGCGGCTCGGCCATCCCGCGGCTCATCGACTTCGAGCGCTTCCGGGCCATCGCGGACGAGGTCGGGGCCATCTTCTGGGTGGACGCGGCGCACTTCATCGGCCTGGTCGCCGGCAAGGCGATCCCCTCGCCGGTGCCGCACGCGGACGTGGTGAGCTTCACCACCCACAAGGTGCTGCGCGGGCCGCGCGGCGGTGCGATCGTGTGCACGGAGGACCACGCCGCCAAGATCGACCGCGCGGTGTTCCCGATGATGCAGGGCGGGCCGCTGATGAACAACGTGGCCGCCAAGGCGGTCAACTTCGCCGAGTGCGCCACGCCCGAGTACCAGGCCTACGCCCAGCAGGTCATCGCCAACGCGCAGGCACTGGCCGACGGCCTGGGCGAGCGGGGCATCCGACCCATCGCGGGCGGCACCGACACCCACCTGTCGCTGCACGACCTGCAGGGGGTCGGGGTGACCGGCGTCGACGCCGAGGCGCGCTGCGACGCGGCCGGCATCGTGCTCAACAAGAACGCGATCCCGTTCGATCTGGAGAAGCCCAACATCGCCTCCGGCATCCGGGTCGGCTCCCCGTCGGTGACCACGCAGGGCATGGGCACCGAGCAGATGGGCCAGATCGCCGACCTGATCCACCGGGCGGTGACCACCACCGACGGCGACCCCCAGCACGAGGGCGCCCAGGCGATCCGCGCCGAGGTGAGCGACCTGCTCGCCAGCTACCCGGCATACCCGGCCCCCTGATCGGGCGAACGACCCGGCCGGGCCCCGGCCGAGCGAAGACTGTGTGGTGACCGGTGCGCGAATACCTCCTGGTGCTGCTGGTCGCCGCGGTGTTCACGTATGCCGCCACGACCCTGGTCCGCTACCTCGCCTTCGCGATCGGTGCGGTGACGCCGGTCCGGGCCCGCGACGTGCATTCCGTGCCCATCCCGCGGCTCGGGGGTGTGGCGATGTTCTGCGGCTTCGCCGCCGCGGTCGCGCTGGGCAGCCAGCTGCCCTACCTGTCCGGGCTGTTCGGCAGCCGCGAGCTGCTGGGCGTGCTGCTGGGCGCGGGGATCATCACCCTGCTGGGGGCGATCGACGACGTCCGTGACCTGGACTGGCTGACCAAGCTGGCCGGGCAGGTGCTGGCCGGTGGTGTGATGGCCTTCTTCGGGGTGCAGCTGCTCTCGATCCCGGTCTTCGGCGTGACCGTGCTGCCCGAGCCGGTGCTGGTCACCCTCACCATCCTCATCGTCGTGGTCTCCACCAACGCGGTGAACTTCGTCGACGGCCTGGACGGCCTCGCGGCCGGCGTGGTGTTCATCTCCGCGGGCGCGTTCTTCGCCTGGAGCTATCTGGTCAGCCACAACTTCGACCCGCCCAACGTCTTCACGACCGCGACGTTCATCACGGCCGCGCTGATGGGCTGCTGCCTCGGCTTCCTGCCGCACAACCTGCACCCGGCCCGGCTGTTCATGGGGGACGCCGGGGCCCTGCTGCTCGGTCTGCTGCTCTCCGCGGCCACCATCTCGATGACCGGCAGCGTGGACCCCAACTCCAGCGTGGCCGCGACGTCGGCGACCACCGCCTTCCTGCTGCCCCTCTTCCTGCCGGTCGCCATCATGGCGCTGCCGATCCTGGACATGCTGCTCGCCGTCGTGCGGCGGACCCGGCGCGGTGACCTGCCGTGGAAGCCGGACGCCCACCACCTGCACCATCAGCTGCTGAAGATCGGGCACAGCCACCGGCGCGCGGTGGCGCTGATGTATCTCTGGTCCGCGCTGCTGGCCGTCGGGGCCGTCTCGTTCGCCTTCTTCCCGCCGCTGGCGACGGCCGTCGTGCTCGTGCTGCTGCTCGTCGTCGCGGCCGTCCTGACCTGGCAGCCGGGACGCCGCGTGTCCTGAGCGTGAGGAGCATCACCGACGCGGTGGTCGCACTCGGCTAGGTGCGCGCGCGGTGCTTGTGATAGTTTTCACAAGCGTTCGAAACGCGCGCGTGGCCACGCTCACGCTGCCGGACGCGCGCCACCGACCTCCCGTACAGAGCAGTGAGGAAGCCGATGTCAGCCAGCCGCAGCCCCCAGCCACGCCCCCGGCGTGCGCGCGGGTCCGTGCGGCGGCGGATGGTGACCTTCGCGCTCCTGCCCGGCCTGGTCGTCACGCTCCTGGCAGGCGTCGTCGCCTGGGCCCTGCGGGATGAGTGGGCCGGGATCTCCGCCCTCATCGGCGGTGGCATCGGGGTGGGGATCTTCCTGGCCGGACTCGTCGGGATCACCGGCGTCGTCGCCGGCCCCGCCTACGCCACGATGGCCGGGGCGTTCGCCCTGCTGGGACTGCAGATCGTCGTCGGTTTCGCCGTGCTCTACCTGCTCTCGCGCGTGGGGTGGATCGACATGCTGCCGCTGGGCCTGGGGTTCCTGGCCGCCGGCCTGGCCTTCCAGATCGGCACCGTCGTCGGCTACACCGGCTCCCGCCAGCTCGTCTTCGGCGGAGATGACTCGGCCCCCGGGAAGGTGCGATGATGTCGCGATCCGACGCTGGGAGCACAGCCATGACCGAGCAGCCCGAGCGCTCGACCGAGCCCGAGCACACGCCGGGCTACGCGGCGCAGACCAACATCGCCACCGACGTGATCGCCTACCTGCTGGCCGGGCCGCTGCTCTTCGGCGGCCTCGGATTCCTCCTCGACCGCTGGCTCGAGCTGACCTTTTTCGTGGTCATCGGCCTGCTGGCGGGGATGGCCCTGTCCATGTATGTCATCTGGAACCGGTACGGTACGTCATGACATCCCCCGCGAGCCCCGAGTGGCCCCTGCGATGGGGGACTGCCCAGAACACCCGCCCGAGCACGACTGAGGAGAACCTGTGAGCCCGACCGCAGCTGTGCTGCTGCCCATGGCCGAGGGGGAGAGCCACTTCCCCCCGGACCCCTCGCTGTTCTGGCAGCCGCTGGTGAAGTTCGGCACCGTCGACCTGTTCGGCTCGGAGATGACGCTGGCGATCACCCGCCCCATGGTCATCCTCGCGCTCACGGTCGGTCTGCTCTCCTGGTGGCTGATCGCCACGACCAAGAAGGCCGCGGTCGTCCCCAGCAAGGGGCAGGCGGGCACCGAGGCCGTCTACAACTTCGTGCGCAACGGCGTGGCCCGCGACATGATCGGCAGCCGCGACTTCCTGCCGTTCGTGCCCTTCCTGTTCACGATGTTCGTGCTGATCCTGTTCAACAACTGGATGGGCATCATCCCGCCGGTGCAGATGCCGACCATGGGCCGCATCGGCATCCCGATCGCGCTGACCCTGCTGGTCTACATCGTCTACCACTGGGTCGGCGTCAAGAAGCACGGCTTCGTGGGCTACTTCAAGTTCATGATCCCGGCCGGTCTGCCCGGCTGGATCAAGCCGGCCATCCTCGGCCTGGAGATGCTGACCTTCTTCGTCACTCGCCCGCTCACGCTGGCGCTGCGACTCTTCGGCAACATGTTCGCCGGCCACCTGCTGCTCGTCGTGTTCATCATCGGCGGCTGGGAGCTCTTCCAGCAGGGCGGCTTCCTGACCCTCGTCTCGGTCCCGGCCTGGATCATGGCCTTCGCGATGACCGTCTTCGAGGCCCTGGTCCAGTTCCTGCAGGCCTACGTCTTCGTCCTCCTGGCCGCCTCCTACATCGGCGGCGCCCTCGTGGACGAGCACTGACCAACAACTGAATAGTTCAATGCCACCGGGCGGCTGAGCGTCGTCCGGGACAACACACAGAAAGAGAACTGACGTGACTGGTGACATCACTCTGCTCGGCTACGGCCTGGCTGCCATCGGCCCGGCCATCGGCGTGGGTCTGATCTTCGCCGCCTACATCAACGGCGTCGCGCGCCAGCCGGAGGCCCAGAAGATCCTCCAGCCGATCGCCATCCTGGGCTTCGCGCTCGCCGAGGCGCTCGCGATCTTCGCCCTGGTGCTCTTCTTCATCCGGCTCTGACGCTGGTTCCTCCCGCACCCACCAGCCCATGTGGCGTTGCCTCGCTGAGGCGACACCGTCCCTGAGGAGACCATCGTGCAGCTCATCGCTAGCACCCTGACCGCCGTCCCGGTGGTCGCGGCCGCAGACGCCGACCCCGAGGCCACGGCTGTCCCGATCCTGCCGTACCTGCCCGAGCTCATCTTCGGTCTGGTCGCGTTCGGGATCCTGTACTGGGTCGTGGCCAAGTTCGTCGTGCCCAACCTGGAGCAGGCGTACGCCGAGCGCACCGCTGCCATCGAGGGTGGCATGCAGCAGGCCGAGAAGGCGCAGGAGGAGGCCGAGGCCGCCCTCCGCGAGTACAAGGCCCAGCTCGCCGAGGCCCGCGACGAGGCTGCCCGCATCCGCGAGGAGGCCAAGGAGCAGGGCGCGTCGATCATCGCTGAGATGCGGCAGCAGGCCCAGACCGAGGCGAACCGCATCACCGAGTCCGCGACCAAGCAGATCGAGGCCGAGCGCCAGCAGGCACTGGTCTCACTCCGCAGCGACGTGGGCCGGCTCTCGACCGACCTGGCCGGTCGCATCGTCGGGGAGTCCCTGGAGGACCAGACCCGGCAGAGCGGCATCATCGACCGGTTCCTGGCCGAGCTCGAGGCGGGCAACGTCCGTCCGGAGGTCGTCGGCTCTGAGGTTGGCGGCTCCGACGCTGGTGGCTCGGAGGCCGGCTCCGAGGGGCAGGGCTCCTGATGCAGGGCGCATCCCGTTCGGCGCTGGCCGAGTCCCGCGAGGTCCTCTCGCAGGCACTCGAGCAGGGTGCCGACCGTAGTCAGCTGGGTGAGGAGCTGCTCAAGGTGGCCGGGGTCATCGGGGGTAACGCCGTGCTCCGACGGTCCCTCGCCGACCCGTCGCGGGAGTCCCAGCCCAAGATCGACCTGGTTAACCGGCTGTTCTCCGGCCGGGTCAGCGACGAGGCACTGCACGTCGCCTCGACCGTGGCCTCCCGACGCTGGGCGGCCGAGGGTGACCTGACCGCCACGCTGGAGTCCTTCGGCGTCGAGGCGATCCTGGCCCAGGCCGAGGCTGCCGGTCGGTTGTCCCAGGTCGAGGACGAGCTGTTCCGCTTCGGACGCATCGTCGACGGCACCGGGGAGCTCCGCTCCGCGCTGACCGATCGGCGCGCACCTGCGGCGGCCAAGGGCAAGGTCGTCAAGACCCTGCTCGGCGACCGCAGCGCCCCGGAGACGGTGCGACTGGCCGAGCTGGCCGCGACCCACCGCAGCACGCGGTTCGACCACGCGATCGAGGCCTACCTGGCGATCGCGGCCCGACGGCAGGAGCAGCTCACCGCCATGGTGACCACGGCCGTGCCGCTGACCGAGCAGCAGCTCGACCGGCTCACCTCGGCGCTCGGCTCGCACTACGGCCGCGAGATCCGTGCCAACGCAGTCGTCGACCCGCAGGTGGTCGGTGGCATCCGTGTCGACATCGGTGACGAGGTCATCGACGGCACGATCCTCAGCCGTCTCGACGAGGCGCGCCGCAGGATGACCAGCTGACCCACCCCGCAGTGACCACCGCACAGACGACCACTGCACAGACGACCACCGCACAGACCATGCTCATGGCCCGGACCGGGCCGCGTACGAGGAGAAGATGATGACGGAGCTGACGATCCGTCCGGACGAGATCCGGGACGCACTGGACACTTTCGTCCAGTCCTACCAGCCCACGGCGGCCTCCCGCGAGGAGGTCGGACGCGTGATCGACGCCGGTGACGGCATCGCGCACGTGGAGGGCCTGCCCTCCGCCATGACCAACGAGCTGCTCGAGTTCGAGGACGGCACGCTCGGCCTGGCGCTGAACCTCGATGTCCACGACATCGGTGTGGTCATCCTGGGCGAGTTCGCCGGCATCGACGAGGGCCAGCAGGTCAAGCGGACCGGCGAGGTGCTCTCCGTGCCGGTCGGTGACGGCTACCTCGGCCGGGTCGTCGACCCGCTGGGCAACCCGATCGACGGGCTCGGCGAGATCGAGTCCGAGGAGCGCCGCGTCCTCGAGCTCCAGGCTCCCGGCGTCATGCAGCGCAAGTCGGTGCACGAGCCCCTGCAGACCGGCATCAAGGCGATCGACGCGATGATCCCGGTCGGCCGCGGCCAGCGCCAGCTGATCATCGGTGACCGTCAGACCGGCAAGACCACGGTCGCGATCGACACGATCCTGAACCAGAAGGCCAACTGGGAGTCCGGCGACCCGGACAAGCAGGTGCTCTGCATCTACGTCGCGATCGGCCAGAAGGGCTCGACCATCGCCTCGGTCCGCAGCACCCTCGAGGAGGGCGGCGCGATGGACTACACCACCATCGTCGCGGCCCCGGCCTCCGACCCGGCCGGCTTCAAGTACCTCGCGCCCTACACCGGCTCGGCCATCGGCCAGCACTGGATGTACCAGGGCAAGCACGTCCTCATCGTCTTCGACGACCTGTCCAAGCAGGCCGAGGCCTACCGCGCCGTGTCGCTGCTGCTGCGCCGCCCGCCGGGCCGCGAGGCCTACCCGGGTGACGTCTTCTACCTGCACAGCCGGCTCCTGGAGCGCTGCGCCAAGCTCTCCGACGACATGGGCGCGGGCTCGATGACCGGTCTGCCGATCATCGAGACCAAGGCCGGCGACGTCTCGGCCTACATCCCGACCAACGTCATCTCCATCACCGACGGGCAGATCTACCTGCAGGCGGACCTGTTCAACTCCGACGTCCGTCCCGCGATCGACGTGGGTGTCTCGGTGTCCCGCGTGGGTGGTGCGGCCCAGGTGAAGGCCATGAAGTCGGTCTCCGGCCGACTGAAGGTGGACCTGGCCCAGTTCCGTGAGATGGAGGCGTTCGCGATGTTCGCCTCCGACCTGGACGCCGCCTCGCGCGCCCAGCTCGAGCGCGGTGCCCGCATGGTCGAGCTGCTCAAGCAGCCGCAGTCCAGCCCGATCCCGATGGAGGAGCAGGTCGCGATCATCTGGGCCGGCACCACCGGTGAGCTGGACAGCGTCGCCGTCGCGGACGTGCGCCGCTTCGAGCAGGAGTTCATCGACTACCTGCGTCGTGAGCAGGGCGACCTGCTCGCCGGGATCCGCGAGACGGGCAAGCTCGGTGACGACACCGAGGCCAGCCTCAACTCCTCGATGAAGGCCTTCAAGGAGCAGTTCCGTGCCTCCGGCGAGGGCGGCATCCAGCCCGGCAGCGACGAGGACGACGAGAACCGCGACGCCCTCGAGGTCGAGGACGTCAACCAGGAGCAGATCCAGCGCCAGAAGCGCTGACCGCCCGCCGCGCGACCGGGCACCCCGGTCGCGCGGCAGGCACCACCAACCACCACTACGGCTGACTAGAGAGGCGAGGCATTGGGAGCCCAGCAGCGGATCTACCGCCAGAAGAGCCGGTCCGTCCAGTCGATGAAGAAGATCACCCGGGCGATGGAGCTGATCGCGACCTCCCGGGTGACCAAGGCCCGCGAGCGGGTCGTGCAGACCACGCCGTACGCCCGGGCGATCACCCGCGCAGTCTCGGCCGTGGCCACCTTCTCCGACGTCGACCACCCGCTCACCCTGGAGCGGGAGAACCCCAGCAAGGCCGGTGTCCTGGTCATCACCAGCGACCGTGGCCTGGCGGGCGCCTACTCCGCGAACGTGCTCAAGCGCTACGAGGCGCTGCGCGAGCTCCTGCAGGACGAGGGCCGGGAGGTCATCCCCTACCTCAGCGGGCGCAAGGCCGAGGGCTACTTCCGGTTCCGGCAGCGCCACGTCGAGGAGTCCTGGAGCGGCTACACCGACGCCCCGACCTACGAGGTCGCCAAGGAGATCGGTGAGCGGCTGACCGCGGACTTCATCAAGGGCGCCGAGGACGGCGGGGTGGACGAGATCCACATCATCTACACCCAGTTCGTCAACATGGTCACCCAGGAGGTGCAGGTCGTGCGCCTGCTGCCCCTGGAGGTCGTGGACGCCGAGGAGCGCGCCAGCGAGGAGGAGCTCTTCCCGCTGTACGAGTTCGAGCCCAACGGCCCGGAGGTGCTGGACGCCCTGCTCCCGCAGTACGTCACCTCGCGCATCTACAACGCGCTGCTGCAGGCTGCCGCCTCCGAGCTGGCGGCCCGTCAGCGCGCGATGAAGTCGGCGACCGACAACGCCGATGAGCTCCTGAAGACCTACACCCGGCTGGCGAACCAGGCCCGCCAGGCCGAAATCACCCAAGAGATCAGCGAAATCGTGGGCGGCGCCAGCGCCCTCGCCGACGCCAAGTGAGAAGGAAGCACTCCACCATGACTGCAACCGTGAACGAGACGGACACCCAGCAGGGTCAGGGCGGCGTCGGTCGTCTTGCCCGGATCATCGGCCCCGTCGTCGACATCGAGTTCCCCCCGGGGCAGATCCCCGAGATGTACAACCTGCTGCAGACCGAGGTCGAGCTCAGCGGCGAGACCAAGACGCTGAACCTCGAGGTCGCCCAGGACATCGGCGACAGCATGGTCCGCGCCATCTCGCTGCAGCCGACCGACGGCCTGGTCCGTGGTGCGCAGGTGCAGGACACCGGCGGCCCGATCACCGTGCCCGTCGGCGACGTGACCCTCGGCCACGTCTTCAACGCCACCGGTGACGTGCTCGACCTCCCCGAGGGCGAGACGCTGGAGATCACCGAGCGCTGGGGCATCCACCGCAAGGCGCCGGCCTTCGACCAGCTGGAGTCCAAGACCCAGATGTTCGAGACCGGCATCAAGGTCATCGACCTGCTCACCCCGTATGTCCAGGGTGGCAAGATCGGCCTGTTCGGTGGTGCCGGCGTCGGCAAGACCGTGCTGATCCAGGAGATGATCGCCCGTGTGGCCCGCGACCACGGTGGTGTGTCGGTCTTCGCCGGTGTCGGTGAGCGCACCCGTGAGGGCAACGACCTGATCGTGGAGATGGAGGAGGCCGGCGTCCTCGGGCAGACCGCGCTCGTGTTCGGTCAGATGGACGAGCCGCCGGGCACCCGCCTGCGCGTGGCCCTCTCCGCCCTGACGATGGCGGAGTACTTCCGGGACGTGCAGAAGCAGGACGTGCTGCTGTTCATCGACAACATCTTCCGTTTCACCCAGGCCGGTTCCGAGGTCTCCACGCTGCTGGGCCGCATGCCCTCGGCCGTGGGCTACCAGCCGACCCTGGCGGACGAGATGGGTGTGCTGCAGGAGCGGATCACTTCCACGCGTGGTCACTCGATCACCTCGATGCAGGCTATCTACGTGCCGGCCGACGACTACACCGACCCGGCCCCGGCGACCACCTTCGCCCACCTGGACGCCACCACCGAGCTCTCCCGCCCGATCGCCTCGATGGGCATCTACCCGGCCGTGGACCCGCTGACCTCGACCAGCCGGATCCTCGACCCCCGCTACGTGACCGCCGAGCACTACGCCACCGCGGTCCGCGTGAAGTCGATCCTGCAGCGCTACAAGGAGCTGCAGGACATCATCGCCATCCTGGGCATCGACGAGCTCTCCGAGGAGGACAAGATCCTCGTCGGCCGCGCCCGTCGCATCCAGCGCTTCCTGTCGCAGAACACCTACGTCGCCAAGCAGTTCACCGGCATCGAGGGCTCGACCGTGCCGCTGGCCGACACCATCGAGGCCTTCACCAAGGTCGCCGACGGTGAGTACGACCACGTGCCGGAGCAGGCCTTCTTCATGTGCGGTGGCCTCGACGACGTCGAGCGCCAGGCCGCGGAGCTCGAGAAGAACAGCTGATCCCGGACTCCACCCACGCATCAGGTCCAGGGGCGGGCGGCGGCTTTCGTGCCACCGCCCGCCCCTGGACTAGACTTGACAGAACGCCACGGAGAGGAAACAGCACGTGAGTGCACTGGAGGTTGAGCTCGTCGCCGCGGACCGGATGGTCTGGCAGGGCGAGGCTAGTTTCGTGCGGGCTCGCAGCATCGACGGCGAGCTCGGCATCCTGCCGGGGCACTCGCCGCTGCTGGGAGTGCTCGTGGAGGGCGCCGTCACCATCGACACCGGTGGCAGCAAGCAGTCCGTGACCATCGACTCAGGATTCCTGTCGGTGGACCACAACCGGGTCACCATCGTGGCCGCCCAGGTCGACGCGTCCGGACTCACCGCCTGAGCTGACCATGGACACCGGCGCCATCCTCCTCATCGTGCTCACGGTGCTGGCGGCTGCGCTGGTGGTGGGGGTCGGCTACCTCGCCTTCTCCCGTTACTCCGAGGTCTCCCACGGTTTCCCGTGCGCCTACCGCGCCGACGCGTCCTCCTCCTGGGACCGGGGGCTCCTCTGCTACAAATCGGGCCGTCTCGACCACTTCGGTCGCGGCGGCCCGTTCCGTGAGCCGCTGCACCACTGGCAGCGGGTCGCCCTGAACTTCGGGATCGCCCGGTCGATGGAGGCCGACGAACTGCCCTGGCTCCCCGCCCCCGTGCTCGCCGTCCCCTGTGAGTATGCCGGGGACCGCTTCGAGCTCGCGCTCGGCCTGGAGCACTACACGGCACTGCGCGCCTGGCTCGAGTCGGTCCCTCCCGGCTGGAACGCCAACGTCGCGTGAATGAGGCCGAGAGCGGCGTCGCCGGTGTGGTAGGCGCCTACCGGCCTAGCTCAATTTTGCAGACTTGGTAGGTCTACACGGCAAGCAGAACTCGAATGCGCTGGGCGTTGTGTTCTATCCGAACGACCTTAGGCATGTCACGAAACTCGTGCCATGCCTAAGGTCGAACAGGTTGTAGCGGTTTGCGTGCTGCCAGGAGAAAGCCATTCTGGGTGGGGAAAGGAAGGTCGGTATCCCTTTCAGCGGCCCGCTAAGCCGGCTCATCCGATTCCAGGGTGTAGTCGCGGTCTGAAGCCGCCGGTCTCGAGCAGGGACCTGGCGATGTAGTTGGTGAGGTTGCGGAACCCGAGGGCTGAGCCGCGGAGGTGTTCGAGCCGGCCGTTGATCGCCTCCGTAGGCCCGTTGCTGGTGCCGGGGCGGTCGAAGTAGGCCAGCACGTCGGCGGCCCGCTTCTTCCAACGTCCGGCCCAGCGTGATGACCTCGATCAGCGCGGCCGGGACGCCGTCGCTGACCGACTCGATCAGCTTGGTCATGAGCTCGCGGCCCTGGCGTCGGTCCTCGTGGCGGTAGGCCGCGATCATCCGCTGATTGATCCCCCAGGTCGCCTCGACCTGCACGTGCTCATCACCGGCGAACAGTGCCCGTAGTCGGCTGGCCTGCTTGTCAGTGAGCAGCCCAGCACCGGTGTGCAGCGTTCGCCGTGCGGAGTAGAGCGGGTCACCCTTGTGGCCGCGGTGACCGTGGATGGCCTGCTGGACCCGGCGTCGACACCGGTCCAACGCGTCGCCGGCCAACCGGACCACGTGGAAGGGATCCATGACCGCGACAGCGTCGGGGAGCTCCTCGGTGGTGGCGGTCTTGAAGCCGCTGAACCCGTCCATCGCGACGACTTCCACGCCGTCACGCCAGGTGTCGCTCCGGGTGGCGAGCCAGGTCTTGAACACCTGCTTCGAGCGACCCTCGACCATGTCCAGGAGCCGTGCCGGGCCGGTGCCATCACGGATCGGGGTGAGGTCGATGATCACGGTGACGTACTTGTCGCCACGCCTGGTGTGGCGCCACACGTGTTCATCGACGCCAACGACTCGGACACCCTCGAACCGTGCCGGGTCGTCGATCAGGACCCGCTTGCCCTCGGCCACGACGGCGTCGTTAGCGGTGTCCCAGGCAACCCCGAGACCCTCGGCGACCCGGGCGACGGTGAGGTGAGCGATCACGATCCCCTCAAGTGCCCACCGCAGCCCGCGACGCGAGAGCTTCGCCCGAGGTTCGGCCGCACGGGAGGTGTCTTGGCGCCACACGTGCCCGCAGCCAGCGCATCGGTAGCGGCGGATGGTGAGCAGCAGCGTGGTAGGTCGCCAGCCGAGTGGTTCGTGGGCCAGCTGCCTGGTGACCGTGTCCCGCGGGGTTCCTTCGCAGCCGCATCGGCGGCACCACTGGTCGGCTTCGGCGACCTGGCACGCGACGACCGCACGGTCGGACTCGAGGCGTTGGCCGGTGACGACGAGGCCGAGCTCGTCGAGTCGGCAGAAGGTGGTCAGATCTGGGTGGGCGAACGAGCGTGAGCGGTCGCCGGCGGTAGCGTCGGGCACGTCGAGGTCTTTCAGGATGAGCGTGTAGGAGCCTTCATCCTCGGGAGACCTCGACGTCTATCCCGGGACCGCCACGCCAACGCCTGCTACGCCCACAACCGGGATGAGCCCCTATACGGGTTGCGGCTCTCGGTTGAGGGCTGCGTAGTGGTCCTGCTCGTACTCGACTGGGGTCATCATTCCCAGCGTCCCGTGCAAGCGCCTGTTGTTGTACCACTCGACCCAGCCGGCGGTCGCGTACTCGACGTCGGCGATGGTCTTGTAGGGCCCGTCGTGGAAGACGGTGGTGCGGATGCACTCGGCCTTGTACAAGCCGCTGATCGTCTCCATCAGCGCGTTGTCGTAGGCATCCCCGACCGATCCGATCGAGGGCCGGATGCCCTCGAGCTCGAGGTGCTCGGTGAGCCGGATGGACGTGTCCTGGGACCCGGCATCGGAGTGGTGGATCAGCTCCCCGGCGACCGTCGGACGTCCTTCGCGGTCGCGGTGCCACAACGCCATGCGCAGCGGCACCATGACCAGGTCGGTCTGCTTGGTCGTGGCGACATGCCAGGCCACGATCCGCTGGGCGAAGACGTCGACGATGAAGGCGACGTAGACGAACCCGGCCCACGTACGGACGTAGGTGAAGTCGGTGACCCAGGTCCGGTTGGGCGCTGCGGCGGTGAAGTCCCGGTTCAGCAGGTCACCGGCCCGCTTGCCGTCCTTGGCCGGGATCGTGGTCCGCACGCCCTTGTCGCGGCGCACCCCCGCTAGGCCCAACGTGTGCATGGCCCGGTCCACCGCGCCCGCCGAAGCCTCGGGCAGCACGGTGCGACGCACCAGGGCGGTCATCTTCCGCCGGTGTAGAGGCCTTCGGCCGCGAGCCGGCGCCGGCCGTGGACGTCGATGGTCCACGCCAGCTCCCGGACCGCGTCGATCACCTGGGCGTCGGTGACAGTGCGAGCAGCGACCGTCCGGCCGGCCTGCTTCCAGGACCGGTAGGTGCGCGCGGCGATCTGAAGGACCTGCTCGCGCAGGACCCGGCAGATCGACTCGACCGCGTGCCCCTGGGAGCGCTGATCGTCGATGAACGCCGCGATCAGCGGTTGCGGGGGTCGAGCTCCCCCACGAAGAAAGTCGTTGCCGCGCGGAGGATCTCCACGTCCTCGCGCAGCCGCTTGTTCTCGGCCTTGAGCCGCTTGATCTCAGCGTGCTCCTCGCTCGTCACGCCCGGCTTGGCGCCCGCGTCGATCTCGGCTTGGGCCACCCAGCGACGCACGCTCTCTCGGCCCAATCCGAGCCGCTCGGCCACGGCCTTCGACGCGGCCGTCACCGACGGGTAGTCCTGCTGGTGCTCACGCACCATCCGCACCGCGCGCTCACGCAGCTCGGGATCGATCTTCTTCGGCATGGTGCTCATCCTCCTGGACTCAGAAGGGAGCGGCATCAAACCTGGGGCGCTTCACAACCGTGGTACACGAGAGCACGCATGGTGCGGCTCCTTCGGTGGGTGGGCTGCCGGCCGGGGGCCGGGTTCGGTGCGGGTCGGTCTCAGAAGGCGCTGGCGGCGGCTTCGGCGACGGCCTGGTCTTGGTCACCGGTTCCTCCGCTGACGCCGACGGCGCCGACGACCTGGCCGTCGCGCTCGAGCGGGATGCCACCGGCGAAGATCATCACCCGACCGTCGTTGGAGGCGTGGATGCCGTAGAACTGCTCACCGGGTTGGGCGAGGTCGCCGAGGTCTTTGGTGGCTGTGTCGAACGCGCGGGCCGTGAAGGCTTTGTTGATCGAGATGTCGATGCTGCCCAGCCACGCTCCGTCCATCCGTACGTGAGCGACGAGATTGCCGCCGGCATCGACGACGGCGATGTTACTGGGCTGACCCTGCGTGCTGGATTCAGCTTCTGCTGCCGCGATGACACGTTTGGCGTCGTCCAACGACAATGTAGGAATAGATAGCATCAATTGCTCCTTCGAATGTGGCGTGCGCTTTGTGGCTCGAGCCGCTCCAGAGCCGCCCGTTGGTTTGCCTGTTGAGTTTGTGACCGACAGCGCTCGTGTTGTGCTTCGCGTTGCGAACGTGCGTGGGCGGACTACGGGAGCTTGGACGCGAGGACGTCGGCCGGCAGGATCTCGGGTGCTGCGCTGAGGAGGTGCTGGTTGGCCATCAGGGCTGCGACGATGGCGCCGTTGGCGTGGGCGTCGCGAGCGGCCTCGTCGGGGAATGCATCGAAGATCCAGAAGGTGTCGGCGTGGGTCCTGACCGCGAACCAGACAATCGTTCCTACTTCTTCGTTGGCGAGTGCGACAGCGCCGGCGAGCAGATCGGCGAGCGCGTCGTGCTGGCCATCGGCCGCGACGATCTTGGCGACGAAGGCATACGGAAGTGATGCGGGTGTGGACATGAGGGACTCTCCTTGACGTCGGGGTTCTTCGTGGGACGAGTTCAGCGTATGACGAGCGAGGGCCGGTGGGTAGTGGCGTATACGGCAGTATTGCTATTGTTTACGTCATGCGTATCGGACTGATCGCGATCGACGGCTGCTTCGGTTCGGCTATCGCGTCGATCATCGACATCGTGCGGGTGGCCGACGGAGCCCGCGGCGATGTCGACCCGCGGATCGACCCGATCAAACTCGCCATCCTCGGACCGAAACGGCGAGTGACCACGACGGCATCGATGACCCTGTCGGTGGACCACCCGCTGTCGGAGTCCGCAGAGTTCGACGTGGTCGTCGTCCCTGCGCTTGGAACCCTTACGGCCGCCGCTACCAACGACGCCCTCCAGAGCCGAGATGCTCGTTCGGTCATCGCCTCGCTCGGGCGCCTCGACGAGGCGACCACCCGGATCGCCGCGGCGTGCACCGGCGTGTTCGCTGTCGCCGAGACCGGACGGATGCATCATCGGCGGGCGACGACCAGCTGGTTCCTGGGGCCGGAGTTCCTGAAGCGCTATCCGACCGTCGCCCTCGATCTCGACACCATGGTCGTGGTCGACGGGAACCTCGTCACCGCCGGCGCCGCGTTCGCCCACATCGACCTCGCGCTCTCACTCGTGCGATCGATCAGCCCCGACCTGGCCCAACACGTCGCCAAGCTCCTCATCATCGACGAGCGCCCGTCGCAGGCGGCCTTCGTCGCCTACGAACATCTCCGGCACGAGGACCCGATCGTCGTCGAGTTCGAACGCTTCGTGCGCGCCCGCCTGGACGAACCGTTCAACGTCGCCTTCGTCGCGCAGTCGCTCGGCACCAGCCGGCGCACCCTCGAACGACGAGTCCGTGCGGCGCTCAACCTCACTCCGCTCGGCTTCGTCCAACGGCTTCGCATCGAGCGAGCTCGGCACCTCTCAGCAACCACGGCCCTCACCTCCGCCGAGATCGCGCTACGGGTCGGCTACGCGAACGCCGAGACTCTGCGCTCCCTCCTGCGTAGGGAGCGACGCCGTTCCTGACCTATCGCCATGCCTGTAGCCGGTGTGCTAGTACTCGACTGGAACCAGCTCTCAGCACGTCGCGTCGACGCTCCTGCGTCGCCCCTGGACGACCCACTCGACACGCCCGCAGCATAGGCCATGTGACGTGTCCCGGCTTCCCGGACGGTCGGGGTTGGGTGGCTGTGATGTCGCTGCGTTCTCGTCGAGAGGATCAGCAGACCCGATCAGAGTCGATTGGGATTAGACGCGAAGGCGGTCAGGTCAGGGCGGCCGAAGCCGGCCGGCGGGGGAGCGTCGGACACGTCGAGGTCTTTCGGATGGATGGCGTAGGAACCTCCATCGTCGGGAGACCCCGACGTCTACCTGCGGACCGACGCGCCCGGCCGACCTACACCCTCATCTGGGAAGAGCCCCTAAATGTGCGCCGACCCCTTTGTCAGCGTCTCGTGAAAACTGACTGTCCCACCCCCCCCGCAGATAGCAATGGACTTTGCAAAACGAATGCCATGTTCTTAGTTCTCCTTGCCCATGCAAGCGCGTGGAGCCCTCGCACGCGGAACCGTGACACTGGCTGTGCCTCCGCCTTCTTCTCCATCACCTGGCCGTCACGGAAGGAGGCCTGATCGCCGTCACCCTCCGACCTCGTTACGGTCCTGGGTGCGATGATGCGGGCATGGTCATCCTGAATCGGATCTACACGCGCACCGGCGACGACGGCACCACCTCGCTCGGTGACTTCAGCCGCACCAGCAAGAACGACCCGCGCCTCGTGGCCTACGCCGACACCGACGAGGCCAACTCGTGCATCGGCATCGCCGTGGCGGCCGGCGCGCTCCGGGCGGACGTCCAGGAGACCCTGACCCGCATCCAGAACGATCTCTTCGACGTCGGTGCGGATCTCTGCGCACCCCTGCGCACGGCCTACGAGTATCCTCCGCTGCGCGTCGAGGCGGCGTGGATCGACGAGCTCGAGGCCGACTGCGACCGCTACAACGAGGAGCTGGAGAAGCTGCGCTCCTTCATCCTGCCCGGCGGCACCCCGGGCTCGGCCCACCTGCACCTGGCGCGCACGGTGGCCCGCCGTGCCGAGCGCTCGGCCTGGGCGGCGCTGGAGGAGTACGGCACCGAGCCGGCCGCGGCCGAGGCCGACCGTGGCATCGGCGGGGTGAACCCCCTGACCGCGAAGTATCTCAACCGCCTCTCGGACCTGCTCTTCATCCTGGCCCGGGTCGCCAACCTCGACGCCGACGGCGACGTCCTGTGGCAGCCCGGGGGCGGTCGCGCCGAACAGCCCGCGAGATAGCTTTCGGCACGCGTCGGGTGACCGACCGGGCGAAATACAGATGCGCAGACGAAGTTTTTACGAAATCGTGACCGCATTGGGTGCAACCAAACCTGGATTGATGACGTTAGTTGAGTAGACACTGTTCGGGACGCGCACAGCAGCGCGTCGCCGAACACTCCTTATCGGGTGGAGGTTGGGATGACCGCGGTGCTATGGGCGGGGCCAGGCGTCGAGTTGTCAATCGACTCTGCTGGCCGCGAGGCGACCATCAGTGGGCAGGTCGGGGTGCGGACCGTCCCCGAGCTGCGCGCACACCTCCAGCGCATCCTCGCCGCCGGTGAGGGCGATCTCGTGCTCCACCTGCGCGACGCCGAGGTCGCCGACGCGACCGGGTTGGGCGTGCTCGTCGGGCTGCACCACCGGGCCCGCCGGCAGAACCGCCGGCTGGTTATCGCCGAGGCCTCCGAGCGGTTGGAGCGCCTGATGCGGATCACCCGGCTGCACCTGGTGCTGGCCCGGGTCGACACGCTGAGCGCCGGCGGTCCCGTGCCGCAGGTCGGCGGCTCCCTCCCGCAGATGCCCAGCCCCCCGCCGCGCTGACCCTCAGCCCACGGCCGTCGCCGACGCGCGCCGGGGATCAGCCGCGGCAACCAGCTCCCCACCTGCACTGAGCAACGCCGCGCCCACACCCCCGAAGTACATCGCGTGCCGCTCGTGCGCGTGCAGCGGCACCACCTCGCCCGTCGACCGGCCGATCACCCCGGTGAGCGCCTCGAGCAGCTCCGGTGCGTCCTCGTAGTCGATCCTGACCCCACCGTCGTCCAGGTGGCGCACGTGCAGGCGGGGCGCGTCCACGGCATACTGCAGCGTCTCGCCGTGGAGGCAGAAGTGCAGGAGCACCTGCAGCAGCGCCGTGGTGATCCGGTCCGCACCGGGCGTGCCGATGGCCAGGACGGTGCCGTCGGGGTGGCGCAGCGTCGTCGGCGCCATGTTGGAGGCCAGCCGGGTGCCGGGCGGCAGGGCGTGTATCCCCCGACGGTTCAGCTCCGGCTCGCCGAGAGCGTTGTTGCCGAGCAGCCCGGTGCCGCCGATGTACATCCCGGAGCCGTAGCCGGAGGAGGCGGTGATCGCGCAGGCGTTGCCGTCGCTGTCGACGACCGAGACGTGTGCGGTGTCCTGCGACGTGGGCAGGCCTACCGCCCCCATCGCGGCGATCGTCTCCAGCAGTGCGTGGCCGGCCACCTCGAGGTCCTCGGCGATATCGACCCGGTGCAGTCGCAGATCGAGCACGTCCTTCATCACCCGGGCCGCGTGCTCGGGGGACACCCGCTCATCGACGTCGCCGACGAGGCGCAGCATCGCGGTCAGCACCGCGCCGCCGATCGCCGGCGGCGGGTTGCACGCCAGCTCCCAGCCGTTGAGCGAGGAGCGCAGCGGGGGGCGCGCGATCGGTCGGTACTCCGCGAGGTCTCGGGCCGTGATCAGCCCGCCGCGCTCGGTCAGGTCGGCCACGATGCGCGCCGCGAGGTCGCCGGTGTAGACGGTGGCCGCGCCCTCCTCGGCTATCCGCCGCAGGCTGTCCACGAGGTTGTCGTCCCGGATCGCGTGGCCCGCCGGCCACGCGGACCCGTCGTCGGTGTAGAGCGCCCGGGTCTGCTCATCCCAGGCGAAGATCGTGTGGGCGACTAGGTCGAAGTATGACGAGGCCGTGTGGCTCATCTGGAAACCGTCGGCGGCGATCGTGGCGGTGGCACCTATGATCTCTGCCCACGGTGCCGCACCGTAGCGCTCGTGCGCCAGGCCCATCCCGGCGAACATCCCGGGGGTCGCGACCGAGCCCGGTCCCGCATAGGTGGTCAGACCTCCGCCGTAGGTCGTGACGCACTCGATCAGACCGCTCCCGAACCGTGCGGGGTCGGCCCCGCGTCCCGGCATCTCGACGTTGCCGTCGATCACGACCGGCTCCCCGTCCACCGGCCAGATGTTGATGAAGCAGCCGCCCAGCGGGCTGACGATGCCCGGCTCGGTCGCCGTGGCCGTCACCATGGCAGCGATCGCGGCGTCGACCGCGTTGCCTCCTGAGCCCAGGGCCTGCTGGCCGGCCTGGGTGGCCGAGGAGTTCGGGGCGGCGATGGCGGCGCGGCGGGTCATGTGGACGATTGTGCACCCAGCGTCGTCACCGGGCACCTGCCGGCCCGGGACGTCAGTCCAGGCAGAACTCGTTGCCCTCGGGGTCCTGCATCACGATGAAGCCACCGCTGAGCAGGGGCTCGGGCTCGAAGCGCTGGACGCGGGTGGCGCCCAGCGCGACCAGGCGCTCGCACTCCGCCTCGAGCGCGTCGAGACGCTCGGCGCCCTCCAGCCCGGGCGCTGCCCTGACGTCCAGGTGCACGCGGTTCTTCACCTGCTTGCCCTCGGGCACGCGTTGGAAGAACAACCGCGGACGTCGGCCCTCCGGGTCCTCCAGGGCCGAGCGGGAGTTGCGCTCCTCGGCCGGCACGTCCAGCTCGTCGAGGAAGGCGTCCCAGGCCGACAGCGGGTCCCCGCCCTCGGCCAGCTGGACCCCGGGAGGGGGCGGGTGCACGTAGCCCAGGACGTCCTGCCAGAAGAGCGACAGGCGCCGTGGGTCGGCGCAGTCGAAGGTCACCTGAAACTCGCTGCTCATGGGCATGAACCTAGAACCGGGCGCCGACGGTCGCGACCCGGGCCGCCCCTAGAACTGCCGGGCCGCCGCTCAGAACAGCCCTGCCGCCCCTCAGAACAGCCGGGACGCGGTGTCGTCCATCCCGCGCAGCGCCTCATAGTCCAGCGTCACGCAGCGGATCCCGCGGTCGGTGGCCAGCACCCGCGCCTGCGGCTTGATCAGCTGGGCGGCGAAGACCCCCTGCACCGGGGCCAGGTGCGGGTCCCGGTTGAGCAGCTCGAGATAGCGGGTGAGCTGCTCCACGCCGTCGATGTCGCCGCGTCGTTTGATCTCCACGGCGACCGTCGCGCCGGAGCCGTCCCTGCAGAGGATGTCCACGGGCCCGATGGCGGTGGCATACTCCCGCCGCAGCAGCGAGTAGCCCTCGCCGAGGGTCGAGATGTGCTCGGCCAGCAGCGCCTGCAGCTGCGCCTCCACACCGTCCTTGACCAGCCCCGGGTCGACACCCAGGTCGTGGGAGGTGTCGGAGATGACCTCGTGCAGCCGGATCCGCAGGTGGTCCTCCCGCTTGCCGTGCTGCACCAGCCACACCGACTGGACCCCCTGCTCGGTCTCCTCGTCATCGGGGGCGAGCTCCGTCATACTGCACGGCGGGGCCATCCAGTTGAGGGGCTTGTAGGACCCGCCGTCCGAGTGGATCAGCACCGACCCGTCGGCCTTGACCATCAGCAGCCGGGTCGCCAGGGGGAGGTGGGCCTGCAGGGCCCCTTCATAGTCCACGCTGCACCGGGCGATCACGACACGCACGTCCACCACCCTAAGCGGGGGGTGAGAGGATCTGCGCATGGCACGTGAGATCGCAACCGTCGGAGTCGTCGGCCTGGGCACCATGGGTGCGGGCATCGTGGAGGTGTTCGCCCGGGGCGGGCTCACCGTGATCGGGGTGGAGAGCAGCCAGGAGTATGCCGAGCGCGGCCGGTCCATCCTGCAGGCCTCCACCGACCGGGCCGTCGCCAAGGGCAAGCTGGACGAGGCGGGGCAGGCCGACATCCTGGGGCGGATCACCATCACCACGGAGTATGCCGAGCTCGCGCCGGTTGATCTCGTGGTCGAGGCCGTGCCGGAGATCATGTCCCTCAAGCACGAGGTCATCGGCCGGCTCGAGGACGTGCTGCGCGAGGACGCCATCGTGGCCACCAACACCTCCAGCCTCTCGATCACTGAGATCGCCGCGCCCGCGAAGGTGCCCGGCCGGATCATCGGCATGCACTTCTTCAACCCCGCGCCGATCCTCAAGCTGGTCGAGGTCATCACCACCCCGATGACCGACCCCGAGGTGACGGAGACGGTGCGCAGCCTGTCCGCGGGCCTGGGCAAGAAGCCGATCGTCGTCGGGGACCGGGCCGGCTTCGTGGCCAACTACCTGCTGTACGGCTACTACTGCACCGCGATGCGGATGCTGGAGAGCGGCCACGTCTCCCGCGAGGACCTGGACACCGCCGTCCACGTGGGCATCGGTCTGCCGATGGGGCCGCTGACCCTGGGGGACCTGGTCGGCCTGGACGTCATGCACCACATCTCCGACGTCATCTACGGCCACAGCCGCAGCCCGCAGCACGCACCCAGCACGATGCTGGAGCGGATGGTGCTCTCCGGTCGGCACGGGCGCAAGACCGGGCGCGGGTTCTACACCTACGCCAAGGTGGGCAGCGGTCAGGTCGTCGAGGACGAGCTGACGCCGACGGCCGATGAGGGGCACGAGGTGTCCTCGGTCGCGGTGCTCGGGTCGGGCGCGCTGGCGCAGGAGCTGGTGGGGCGCTTCGAGGCGGGCGGTCTGGCCGTCACCCACGTGGCGGACGCCTCCGAGGACCTCTTCGGGCTGGCGGCGGTCGGCCTGGTCGTCGAGGCCCAGGACGAGGACGTCGAGGAGGAGGCGGCCGAGGAGCTGCGTGACGTCGACGACCTGTTCGCCGAGCTGGGTGAGGTCACCGCGCCGGGGACGATCCTGGCCACGGTCAACACCTACTCCGCCGTGGCGCTCGCCGCGATCAGCGGCCGGCCCGAGGACACCGTGGTGCTGCGCGTGCACGCGCCGACCCCGAACGGTCAGGTGGTCGAGGTGGGTCGCACGATCAAGACCTCCGAGGAGACCGTCGCGACGCTGCGCTCGGTCGTGACTGCCATCGGCGCGGCACCGGTGGTCTGCAAGGACCGCACCGGTCTGGTCGTCGACGCGCTCCTGGTCACCCACCTCAACGACTGCGTGCGGATGCTGGACGAGGGCTATGCGTCGGCGGAGGACATCGACACGGCGCTGCTGTTCGGTCTGGGCTATCCGATGGGGCCCTTCGCGATGATCGACCACCTCGGCGCTGACGAGGTGCTCGCCGTGGCCGAGGAGCTCTACTCCGGAACCTCCGGCTTCCAGTCGCACCTGGCGCCCTCCCCGCTGCTCGTCGAGCACGTGCTCCTGGAGGAGCCCTTCCTCAGCGGGGAGTGATCATGGGCCGCTCCAACCGCAAACGGCGCGGCGGCCGGGTCCCGCCGCGCCGGGGTGGGCCACCCGTGTCCGAGCGCGGTCCGGTGCTGGACGAGGTCGAGTTCGCCGGTCAGGAATGGACCTTCCGGCAGGTCCGGGGCAACGACTCGGGGCGCAGCTATCTGTGCCCCGGCTGCCAGCAGGACGTCTCGGCCGCCTCGGCCCACACCGTCGCCTGGCCGGCCTCGAGCATGTCTGGGGTGGAGAACCGCCGCCACTGGCACACCACCTGCTGGAACGCACGCGACCGCCGCCGTCCGGGGCACGCCTGGGCCTGAGCGCCGCTGCGTGCCCTCTCGATGCGCTCGGTGGAGGCGGAGCGGGACCAGCCACGTCTTCGAGCGCCTCGCGGTTCCTCGAGCCGGTTGCAGCAGGCCCGAAGAGCGCCGGGGCGCTCGAAGACGTCGGTCCGACCGGTGCCCACTCGGTGGGGAGGGGCTAGAGGCGCTGCTGGCGGGGGACGACGACCTCGTTGTAGAGCAGCAGCATGCCCGCGGCGACCGGGATGGCGATGAGGGCGCCGAGGACGCCCATGAGGGTGCCGCCGGCGAACACGGCGACGACGGTCAGGGCACCGGGCACGGAGACGGTGCGGGCCATGATGCGCGGCACGATGACGTAGTTCTCGAACTGCTGGTAGACGAGGTAGTAGATGCA
This sequence comes from Ornithinimicrobium sp. F0845, assembly GCF_023015765.1. Taxonomy (GTDB): domain Bacteria; phylum Actinomycetota; class Actinomycetes; order Actinomycetales; family Dermatophilaceae; genus Ornithinicoccus. The sequence goes on from NZ_JALKAL010000005.1 coordinate 111,129, forward strand.
CACGATCAGGGCGACGACCCAGCCCTGGCTCAGGGCCACGAGGGCCACGATCACCGCGCCGAGGGTGGCGCCGACCAGGGGGATAAGGCCGAGGATGCCGACCAGGACGGCGAGCACGATCGCGTAGGGCACCCCGAGCAGCTGCATCATGACCCAGGAGCAGGTGCCGTTGATGGTGGCCACCGCGACCTGGCCCAGGGCATAACCGCCCACGCGTCGCATGATCTCCTCGGCCAGCCCGATGACCCGGGCCCGACGGCTCAGCGGCACGATCTTGTAGGCCGCGTCCTTGACCGTCGGGAGAGCGGCAAGGAAGTAGAGCGTGAGCACGAGCGCGGTGAAGAAGCCGACCAGTCCGCCGGCCAGCGCACCGGCGACCCCGAGCACGCCTCCGAAGACCGAGGAGATGAAGGTGGTGTCCTCCAGGCGGTTCTCGATCTCGGTGTTGATCCGCTCGGCCAGGTCGTAGCGCTCGTTGAGGTCGATGAGCCACGGCTGGGCGTTGAGGTCCTCGAAGTAGCGGGGGGCGCGCTCGATCAAGGTGGAGGTCTCCTGCACGATCGTGGGCACCACCAGCCAGCCGAACAGGCCCAGCACGGCGACCATGCCGAGGAAGACGGTGAACACCCCCGCCGGCCGGCTCAGGCCGCGACGGGTCAGGCTCTCCACGATCGGGTTGAGCGCCAGGGTGGCGAAGACCGCGATGAGGATGAAGGTGATGACCGACCCCAACCGGCCCACGTTCTGGGCCAGCCACCAGGCGACCAGCACACCGAGCGCCCCGAAGAAGCCGAACATGAACGGTGAGGTCACCGTCATCAGCTCGCGCCGTCGCTCGACGATCGGCTCATCCGACGGCTCCGCGTCCGGCGACCCCGACGGGGCCTCAGCCAGCCCCGGCAGCGTGCCCTGCGCCGACGACGTGTGGGCCGCCTCGATCAGCTCGCGCTGCAGGCGGTTGCTCTCGGCCAGCTCGGTCAGCTGGGTCTCGCGGTAGCGGCGCCACGTCTCGACGGCCTCCTTGCTCCGGCCCCGCACACTGCCGCGCCCGCCGAGCGCGGGCAGCCGCAGCCGAAACCGCTCGCGCCGCCCGGTGTGGCCCGCCGACCGCCCCCCTGCATCCCCACCGGCGTGGACGCCCGGACCGGCGTCCGCCTCGCTCTCACTCACCGGATCATCCTCACCCACGCGGCGGTGCTTCCGTCAGCAGCGCGCCCGCGCCGGCCGCAGCTTCGCCGGCCGGCGGCTCGACGAGCTCGACGAGCACACCGCCGGCGTCTTTGGGGTGCACGAAGTTGATGCGGCTCCCGCCGGTCCCGCGGCGCGGGGCGTCATAGAGCAGGCGCAGCCCGCGGTCCCGCAGCACCTCGGACACCGCCTCGACGTCGGCGACCCGGTAGGCCAGCTGCTGCAGCCCCGGCCCGGAGCGGTCCAGGAACCTGGCGATCGTGGACTCGGGCGTGCTCGGGGCGAGCAGCTGGATCTGGGTGGACCCGGCGGGAGCGCCGGACGGCGCCAGCATCGCCTCGCGCACGCCCTGCTCGTCGTTGGTCTCCTCGTGCAGCACCACCAGGCCCAGCACGTCACGGTGGAAGGCGATCGCCTCGTCGAGGTCGGGCACGGCCAGACCCACGTGGTCGATGGCGAGCAGGAGCGGGACGACGTCGTCGGGCAGGCCGGTCATGGGCCGAGCCTACCGACCGGCGGCGACACGACAGGCGGGCCGGGCAGCCCGGCGTGAAGCCGGTGGTCCGGGGACGTACCGTGCAGCCATGACCGATCTGCTGGTGCGCGGGGTCCGGCCCGTGCCACTGGACCTGACCGTCGCCGGCGTGCCCCACGCCGCCGACACGACCCACGCTGCCACGAAGACCCACGCCGCCGACACGACCCACGCCACCGGCGAGCGGACGGCGGGGAGCCGGCCCGTCGACATACTCATCAGGGACGGCCGGGTCGCCGCAGTCGGGACCGACCTGCCCGCGGGCGGTGTGCCGGAGCTCGCGGGGGAGGGCCGGTGGGTCGTGCCCGGCCTGTGGGACCACCACGTGCACGCCGTGCAGTGGGCGATGGTCCGCTCGCGCCTGGACGTCTCCGCAGCCGTCAGCGTGGAGCACGCCCTGAGCATTCTGGCGGGCGCGCTCGGGGCCGACCCCGCGGCCACCGCGCCGCTGGTCGCGTGGGGACACCGCAGCGCGGGTTGGCCGCAGCCGCCGACGACCGCGCACCTGGACGCCGTGAGCCCGGTCAGGCCCGTCGTGCTGATCAGCGGGGACGGACACCACGGGTGGCTCAACTCCGCCGCGATGGCCCTGCTGGGCGCGCCCTACCGCGCGGAGGTGATCCAGGAGGAGGAGTGGTTCGCGATCTACGACCGGCTGGGGGAGCTGCCTGGCGCCGCCGACCAGGGGGAGGCGGCGGTGATCGACGCCGTCCGGGACGCCCGGGCCCGCGGGCTGGTCGGGATGGTGGACCTGGAGTTCAGTCCCGCGTGGGACCAGTGGCCGCGGCGCATCGCTCAGGTCGGCCCGTTCCGGGTGCGGACCGGCGTCTATCCCGGGCGCCTGGCCGAGGTCCTCGACCGTGGCTGGCGCTCCGGGGACCCGCTGCCGGGCACCGACGGCTGGGCCGTCATGGGGCCGCTGAAGGTGATCTCCGACGGCTCCCTCAACACCCGGACGGCGTGGTGCTGCGAGCCGTATGCCGTGACGCACCCGGGCGCCTCCGGTCCGGTGGGCGCCCCGCACCTGGGCGCGGCGAACTACAGCGAGGACGAGCTGCGCGCCGTGGTCGACCTGGCCCACGGGAGCGGGCTGGAGGTCGCGCTGCACGCGATCGGGGACCGGGCGGTGCGCCAGGCGCTGCACGTGCTGCAGGCCACCGGTGCCCGCGGCTCCATCGAGCACGCCCAGCTGGTGGCTGTGGCCGACCTGCCGCTGTGGGCGGGTCTGCCGGTGCGCGGCAGTGTGCAGCCCGCGCACCTGCTGGACGACCGGACGGTCACCGAGCAGTACTGGCCGGAGCGGACCGACCGGACCTTCGCCCTGCGCAGACTCGTGGAGCACGGCATACCCCTGGCGCTGGGGTCCGATGCCCCAGTGGCGCCGCTCGACCCCTGGCTGGCGATGGCCGCGGCGGTGCACCGCGCGCCGGACGGCGGGGACGCCTGGCACCCCGAGCTGGCGCTCACCCCGGCCGAGGCGCTGGGTGCCTCGACCGACGGGCGCTCGCTGCGGGTGGGCGAGCCGGGTGACCTCGCGCTGCTCGAGGCCGACCCGCTGGCCGGCGACGACCCGGTCGAGCAGGCACGGGTGCTGCGCCGGATGGCTGTGTCGGCGACCGTGGTGGGCGGTCACGTGGTGCACGGCAGCTGATCGGGACGACTCCGGGCGCCCGCACGCCCCCCACCGGCACCGTGGTCCGAGGCGTCCCTCCCGCTCGTTACGATGGGAGGACTCGATCACGCATCCACCGAAGTGCTGGAGGACCCCATGACTGCACCCACTGACGCCCCGACCACGGCCCACCCCGTCTCGGTCATCGTCGCCGGCGCCCGCACCCCGATGGGTCGCATGTCCGGCGGGCTCAAGGACTTCTCCGGCAGCGACCTGGGCGGCTTCGCGATCAAGGGCGCCCTGGAGAAGGCCGGTGTCTCCGGCGACCAGGTCGACTACGTGATCATGGGCCAGGTCCTCACCGCCGGTGCCGGGCAGATTCCGGCCCGTCAGGCCGCCGTCAAGGCCGGCATCCCGATGGACGTGCCGGCGCTGACCATCAACAAGGTCTGCCTCTCCGGTCTGGACGCCATCGCGCTGGCCGACCAGCTGATCCGCGCCGGCGAGTTCGACGTGGTCGTGGCCGGTGGCCAGGAGTCGATGACCAACGCCCCGCACCTGCTGGAGAAGAGCCGCGCCGGCTTCAAGTACGGCGACGTCACGATGCGCGACCACATGGCCTACGACGGACTGTGGGACGCCTTCACCGACCAGGCGATGGGCAACCTGACCGAGGACGCCAATGTCGCGGACCGGGCCTTCACCCGCGAGGAGCAGGACGCCTTCTCCGCGCGCAGCCACCAACTGGCCGCCAAGGCCTGGGAGGACGGCACGTTCGACGACGAGGTGGTCACCGTCCAGGTGCCGCAGCGCAAGGGCGACCCCGTCGACTTCCGCAACGACGAGGGCATCCGTGCCGAGACCACAACCGAGTCGCTCGGCAGGCTCCGCCCGGCGTTCTCCAGGGACGGCACGATCACGGCCGGCAGCGCCTCCCAGATATCCGACGGTGCGGCCGCCGTCGTGGTGATGAGCAAGGCCAAGGCGCAGGAGCTCGGGCTGTCCTGGATCGCCGAGATCGGCGCGCACGGCGTCGTCGCCGGCCCCGACTCCTCGCTGCAGAGCCAGCCGGCCAACGCCATCCGGGCCGCCTGCAAGAAGGAGGGCATCGAGCCCACCGACCTCGACGTCGTCGAGATCAACGAGGCCTTCGCCGCGGTCGGCCTGGCCTCCACCAAGGAGCTCGGCCTGGACCCGGAGAAGGTCAACCCCAACGGCGGCGCGATCGCCCTGGGTCACCCGATCGGTATGTCGGGTGCTCGCCTCGTCCTGACCCTCGCCCTCGAGCTGGGTCGCCGGGGCGGTGGCACCGGCGCCGCGGCCCTGTGCGGTGGCGGCGGGCAGGGCGACGCCCTGATCGTCCGCGTGCCGGCCCAGGACTGAGCCCGCCTGCATGGCGCGCCGCGAGGTCGACGTCCCCGCCCTGGTCGAGCAGGCCAGGGCGGGTTCGCCGCGCGCGGTGGCCCGCCTGATCACCCTGGTCGAGAACGACCACCCGGCGCTGCGTGAGGTGATGGCCGCCCTGGCGCCACACACCGGTCACGCCCACGTCATCGGGCTCACCGGCAGTCCCGGCGTCGGCAAGTCCACCAGCACCTCGATGCTGGTCAGCGGGCTGCGCGGCCGTGACCTGCGGGTCGGTGTGCTGGCCGTCGACCCGTCCTCACCGTTCTCCGGCGGCGCGTTGCTGGGGGACCGGATCCGGATGACCGACCACGTCCTGGACCCCGAGGTCTATATCCGGTCGATGGCCAGCCGCGGACACCTGGGTGGTCTGTCGTGGAGCACCCCGCAGGCGCTGCGGGTCCTGGACGCCGCCGGGTGCGATGTCGTCCTCGTCGAGACCGTCGGCGTCGGACAGAGCGAGGTGGAGGTCGCCGGCCTGGCGGACACCACCCTGGTCCTGCTCGCGCCCGGCATGGGGGACGGGGTGCAGGCGGCCAAGGCCGGCATCCTGGAGATCGGCGACGTCTTCGTGGTCAACAAGGCCGACCGCGAGGGGGCCGACAACACGGTCCGCGAGCTGCGCCACATGATCAGCCTGGGCGACCGCACCGAGCCCGGCCTCTGGCGGCCGCCGGTCGTGAAGACGATCGCCGACCGCGGTGAGGGGCTCGACGAGGTGCTCGAGGCGCTCGACAAGCACCGTGCGTGGATGGAGGGCAACGACGAGCTGCACCGTCGCCGGGTGCGTCGTGCCACCGCCGAGATCGAGGCCATCGCGCTCGCCCAGCTGCGCGAGCGGATGGGTGACCTCGGGCACGGAGACGACCTCACCTCCGCGGCCGAGGAGGTCGTGGCGGGCGAGACCGACCCCTACGCCGCCGCGGACCGCGTGGTCGCCGCGCTCTGAGGGGACCGAAGGGCAGCAGACTGCCGCACCGGGCTCAGCTCCCGGAGCGCGCCGGCGGTGCCACGAGCTCGGCGGGGACGAGGTCGATCTCGAACGGACGCTGCAGCACGAGTCGCTCCGAGCCACGTGCCTCGCCAGCGTCGACATAACGACCGTCCGACAGGTCCAGCGCGAGCACCGAGGGCTCCGCAGGGTCGACCAACCAGTAGGACTGCACTCCAGAGTCCTCGTACTTGGAGCGCTTGAGCACCAGGTCTTTGCGCCGCGTGGAGGGGGAGAGCACCTCCACGGCCAGGACCAGCGGCACCGTGATGTTCTTGACCGCGACGTCCTCCGCGCGGACCACCAACAGGTCGGGCTGCAGGGACGTCCGCAGATCTGGACGCCAGTCGACGGGGGAGAGGAAGACCTCCAGGCCGGGCGGGCAGGCCCGCCGCAGCGCGAGGTGGAGATTGCCGATCGCTCGCTGGTGCATGAGCACCGGTGCAGGCGTCACGAGGAGCAGCCCGTCGAGCAGTTCATACTGCAGGCCGTCGTCCGGCAGGCGGTCGAGGTCGTCGACCGTCCACTCCTCGCCCGTGCGCGGCATGGCCGTCATGACACCCATCGTCCACCTCTCGGCCCCGCTTGTCACCATCAGACACGAGACCATCGTCGGCCATTCGACGGCAAGACGGGTTCCTTCATCCACAGGGCGCGCTCAGCGCGGCTCGACCATGGCCAACCAGCCGACCCGGGGCTAGGTTGGGTTCATGACCGAGGAGGAGTCGCCATACGTCATCCGACCGCCCGCGGTGGAGGACGTGGAGGCGCTGGGGACGCTGCACTGCCGGGTGTGGCAGGAGGCCTACGTCGGGCTGATGGACGAGGCGGCCTTCGCCGAGCTCACACCGGAGCGGTTCGCCCGCGGCTGGGGGCGGCGGCTGGTGGCCGAGGACGGCCTGCCGGCCGAGAAACAGGACGAGAACCTGCTGGTGGACGGGCGCAGCGCCCGCGGCGAGCGGGTTGTTGTCGCGCAGTATGACGACGGGCTGGTCGGCTTCATCAGCGTCGGTCCCGCGCGGGAGGAGGACGGGCCGACCGACACCCAGCTGTGGGCGATCAACGTCCTGGCCGAGCACTACGGGACCGGGGTCGCCCAGGAGCTGATGGACATCGGGCTCGGGGAGGGGCCGGCCTACCTGTGGGTCGCCGAGGGCAACGACCGGGCGATCCGGTTCTACGAGCGCAACCACTTCCGTCTCGACGGCGGGCGGGCCACCGACCGGGAGGACGGTCTGGTGGAGCTGCGCATGGTGCGACGCTAGGCCGCCGTGGGGGAGTTCTTCGACGCGGAGGACGGCGGGCCGCTGCGGCTCGAGCTGCGCAGCATCGACGGGCGGGACTTCACCCTGCTGCGCCGGATCGGCTTCGACAGCGACCACTACGACGAGGCGTTCGTGGTGCCGGCCGACCTGCGCCGCTTCCGGACCGACCTGGCCTCGGTGCCGGCGCTGTTCACCTGGCTGGTGCCCAAGAGCGGTGACTTCCTGCCGGCCGCCGTGCTGCACGACGCGCTCGTCCGGCCGGGCGCCTTCATCGGGCCCGACACCGACCGCCACGGTGAGCCGTTCGCCCGGCCCGAGGCCGACCACATCTTCCGCGAGGCGATGATCGGTCTGGGGACCGGGCGGGTCCGCGCCTGGCTCATGTGGTCCGCCGTCACGCTGAGCACGATGTGGCACTCGGGGCGCGCCTGGACCCGCGCCGTGCTGGTCGGGCTGCTCGGGACCGTCGCCGTGCTCGGGGTGCTGGCCAGCCTCGACTTCTTCGACGTGATCGACGTGGTCCCGTGGATGGGTGGCCCGGGGACAGCGTGGTGGTGGAAGCTGCTCACGGGGGCGCTCGGTGCGCTGGTGATCCCTGGGGTGCTGAGCCTGTCGTGGGGCAGGTTCTGGCGGGCCGGGGCGATCACCGGGGTCGCACTGGCCTTCCTGCTGCACGTGACGGCCGTCCTGGCCCTGCTGGTCGTGCTCTATCGCATCGTGGAGCGGATCGTGAGCGGGCCGGCCAACCGCGAGGGCATCCGCACCCGGGACCGGGAGGCGGCCCGGGCCGGATAGTCGCCCCAGCTCCTCGCCATACTGCCCAGGTGGTCCCCGACACGAGAGTGACGCGACGTCAAGCGGTAACCTGACGAGCATGAGCGACAGTGCCGTCCCCGAGACCCCTTCGACATCCGGCCGCGAGCGCTGGCAGGCACGGTTTGACGCTGCCGTCGCCAAGGGAGCGGTCCGGGACGCCGACTTCACCACCCTCTCGGGTATGGAGGTCGAGCCGGTCTACGGACCGAGCCCCGAGCTGGAGGCCGCCGACGAGCGGATGGAGCGCATCGGGTGGCCGGGGGAGTTCCCGTTCACCCGCGGTCTCTACCCGACCGGCTACCGCGGGCGCACCTGGACCATCCGGCAGTTCGCCGGCTTCGGCAACGCGCAGCAGACCAACGAGCGCTACAAGATGATCCTGGCCCGCGGGGGCGGCGGGCTCTCGGTGGCTTTCGACATGCCGACCCTCATGGGCCGCGACTCCGACGAGCCGCAGAGCCTGGGCGAGGTCGGCCACTGCGGCGTGGCGATCGACTCGGCGTCCGACATGGACGTGCTCTTCTCCGACATCACGCTCTCGGACGTCACCACCTCGATGACGATCAGTGGCCCCGCCGTGCCGGTCTTCTGCATGTACCTCGTGGCCGCCGAGCGGCAGGGCGTGGACATCACCACGCTCAACGGCACGTTGCAGACCGACATCTTCAAGGAGTACATCGCCCAGAAGGAGTGGCTGTTCCCGCCCGAGCCGCACCTGCGCCTGATCGGCGACCTGATGGAGTACACCAACGCCAACATCCCGGCCTACAAGCCCTTGTCGGTCTCGGGCTATCACATCCGGGAGGCCGGGGCGACGGCCGCGCAGGAGCTGGCCTTCACTCTCGCCGACGGGTTCGGCTATGTCGAGCTGGGCCTCTCGCGCGGCATGGACGTCAACAGGTTCGCGCCCGGGCTGTCCTTCTTCTTCGACTCACACCTCGACTTCTTCGAGGAGATCGCCAAGTTCCGCGCCGCGCGCCGGATCTGGGCGCGGTGGATGCGCGACGTCTACGGCGCGACCGACGAGAAGGCGCAGTGGCTGCGCTTCCACACCCAGACGGCCGGGGTCTCCCTCACCGCGCAGCAGCCGCTCAACAACGTGGTGCGCACCGCCGTCGAGGCGCTCGCGGCGGTGCTCGGCGGCACCAACTCCTTGCACACCAACGCTCTCGACGAGACCCTCGCCCTGCCCACCGAGCAGTCGGCCGAGGTCGCCCTGCGCACGCAGCAGGTGCTCATGGAGGAGACCGGCGTCGTCAACGTCGCCGACCCGCTCGGCGGGTCCTGGTATGTCGAGGCCCTCACCGACCAGATCGAGGCCGAGGCGGAGAAGATCTTCGAGCACATCCGGCTGATGGGGGAGCGCGACCGCACCCTGGCGGCGGACGGGTCCGTCGAGCACCCGATCGGCCCGATGACCAGTGGCATCCTGCGTGGCATCGAGGACGGCTGGTTCATGTCGGAGATCGCCGACTCCGCCTTCCAGTACCAGATCGCCCTGGAGAAGCGGGAGAAGAAGATCGTCGGTGTCAACGTGCACACCGAGTCGGTGAGCCACGAGCTGGAGATCCTGCGGGTCAGCCACGAGGTGGAGCGCGACCAGGTGGCCACGCTGGGGCAGCGGCGCCAGGGCCGGGACATGGGCCAGGTGCAGTCCGCGCTGGAGGCGATGGTCGCTGCAGCGCGCACCTCGGAGAACATGATCCCGACGATGCTGGAGGCCGTCCGCGCCGAGGCCACGCTGGGCGAGATCTGCAACGCCCTGCGCGAGGAGTGGGGCGTGTATCGTGAGCCGGCGAGGTTCTGACCGCCTCCCGCACTGAGAAGTGCGTCACACAGAAGCCGTGCTCCGGACCCTTCGTTAGCAGCCCATTCTGGGCGATTCCTGAGGATCTCGGATTAGGTTCACCCCCATTCCCGAGGTTTACCATTTCGTTATGAAGTTGTCCCACGCTGCGCTCTCCCTTGCCCTGACGTCCTCGCTGCTGCTTGCCGCCTGCAGCGGGTCGGAGGAGCCCGAGGAGACCACTGACGCCACCTCCGCCACCGCCGAGGACTCCGCCGAGACCACGGACGGGGACTCCGCGGAGGCCACCGGTGACGCGTCGACCGCCACCGGCGACGCCGCGACCTCCACCGGCGATGCCGCGACCGCCACGGGCGACGCGGCCCCCACCACCGCCGGTCCCGGCGAGAGCGCGGACGACGGCACGGTCACCGCGCCAGCCGACGGTGTCGGCGTCATCTCCGTCGAGGAGGCCGAGGAGGTCGCCGGCACGCTGCTGCAGCAGGCCGCGCAGTCCCAGAACGCCGACCCCGAGGAGGCGGCCGAGCTCAACGAGTCCACCTTCGTGGGGTCCGAGCTGCGCGCCGCGACCGCGGCCACCGAGCTGCGCGAGGTCGGGCTCGAGCCGGTCATCGACTACCACCCCTACGAGGTCAACGTCCTGTCGATCAGCCGTGAGGACGGGGAGAGCCCCGCCTACATGGTCGTCCAGACGGTGCCCGAGTCGGGCCTGCCCGAGCTGCACCTCATCGTGAGCGAGGACGACGGCGCGAACTGGCTGATCGGCTGGAGCGCCCCGATGCTGGCCGGCACCGAGGTCCCCAGCTTCGACCCGCGCTCCGAGGGGTCCCCGGTGCTGCGCGAGGGCAAGGGTGATCTCCAGTGGTCCCCGAGCCAGGTCGTGGACCAGCTCTTCCTGATCCTGGACTACCCCTTCGCCGATGACCGCCCCGACTTCCGCACCAACGACTACGGTCCCCAGGTGCGCCAGGCCGCCGAGGAGCAGGCCGCCGCCGTGGCCGATCAGGCAACCCTCACCCAGGAGCACGACCTGCGCTCCGGCACGATGCGCACCATCGAGCTCGCTGACGGCTCCGCGATCACCTTCCCGGTGCTGCGGCGCACGAGCACCTTCGACGTGAGATCGGGCACCTATCTGGAGGCCCCGACCGCCTTCGCGCACTTCGCCGGTGCAGACGTCATCAACAACAGCGCCACGATGACGACCGACGTCTTCCTGGCCGTCCACATCAAGACCGACGGCGACCCCGTCGTCATCGCCGCTCGCGAGCAGGTCATCGGCGCCTCCGGCAGCTGAGCACCTTCGCGATCGATCACCCTCGGTATCGCAGCAGCCCCGGCCAGCGCGGCCGGGGCTGCTGCGTTCAGCCCGAGTAGTCCGTCACCAGCCACTCGCCTTCGAGCCGCTCCAGGTCGACGCGCGTCCACACACCCGGCGTGCCCCTCGGTGAGGACACGCGCACACTGGACTGGTCGTCATACTCCGTGATCTCGAGGACCTCCACGTCGGCCGACTCCGCGCCGGACCCCTGACCCGACGGATCGACGATCTGGCCGAACTGGGCGCAGTCGTCGGCGTCGAAGCGGTCGAGCTCGGCCTGCCGCATGGCCGGGGCCGTGAGGAGGCAGGCCCGCTCGGCGTCGCCCTCGTAGACAGCGACCACGAAGTCCGTGGCCACGTCCTGCGCGGACGCGGGGCGGTTGAGGAGCTGCAGGGTCAGTATGCCGACGATCACCAGGGCAACCACGATCCCCGCCAGGATGGCGAACGGGATGACCGAGCGGCTGGCCGGCTCGGGCGGCGCAGGATCCGGGACGGGGACGGCGGGTTCCATATCCTCCACCCTGTCAGGTGACAATGGGGGCATGACACAGCCCACGCCGCAGTCGCTCAACGCCGCCCTGCGCGGTGCCGTCGACCTCTCCTCCCTGGCCAGCCCGCGCCCGCAGGCGCCGGGTGGTCAACCGGCAGGGGGTGCCGCGCCGACCGGGTCAGCCGGTGGGACGGACGGCGTCCTCGTGCACGCGACGGACGCCAGCTTCGCGACGGTCGTCAACGGCAGCACCACCGTGCCCGCCGTGCTCGTGCTCTACACCGACCAGGTGCCCGAGTCGGTGCAGTTCGTGCAGACGATGGTCGACGAGTCGGTCCGCAACGAGGGTCGGTTCCGGGTGGCCGCGGTCGACATCGCGGGCAACCCGGGCATCGTGCAGGCGCTGTCGCCGGTGCTGCAGGAGGCGTTCGGTCAGGTCAGCGCGCTTCCCGTGGTCGTCGGGCTGCTGCAGGGACAGCCGGTGCCGTTCTTCCTCGGGGTGCAGCCTGTCGAGCAGCTGCGGACCCTGCTGGAGCAGTTCCTCTCGGCGGCGGTGGCAAACGGGGTGACCGGTCGCGTGGAGGGTGTGGAGGCTGCCCCGGCCGGGGACGGTGCCGAGGCGGAGGAGCCGGAGCTGCCGCCGCTGCACCAGCAGGCCTACGACGCGATCGACCGGGGCGACCTGGACGCCGCGGCCGCCGCCTACCAGCAGGCGCTGGAGCAGGACCCCAGGGACGAGGACGCCCGGCTCGGGCTCGGTCAGGTCGAGCTGCTCCGTCGCACGGCAGGTCTCGACCTCAACGCCGTGCGCGAGGCGGCCGCCGCCGACCCCACGGACGTGCAGGCCCAGCTGCGGGCCGCCGACCTGGACCTGGTCGGCGGACACGTCGAGGACGCCTTCCTGCGCCTCATCGAGCTGGTGCGCAGGACCGCGGGCGACGAGCGGGACACCGTGCGTAAGCACCTCCTCGGCCAGTTCGAGGTGGTGGGCAGCACCGATCCGCGCGTGGTCAAGGCGCGTGGGTCGCTGATGAGCGCGCTGTTCTAGCCACGCCGGGTTAGCCGGAGAGAGCGCTGTCGACGAGTGCCTGGGCCTCCTCCTGGACACTCGCCAGGTGGTCCGGCCCCTGGAAGGACTCGGCGTAGATCTTGTAGACGTCCTCGGTGCCGGAGGGACGCGCGGCGAACCAGGCGCTCGCCGTCTGGACCTTGAGGCCGCCGATGGCCGCCCCGTTGCCCGGCGCCTCGGTGAGGATCGCGGTGATCTCCTCACCGGCCAGTGAGGTGGCGGTGACGTCGGCCGGGCTGAGCGCCTTGAGCTTGGCCTTTTGCTCCCGGTTGGCGGGGGCGTCGATGCGGGCGTAGGCGGGGTCGCCGTGCTCGGCGACCAGCTCGGCATACCTTTGCGAGGGGGACTTGCCGGTGACCGCCTGGATCTCCGAGGCCAGCAGCGCCAGGATGATGCCGTCCTTGTCGGTGGACCACACCGAGCCGTCGCGGCGCAGGAACGAGGCGCCCGCCGACTCCTCGCCGCCGAAGCCGATGCTGCCGTCCAGGAGACCGGGGACGAACCACTTGAAGCCCACCGGCACCTCCACGAGCTCGCGCCCGACCCCGGCGGCGACCCGGTCGATCATCGAGGAGGAGACCAGGGTCTTGCCGATCGCGGCGGTGCCGGGCCAGCCGGGGCGACCCCCGCCATACAGGTAGTCGATGGCCACGGCCAGGTAGTGGTTGGGGTTCATCAGCCCCGCGTCCGGCGTGACGATGCCGTGCCGGTCAGAGTCGGCGTCGTTGCCGGTGCTGATCTGGAACCGGCCGCGGTTCTCGATGAGGCTGGCCATCGCGTTGGGGGAGGAGCAGTCCATCCGGATCTTGCCGTCCCAGTCCAGGGTCATGAAGCGCCAGGTCGCGTCCACCAGCGGGTTGATGACGGTCAGGTCCAGCCCGTGGGTCTGCCCGATCGCGGCCCAGTAGTCCACGGCCGCGCCACCCAGGGGGTCGGCACCGATCCTGATCCCGGCCTCGCGGATCGCGTCGAGGTCGACCACCTCGGGCAGTGCGGCGACGTAGGTGCCCATGAAGTCGAACTCCTCGGCGGCCTCGCGGGCCTGCGCGAACGGCACGCGGCGCACGCCTTCGAGGCCGGCCCGCAGCAGCTCGTTGGCGCGGTCGGCGATCCACCCGGTCGCGTCGGTGTCGGCCGGACCGCCGTGCGGCGGGTTGTACTTGAACCCGCCGTCCCGCGGCGGATTGTGCGAGGGCGTGACCACGATGCCGTCGGCCTGTGCGGCCGGGTCGCCGGCGTTGGCCCGCAGGATCGCGACCGACACCGCCGGAGTCGGGGTGTAGCGGTCGGCGCTGTCCACCATGACGTCCACGCCGTTGGCCACCAGCACCTCCAGCGCGCTGGCCCACGCCGGCTCGGAGAGCGCATGGGTGTCGCGGCCGATGAACAGAGGTCCCTCGGTGCCCTCCCTGGCCCGGTAGTCGCAGATCGCCTGCGTGGTCGCCAGGATGTGCGCCTCGTTGAACGCCGTGTCCAGCGCGCTGCCCCGGTGGCCGGAGGTGCCGAAGGCGACCTGCTGGTCGATCTGCTCCGCGTCCGGCGTGAGGGTGTAGTAGGCGGTCACCAGGTGGGCGACGTCGATCAGGTCCTCAGGCTGCGCGGGTTGACCGGCGCGCGGGTGGGTGGCCATGGCTACTCCTGCGGTGTGGGTGGGGTGGGAGTCGGGTCAGTCTGTGGCTGAGCGTCCTGCTGTATGCCGTGAGCCGGCCGGTCCTGGGCGCCCGCCTGCGCGTCGGGTCCGGCGGGAGCCGCGTCGGGCACCAGCCAGAGGACGCCCAGCGGGGGCAGCATGAGCGTGACGGAGTGCGGCTGACCCTGGTGCGGGTCGTCGGTGGCGGTGACCGACCCCATGTTGCCCACCCCGGACCCGCCATAGGGGTCGGCGTCGGTGTTGACCAGCTCGCGCCACCGGCCGGGGCGCGGCACGCCGAGCCGGACCTCGCGCGGTGTGCCGGAGAAGTTGGCCGCCGCCACGAGGACGGGCCGGTCGCCGCCCTCGTCCTGGGTGCCGTAGCGCACGAAGCTGAAGGTGTTGCCGCGCGCGTCGTCGGCGTCCAGCCACTGGAACCCGGCGCTCTTGTGGTCCAGCTGCCACAGGGCGGGGGTGTCCTGGTAGGCCCGGTTGAGGTCGCGCACCAGGTGCTGCACCCCGACGTGCGCCGGCTGGTCCAGCAGCCACCAGTCCAGGCTGCGCCCGTCGGCCCACTCCGAGATCTGGGCGAACTCCTGGCCCATGAAGAGTAGCTGCTTGCCGGGGTGGGCCCACATGAACGCCAGGTAGGCGCGGAGGCTGGCCAGCTGCTGCCAGCGGTCGTTGCCGCCCATCTTGCGCACCAGCGAGCCCTTGCCGTGGACGACCTCGTCGTGGCTGATCGGCAGCACGAACTGCTCGGAGAAGGCATACATGAGCGAGAAGGTCATCTGGTGGTGGTGGTACTGCCGGTGGACCGGCTGTCGCTGGACGTAGTCGAGCGAGTCGTGCATCCACCCCATGTTCCACTTGAAGCCGAAGCCCAGTCCGCCGGCACTGGTCGAGCGGGTCACCCCCGGCCAGGACGTGGACTCCTCGGCGATGATGACCACGCCGGGGGCGCGGCGGTAGGCCGTGGCGTTGGTCTCCTGCAGCAGCGCCACCGCCTCGAGGTGCTCGCGGCCGCCGTACTTGTTGGGCAGCCACTCACCCTCGTTGCGCGAGTAGTCGAGGTAGAGCATGGAGGCCACGCCGTCCACGCGCAGCCCGTCGGCGTGGAACTCCTCCAGCCAGAACAGCGCGTTGGCGACCAGGAAGTTGCGGACCTCCGGGCGACCGAAGTCGAAGATGTAGGAGCCCCACTCGTTCTGCCAGCCGCGGCGGGGGTCGGGGTGCTCGTAGAGCGGTGTGCCGTCGAAGCGGGCCAGTGCCCACGGGTCGGTGGCGAAGTGGCCGGGCACCCAGTCCAGGATCACGCCGACCCCGGCCTGGTGCAGCCGGTCGATGAGGTAGCGCAGGTCGTCGGGGTTGCCGAAGCGGGAGTCGGCCGCGTAGTAGCCGGTCACGTGGTAGCCCCACGAGGGGGCGTAGGGGTGTTGCATCACCGGCATCAGCTCGACGTGGGTGAAGCCCATCTCGGTGACATAGCCGGTGAGCTGGTCGGCCAGGTCGCGGTAGGACGCGCCCTGCCGCCAGGAGCCCAGGTGCACCTCGTAGATGCTCATCGGCCCCTCGTGCGGGTTGCGCTGCGCCCGCCGGGTCATCCAGTCGCCGTCACCCCACTCGTGCCAGCTGTGCGTGACGATGGAGGCCGAGCTGGGCGGCACCTCCGCGGCCCGCGCCATCGGGTCGGCCTTGAGCCGTCGGTGACCGTCCGGGCCCGTGATGTCGAACTTGTAGCGGTTGCCCTCCCACACACCCGGCAGGAAGATCTCCCAGATCCCGCTCTCACCGAGCACCCGCATCGGGTGGGCGGTGTTGTCCCACTGGTTGAAGTCGCCGACCACGTGGACCCCGCGGGCGTTCGGCGCCCACACCGCGAAGCTGGTGCCGCGCACCTGACCCAGCGGCCCGTCATACTCCCTCAGGTGGGCGCCGAGGACCGTCCACAGCTGCTCGTGGCGGCCCTCGCCGATGAGGTGGCGGTCCATCTCGCCCAGCGTGGGGAGGAACCGGTAGGGGTCGTCCTGCTGGTGCCCGACGCCGTCGCCCCAGGCCACCTCGAGGCGGTAGTCGGGGATCTCCGTCAGCGGCAGCGCCACCGTCCAGATGCCGTGCGTCTCGTGCCGCATCGGGTGCCGCTCGCCGCCGGCGAGGAGCACGGTGACGCGCTCGGCCAGCGGGCGCAGCGCCCGGATCGTGATGCCCCCGTCGTGCGGGTGGGCGCCGAGCAGGGAGTGCGGGTCGCGGTGCAGCCCCCGCATGAGCAGCTCCACCTCGTGCGCGGCGAGCGGTCTCTCCCCAATTTTGAGAGGGGTTTTGTCGCCCTGCCCCGCATTTTCGTAGTGGTTTTGCTGGTCGGTGGCGTCGGCGTCCGCCGGGGAACCACCGGACTCGGTGGGGCCACCCTCCTCGACAGCTCCCGCGGCCCCAGGCGTCGCGGCGGTGGCGCCCCTCCCAGCGGCTCCACGACCGGCGGTCGGTGCTGCAGGGGCAGCCTCGGCGGAGGACCCGCTTGCCGGCCGACCCACCAGGGCGCGGACCGCGGCGACCGGGATGCCGACCCACGCCGGCCGGTGGCGCGCCTCGTAGACCACCTCGTAGAGCGCCTTGTCCAGCTCGAGCGCGGCCAGCACCGGGTCGGAGGTGCTCACGTCCTGGCCGGACTGCGCGGCGTACCCCTCCAGGAAGGCGGCGCGGGCCGCCCGGGCCCAGCCGGCCCGGTCCAGGTCGGTGTCCTGCGCGAGGGAGCCGGCGGCGTAGTCGAAGGAACGCAGCATCCCCGCGACGTCGCGCAGCGCCAGGTCCGGGAGCGTGCGCTCCTCCAGCGGCCGCAGCGGCTCGCCCTCGAAGTCGACCAGCACCCAGCCGCGCTCGGGCACGTCCAGCACCTGGCCGAGGTGGTAGTCGCCGTGGACCCGCTGCAGGGGCGGCCAGTCGGCCTCCGCCGCGGCGGCGAAGACCGAGGTGACCTGCTCGTCATACTCCGACAGGGCAGGCACCTCGGTGAGGGCGTCAGTATGCCGTGCGCGCAGCCGGTCGAGGATGGCCGCCCGACTGTCCTCGGTCAGGTCCTGGCTCCCGAAGGACTCCCGGAGGGTGGCGTGGACCTCGGCGGTCGCGACCCCCAGCTCCCGGGCGCGCTCGGTGAAGTCGGTGTCCTCCCGCGCGGCGACGAGGGCGCTGCGCCAGGCGTCCTGGACGCCGGGCAGGAACTCCTGGGCGAAGGCGAGGTGACCGTGGGCGGTGCTGCCGTCGGTGTGCGGCCAGTCGCCGGTGACCCAGCCGACGGGGCGGGGGACCCGGGTGCTGCCGGCCTCCGCGAGGGCGCTCTGCACGGCGACGTCGGGGTTCTCTCCCGGGTGGAGCACCCGGAAGACCTTGATGATCACCGGCGCGGACTCACCGGGCTCGCCGGTCTCCACGATGATCGAGGTGTTGGACTGCTCGCCGACCAGCACCGCCGAGCGGCGCACGACCGGCCGGGGACCCTCCGAGGCCGCGGTGGTGGCGCAGCCGGTCACCCGCGCTCCCTCGCCCTCCCCGGTCACGGTGCTGCCCGAGTGCATCAGGTCGGCCAGCGCCTGGACGTAGACCGGGTCGTGGCAGCCGTCGTAGATCCAGCGCGTGCCGAGCTCGGAGTGCTCGGCGGTGGCGACCAGGGCGGTGTGCAGCTCGGGCGCCGGCTCCCCGCGGTAGGTGAGCGGCACGTGGTAGACGACCGGGGCTGGCCCGGACTCGTCGACCACGATGTGCGTGTCGATGCCGACCTGCCCGTCCGGGTCATCCAGGCGGTAGCCGCCGATCCGCCGCAGCTCCGGCACCCGTCCGCTGCCGGTGAACCAGCGCTGGGCGGCGAGCCAGCCGGGCAGGAACTCGGAGAAGGACGGGGTCAGGGTTGCCATGTCAGGCTCCTTCGGGGATGAGGCCGAGCCAGAAGAAGTCCTGGGCCCCCAGGGTCAGGTGGATCCGCCCGTCGGCGTCGACGTCGGGGAAGCCGTTGCCGCCGAACAGGTCCGAGGTGATGGCGCCGGCCAGCTCGGCGGGCAGGGCGATCCGCGCGGCCTGGGGCCGGGAGGACAGGTTGTTGACGCACAGCACCGCGCGCACCCCCTGGACCTCCGGCTCCGCACGGCCCCCGATCTCAGCCTCCGGCACGGCCGCGCCCGTGGACACGATGCGGGTGTAGGCCAGCACGGCGGGGTTGTCGGCCTCGGCCAGGCTGAAATCGCCGATGCCGAAGACCTCGTGCCGGCTCCGGATGGCCAGCATCCCGCGGGTCCAGTGCAGGAGCGAGGAGCCGGAGGCCATCTGCGCCTCCACGTTGACCGCCCCGTGGTGATAGACCAGGCTCGAGATCACCGGCAGGTAGAGCTTGCCCGGGTCGGAGGTGGAGAACCCCGCGTTGCGGTCCGGTGTCCACTGCATCGGGGTGCGCACGGCGTCGCGGTCCTGCAGCCAGATGTTGTCGCCCATCCCGATCTCGTCGCCGTAGTACAGGCACGGTGACCCGGGCAGGCTCAGCAGCAGCGCGTTGATCAGCTCGAGCTCGCTGCGCGAGTTGTCCAGCAGCGGTGCCAGCCGCCGGCGGATCCCGATGTTGGCGCGCATCCGCGGGTCGGGGGCGTACCAGCCGTACATCGCCGAGCGCTCCTCGGCCGAGACCATCTCCAGGGTGAGCTCGTCGTGGTTGCGCAGGAAGGTGCCCCACTGGGTGCCCGGCGGGATCGGCGGGGTCTCCCGCATCACCCGGATGATCGACTCGGCCGTCTCCTCCCGCAGTGCGTAGTAGAGCCGCGGCATCACCGGGAAGTGGAAGCACATGTGGCACTCGGGCGCCTCGGGCGTGCCGAAGTAGTCCACGACCTCCGCCGGCAGCTGGTTGGCCTCGGCCAGCAGCACCCGGCCGGGATACTCCTCGTCCACCATCGCCCGCAGGCTCGCCAGGAACTCGTGCGTCCTGGGCAGGTTCTCGCAGTTGGTGCCCTCCTCCTCGAACAGGTAGGGCACGGCGTCCAGCCGGAAGCCGTCGATGCCCATGTCCATCCAGAACCGGACGACGTCGAACATGGCCTCCTGGACGGCGGGGTTCTCGAAGTTCAGGTCCGGCTGGTGGCTGAAGAACCGGTGCCAGTAGAACTGCCGCCGGACGCTGTCGAAGGACCAGTTGGAGACCTCGGTGTCGACGAAGATGATGCGGGCGTCGGCATACTTGTCGTCGGTGTCGGACCACACGTAGAAGTCGCCGTAGGGCCCGTCCGGCTCGGCCCGGGAGGCCTGGAACCACGCGTGCTGGTCGCTGGTGTGGTTCATCACCAGGTCGGTGATGATCCGTATGCCGCGCGCGTGCGCCTGGGAGATCAGCTCGTGGAACTCCGGCAGGGTGCCGAACTCGGGCAGGACGGCGGTGTAGTCGGCCACGTCGTAGCCGCCGTCCCGCAGCGGCGAGGCGTAGAACGGCGGCAGCCACAGACAGTCCACCCCGAGCCACTGCAGGTAGTCCAGCCGGGAGATCAGGCCGCTGAAGTCACCGGACCCCGAGCCCGTCGAGTCGTCGAAGGCCCGCACCAGCACCTCGTAGAAGACGGCCTTGCGGAACCAGTCCGGGTCGTACCTCAGGCCGGGTTGCTGCAGGTTCAGGCCGCGCATCAGAACTTCCTGACGTGGATGATGTGGACCGGCAGACCGCCCTGGCCGAGCTGGACGAAGTTGGCCTCCCCCCAGTGCCACTGCTGGCCGGTGAGCAGGTCGTGCGCCACGAACCCGTCACCCCAGCCGAGGCCGAGCGAGGGCATGTTCAGGTGGATCGTGGTGCCCCGGTTGGAGTGCGGGTCCAGGTTGGCGACGACGACGATCTCGTCGCCGTCCGACCCGTCGTGGGCGCCGCCGCCGCGCTTGGAGAAGACCAGGAAGTTCTCGTCCTCGGCGCTGTGGAAGGTGATGTTGCGGATCCAGTGCAGGGCGGGGTGCTCGCGGCGGATCTCGTTGAGCCGCTTCAGGAACGGCGCCAGGTTGGGCCTGCCCTGCGCCTCGCCGGTGCCGCCGTGCTCGCCGTCCAGGTCCCAGCGGCGGTTCTTGAACTCATACTTCTCGTTGTCGATGTGCTCCTCGGCCCCCGGCCGGGCCACGCTCTCGCAGTGCTCGTAGCCGGCGTAGATCCCGTAGGTCGGGACGAGAGTCGCCGCCAGCGCCGCACGCAGCAGGAAGGCGGTCGGCCCGCCATACTGCATGTAGGGAGTCAGGATGTCGTGGGTGGTGGGCCAGAAGGACGGCCGCATGTAGGCCGCCGCGGCCCCGGACAGCTCCTGGACGTACTCCCGCAGCTCACCGGCCTGGTTGCGCCAGGCGTAGTAGGTGTAGGACTGCTGGAAGCCGACCTTGGCCAGGGTGTGCATCATCGCCGGCTTGGTGAACGCCTCGGCCAGCCAGATCACGTCCGGGTGGTCCACGGCCACGTCGGCGATGAGCCACTGCCAGAACTCGACCGGCTTGGTGTGCGGGTTGTCGACCCGGAAGATCTTGATGCCGTGGTCGATCCAGACCTGGATGACGCGCCGCACCTCGGCGTAGATCGTGTCCGGGGCGTTGTCGAAGTTGACCGGATAGATGTCCTGGTACTTCTTCGGCGGGTTCTCGGCGTAGGCGATGGTCCCGTCCGCGCGGGTGGTGAAGAACTCGGGGTGCTCGGTGGCCCACGGGTGGTCCGGCGCGGCCTGCAGCGCCAGGTCCATGGCGACCTCCAGGCCGAGCTCGCCCGCGCGGGCCACGAACGCGTCGAAGTCGTCGAAGTCGCCCAGGTCCGGGTGCAGAGCGTCGTGCCCGCCCTCCTCCGCGCCGATCGCGTAGGGCGAGCCCGGGTCGTGCTCGCCGGCGACGAGCGTGTTGTTGGGACCCTTGCGGTTGACCCGGCCGATCGGGTGCACCGGGGTCAGGTAGACCACGTCGAAGCCCATGTCGGCGATCGCCGGCAGCCGCTCCTGCGCGGTCTCGAAGGTGCCGGAGGTCCACAGGCCGGTCTCCGGGTCCCGGGTTGCGCCCTCGGAGCGGGGGAAGATCTCGTACCACGCCCCGTGCAGCGCCAGCTGTCGCTCCACCCACCAGGTGAACTCACGGCTGGGGCTGACCAGGTCGCGCAGCGGCTGGTCGGTGAGCAGCTCCCTGAGGTCGGTGCCGGCCGCCAGCCGCTCGTGGGTGGGCGCGGCGGTGTCACGCAGTATGCCGATCGCCCGGGTCAGGCGCTCGCCGTCACCTGGGGGGCGGGTCACCTCGTCGCGGGCCCGCTCGAGGACCCGGGCGCCCTCCTCGAGCATCAGCTCGACGTCGACGCCCGCCTCGACCTTGATGGTCGCGTCGTGGTGCCAGGTGGCGTAGGGGTCGGACCAGCCCTCCACGCGGTAGCTCCACAGGCCCTCGCGGTCCGCGAAGATGGTGGTGCCCCAGTGGTCCAGGCCCGGGTTCAGCAGGTGCATCCGGACGTGGTGCTCGCCGCCGTCCGGGTCGGTGAGCACGACGGTGGCGTTGACCTTGTCGTGGCCCTCGCGGAAGACCGTCGCCGTGACCGCGAACAGCTCGTTGACCACGGACTTCGTGGGCCGCAGCCCCCCGTCGACGGCGGGGCGGACGTCCTGGACGGGGATCCGCCCGATCGGGTGTTGCCCCACGAGGTCGAGGACGGACTGACGGGTCGGGTCCTTGCCGGGTGTCTGGCTCACGAGCCCGACGCTACCGGTCCTGCGACGGGTCCGCACGGGCCACGGTCGGGGACGCCGCGCCTAGCGCCTACCCTTGTGCCTCGTGAAGGCAATCCGCAGACTCCACGTGCGCACCGTTCTCCCGGACGCACTGTCCCCGTTGCACGACCTCGCGCTCAATCTGCGCTGGTCGTGGCACCAGCCGACGCTCGACCTGTTCGAGAGCATCGACCCGCAGAAGTGGGAGGCGGTCCGTCGCGAGCCGCTCGCCATGCTCAGCGCGCTGACCCCCGACGACCTGGCCGCCCTGGCGGGCGACGCCGGCTTCGTCCAGCGGGTCCGCGAGGCGGGCGAGGGCCTGCAGCGCTACCTGACCGAGCCCCGGTGGTACCAGCGCGAGGCGGAGGCAGGAGCCGCCGCCGGCGGCTTCGGCCAGGCCTACGCCTACTTCTCGCCCGAGTTCGGGATCACGGCGGCGCTCCCGCAGTACTCCGGAGGCCTCGGCATACTCGCCGGAGACCACCTCAAGAGCGCCTCGGACCTCGGCGTGCCGATCGTGGGCATCGGCCTGTTCTACAAGAGCGGCTACTTCCGCCAGCGGCTCAACGCCGAGGGGTGGCAGCAGGAGTCCTACCCGGTCCTGGACCCCGACGACCAGCCGCTGTCCCTGCTGCGCGAGGAGGACGGGACCCCCGCCGTCGTCTCGCTGGCGATGCCCGGCGACGGCCAGCTGCACGCCCACGTGTGGCGGGCCCAGGTCGGCCGGGTGCCGCTCCTGCTGCTCGACTCCGACGTGGAGACCAACGAGCCCAGCAAGCGCGATCTGACCGACCGGCTCTACGGCGGTGGCGGCGACATGCGCCTGCAGCAGGAGATGCTGCTCGGCATCGGTGGCGTGCGGGCACTGCGGCTCTGGTCGCGGCTCACCGGCGCCCCCGCCCCGGACGTCTACCACATGAACGAGGGCCACGCCGGCTTCCAGGGGCTGGAGCGGATCAGCGAGCTCACCACCGGGGCGGGGCTGTCCTTCGAGGAGGCACTGCGCGCGGTGCGCGCCTCGACGGTCTTCACGACGCACACCCCGGTGCCCGCCGGCATCGACCGGTTCGGTGTCAACCAGATCTCCCAGCACTTCGGTGGCGCTGCCGCTCTGTCCGGCGTGCCGCTGGCCAAGCTCCTCCCGCTCGGTGCGGAGTCCTACGAGGGCGGAGACCCCGGTGTGTTCAACATGGCCGTGATGGGCCTGCGCCTGGGTCAGCGCGCCAACGGCGTCTCCGTGCTGCACGGCGCCGTGAGCCGCGGCATGTTCCAGGGCCTGTGGCCGGGCTTCGACGAGGACGAGGTGCCGATCGGCTCGATCACCAACGGCGTCCACGCCGGGACCTGGGTGGACCGCAAGGTGTTCGACCTGGCCACCGAGTTCATGGGCCCGCACGCCATCGCCGACGGCACCGCCTTCTCCAACGTCGAGCAGGTCCCGGTCGACCGGATCTGGGCCACCAAGCGCGAGATGCGTGAGCAACTCGTGGAGGAGACCCGGGCCCGGCTGCGCAAGTCGATGCGGACCCGCGGCTCGACCTCCGCGGAGTTGGGCTGGATCGATGACGTCCTGGACCCGGACATCCTGACGATCGGCTTCGCACGGCGAGTTCCGACATACAAGCGACTCACCCTGATGCTCCGCG
This sequence comes from Ornithinimicrobium sp. F0845, assembly GCF_023015765.1. Lineage (GTDB taxonomy): Bacteria > Actinomycetota > Actinomycetes > Actinomycetales > Dermatophilaceae > Ornithinicoccus. The sequence goes on from NZ_JALKAL010000005.1 coordinate 134,636, forward strand.
ACCCGGAGCGGCTGAGCAGGATCCTGCTCGATGAGGACCGCCCGGTGCAGCTGGTCATCGCGGGCAAGGCGCACCCGGCCGATGACACCGGGAAGCGGCTCATCCAGGAGATGGTGAAGTTCACCGACGACCCGAGGCTGCGGCACCGGATCGTCTTCCTGCCCAACTACGACATCGCGATGGCGCAGCGGCTCTACCCGGGCTGCGACGTCTGGCTGAACAACCCCCTACGGCCGTTCGAGGCGTGCGGCACCTCCGGCATGAAGGCCGCGCTCAACGGTGCCCTCAACCTGTCCATCCTGGACGGCTGGTGGGACGAGTGGTTCGACGGCGAGAACGGCTGGGCGATCCCCACGGCCGACGGGGTCGACGACGACCGCCGTGACGAGCTGGAGGCGGCGGCGCTGTACGACCTGCTGGAGAACAGCGTCGTGCCGACCTTCTACGACACCGACGACGCGGGTCTGCCCACCCGCTGGCTGGAGATGATCCAGCACACGCTGGGCACGCTCGGGCCGAAGGTGATGGCCGACCGGATGGTGCGGGACTACACGCAGACGCTCTACCTCCCGGCGGCTCGGGCTGGGTGGGCCGTGCGGGACAACGACTTCGCCGGGGCCCGTGACCTGGCCGCCCGGGTCGACCGGATCCGTGCCGCGTGGCCGTCGGTGCGGGTGGACCACGTGGAGGCCGAGGGCGTCAGCGACAGCCCGCAGATCGGCGAGACGGTGCGCGTGCACGCCTACCTCTCGCTCGGGGAGCTGTCGCCGGAGGAGGTCAAGGTCCAGGTGGCCTTCGGGCGCGCGTCCGAGGCCGACGAGCTGACCGAGGTGGAGACCAGCGTGCTGCGGCACGTGGAGTCCTACGACGGTGGCAAGCACCGCTTCGACGGCGAGCTCGAGCTGACCCGCACGGGGTCCCTGGGCTGGACCGTCCGCGTGCTCCCCGCGCACCCGCTGCTGGCCTCCGATGCCGAGCTCGGCCTCGTCACCAATCCGAAGATGTAGGGGTCACCCACAAGAAAGATAGGGGTTTTGCGGTTCGATCCCGCATTTTCGTAGTGGTTTTGTCGGTCGATCCCGGCTTTTTGCAGGGGTTCTGCTGACTGTCCTCCACAGGCCCCCGCGACCCGGCCCCGCCCTCAACAGGACCTGCACGCGGTCTGGCGCGACGGCATACTGGCGCGCAGCCTTGCCCGCAGGAGGTGGTGAGGTGACGTTCCAGATCAGGCGGACAGCGGAGCTGTTGGCAGAGGGCATGACCCGGCACGCGGTCGACCAGCTGCCACGGATCGAGGGCATGAACGGTCTGCGCGTCCTGGGGAGCGAACCCGAGGACCGCCGACTCCTCCGGGTCCGGGCCGCGTGGGTGAAGGCGCCCGCCGGTTCCGTGCTGGCGGGGTGGGCGGCGGCCGTGGTCCACGGTGTGCCGGACAGTTTCGTCGACGGGACCGTGGACGGGACCCGGCTGCGGCCGGTCGATCTCGGCGTGCCCGAGGACGCCGGGAGCTATGACACCCGCGGACTTCGACCACGGCGGTCGCGGGTCCCGCAGGCGCAGCAGATGGTCATCGACGGCATCCGGGTGACCAATGGCCAGCGGACCGCGCTGGACCTGGCCCGCTGGACCCGGTCTGACGCGCGCACACTCGCCATGCTCGACCTGTCCGCGCGGTTCGAGCTGATGGAGCCGGGTGCGTTCCACGAGTTCCTGGACCCGCTCGGTGGGCTGCACGGGCTCGCCCGGGTCCGTGAGGTCCTTCCGGGTGTCAGCTCGCGGGCGGAGTCCGTGCCCGAGAGCGAGATGAGGCACGCGTGGGTGGAGGCCGGGCTGCCGTCGCCGCTGGTCAACCAACCCATCCACGACAGGCGCGGGCATTTCGTCGGCCGCCCCGATCTGTTCGACGGGGAGAGCGGTCTGGTCGGGGAGTACCAGGGGTTCTGGCACCACCTGGACCTTGCCCCGGAGGAGGATCAGGCCCGTCGTGACCGGTTCCAGGCGATGAACATGACGGTCGTCGAGATCTGGAAGGACGACCGGGAGCGGATGGAGTCACTGCTGCTCGACGGATACGCGCGAGCCCAGGCACGGGACAAGCGTCTCGACTCCTGGACGTTGTCACCGCACGAGGCAGTATGACGTTTAGCTGGCTCGCAGGAGCACCCATCGGGGTGCGTGGGCCGGACCCGCAGGGTCGAGCACCGGGGGGACTCCGCTGTCCCGGTGCTCGGTGTGTCCTCACCCCGCAAGAAGCCGGGACAGGTCGTCCATGAAGTGCATCGCGACATCGACGCCGAGTGCGGTGCGGTGGAGCGTCCGCCCCTCGCGTCGCCAGACACCGGTGTCGTCCGCCGCCCAGAGCAGCCGCTCCACCTGACGGTCGCTCGCGGTGCGAGCCGGTGAGCTGCCCACACCCAGGTCGACCCACGGGTTGGCATCGTGCTCCCACCACCAGTCCTGGACCTCCGACACCTCGACCCGGTCGACCGACTCGGTGAGGAACGGCAGGAGCACCCGCATCACGGGGTCGAGAGGCTCCAGGAAGTGCCGTGTCACGATGGCGGAGGCGACGAGCCGGTGGCCCAGCTGTGCCCAGTCGTCCGGGGATCGCTCGCACTGCGGGTCCGCGGCGGGGGTTGCGTGCACACGCGTGGGCCCGACCTCGATGAGATGCGCAGACGCGCAGGAGCGCCACAGGGACTGCAGCGAACGAGTGGGCACGAGGACGTCCAGATCTCCGAGCTGCCCGTCAGGGGCGCGGTCACCGGGGCCAGGTGACTCGAAGAGGCCGGGCACCCGCAGCGGGGAGCGGGCGAGAAACTCTGCCTCCCACCGCTCCAGGTCGAACTCAAGGAACGCCTCCCGCACGTGGGCAGGGCTGAGGATGCCCTCGGCGACATGCTTGCCGTCACCGATCCACCGGGCGAACCTCAGGCACTGCTGCACGTAGGGCGACTGCTCCGCGTCGCGCGCGGAGTCCTCCCCCGGCGGATCCTGCACCCACTCGTCGTGGGGGCCGGGCTCCAGTGCCCACGTCTCGTCGTGCGTGAAGTCGTCGAGGAAGCCATCGTCGAACTCCTCGTCGTCGTCCCAGTCGTCGGGGTCGCCGCTCCATTCCTCGAGTGCTTCCTCCACGGTCATCGACTGGCGCCCCGCGCTGTCGAGAGTGGTGTCGATCATCGTCGGCGCGGCGCGTCGGGCCTCCTTGGCCAGGACCTTGGGCTCGGCCGAGCCAGAACGCATCCGGCCGGTGGCGCGCAGGAACCTCCAGAAGGTGTCAAGGGTTTCCACCAGGGCCTCGACGTCGGACGTGTCGAGCCCCGAGGGCGTCGGCCACTCGTGAAGCAAGAGCCGTTCCGCGGACCCTGTCGGCCACTCCGCAGCTGCGTGTCCCTCCCGACGGCACACTGAGAGCGCGGCAACCAGGAGGCCACGGTCCAGGGGCCGGTTCTTCGCCGATGCCCAGGTCTCGGTATGCCGAAGCAGTTCGTTGTCGCCCATCCGCGGATCGTGACACGCGTCCGACGAGCCCCGCAGGAGTTGTCCACAGCCCCCGCCGGTCAGGTCACTCGGGGTCGCAAGACGCGAGGCCGGACCGACAAAACCCCTGCAACAAGCCGGGATCGGCCGGCAAAACCACTATGAAAATTGGGGGGAGGTGGACAGGACCACCACGCTCGTCGCGCTCACCTCGATCGACCCGCTCACCGACTCCGGCTCCTGCGGGCCCTCCCAGGCGCTCGACCACTCCAGGCGCCACGGGTGGGAGGCGTCGGAGTCGGGCAGCTGCACCGTCACGGGCTCGACGGCGCCATTGAGGACGACCAGCACGAAGTCCGCCTCCGCCCCCTCGGCCTCGCTGACCGCCCGGTCGTCGAGCAGAGCCACCAGGGTGCGCTGCCCTGGGTCGGTCCACTGGCGCTCGCTGAGGATCTCCCCGGCCGGGTCGAACCAGCGCAGGCGCACCCGTCCCGGCACCGCGTCGAAGGTCTGGAAGTCCGGCGGGCTCAGCACCCGGTGCCGGCGCCGCACCTCCAGCAGCCGCGTCACCGTGGCGGTCATGTCCCGGTCCGCCGACTCCCAGTCCAGCCAGCTGATCTCGTTGTCCTGGCAGTAGGCGTTGTTGTTGCCGCCCTGGGTCCGCCCGATCTCGTCACCCGCCGTGATCATCGGCACACCTGCCGCGAGCAGCGTGGTCGCCATCAGGTTGCGGGCCGAGCGCCGTCGCGACTCCAGGATCTCGGGGTCGTCTGTCGGGCCCTCGACGCCGTGGTTCCAGCTGCGGTTGTCCCCGTGCCCGTCCCGGTTGTTCTCCAGGTTGGCCTCGTTGTGCTTCTGCTCGTAGGCCGTGGTGTCGGCGAGCGTGAACCCGTCGTGGGCGGTCACGAAGTTGACCGAGGCGATGGGTCCACGGGAGTGGGCGCGGTAGAGGTCCGCCGACCCGGCGAACCGGGTCGCCAGCTCGCGCACCCCGTGGCCCTGCTGGCCGTGCTGCGCACGGGCGGTGTCCGGCAGCCAGAAGGTGCGCACCGTGTCGCGGAACCGGTCGTTCCACTCCGCGAACGGCGGCGGGAACTGGCCCGTGCGCCACCCGTGCACCCCGACGTCCCACGGCTCGGCGATGAGCATCACCCGCGACAGCACCGGGTCGGTCCGCAACGCCACGTGGAAGGGGTGGTCGGGGTCGTAGGCGTCGTCCCGGCCCCGCGCCAGGGCCGGGGCCAGATCGAACCGGAAGCCGTCCACGTGATATTCGGTCACCCAGTGGCGCAGCGAGTCCAGGACCATCTTGGCCACCTGCGGCTGCCGCAGGTCGACGGTGTTGCCGCAACCCGTGACGTCGATGTCGCGGCCGCGCTCGTCGAGGCGGTAGTACGTCGCGTTGTCCAGCCCGCGCCAGGACAGCGTCGCCCCGGAGTCGCCGCCCTGCTCGCACGTGTGGTTGTAGACGACGTCGAGGACCACCTCGATGCCCGCGGAGTGCAGCGCCTTGATGGCTCCCTTGAGCTCATCGACCACGCCCTGCGGATCCTGCGCCACGGCATACTCCGGATGCGGTGCGAAGAACCCGAGCGTGTTGTAGCCCCAGTAGTTCGTCAGCCCGCCCTCCACCAGGTGCGGCTCGTGCGTGAACGCGTGGATGGGCAGCAGCTCCAGGGTCGTCACACCGAGGCTGGTGAGGTGATCGAGTATGACGGGATGGCCCAGTGCCGCGTATGTCCCCCGGATGTCCTCGGGCACCTCGGGGTGTTGCTGGGTGAGTCCGCGCACGTGCGCCTCGTAGATCACGGACTCGGTCCAGGGCGTGGTGGGGGAGCGGTCGTCGCCCCAGTCGAAGGAGTCGTGGTCGACCACCACGGACCTGGGGACGTAGGCCGCGCTGTCCCGGTCGTCGCGACGCCCGCCGTCGCCGTTCCACCGCTCGTCGACGACGTGCCCGAAGACCTCGGGTCCCCAGGTCACGACCCCTTCGATGGCTCCGGCGTAGGGGTCCTGGAGGAGCTTGGCCGGGTTGTGCCGGTGGCCGTCCTCGGGTGTCCAGGGGCCGTGCACCCGGAAGCCGTAGCGCTGGCCAGGGCCAACGCCCTCGACGACGTCCCACCAGATCCCGTAGGCGTTGCGGGACAGCGGGACCCGGCGTTCTGCGCCGTCGCCGTCGAAGAGGCACAGCTCGACGGCCTCGGCGTTCGCTGCGAGGACGGACACGTCGGCCGCCCCGTTGTGCACGGTGACACCGAGCGGAGGGGGCACATCTGGTCTGCGATGGGGCACGGGCATGGTCGCAGCCTAAGGACTCGGTAACGTGGGGCCCATGACCGACCCCACCAGCCTTCCCAACTTCCCGCCGCCGCCCGAGGAGAGCCCCCTGCGTGGGCGCGTCCTCGACGCGCTCCAGGACCTGCAGCTGCAGCCCGACCTCGACGCCGAGGGCGACATCAAGTTCACCGCGCAGGAGCAGCAGCTCTTCGTCCGTTCATTGACCGGTGGTCAGGTCGACATCATGCGCGTCTACGGCCAGTGGCAGATCGCCGACAGTGTGCCCACGGACCTGCTGACCCGCCTGAACGGCTGCAACGACATCACGCTCGGGGTCAACCTGGTCAAGGCCGGGATCGCCTCGGGCAACCTGGTCCTGAGCGTCGAGCAGGTGATCGCGCCCAAGGAGAACCCGAAGGCCAAGGTGCAGATCGCGGTCAGCATGATCCTGCAGGCCGTGGCGTTGTGGCACCGCAACGTGACCGCCAAGGCCAAGCGCGAGGCCGACATCGCGGCCGGCGGCACCGGTGACGTCGTCGTCGAGGGCAAGGGCGACGCCTCCGGCGAGCAGCAGAAGGTCGGCCCCTGGCTGTCTGAGGGGACGCGCCGCAAGCAGGGCGGGACCCCGGACGCCGGCGGTGAGGCATGAGCGAGCCGCGCACGGTCGCGACCTCGACCGAGCACGTCCGCGTCGAGATCGAGGCCGGGATCGCCACGATCCGGATCGACCGGCCGAAGATGAACCCCCTCGACATCGCCGTCCAGGACGCCCTGGGCGAGGCCGCCGGGATCGTCTCGGCCGACGCCGAGGTCCGCGCGGTGATCATCTACGGCGGGGAGAAGGTCTTCGCCGCCGGCGCGGACATCAAGGAGATGGAGACCATGTCCTACACCGACATGGTCGACCGGGCCGCCGTGATCCAGGAGTGCTTCCGCGCCGTCGCGCACATCCCGAAGCCGGTCATTGCCGCGATCACCGGCTACGCCCTGGGCGCCGGCTGCGAGCTGGCGATGTGCGCCGACTTCCGCGTCGCCGGCAGCGACGCCAGGCTCGGCCAGCCCGAGATCCTGCTCGGCGTCATCCCCGGCGCCGGCGGCTCCCAGCGCCTGCCCCGTCTGGTCGGACCGGCCAAGGCCAAGGACCTGATCTTCAGCGGCCGGATGGTCGAGGCCGAGGAGGCCCTGGCGATCGGTCTCGTTGATGAGGTGGTCGAGCCGGACCAGGTGTATGCCGCAGCCCGAGCCCGCGCCGAGCGCTACGTCAGTGGTGCGCCCTACGCCCTGCGGGCGGCCAAGGAGGCCGTCGACCGCGGCATCGAGACCGACCTGGACACGGGCCTGGCCATCGAGGCGATGCTGTTCGCCGGGGTCTTCGCCACGGAGGACCGCCAGATCGGCATGACCTCGTTCGTGCAGGACGGCCCCGGCAAGGCCAAGTTCACCGGCAAATAAATCTCGACCGAGCGCGAGGTATTGCGGTCCAGAAGGTCACCGAACGCACCGCGTGGCGAACGGTGCGCGGTCCGCGGTCGGGACCAGACGGCATAGTGCCCGGCAGGGAGCGCCACCCCGTGCGCTCGGTCGCTAGGGGGCCAGCAGCTCTCGGACGCGCGGGCCGACCTGCTCGGCATACAGCCGGATGCACTCCATCCGTTGCTCGTGCGGGAGGTGGCCCATGCTGTATTTGAGCTGGAAGCGGGAGAGCCCGAGGAGCCGCGCGGTGTCGGCGATCTTGCGGGCCACGGTCTCGGGGGATCCGACGTAGGCAGCGCCGTCCGGACCGAGCTGCTCCAGCGCCCGCACCTCGTCCATCGGCGCCCAGCCGCGCTCGCGGCCGAGGCGGTTCATGTACTCGACGAACGGGCCGAGGTACTCCTCCCGGGCCTGCTCGTCGGTCGCGGCGACGTGCCCGGGGGAGTGCACCCCGAGCGGCTGCTCTGGCTGCTCCGCCTGCACGAGGGCCCGCCGGTAGAGGTCGACGAGCGGCGCGAACTGCCTGGCTGGCCCGCCGATGATCGCGACCACGACGGGCAGGCCGTAGGCCGCGGCCCGGACCATGGACTGCGGGGTCCCGCCGACCGCCACCCAGGTCGGGATCCGGCCGCCCTCGGTGCCGGGCATGACCTGGTCTACCTGCAGCGGCGGTCGGATGGTGCCCTCCCACAGCACAGGCTGTTCGGTCAGCAGGTGTGCGAGCAGGTCGAGCTTCTCGGAGAACAGCACCTCGTAGTCCTCCAGGGCGAAGCCGAACAGCGGGAAGGACTCGATGAACGAGCCGCGGCCGACGGTGACCTCAGCGCGACCGCTGGAGAGGGCGTCGAGGGTCGAGAAGCGTTCGAAGACGCGCACCGGGTCGTCGGAGCTGAGGACCGTGACGGAGGTGCCCAGCCGGATCCGCTCGGTTGTGGAGGCGAGGGCGGCCAGCACCGTGTCCGGTGCCGAGATCGCGTAGTCGGGCCGGTGGTGCTCGCCGATGCCGAAGAAGTCGAGGCCGAGCTGGTCGGCCAGCTGCCCCTCGGCCAGCACCTCCCGCACGACCTGCGCCGGGTGCAAGGGCTCGCCGTCCGGGCCGTTCGCGATGTCGCCGAAGGTGTCCAGGCCCAGTTCGAGACTCATCGCCTCATCGTAGGAGGGCGCAGGGCCGGGCATCGTGTGTCAGGACAGCGTCCACACCCCCAGCTCGTTGCCGCTGGGGTCGGCGAAGTGGAACCGTCTCCCGCCCGGGAACGCATACGGCGCCTGGATGATCCGACCCCCGGCTCCTTCCACGGCGGCCACGCTCGCATCGAGGTCCTCGGAGTAGAGCAGGACGAACGGACCGCCAGGACCTGGTTGCCCCGCAGGGTTGAGGCCGCCGGCCTCGTCCTCGCGCCCGACTGTGCGGAAGCCGGCATAGCCGGGGCCGTAGTCGGTGAACGTCCACCCGAAGGCCTGCCCATAGAAGTCCTTGGCGGTGGCCAGGTCCGCGACGTTGATCTCGATGTAGTCGATCGCATGGTGTGTCGATGCCATGAGCGGACGGTATGACGTAGGTCCGACACTGGGCGTCGTCCGGCGGTCTGTGGTCCTGTTCGGCGGATGGCGGGGTTCAAGGTGCCACTCGCCGAAAGCGGTCAACAAAACCACTACGAAAATGGTGGACGGACCTGCAAAACCACTACGAAAAGACGGGGCGGGGGTGCAAAACCCCTGAACTTTTGTGGGGGCTAGTTGACGTGCCTGACTAGTTAGTGACACCATCTAGTCATGAACCCGGAACAGGAGTGGCCCAGCGAGTGGCTGCGGGGGGTGCTGAGCGTGTGCACGCTGCGGATCCTGCGCGACGGCCCGACCTACGGCTACGCCATCGCCTCCAGGCTCACGGAGGCCGGGCTGGGCAGCGTCAAGGGCGGCACGCTCTATCCCCTGCTCGGGCGGCTCGAGGAGGCGGGCTGGGTCGAGGTGGAGTGGCGGCCCGGGGAGGGCGGGCCGGGCCGCAAGTTCTATGCACTGACCGCCGAGGGCCTGGCCGAGGCCGAGCGCCAGGCGACCCGCTGGGCCGCGTTCACCAACACCACCCGGGCACTTACCGACCACATCGTCTCGAAGGGACGGGCATGACCATGACCAGCACTGGCAACGGGGGCAGCTTCGAGCTGGCCACCCCGCACATCGACAGGACCTGGCGGGAGCGCTTCGTCGTGGAGCAGCGTCTCGCCGACCGCACGGGAGCCCAGATCGGCGACGCGCTCGCCACCGTGGACGCCCACTGTGCCGAGTCGGGGGAGACCGCGCAGGAGGCGTTCGGCGACCCGGCGGCATACTCCCGGTCGTTGATCGGTGACGCCGCCGACGAGCCGATGCGTCTCGCACCGCGCACGGTGGCGGGGATCGTGTGCGGGGTCCTGTCCCTGCTCATCCTGCCGCGCGCGATCGAGGCCCTGGTCGAGGGCTCCAGTTTCAGGATCACCGGCGGTGACGTCGCGGCCGCGGTGCTCCTGGCGGCCCTCGTCGCGGTGATCTTCTGGCGGCCCACGCCGGTCCTGCGCTGGCTCGTCCGGCGCCCGGCGACGGCGGGGGCCGCGGTCTTCGCGGTGCTGATCGTCCTCGTCGTCCCGCAGGCGCTCCTGCGGGAGGCTCTCCTGGAGGTCGGCCCGGTGACCCCGCTGGTGGTGGGGGCGGTCCTGCTGGTGCTGTCCGTGGTCCTCCCGTGGGGCGACCTGTCGCAGCAGGACCCGGTGCGTGACCCGCGCGCCCGCGAGACCGGTGGCGGCGGGGGCATCGGGTGGTTCACGGCCTTCCTCTTCCCCGTGCTCACCGTGATCATGGTCGGGATGAACGCCCTGTTCCGCGCGGTGAGCTGAGCGGGGCGCCTGGCGCCACCTGAGGACCCGTTTGGCGACGGCCACGGGGTGGGTGCGAAGATGACCTCAAGGTAACCCGCCCCCAACGATGAGGATCGACACGTGAATATCGTCGTCTGTGTCAAGTACGTGCCGGACGCGCAGTCCGACCGTTCCTTCGAGTCGGACCACACCACTGACCGCGAGGCCGTGGACGGTCTGCTCTCGGAGCTGGATGAGTATGCCGTGGAGGCCGCTCTGGCTCTGAACGAGGCGGGGGACGGTGGTGAGGTCACGGTCCTGACGATGGGTCCGGAGGACGCGGCCGATGCGGTGAAGAAGGGTCTGCAGATGGGCGCCGACAAGGGCGTGCACGTGCTGGACGACGCGATCGCTGGCTCGGACGCCGTGGCCAGCTCCCTGGTGCTGGCCGAGGCGATCAAGAAGCTGGGTGGGGTGGACCTGGTGATCACGGGGCTGGCCTCGACCGATGGTGCGATGTCGGTGGTGCCGGCGATGCTGGCCGAGCGGCTGGGTCTGCCGCAGGTGACCTTCGCCTCCGAGCTGACGGTGGAGGGCGGGGTCGCGCGGATCCGGCGTGACGGGGACATCGCCTCGGAGACGATCGAGGCCTCGCTGCCGGCGGTGGTGTCGGTGACCGACCAGATCAACGAGCCGCGCTACCCCTCGTTCAAGGGGATCATGGCGGCGAAGAAGAAGCCGGTGGAGACCTGGGGGCTGGGTGACCTGGGCGTGGACGCCTCGCAGGTCGGGCTGGGCGCGGCCTGGACGACGGTGGAGTCGGTCGAGGCGCGTCCGCCGCGCAGCAAGGGTGAGGTCGTGACCGACGAGGGCGAGGGCGGCAAGGCCCTGGCCGAGTTCCTGGCCTCCCGCAAGTTCGTCTGAGTCGACCAGAGACAGTTCAGGAGAAGGAGAAACATCATGGCTGAAGTGCTCGTTCTGGTCGACCACGTCGACGGGACCGTCCGCAAGACCACCGCCGAGCTGCTGACCGCGGCCGCCCGCCTGGGTGAGCCGTCCGCGGTGTTCATCGGCACCGGGTTCGAGTCCGCCCGGGACACGCTGGCGCAGTATGGCGCGGCGAAGGTCTACCGCATCGATGACCCGGCGGTCACCGACCACCTGGTCGCCCCGACCGCCGAGGTGCTGGCCCACCTGGTCGACCAGACCAGCCCGGCCGCGGTGCTGCTGCCCTCCTCCGCCGAGGGCAAGGAGATCGCCGGCCGCCTGGCCATCAAGACCGAGTCCGGTCTGGTCACCGACGCCACCGACGTCCAGCCGGGCGACGGCGGCGGGGTGCGCACAGTGCAGTCGGTCTTCGCCGGCAACTACACGGTCACCACCGCGGTGACCAAGGGGTCCCCGATCGTGACGGTCAAGCCCAACTCGATCCCGGTCCAGGAGGCACCGGGCGAGGCGACCGAGGAGACCATCACGGTCCCGCTGTCCGAGCAGGCCACGACCGCCCGGATCACCGACCGCAAGGAGAAGGCGGCCTCCGGTCGCCCGCAGCTGACCGAGGCCGCGATCGTGGTCTCCGGCGGGCGCGGCACCGGCGGTGACTTCGGCCCGGTCGAGCAGTTCGCCGACTCCCTCGGCGCAGCCGTGGGTGCCTCCCGCGCCGCGGTCGACGCGGGCTGGTACCCGCACGCCTCCCAGGTCGGACAGACCGGCGTGTCCGTCTCCCCGCAGCTCTACGTCGCGGCCGGCATCTCCGGGGCGATCCAGCACCGCGCGGGCATGCAGACCTCCAAGACGATCGTCGCGGTCAACAAGGACGCCGAGGCCCCGATCTTCGAGCTGGTCGACTTCGGTGTCGTCGGCGACCTCTTCCAGGTCCTGCCCCAGGCGACCACCGAGGTCCAGGCCCGCAAGGGCTGACCCGGCCACACGACATACTGACCGGCCCCGGCGCTCACCCGAGCACCGGGGCCGTTCCGCATCGGGCGACTGGCACTGGCCGGGGCGGGGTCACCGCTGCTACGTTGCCACCAGAATGATCCAGGTCGCCTGCGTCCACTCGTTCCGCGGCGGGACCGGCAAGTCAACGCTCACGGCCAGCCTCGCCGGTCAGCTCGCGCAGCGCGGCCGCGCCGTGGGCGTGGTCGACACGGACCTGGCCTCGCCGGGCATCCACGTCCTGTTCGGGCTCGATGGCGCCGCGGTGGAGGCCTCGCTCAATGACTACCTCTTCGGGCGGCGCACCATGGGCGAGGTGGCCCGGCCGGTGGTCGTCGACGGGCCGGGCAGCATCCACCTGGTCCCGGCGAGCGTGCGGGCGGGGGAGATCACCCGGATCCTGCGCGAGGGCTACGACGCGCAGCGCCTCGTGCGCGGGCTGCGCGAGGTGGTCGACGCGCTCTCCCTCGACGTGCTGCTCGTCGACACCCACCCCGGGCTCGGTGAGGAGACCCTGCTCAGCCTGGCCATCAGCGACACCGTGGTCACCGTGCTGCGCCCGGACCGCCAGGACTACGAGGGCACCGCGGTGCTCCAGGAGGTGGCGGCCGGCCTGGGCGTGCGTCGCCAGGGGCTGGTGGTCAGCAAGGTCCCGCCCGGGCTCGATCCGGCCGGGGTGCGCAGCCGCGTGGAGACGGCCTACGGGTGCCCGGTCGTGGGGGTCGTGCGCCACGACGACGACCTGATGGCCCTGGCCAGCGCCGGGATCTTCACCCTGCAGCACCCCGACCACCCGGTCACCGCAGCGGTGTCCGAGGTCGCCGACTGGCTGGAGGCGGACCGGTGAGACACCCGCCCCGCGCCGGGTCGAGGCGGCAGGTGGGACCGTGAGCGAGCCCGCCCCGATCGACCGCGAGGAGGTGCTCGGCGGGCTCACCGGGCGCCGGGTGAGCACCGCCCTGTATGCCGTGGAGAGCCGGGCCGGGCTGCTCGCCCTGGCCGACCGGCACGCGGGAGCACCGGCCATCTGCGAGGGGATGGTGCGGACCGCCGAACGGGACCACCTCGCCGCCCTGCGGGCCGGGGAGGCATTGCCGGCGCCGCCGCGGATCCAGCACCTCGAGCGCTCCGCCGAGGCGTGGGCGCACCTGGTGCCCGCCGCCCCCGCGGTCCGTGCCGGGCTGGCCCACGCGCTGACCGCCAAGTACGCCGCGCGCGCCCGCGACGTCCCCGGGCTGCGCCGGGCGGTCGGCTTCGAGGACCCCGAGGTCGTCGCCGAGCACGTGCGCCGGCACGGCACCGCGCCGGACGCCGGGTGGGCCGACACGCTGCCGTGGGCAGAGCGCCTGCGCTGGCGAGCCTCCGGGCTGGCCGACCGGGTGGGCACCCTGCCTGCGTTCTGGTCGGCCTTCGCCCTCACCCTCACCCAGACCGTGGGCGCCGGGGTGCTCGCCCTGCCGATCGCGATCGCCGGCATCGGTCCGCTCTGGGGACTGGCGCTCATCGTCGTGATCGGCCTGGCGAACGTGCTGACCGTGACCGCCATCGCCGAGGCGGTGACCCGCACGGGAGCCGTGCGCTGGGCCGGCGCCTTCCTCGGGGGAGTGGTCCGTCAGCACCTCGGCAGACAGGCTGCGGCGGTGACCGCGGCCGCGGTGACGGCCTTCGCCGTGGCCACCCTGGTCGCCTACTACCTGGGCCTGTCCACCACCCTGGCCGCGGCCGTCGGTCTCCCGGCGACCGTGTGGGTCGGGATGCTCTTCGCGCTGACGGCGGCCCTGGCGTGGAGCGGCCGCATGGGCGCCACGATCGTGTCGGCCCTGCTGATCGGTGCGGTCAACCTGCTGGTCATCGCCCTGCTCGTGGCCGTGACGCTGACCGCCTTCGACCTCGACCGGCTCACCGGGGGCGCCGGGTCGCGCGACGGGATCGACGTCTCGGCCGTGGGTGCGGTCTTCGGCGTCGTGCTGATGTCCTTCTTCGGCCACACGGCGGTCGCCGCGGGTGCCCGGGACATCCTGCGCCGCGACCCGGGCGGCCGGGGCCTGATCCGCGGCACCGCCGCCGCGATGCTCGTGGCCATCCTCGTGTATGCCGTGTGGACCCTGGTCGTCGCCGGCGCCGTGGACGGTGGTCGGCTGGTCGGAGAGAGCGGCACCGTCCTGGAGGCGCTGACCGAGACCGTGGGCCCGGTGGTCATGGTGCTGGGCAGCGTGTTCGCGGTGACCGCCATGGGGATGGGGGCGGTGCACTCCTCGGTGGGTCTGCACGCCCAGGCCGCCGAGCTGCTGCGCACCCGCGTCGGCTCGGGCCGGCTCCCCGCGATGGTGCCGCTCGTGGCGGTGTTCCTGCTGGTGGAGGTGCTGCTGGTGACGGGCCGCGCCTCGTTCACCGGGGCTCTGGCCACGGTGGGAACGCTGGCCGTGCCGGTGCTCGCCGGCACCATCCCGGTCCTGCTCCTGGCCTCGGCCCGGCGGCGTGGTGACTATGTCCCGACCGGCGCGCTGCCCGGCCTGGGAGTCCCGGTGCTCCTGGGCCTGTGGGTGCTCTTCGCGGGCGGCGTCGCCGCGCACGGTCTGGTGATCTGGGGCGGAGTGGTGGCGCGGGTGCTGGCGGGCCTGGTGGTGGTGCTGATCTGCGTGCTCACCGCTGTGGTGCTGCGCGCCGGCGTGCTGGACCCCCTGTCGACCCTCGAGGTCCGTCGCGACCGCGACCTGGGGCTGGACACCATCCAGCTGACCACGGCGGGACGGTCCGGTCGTGCCGAGGTGGTGGCCGCGGTCGACCGGGGCCGGAGCACCGCCGAGCTGCTCGAGGGGTCGCTGCGGCTTCCGGAGCAGACGACGACCGCGACCGTGCAGGTCGCCACGGCGCCCGCGCGGCAGCTGCGTGTCTGGGCCCACGAGGTCGACCCGTTCGGTGTGTCCCAGGACCTGCCGGTGGAGGTCCTCGTCGGACCGCCTGCTGCCGGGGCTGCTGCTGCCACCGGGCCGGCTGCCGCCGGGCCGGCCTCTGCTGCCGCCGGGCCGGCCTCACCTGCCGGCGTTGGTGCCACTGCTGCCGCTGGCGCTGGTGCCACTGCTGTCGCCGGGGCCGCGACCCTGGTGCTCCCGGCCACGTCGACAACCGTCCCGGTCACGCTGGGGCTGGCTGGGCCCGGAGTCGTCTGCGACCTACCGGGGGGTCACCGGTGAGCGCGCGCGTCCTCGTCGTCGACTCCGACCCGGAGGAGAGGTGGGCTACGTGCCAGGCGGCCAGCGGCTTGGGCTACCGCCCGGATCCCGCGGCCGACGGCCCGGCCGCGCTGGCCATGCTCAGGGGGGACACGGCATACGAGATCGTCCTGCTCGAGCTGGTCATGGCGCAGGTCGACGGGTGCGCCGTGCTGTCGGCCATGAAGGCCGACGAGCGGCTGCGTGACCTGCCGGTCATCGTCGTGTCCCGGGCCGACGAGGTCGAGGACATCGCCCGGTCCATCGCGCTCGGCGCCACCGACCATCTCACCAAGCCGGTGCGGACCGAGGTGCTCGGGGCACGCCTGCGCACCTCGCTGGCGAGCAAGCGGCTGCGTGACGTGGAGCGGGACCACCTGGCCCAGGTGCGGGCGCTCACCTCGGCGGCCGTCGAACTGCAGGCCGGGGCCGAGTGCGGCGACCTGTCCGTGCTCGACCCCGTCGCCGCGCGCGACGACGACCTCGGCACGCTCGCCCGCGTCTTCCGCCAGATGGCGGAGGAGATCCGGTCCCGGGAGACGGCCTTGCGCGAGCAGGTCGACCGGCTGACCGTCGAGCTGGACCGGAGCCGCATCGGGGGGCAGGTCGCGGAGGTGACCGGGTCCGAGTCCTACCGGGACCTGGCCGGCCGTGCCGAGGAGCTGCGGCGCATCCTGCGTGAGGAGTGAGCTACCGCGCCCCTGGGTGCACAGGTCGCCCGGAGGCAACCGCTCCGCCCGGACGCAACCGCCGCGGGGGCCAAGCTTCCCGCGGGCACGCGGGAGACAAAGAGGGCAGGCGGGCAAAACGTCCCCAAGAATGCGCGGGAGGCGGGCAAACCTCCCCAAAATTTGTGGGGTCCCGGCCCGGTGGGATGATGGGTCGGTGCCCGACGCCCCCACCTACCTCGACCACGCCGCGACCACGGCCGTCCTGCCGGAGGTCATCGAGACCGTCACCGAGCACATGCGCCAGCTCGGCAACCCGAGCTCGCTGCACGGTGCCGGGCGCGACGCACGGCGGGTCGTCGAGGAGTCCCGCGAGTCGATCGCCAGCGACCTGGGGGTGCGGCCGTCGGAGGTGATCTTCACCTCCGGGGGCACCGAGTCGGACAACATGGCGGTCAAGGGCACCTGGTTCCACAACTACGAGAACGAGACCGGTCGTAACGTCCTCGTCGTCAGCGCGATCGAGCACCACGCCGTCCTCGACGCGGTCGAGCACCTGGTGCTGGAGCACGACGCCGAGGTCGCCTGGCTGGAGCCGGACAGCGCTGGCCGCATCCGCCCCGAGACCCTGCAGAAGGCGCTCGACGAGCACGGTGACCGGGCCGCGCTGGTCAGCGTGATGTGGGCCAACAACGAGGTCGGCACGGTGCAGCCGGTCGAGGAGCTCGCCGGCCTGGCCCGCGAGCACGGCGTGCCCTTCCACACCGACGCAGTGCAGGCGCTGGGGCAGGTGCCGCTGCCGCTCGGGGAGGTCGGTGCCGACCTCGTGGCGCTGACCGGCCACAAGATCGGCGGCCCGATGGGGGTGGGTCTGCTGGTCGCCGGGCGCGACCAGACGCCGGTGCCGCTCACGCACGGTGGGGGCCAGGAGCGCCAGCTGCGCAGCGGCACGCTGGACACGCCCGCCATCGCCGGGCTCGCGGTCGCCGTGCGCCGCGCGGTCAGCGAGCAGGAGCTGCACGCCAAGACGATGATCCAGCTGCGTGACCGGCTGATCCAGGGAGCTCTCGACCTGGACCCCACGATCCAGGTGAGCGGCCCGTGGGAGCCGGGTGACGGCATACTGCGGCTGCCGGCCAACGCCCACCTGCGCGTGCCCGGCTGCGACGGGGACTCCCTGCTCTACCTGCTCGACGCGGCCGGCGTGCAGTGCTCGACCGGGTCCGCGTGCCAGGCCGGGGTGCCGCAGCCCAGCCACGTGCTGCTCGCGATGGGGGTCGAGGAGGACGCCGCCCGTGGCTCGCTGCGCCTGACCCTCGGCCGCACCTCCACCGACGCCGACGTGGACGCCTTCCTCGCGGCCTTGCCCGGCGCCGTCGACCGGGCGCGCCGTGCCAGGGGCGTCAGCCGGGGAGCATGATGCGCGTCGTGGCCGCGATGAGCGGCGGGGTCGACTCGGCCGTGGCCGCCGCCCGGATGCTCGACGCCGGGCACGAGGTCGTCGGGGTCCACCTCGCGCTCAGCCAGTCGGCCGCGACCCTGCGCGAGAGCGCCCGCGGCTGCTGCACCCTCGAGGACGCCGGCGACGCCCGACGCGTGGCCGACCGGCTGGGCATCCCGTTCTACGTCTGGGACATGGCCGAGCGCTTCCGGGAGGACGTCGTCGAGGACTTCGTCGCG
This sequence comes from Ornithinimicrobium sp. F0845, assembly GCF_023015765.1. Lineage (GTDB taxonomy): Bacteria > Actinomycetota > Actinomycetes > Actinomycetales > Dermatophilaceae > Ornithinicoccus. Next base: position 152,195 of record NZ_JALKAL010000005.1, read on the forward strand.
GAGTATGCCGCGGGCCGCACCCCCAACCCGTGCCTGCGGTGCAACGAGAAGATCAAGTTCGCCGCGCTGCTGGACAAGGCGCTCGCGCTGGGCTTCGACGCGGTCGCGACCGGGCACTACGCGCAGATCCGGGAGGTGCCCGACGGCTCCGGCGTGCGGCGCGAGCTGCACCGGGCGGTCGACATGGCCAAGGACCAGTCCTACGTGCTGGGCGTGCTCGACGCCGAGCAGCTGGCGCGGGCATTCTTCCCCCTGGGCGACACGACCAAGCCGGACATCCGGGCAGAGGCGGCCGAGCGCGGCTTCTCGATCGCCAAGAAGCCGGACAGCCACGACATCTGCTTCATCGCCGACGGCGATACCCGCGGGTGGCTGACCGCCCGGCTCGGCGAGCAGCCCGGCGAGATCGTCGACACCGACGGGACCGTGCTGGGGGAGCACGGCGGGTCCTTCGGCTACACGGTCGGTCAGCGTCGCGGCCTGGGTCTGAAGGTCCCGGCGGCCGACGGAGCCAAGCGCTACGTGGTGCAGACCCGCCCCGAGACCAACCAGGTCGTGGTCGGCACCGCCGAGCTGCTCGGTGTCGACGAGATCACCGGCGACCACGCGCGCTGGTGCGGGGCGGCACCCGAGGGCATCGTGTCGGTCGGGGCGCAGGTGCGGGCGCACGGCGAGGAGATCCCCGCGACCGCCTGGGCCGACGGCGACCACGTCGAGGTGAGGTTGGAGCGCCGGATCCGGGGCGTGGCACCCGGCCAGTCCGTGGTTCTCTACGAGGGGACCCGCGTGGTCGGGTCGGCCACCATCGCCGGGACGGGCACGAGCCGCAAGGACTGAGTATGCCGGGGGCTGGCTCCCGGACGCCTGCCGACCACCGCCTGCCGACCCTCCGGAGTCAGCCGGCCCCGCGTCGCGGGCGATCGCCACGCGCTGCTGCTCCCCGCCGCTCTTCTTCGAGCGCCCAAGCGTTCTTCATGCCGACTGCAACCGGCTCGATGAACAGGTAGGCGCTCGAAGACGATGGCTCGCACCACAGCTGGGCGCCAGGGACGGGTATGCGCGGGAGGTCGGGCCAGCGGGCGGACGCGTGGGCTGCACGCGATGGGTCAGGTGGTCGCGCTGCGCCCGCCGACCGAGGCGATGCCCAGCCACGTGTGCCGGTTGCCCGCCCAGCACCACCCGAGCTTGGGTGCGCCGCGGCGCGCCACCCCGTCGCGGCCGGTGCCGTTGCTGATCCACAGCGCCGGCACTCGCGCATCGAGTCTGCCGGCTCGCGTGCCCGGCTTGCGGGAGCCGGTGGTCATGAAGCAGTGGTTGCGCTCGAGCACCTCGGGCACCTGCAACGCCCAGGCCAGTCCCTCGCTGGCGGTCATCGGGTCCCGCCCACGGGCACGCAGCTGCGGGTCGACCTCGTCCGGGCTCTGGTTGGCGAACTCATCGCCCCGCTGCGGGGCGTGCACCGCATAGAGATCGGCGTCGGGCACCTCGACCCCGGGGGCTGGGCCGAAGTCCGCCAGGTCGGTGAGGTCCTCGACGACAAACCCTTGGCGGCCGCCGAGCCGCAGCAGCGGGGCGAGTTGCGCCGCTGCAGTATGCCGGGGGTGCAGCACGAGCAGGTCGCCCCGCAGGTCCGGGGGCAGGGGCGGGACGGCCAACCCCAGGTCGAGGAGCCGTTGGTGCTGGGTCGCCAGCTCGGGGAGGGTGGCCAGGGAGGACAGTGCGGTCATGTGCGCTCCTTCAGCGTTGAGGCCGTGCAACGTGCCGACCGACGGATCCATTCCCGCACGAGAGCCTGGGGCCAGCTGCCGCAGCCTGGGGCCAGCACCGCCTCGAAAGGCGCGAACTCGATCGGCAGGCGCATCACGTGGGCGCGAGCCATGCGGCGGACTCGGTCCCGGCCAGCTCGAGCCGACGCAACACGTTGTGCGTCTCGACGAGGATGTGGTCGGGGCGATGAGGTCGTCCTGCGAGGCCACGGACAGCGCCCAGGGGCCCTCGGTGCCGGAGTCCAGGACAGCGCTGACCAGGACGGATGCGTCGAGACGATCACGGGCGGTCGGCGTCGCGAGCGGCCAGGATCTCCGCGGCGGACAGTCGCACGGTCGTCGCCGCCTTGGCCCGCTGGACGTTCGCGGCCCACTGGTCGGGCGAGGGCCGACTCGCGATCCTGGTCAGCTCGTCCCTGAGGAACTCCTGCAAGGACCGGCCCTGGTCGGCCGCACGAGCCGTGAGGGTGGAGACCACCTCGTCGGGGACATCGCGCACGGTGACGGACTTGCTCATGCCTGCAAAATAGCTGCATCGCAGGCAACTTGCTGCTCAGCCGGCCGTCGCGAAGCTCTGCCCGGTGAGTGGGCCAGTAGGCGGGGTGTCTGGTGCCCGAGGCAATGACCGTGCCCAGATCGGGTGCCGGTGGGTGAGTGCCCTGAGCCGTCCCTGAGGGCGACCCTGAGCGGTCCCGCAGAGCTGGCCGATCGGCTTACTGCCGGCCGCATGGTGGGGGACAGAGATCCCGCACCGACCTTGGAGCCACCATGTCCCGCCGACGCAACCGCAGCGTCCTGTCCGTCTTCGCCCGTGTCGTCGCCGTCGGCGTCGGGGGCGTCATCCTGCTGGTCGCCGGCCTCGTGGTGGGCGCCTGGATGCTCCTCGCGCCGACCGACACGGTGGGCGAGGTGGACTTCGACACCGAGCTGGCGATCCCGCCGCTGGCCGAGTCGACGATCGACGACCAGGGCCGGCGCGTGTTCGACCTGACCGCGCAGGAGGGCAGCCTCGACCTGAGTGAGGGCGAGGTGCAGACGTGGGGTTTCAACGGGGACTACCTGGGGCCGACGCTGCGGGCCGAGCGGGGCGAGGAGGTCCTCGTCCGCTACCGCAACGAGCTGCCCGACGCCTCGACCGTCCACTGGCACGGCATGCACCTGCCGGCCGCGATGGACGGCGGGCCGCACCAGCTCGTCGAGTCGGGCGGCACCTGGGAGCCGACGTGGACGATCGACCAGCCGGCCGCGACGCTCTGGTATCACCCCCACCCGCACGGCGAGACCATGGACCACGTGAGTCGCGGGCTGGCCGGGATGTTCATCCTGGCCGACCCCGCACAGACCGTGGACCTGCCCTCGGAGTATGGCGTGGACGACCTGCCGATCATCGTCACCGATCCCTCGAGCAGCCGGGGCGAGGTTCAGACGAACAGCGAGTTCGGGGACCGGCTGCTGGTCAACGGCACCGAGGGGCCGTATGCCGAGGTGTCCACCGAGCTGGTCCGGCTCCGGTTGCTCAACGGGTCACCGATGCGGGTGTACAGCTTCCAGCTCGACGACGGGTCGCCGCTCGTGCAGGTGGCCAGCGACGGTGGTCTGCTGCCGGCCCCGCACGAGACGACCTCGGTCCGTCTCTCACCGGGCGAGCGCGCCGAGGTGCTGGTGCGGATGGAGCCGGGGGAGACCCGGACGCTGCGCAGCATCGCGCCGGACCTGGGGCAGAACTTCCTCAGCGAGCGGTTCGGCGGTGGTGAGGACCGGTTCGACGTCCTGCAGCTGCGGGCCGCCGACCAGCTGGCGGACTCCCCGGACGTCCCCGAGGAGCTGGCGCCGGACATCGTGGAGCACGCCGGGGACCCCGACGCGGTCGACCGCACCCGGGAGTTCCGGATGAGCGGCCGCCAGATCAACGGTGCTCAGATGCGGATGGACCACGCCGACGAGGTCGTGACGCTCGGCGACACCGAGGTCTGGGAGGTCACCAACACCGGCGGCGAGGTGCACACCTTCCACGTCCACGACGTGCAGTTCCGGGTGCTGTCGGTCGACGGCCGGGAGCCGCCGCCGGAGCTGTCCGGGCTCAAGGACACGATCCTGGTCGAGGACGGTGTGGACTATCGCCTGCTGATGACCTTCACCGACTACGCCGACCCGACGATGCCGTACATGTACCACTGCCACTTGTTGCGCCACGAGGACCAGGGGATGATGGGCCAGTTTGTCGTGGTCGAGGAGGGACAGGAGCCGGCTATCGCTGCCCGCCAGGGGAACGGCCACCACTGACGGCAGCGGATGCACTCCGTCAGCGTTGCGCAGCGCGCCGCGGCGGTGCGTGACCACCCCAGTTACGACCAACGACCACGCGCTCAAACTAAGCGAGGTACGCCGACAGTTTGACTTGACACTCCGTTCGACCAGTTCTACTGTCCGCCTATGGCGCGCACAACCGGGCTGGGGTCGTGAATATTTACGGATGATCGGAGCCCAGGTGTCTCGTTCTCCACGATACCGATGGGTGGCAAGTGCAGGCATCCTGTGTTTGGCTTTGTCAGCATGTTCTGGCGCGCCGGGTGATGTCGATGTCGTTGCAGGGGAGCACGATCGAGTCCCGACGCCGAGGGCTACGGAGGGCAGCATCCAGACCCCGCAGAGTGAAGAAACAGGTGATGATGGGTCGGCTGAGTTCTCGCGGGTAAAGATGTACACGAGCCTCAAGGAGATGGCTCATGACAGTAGTACCATCGGGATTTTCCAGTCTACCGGTGAGATCAATTATGACACCATTGCAGGCTCGGCCATCGCAGTCGTGACGCTCGAACTTGCGGAGCCGATCGCCGGTGAGCGGCCCGAGCAAGTACGGGTGGCGACGTTTGCCCACGATGAGTCGGGGAGTCTCCTTCTGGGTGAGCCCGGGGAGTACCTGCTCTTCCTCAAACCCTGGGTAATCCGGGGGGAGCAGGTGAGCGAGCGGTGGCTCGCCACCGACGATTGGTCGGGCATCTACACCTCGGGCAACTCCGGTGGCAGCTGGGTGCGTTACGACAGCGAGGCCACTGAACTGCCCGAGTCAGTGAGCATCGGCGAGCTCGACGATCTGTCCACACGGTCAACCCCGGAGATCGTCGCCGAGGTCGTGGAAGATCAGACTGGCCGGAGTCAGCGCTGATACGGACCTGACTGAGCGGCATGAACCCGGGTTGCGCAGCGACCATCACCTGGCCTGGGGCCGGGTGAGTCCGTGACCCAGCGAGGGTCTGGTATCTGGACCTGGTCGGCCAGCGTCGGGGCTATGCCGCACACTTGACCCATGGTGCTCGCTTCTGGGATCGGATCGTGGCCCGGGACCGACATCCGGGATGCTCTTCGCGTCGTGCGCGACGCGCTGACCGAGGCACCCGACGGCGTGACGACGCTGCCCTACCTGCCCGAGCTGCCGGCCCGGGGCCCGGGCGCCGACATGGTGGGCCGCTCCGCCGGGCTGCTGGTGGACCTGCCCGTCGACATGCCGCCGCAGGGCTGGCGCCTGGTCGACCGGCCCGGGCGGGACGCCGAGCGCACCACCTCACTGTGGCGCCAGGACCTGGACGAGCTGGCCGAGGCCTTCGACGGTTGGTCCGGCCCGCTGAAGCTGCAGGTCACCGGCCCGTGGACGCTGGCGGCGGCGCTCTGGCTGCCGCTGGGGGACCGCGTGCTCTCCGACGCGGGGGCCACCCGCGACCTGGCCGAGTCCCTCGCCGAGGGAGTCCGCGCTCACGTCACCGAGGTGGCGCGGCTCCTGCCCGGCACCAGCCTGACCCTGCAGGTCGACGAGCCATCGCTGCCCGCCGTCCTCGCCGGGCACGTCAGGTCCGACTCCGGCTATCGCGTGCTCCCCGCGCCCGACGCCAGCCAGGCCGAGCACGTCCTCGGCACCGTGCTGACGGCCGCCCGGGACGCCGGCGCCGCCACCGCCGTCCACTGCTGCGCCGGCGACCCACCCGTCGCGCTGCTGCGCGGGGCGGGGGCCGAGGCGCTCGCCCTCGACGTCGCCACCCTGAGCACCCGTGACTGGGACGCCGTGGCCGAGGCGGTCGAGGCCGGGACCACCCTCTGGGCGGGCGCGCTGTCGACCAGCCGCCCCACGGCATACGGCCAGGTCGTGGAGACCATCAGCACCCGATGGCACGAGCTCGGCCTGTCGCCCGCCAGCCTGGCGGACCTCGGGGTGACCCCCGCCTGCGGACTCGCCGGCACCACCCCGGACGCGGCCCGCGCGATCACCCGGGCCACGGTGGAGTCCGCCCGGGCACTGGCCGAGGTGGCGGTGCGGTGACGGCCACCGTCCTTCCGGCGCCCGCCGTCGGCCGGGTGCCGTGGCCGGCGAAGTACGCCGCGATCGCCCTGATCTGGGGCTCCAGCTATCTGCTGATGAAGGTCGGCCTCGAGGCGATGTCCGGCGTGCAGGTGGCGACCCTCCGCGTCATGTGCGGCGGTGCGGTGCTGCTCCTGCTGCTCGGTCTCAGCGGCGGCCAGCTCCCGCGGGGACTGCGCACCTGGGGACACCTGTGCGTGAGCGGGACGTTGTTGTGCTCCCTGCCGTGGACCCTGTTCGCGGTCGGCGAGGAGCGCGTCGACTCCTCGATCGCCGGACTCGCCAACGCCGTCACGCCGGTGGCGACGGTCGTCTGCTCGTGGCTGCTGCTGCGCGGGGAGAAGGTCGGCCGGACCCGCGTGGTGGGGGTGGCCGTCGGGTTCCTCGGGGTGCTCCTCATCTCACAGCCGTGGGCGGCCGACCGCGGCCCGGACCCGATCGGCTTCGCGATGGTGCTGGCGGCCTCGGCGAGCTACGGCGTGGGCTGGATCTACGTCCGCCGGTTCCTGACCCGGGCCGACCGCGGCGGGTTGTCGTTGCCGACCGCCCAGATCGTGGTGGCCATGGTGCAGATGCCCGTGGTCCTCGTGCTCTGGTGGTGGCTCGGGGCCGGGGAGTCGATCAGTATGCCGTGGACGCTCCACAGCCCCGACCCTCTCGTGCCGCTCCTGGCCGTGCTGGCCCTGGGCGTCATCGGGACCGGGCTGGCGCAGTGGCTGCAGTTCGACGTGGTGCGCGCCGCGGGCCCGACGGTGGCGACCAGCGTGACCTACCCGATCACGGTGGTGTCGGTGCTGCTCGGCGTCCTGATCCTCGGCGAGGAGCTCGGCCCGGTCGTGCTGCTCGGCGGTGCGGTGGTGCTGGTGGCCTCCCTCCTCATCGGGCGGGGTGCGCGCGGGCCGAGGTGAGACACCCGGTGTTACACTCCAGTATGCCGACCGCTCGCCCCCGCGTGCTCGTCACGGAGACCGACGACCTCGCCGCCGCGCTGCAGCTCGCCGCCCGGGCCTGGCCGCAGGAGCGTTCCCGGGCGCGGCTGCTGACGCGACTGGCGCTGCTGGGTGGCCAGCGCCTGGCCGAGCCCAGTCACGAGTCACGACTGAGCCGCCGCACCGCGGCGCTCGAGCAGCACGCCGGGCGGTTCGCCGGCGTGTTCCCGCCCGGCTATCGGGAGGCGCTGCGCGACGAGTGGCCGGAGTGAGTGTCGTCCTGGACGCGAGCGTCCTGATCGCCTGGTTGGACCCGCAGGACGGGCACCACCACAGCGTGCTCTCCGACCTGCATGAGGCTGCGCGCGAGCAGTGGGCCATCAGCGCCCTGACGCTGGCCGAGGTGATGACCAGGGCAGCCGCTGACGAGGAGCTGCTCGCAGCGGTCGGGGAGGCCGTCGCCGACCTTGAGCTCGTGGTCGTTCCGCTGGGAGACGAGGACGCCGAGGCCCTCGCCCGGTTGCGCGCGGCATCGGGGCTGCGGATGCCCGACTGCTGCGTGCTCCTGGTGGCGTCCACGCTCGGGGGCCGGGTGCTCTCGACCGACACGCAGCTCGTGCGCAGGGCGGGGGAGCTCGGGCTGGACGCCCGGCTCCTCTGACCCCATCGGGGGAAGGCCCCCAGAGATCAGGGGTTCATGGCCGGCGTGGCGCTGGTGTGCACGAATGGCTCGTCCTCGGCCACCCAGCTCGCGGTGACCACGTGCAGCCCGTCGCCGAGCTCGCTGTCGGACAGGTCATACATCACGGCGCCGCCGGTGGGCCGCTCGGTCAGCTGCTGCGACACCTCGTCGCCGTCGTCGATGCTGGCGGTGACGGCGACGTTCGGTCCGGAGTCCTTGAGCAGCGCGAACGTGATCGGGGCGTCGGGGTTCACGACCCACGGGTCGACCCCCTCCTGGATCCCGGGGTTGAGCCAGTTCAGGCGGGTCTCGCCGGTCGCGGGGGTGATGCCCTGGTCGACGACCCAGCTCAGGCCGTCCAGCTGACGGACGGCGAAGGCGTGCGCGAACGGGTCACCGTCGCCGCCCTCGCCCCAGATACTGACCACCCGGGCGCCGTCGTGAGTCTCCTCGTAGGCCGAACGGACCGCCCACTGCGGCTCACCCGAGGCGTCGGCCAGGTCAGCGGCGAGCTCCGCGACACCGTTCTCCTCGAAGGTCTCCACGTCCGGGAAGTAGGCGATCGCCTCCGGGCTGAGCATCCCGTAGGCGGCGTCCATGTCCCCGGAGGTGACCAGCTCGACATACTGCTCGGCGGTGGTCATCGCGTCCCCGGCCCCCTCCGCGGGCGGCTCCTCGCTGGTCGGCTCGGCGGGCTCGGTGGTCGGCTCCTCGGTGGCCTCCGCGGTCGGCTCCGTGGTGGGCTCCTCGGTGGTGGGTGCCTCGGTGGTGGGCTCCGGCTCGGCCGTCGTCGGTGCGGCCTCCGTCGGGGTCTCGGCGGACGTGGTGGGCGCTTCGACCTCCGGCTCCTCCTCTGTGCCGCACGCGGTCATCAGGACCAGTGCCGCGATCGGCAGGGTCGCCACTGCGGTGCGCCGTGACCGGCTGCGTCGGTGTGCTGCCCCCGTGTGCTGCGTCGTGTGCATCCTCAGTCCTCCTCCGTGCGGGGCTCCTGGCCCGCGCTGTTCGGCATCCCCGGTGGCGGGGGTGCCTCAGGTCCTCCAACGCCCCAGCCCCTCCCCACGGTTGCACGCAGCCGCCGATCACGCATCCGGGAGTATGGCGTGGGGCCGGCTCAGGCGCGACCCTCCGGGACCGCGTGGGCCGCCGGGAACCGGTCCCACACGCGGTGGCCGCCCAGCAGCTCCTGGACGCGGGTCAGTGCCTCGGTCGCCGAGTCGGCGATCACCACGCCCGGCCCGGACACCCCGGCCTGGTCCAGGACGGTGGCACCCGCGCCCCAGGCGCCGATCGGCTTGGCGTGCCGGAACGCCTCGGCCACCAGCATGGTGACCCTGGGGTCGACGGTCGCCTCGGTCGCCTCGGTCAGCGCGTCGGACCCGGCGGCTCGGGCGTCCGCCGCAGGGGTCGTGGGCGGGGCCGGCGCCGGGGCGCCGGCGAGCAGCACGGCGTCGACCTCGACCGACCGTCCGGTGAGGAAGGACCGCTGCACCGGGAACGGTGAGTCGGAGGTCTGCCCGAGCATGCCGCCGTGGGGGGCGATGACCAGGGGCGTCATGCCCGCCGCGTGGATCGCCGAGCGCAGCTCCCGGACCCTGTCGAGGTCCGAGGACTCGTCCGCGACGATCCCGATCCTGCGGCCGTCGGTCGGCCAGGTCCTCCCGATCTGGGACAGGGCGGGGCTGGGCGCCACCTCGGCCAGGGGCAGGCTCGGCTCGGGGCCGGGCAGGCCGAGGCCCTGGGCCACCTGCCGGCACAGCACGGGGTCGATGTTGGCCAGGCACATCAGCTGGCGCTCCTTGATCGCCTGCTCGTAACACTTGCCCAGCTCGAAGGTGTAGGCGTCGGCGATCTGTTGCTGCTCGACCGGCGTCATACTGACCCAGAACAGGCGCGGCTGGGTGAAGTGGTCGGCGAAGGACTCGGGGGCGCGGCGCTCCTTGGCCCCCTCCACCGGCTCGGGCACCTCCACGTACCCACCGCCCTCGGCCCCGACCGCGAAGGGGCAGCCACCGTCGATGCTGTTGGGCTGGTACGGGGCGTTGCCGGCGTGCACGGCGTGCTGGTGGAAGCCGTCGCGGAACATGTCGTTGACCGGGGCGTGCGGGCGGTTGACCGGGATCTGGGAGAAGTTCGGGCCGCCCAGGCGGGTCAGCTGCGTGTCCAGGTAGGAGAACAGCCGACCCTGCAGCAGCGGGTCGTTGGTGACGTCGATCCCCGGCACCAGGTGGCCGGGGTGGAAGGCGACCTGCTCCACCTCGCTGAAGAAGTTCGTCGGGGCCCCGTCGAGCGTCAGCCTCCCGATCGGCTGGACCGGGGCGAGCTCCTCCGGGACGATCTTCGTCGGGTCGAGCAGATCGATCCCCGCGAAGGTCTGATCCGGGGTGTCGGGGAAGGTCTGGATGCCCAGCTCCCACTCCGGGAAGACGCCCGCCTCGATCGCGTCGTACAGGTCCCGTCGGTGGAAGTCCGGGTCGGCGCCGTTGATGAGCTGCGCCTCCTCCCAGACCAGGGAGTGGGCACCGAGCACCGGCTTCCAGAAGAACTTCACGAGCGTGGTGCCTCCGTCGGCGGCCACCATCCGGAAGGTGTGCACCCCGAAGCCCTCAAGCGTGCGGAAGGAGTAGGGGATGCCGCGGCCCGACATCTGCCACATGACATGGTGCTGGGCCTCGGTGTGCAGCGACACGAAGTCCCAGAAGGTGTCGTGGGCACTCTGCGCCTGCGGGATCTCCCGGGCCGGCTCGGGCTTGACCGAGTGCACGACGTCCGGGAACTTGATCGCGTCCTGGATGAAGAACACCGGGATGTTGTTGCCGACCAGGTCGAAGTTGCCCTCGGGGGTGTAGAACTTCACCGCGAAGCCGCGAGTGTCCCGCACCGTGTCGGCAGAACCGCGGAACCCCACCACGGTCGAGAACCTCACGAAGACCGGGGTCTCCGCGTCCTGCCCCAGGAAGGCCGCACGGGTGATGTTGCCGGCGGTGCCGTAGGAACGGAACGTCCCGTGCGCGCCGGTGCCGCGGGCGTGGACCACGCGCTCGGGGATGCGCTCGTGGTCGAAGTGCATGATCTTCTCGCGCAGGTGGTGGTCCTGCAGCAGGACCGGTCCTCGCGGACCCGCCGTCAGCGAGTGGTCTGTGTCGGCCAGTCGCAGTCCCTGCGCGGTCGTGAGGTAGGCACCGGCCTGGGAGCGCACGTCGTCCGGCGCCGACGGGAGGGGCTTGCCGGTGGCGGAGCTGGGCACGGGTGCCCGCTGTTCGGGCTTGGGCGGCAGGGGCTCGCGTGGCTCCGTCGGCTCCTCCACGGTCGGCGGCTCGCTGCCGGGGGCACCAGGGATCGTGACCCCTCCGACCGCGTCCTTCACCTTGTTCACCACCTCCTTCGCGGTCTCCGCTGCGCCGCGGACCGCCGACGAGGCGGCCTCCGCGAGCTGCTCGGTGGAGCTGCGCTCGGACTCGTCGTTGGCACCCATCCTCGGACGCTATGTCGGCCCTGGCCGGTCGTCGCGCCCGGAGGCGAGGTCGTCCCGCCCGGGTGGACCGTGCTGTCGGGGGTGTGCGTCAAGATAGGCGGGTGAGTGAGACGGCACCGGAGGACGTGCGGCACGAGTGGACCGAGCTGGCCGAGCAGATCAGGGAGCATCAGTTCGCCTACTACGTCAGGGACGCGCCGACGATCAGCGACGGGGAGTTCGACGCGCTGCTCAAGTCGCTGGAGGCGATCGAGGAGGAGTGGCCCGAGCTGCGGGTGCCCGAGTCGCCGACCCAGCTGGTGGGCGGCACGTTCTCCACCGAGTTCGCCGCCGTCGACCACGTCGAGCGGATGCTGAGCCTGGACAACGCCTTCTCCATCGAGGAGGTGCAGGCGTGGGCCACGCGGGTGGAGAACGAGGCCGGCGGTGCGGACGTGCACTACCTGTGCGAGCTCAAGATCGACGGACTGGCGGTCAACCTGCTCTACGAGAAGGGTCGCCTGGTGCGGGCCGCGACCCGCGGCGACGGGCGCACGGGTGAGGACGTCACCCTCAACGTCCGCACCATCCGGGGTATCCCGCACACCCTCACCCCGCCGGAGCACCAGGAGGGGGAGTTGGTGCCGATCCCGGACGTGCTCGAGGTCCGGGGCGAGGTCTACTTCCCGGTGGAGGCGTTCGAGGCGCTCAACGCCTCCCTGGTCGAGGCGGGCAAGACGCCGTTCGCCAACCCGCGCAACACCGCGGCGGGCTCCCTGCGGCAGAAGGACCCGCGGGTCACCGCCTCGCGCGGGCTGAAGATGCTGGTGCACGGCATCGGCGCCCGCACCGGCTTTGAGATGACCCGCCAGTCCCAGGCCTACGACCTGTTGTCCGCCTGGGGGCTGCCGGTGTCGGAGCAGGCCAAGGTGCTCGACGACCTCGCGGCGGTGGAGGAGTTCATCACCTACTTCGGCGAGCACCGCCACGACGCGGCCGAGCACGAGCTGGACGGGGTCGTCGTCAAGGTCGACGAGGTGAGCGTGCAGCGTCGGCTCGGGTCGACGTCCCGGGCCCCGCGCTGGGCGATCGCCTACAAGTACCCGCCCGAGGAGGTCACCACCAAGCTGCTCGACATCAGGGTGAACGTGGGCCGCACGGGGCGGGTCACGCCGTATGCCGTGATGGAGCCGGTGAAGGTGGCCGGGTCGACCGTCGAGCAGGCGACGCTGCACAACGCTTACGAGGTGGAGCGCAAGGGGGTGCTGATCGGCGACACCGTGGTGCTGCGCAAGGCTGGCGACGTGATCCCGGAGGTCGTCGGTCCGGTGGCCGACCTGCGGGACGGCAGCGAGGTCGCGTTCGTCATGCCGACCGAGTGCCCGTCGTGCGGCACCACGCTGGCCGAGCAGAAGGAGGGCGACAAGGACATCCGCTGCCCCAACGCCCAGACCTGCCCGGCCCAGCTACGCGAGCGGCTGTTCTCCCTCGCGTCCCGGGGGGCCTTCGACATCGAGGCGCTGGGCGGGGAGGGGGTCAACGCCCTGCTCGACGCCGGGGTCATCACCGACGAGTCAACGCTCTTCCGGCTGACCGCCGAGGACATCGCACGCGTCCCGCTCTACACCCGCGCGGCGAAGAAGACCGACCCTCAGGAGACGGTCGTCGACGGCCGGGTCCTCTCGGCCAACGGCACCAAGCTCGTGGCCAACCTGGAGCAGGTGAAGTCCCAGCCGTTGTGGCGGGTGATCGTCGCTCTCTCCATCCGGCACGTCGGTCCGACCGCGGCGCGGGCGCTCGCCACGGAGTTCGGCTCGATGGACGCCATCCGCGAGGCCTCCCAGGAGCAGCTCGCCGCGACCGAGGGCGTGGGCCCGACGATCGCGCAGTCGGTCACCGACTGGTTCGAGGTGGACTGGCACCGGCAGATCGTCGAGGACTGGGCCGCCGACGGGGTCCGGATGGCCGACGAACGTGACGACTCGGTCGAGCGGACCCTCGAAGGTCTGACGGTCGTGGTGACCGGGTCGCTGGAAGGCTTCAGCCGCGACGAGTCCAAGGAGGCCATCGTCTCCCGCGGCGGCAAGGCGGCCGGGTCGGTGTCCAAGAAGACCGACTATGTCGTCGTGGGCGACAACGCCGGCTCCAAGGCCGACAAGGCCGAGCAGCTCGGCGTGCCGATCCTGGACGAGGCCGGCTTCCGCAGACTCCTGGAGACGGGCGCGCCGGACTGATCAGGGTGCACCTGTCCAGGGGACGTGACACTGGTGCATGTCCTGCACCGGCCCAGGCTGGTGCGTGTCCTGCACCAGCCCCAGGCCCGGGTGCGTGTCCTGCACCGGCCCCCACGGTGGTGCGTGTCCTGCACCAGTCCCGGGCCCGGTGTGTGTCCTGCACCGGCCTAGGCTCGGTGCGTCACGTGCACCGATGTCACGTCCCCGCGACCTCCCCGTCCCAGACCACCTCGTCCGAGCCCGTCAGCCGCGCTCCCTCGCTCACCGGGTGCTCGGTGAGACGTCCGGTGTGCATCAGGTGCCGCACAGCCACCTCGTGCTGCAGGACCGCGACGTCGGCGACGATCCGCCGGTGGCAGCGCCACCAGACGGCCTCGCTGCACATCACCGCGGTGCGTCGCTCCGCGGCGCCTGCGAGCAGCTCGCGCATTGCAGCCGCGAAGTCCTCGGTGCGTGTCCCGGCGGCATAGGCACGGAACTGCGCGACGCGCCACCAGCGGTCCGGGCTGGCCGCATCCTGCTCAGCGGTCAGCCGCCGCCGTCCGCCGAGCCGCTCCTCCCAGCGGTAGGCGACACCGCGCGCGGGCAGCCACTGCTCGAGCGCCTCCCGCCGGGCATCGGGGTTGTGCCGACTGCCCGGGAAGCGTCGGATGTCCACCAGTTGCTCGATGCCGGCACCGGTCAGCAGATCACCGAGGTCGTCCCGGTCGAGCGTGCTGTGCCCGACCGTCAGCAGTGTCGACCGGCCCATCGGACCCATGCTGCCACCGCCGCACCGAGCTGCCACCCGCGGACGCACGGCGCGCCCGCGACCGGCGCCACGACATGCCACCTGCGCACGCACGACATACTCCGCGGCCGGCCCCACGGCATACTCCGCGGCCGGCCCCACGGCATACTCCCCGATGCGACCGAGACACGGCTCCGGCGCGCGGGGGATGCGCCATCACCCTGCGCGGCGGCAGCATGGAGGCATGCGCTGGTTGTGGCTGCCGATGCTGGCCTTCTTCGCCTACCTGACCGGTGAGGCGGCCTGGGAGCAGCGGTGGGCGCTCGCGGCGGTCTACGCGGTGGTGGGTATCGGACTCTCCTACTGGCTCAGCCCGTGGCAGGGTGGGAGGAGTCGGCGACACGAGGAGGTCCTGGCGATGCCGGAGTCGGAGCGGCAGGTCGTCATCTACTGGCGGCCCGGCTGTCAGTACTGCATGCGCCTGAAGTCCTCCCTCGGGGACCTGCGCGACAAGGCGCTCTGGGTCAACATCTGGCAGGACGACGACGCCGCCGCCTTCGTGCGCAGCGTCAACGACGGCAACGAGACCGTGCCGACCGTGGTCATCGACGGCGAGGCGCACACCAACCCCGACCCCGGTATGGTCCGCGAGCGGCTGGAGGCACCGGCATGACCGAGATCTCCATCCGGCGCGTCTATGACGGTGCACCTCCCGGGTGGCACCCGATCCTGGTCGACCGCCTCTGGCCGCGCGGGATCGCCAAGGACGACCTGCGGGTGAGCTGGCTCCAGGAGGTCGGGCCGTCCACGGAGCTGAGGAAGTGGTTTGGCCACGACCCGGCGAAGTTCGAGGAGTTCGCCGAGCGCTACCGGGCTGAGCTGGAGGGCTCCGACGCGTTCGACGAGCTGCTCGAGGAGGCACGTGGCCACCAGCGGGTTGTCCTGCTCTACAGCGCCAAGGACGAGGAGCACAACCAGGCGGTCGTGCTCGCTGACCTGCTGCGCCAGCGGCAGTAGCCCATCGCGGGTCGGCAAGCCGCCATAGGCTTTCGCCCATGGCGATCATCCACCGCGCAACCCTCACCCCGACCAAGCTCGAGCTCATCGGGCCCTGGCTCGACCAGCAGCAGTGGGGCGGCAGCGGCGACCTGGAGCTCGTCGGTTCCTACCGCTTCGACGACCCCGCGGGAGAGGTCGGCGTCGAGGCGTTGCTGGTCCGACGGGGAAGCAGCAGCACCGTGCTGCACGTGCCGCTGACCTATCGCGCAGCACCCCTGGAGGGTGCACAGGAGCACCTGGTCGGCACGACACAGCACTCGGTGCTGGGACAGCGCTGGGTCTACGCCGCGTCGGGTGACCCGGTCGCCCTCGGCTGCTACGCCCGTGCGCTGGCCGGGCAGCAGGACCAGGCCAGTTTCGAGGTTTACGACGGCGACACCCTGGTCACAGTCCGGGACCAGACCGTGCGGCTTACCCTCGAGCCCGGGCCGGCCACCGAGACCGACCCCCGGCTGGCACAGGTCGTGGACGATGTCGAGGGCACCCACCGGCTCGTGGCGAACTGGGAGGGTGGCAGCGGAGCAGTCGCGGCCGGGAGCGCTGCCTATGTGCACGTCTCGGCGCCGCTCGGACTCACGATGGACACGGCGAACACCGCAGACGTCCTGGAGTCCCTCGATGACGAGGACGACGGCTGACAGATCCGGTCAGCCCAGCCCGCCGACCTCGTGGATCTCGTTGGTGAAGGCGGTGCGGGCCCGGTCGCCGTCCTGCGGCTCGACGTTGACGACGATCCCGGTCTCCACATCGAGGGAGACCCAGTATGCCGAGGGGTAGCCGGCGACCTCCGCCTGCGACGGCGCCCTCTCATCCCCTGTGGTGAACTCCAGGGCCTGGCTGACCGCGCCGAAGAGCAGGGCACAGCACGAGCACCGCGGGTCGTAGCCGTCACCGAGGTCCTCGCTCGTGGCCGGCAGCGGGCGGCAGGTCGCGGTCCAGGTGAGCCGTCCGAAGCGTTCGCGGGTGTGCACCTCGCTCACCTCGACGCCGCGGGACAGCTCGACGGGGTCAAGCATCGCCACCCACCGGTAGTCGTGCCACATCGGGTCGTCGTAGTCCGCCGCGAACGGTCGCTCCAGCACCAGGCCGTCGGGTCGCCGCACCGGATCGACATCCTGGGGCGGCACGATCGGGGGGTCCGACTGGGTGTCGCGGGGTGCGAGGCCCGGCACCGCGGCCCAGCGCCCGCCCGGCCGGAGGCTGCGGCGTGGCAGCAGGCGACGCAGCCCGGTGGGAGGCTCCTCGAAGTAGAGCACCGAGCGGCTGTAGGGCACGCCGGTCTCGACGTGGCGCTCGCCGCCGACCAGCACCTCCAGGTGCCCCGGCCTGCGCAGCCACGCCTCGACCGGCGCCCCGTCGTGGGGCCGGTGGGTGAAGTGAAGGGTGCCGAACCGCCACGGCGAGGACCGCGCGAGGGCCTGGAAGTCGTCCGGCCCCGGCGCGTCCGGGAGAGGTGAGGTGCTCGGCATACGGGCGATCCTGTCAGCCCCAGGGCAAGGTGACGAGCGGTTTCAGAGCCCCGGGCGCGGGAACCTAGACTGACCCCATGTCCGCACTGTCCCGCGACGATGTCGCGCACGTCGCCATGCTGGCCCGCATCCAGCTCACCGATGCCGAGCTCGACCGCCTCGCCGGTCAGCTCGACCAGATCGTCGGCTGGGTCGGCCAGGTCAACGAGGTCGCTGCCGACGACGTGCCGCCGATGAGTCACCCGCTGCCGCTGACCAACGTGACCCGCCCCGACGAGGTGCGCCCGAGCCTGACCGCCGAGCAGGCGCTCGCCAACGCGCCCGAGGCCGAGCTCGACCGGTTCAGCGTCCCCCGCATCCTGGACGAGGACTGAGTATGACGACCGCTCCCGACCTCACCCACCTCACCGCCGTGCAGATGGCCGACGGCCTCGCCTCCGGCGAGTTCACCTCGGTCGAGCTGACCCAGGCGCACCTGGACCGCATCACCGCGCTCAACCCGGTGCTCAACGCCTTCCTGCAGGTGGACATCGACGGCGCTCTCGCGACGGCCGCCGACGTCGACGCCCGCCGGGCTGCCGGCGAGGAGCTGCCGCGCCTGGCCGGCGTGCCGATCGCGGTCAAGGACATCGCCTGCACCCAGGGCATCCCGACGACCGCCGGCTCCAGGACCCTCGAGGGCTGGATCCCGCCGTATGACGCGACGATCGTCACCCGCCTCAAGGACGCGCGGATGCCCATCCTCGGCAAGACCAACATGGACGAGTTCGCCATGGGCTCCTCCACCGAGCACTCCGCCTTCGGCCCGACCCGCAACCCGTGGAACCTGGACCGGATCCCCGGCGGCTCCGGCGGCGGCAGCTCGGCCGCGGTCGCTGCGTTCCTCGCACCGCTGGCCATCGGCTCGGACACCGGCGGCTCGATCCGCCAGCCCGGCGCGGTCACCGGCACGGTCGGGGCCAAGCCGACCTACGGCGGGGTCTCCCGCTACGGCGTGATCGCGCTGGCCTCCAGCCTGGACCAGATCGGTCCGTGCGCGCGCACCGTCACCGACGCGGCGCTGCTGCACGAGGTGATCGGCGGTCACGACCCGATGGACTCCACGAGCATCGACGCCCCGGTCCCCCCCGTGGTCGAGGCCTCGGCCAACCGCGACCTCACCGGGCTGCGGATCGGCATCGTCACCGAGCTGACCGGCGAGGGCTACCAGGACGGCGTGCAGGCCCGCTTCGACGAGTCCGTCCAGCTCCTGCGGGACGCCGGCGCCGAGATTGTCGAGGTCTCCTGCCCGCACTTCCGGTACGCCATGGCCGCCTACTACCTGATCCTGCCCAGCGAGGCGTCCTCCAACCTGGCCCGCTACGACGCGATGCGCTACGGCCTGCGGGTCGCGCCGGAGGGGGTGGAGTCGCCCAGCGCCGAGCAGGTCATGGCCTCCAGCCGCGACGCGGGCTTCGGCGATGAGGTCAAGCGCCGCATCATCCTGGGCACCTACGCGCTGTCCTCGGGCTACTACGACGCCTACTACGGCCAGGCGCAGAAGGTCCGCACCCTCATCGCGCGCGACTTCGAGGCCGCGTTCGAGCAGGCCGACGTGCTGATCAGCCCGACCGCGCCGACCACGGCGTTCAAGATCGGAGACAAGCTGGAGGACCCGATGGCGATGTACCTCAACGACATCGCCACCATCCCTGCCAACCTCGCCGGGATCCCCGGACTCTCGCTCCCCTCCGGGGTGGCGGACGAGGACGGCCTGCCCGTCGGCATACAGATCCTCGCCCCGGCGACCCAGGACCAGCGGATGTATGCCGTGGGCGCGGCCCTGGAGGCCCTGCTCGCGCAGCAGTGGGGCGGGTCGGGCAGCGTGCTGGATCGCGCGCCCGAGGTCACGACCGGAGCAGTCAGCGAGGAGGCGAAGTGAGCACGCAGGCCAGGAGCGCCCACAGCGAGGACGTCGTCGGCTACGACGAGGCGCTGACCAGGTATGACCCCGTTCTGGGCCTGGAGGTGCACGTCGAGCTGAACACCGCGACCAAGATGTTCTGCGGCTGCGCGACCGGCTTCGGCGCCGACCCCAACACCCAGGTGTGCCCGGTGTGCCTGGGTCTGCCCGGCGCGCTGCCGGTCGTCAACGCGACGGCGGTGGAGTCCGCGATCCGGATCGGGCTAGCGCTGAACTGCCAGATCGCCGACTGGTGCCGGTTCGCCCGGAAGAACTACTTCTATCCGGACATGCCCAAGAACTTCCAGACCAGCCAGTATGACGAGCCGATCGCCTTCGACGGCTACCTGGACGTGGATCTTGACGACGGGACGACGTTCCGCGTGGAGATCGAGCGGGCGCACATGGAGGAGGACACCGGCAAGTCGACCCACGTGGGTGGTGCGACCGGTCGGATCCACGGCGCGGAGTACTCCCTGGTCGACTTCAACCGGGCCGGCATCCCGCTGATCGAGATCGTCACCAAGCCGATCACCGGCGCAGGGGAGCGCGCCCCGGAGGTGGCGCGGGCCTATGTCTCCGCCCTGCGCGATCTGCTCAAGGCGCTCGCTGTCTCCGAGGTCAGGATGGAGCAGGGCAACGTGCGCTGCGACGCCAACGTGTCGCTGCGGGCGAAGGCCGGTGACGGCGCGACCTCGGCAGAGCAGCTGGCCGTGCCGCTTGGCACCCGCACCGAGACCAAGAACGTCAACTCCCTGCGCTCGGTCGAGCGTGCGGCGCGTTATGAGATCTGCCGGCACGCGGCGGTGCTGGACTCCGGCGCGAGCATCCTGCAGGAGACCCGTCACTGGCACGAGGACACCGGGGTGACCACCTCCGGTCGCCCGAAGTCGGACGCCGACGACTACCGCTACTTCCCCGAGCCCGACCTGGTGCCGGTGGCGCCGACCCGGGAGCGGGTGGAGGAGCTGCGGGCCACGCTGCCCGAGCCGCCTGCCCAGCGCCGCAAGCGACTGCAGGGGGAGTGGGGCTACTCCGACCTGGAGATGCGCGACGTGCTCAACGCCGGCGCGGTCGAGGTCATCGAGGAGACCGTGGCCGCGGGCGCGACCCCGGCGGCCGCCCGCAAGTGGTGGACCGGCGACCTGGCACGCCGCGCCAACGAGGCCGGCACCGCGGTGACCGACCTGGGTGTCACGCCGGCGCACATCGCGGAGCTCGACGGGCTGGTGCGCGACGGCCGGCTCAACGACTCCATGGCCCGCCAGGTCATGGAGGGCGTGCTCGCCGGCGAGGGGACCCCGATGGAGGTCGCCGACGCCCGAGGTCTGGAGCTGGTCCAGGACGACGGCGCCCTCGAGGCGGCCGTCGACAAGGTCATCGAGGCCAACCCGGACGTCGCCGACAAGATCCGCGACGGCAAGGTGCAGGCCGCCGGTGCCCTGATCGGCCAGGTCATGAAGGAGATGCGCGGCCAGGCCGACGCCGCCAAGGCCCGCGAGCTGATCCTGGCCAAGCTGACCTAATTTTGGGTCGTTCGGCCCGCTCCTCACGCATTCTGCCCTCGTCGACGCGTACGCCCCAACGTGCTCGAAAACCCGTGGAGCACGGGTACACTGGGGTCATGGCGAATCTCACGCTGGTCATCGACGAGGACGTGCTGCGGCGCGCGCGAGTTCGCGCCACTGAGCAAGGCACCTCGGTCAACGCGACAGTTCGGGAGTTTCTCGACGACTATGCCTCCGGCCGCGACGCCCACCGCGAGGCGCGGCAGCGGCTCCTCCAGCTCGCCGACCGGTCCTCGGCCTCGAGCGATGGCCGCCACATAACCAGGGACGAGCTCTATGACTGAGCGGGTGTTCCTGGACACCAACGTGGTCGTCTATGCCTTCGACGCGGCCGAGCAGTCAGCCCCCAAGCGGGAGACTGCCCGGGCTGTTCTCGGAAACGTCGGCTACGACCTGTGCGTGAGCGCTCAGGTCCTCGGCGAGTTCTTCGTCACCGTCACCAGAAAGCTCCCGCGTCCGCTGAGCCTCCGGGACGCCGCCAGTGCGGTCGCCGAGCTCTCCGCACTCGGGCCGGTCCCGACGGATGCAGACCTCGTGGCTGCGGCCGTGGAGACCTCGCAGCAGGCACAGTTGTCCTATTGGGACTCCTTGATCGTCGTAGCCGCGTCGCGGGCGCGCTGCCCGGTGCTGCTCACCGAGGACCTGTCCGACGGCTCCGTCATCCGCGGAGTCCGGATCGAGAACCCGTTCCGCGGTCGTTGAGGTCAGCGCAAGCCCCCGGACGGCTCTTCCATCGGCCTCTCCCGAGGCCATCCGGATTACCGCGTCTGACACTACTGCGCCTGCGTCACCGATAGACCTCGCGCCGGTGCGCCGCCTTGACAGCCAGGACGACCAGACCGTGATTCTCGAGGTGGCACAGGAGCCGGTAGTCGCCGACCCGGTACCGCCACTCGTCCCGGCCACTCAGTGCCTTGCCGCGAGAGCGCGGGTTCTGCAAGTCGAGGGCCTCGAAGAACCGCCGGATCCGCTTCACCTGCGCACGGTCGAGGTTCCCGATCTTCTTGAGTGCTTTCGGTGTGTACCGGACCCGGTAACTCATCGACCGAGAGCGTCCCAGTCCACATCCTCGTGCGCGATCGAGTCCTCATCGGAGTCGTAGAACTCCTGCAGAGCGTCCTTCAGCAGGTGGTGGTCCTCGAGGTCGTTTAGCCCCCGCTCGATGAACTCGGCCGCGTAGTGGCGGCCGGTCCGGGTCGCCAGACGTTCGAGCCGCTCGTAGAGCGATGACTCGATGCTCGTGTTGAGCTGCCTCGTTGCCATCGTGGGTATCTCCCTCCGCCGTGGGTCTCACTCCGGCGCGGGCAGCGGGCCGAGGAGTGCGTTGGCCCAGGCGCCATGCACGGACTCGTCGTCACTGGGGTGGAAGATGCCGGCCAGCACGTCGCGATAGAGGCGGGAGAGCTCGTTGGAGCTGAAGTATGACGAGCCGCCGCTGGCCCGGATGGCCTTGGTCACCACCGACAGCGCGGTCTCGGTCGCGCGGGACTTCACTGCCGACAGCTGTGGCATCCAGAGCGGACCACGGTCCACGCCCTGGTCGACATCGCGGGCCAGCGCCGCGATCTGCGGGTGGATGGCGTCCAGCTCGATCGCCGCGTCGGCCAGCCGCCAGCGGATGTCCGGGTCGTGGGCGTAGGGGGCACCGTTGTTCTTCATCGAGGTGCGCTTGCCCACCGTCGCGACGGCCAGGTCCAGGGCCCGCTGGGCGATGCCGGTATAGACCGAGGCCAGCAGCAGCTCGAAGCTGGCGAAGATCCCGAAGACAAACGGGTCGGCTGTGGGACCCGGCGGGATGCGTCGGATGACCCGGTCGGCCGGTGCGTGCGCCCCGTCCAGCACGGTGGTGCGCGACTGGCTGCCCCGCATGCCGAGCGTGTCCCAGTCGTCCTTGATCTCGAAGCCACCGCCGTCGCGGGTGATGAAGCCGAAGACCGACATCGGCTCCTCGCCGGTGCTGTCGGTGCCGAAGGTGCCCAGCCGCGTCCAGGCCGGTGACAGCGAGGTGAAGATCTTGGTGCCGTGGAAGCTGAAGCCGCCCTCCCCGTCGGGCCGGGCCTCCGTGCGGGAGCCGAAGAGCACCAGGTCGTTGCCCGCCTCAGAGATCCCGAAGCCGAAGACCTCACCGGCCAACGCGTCGGCGAACACCCAGTCCATCGAGTCATCACCGGTGGCGTGCACCACCCGGGCCACACCCATCCACACCTGGTGCATGTTGACCGACAGCGCCGTCGCCGGCGCGGCACCGGCCAGGCGCATCTGCTCGCAGGTCATTTCCTCCAGGCTTAGCCCCAGGCCACCGAACTCGACGGGCACCATCGCCCGCAGGTAGCCGGCCTTCGCCAGGTCCGCCAGGTCCTCGTGCGGGAAGCCGTTCTCCCGGTCGACCTGGGCGGCGCGGCCGCGGATCCGCTCCAGCAGGTCATCGGTGAGCAGCGCATCGGGGCGAGGCATCGGCATACTCCTTGGTCGGTCGAGGAGGGAGGGTCAGGGGACCCGGTGGGTCCACTCGGGGGTCAGGAACTTGGTCTCGGTCAGCTCGCGGGCCGCGGCAAGCTCGGCGTCGGTGTAGCCACTGTCCACCGTGTCATAGCGTCCTCGGAAGTGGGCCAGCAGGGCCTCGATCACTGCGTCGCGGGCCATCCCGGTCTGCGAGCGCATCGGGTCGACCCGCTTGTTGGCGCTCTTGGTGCCCTTGTCGGACAGCTTCTCCCGGCCGGTGCGCAGGACCTGCATCATCTTGTCGGCGTCGATGTCGTAGGCCATGGTCACGTGGTGCAGGACGGCCCCCGCGGCGAACCGCTTCTGCGCGGCCCCGCCGATCTTGCCGGCGTCGGAGGCGATGTCGTTGAGGGGGACGTAGCGTGCAGAGATCCCGACATCGGCGAGTGCCCCCAGGACCCAGTCGTCGAGGAAGGCGTAGGACTGCTCGAAGGTCAGCCCCTCGACCAGGGAGGTCGGCACCACCAGGGAGTAGGTGATGCAGTTGCCGGGCTCCATGAACATCGCGCCGCCCCCGGAGATGCGCCGGGCGATCCGTATGTCGTGGTGCCGGGCCGCGTCCTCGTCCACCTCGTTGCGCACCGACTGGAAGGAGCCGATGACCACCACGGAGGCGTCCCAGTCCCAGATCCGCAGCAGCGGGTTGCGACGGCCGGCCGCCACCTCCTGGGGGAGGACCTCGTCCAGGGCCATGTGCATGACCGGGTCCATGACCTGCGGGCCGATGACGTCGAAGGTGTGGTCGGCCCAGCCGGTGGCCCGGCCCAGTGCACGGCGCACCGCGATACCGACCGCCTGCGGGCTGAAGCCGATGAGGGCCACGGACTCGTCGAGCGCCCCCTCGATCGCGGCCGCTAGGCCGTCGGCCTTCGTGTCGGCCGGCATGCCGGTCAGCGCGGCGTCGATGTCCTCCAGCGCCGAGTCCGGCTCCAGGAAGAAGTCGCCCGAGACGTGGACGTCGGCGAGCCGGCCGTCGACCACCTCGAGCTCGACCACCACGAGCTTGCCACCGGGGACCTTGTACTCACCACGCACGGCACCAACCTACGTCGCGGGGCGTCGGTAGCCGGTCTCGGGGCCGTGGCGAGCGACCAGGAGGTCGTCCACGCGGCCGTGGGACAGCACGGGCTGCACGCCCCCGCTCACGTGGACGTCGAGGTGGTGAACGCCCTGCGAGGACTGGTCCTGGGTCGCCATCTGACCAGGCCTCGTGCCCGGGACGCGCTGCGGGACCTCGACGACCTCCAGATCCACCGGTGGCCTCTCGACCACCGGATGGCTGGCGCCACACTCGACCTGCTCGACACCGTGACGCCCTACGACGCGGCAGGCGTGGTCCTCGCTCAGGGGTTGGGCTGCCCGCTGGTCACCCGCGACAAGCGGTTGGGCCGTGCTGTCAGGGAGTTCGTGGCCGTCCGCATGGTGTGAGTCGATGCGCGTCGGCCCACGGTCGCGTGGCAGCTATCTCAGCTCGGCGGGGTCCGCGAGGAGCAGCAACCGATCGTCGTCGGGAGCAGGCTCGCCGCGGAAGGTGTTGCTGGTCAGCACCCACAGCTCGCCCCCCGCGCCGGCGACCACGCTGCGCAGGCGCCCGAACTCACCCTCCAGCAGCCGCTCCGGCTCGCCGACGCTCACGGACGCCGGGTCGGTGCCGGGCGTCTGGGGCTCCACGGGGACGCGCCACAGCGACTCTCCGCGCAGCGCTGCGACATACAGATCGCCGTCGGGACCGACCGCCAGCCCCGACGGTGAGGCGTTCTCGGTCGGCCAGCTCACCACCGGGTCGATGAACTCCGGCTCGCCGCCCGGTCCCTCCACCTCCGGCCAGCCGTAGTTGCCGCCCGGCACGATCAGGTTGACCTCATCGAGCGCATTCTGCCCGAACTCGCTGGCCCACAGCCGCCCGTCCGCGTCCCAGCCCAGGCCCTGGACGTTGCGGTGGCCCATCGACCAGACCGGTGACTCCGGGTTGGGGTTGCCCGGCGCCGGCGTGCCGTCCGGGGTCACCCGCAGGATCTTGCCCGCCAGGGAGTCCGGGTCCTGCGAGCTCTGGCCCTCCGAGGCGTCGCCCGTGGTCACGAAGAGGTTGCCGTCCGGGCCGAACGCGATCCGCCCGCCGTTGTGGTTGCCTGCCTTCGGTATGCCGTCCAGGACCACCTCCATGGACGGCTCGCCACCGTTCTGGGCGGGGTCGACGAGGAGCACCCGGTTGTCGTCGGCGGTGGTCGCGTAGGCGTAGAACGACCCCGTCGCGCCGCCGTGCCACGGCGAGTCCGCGGGGACCGCCAGTCCCAGCAGGCCGCCCTCGCCGCCGGGCTGGACTCCGGGCACGGTCGTGAGCAGCTCCGGGTCGGAGCCGGGCACCACGCGGAACACCCGGGCCGTGTCCCGCTCGCCGATCAGCAGGCTGCCATCCACCAGGGGCACCAGGCCCCACGGCACCTGGAAGCCGGTGGCCACGGTCTGCGGGTCGGGGTCCGGGGCGGACGGTGCGGGCGGAGTCGAGATGGCCTCGTCGGACGATGGGGGAACGACGGACGCCGAGGTGATCGAGGGCTCCGGGTCCGAGGGCGGCGTGGGCGGAGCGGCGGGTTCCGAGGAGTGGGCGGGCGCCGACGGCAGCCGGCCGGGGTCCGGGTCGGTGCCCGCCGAGCAGCCGGCCAGCAGCACGACCGCGGTCATTGCGATCGCGGGGCGGACGCGCCGTCGCATGTGTCCACTCTGGCACGCCCCTGCGCGGGACACCACGGGCGCGGCTCGGATAGCGTGGCGGTGTGCCCGTGATCAGCGTCCCCACCGTCATCGCCGACCTCGTGCAGCCCGTCGAGGGGGCCGAGATCGTGACGTGGGACGTGGCCGACGAGCCGTCACGGTCGGACGTCGAGGTCATCGTCGTGCCCCAGGGGCCGACTCCGTTCCTCACCCGGCTGGACGAGCTGCCGCAGTTGCGTGGGGTGATCCTGTCGGCCGCCGGCTATGACGACGTCGTGCAGCTCCTGCCGCCGGGGGTGGCGCTCTCCAACGCGGTCGGCGTGCACGACACCGCCACCGCGGAGATGGCACTGGCGCTGATGCTCGCGGCCCAGCGCGAGCTGCCCACCTACGTCCGCGCCCAGGACGAGGGCAGGTGGCGCCCGCAGCAGGACCGTCGGTCGCTGGCCGACCAGCGGGTGCTCCTCATCGGCTACGGCGGCATCGGGCGTGCCCTGGCCGCGCGGTTGCTGGCCTGCGAGACCACCGTCACCGCCGTCGCCAGCCAGGTCCGCGACGGCGATGAGTATGTCGAGCGGGTCCACCCGGTCTCGGACCTGCCGGCTCTCTTCCCGGACCACGACATCGTGGTGGTGGCCGTCCCGCTGAACGACACCACTCGGGGGATGATCGGCGCCGACCAGCTGGCCCTCCTGCCTGACGACGCACTCGTAGTCAACGTGGGGCGAGGCCCCCTCGTGGACACCGACGCGCTGATCGCCGAGTGCGGCTCGGGGCGGCTGCGCGCGGCGCTGGACGTCACCGACCCCGAGCCGCTGCCCGACGGCCACCCGCTGTGGCACACCCCGGGCGTGCTGATCAGCCCGCACGTCGGAGGCGGGGGCCGGGCCTACCCGCCCCGGCAGGCGCGGTATGTCACGGCCCAGATCGAGCACTACCTGCGCACCGGCGAGCTCGCGCACGTCGTCGCCACGGGACAGGAGGAGTGATGGACACCACGGACCCGACCCACGGACCGGCACGGCGGCTCGTGCTGGTGCGGCACGCCAAGACCGAGCAGGTGCCCGGCAAGGTGGACCACGACCGCGAGCTGCTGCCCCGCGGCGTGGCCGACTCGCGGGCCGGCGGGGCCTGGCTCGTCGAGCACGACCTCGTGCCGGACCTGGTGCTGTGCTCGACCGCGACCCGCGCCCAGCAGACCTGGGAGCGCCTGGCGGAGGGCGGTGACCTCGAGGACGTCGAGGTGTGGGACGACCGCCGGATCTACAACGCCTACCCCGACGAGATCCTCGAGGTGGTCTGGGAGGCCTCCGAGGAGGCACGGACGGTGATGGTGGTCGGCCACGCCCCGGGCATCCCGTCGCTCGCGGCGGGCCTCGCGGACCCCGAGGCCTCCGACTCCGCTGCGCTCGACCAGCTGCACGAGGGCATGCCGACTGCCGTCGGGGTCGTCCTCGAGCTCGACAGCCTGTGGGCTGAGCTCGGCGCCGAGTCGGCCCGACTGACCGGCTTCCACCGCTGGCGCGGATCCGAGGACGACGCGTGACACAGGCACGCCAGCTGGACCCGGAGTCCGCCGACCTGACGCTGCTGCAGGACCGCCAGGTCGCGGTGCTGGGCTTCGGCCCCGTCGCCTCCGGACACGCGCTCAACCTGCGGGACAGCGGTGTCGACGTGCGCGTGGGCGTGCCCCCGGACAGCCGGGCGGCGGCCCGGGCGGAGGTCGAGGGGCTGCTCGTGGTCGAGGTCCCCGACGCCGTCGCCACGGCCGACATCGTGGTCCTGCCGACCGACGACTCCACCGATCCGGCCACGCTCGCCCCGGTCCTGGAGGCCGGTCTCGAGCCGGGCGACCTGATCCTGGTCACCGGCGGGGGACCGGTGCACCACGGGGCCGTCCGCCCACCGGAGGGCGTGGACCTCGTGGTGCTCCAGGGGATCGGGGGAGCGGACCGGCTGCGCGGTGAGTACCTCGACGGCCGCGGCATCCCCTGCCTGGTGGCGGTCGAGACCGACGCGAGCGGCGTCGCCTGGCCGGTGCTCACGGCATACTGCCAGGCCCTGGGCGCCCTGCGCTCCGGTGCCCTCGTCACCTCGGCCGCGGAGCTGGCCGAGACCGAAGAGTATGCCGACGAGGCAGTGCACCGCGAGGTCCGGCGACTGGTGGAGTCGGGTTTCGACACCCTCGTGGGGCGCGGGGTGAGCGAGGAGGTCGCCTACCTGGCCACCCTGCACGAGCTGAAGCAGCGGGTCGACACCGCGTGGGCGGCGGGTTTCGGCACCGACCACGTGCCGGACCGGGCGGCGGCCGAGCTGCCGAGCCGCAGTGCCGTGGCGCGGGCCGCCCACCCGATCGAGCAGGTGGGGCGGCGGGTGCGGGCGCTGATGAGCTGGATCCGGTGAGCGGGTATTTTGGACAGGACGCAATGACGCTCGACCAGGAGGACGCATGACCACCCAGACCGCACCGACCTTCACCGTCGAGACGCGGCCCGACGCCGCCACCGACGAGCAGGTGGCGGAGCTCCTGGCCAACCCGGCCTTCGGCGCGAAGTTCACCGACCACATGGCCCTGGTCGACTGGACCCAGGGCGGCGGCTGGGCCAACCCTCGCGTCACGGCCTACGGCCCGATCCCGCTGGAGCCCGCCGCGTCGGTCTTCCACTACGGGCAGGAGATCTTCGAGGGGATGAAGGCCTACCGGCACGCTGACGGCAGCATCTGGACGTTCCGTCCGGAGATCAACGCCGCGCGGTTCGCCCGCAGCGCGCGTCGCCTGGCGCTGCCCGAGCTGCCCGAGGACCTGTTCCTGGAGTCGCTGCGCGCGCTGGTCGAGCTGGACCAGCGGTGGGTGCCGGACCAGTCGCTGGGCGAGGTCAGCCTCTACCTGCGGCCGTTCATGATCGCCACCGAGCAGGCGCTGGGGGTGCGGCCGGCCAACCGGGCGCTCTACTGCGTGATCGCCTCGCCGGCGGGCGCCTACTTCACCGGCGGGCTCAAGCCGGTCAGCATCTGGCTGTCGGAGGACTACGTGCGCGCGGCCCCGGGCGGCACCGGGACCGCCAAGTGCGGGGGCAACTACGGCGCCTCGCTGGCCGCTCAGGCCGAGGGCATCGAGAACGGTTGCGACCAGGTGGCCTTCCTCGACGCCGTCGAGCAGAAGTGGGTCGAGGAGCTCGGCGGGATGAACCTGTTCTTCTGCTACAAGGACGGCACCATCGTCACCCCCGAGCTGAGCGGCACCATCCTGGAGGGCGTGACCCGCAGCTCGCTCATCGAGCTGGCGCGCGAGCGCGGCCACGAGGTCGTCGAGCGCCGCTACTCGATCGGGGAGTGGAAGGACGACGCCGCCAGCGGCGACCTGGCCGAGGTGTTCGCGTGCGGCACCGCTGCGGTCATCACGCCCGTCGGTCGGCTGAAGTGGCGCGGCGGCGAGGTCTCCATGGGCGGCGGCGAGATCGCCGAGTCCCTGCGCAACGCCCTGCTGGACATCCAGTACGGCCGGGTCGAGGACACCCACGGCTGGATGCACCAGCTCGTCTGACCGTCGGCCCCACCGACCGGGCGCGCGGGGCGTGGCCGCCGGCCCCACCGAGGCGTCTTCGAGCGCCTCGGTGATCCTCAGGCTGGCTGCAGTCGGCCCGAAGAACGCGAGGGCGCTCGAAGACGTCGGGCGGGCGCTGGTTGTCGGTGTCGCCGGCCCACCGAGCGCGTCGTGTCGGGGCTGTCGGCCCCACCGGGCGTGTGGGGCTGCGGCTGTCAGATCGGCCGCACGGGCTGGCGCAGGACGGTCCGCAGCTTCTCCGGTGCCACGCGCCGGGGATCGCTGAGGTAGATCTCGTGGTGGGGTCCGTTGAATGTCACGCCAGCCTCCGGCATCACCTCCTGATGCAGCCGCGCGAGCGTCGGACCCTCGTCGTCATAGCTGCCCACGTGCATGATCTGCAGGCAGCGACCCTCGTCCAGCACGAGCAGCCGGACGCTGCCGACCGGCAACTCCGGCTTCTTACGGGCGGCCGAGGCCAGACCCGAGTCGACGTCATCCGTCGTCACGACGTCGGGGAGCGGGATCAGCATCGTCCAGTCCCACTCGCCCTTGCGACGCGCGGTGAAGGAGGTCGGGTCCTCACTCGTCCACAGACCCTCGAGCGGCCCGACCACGAAGTCCTCACCGGTGCGGGCGCGCAGGGCGAACTTCACGGCATACGAGATGGCAAAGAGCGCGGCCACGGCGTCGGCGTAGTCCCGTGACGTGTTGGGGTCGCCGTGCCCGTCGATCGCGAGGTAGCTGCGCGGCGGCAAGTGCACCTCGACGAACTCTGCCGAGCCGGGTTGGTAGAAGTCCTTCAGGTCCTTCTTGAGGTCGATCTTCACTGCGCCTCCTCATCGTCACCAGTGGTCCCTTGCGCGGGCAGGGCCTAGCGTCTGGGCCATGATCACCGCGATCCACAACCTGGTGTACTCCGACGATCCCACGGCCACGCGTGCGTTCTTCAAGGACGTGCTCCGCTGGCCGTTCGTCTCCGAGGGTGCTCGGGGCGATGCCGCGGTCGGTGGCCAGGGGACCGGAGGGAGCGACCCGGCCGAGTGGCTGATCTTCGGCACCGGCCGCAGCGAGCTGGGGGTTCACCCCACCTCGGAGGTCCACGAGGGCAGGGAGTGGAGCGCTCCGCGGCACCACGCGATCGCCATCATGTGCGACGACATGGAGGCCACCGTCGCCGAGCTGGCCGGGCGCGGGGCAGAGTTCTCCGGCGAGGTCCAGGACATGGGCTTCGGCCGGGGCACCATGCTCAAGGTGCCCGGCGCCGACGACATGCTCCTCTACGAGGCACGCCACGCGAAGGCCTACGACCTCACCTGACGCGAACGAGTCACCTCAGCCGCCAGAGGGCTCGCGGATCAGGTCAAGGTCGACCCCCACCCGGCGTGGCACATACCGGAAGCCTTCGTGGGTGCCAGGGTCGTAGTCGACCACGGCACCGCGGTGCTGCAGGCTGCGTTTCCAGCCGGTCACGCGCTCGATGTCGATGGTGCGCAACTGCTCGCCAGCACGACGCCTCGCCTCGACCCGCAGCATCGCCAGCGGATACTCCCACCCGTGCTGGTCCCGGACCTCCCACGGGATCAGGTCACCTTCTGTCATCGCACTCCTCTCTGCCTCCACCGACGGTGCGGACGCTAGAGGTGAGCACTGACACCGAGACACCGCCGTCGCCGAGCAGGCGCCAGACGGAGCCCCGACGAGAGTCAGGCGAGACCCAGCTCCACCGGCACGCCCCACTTCCACACCCCGACGATCCCGTGCAGGTCCTGGATCCCCGTGGTCGGGTCGCCCTCCACGAGCAGGACATCGCCCCGCAGCCCCTCGGCGATGCGCCCACGGTCCATCAGCCCCCATGTGTCGGCCGGCGCGGACGTGGCTGCCGCGAGGGCCTCGACCGGCGTCATTCCGGCCTCGACCAGGATGTCCAGCTCGACGAGCATCCCGGCGCCGGACAGGGTGCCCGGGTTGCCGCTGTCCGTGCCCGCGAGCATCGGCACGCCAGCCGCGTGGAGCGCCTGCAGGGTGGGCAGCATCGTTGCCCACGTGTCGTCGCTGGCGTAAGTCGGCCGGCGGAAGTAGCCCAGCAGCTCCGGGTTGACCCGGTCGATCACGCGGTCGTCGTCGAAAGCGGGCTTGTGCTTGGTGGGCTGCGCCATGCCGGCGGTGGTGACCACGAAGATCCCCATCTCGCCGATCCGCTCGACAACGCTGGGTGGCAGCTCATCCCGGGGCGCGTGCGCGAGCCCGTCCAGCGGGACGGACAGCGCGACCAACGTATCCTCCAGGGACTGCGCGTGAACAATGGCTCGCAGGCCGTGCGCGTGTGCCGCCTCCACGAGAGCCCCCACGGTCTGCTGGTCCAGGGCTTGAAAGTCACCCCCGGACTCGACCACGATCTTGATGTACGCCGCGCCCTCGGCCACGCGGTCCTCCACCCACCCGAGGGCCTGAGAGGGCTCGGTCAGGAACTCCAGATCGTCGACCTCAAACTGCGTCCCGTGCCCGTCGGGGGCGGTGGCCATGGACGTGGCGCTGAAGATGTCGGCCCGCTCCGTCGCCCCGCTCGCCTGCTGCTCGGCCATCTGGTCCGCCAGGTCGACGGCGACGAACATGTCCAGCTCCGTCAGCACCCCGAAACGCGCAGCCTCCTCCTGGGACTCGGGGAAGGCGTGCACGTGGCTGTCGATCATCCCCGGCATCAGCGTGTGTCCCGCACCGTCGACGACCTCGGCGCCCTCCGGCTCCTCCAACCCAGATCCCACGGCGGTCACCAGACCACCGGCAAGGATGACGTCAACCTCCTCCGTGACCTTCTCACCGTCGAAGAGGCGAACCCCGCGGAAGATCGTGGGTGCCGCCTCGGGCAGGTCGGGCGGAACCGTGACTTGCTCGACCAGCGGTGCGAGGTCGCCGGTGAACGTGGGCGGTGGCCCGAGCGAGGTCGGTGCTGCGTCACCACCCGCCGGTCTGCTGGGCCCCCGGTCCTCCCCGGTCGAGGAGCAGCCCGCCAGCACCACGACTGCACCGAGGGTGAACGCCCGCCGGGACACCGTGCAGTGGTTGTGGTTTCCCATCCGGTCACGTTACCAGTGCACCCACCCGGCCCCACGACATACTGCGGGAGTATGCCGTGAGCCAGGTGCGCGCACGCCGGTGCGGAGCCGTGACCCAGCCGGGGAACTCGCGGTGACCCCGGGGCGGCCGGTTACAGTTTCGGCTGTCGCTCACAGAGGAGAATTGTCTTGGCCACCGTCTCTGCCCACGTCGCCGCCACGCTCACCCGGCACATCAGCCAGGTCTTCGGGGTAATGGGCAACGGCAACGCCCACTTCCTCAACGAGCTGGAGCGGACCACCGACGCCGTCTACACCGCGGTGCGGCACGAGGCTGGCGCGGTGGTGGCCGCCGACGCCTGTTATCGCGCCGGGGGCGGGCTGGCCGCGGCGACCACGACCTACGGTGCGGGCTTCACCAACACCCTCACCTCGCTCGCGGAGGCCGCCCAGGCGCGCGTGCCGCTGATCCTGGTCACCGGCGAGGCGCCGCGGTGGGGTCGCCGGCCCTGGGACGTCGACCAGCTCGCGCTGGCCAGCGGCGTGGGGGTGCGCACCTTCACCGTGGGCCGCACCGACTCGGCCGCCACCACGATGCTCGCCATCGAGCACGCGCTGTCCTATTCGCTGCCGGCGGTCCTGGCCATCCCCTATGACGTCGCCGGCCTGGACGTCGGGGACATCCCGCAGCCGCCGGACCCGATGGTGCCGCCGCCCGTGCCGCCCACCGGCGACCTGGCGGCCGGGAAGGTGGCGCAGATCGCCCGCGCCCTCGCCGAGGCCGAGCGGCCGGTGCTGCTCGCCGGCCGCGGCGCGTGGCTGGCCGGGGCCGCCGAGGACCTGGGGGCGCTCGCCGCCGCCACCGGTGCGGTCACCGCGAGCACCGCGCTGGCCCGCGGGATCTTCCCCGAGCAGGAGTATGACGTGGGCGTCGCCGGCGGCTTCGGTGCCGACGGTGCGATGGAGCTGGTGCACCAGGCGGACGTCGCAGTCGTCTTCGGTGCGTCGCTCAACCAGTTCACGATGCGCTTCGGTGAGCTGTTCTCGCCGAGCGCCCGGGTGATCCAGATCGACCTGTCCAACGTGGCGACCCATCCGCAGGTCGGGGACTACCTGCACGCCGACGCCGCGCTCGCTGCCCGGGCGATCCTTCAGGAGCTGACGGCCCTCGGGGCGGAGAGCAGCGGGTGGCGCGAGAGCGTGGACATCGCCGCGCTGCGTGAGTATGACGTGGGCACGGGCCAGGCCTCCGACGGCCGGCTGGACCCTCGCTCGACCGCGCGGCGGATCGCCGAGCTGCTGCCCGAGGACCGGGTCGTGGTCTCCGACGGTGGCCACTTCATCGCGTGGGCCAACATGTACTGGCCCGTCGCCGCACCGGACCGGATGCTGATGATCGGCACCGCCTACCAGGCCATCGGGCAGGGTTTCCCCTCCGTGGCCGGGGCGGCCCGCGCCAAGCCGGACTCGACGGTCGTGCTGACCACCGGCGACGGCGGAGGACTGATGGCGCTCGCGGACCTGGAGACCGCGGTGCGCGTCGCCGGGGGTCGCGGGCTGGCGGTCGTGTGGAACGACCGCGCCTACGGCGCCGAGATCCACCTCTACGGCCGCAAGGGCTTTGCCCGTGAGCCGATGCTGATCGACGAGGTGGACTTCGCCGGCCTCGCCCGGGCGGTGGGCGCCGAGGGCGTCGTCGTGCGCACCCTGGACGACCTCGCGGCCCTCGCGGTATGGACGCAGCGCCCGGTCGCTGATCGGCCCTTCCTCCTCCTGGACCTGCGGATCAGCGGCGAGGTGATGGCGCCCTACCAGCGCGAGGTCATCCGCGTCAACGCGTAGGGCCGCCAGGAGCCTCGGCCCGCACCCGACCACCTCGTGGGGAGCCTGCGGGTCGGCCACGACGCTGCGTGCACGCAGCGGCTTACCGAATCTCCCCAAGAATGGGTCGGGGGCGTCCAAAACCTCCCCAAGATTGCGTCAGAGGAGGTGCTGCGCGAAGAAGTCGGCCAGCTCACGGGTGGCGCTGAGCGGCAGGACGTGCGCGACGTACTGGTCGGGGCGGACCACGACGACCGCTCCCTCGCGGGAGATCGACCGCTCCTCGAAGATGTCCGAGCCGTTGCCGGCGCCATAGACCTTCTCCCAGTCCATCAGCCCGAACGGGCCGGTGCGCGGCACGAAGACCGGGTCGACCGTGGTCAGGTCGATGTCCTCGAAGCCCTGCTGGTAGATCACCTTGACGTCGAGGACGGCGTCGATGTCCCCGTCCTTCGGGGTGTGGCGCACCAGCGGCGAGTCGGGGGCCTGGGACAGCCAGCCAGCCCAGTCCGCCAGGGCCGAGCTCTCGCCCGGGGCGGGGGAGTCGGCGAAGGCGTAGATCCGCCACCGGCCGTCCGCACGCGCGTGGTGGCCGAGGTGCTGGACGTTGCCGTCGCACGCCCTCACCACCTCGGCGGACTTGAATCGCTTGCCGATCGGGAAGCCCTCGGCGAGCGCCTGGTGCTCGGCGGTGCCGGTGATCATCGAGGGGCCGTACTGGGTCATGAAGCCCGAGGGGAACTCGGCGGTGCCCAGGTAGTAGTTGGCCAGCTCCTGAGGATCATCGATCTCCTCGGGCCTGCGCGCCATCAGCGTGGACCACTCGCGGTCGAAGTCGATGAGCTGCTGGGCCACCGGCTGCCGCTCGGCCGAGTAGGTCGCCATGAGCGACTCCGGGCTGCGCCCGCTCAGCACCTGGCCCAGCTTCCAGGCGAGGTTGAAGCCGTCCTGCATGGAGACGTTCATGCCCTGCCCGGCCTTGGCGCTGTGCGTGTGACAGGCGTCGCCGGTCAGGAAGACCCGGGGGCTGCCCTCCCCGTCGAGCGGGATGTCGTCGAACTTGTCGGTGACGCGGTGGCCCACCTCGTAGACGCTGTGCCAGGCCACCTCCTTCACATCGATCGAGTAGGGATGCAGGATCTCGTTGGCCCTGGCGATCACCGTCTCGAGCGGGGTCTGACGGACCTTGTGGTCGTCGTCCTCGGCCACCGCCCCGAGGTCGATGTACATCCGGGAGAGGTAGCCGCCCTCGCGCGGGATGTGCAGGATGTTGCCGTGCGTGGAGTTGATCGCGCACTTGATGCGCCAGTCGGGGAAGTCGGTGTTGACCAGGACGTCCATGACGCCCCAGGCGTGTGCCGAGATGCCGCCGATGTGCTTGCGACCGATGGCCTCCCGCACGGCGCTGCGCGCGCCGTCGCAGCCCGCGACATACTTCGCGCGCACGGTGCGCTCCTCACCGGCCCGCTCGCCGGCAGTATGCCGAAGGGTTACCTCCACCGGGTAGTCACCCTCGCCGACGGTCAGGTGGACGAACTCGATGCCGTAGTCGGGCACGATCCGGCCGGGTCCGTTGTGGGCGGCCTCGGCGAAGTAGTCCAGCACCCGCGCCTGGTTGACGATCAGGTGCGGGAACTCGCAGATCTGGAAGGCGTAGTCCTCGGTGCGCGAGGTGCGGATGATGTTCTCCGGGTGCTCCGGGTCGGGGCCCCAGAAGTTCATCCAGCCGATGTTGTAGGCCTCGGCGATGATCCGCTCGGCGAACCCGAAGGCCTGGAAGGTCTCGACGCTGCGCGGCTGGATGCCGTCCGCCTGGCCGAGCCGGAGCCGCCCGTCCCGTCGCTCGATGATGCGGGTGGTCACGTCCGGGAACTGGGACAGCTGGGCAGCCATGAGCATCCCGGCGGGTCCGGAGCCCACGATGAGCACATCCATCTCGTCGGGGAGCTCGGTCGGCCGGTCGATGCCGGTCCCGGCGGCGGGCAGCACCCGGGGGTCCCGGGAGACGTAACCGTGGTGGTGGAACTGCATGGTGCTCGGATCCCTTCCTCGGACGACGGTGTCGAGGTCTCAGCCCGATCGTAGGCGGTGCCCCGGGGTCCTGGTCAGACGAGGAGGCTCGAGGAGGAGGACTACCGTGGACCGGGCTGATCCTGTTGCAGCGACTCGGCAGATCATATACGATTTTGCATCTGCTGACCGAACAGCCGGCGTCGTCGACGCGCTGGCAGGAGTCGCGCACCGCCCTGAGCAAGGAGGCCCATGGACGCCCAGCACGACCCCCGTTTCGCCGGCCTGCCGGACCGGCCCGGCAAGATCGTCGCCGTCCACGTGAGCTACGCGTCGCGCGCTGACCAGCGCGGACGCCGCCCGGGAGCCCCGTCATACTTCTTCAAGCCGTCGAGCTCGGTGGCGGCCACCGGCTCGGAGATCGTGCGCCCGCAGGGGACCGAGCTGCTGGCCTTCGAGGGCGAGGTCGCCCTGGTGATCGGGGAGCCGGCGCGGTGGATCAGCGCCGAGCGGGCCTGGCAGCACGTGGCCTGGGTGACCGCCGCCAACGACTTCGGTCTCTATGACCTGCGGGCCAACGACAAGGGGTCCAACGTCCGCTCCAAGGGCGGCGACGGCTACACCCCGATCGGCCCGGCCCTGATCGACGCGCGGGCGATAGACCCGGCCGCGCTGCGCCTGCGGACCTGGGTCAACGGCGAGCCGGTCCAGGACGACAGCACCGGGGGACTGATCTTCCCGCTCGCCCAGTTCGTGGCCGACCTGTCCCAGCACTTCACGCTCGAGACCGGCGACGTCGTCCTCACCGGCACGCCCGCCGGCTCGACCGTCGTGCAGCCCGGCGACCTCGTCGAGGTCGAGGTCGACGCACCCGCCTCGGGCCTGACCTCGGGCCGGCTGCAGACCCGCGTCGTCCAGTCCGAGGGTCCGTCCTTCGACGAGTCGGTCGGCTCGCTGCCCGCGGTGGACGACGCGCAGCGGGTCGCCGCCTGGGGCTCGGAAGAGGCTGCCGGTCTGGTTCCCGCTGCCGGTGGGGACGCCGAGGCCGTGGCCGGCGACGGCGCGCCAGCGGGAGACACCACCACCGCCGGCCTGACGTCCGAGCTGCGCGCCAAGCTAGAGCGGTGCCCGGTGGCCGGGCTCGCCCAGCGGCTGCGTGGCATGGGTCTGAACAACGTCTCGATCGATGGGGTCCGCCCCCTACCGGGGGCCGGCAAGATCGTCGGCACGGCCAAGACCCTGCGCTTCGTGGCCAACCGGGAGGACCTCTTCCGGAGCCACGGGGGCGGCTACAACGCCCAGAAGCGCGCCTTCGACGCCGTCGGTGAGGGCGAGGTCATCGTCATCGAGGCTCGCGGCGACTCGACGGCCGGCACCCTGGGGGACGTCCTGGCGCTCCGGGCGAGGGCCAGGGGCGCCGCCGGCGTGATCACCGACGGCGCGGTCCGCGACCACGACGCCGTGGCCGCGGCCGGTGTCCCCGTGTACAGCTCCGGGGCCCACCCCGCCGTCCTCGGCCGCCGCCACGTCCCCTGGGACCACGACATCACCATCGTCTGCGGCGGCGCCACCGTGCAGCCCGGCGACATCATCGTCGCCGACGCCGACGGCGCGCTGGTCATCCCACCAGCGGTCGCCGAGGAGGCCGTCGACGCCGCGCTGGCCAAGGAGGACGAGGACGCCTGGGTCGCCGAGCGGGTCAGCGAGGGCGAGCCCATCGAGGGACTCTTCCCGATGAACTCGGCCTGGCGGGAGCGCTACGAGGCCGAGCGCGACGGCACGGCCGGTCAGGGCGGTGCGGCGCCCCAGCACGGAGCGCCCGGGTGACGCCGAAGACCACCGCCGCCGCGCTGAGCAAGTCCCAGCGCGCCCACGCCTGGATCCGGGACCGCATCCAGGCGCGCGACTACGCCCCGGGGCACCGTCTCGTGCTGTCGACGATCGCCGAGCAGCTCGACATGTCGGTCGTCCCGGTCCGGGAGGCCATCCGGCAGCTCGAGGCCGAGGGGCTGGTCACCTTCGAGCGCAACGTCGGCGCCCGGGTGTTCATGGTGGACGTCGCGCAGTACGGCGACACCATGCAGACCCTCGCCCTCCTCGAGGCGGCCGCCACCGCGCTGTCCGCGCCGCACCTGACCGAGGCCGACCTGCGGGAGGCCCGCCGGGTCAACGGCAGGATGCGGGACCAGCTCGACCGACTGGTGCCGCACGAGTTCACCGCACTCAACCACCAGCTCCACGCCACCCTGGCCAGGCGCTGTCCCAACGAGCGGCTGATGGAGCTCGTCGAGGGCGAGTGGGCCCGGCTGGACAACCTGCGCGACTCGACCTTCACCCTCGTGCCGGAGCGGGCCGTCAACTCGGTCGCCGAGCACGACCAGCTGATCCACCTCGTCGAGACCGCCGCCGACCCGGCGCAGATCCAGTCCGCCGCGCTGCACCACCGCGCCAACACTCTGCACGCCTACCTCACCCGCAATGAGCCCGACCTCGAGGCCGAGCTGATCCCCGGGCTCACCCCCGGCACGACCCCTGACCTGACGCCCGAGGACACCGCGTCCTGACGACCCACCCTGGAGGACCCATGACCGACGCCACAGCCCAGGCGACCGGACACCGGCTGCCGGCCGAGCTGCCCGACCGCATCCAGCACTACATCGACGGCGCGTTCGTCGACTCGGTCGACGGCGACACCTTCGACGTGCTGGACCCGGTCACCAACCAGGCCTACCTGCAGGCGGCCTCCGGCAAGAAGGCGGACATCGACGCGGCCGTCGCCGCAGCGCGCCGGGCGTTCACGCAGGGGCCGTGGCCGCGGATGCTGCCCCGCGAGCGCTCGCGGGTGCTGCACCGGATCGCGGACCTCGTGGAGTCCCGCGACAGGCGGCTCGCCGAGCTCGAGTCCTTCGACTCCGGTCTGCCGATCTCCCAGGCGCTGGGCCAGGCCCGCCGTGCGGCCGAGAACTTCCGGTTCTTCGCCGACCTGATCGTGGCCCAGGCCGACGACACCTACAAGGTGCCCGGGCGGCAGATCAACTACGTCAACCGCAAGCCGATCGGTGTCGCGGGCCTCATCACCCCGTGGAACACCCCGTTCATGCTCGAGTCCTGGAAGCTCGGCCCGGCCCTGGCCACCGGCAACACCGTGGTCCTGAAGCCGGCCGAGTTCACCCCGCTGTCGGCCTCCCTCTGGGCGGGCATCTTCGAGGAGGCCGGCCTCCCGCAGGGCGTGTTCAACCTGGTCAACGGCTTCGGCGAGGAGGCGGGCGACGCCCTCGTGAAGCACCCGGACGTCCCCCTGATCTCCTTCACGGGGGAGTCGAGCACCGGAGCACTCATCTTCGGCAACGCCGCCCCCTACCTCAAGGGCCTGTCGATGGAGCTGGGCGGCAAGAGCCCGGCCGTCGTCTTCGCCGACGCCGACCTGGACGCCGCGGTGGACGCCACGATCTTCGGGGTCTTCTCCCTCAACGGCGAGCGGTGCACGGCCGGCTCCCGCATCCTGGTGCAGCGCGAGATCTATGACGAGTTCGTCGACAAGTATGCCGAGCAGGCCAAGCGGGTGCGGGTCGGCTACCCCCACGAGGAGACCACCGAGGTCGGCTCACTGGTCCACCCGGAGCACTACGACAAGGTGATGAGCTACGTCGAGCTCGGCAAGACCGAGGGCCGGCTGGTGGCCGGCGGCGGCCGGGCGGAGGGCTTCGACACCGGCAACTTCGTGGCCCCCACGGTGTTCGCCGACGTGAGCCCGGACGCCCGCATCTTCCAGGAGGAGATCTTCGGCCCGGTCGTGGCGATCACCCCGTTCGACACCGACGAGGAGGCGCTGGCCCTGGCCAACAACACCAAGTACGGGCTGGCCGCCTACATCTGGACCAGCGACCTGAAGCGGGCCCACAACTTCTCCCAGGCCGTCGAGGCCGGGATGGTGTGGCTCAACTCCAACAACGTCCGCGACCTGCGCACCCCCTTCGGCGGCGTCAAGGCCTCCGGGCTGGGTCACGAGGGCGGCTACCGTTCCATCGACTTCTACACCGACCAGCAGGCGGTGCACATCACGCTCGGCGAGGTCCACAACCCGACCTTCGGCAAGCAGGACTGACCCACTGACGCGCCCCACGGCATACTCCACCACCCGTGCCCGACAGACCAGCAAGGATGCCGAGATGACAAGCCCGACCCACCACCCCGCCAGCAGCGACCGCCCCGCCAACGCCATCCCGACGCCGCAGGCGCCGCCGCCGGACATCCTGCGCTGCGCGTACATGGAGATCGTCGTGACCGACCTGGCGGCGTCGCGGGCCTTCTACCACGACGTCCTGGGCCTGGTGATCACCGAGGAGGACGAGGACGCGATCTACCTGCGGTCCTTCGAGGAGTTCATCCACCACAACCTGGTGCTGCGCAAGGGCCCGGTCGCTGCCGTGGCGGCCTTCTCCTACCGGGTGCGCAGCCCCGAGGACCTCGACCGGGCGGTGGCCTTCTTCGAGGAGCTGGGCTGCCGGGTGGAGCGGCGGGCCGAGGGCTTCACCAAGGGCATCGGTGACTCGGTGCGGGTCGAGGACCCGCTCGGGTTCCCCTACGAGTTCTTCTACGACGTCGAGCACGTCGAGCGGCTCGCCTGGCGCTACGACCTCTACACCCCCGGGGCCCTCGTGCGGCTGGACCACTTCAACCAGGTCACGCCGGACGTCCCGAAGGCCGTCGCCTACGTCGAGGACCTCGGCTTCCGGGTCACCGAGGACATCCGCGACAGCGAGGGCACGGTCTACGCCGCGTGGATGCGGCGCAAGCCCACGGTGCACGACACCGCGATGACCGGGGGCGACGGCCCGCGCATGCACCACGTCGCGTTCGCCACCCACGAGAAGCACAACATCCTCTCGATCTGCGACAAGCTCGGGGCGCTGCGCCTGTCCAACCACATCGAGCGCGGGCCCGGTCGGCACGGCGTGTCCAACGCGTTCTACCTCTACCTGCGCGACCCGGACGGCCACCGCGTGGAGATCTACACCCAGGACTACTACACCGGCGACCCGGACAACCCGGTGGTGACCTGGGACGTGCACGACAACCAACGTCGCGACTGGTGGGGCAACCCGGTGGTGCCCTCCTGGTACACCGAGGCCTCGCTCGTGCTCGACCTGGACGGCAACCCCCAACC
Source organism: Ornithinimicrobium sp. F0845 (assembly GCF_023015765.1). Taxonomy (GTDB): domain Bacteria; phylum Actinomycetota; class Actinomycetes; order Actinomycetales; family Dermatophilaceae; genus Ornithinicoccus. The sequence goes on from NZ_JALKAL010000005.1 coordinate 193,191, forward strand.
GCTGGTCGCGCGCACGGACGACTCCGAGATGGCGGTCACGATCGGCGCCGACGGCTTCTCCTACACCCGCGAGGGTCAGGAGGGCGAGGATGAGGACATGCCCAGCTGGAAGCAGGGCGAGTACAAGCTCGGCCACCAGCTGTAGCCCCCGTTTGTTGAGGAAGGAGCACGATGCTGCCCGCTGAGGACATCCAGGCCATCGCGGACGAGCTGGCCCAGGCCGAGGAGGAGCGGCGGATGGTGCCGCGGCTGACCACCCGCTATCCGGAGATGACGGTCGAGGACTCGTATGCCGTGCAGGCCGAGTGGCGGCGTCGCGGCGAGGCCGCGGGTCGTCGTCTCGTCGGTCGCAAGATCGGCCTGACCAGCAAGGTCATGCAGGCTGCCACCGGCATCACCGAGCCGGACTACGGTGCCATCTTCGACGACATGGTGTTCGAGAACGGGTCGGTCATCGAGTTCGACCGGTTCGCCAACGTGCGGATCGAGGTCGAGCTGGCCTTCGTGCTCTCCGACGACCTCGAGGGCGAGGACGTCACCGTCTTCGACGTGCTCCGCGCCACGGAGTATGTCGTGCCCGCCCTGGAGATCCTCACCTCCCGGATCGAGATGGAGGGTCGCACGATCGTCGACACGATCAGCGACAACGCCGCGATGGGTGCCATGGTCTACGGCGGCAACGCGGTCCGGCCGCAGGACATCGACATGAGGTGGGTCTCGGCGCTGCTCTACCGCAACGAGACGATCGAGGACTCCGGCGTCGCCGCCGCGGTGCTCAACAACCCGGCCCTGTCCGTCGCGTGGCTCGCCGGCAAGCTCGCCTCGCACGGCGACAGGCTGAGCAAGGGCGACATCATCCTGGCCGGCTCGTTCACCAAGCCCATGTGGGTGCACCGAGGCGACACGGTGCTGGCCGACTACCGGGAGCTGGGGACGGTGACATGCCGGTTCGTCTGACGCTCGGCCAGGCGCTGGCCGAGGCCGAGCGGCCGCTGGCCGGGATGTGGGTGTGCTCGGGCTCGCCGCTCGTCGCGGAGATCTGCGCGGGCGCCGGCCTGGACTGGCTGCTGATCGACATGGAGCACGGGCCGAACGGTCTGGAGTCGGTGCTCACCCAGCTGCAGGTCGCGGCCGCCTACCCGGTGATGCCGGTCGTGCGGGTCCCGGTCAACGACCCCGTCGTCCTCAAGCAGGTGCTCGACCTTGGCGCGCAGACGGTCCTCGTCCCGATGGTCTCCTCGGCCGAGGAGGCCCGGGCGGCGGTCGAGGCTGTGCGCTACCCGCCGCGCGGGAAGCGCGGGGTCGGGTCGGCGCTGGCCCGGTCGGCGCGCTGGAACCGGATCGAGGGCTACCTCACGCAGGCCGACGACCACGTCTCGCTCATCGTGCAGATCGAGACGGCGGCCGGGGTCGAGGCGGCCAGCGAGATCGCGGCGGTCGACGGGGTCGACGGTGTCTTCGTCGGACCGTCGGACCTGGCGGCCTCGATGGGCGTCATCGGCCAGCAGTCCCACCCGGACGTCGTCGCGGCGGTGCGCCGCACCTTCGAGGCGGTGCGCGCCGCCGGGAAGCCGGTCGGGGTCAACGCCTTCGACCCGAAGGTGGCCCAGGGCTACGTCGAGGCCGGCGTGCAGTTCATCCTCGTCGGCGCCGACGTCGCCATGCTGGCGCGCGGGTCCGAGGCGCTGGCCGCCCGGTGGGTCCCGGACGCCGACGAGACTCGCCGGGCGTCCTACTGACGCGGCCCGGCACCGGGCTCGCCGCACCGCAGCGGTCAGCCCGTCGGCCTGACCGGTCGGTCACTTGGGTGGCAGCGTCCTGGCGTAGCTCAGGCCGCGCCCCACGATCTCGCGCAGCTGCTCCTCGGTGGCCACCCCCTCCCGGTCGACGTGCAGCCAGCCGGTCATCACCCGCTCACCCATCACCTGTGGTCGGATGTGGTCCCCGACCGGGTCCTCCCGGTCGGGGTCACGCCGGAACATGAGCGCGCCGTCGCCGCCCGCCGCGACGGCCATGTTGCCGTCCACCAGGAACGCCAGACCACCGAACATCTTCTTCTCGGTGACTCCCGGCTCGCCCTCGAGCACGTGACGGATCCGCTCGGCCAGCCCCTCGTCATACGTCATGAGGGGAGTATGCCGAGCGGCACCGACAGTGGGTCCGTCCCGTGCGCGATGCACATGCATGTGTATGCTCAGGATATGTCGGTAATGGAGAAGAGACTGCAGTTGCTGCTCGACGCACAGCGCTACGAGCTGGTGTCTGCCGAGGCCGCGCGGTCCGGCAGGAGCGTCGCCTCGGTGATTCGCGAGGCGATCGACGTCCGTTTCGAACGGGCTGAGGCGCAGGCGCGACGGTCGGCGGCGCTCGGCGAGTTTCTGGCACTGGGCCCCGATGAGGATGGGCCGGAAGAGGATGTCGTGGCCGAGCTCCATCGCGAGTTCGAGGACCACCTCAGTCGCAAGGGGGGCCGGTGACCCAGGTCTTCGTCGACACCTCCGTCCTGCTCCTGGCCCAGGGAAGCCCGCACCCGCTGCGAGAAAGCTGCCGGAGATTCTTGGGCAGGTGTCAGGAGCGAGGTGCGGCGATACACGTCAGCGTCGAGGCGCTGCAGGAGTTCACCTTTCACCGACTGCGTGCCAGGCCTCGGGATCAGGTCGTGGCCGAGGCCAGAGTTCTTCGGAGCAGTTTCGTGGTGCACCCGTTCGACGCCCGGGTCCTGGACCAGATGCTCACCCTGATGGAGGGGTCAAGCCTGCGCAGCAGGGACGCGGTTCACGCAGCCACCGCGACCCTGGCTGGCTTCGACCTCGTCGTGACGGCTGATCGTGACTTCGCGGGTGTCCCGGGGCTGGCGGCGGTTGGCCCGGAGGAGTGGGGCACCTGACGTCCGGAAGGAGACCGTCTGCGAAACCACCGCGAAGTGCGTGGGGGACCTGCAAAACCACTACGAAAATGCGGGGGACGGGACCTCGATCTTGTTGAGGAGGCGGCGGCGCAGGTCGTTGGAGCGCTCGCTGAAGGCGCGCTGGGCCGCGGCGTACTCGGCGCGGCCCTCCGGCGTCTCGATCCGGATCGGCTCGTAGCCGAGTTCGGTCAGGTCGTAGGGCGCAGCGCGCATGTCGAGCTCGCGGATCTCCAGGGCCAGCCGGAAGGCGTCGAGCGTCAGGTCGCTCGGCACCAGCGGCGTCAGCTTGAAGCACCACTTGTAGACGTCCATGCCGGCGTGCAGGCAGCCCGGCTGTTCCATCGCCACCTGGCCCTCGCGCGTGGGTGCGAGCCGGTTGAGCGGTGCCGCCTCCCGGGTGAAGAAGCGGTAGGCATCGAAGTGGGAGCAGGTGATCGTCGCCTGCTCGACGACCTGGTCGGTGCCGTCCGGGCCCAGCCGCAGCGGCCACCCGCCGTGCCGGATCTGCTCGTCGGAGGCCCGATAGACCATCGCCCACTCATGCAGCCCGAAGCAGCCGAACCGACCTGGCCGCGAGAGCGTCGCGGTCAGAAGACCCCGCACGAAGTCGATCGCCGACCCCCGCCGCTCGACGAACGCCGCCACATCCACCCGGGCCAGCCCGTCGGCATACTCGTAGAAGGACCAGTCGGCGCGCTCGGCCGCGCCCTCCAACGCCACCCCGCCGCCCGGGTGCCAGCGGCGCAGCTGGGCTGGGCGGAAGTTGTAGTACTCGAACAGGAAGTCCTCGACCGGGTGCCTGCGGCCGTCTGCCCGACGCTCCAGCCGCCCGGCGGTCAGCGCGTCGACCGCCGCTGCGTGGACGTCGGCGCGCTCGCGCCAGACGGGCTCAGGAAGGATCTGCACGGTGTCCCAGGGTATGCCGTGCGCTCCGTCGGTCGGAAAGGCGCCACCGGTGCGGACGGCAGGTGGTGGACGTCAGGTGAAGGCGCTCAGGCCGGTCACGGCCCGTCCCACCAGCAACGACTGGACGGTCCGGCTGCCCTCGTAGGTGTAGACCGCCTCGAGGTCGGCGAAGTGCCGTCCGACGTGGTGGTCGAGGAGGATCCCGTTGCCGCCGAGCATGTCCCGGGCGATCGCGACCACCTCGCGGGCGCCCTCGGTGCAGTGCAGCTTGGCCATCGCGGCGTGCTCGATGGTGCAGGCCCCGCGCTCCTGCAGCTGCGACATCCGCGTGCACATCAGCTGCATCGAGGTGATCAGGGTGACCATGCGGGCCAGCCCGTCCTGGATCAACTGGTTCCTGGCCAGCGGGCGACCGAACTGCTCGCGCCGCAGGGTGTAGGTCAGGGCGCCCTCGTAGGCCGCGACGGCGTGGCCGACCGCCTCCCACGCGACGGTCTGGCGCGAGCGCATCAGGACGCGGTTGGTGTCGGAGAAGGTCCGCGCCTCCACAAGGCGGTTGTCGGTCGGCACCCGCACACCGTCGAGGCGGATGTGCGCCTGCCACACACCGCGGTTGCTCATCTTGCCGGTGATGACCTGCGCGTCCCAGCCGTCGGTCTCCTGAGGTGCCTCCACCACGAAGCCCCCGACGTCCCCCTCCTCGTCGCGCGCCCAGACGACCGCCAGGTCGCAGACCGAGCCGTTGCCGATCCAGCGCTTGGCACCGTCGAGCACCCAGTGGTCCCCGTCCCGGCGGGCGGTCGTCTCCAGGCTCACCACGTCCGAGCCGTGGGTGGGCTCGGTGAGGGCGACCGCCCCGAGCAGCTCGACGCGCGCCATCCCGGGCAGCCAGCGCTCGCGCTGCTCGTCCGAGCCCAGCTCGTGCACGGAGGTCATGGCCAGCCCGGAGTGCACCGCGTTGAGCGTGGCGACCGACCCGTCGCCGCGGGCCAGCTCGAGGCACATCATGCCCTCGGCCAGCGGGCTCACACCCGCGCAACCGAAGCCCTGGATCGCGGCCCCGGCGACCTGCGTGTCGGCATACCCGGGCAGCAGGTCCCGCGGGAACTCGGCCGCCTCCCAGAACTCGGGCGCGCGTGGCACCACCTGCTGCTCGCACCACGTCCGCACCCCGTCGCGCAGCTCGCGCTCGGTGTCGGTCAGGAGCTCGTCGAGGCCGAAGAAGTCGGTGCCCAGCGCGCGACCGAGATCGCTGCCGTCGGGGACCGCGCGGGCGGACTCGGGCATCGGGGTGATGGGCTGCTCGCTCATGATCCTGAGCGTATGCCGTGGTGCGGCTGATACTCCTGTCCCCGCGGGCAGGCGCGAGCAGGGTGCTGCTTCAGGCGAAGGCTGCCCGGTAGTGCTCGGAGAGGGCGGGGTAGTAGTCGTCCCAGACGACTGTCGCCGGGTCAACCCCGGACTCGGCCGCGACGAGGCGGTCCAGGTAGTAGTCCCAGCCAGGGCCGACGCCAGCGGCCATGGTCGCGTCCGGGACGTCCTGGGAGAACAGCCGGGTGGTCACGCCGGCGTCCTCGGAGAGATCGATCCGGAACTTCCAGGTCTGCTGCTCGGTGTCGTCGGTCAGCACGGTGGAGGTCAGCCGCAAGAGCCGGGGGGCCTCACACACGTCGATGACCATGCGCTCGGCGGTGGCGTCCTCCTCGAAGCTCATCAGGAACTGCACCTCCCCGTCCGCGGGGTCTCCGGTCCACGTGCCGATCCAGCGGGCGAGCCGGTCCGACTCGGTCACCGCCGCCCACACGTCCTCGATCGGTGCGCGGAACGTGCGGGTGAACTCGACGAAGGTGCGTCCGTCGTGGTCGGCCCTGGTGCCGGTGGGGCTGGGGGTCGTGGGGGTCGTGGTCATCCTGTCTCCTGGGTGTGCCTGTGTGATGGTGACGTCTGTGCGCGGTCCCGACCGGTGCGGCGGACCTCGAGGTCGAGGGCGTCGAGCACGTGCTCCGGGACGCGTGGTCCCGCCACGACGGTGACCTGGTCGAGCCAGGCGCGGACGGGGTGGAGCCCCTCAGCCACCAGCCGGTAGTGGCGCTCGCGCCCCACGTCCTCGGCGGCCACGAGTCCTGCCTCGCCGAGCACCCGCAGGTGCCGACTGATCGCGGGGCGGCTGATGTCGTGCTCGGCCGTGAGGTCCACGACGCGGGCCGGCCCGCGGGCCAGCCGCTGCAGCAGCGCGCGCCGCACCGGGTCAGCGAGGGCGCCGAAAGGTTCCACCGTCTATTAGTAACAAAGTAGTTACCAATGTGTCAAGGATGCTGGGGTGGTGGTGTCATCCCCCGCCACCGGTGCCGTGCCGAGCCGGTCTCGCGTGTGGGTAGAAACCTGGATTGCCGCACATTCTTATTCCAGTTTTCTAAAGAAGCTGGATTATGATGGGGCCATGTTCCAGGTTCCACCGTTCGGACGCGTCGATGAGCACTGGCTAGCCGAGGCAGACGGCCGCACGGGGCGTGCCAGGCTTGCCGACGCCTCGGGCCCCTTCCAATCGAGTGTGCCACCGCTCATCGCCGCCTGGGCACCGATGGTGCCGGCAGGCCTGGCTGCCGAGTCGGAGGAGGCGGCCGCCGCCCTGAGTGCGTTCGACAGCCATGCGCGGGCGGTGCTGGGCGGGGCGAGTCCCACGCTTGGGCCGATGAGTTCTATCCTGCTGCGGACGGAGTCGACCTCGTCGTCACAGATCGAGAACCTCACGGTGGGGGCTCGCCAACTCGCGCTCGCAGAACTCGGCCAGGCCAACTCCGAGAACGCGCGCACGGTGGTGGCCAACGTCCACGCGATGGAATCGGCACTTGAGCTTGCGGACCGACTCGACACCGAAGCGGTGCTGACGATGCACCGGACCCTGCTCTCGGGGCAGCCTGGCTGGGCAGTGCATGCGGGGAGGTGGCGGGAACAGCTTGTGTGGGTCGGTGCCAGTTCGGTCAGCCCGCGCGGAGCGGCGCACGTCGCGCCACAGGCGTCCTTGGTCCCAGAGGCCATGGAGGACCTCATGGCCTTCGTCCGCAGAAACGATCTGCCGGTCGTCGTGCAGACCGCCGTGGCGCACGCCCACTTTGAGAACATCCACCCCTTCGCGGACGGCAATGGCCGGACCGGCCGGGCGCTCGTCCAGGCCATGCTGCGCGGCAAGGGTCTCACGGTGAGCACGACGGCGCCGGTCTCCGCTGGATTGCTGGTGGACACCCCGCGTTACTTCGGTGCACTCACGGCCTACCGGGAAGGAGATGCACGCCCGGTCGTCGAGGAGTTCTGTGCTGCGGTCCGCTTCGCATCATCTCGAGGCTCGCAACTGATCGATGACCTCGCGGGTGAGCTGGAGCGCTCTCGCGCCCAACTGGCAGGCCTCCGACGCCAGGCCTCGGCCTGGCGGGTGCTGCCGCACCTGCTCTCCCACCCGGTCATCAACGGGCGCTTCCTCACCACCCAACTCGGCCTCGGTTCGCAGACCGCGCAGAACGCACTGGACCAGCTGGCCGGCGCCGGTGTGCTGGTGGAGCGCACGGGCCAACGGCGCAACCGGGTGTGGCAGCACTCCGGTGTGCTCGCTGTCCTGGATGAGTTCGCGGACGGCCTCATCCGTCGGTAGCCCTGAGGGGCTGCTCAGCTGAACGGCCGGCGGGCATCCAGCCGCGTCGACCCCTTGCCGGCCGACCGCCACACACGCGCCGCCGCGTCGCGGTCCTCCTCGGTGATCAGGTTGCCCATCCAGCGCAGCGCCAGCCGCATCATCCAGGGGGAGCGCATGCCGATCGGGCCCAGTTTCGGGAGGACCCAGGGGACCGTCACCAGTCCGGCCAGCCGGCGGGCGATGGAGAACGCCTCGCCGTAGTGGTCGGTCAGCAGCGCGGGCCAGGCCGCCGAGAGGTCGGACTGCTCGGACAGCATCTGGGCCGCGAGCCGCCCGGTCTCCAGCCCGTAGTCGATGCCCTCACCGTTCAGCGGGTTCACACAGGCCGCCGCGTCCCCGATCAGCATCCAGTTGGGCCCGGCCACACCGGACACCGCACCGCCCATCGGCAGCAGCGCCGAGGTCGGCATCCGCAGCGGACCGCTGACCCCGAAGTCGCCCTGACGCTGCTCGGCATACCACTGCATCAGCGGACGCAGCTGCACGTCGGCGGGGCGCTTGGCCGTCGCCAGGGTCCCCACGCCGAGGTTCACCTGGCCACCGCCGAGCGGGAAGATCCAGCCATAGCCCGACACCATCTCGCCGTCGCGGTCGCGCAGCTCGAGGTGGGAGCTGATCCACTCGTCGTCGCTGCGCTCGGAGTCGACGTAGGACCGGGCCGCCACGGCATACACGGTGTCGCGGTGCCACTCCCGGCCCAGCATCTTGCCCACCGGCGACCGGACCCCGTCGGCCACGACGAGCCGGTCGCACTCGATCTCGAAGGTGCCCTCGGTGCCCTTGAAGGTCACCCCGCGGACTCGCCCGGCCTCCTGCCGGACCTGGACGGCGCGGGCCCCGTCGAGGCCGAGGGCCCCGGACTTCAGGGCCACCGTGCGCAGATGGTCGTCCAGCTCGGTGCGCGGCACCGCCGAGCCGTATGACGGGAGGTTGCCCGAGGCCTTCCGGCCGCGGCCCTCGGTCCACTCCAGGTGGAGGGTCTGCCCGAACCCGTGCGCCCGCAGGCCACGGCTGCGCGGGTGGGTGGAGAGCCAATCGCCCAGCCCGAGCAGCTCCAGCTCGGCGATCGCCCGCGGGGTCAGGCCGTCGCCGCAGGTCTTGTCACGGGGGAAGGTCGCCGCGTCGGCCAGCACCACGTCCAGTCCGGCCCGGGCGGCCCACGCCGCGGCAGCCGATCCCGCGGGACCGGCGCCCACGACCAGGACGTCGGTGCGCTGCGGAGGGGAGGAGACAGTCACGCCCTCTATCTTCCCAGGCCGGGCAAGAGGCTGAGAATCCGCCTCGGAAGAACCCTGGCGGAGCGCTCGAGGCGTAGGTAAGGTAAGCCTAATCTAACGACGGTGTGGTCGACGTTCTGCCCGCCCGGCCCCACCCCCGGAGTCAGTGAGGACCCACATGCGTGCTGTGCGTTTCAGTCGAGTTGCCACCGCCGTCCTCGCGGCGGCCGCCCTCAGTCTCACCGCCTGTTCCGGTGACGGCGACACCCCGGACGAGGATGAGGCGGCCGCGGACGACACACCGAGCGCCGACGCGGGCGCCGACAGCGAGAGCACCGACGACGGGACCGACGAGGACGCCGAGGCCGGTGCCGGAGCCGACGAGGGTCCGCTGGTCATCTACTCCGGCCGCAGCGAGGACCTGGTCGACCCGCTGATCGAGGCGTTCGAGGAGGCCAGCGGCCTCGAGACCGAGGTCCGCTACGCCGGCAGCGCCGAGCAGGCGCAGCTGCTGCTCACCGAGGGCGACAACAGCCCGGCCCACGTGTTCTTCTCCCAGGAGGTCGGCGCCCTCGGCCTGGTCGGCGACGCCGGCATGCTCGTCGACCTGCCCGCGGAGACGCTGTCCGCGGTCCCCGAGACCTACGTCGCCGACGACGGCAACTGGGTCGGGATCACCGGGCGCGCCCGGGTCGTCGTCTACGACTCGGAACAGGTCTCCGAGGGGGAGGCGCCGGACACGGCCGAGGCCATCCTGGACCCGCAGTGGGCCGGGGAGGTCGGGGTGGCCCCCGGCAACGCCTCCTTCCTGGCCTTCGTCACGGCGCTGCGGATCACCGAGGGTGAGGACGGTGCCGCGCAGTGGCTGGAGACCCTGGCGGGCAACGGCGTCCAGACCTACGAGCGCAACGGCGACATCCTCGAGGCGGTCAACAACGGCGAGGTCAAGCTCGGCCTGATCAACCACTACTACTGGTTCGCCGCCGCGGCGGAGCAGGGCAGCGACATGCGCGCCCAGCTGAAGTTCGGTGCCAGCGGCGACGTCGCCGGCCTGGTCAACGCGACCGGCGTGGGCATCCTGACCGGCGGCGAGGGACGCAGCGACGCACAGGCCTTCATCGACTACCTGCTCTCCGAGGAGGGCCAGACCTACTTCGTGGAGGAGACCTACGAGTACCCGCTGGTCCCCGGCATCACCGGCCCCGAGGGCGTGCCGCCCCTGGAGTCCCTGGGCGGCCCGGACATCGACCTGTCCGACCTCGGCACGGTCGACGTCAGCGCTGGGCTGGTCGACGCCGCCGGGATCTCCGTGGGCTGACCACCCTCCCGTGACACCTGATCTCGCGGTCCGACCCCGCGCTGGGACGGGCCCGCCGGCCGGGCTGGGCCGGCTGCGGACCACGCGCAGTCGGCCCAGCCCGGTGCTGCTCCTCCTGGCGGCGGCCGTGGTCGCGCTGGTCGCCACGCCCGTCGTCTTCATCGTCACCGAGCTGCTGGCCCAGCCGGACGGCTCGGTCTGGCAGGCGTTCTGGCGGCCGCGGACCCAGACCCTCACGCTCAACACGATCGCGCTCGTGGTGACCGTGACGACGGGGACGCTGCTGATCGGTCTCCCCACGGCATACCTGATCGCCCGGACCGACCTGGCCTGGCGCCGGGGCTGGCAGGTCCTCACCGCCCTGCCCCTGGCGGTGCCGTCGTATGTCGCGGGGTTCGCCTGGGTGTCTCTCACACCGGTGCGCGGGTTCTGGGGGTCGGTGATCGTCATCACGCTGGTGAGCTCGCCGTACGTCACGCTGCCGGTGACAGCTGCGCTCCTGCGCGCCGACACCGACGCCGAGGCGGTGGCCCGCACGCTGGGAGCTGGCCCGCTGCGGGCCTTCTGGTCGGCCACCCTGCCGCAGATCGCGCCCGCCGCGGGGGCGGGCGCGCTGCTGGTCGCGCTCTACACCCTCGGCGAGTTCGGTGCCGTCGCGATCATGCGCTTCCCGGCGCTCACCTGGTCCATCCAGACCGCCTTCGGCGGCACCTTCAACCGCTCCCTGGCACTGGTGCTCTGCCTCATCCTGGTGGCGCTCGCCCTCGTGGTCGTCGTGCTCGAACGGGCGGTCCGGCGCCGCGACACAGGCCACGGTCGGGTCCGGGTGGACGAGGCCGCGGCCCGGGCGCGGCTCGGTCCTGGCGGGCAGCTGCTGGCCGCGGGTGCGCTCACCGGGCTGTGCTTCGCGGCTATCGGGGTGCCCGTGGTGACGATGACCATCCGCGCGGTGCAGAGCGTCGCCGAGCGAGAGCTCGAGGCGGCCCGCCTGGCGGAGGCCGCGGCCACGACGGTCCTGCTCGGCCTGGGTGGCGCGGTCCTGGCGGCACTGCTCGCCCTGCCGATCGGCATCCTCTCGGCGCGCCACCGAGCCCGGACCGTCGGCGCCCTGGAGACCGCCACCTACCTGGGCCACGGCCTGCCCGGGATCGTGCTCGGCCTGTCCATGGTCTACCTGGCCCTCCTGCTGCTGCCCTCCCTCTACCAGACCCTGTGGGTGCTGGTGCTGGCCTACGGCATCCTGTTCGTCCCCAAGGCCGCCGGCTCGGTGCGCACCGCCGTCGGGCAGGTGCCGCTGGAGCTGGAGGACGTCGCCCGCTCCCTGGGGCGTTCGCCGGTGCGGGTCTGGACGGCCGTCACGGCCCGGCTGGCCTGGCCGGGCATCGCCGCCGGGGCCCTGCTCGTGGCCCTGACCGTGATGAAGGAGCTGCCCGCCACGCTGCTGCTGCGCCCGACCGGCACCGACACCCTGGCCACCCGGCTGTGGCAGCTCACCGACATCGCGGCCTACGGCGCCGCGGCCCCCTATGCGATCGTTCTGGTCGTGATCGCCAGCGTGCCCGCCTTCCTCCTCTCCCGGCGACTGGGGACATCGTGAGCGCGCTGAGCGTGCGCGGCCTGTCGGCCGGCTATCCCGCGCGGCGGGCCGGGGAGGACCCCACGACCGTGCTCGACGGCATCGACCTCGAGGTCGAGACAGGTGCCTTCGTGGCCGTGCTCGGGCCCAGCGGGTGCGGCAAGACGACGCTGCTGCGGGTGATCGCCGGTCTGCACCCGGCCAGGTCCGGACAGATCGAGCTGGCCGGGCGGCCGGTGGTGGACGGGCCGCGTGGCGTGCCACCGGAGCAGCGGCGCATCGGGCTGGTGCCCCAGGAGGCCGCCCTCTTCCCGCACCAGAGCGTCGCCGCGAACGTCGCGTTCGGGCTGCGGTCGCCGCGGGCCGGGGTGCCCCGCCCGGGCCGGGCCCAGCGGGATGCCCGGGTGGCCCAGATGCTCGACCTGGTGGGCCTGCCCGAGCTGGGTGGCCGGCTGCCCCACGAGCTCTCCGGCGGGCAGCGGCAGCGCGTCGCCCTCGCCCGGGCGCTCGCCCCTGGGCCGACGCTCGTGCTGCTGGACGAGCCGTTCGGCGCCCTCGACGCGTCGTTGCGGGTCGAGCTGCGCACCGAGGTCCGCCAGATCCTGCGCGAGACCGGGACCACCACCGTGCTCGTCACCCACGACCAGGACGAGGCGCTGTCGACAGCCGACCAGGTCGTGGTCCTGCGAGACGGGCGGATCGTCCAGCAGGACAGCCCGGACGCGCTGTATGCCGGACCGGTCGACGAGTGGGTCGCGCGGTTCGTGGGGGACTGCACGATCCTGCCCGGGACCAGCGACGGCAGCGCGGTCCGTTTCGAGCTGGGCACGCTGCCGGCCCAGGCTCCCGCGGGCCCGGTCGAGGTCGTGGTGCGCCCGGAGCAGGTCCTCGTCGGTGCAGGTCCGCAGGGCGTCTCGGGGGTGGTCGCCGGTCGGGAGTTCTTCGGCCACGACACGCTCTACCACCTGGAGCTCGCCACCGGGACCCGCTTGCTGGCCCGGATGAGCGGGGCCGGCTCCCACGACGTGGGCTCCACGGTGTCCGTCGGCGTCGCGGGCCCGGTCCAGGTCCTCCCCATCGATCGAGGCTGAGGGCCGTCACATGCACTACGAGGAGCGGCCCCCGCCGCCGGGGCTGGAGGACCTGGTCTCCCGGCTGTGGTTCCTGGAGGCGCCGCGGGTGCGGCGGTTCGAGAAGATCCTGCCGCTGCCCTTCGTCCACCTGATCGTCAACCTCTCCGATCCGTATGCCGTGTACGACCGGTCCGGCGCGCCCACCCCGGTGGGGGAGACCTTCCTGTCCGGTCTGCAGACGGAGTTCCTGGTCATCGAGTCGCCACCGGTGATCCGGCACGTCGGCGTCGAGGTCCTGCCGGCCGGGCTGGGCGCCGTCACCGACGCCGCCGGTCCCGCCGTGGCCGGACGGGTGCAGGACGCCCGTGCCCTGGTGCCGGGGCTCGAGGACGTCGCCGCTGCGGGACGCCGCGATGCCCCCGAGGTGGCGCTCGACCGGCTGGTCGACGTCCTGCTCGCCCGTCGGGCGCGCACCCGGTCCCGGCCCGACCCGCTCGTCATCGAGGCACTGGCCGCGCTCGACGCCGACCCCAACCGCCCGGTCAGCGACCTCGTCGCGGGCGCGTCGCAGCGGACGCTGCTGTCCCGATTCCGCACCGCCACCGGGCTGTCGCCGAAGAGCTACGCCCAGGTGCTGCGCTTCCACCGACTGGTCACCGGGCTGGCCGACCCCGCCCTCGATGGTCGGGAGGCGGGTGCCGCGGCCTGGTCGGCGGTCGCGGTCGAGTCGGGCTACTACGACCAGCCGCACGTCATCCGCGCGTTCCGGAGGTTCTGCGGGTGGACGCCGGCGGAGTATGCGCGCCGGGTCGCCGAGTTCGGCGCCGACGCCGCGCTGTTCGTCCCGCTCGACGAGGTGCCGGTCAGCCCGCTCACCTGATCACCGGCCGGACCCCTGGCCGGCGGCCCACGGTCACGCCCGGTCGTAGGCCTCGCGCAGCCAGCCCAGCAGCTCCTCGTCCACCTCTGCCTCACCGGTGACGTCGACCCGGTGGGTGCACATCCCGCCGGCCGCCCGGAGCCGCTCCGTGGGCGCCGTGCCCCTGAGGTTCAGGCCCAGCTGCACCCGCTTGGCGCTGGGCGCCTCCACCAGGGCGAACTGCTTGCTGCGCCGCAGCGACACCCCGGTCTTCTTGGGTGCGACCTCGACGTCGGGGCCGAAGCCGCCCACCTCGGTGAGCAGGCGGCTCAGGATCGGCCGCAGGTGGGCCTTCGCCCCGGCATACTGCGCGTCGACCAGGTCCTCCGCGGAGACGGGACCGGCGGCACGGGCCCGGTGCTGGGAGGCCACCAGGTTGGCGAAGCCGTGGGAGACCCCATGCTCGCCCTTGAGCAGCGCCATCGCCGCACCGTGCGTCGCCGGCGCGGCGGTGTCCAGCAGCGCGAACCACTCCTCCAGCGAGCGGCCGGTCCGAGCCGGGAGGTTGTCGATCATCGTCTGGGTCGCGGCATCCACATCCATGGTTCGCACGCTACGACGCGAACGGCGGCCGGGGATTGTAGAAATCGGCAGCCGAACCGCGCCGTCAGTATGCCGTGGGCAGGGTCAGGCGAACAGGTTGCGGTAGTGCTGCGCCAGGGCCGGGAAGTAGTCGTCCCAGTTGATCGTGGCCGGGTCCCCGCCGGTCTCGGCTGCGACCAGCCGATCCAGGTAGTAGTCCCAGCCCGGTCCGACCTCGGCGGCCGCGGCCGGGTCCGAGAGCTCCTGAGCGAAGCGCAGGGTCGTCACACCGGCGGCCTCGCTCAGCGCCAGACGGAGATGCCAGGCCAGCGGGTCCGGGTCGGCGTGGTTCACGACCGTGGTCACGTGCAGCAGTCGCGGGGGCTCGCACCGGTCGATCGTCAGCGGGTCGGCGGTGGCGGCCTCTCCCTCGAACAACATCCGGAAGCGGACCTCGCCCTCCGCGGGGTTGCCGGACCACTCGCCGATCCACCGGGCGAGGCGCGCGGACTCGGTCACCGCCGCCCACACGTCTTCGATGGGGGCGCGGAAGGTGCGCGTGAACTCGACGAAGGTCTGGCCGTCCAGCTCCCGCCTGCTGCTCTGGGTGCTCGTCGGGGTGGTCATCCTGTCTCCTTGGTCTCTATGGTGCCTGGTGGTGTCGCCTGTCCGCGGTCGCGGCCGGCGCGGCGGACCTCGAGGTCGAGGCCGTCGAGGACGTGCTCCGGGACCCGTGGACCCGGCGTGGCCGTCGCGACCGCCCCCAGCCCCCCGAGCCAGGTCTGAACCGCTGCGAGTCCGCCCGGGGTCAGGCGGTAGTGCCGTTCGCGACCCACGTCGTCGGCGGACACGATCCCGGCCGCACCCAGGACGCGCAGGTGCCGGCTGATCGCCGGACGGCTGATCTCGTGGTCCGCGGTGAGGTCGACGACCCGGGCCGGGCCACCGGAGAGCCGCTCGACCAGGGCGCGCCGCACCGGGTCGGCGATGGCGGTGAACGGGTCCATGGACAATTAGTAACCGATACGTTACCAATCTGTCAAGGGAAGCAGGCGAGTCGGTCACGCGAGGCAACGACGAGCCGCCGCGGCCCGGGACCGGTGAGCCACGACATACTCTTGTGCCCATGCGCATCTGCAGGTTCACCACAGGTGAGGATCCCGAGTTCGGCCTGGTCGACGGGGAGGGCAAACGGATCGTCTCGATCACCGGCGACCCGCTCTACACCAAGATCGAGCTGACCGGTGAGAAGTACGACCTCGAGGACGTGCGCCTGCTCGCGCCGGTGATCCCGCGGTCCAAGGTGGTGGCCGTGCAGCGGAACTACGCCGACCACGCCCGGGAGATGGGCGGGTCGGTCTCGGAGGTGCCCGGCCTGTTCTTCAAGCCGAATACCTCCGTGGTGGGGCCGGGCGACCCGGTGGTCATGCCGTCGATCACCCAGGAGGTCAGTTACGAGGCCGAGCTGGCCGTGGTGATCGGGCGGATGTGCAAGGACGTGCGGGCCGAGGACGCAGCGTCGGTGATCCTCGGCTACACCGTCGCCAACGACGTGACCGCCCGCGACCTGCAGCGCTCGGACGGCCAGTGGTCGCGGGCCAAGGGCATCGACACCTTCTGCCCGCTCGGGCCGTGGATCGAGACCGAGCTGGACACCTCGGACCTGCGGGTCATCAGCCGGGTCGACGGCGAGGTCCGCCAGGACGGCACGACGGCGGACATGGTGCACGGCATCGGGGCGCTCATCGAGGTGGCCTCCGCGGCGTTCACGCTGCTGCCCGGCGACGTGGTCCTGACCGGCACCCCGGCCGGTGTCGGCCTGGTCGAGCCCGGCCAGCGCGTCGAGGTCGAGGTCGAGGGCATCGGCGCCATGAGCAACCCCTTCGTCCGCGCCGAGGCCCCGGCTTCGCCCCAGCAGGCATAGCCTTTGCCGGTGCAGGATTCTCCGGTCGGCGTCTTCGACTCGGGCTTCGGTGGGCTCACCGTGGCCCGGGCCGTCATGGACCAGATGCCCCACGAGGCCGTGCTCTACCTCGGGGACACCGCCCGTGCGCCCTATGGTCCGCGGCCGATCGCCGAGGTGCGGCAGTACGCCCTGGAGTGCCTGGACCGCCTCGTCGACCACGGGGTGAAGGCCCTGGTCATCGCGTGCAACTCGGCCTCGGCGGCGATGCTCGCCGACGCCCGGGAACGCTATGACGTGCCCGTCATCGAGGTCATCCGGCCCGCCGTGCGACGCTCGATGGCGGCGACGCAGAGCGGGCGCGTCGGCGTGATCTCCACGGCGGCCACCCACCAGAGCAAGGCCTACCTCGACGCCTTCGCCGCGGCCCCGCCGACCGTCAAGCTCTTCAGCCAGCCGTGCCCGCGGTTCGTGGAGTTCGTCGAGGCCGGGATCACCAGCGGGCCGGAGGTGCTGGCGACCGCGCGGGAGTATCTCGCGCCCCTCATCGAGGCCGACATCGACACCCTGATCCTGGGCTGCACGCACTATCCGCTGCTGTGGTCGGTCCTGCAGTACGTCCTCGGCGAGAGCGTCACCCTGGTCTCCTCGGCGGAGGCCACGGCGGCCGAGCTCTTCCGGGTGCTCACCGACACCGACACGCTGCGCCCCGAGTCCCAGGGGGAGCCGACGCACCAGTTCCTGACCACCGGCGACCCGCACGGCTTCACCCCGCTGGCGCGCCGCTTCCTGGGCCCCGAGGTGGAGCACGTCGGCCGGGCCTACGTCGGGCGGGAGGGCGAATGACGCTGCGACTCACCGTGATCGGGTGCTCGGGGTCCTTCGCCGGCCCGGACAGCCCCGCGTCCTGCTACCTCCTGGAGGCCGAGCACGGCGGGCGCGACTGGCGCCTGGTGCTCGACCTGGGCAGCGGCGCGCTCGGCGCCCTCCAACGGCACACGGACCCGCTCGCGCTCGACGCCGTCGTCCTGTCCCACCTGCACCCCGACCACTGCCTGGACCTCACCGGGCTGCACGTCATGCGCAGCCACCACCCGACCGGCCCGTTCGACCGTCGGCTGCCGGTGCACGGGCCGGACGGGACCGCCGAGCGGATGGCCCGCGCGCACGGGGTCGAGCACCCCACAGACCTCGGCGACGTCTTCGCGTTCTTGCCGGTGGCCGACCGCCGCGAGTTCACGATCGGGCCGTTCCGTCTCGTGCCAGTGCGCGTCACCCACCCGGTCGAGGCCTACGGCTACCGCGTCTCGGTCGGGGACGTGACACTCGCCTACACCGGCGACACCGACTCCTGCCCGGCGCTCGGCCCGCTCATGGCCGACGCCGACCTGGTCCTCACCGACAGCGCGTTCGTCGAGGGCCGCGACACCACGACGGGGATCCACCTCTCCGGCCGGCGTGCCGCCGAGGCCGCGGTCGCCGCGGGCGGGGTGCGGCGGCTGATGCTCACCCACATCCCGGCCTGGAACGACCCGGCAGTATGCCGTGCGCAGGCCGCCGAGGTCTGGCCCGGCGAGGTGGAGCTCGCCGAGCCGGGGCTGACGTACGAGTTGTAGTCACTTCCCTCCGGGATCTCGCAGGGGAAGGCGGGTGTCGGCAGAGCGCACCAGAGTGACCCACGAGATGGGGCTGGAAGGCCCGGGGAGCGTCAGCTCAAAGGCCGGGGGAGCGTCAACTCAGGAGTTGGCCGGCGCGCCAGACGCCTGTGGGGACCAGGTCCTCGTCGAGGGTCAGCAGGTCGGCGGGGGCGCCGGGCGCGAGGGTGCCGCGGTCGAGGCCGAGCGCCCGGGCGGGGGTGCTGGTCGCGGCGACCAGGGTGTCCGCCGTGGGGATCCCCGCAGCGCGGGCGGTGCGCACCGCCCGGGCGAGGGTGAGGGTGCTGCCGGCGAGGGAGTCGCTGCCCTCCAACCGTGCGACGCCGTCGACGACCTCCACGGCCAGGCTGCCCAGCTCGTAGGAGCCGTCCGGGCAGCCGGCTGCCGCCATCGCGTCGGTGACCAGCGCAACCCGCGCCCGCGAGGCGCGGTGCAGGAGCGAGACCACCTCGGGGTGCACGTGCACGCCGTCGACGATGAGCTCGACCGTGAGGTCCTCCTCGGCCAGCGCGGCCGGGATGGGGCCGGGGTCGCGGTGGTGGATCGGGCGCATTGCGTTGCACAGGTGGGTCACCACGCTGGCCCCGGCACGCACGGCCTCCCGCAGACCGTCGGCGTCGCAGTCCGTGTGGCCGACGGCCACGACCACGCCCGCCTGCCGCAGGAGGGAGATCGCCTCCATCGCCCCCGGCAGCTCGGGCGCGATCGTCACCATGCGCAGGTGACCCCGGGCCGCGTGCAGGAGCCGCTCGACCTCCTCACGCGTCGGCGGGCGCAGCTGGCCGGGGTCGTGGGCACCGCGGTGCAGCGGGCTGAGCCACGGGCCCTCCAGGTGGATCCCGGTGATCTCCCCGCCCTCGGCGAGGGGCACCAGGGCCGCCACCTGGCGCTCGAGCTCCTCCGGACCTGCCGTGACCAGTGAGCCCACCACGGAGGTGGTGCCGTGCCGGTGGTGCAGCGCCAGCGCGGCGCGCGCCTCCTCGGGGTCGGTCGTGGCAAAGCTGGCTCCCGACCCGCCGTGGCAGTGGATGTCGACCAGGCCAGGCACGACATACTCCCCGGTGACGTCCACCGGACCCGGTGCCTGCCCGGCGCCGATCTCCGCGACCAGCCCACGGTCGGTGTCGACCCGTACCCAGCCTGGCGCGAACGACCCGTCCGGCCCCAGCAACCGCTCACTGCTCACGATCATCGCGACACCTCCGGCCCCGAACCTATCCCGCTGCCGTGCCGTCCCGCCGGAGCGGTACCGTGCCGCCATGACTGAGCAGATCTCGTTCCTGACGGTGCCCGGGCGCGACGACGTGCCCGAGGGCGTGGCCCGACTGTGGGACAAGTCGCAGGAGGCGTTCGGCTTCGTGCCCAACGTCTTCCGGGCCCAGGCCGTCAACGGCGACCAGTTCCTGGCGTGGTGGAGCTATTTCAACCTGCTGGTCAACAAGGAGGGCCACCTGACCAACGCCGAGCGGGAGCTCGTCGCAGTGGTGGTCAGCGGTATCAACCGCTGCACCTACTGCACGGTCTCCCACGGGGCCGCGCTGCGCGAGCACTCCGCAGACCCGGTCACCTCCGACCTGGTGGCGGTGAACTGGCGCCAGGCCGACCTGCCCCCGCGTGAGCGGGCCATCGCGGAGTATGCCGAGCGCCTCACCCGGGCGCCGGACGAGGTCGGGCCGGAGGACCTCGAGCCGCTGCGCGAGGTCGGTATGGACGACCACCAGATCATGGAGCTCGTGCAGGTCATCGGCATGTTCAACATGACCAACCGGGTCGCCAGCGCCATCGGGATGGTGCCCAACGAGGAGTACCACTCCCACGCCCGGGACTGACCACGCGGGACCCTGTCCGCGACTCTTGGGGCGCGGCATACTGGTCGGAGGCACCCGCGCGGACCGAGGACGAGAGCCATGAGTTTGTCGCTGCCACCCCGCAAGGCGCTGGTCGTCGCCCTGATCGTGCTCGGTCCGGTGCTGGCCGTCGCGGTGCTCGCGGCCTGGTGGCTCGGCCTGGCGGCCGCGGTCTGGGTGATGTTGGGTGTCGTGGCCGGTGCCAATGTCGCCATCGCCAGGGCGGACGTGCCGGCCCGGCTCGGGGCGTTGACGGTGCTGGCACTCGCCGGCCCGCTCGGGCTGCTCACCGCGCAGCGGCCGTGGCTCGCCGCCCTGGTGATCGCCCTCGCGGGCCTGGCCCAGGCGCCGCTGAACCGGTCGAGCCGTGGCCTCGCGGCGCTCGCACCGATGCTGGTCGCCTTCGGCGCCACGTCCGGGTTCCCGCAGGACCCGCTCGTCGCCCTGGCCGGCACCGTGCTGGGGGTGGTCACCGTCGCGGCCACCGCACGCGCCCTCGGCGTGGCCAAGGAGCCCGAGCCGGTGGGCCGGCTGGACGCGGTGGTGCACGCCGCCGGGATGGCCGCCGGTGCCGTGGCCGCACTGCTGGCTGCGTTCGCGCTGGATGTAGCCCACGGTTACTGGATGGTGCTGATGCTCGCGGCGGTGCTGCAGCCGCGCGGGCACCTGACCCGCCAGCTCGCCCGCGACCGGCTGGTCGGCACGCTGATCGGGCTGGTGGTGGCGGCGGCCATCGTCCTGCTGGTGCCGGGTGAGATCGCCTGGCTCCTCGTGGTGCCGTGCCTGGTGTTCACCCTCGCCTGGACCGTCGCCGGTGACATCCGGCAGTCGGTGGTCTGGGGCGTGCCACTCATCGTCCTGTTGTCGTCCTCGGACCTGGTGGCCCGCGCCGACGTCGCCGCCGAGCGTCTCCTGCTCACCGCCGCCGGCGTGCTGCTCGCGGTGCTGCTCGGCTGGGCCTGCGACTGGCTGGTCGAGCGCCTCGAGCGTTCCCAGGCAGGAGTGGGAGCATAGGGCGATGAGCACCCGGGGCACTGGTGCGCTCGTCGGCGTCGCCGCGGGCGCGCTCACCCTCGCGGTGGCCGAGATCGGCGCCGCGCTGTTCGCGCGCGGAGGCTTGGAGGGCGGCACGGCCTCACCACTCGTAGCGGTGGCCGGCGCTTTCATCGACCGGACCCCGCCGTGGCTCAAGGACTTCGCGATCAGCACCTTCGGAGCCAACGACAAGCTCGCTCTGGTGATCGGCATGGGCCTGGTCCTGACGGGCCTGTGCGCGCTGATCGGGATGCTGGGTGCGCGCCCGACGAAACGAAGACGTAGAGGCGAGGCAGACCGCCGGAACCACAATTTCGCGTGGGGGTTGGGGGCGTTCGCGCTGGTCGGCGTGGTCGGGGTGCTGGCCGTCGCCAGCAGGCCGAACTTCGCGTGGCCGGACACGCTGCCCACGATCGTGGGCACCGTCGTCGGCCTGGTGACGCTCGACCGGCTCTGGGCTCGTCTCGCGGCGGCGGATGCGGCACCGGACGCCGTGCCGACGCCGATGGGCTCGGGTGCCGCGAGCCGGCGGGCGGTCCTGGGGTGGGCCGGCGGGCTGACGGTCGTCGGGGCGCTCGGCATCATCGCCGGCCGGACGCTGAGCCGGGCGGGCGAGGTGGTCGAGGCCGCGCGGGCCCAGCTCGGCAGGCTCCGGGTCGCCCGGCCGGTGACCGTCCCAGACGGTGCCTCGCAGGGCGTCCCGGGCCAGACGTCATACATCACGCCCGCCGACACCTTCTACCGGATCGACACCGCCATCAGCGTGCCCCAGGTCGACCCGCAGACCTGGCGGCTGCGGGTCACCGGCATGGTCGACCGCGAGGTCGAGATGACCTTCCAGGACATCCTCGACGAGGAGCTGGTCGAGGCGCTGGTGACACTCACCTGCGTCTCCAACTACGTGGGGGGCAACCTGGCCGGCAACGCGGTGTGGACCGGGCTGCCGGTCCGCGAGGTGCTGGCCCGCGCAGGCGTCCAGGAGGGGGCCGACATGGTGCTGTCGACCAGCGTCGACGGCTTCACCGCCGGCACGCCGCTGGAGGCGATGACCGACGACCGCAACGCGCTGCTGGCGGTCGCGCAGAACGGCGAGGCGCTGCTGGCCGAGCACGGATTCCCGGTGCGGCTCGTGGTGCCGGGGCTCTACGGCTACGTCTCGGCCACCAAGTGGGTGACCGAGCTCAAGGTGACCCGGTTCGACCAGGACGAGGGCTACTGGACGCCGCGCGGCTGGTCCGCGCGCGGACCGATCAAGACCGCCTCCCGGATCGACGTCCCACGGGTGGGCGAGCGACTCAACGCCGGGGAGGTGGTGATCGCCGGGGTCGCGTGGGCGCAGCACCGCGGCATCGACCGGGTCGAGGTCCGCATCGGTGACGGGGACTGGCAGGAGGCCACCCTCGCCGAGGAGCCCACCATCGACTCGTGGCGGCAGTGGATGCTGACCTGGGACGCCGAGCCGGGGGAGTATGCCGTGAGCGTGCGGGCCACCGACGGCACCGGCGAGGTGCAGACCGACGAGCGGGCCCTGCCCGCGCCGGACGGGGCCAGCGGCTGGCACACCGTGACCGTCATGGTCGAGGGGGCCTGAGCCGGGGGGAGTCCATGGGTCCGGTCGCTGTCGTCGCCGTCTGGGTAGTCCTTCTCGCGGGGTGGACCGTCCTGCGGGGCGACGTCGTCCGCCGCGCCCAGACCACGGGCGTGAGCCCGCTGCGCCTGCTCCGGCCCAGGCCCTGGTCGATCGGGCTGTGGTGCGTCGTGGCCGTGCCCTCGCTGGTGCAGGTGGCAGCTGCTCCCGAGCTGCTCAAGTGGGGCCAGCGGGAGTCCTCGGCCCTCGCCGCGGGTCAGTGGTGGCGCCTGGTCACCGCGCTCGGCCTGCAGGACGGCGGTTGGGCGGGCACCGCCTTCAACCTGGCGGTGCTGGCGGTCACGCTGCTGCTCGTCGGGGCAGTATGGCGCGGGGTCCCGGCCGTCCTCGTCTTCCTGGTGGGCGGGGTGCTGGCCAACGCGCTCACCTGGCTCGTCCTCGACCAGACCGGGGCCGGCAACTCGATGGCCACGTTGTGCCTGCTCGCGGTCGTCGCGGTCGCCACGGCCTGGCCGGGGAGCGGGTGGTGGTCGTGGTCTGCGGTGCTCCCGGTCCTGCTCATGGCCGCGGCTGCGGTGACGCTCCTGGCGGTCCGCGACCAGCACGGCCTGGCGGTCGCCCTCGGTCTCCTCGGTGGGGCGGTGCTGCGCTGGTCGGGGCCGCGGTGGTCGCGACCGTGGGCCGCTCAGGACGCGTCGGTGGTCCCCTCGTAGAGGCCGATCTCGTTGCCGTCAGGGTCGGTGAAGGAGGCGAACCAGCTGGTCTCGCTGATCGGGGTCTTCTCCATGACGACGGTGCCGCCGTGCTCGCGCGCCAGGCTCAGCGTGTCGTCGATCGAGTCGACCTCGACGTAGGACCGGGGAGAGGTGAAGCTCTCACTGCGGGGCGCCAGGCCACCGCCGCTGATCTTGTTGGGTGCCTGCCACATGGGGTAGCCCTCGTAGCCGGGCACCTCGGCGATCTGCCAGCCGAACAGTCTGCTGTAGAAGTCCGTGGCGCGGGCTGTGTCCGCGACCGGGATGTCGATGTGCGTGATGTCTCCGTGAGGCATTGGTCGTGTCCTCCTTGGCGTCTGCGACCGTCGTCGGCCGCACCCTTCCGAGTCTGGCACCGGCCCCTGACATCCGCACCCGACTTCTGCTCGCGGCCGCGGTCTCAGCCCCGGAGGGCGCCTCAGTCCTCGGGCGTCCCGTCCTGCCAGGCCGAGTCGAGGGTGTCGACCGCGATCTCGTCATACTCGTCGAGGTCCTGCCCCTGTCCCCGGCGCACGTGGTAGCGGCCGACGCAGAGCAGGGAGTAGGTGGCGCTGTCGTCCTCGCCGGTGCGCTCGGCGAGGTCCAGTCCCCGGTTGAACCACCCGAGGGCGCGCCGCGGGTCGCGCGAGGACCAGAGCTGCCCCAGGACCGAGTAGGTGACGACGTGGAGAGGTCGGCTCCTGCGCGTCTCGTTGTCGAGGGCCAGGGCCTCCTCGTCCCGGCCGGTCTCCAGATACAGCTCGATCAGGAAGCACCGCGGGTCCACGCCGCCACGATCGTCGAGGTCGATGGCCCGGCGGAGCACCTGCTCGGCGGTCTCGGCGTCACCGGCGTCCCCGAAGTACTGCCCCGCCATGGCGAGCAGGGCGGACGGGGCGTGGTCGTCGGCGGGATGGGGGTCCTCGGCCAGCGCCAGCAGCTCCCGCGCGAGGGGGAGGAGCTGCTCGCCCTGGGCCTCGTCATACGACATCTCGAGGTCCAACACGTCGCTGAAGGTGACTGGTTCGCGCACCCGACGACCCTACCGGCCCCCTGTCGCAGAGCACCCACGGAGTTAGGTTAGCCTTGCGACGTCTACGAGCTCTCCGGCGGTCAGCGACAGCGCGCCTGGGTGGCGATGGCGCTGGCGCAGGAGAGCCCCATCCTGCTGCTCGACGAGCCCACCACCTTTCTGGACATCTCCTACCAGGTCTCGCTGCTCGACCTGTTCGCCGACCTCAACCGGGAGGCGGGACGCACCGTCGTCGCGGTGCTCCACGACATCAACCACGCCGCCCGCTACGCCTCGCACCTCATCGTGATGCACGAGGGCGACATCGTCGCGCAGGGACCGCCTGCGGACGTCATCACCGCACCGCTGCTGGACCAGGTGTTCGGCATCGACGCCACCATCATCGAGGACCCGCTCAACGACGGCCCCCTGGTGATCACTGCACACCGGGGACACTCCGCCCCGGTGACCACCCTGGAGAGGACACACAGCGCATGAAGCGACACACCCACTCCTCCGTCCTCACCGCCTCGGCGGTGACGCTCGGTCTCCTGCTCACCGGCTGCGGTGGTGCGGAGGACCAGCCCGAGGAGGCGGAGGCCGACACCCGGACCGTCGTCGACGCGACCGGGACCGAGGTCGAGGTCCCGGCGGACCCGCAGAAGGTCGTCACCCTGCACTACGCCGCGACCCAGCCGATGTACGACCTCGGCCTGATGCCCGTCGGTCAGGGCGATGTCAACGAGGAGATCGTGCCGGAGGACGTGTGGCCGGAGCTGTCGAACGTGCCGGTCGTCACCGACCTGGGCGAGCCACAGCTGGAGGAGATCGCGCTGCTGGAGCCGGACCTGATCCTGGCGCCGAACACCACCGAGGACGACGTGCTGGAGCACCTGCGCAACACGGCGCCGGTCTACATCTTCACGCTGCGCGGCGGCGACCGCGCCAACTGGCAGCACCGCACCGTCGAGGTCGCCGACGCGATCAACAAGAGCGACGGCGTGGACGAGCTGCAGGCCGCGTTCGAGGCCCGACAGGAGGAGATCGCCACCACCTACGCCGACCAGATCGCCGACACGAAGGTGGCCGTCGTCGGCTCCTTCGAGGAGAACAACATGTACGTCTGGGGCGAGGCGAACATGACCGGCACCATCCTGCTGCCGCTGGGCTTCACCTGGTCCGAGCAGGCCAACACGATCGTCGCCACCGAGGACGAGGCCGAGGTCACCGTCTCCTTCGAGAAGATCGGCACCGCCATCAGCGCCTTCCCGGGCGGCAAGAACACCATCGCCGGCTACAGCGACGCCAACTACCTGCTGGACATGGTGGAGGAGGCCCTGGCCGCCCAGGGCTGACCTGCACACCAGGAAGTATGACGACCCTGTCCGGTCTCCCTGACGACCCTGTCCGGTCTCGCTGACCGGGCAGGGTCAGTCGTCGTCGGCCGCCAGCGGGAAGGCGTCCAGGTAGATCCGCACCCGACGCCGCGCCGTTGACGCTCCGGGCTCCTCCGCCTCACGCCCTCGCTTGGCGGCCTCACTGTGCTCGTGCAGGAGCGTCATCAGGGCCTCGCCGAGCGCGGTCGCCTCGTCGAGGGTCAGCTCGGCGGTGACCCGGCTGTTCAGCGAGCGGGCCGCCCACTCCGGGTCCTCGGTCACCGAGCGCTCGAACCAGTCGGCCAGCGCCTCCGCCCGCTGGGCGACCTGCCGGCGCAGCGTCGCCTCGATGGCGGGCCGGGTGCTCGAGTCCTTGGCCATCTCGTAGCCGTTCATGCTGAAGCCGACGGCCTTCCACCACCGCTCACGACCCGTCCCCCGCCCGACGTCCTCGGTCACGAAGCCGTGCCGCTCGAGCTGGCGCAGGTGATAGCTGGTCTGCCCGGTGTTCTCTCCGGTGTGCCTGGCCAGCATCGTCGCTGTCGCCGACCCGTGGTCGTTCAGGTAGTCGTACATCGCCATGCGCAACGGGTGGGCGAACGCCTTCATGGCCGTCGCGTCCACGGCGGGAGCGAGGTAGGGCGGGTGGTTCGCCGACGAGGCATCGACGGGGGTCTTGCGCTCAACCATGGTGCAGAGGTACCTTTGCAGAGAAAGTTATGCAGATGAACTTCTGCACCTACTCTACCTGGAGGCACCGATGAGCACGAGCACCACCCAGGACCCGACCGAGGCGCCGATGAGCACGAGCATCACCCCCGACCCGACGCCAGCACCGCAACCGACCACGACCCCGGCGCGCGCACGCCTGGGCCGGCCCTTCGGCATACATCTCACGGGGGTGTCCCTGGCCAACCTGGCCGACGGCATCATCCTTGGCGGGCTGCCGCTCGTGGCGGTCACGCTGACCCGCTCGCCGGGGGAGATCTCGCTGCTGCAGGTCGCCTTCTGGCTGCCGTGGCTGCTGCTCGGTGTGGCCGCGGGTGTTGTGGTCGACCGGCTGGACCGGCGGCACGTGCAGCTGGCCGGCGCCGCGGCGCGGGTGCTCCTGCTGGGCGGTATGACGGGGCTCGCGGCCACCGACCGGCTCACCATGCCGCTGCTCATCGCCGCGGTCGGGGTCTACGGCATCACCCAGGTCTTCGTCGACCTCGCGGCCTCATCGATCATCCCGCAGGTGGCGCCGCGCTCGCGGCTGTCCGCTGCCAACGGGCGGATCATGGGCGCCGAGACCGTCTTCAACAACTTCGTCGGCGGCCCGGTCGGCGGGCTGCTGTTCGTGCTGGGCGCCGGCTGGGTGTTCGGCATCCCGGTGGCGCTGGGCATCGCGTTCCTGCTGCTCATCGGCCTGGGGCTGCGTGGTAGCTACCGCGCCGAGCGCACGCCCGAGCCCGTCGGCCGGCAGCGGCAGGAGCTGCTCGAGGGCTTCCGCTTCCAGATCACCCACCCGGTGCTGCGGCCGCTGCTGCTCACCGGCTCCACCCTCAACTTCGCCAACACGGCCTACTTCGCGGTCTTCGTGCTCTGGGTGGTCGGTCCGGAGTCCCGGGTGGGTCTGTCGCCCGAGCAGTTCCCGCTGCTCCTGGCCGTCCTCGCCGTCGGCGCCGTCGCCGGTGCGCTGGTCGCCGAGCGGCTGTCCGCCCGCGTCGGTGAGGTGCCACTGCTGATCGGCGGCTGGTTCGTCAACTCCGCGCTGCTCATCGTGCCGGTCCTGGCGCCGGAGGCGTGGTCCATCGCGGCGGCCTTCCTGGTGATCGGCTTCACCAACATGTGCGGCAACGTGGTCGGGCGCACCATGCGCCAGCGGCTGGTGCCGGCCGACAAGCTGGGCAAGGTCGGCGGCGCCGGCGGCATGATCGGCTACGGACTGATGCCGCTGGGCGCGCTCCTGGGCGGCGTGGTCGCCGAGGTGTGGGACCTGCCGGCCGTGTTCGTCGGCGCGGTCGTGCTCAACCTCCTGGCCGTGACCTACGCCGCGACACGGGTCAGCACGCGTCTCCTCCACGAGCACGAGACCGTCTGAGTCACCTGACTGGTGACGGACGCGGTCGTCGGCATCGGGCAGGATGGCGCCATGAGCCACAGCGAGCAGGGACCGCCCCCGGACGCCTGGATCCCGGTCATCCTGTTGTTCGCCCGGGACCGCTCTGAGGCCGGCTGGGTGTGGACCCGGCCCGAGGACGTGCGCAGGGAGCTCGCCGAACGCCACATCCTGGCCGGGGTCGTGGGGGAGGGCCCGCGGGCCATGGAGGACCTGGTCATGGCCCGGGTCGCGGTGCATCCGGACGGGCTGGTCGCGATGCTGCCGGAGCCCGACGGCCCGCCGGTGGCCGGCCCGCGTGTCGAGGAGGTCGTCTCCGAGCTCGCCCACGCGATGCGCACCGTCATCGTGGTCGACGGGGAGCTGGCGGTGGGCACGGCCGGGGTGCCGCTCGAGCAGGTGCCGCCGGAGCTCACGCGAACCACCGAGGACCGGCGCACGGTGTACGCGTGGCCCGGCACCGAGCGCTACGTCGCGAACGCCGCCGCCCTCCAGCTCAAGGAACCGGTCACCTGGCACGACGCCGAGGGCTGGACGGTCCTGGCCTCCGAGCACGCGCCCGAGCGGGTGCTGACCGGCCTGCCGCCGGGTGCGACCCGGTCGCCGTTCGTCGTCCTGAGCCGGCGCGGCCCGGAGCGGACCTTCGAGTATGTCGTGGGCAAGGGGGCCGACGACCTGCGCCTTATGGCCTGGTGGGGACCCTGGCTGGAGCCGGTGCAGGACTTGGGGTCCGCGCACGAGGAGACCCGTGAGCTGCTGGACCGCCTGGTCCACCCGCGGTTCGGCGACGACCAGGTGCCCGCCCACGACGGGATGACCGCCGAGCAGCGACGCGAGGTCGGCCAGGCGATGGCCGACCCGGACGGTGGGGCGTTCCTGGCCCGGATCGGCGCCGCCTTCGACCTGCCCGAGGTCGCGGCCCAGCTGGCCGAGCAGCCACGTGAGGACGACGACCCAGCGCTGACCGGCGAACCGGTCGAGGTGAGCGGCCGCCTCAACCTGGCGCGCGCGGCATACTCCGAGATGCAGACCGCGGAGCTGACCCCGCAGCAGGAGCGGATGGCGAGGGGCGTCGCGTGGGTCGAGCTGGTCATCGGACTGGTCGCGCTGGCGGTCGCGATCTGGGGGTTCCTGCCGGGCCCCTGGTGGCTGTGGCTGGTCGCCGGCGTGGCCCTGACCGGCGATGCCCTCAAGGACCTGGTGGTCGACCCGCTCCGCGAGCGGCGCAAGGCGGCTGAGGCGGCCCGGTCGGCTGACGCAGGCTGACCTCGTCGACGGGACTCACCGTGCCGATGGTGGGCCGCATCCCCTCCAGAGCCACCTGCATGCGCGTCACCTGGCCGTGGGTGAACATCATCATCGAGTCGTCGTCGACGTAGTCCATGTAGTTCATGAACAGGTCGCCGTCGGGCGCGTTGTTGCAGGAGATGACCGGGAAGAGCGGCTTGCCGGTGTTGGGCCCTCCCTGGTTGGGGGTGTCGTCCACGAAGTCGGTGCCGTGGCAGCCGGTGCCGTCATCACCCCAGATGTGCCGCAGGTTGAGCCAGTGGCCGACCTCGTGCGTGGCGGTGCGTCCGAGGTTGAACGGAGCGGTGGCGGTGCCGGTGCTGCCGCAGGCGGTGTGCGTGATGACGACGCCGTCGGTCGCGTCGGGGCCGCCGGGGAACTGGGCGTAGCCGAGCAGCCCGGCGGCCAGCTGAGCGACCCACACGTTGAGGTAGTGGTCGGCCGGCCACGCGTCGGCGCCCCCGGTCGCCGCCGCCTTCACGGCGTCATCATCGGTGAAGCCCTCGACGGTCGTCCTGGTGCGGGTGATGCCGTCCGACGGGTTGCCGGCGGGGTCAGTGGTGGCCAGCTCGAACCCGACCCGCGCGTCACCGCGGAGCCCGGCGAACGGTGCCGGCACGGTGCCGCCGTCGAGGTTCAGGTTGCGGAAGTCCGCGTTGAGGGTCTCGAGCTGCGAGGCGATCTGCTCCTCGGAGATGTTCTCCTCGTCCGTGCGGTGCACGACGTGCACCACGACGGGGATGGTGGTGACTCCGGCCCGGCCCGCGGTGCCTGCGCCCCGCTCCGCACGCCAGGCCTGGTTCTCGCACGTGGCCCGGCGCTCGGCGTAGCCGGGCACCTCCCGCAGCAGCCGCTCGTGCACCCGGTCGGTGGCACAGGTGCGGGTCGCTGGTATGAACGGCTCGGCCGGTCCGCCGCCGTGGTCGTCACCCTGCATCGGGCTCGTCATGTGCACCCCTCCCTGTCTCGGTCGACGTCATCAGGAGTGCAGTCTGGTCGAGGCCACCGACAGTGAGGTGGAGCGCCCGGCCGTCCTCGGTCTCGACCACGACCTGGTCGTCCACGACGCGCCACGTGGCCGGGGTCTGATCGGTCCGGTCCGCCGGTCCGGGCCTGCCCACGGAGGCCGAGCCGTCCGGGCCCAGCGTGATGCTGTCCCGAGGCATCCGCGCCCGCGGGAACGCGAACGACGTGGGGCGGTAGACGGCGACTCCCGGCTGGTCCTCCTCGTGGGAGTGGAACCACTGTCCGCGAAGGCTGGCCTCGTGGCCCGGCGCGCCGGCGCTCATGCCGGTCGCCCCCGCCGGGTCAGGCGCACCACGAGGACGACCAGGACGGCGCCGGCGGCCAGCACCAGCAGACCCAGGATGATCGCCACGTCGATCGGGATGAGGTAGGTGTCCTCGTAGATGACTCGCTGGAACGGCGCGTCGTCGGCCGCCGCCGCGAACGTGTAGTCGGAGGTGATCATCCGGTCGGGCTGGGAGAACCCCTGGTCGATCGTGGTCAGGTAGGGCGTGCTGCCCACCAGGGCGCGGAGCTCGGCGGACTCGAGGGAGTCCGGGTCGAGCTCCCCGGCGAAGAGCACCTCCGGCGTCGAGCCACTGCTCGCGGTCGGGTCGGTGCGCTCGGCCCGGTGCCCGGAGAGCACGTAGGTGCGGGTCTCCTGGTGGCTGGTGGCCGCCCGGGACATCCGCATCGGATAGACCAGCTCCTCGCTCGGGAAGCTGACCTCCAGCGGGGGCAGGTCGCCGGCGAGGGCCTGTCCCTCGGCGGTCAGCTGGACGGCGACGAACGCCCACCCCTCGTCGGTGTAGGGCTGCACGACGGAGGCGAACTCCTCGCTCATCACGTAGTCGCGCTCGTCGAGCCAGGCCTCGAGCGCCCCCGGGTCGTCCGCTGTGAGCACCGTCGCCTCGAGCGGGCCGAGGTCCTCGACGCTCAGCACGTTGACACCACCGTCGCCCGGCGCCCCGGCGCCGTCCCCACCCCCGTCGCCGTCGCCGACGAAGAGCCACCGTGGGCCGAACAGGTGCCGGCGCTCCTCGTGCCGGGGCTGGGAGGCGCGGAACAGGTCGACGAACATCTGCTGGTTGCCCAGCGAGACCTCCGCGGGTGCCGGTGTCGGCAGCAGGAGCCCCGCCTCGCTATCGGTGCCGTGGGCGCTGAGCTGCAGGTGGATCGTCTCGACCCCCTCGTGCAGCTGGAGCACGGCGGTCTCGCGGCCGATGACGGTGCTCGCGTCGTCCGGGCCGACCATCCCGCCGCAGGCGCACGCCATGGCCGAGGACGCCCCGACGGACAGCGCCGCACCCACCACCCCGGCCGCTGTGGCCCGGGCGATCCAGGCTCTGGTGCGTGTCGGCATACTGCCCCTCCTCGGTCGTCTCGTCCGGACCTCGGACGCACTATCCCACCGATCGGCTCCGACCGAGACGTGTGGCGCCTACAGTGGGCGCCGTGGGAGAGGTGTTCGCGGGCCGCTACGAGCTGGTCGACCCCCTCGGTGAGGGCGGTGGCGGTGTGGTCTGGCGTGCCTGGGACCGGCGCGAGCGGCAGTATGTCGCGGCCAAGGTGCTGCGTCAGGTCGACGCCGCCTCGTTGCTGCGCTTTATCCGCGAGCAGGCGGTGCGCATCGAGCACCCGCACGTGCTGACGCCGGGGGGCTGGGCGGGGGAGGACGACCGGGTGCTGTTCACCATGCCGATCGTGCGCGGCGGCTCGGTGGCAACGCTGATCGGGGACTTTGGCCCACTGCCGCCGAGGCTGACCGCGGTGCTGCTCGACCAGGCCCTCGCCGCGCTGGAGCAGATCCACGACCACGGGGTGGTCCACCGGGACGTCAAGCCCGGCAACCTGCTGCTCGACGCGACCGGACGTGACCTGCCGCACCTGCGGCTGAGTGACTTCGGCATCGCCGCGGCGGTTGACCAGCCGCGGCTCACGCACGGGCCGGTCACGCTGGGCACCGAGGGCTATCTCGCGCCCGAGTGCCGTCAGCCGGGCTGGGACCCGGACCCGCGGGCCGACCTGTATGCCGTGGGGATGAGTGCCCTGGAGATGGTCACCGGGCAGCGTCCGGCACCGGGTGCTCCGCTGGAGGCGCTGGCTGGCGCGGACGTGCCGGAGCCGCTGCTGCAGTTCATCCGGGGCCTGGGGGAGTTCGACCCGCAGCGCCGGACGGCGACGGCCGCCGCGGCGCGCGAAGAGCTCGCCGCGACCGGGCTGCTGGACGGCCGCGACCCGGAGCAGATCCTGGGCGACATCGAGGTCTTCGACCACGTGCCGGAGCTGCCGCCCGGCTGGACGACCGACGGCCCGGGGGTCGCGGCCAGCACCACCACGCCCCCGCCGGTCCGGGACCGACGGGGGCTGGGGCTGGCCGTGCTGCTGCTCGTCGCCGGGGGCGTCGCGCTGATGCTGGCGGTCTACCTCGCCTGGGGATGAACGTCCGGAGACGTCACCCAGGTGCGCTCGGCCAGCTCCGAGCTGCTCAGGTGCGCGTCACCCTGGCCAGCAGCGCGCCGCCGGCTCCCAGCAGCCCGAGCCCGCCCACCACCAGGGCGATGATCAGCCCGCGGGGCGTGTCGTCGCTCGGGGCCTCGATCGGCGGGGCGGCCGCGATGTCCTGACCGGTGGCCTCGGCCTGATCGTCGACCCCCTACAGTATGGCGTGGCACGGGCACAGTTCAGCCAGGCCCCGCAGTGCGTCCCCGAAGTCAGCGGCGCCCGGCTCGACGTCCTCGCTGCGCGCGGCCAACGAGCGGCGGGTGCTGACGGTGCTGCGGACGCCGACTGACCAGGGGGCGCCCACCCAGGCCGAGCTCGCGCGGGCCACCGGTCTGGCGCACGCGACCGTCTCCAACATCGTGCGGGACCTGACCGCCGCCGGCGTGCTGGAGACCGAGCCGAGCAGCGGGCGACGTGGATCGGCGGTGCGACTCGCCCCGGGGGCCGGTGTCGTGGCGGGCGTCGACTTCGGGCACAGCCACGTCGCGGTCGCGGTCGGTGACCTCACCGGGAGGGTCCTGGCCGAGGAGTGGGTGACGGCCGAGCCAAGCGGTCACGCGGCGGACCTCGCGCGGGCGGCCTCGATCCTGGAGCGCATCGATCCCGGTGCTGGACCGCTGCGGCACGTCGGTCTCGGACTGCCGGCACCGGTGGTCAACAACGTCGTCCGGTCCTCGGCCATCTTCCCCGGCTGGGAGGGCGTGGACGCCGCGGCGGCGACGGAGGCGGTGTTCGGTGCCGCGGCCCACGTCGAGAACGACGCCAACCTGGGCGCGCTCGCCGAGCACCGGCAGGGGCAGGGGAGGGGGCACAGTGCGTCGGTCTTCGTGAAGATGGGCAGCGGTGTGGGGGCCGGCATCATGATCAACGACGAGCTCTTCCAGGGCGCTGACGGCACGGCGGGGGAGATCGGACACCTGACGGTGGACGAGCAGGGGCCGATGTGCCGGTGCGGCAGCCGGGGGTGCCTGGAGACCTACACCTCCAGCGAGCACCTGCTGAGGCTGCTCGGACCCCAGCTCCCCGTGGGCAGCTTCGCCGAGGTCGTCGTGGCGGCCAACGACGGCAACGTCGCCGCCCGCCGGGTGATCGAGGACGCCGGGCTGCGCCTGGGGTGGGCGCTGGGCGCCGTGGTGAACCTGCTCAACCCGGGGATCGTCATCCTGGGCGGCGCGACCCCGCAGGCCGGCGAGCTGCTGCTCGAGCCGACCCGCACCGGGCTGCGGCGGCACGCGCTCGACTCCGTCACCGACACCCCGATCGTGATCAGCGCGCTCGGGGACCGCGCCAGCATGGTGGGTGCCGTGCAACTGGCGGCCGAGCACACCGAGCTGGTCCACGCCGGGCGGTAGGTGCCTTCGCGTCGCGCTGACGCCTCGGGGCGGGCGCCGGCACGTTTGCCGAGCACCTCTGGCGCGTCTCGTTGCCCGAAGAAGGCGATTGACTGAACGGACAGTCAGCCGGTATGCTGAGACTGACTAAGTGTTCAGTCAGTCGAGGAGGCCGGGTGTCCGACACCGACAGTCGAGGTGGCGCCGAGCGCATCATCGAGGCGGCGATCGACCTCTTTGGCAGGCACGGCGTGCACGGCACGAGCCTGCGATCCGTTGCGCAGCAGGCTGGCGTCTCACAGGCGCTGGTCGTGCACCACTTCGGCTCCAAGGACGGCCTGCTCAGGGCGTGTGACCACCACGTGGCGAGTGTGACCAGGGCCAACAAGGAAAGGACCGTGGCCGGAGGTCCGCAGCTGGACCCGTTCCAGACCCTCCGCCAGCTGGAGAAGAGCCAGCCGCTCCTACGCTATCTGGCACGGGCGCTGACCGAGGGTGGGGAGCGCACCCGCGAGCTGGTCGACGAGTTCGTGGCCGACGCGCACGACTACATGCGGCTGGCCGAGGAGGCCGGCTTCGTCAAGCCCAGCGCCACGCCCCACGAGCGGACCATCGTGCTGGTCATCTGGTCGATGGGGGCGCTCGCGATGCACTCGCACGTGAAGCGCCTGCTCGGCGTCGACTTCCTCGCGGACGACGCCCCGCCGGAGAGTCTCGGCCCCTACCTGCGCCCGATGCTCGAGCTGTTCACCCAGGGGCTGATGCAGGAGGGGGCCTTCGACCAGATGACCGAGATGTTCGAGGTCCCAGAGTCGATCTCTGAAAGGGAAGCGTGAGTTACGTGAGCGAAGCACCCGTCATCTCCGTCCAGGGCCTGATCAAGACCTTCGGTGCCACGCGCGCCCTCGACGGCCTCGACCTCGAGGTCGAGCCGGGAGAGGTGCACGGCTTCCTCGGCCCCAACGGCGCGGGCAAGTCGACCACGATGCGGGTCCTGCTGGGTCTGTTGCGGGCCGACGGCGGCACGGTGCGTCTCCTCGGTGGCGACCCGTGGGAGGGCGCGGTCCGACTGCACCGACGGCTCGCCTACGTGCCCGGTGACGTCGAGCTCTGGCCCAACCTCACCGGCGGTGAGGCCATCGACCTACTGGCCCGCTTGCGGGGCAGCCTGGACCACGGTCGCCGGGACGAGCTGTGCGAGCGGTTCGACCTGGACCCGACCAAGAAGGCCCGCACCTACTCCAAGGGCAACCGCCAGAAGGTCGCCCTGATCTCCGCGCTGACCTCCGACGTCGACCTGCTGCTGCTCGACGAGCCCACCGCGGGCCTCGACCCGCTGATGGAGGTCGTCTTCCAGGAGACCATCCGGGAGGCGAAGGAGGTCGGGCGGACCGTCCTGCTGTCCAGTCACATCCTGGCGCAGGTGGAGGTCCTCGCCGACCGTATCTCGATCATCCGCAAGGGCCAGATCGTGGAGACCGGCACGCTAGCCGGCCTGCGCCACATGACCCGCACCACGGTGGTCGCGCAGACCGATCAGGCCGCCGACGGACTGGCTCGGCTCGACGGCGTGCACGACCTGAGCGTCGAGGACGGTCAGGTCCGGTTCCAGGTCGACGGCGACCGGGTCAGCGAGCTGGTCCGGGCGATGGCACCGCTGGGCGTCACGTCCCTGGTGGCGCACCCACCCACGCTGGAGCAGCTGCTGATGCGGCACTACGGCGACGAGGCGGAGTCGGCTGAGTCCGAGAAGGCCGGTGTGTCATGACCGCTCCGACAGTGTCCGCGCGCCCGGCCGTCGGTGACCCCGGGCAGGCGCGCGCGAGTCAGTTCGCGGGCACGGGCACCCTCGTGCGCTTTCAGCTGCGCCGCGACCGGATCAGGCTCCCGGCCTGGGTGGGCGGACTCGGACTGTTCGTCATCTACATCGGCTCCGCACTGCCCCAGCTGGCACCGACCGAGGAGGACCTGGCCTCGGTCGTGCCGCTGTTCACACAGCCGGTGGGCCGGATGTTCACCGGACCGGCGTTCGGCATGGACGACCCGACCTACGACCGCTTCTTCGCGGCGGGGTACGCGCCCTACCTCTACCTCCTCGCAGCGCTGATGAGCATCCTGCTGGTGACCCGGCATACTCGCCTGGAGGAGCAGACCGGCCGCGCGGAGCTGGTGCGCGCCAACGTCACCGGACGGTATGCCGGACTGGCAGCCGCCCTCATCGTCGCCCTGATCACCAATGCGCTGGCCGTCGTGGTGGTGACCGGACTCGCGATCGCGGTCGGCTTCGCAGCTGGGGGCTCGCTGCTGGTCGGGTTGGGCACCGGGCTGACCGGCATGGCCTTCGCGGGGATCACGGCTGTGACGGTGCAGCTCAGTGAGTACTCCCGGGCGGCGGCCGGGATGGCCGGCGCCGTGCTCGGGGCCAGCTTCGTGGTGCGCGCGCTGGGCGACATGGCCGCGGTCGGGGGCAGCACGTTGTCCTGGGTGTCGCCGCTCGGCTGGCCGGCGCAGACCGCGCCCTACGTCTACGACCGGTGGGCGCCGCTGATGCTGCTCGTCGCCCTGACGGCGGTGGCCGTCGTGCTGGCCTACGTCCTGCAGGGCAGGCGCGACCTGGGCGCGAGCCTGATGGCCACCCGACCCGGACCGGCGGGAGCCAACCCGTCGCTGGGGACCCCGGTGGGGCTGGCGGCCCGGCTGCAACGCGGCGGGTTCCTGGCCTGGGGCACCGGCATCGCGCTGCTCGGAATCGTCGACGGGGCCTTCACCCAGGCGCTGATCGATGCGGGGGAGGACATGCCGCCCGCGTTGCAGGAGATGTTCGGCACGGAGGGACTGCTCGACGGCTACGTGGCCTTCCTCGGGTCGTTCGTCAGCGTCGTCATCGCCGCCTACACGGTCTTCGCGATGCAGACCTTCCTGGCCGAGGAGGGGCGCGGTCGCCTCGACGCCGTGCTGGCGACGCCGGTGAGCCGGGTCGCCAGCCTCGCGTCGCACACCCTCGTGGTGGCCGTGGGGGCTGTGCTGATCGCACTGGTGACCGGGCTGCTGACCGGCGTCGCCGTCGCGGGGGTCACCGGGGACTGGACCCTCATCGGCGAGGTCCTGGGGTCCCACGCGGGTCAGCTCCCGGCGGTCCTGCTCGTGCTGGCGGTGTGCGCCGCACTGTGCGGCTGGGCGCCGCGACTCGTGGCACCGGTCGGGTGGGCCCTGGTGGGCCTGGTCTTCGTGGTCCAGTTCTTCGACGATCTGCTCGATCTGCCCGGGTGGCTGGTCGCACTCTCGCCGTTCGGTCACCTCGCCGAGATCCCGCTGGAGCAGTTCGCCCTGATGCCGTTCCTGGTGATCACCGCCCTGGCCGTGGGCATCGTCGGTGTCGGGCTGGCCGGCATCCGGGCGAGGGAGATCAACGTCGCCCGGTGAGCGGCCAAGTGCGCAGACCTGCAGGTCGCGGCGTCCGAGGACCCAGCGGGGTGGCCTCCCGGAGTGCAGCAGGGCCGGCCCGACCCTACGTTGGCAGGATGAGTGATCAGCCCAGGGAGACCGGCTCCTCCGAGGCCGCTGACGCCCGACAGGAGGCCGCCGAGCACGTGGTCGACCGCGTCGGCAGCTGGGACGAGGGTGCAGAGCCGCAGACAGTTCGCGATGATCTCGAGGAGGGCATGGACAAGGCGGGCGTCGAGGTCGACGACGCCGAGCTGGATCGGATGTCTGACGAGATCCACGACGAGGGGACCACGGAGGCGCCCGACGTCGAGTGAACGACACCGTCGGTCCGGCCACACCCCGGACCGACGGGCCGTCCGGCGACAGTCACGGCGAGAGGCTCGCCGTCGGCGGCGCGCCGACCCGGACTCCCGCCTGCCAGACCTCGCGCGGTGCGGTGGGGCTGGCCAGCACCTCGATGTCGTGCAGTGGGTCGCCCTCGACGAGCAGCAGGTCGGCGACTGCTCCCGACACGATGCGTCCGAGGTCGGGGCGGCCGATCAGGTCCGCGTTGACCGAGGTTGCCGAGCGCAGCGTCTCGTGGGCGCCGACCGCCTCGGCCTGGAGCCGCAGTCCGCTGAGTTGCTCGGTCTCCAGGCTGCCCATGAGGTCCGTGCCGAAACCGACGGGCACGCCGGCGTCCAAGGCGATCCGGACCGCGCTCTGGCCGGCGTCGAGCACCTCGGCGTTCTTGTCGCGGGAGACCTGCGGCATCCCGAGGTCGCGCCCGTGGCGGTCCATCGCGGCATAGGTGGCCAGCGTCGGCACCAGGAAGGCGCCGTGCTGCGCCATCAGCGCGGCGGTCGTCCCGTCCAGGAGGTTGCCGTGCTCGATGCTGCGTATGCCGTGGCGCACCGAGTGCTCGATGGCCTCGGGGGAGTAGGCGTGGGCCGCGACGTAGCTGCCGCGGCGTCGTGCCTCGTCGGAGACCGCGGTGAGCTCCTCGGGTGAGTACTGCGGGACGCGCAGCGGGTCGGCCGGGGAGATAACGCCGCCGGAGGTCATCACCTTGATGGCGTGCGCGCCGGTGCGGAACCGCTCCCGCACCGCGCGACGTAGGTCGTCCACGCCGTCGACGACCTCGACGGAGTGCCCGTGGGCCAGGCAGGTGTCCAGGTCGGGGGAGCGTGGGTCGCCGTGGCCGCCGGTCTGG
Organism: Ornithinimicrobium sp. F0845; assembly: GCF_023015765.1. Taxonomy (GTDB): domain Bacteria; phylum Actinomycetota; class Actinomycetes; order Actinomycetales; family Dermatophilaceae; genus Ornithinicoccus. Next base: position 231,336 of record NZ_JALKAL010000005.1, read on the forward strand.
CTGAGGGCCGCACCGGTGTAGAGATACCGCGGGGAGTCAAACAGCCCCTCGCGGATCGCCGCGGCCAGGCCCGCGTCGCCGCCGGCGACGTCCCGCACCGTGGTGAAGCCGCGCGACAGAGCCCGGCCGAGCCGGTGGGCCGCCACGTGCGCGACATAGCTCAGCGGCCGCCCCTCGTTGACCGCCATGTCGAGCGACACGGCATACGCATGGAAGTGCGCGTCGATCAGCCCGGGCAGCAGCGTCCGGCCCCGGCCCTCGACCGTCTCGACCGGTCCGTCCACCTGGTCCGCGGCGCTCGGCCCGACCCCGGCGACGTGACCGCCGACAACCAGTACGGGACCTTCCAGCAGAGTCGCCGACTCGCCGTCGAAGACCTGGACATCCATAAACAGCAGCGCGGTCATGACAGACATCCTGCCCGCACCTTCGTGCTCGCGAACTGGCAGGCGCTCACAACCGGGTATAGGGCGCGTGCAAACGAATATGGTGAACGGATGAAGGTGACGATCGAGATCCCGGACGCTTTGGCGCGCGACGCGCAGCAGGTCGCACGGCGGCACGGGACGACGCTGCGCGAGCTGGTCGTGGCCGGACTGCGGATGGAGCTGGAGCACCGTCGAGGCCGCACGCTCCGACCGGACTTCCACTTCCCGACGGTCGCCGGCGAGGGGATGGTGGCCGGCCTGGGTAGCACCGACGCACTGGACCGGTCCTACGGGTTGTCTCGATGATCGCGCTCGACACCAACATCCTTTGTCTGCGCAAACCTCAGTGCACCGTGCACATCGAGGAGGCGCAGAGCGAAGGCGCCTCGGCACCCTATTGGGCTCTACGAACTTGAGCGGGCTATCAGTCGACCGATACGGGGACTACTACTGCCCCTGCCAGATGGCGCGGGTGTCGTCGAACGACATTGAGTCTTCGACGTAGATTTTCGGGTTGTCGAGCGCTTCCTGTGGGACGTCGAAGCAGACGTCGAATGTTGCTTGGCCTCCGGCGGTGAGGGTGGGCACGTCCATGACGGTGTTCGGAGTGACGGCCATGCAGGTGCTTGTGTCGTAGACCCTGGCGTCTGATCCGGCGAGTTCTATGAAGAGGTCCAGCCAGGGGTCGGCTTCTTCGTCGCCGTTGTAAGTGACGTCCAAGGAGACGAGGACGTATTGCCCTTCTGGGGCTTCGTTGAAACTGTTTGTCGCCTGGAGTGCATCGTTTGCGTTCAGTTGTACCTCGGTCACGGCGACGGTGTAGTCCCCGACCTCCGCCGTACCGCCAATCGCCAACTCATCCGGCCCGTTTTCGGCGACGGGCTTGTCCTCGGTGTCTTGGTCGTCCTCTGCCGCACCATCGCCCCTAGCGCCCGTGGACCCATCGTCTTGGAGGTTCCAGATGGCGCGGGTGTCGTCGAAGGACATTGAGTCTTCGACGTAGATTTTCGGGTTGTCGAGCGCTTCCTGTGGGACGTCGAAGCAGACGTCGAATGTTGCTTGGCCTCCGGCGGTGAGGGTGGGCACGTCCATGACGGTGTTCGGAGTGACGGCCATGCAGGTGCTTGTGTCGTAGACCCTGGCGTCTGATCCGGCGAGTTCTATGAAGAGGTCCAGCCAGGGGTCGGCTTCTTCGTCGCCGTTGTAAGTGACGTCCAAGGAGACGAGGACGTATTGCCCTTCTGGGGCTTCGTTGAAACTGTTGGCCGCCTGGAGTGCATCGTTTGCGTTCAGTTGTACCTCGGTCACGGCGACGGTGTAGTCCCCGACCTCTGCTATACCGCCTAACCCCAGCTCGCCTGAGCGCTCTTCTTCTGGCTCGGCGGGCTCTTCCGCAGATGTGTCCTCAGCCGTATCTTGCGCGACCGTTGCCTCGTCCTGTGTGGACTCCTGAGTCGGTGTGGCGGGAGGATCGGCCTGGCTGACCTCCGGAGCGTCGGAACCACAGGCAGAGAGCACGACGGTCGCCGCGATTGCGGCACCAATGAGGAAGGGACGCATTTTCGAATCCTTCTTTGCGAAGCAGTCGCCAGAACTAGGAGATTTCCTTTATCGGTGGTGGGCAAAAGCCTAAGTCATAAGGCGGCGCGGCGTAAGGGCCTGCGACTGACAACGCAGCGCCGCCAGACCTCGCAAGGGACCGTGGAGTCGGGAGACGGCTGCTAGCGGACTTCGAGTGCGATGCTTGGCTCACCGCCCAACTTGTGACCACGCGCTGGGTGACATCGTCTGGGCGGACCCAATTCAGACCTTGGCTGTCCCAACCCACGTCTGGTTGGCACGATTTCGCGAACCCCAGACTGATCTCTCGACAGCGTGTCGCGGCCCTTCTCCGCTGCGCGGGCGAGTATGCCGAGGCACGCCTGGCCGACTTCACGTCCTGGCCTTGGGCCACCGCACCGCGCATGGCGGGCATCGAGGTGGCGTAGGTGGCGATCGCCGCCCCGGTCGCCTCAGGTGCGTAGGTCAGTGGGGCGTCGGCCTGGACGCCCAGGCCCCGCGCCGACCTCGATCGCGTCCTGGTTGGCGCCCAGGTAGTGGAAGACCCGGCTGTCGGTCCGCTCCTCGTGCTCGATGAGCGACTTGATGGATCGGGCCAGGCGGGGGACGCTGTTGGGTGCGATCCGGCCAGCGCCGCAACCTGTCACCGACGCGCCCTCGCGGGTCACCGGCGACCCTGACCGGTTCTCTGCATCGCGGTATACTCAAAGTATGACATCCACGACCATCAAGGTGCCTTCGGCGACGCGTGACCGGCTCAAGGTGCACGCCGCACGACGCGGTGAGACACTGGCCGCTCACATCGAGCGACTGCTTGACCTGGCGGATCGGGAGGACCGCTTCGAGCAACTACGTGAGGCCATCGTCGCGACGAGTTCAGGCGGTCAGGTCGCCTACGAGCGCGAGCGCGACGCCTGGCTCGATGCCGACCTCACCTGATCTTGCTCCGGGCGACATCGTCTGGGCGGAACTCGACCCGGCTATGGGCCGCGAGCAAGGTGGGCGTCGTCCCGTGGTCGTGGTCGCGAGCAGCGGCTTCCTCGACGTCGTGGACTCCCTGGCGATCGTCGTGCCGGTCACCTCGGTGGATCGGGGCTGGCCGAATCACGTGCGCCTGGGGCGCATTCAGCGGCCCTCGTTTGCGATGACGGAGCAGGTGCGTGCCGTCGCCAGGCGCAGGCTCCACGGACGACTCGGTCACGCAGCACCGCAGGAACTGGCCGACATCCGCATGTGGCTGAGTGACTTCCTTGGTGTCGGGCACTGAGGGCACCTACAGGACGCGCGACGGACGTCGGCGTCAGCGCTGCTCGCAGTCGAGCTGACCCCAACGTCCAGCACCATATGGCACAACGCAGTCGACGGCTGCGCGCTCGGCCTCCCGGCGGTGGCACGCATCGTGCGTAGGCTGAGAGAGTGAACTGTGGCCAGATCTGCCAGGCGGCGGGTCGACCTGCCTCAGAACTGACCCGCAGGGACGTCGTCCTCGCGCTGCTGAGCGAGCCGGCGGTCGAGGTGCGAGGCGAGCTGCCGGCCCTGCGACGGGAACTGCTCGCCGCCGGCAATCCCCTCTCCAGCGCCTTCTGGGAAGCCGCCGAGAGAGTCCTCGCCTCCATCGCGGACGGCACAGCAACGGTGGGCGAGGTGAAGGCGTGGGTGACCGCCACGGGCACCGAGCCGGTCGACATCCCCGAGCAGATGTTCACCTGGCCGGAGCCGGGTGAGGCCGGCCCGGTCGCCCTGGAGATGCACTCCCTGCTCGTCTCCCACCTCGAGTCACTGGTGGAGGCGGGTGCGATCGACCCGGACCTCCTCGTGACCGGCGATCCTGAGGCGCTCACGGCATACCGACAGCACCAGGGTCAGTGGCTCGACACGCCACTGCCTGACGGGCGAGTCCCGCGTATTGCGGTCGAGGACGAGGTCGACGACGCCTTCCTGATGGCCTTGGACAAGGCTGAGGGGGACCGGGCACCCCGGTCGATGCCGACGAGCTGGCCACGTTGGTGGTCGAGTTCGACTTCGAGGACGAGTTCGACGACGCGGACGTCTGGAGTGCCGACTTCGGCGACGAGGGTGATGCGGCCCTGTCCGTCAGCCTCGGCCTCTTTCCGGTCCTGGACCTGTGGCGACAGCTCGGCGCGCTGGACGAGGACGACCGGCTGACCGAACTCGGGTGGTGGGGCATCCCCGAGTCTCTGGACCGGGCCTGGCAGCCGTCCTCGTCCGACGACGACTGACCGCGACGGACGACCACCATGACGGCGGCACCATGACGGCGGCCCCATGACATCGCCTGGCCGACCTGCTCGCACCTAATTCCCTGCACCTTGCCAAGGTAGTCCGCTAGCGATCGTAGCTTCGTCGGTTGACGGTCTTGTCGCATCGAGCGACAATGGTCTTGTCACACTTGTCGGAGGTGATTGTGATGTCCACCATGAGCGCTGAGCAGTACGCCCACCGAGTCAGAGACGAACTGGTCCGGGCCATGCATCGTGCAGGGAGGGATCACCCGACGGGTATGCCGACGCCCAGCGAGGCGGCCCGGCTGATCCTCGGCACCGAGGCTGCGCCGGCCCAGAACCCACTCGCTGCCCGCATCGGACCGGTGTGGCGCAGCGCGCGCGCCCGGGAGGCGCTTGGGCTCAACAGTCGTCAGGCGTTGAACAGCCGGCGCGTCAACGGGTCGGTGCTGGGGATCACCACGACGGAGGGTCAGGTGTACTACCCGCTGTTCCAGTTCCGGCGTCACGACGACAAGGTGGAGGTGCATCCCCACCTCGTGCCGGTCCTGAAGATCCTGCGCGACGTGGACTCCTGGACAGTCGCAGCCATGCTGCAGTCGACAGATCCTGACCTGGGGGTGAGCGTCATCGAGTGGGCGACCAGCGATCGGGACCAGCAGCAACTCAGGCAGTGGGCCCACACGGTCAGGAACGAGCTGACCGCTCCGTGACCACGGCAGCGGTGAGCTTTCGGAAGTGGCACGCGCCGTGAGAGCCGAACGGGCACGACCCGCACAACAGCCTCCGCCGTCGGCGAGCCTTCTCCGGGGGCGGCTCCCGCACACTGACGTGCCGCCGCGTCTGTACCGCGAGCACGGTCTGCGGCAGGACGAGACTGACGGGGGTTGCTGGTGGTTCTCATGCTCAGGCGAGGGGCGCTTCGACCTGGAGGCGCCGCAGGGCACGTGCTACTTGGCTGAGAGCGAGGGGGTCGCCGCCCGGGAGCGGTGCGGTCGGCTGATGGCTATGAACCTGCCCATCGCCGAGAACATCTACACCGGCCGAGTGGTGAGCGAGGTGAAGCCGCCCACGGCCATTGGCGTGGTTGGGGACCTGGCCTCGCCGGATGCCTTGACGGTTGGCGTGACTGCCGAACTGACAGCGACGAGCGACTACGCGCTGTGTCAGGCGTGGGCACAGCAGTGCTGGGACGCCGGCTTCGGGGCCATCAAGTACGCGCCGCGGTTCACACCGGGAGGTCAAGAGGCCGCTCTCGCGGTCTTCGGCGACGCAGGCGACCACCCGGCATACGGGATCATAGTCCGCCGGCGGGCTCTCCTGGACGTGCTCCAGGAGATGGGCACCGAGCTCGTGCGATCGCACGAGCTCGGTGCGGCGTCCCTCGATGTGCAGGACGATGCTGACCCGCCTGCTCACTAGCATCAGACGCCTGCGCACCGTGCTTGGAAAGTTGAGTGACAGGGCTGCAAGTTGACTGAGCCGCCCCAGGCGGGTCTGGCGCGCGCCGTTAAGACCATTCTTGTCCTCACTGCCGATCAGCGCGTCGGAGCGTGCACCAGATGCAGGTGCACCAGCGCGTCGTGCAGCCAGTGTCTCCGGGCCCTCTGTGCGGGGAGCCGACGGGTGGCCGCCCGAGCGCTCGCGCGCTGCCGGAGCGCGATCTGCAGGTCGCGCTCCCGCTCACGGGCGACGGCTTGTGCCGCCAGGTAGTCGAGCTGCGACATGGTGGATCCTCCTTACTCTCTGGATGACGTGGTTCACTCGAAGACGTGGGCACGGTCGGGGGTGCCTTGCCCGGAGGTCCTAGCCTCCAGTCGCTCGAGCTTGCCCATGTAGGGCCCGTGGTCGACCGATTCGGATGCGGATGCCGACCGCGGCAGGTAGTTGCCGTAGCCGATCGTCCTGACCTCACCCTTCGAGTCAACGTTCGACGCCGCCTGGTCCCCGCACCCGCCCAGGGCGAGTGTGGAGGCCAGGAGAGCAACCACGGCGGTGGTGGTGTGGAGCTTCATCTCGCCTGTCCTCTCTTCGCACCCCGCTCGGGCGGGTTGCCCGGGCACATGGGGTGACACCTCCACGATGACGACAGGGGGCGGTCGGCGGAATACGCAATAGGGCGTACGCCCGGGGGCGTACGACGAATTACGCATACCGCCGCAGCGGCCCGAGGAGTACCGTCGAAACATCTGCAACAGCCCAGGTCAGGAACGGTCCCGTGTCAGAGTTGCCGAGCGCCACGACAGAGGTCGAGCTGCTGCGCGCCATCCGGGAACTGGCGGACCCGGCGGCTCACGACGCCGGCACCGAGCCGATGCTTCCCACGCTCCTGGGACGCCTCCTGGACTGTGAGGTCGTCGTGCACCAGGCGGAGGCGTCGGTCCCGATCATGGAGGGCGGCCCGACAGCCGACCCGGTCGGGGCGACCCACCTGGTCATCGCAGGTGCTCTCCACGGCGAGATCGGGGCAGCGGCCCTGCTGGGGCGTCCGCCCGACCGGCCGTTCGGTGAGCGGGAGATCCTGCTCTGCGACCTCCTTCGTCCGCACGTCGCCAGCTGGCTCAACCATGGTGGGGACGCGCCGGACGGGGCTGGGCGGCCGGCCCTCACCCAGCGGCAGCTGGAGATCCTGGCGCTGGTCCGCTGTGGCATGTCCAACAAGGAGGTCGCGCGCGCCCTGGGCATCACCCGGACGACCGTCCGCAAGCACCTGGAGAACGCGTTCGTGAGGCTGGGTGTCACCACCCGGACCGCAGCGGCGGCGGAGGCCTTCCGGGCCCACACCGATGCGGAGACAGCCCATGTCTGACCGCTCCCTCACCCCACGTGACCAGGGGATCCTGCGCGACATACTGGATCTGTCCAGGGCCGACCACGTTGAGTCACCGCGCGAGCGCACCTTCCAGCTCCTCGCACACCTGGCGCTGCTGACCGGCTGCAACAACGTCAGCCTGCAGGAGATGGACTGCGTCCACCAGACCCGGCTCTACTGCCAGGCCTACGGTGAGGGCAAGCGGTGGAACGAGACTCCCGCCGAGAGGGCAGTCAAGCGCAAGGACCCGGGAGTTGCCCTGTTCTGGAAGTTCTGGTGGGCCTCCACGTGCAGCCTCCCCGAACGGACCGGGCGAGCCGTCGTCGTCTCGGACAGGTCCGTGTTCAGCCAGCGCCAGATGCGGTCGCACCCGCTGTTTGCCGAGTACCTGACCTACGTCGACGAGATCCTCGTCGGCTACCCCACCGGGCACGGTCAGAGCTCCCGGCTCATCCTGCGACGGGACGAGGGCTCGGCCTTCGGCCCGCGGGAGCTGATGATCATGGAGCTGCTCCTCCCGCACCTCTGGGACCTGGTGCTGAGCACTGTCCCACGGACGCAGCCCATCACGAGCCGGCTCACGGGTCGTCAGCTGGAGATCCTGCGTCACGTGGCGCTCGGCCTGACCAACCGGGAGGTCGCGCGTGCGGTGGGGATCAGCGAGGCCACCGTCTCCAAGCACCTTGAGAACTCCTACCAGCGGCTCGGGGTCCTCAGCCGGACCGGCGCCGTGGCGGCGTTGTCGGGGACGGTGACCTCGGCCTCAGCGTGATCCGCCAGCTCTTCGCAGGACTGTCCTGCCGCACTCGCCAGCGTGCATGGCACGACGTCGGCGATCGCCTCACGCGTGCTTCGTCGCGCCCTTGGTGATGCGGTCCACCCCGTTCTTGGGGCCGCGGATGGCGAGCCCGACCAGGTCGAGATCCGCGGCGGGCACCGCCGCGACCGCGGCTCGATTGGCCTCGTCGTGAGGGGTGGAGAACAGTTCCCGGGTGTAGATGGCAAGGGCCATGTCGCGCTCGAGCGCCTTGCCGCGGGCCGCAGCCAGGTGCGCCGGGTCTGCCGTGAAGACGAGGACGGGCTGGCGGAGCATCGGCAGGTACTCGTGGCCGTCGCGATCCCGGTAGGGCTCGCCGACGAGGTCCGATGCACTGGTGGCGATGCCGCTCATCAGGAAGGCCGTCACGTTCAGTTCCTGCCACGGCAAGAGGTCAGGAGCGAGCAGGACCGCGACCTTGGTGTCGAAGTGGACCGGTGCCGACGACTCCAGGTCAGGAACGGGGGCAGGGTGGTGGTTCTCCATGGCCTCACTCTCCAGCATCGTCCGTGCCGCACGGCACCCCGGTATGTCGTGTGCCTGGCGCGGTCCGTGGCAGGCTGTCGTGATCCGGGACGCGGGACCCGGCCGATGAGCGAGAGGACCGCCGCATGACTGAACCGCCCCAGGCCGGTCTGGCGCGTGCCGCCCGGCTCTCGGCCCTGCCGCTGGGTGCCGCTGCCCGGGCTGTCCGCGGGGTGGGCCGGCGCCTGTCCGGCCAGACGGCCGAGGAGGTGCTCGCGCAGCGCCAGGCGGAGTCCGCGCGTCAGCTGTTCGAGGTGCTCGGGGGTCTGAAGGGCGGGGCGATGAAGGTGGGGCAGTTCCTCTCCCTGATGGAGTCGACCCTGCCGGCCGAGCAGATGGAGGCCTACCGCGAGAGCCTCACGCGGCTGCAGTCCGCGGCGCCCGCGATGTCCTTCGAGGCGGTGGAACGGGTCCTGGAGGAGGAGCTGGGGGAGGACTGGCGCTCGCTCTTCACCTCCTTCGAGGAGTCCGCGGCGGCCTCCGCCTCGATCGGTCAGGTGCACCGGGCAGTATGGCGGGATGGTCGCCAGGTGGCGGTGAAGGTGCAGTACCCGGGGGCCGAGAAGGCACTCATGTCGGACGTCGCCGCGCTCAGCAGGATCGCCCGGGTCAGCGGCGGGCTGCTCCCCGGTCTGGAGATGGAGCCGATCCTGGTCGAGCTGCGCCGCCGGCTGAGCGAGGAGGTCGACTACCGGTTGGAGGGGGACGCGCAGGAGCAGTTCGGTGAGGCCTATGCCGACGACCCGGACTACGCCGTCCCAGGGGTGGTCGAGGTGACCCAGCGGGTGCTGGTCACCGAGTGGCTGGACGGTGTGCCCCTGTCCACCCTGATCGACCGCGCACCGCAGGCCGACCGCGATCGGGCGGGCACGGCATACTTGCGGCTGCTGTTGGAGGCCCCGCAGCGGGCGGGTCTGCTGCACGCCGACCCGCACCCGGGCAACTTCCTGCTGCTGCCGGACGGCCGGCTCGGGGTGCTCGACTACGGCGCGGTCAACCGGCTCCCGGAGGGTCTGCCGGACGGGCTCAGCCGGGTGCTCGGTGCCGCGGCGCAGGGCGATGCCGAGGAGCTGGTCGAGGTGCTGCGTGACGAGGGCTTCCTGCGCCGGTCCGTCGCGGTGGACGCCGAGGCCGTCCGCGGGTTCGTCGACCGGTTCCTGGGGCCGTTGCACGCCGAGGAGTTCACGTTTGGTCGGGAGTGGATGCGCGAGACGTTCGCCGACCTGCAGGACCCGCGCACCGAGGGCTTCCGGGTGAGTATGACGCTCAACCTGCCGCCGCAGTATGTGCTGGTGCAGCGCGTCTGGCTGGGTGGGCTGGCTGTGCTCTCGCAGCTGGGGGCGACGGTGCCGATGCGCGAGATCGTCCGGTCGGCGATGCCCGGCGCTCTGCGCTGACCGCCGCGGGGGTGGACCGGTGCTGAGACGCGATGAGGCCCAGGTCTGCGCTGGCCTCTCAGCTGATGTCGGGCCAGTCACTCGTGAGGTAGGCCTCGACGGCGCGGTGGCGAAAGGTGTAGGGCTTGCCGCGCTCGATGATGCCTCGAACCGTGTCGAGGCGCTGGGAGGTGGGACCGGCGTCGGTTGCTTTGGGCAGCCCAATGCGGGCCGCGATGCGGGTGAGTGTCCGTTCCTCCGAGGGGAGCTCAGCCATCGCTCGCAGGAACTGGGACTCGCGGTTGGGGAGCCGTTCGAGGATCCGCTCGACGTGCGAGCTCGCCTCCGACCGGGCAGCAGCCCACCCCGTCAGGACCTGCGCCCGGGTGATGGTCTCGCTCGTGTCGGCATACCAGGCGCTCTCGCCGGCTAGCTGGAACAGGAATGGCTCGCCCCGGCAAAGGTCGATGATCTGTGCCGCAGCCTCCGGCTCCATCCGGATGTGGTTGATCCCTCCTGACCCGCTGGGAACCGGCCAGCCGTCGATGACGAATGGATGGAGCGCGGAGGCCAAGGCATCGTCCTCGATCGCGGTGAGGGTGCTTGTCTTGAAGCGCCTCGCAAACGTGGCGCCCCTGCGGGCGCCGGCCATGTCGGCGAAGTCTGGTAGGCCGGTGAGGTAGACGGAGATCGGCAACGAGCGGCGGACCTGAGCACCGAGGCCCGGCGCTCGAACGAGCTCCTCGTGGGCGAGGGCGTCCCCAAGAGCAATCAGGGTCTGCGACAGCGCGTTCTCGTCGGAGATGTTCTGGACCTCGTCCACGTGAATCAGCACGATGTTGCCCTGCCTCATTGCCGCGCGCCCGACCTCGACGAGCAGGTCGGTCAGGACGGTGTATGGCTCCGGCCCTTCCTGCTGTCGGAGGGTCAGCGAGATACCGGATGCTGCGACAGCCTGTACCCGGTCCAGGGCATCCTTGATCCTGCGTTCGCGAAGTGCGGACAGTCCTGCGTTGTCGGCGAGCTCGAGGATCGCAGTCGCTATCACCTTCAGGGGATCGGCACGGGAAGGGATGCGTAGTTGCGGGGTCACCCAGTCGCCCGCCTCCTCGGCCTCGCTGGCGATGCGGCGCACCAGGGTGGATTTTCCCAGGCCGGCCTCGCCGAGGATCGTGCGACCACGCTCGGGCAGCCCGGCGACCCGCCGCGGGCGGACGACGTCACGCCAATCACTGAGTTGCAGGACGCGACCTGCCCAGACCGCGGGCACGCTGTCGGCGCCAGGGGTGAAGGGGGAGTTGAGAGCGCTGCGCATTTGATAACTTTATCAAAGTCAACATGCCTTGATAAAGTTATCATCACGAGGGCTGCGCCGAAGTCTCGGCCCACTCTTGCGAACGGCTTGACCACGATTTGTGGCCGGTGGCGGCATCAGGCGTTGGACGCTGCAGACGGTCCTGACCACGATCTGTGGTCTGGTCGGCTTCGCGCTGACCTGGCTGGTGTTCATCCTGGTCTGACGGCTGACCAACCAGCAACAGACGGGGCCACCGACCGAGCGGGTCGGTGGCGCCGCCAGCGTTGCAGCGGGTCCGCCGGCCGGGCAGTTGCAGGATCACACGCGAGCGGCCAAGTCTGCGGCACGGCCCTCGAACTGGTGGCCCCCCACGTCGTGCGTCACGATCCGGGCGTCGGGCAGCCGTGCGGCGGCAAGGGCGAGGTGCCCGAAGGGCACGACCTCGTCGTCGCGGCAGTGATGGAGGGTCAGCTCGACGCCCGGGGTCTGCACCGGCAGCACGTAGTCCGCGACATCCCAGCCCTCTGGGCCCCAGTCGGGCATCGCGAGCAGGGTGGCGCGCTCCGGCGGCTCGTGGGCAGTGCCCAGGACGTGGAGCAGGATCGTGGCGCCGAACGAGTGCGCCACGACGGCGTCGTCAGCGCTCAGGTCTTCGAGCGCGCGGGCGATCGGCCCGGCCCACGCGGCTACCGACATGTCCTCGTCTGGCAGTCGAGGCATCATGAGACGCGCGCCGAGCTGGTCAGCGAGCGCGTCCGCGAGGACGCGGTCCTCGACATACCCGCCCGCGCCGTGGACGAAGAGGAGCCGCATGCTTCCTAGGCTAGGCACGGCCGTCCATTCAAATCACCCCAGAGCACGGAGAGTCTCAAGCCTCATGCGTGATGAGACCGCGACCGTCACAGGTGCCGACGGCCAGCGCGGACTGCGAACTCGTCGACGGCATCGGTGATCTCCTGGCTCCACCAGTAGGTGGAGCGTGAGGAGTAGTGAGTACCTCGCATCACCACGCCAGCGGTGAGCAAGGGGGCCATGATCCGCGGAGCGTGGGTGGGTGAGATGCCGAGTTGTTCGCTTATCCGTCGGGCGGTGAGGACCGGGTGTCGCAGTAGGAGGTCGGCGGCCAGCCAGGTGGTGGCGCCGCGCCGGGCCTTGACCCGGTCGTCCCACGACTGCCTGACGTTCCGCACCTGGTCCACCAGGACGGTGGCGTTGGCGACCGCTCTGAGGGCGCTCGTGGTGAAGAGGGTGACGACTGGTTGCGGGTCACCGGCGCGGTAGGCGTCGAGGGCGGCGTGGTAACTCTGCGTGTCGGTCAGCAGGCCCGCGGACACCGGGACGACGCCGTGCTCCACGAGGCCGTTCTCGCGGAGCATGACGTGCATGAGCGCGCGTCCCGTCCTTCCGTTGCCATCGGTGAACGGATGGATGGTCTCGAACTGGGCGTGGGTGATCGCCAGTTGCGCCAGTCGCGGCAGGTCGGGGCGGACGGCGAAGCGGGCCAGGTCGTCCAGGGCCGCGCGCACCCGCTCGTGGTGCGGGGGGATGAAGTGTGCCTCGACCGGGGTGGAGGCATGACCTCCGATCCAGACCTGCTCGGAGCGGAGGACGCCCGCCACGTGCTTCGGGTCATCCCGCATGAGTTCCTCGTGCAGGGCGAGGATTCCCGAGAGGTCGGATGAGGTGGCGGTGTCGATCGCCCTCCGCATGGCTCGGACGTTGGCGGCCACGAGGGAGGCATTGCCCGTCCGGTCGCCGCCGGTCTCCTCGGCGAGCGCGATGTTGCGGGCCGACGAGGTGATGTGCTCGATGTCGGACGAAGCGATCGCCTCCCCTCGCAGCAGAACTGCGTCGAAGGGGGCGACGTCGTGTCCCATCCTCGTGTCGAACTTGGCGATCTCCGCGATGGCATCCTCCGCCTCAGCCGCCACCTGCGCAGGCAAGGACGGTGTCAGTGCCTCGATCTCGGGGACGAGGGCTGCCTCATAGGAGGACTTCGAAGACGCAAGACGCTCGCGCCGCGTGAGTCCCACAGTGCCCGACCGGACCGTCCACGGACGGGACTCGGCCCGGACACGTGGCCAGGTGGGCGGTGACATGGCACTATCTTACCATTTATTAACTTAACTGGTAAGATAGGTGCCATCGTTCACTGACCTGTGCAAGACGGGTGTCACTCGCCCATCATGCAGGCCATCAGCGGCTCCATCAGCTCGTTGCCGAACTCGTCTTCCTTGCCCTGGAAGATCAGGGAGAACATCCGGGTCAGCGTGTCCTCGTCCAGGACCTCGCCGACGCAGTCGAGCTGCTCCTCGGTCATCGAGTCATCGACGGCCATCTGCTCACGCATCATCTCCGCGGCGTCGATGCAGCCGACGATGACCTCGGCCGCGCTGTCGGCGTGCGCCTCCTCCATGACGACCGAGTCAACCGACTCGTTGACCGCGAGGTCGTCGGTGAGCATGCCGTACTCCTTGAGCTGGTCCACACCGATCTTGTCGACCAGGCCCTCGCCGACGCAGTCAGCCTGACCCTGGTCGACGACGAAGGTGTCGTCGCTCGACTCCATCATCGACTGCGCGATGGCGTCAGCGGCCTCGCCGTCGTCGCCTCCTCCACCGCCACAGGCGGCCAGCGACAGGGACAGGGCCCCTGTCACGAACAGCGCGTGCACTTTTCTCATCGGATCTCCCTCTCATGCCACCCAGGTGGCGGCCCCCACGGTCGACCGGCGGCGTCGACTCGTGATGCGACATTATCGCAGGTGGAGCGACGGAGGGAAGGCAGGACGGCGGCTCTGCGGGCTGAGTGGGGATTGGGACAGGTCGGTGAGTATGACGTGCCTCCCGCCCGGTGGCTGCCAAGGGTCACCTCGGACGTTTCGCGACTTAGTCCTCGGCCGTGGCATCTGCAGGAGGTCGGCGAGCAGTTGCGCGACGTCAGGGGCGTGGGTGCCGACCAGGCCGTGACCCGCGCCGGGCACGAGGTGGACCTCGCAACCAGGCAGCAGGCCGGCGACCCACTGGGCCTGATCGCGGAACCATGGGTGCGTGTCAGAACCGCCTCCACGACAGTCAGACTCGCCATACGGTCCGGGTCGAGGGCGAGCAACTCCAGGGCCACGGCTGCGCTGTAGCTCGCCCCGACGACATGGGCCTGGTCGATGCGGAGCGTCCGCAGCACGTCACGGTAGTCCTCGGGCGTCCCGGCGCACATCGACGACCCGACAACGGCCAGCGATGACCGGCTGCTGACCGAGGGTGGCGACCTCGTCGGGCACCAGCGCGGTCTGGATCAGCACCAGCGGCGCACCCGTGCCGGCCGTCCGCACCTCGACCTGGCCCCCGGTGCCGACGTGCACGAGCTGGGTGTCACCCACCAGGCCAAACTAGCGCGGGGCATAGCCAGCTCAGCAGGTGATCTCGAAGGAGAGGACCATCGCTCCCGCCGGGTTGTAGGTCTCCAGTGTGAGGTCGGAGGCGGACGCGCCGCCGTCGGTGACCGACACTGTCTCCAGCGGGAAGGAGAGGCCGTACTCCGTCCCTTCGTCATCCTCGCCCACGGTGATCCTGACCTCGTCCCCCTCGATGCCTGAGGTGGCGTTGAGCCGAGAGAAGTTGAAGGCCACTGACTCGCCGCTGGTGGTCACGCCCCAGGCGAGGACTAAAGCGTCGATGCTCGAGGACGGCGGGTCCTCGATCTGGCACGTGACGTTGTTGAGGGTCACGTCCTCGCCGTCGATGGCCATGCTGCCCTGGCCGCCTCCGCCACCGGCCATGTCGGCGCTTCCCTCGTCGGCTTCGGCAGCCGCCTCTTCCTCGTCGCGGTCCCCGACTGCGGCGGCGTCAGCGTGCGAGGACTCCTCGGATGGGGTGTCGTCGTCACCGCCGCAGGCAGTGAGAGCGATGGTGAGCGCAAAGGCGGTCGCGACCGAGACCGGCGTCCTCGTGCGGCGGTGCTTCATCGAAGTGCTCCTCGTGCTGTCCGGACTGTCCACATGACGCCCCGGAGTGGTCAGTTCAGGAACCCCGAACACGTGTTGAGCGACCGCTTCAGATCCCTTTCCACAGATCCTGAGTCTCTCGGTGGCACTGCGCAAGGGAATGGACTACTCATTGCTGGCGTGCCCGCTGCTCATTTACCGACTGATCCACTGCCGCCGTCGGGCGCCACTCTCGTGGTTGTGCCGAGCCAGCTCGGCGAGGACCGCCTCGACCCGCTCCTCCTGCGACCCGCGCACCTCCACCCACGGCACCGACTGAGCGCCCAGCACCTCCCGAAACCGCCCAGTCATCCATCCGCGCAGGTGCTCGCCGTCGCGCATCCCGTCCTGGACGAACGGGATGTCGTCGGACGTCAGCACGTACAGGGCAGGAGGGCGGGAGGCGGCCAGCGCCTCGACCGAGGGAGACCGACCACCGACGTACCGCTCGTGCCACACGGTCGTGGCCAGGACATCGGTGTCACAGACCAGCCAGGGCACGGGAGTATGCCGTGCTGCCAGGTCCTCGCGCCGCGCCTGTTCGCGGGCGATCAGGTCGAACTCGGCCGTGTGCCACGGCGCCGAGAGCCCACCGGGTCGCAGCCAGGACCACTCACGGCCGAACTCCGGCAGCCACGAGCAGCCCAGCGCCTCGGCCAGGTCCAATGCCAGGGTCGTGGTCCCGGTCGACTCCGCACCGAGCACCACCACCCGCCGGGTCAGCCACGCCCGCACCGGCGCGGGCAGCGCCCACCAGTGGCCGGCCACATCGGCCCGGACGGCGGTCCCGGAGACAGGCATGGCGACCCGACCAGGGTTGACCTGCACCCAGGTGGCGCCGAGGCGCCGAGCCAGCTCCGCGCCATACTCATCGCTGGTGAACGCCGCGTCGACCGGCTCCTCCAGCAGCGACTCGATGACCGCCATGTGCGCGTCCCAGGCGGCGGGGGAGTCGAAGTCGACCTCCGCCTCGTCCATCCCGCCGACGACGTTGACCTCGGGGTGCTCCTCGCGGATCCAGGCGACGCGCACGTCAAGCGGGATCGTCTCGGCCGAGCTGGCCAGCACCTGCACGGTGAGCCGCTCGCACTGCGCGCTGGCGGTGCGGATCAGCAGCTGGTGGCCGGCGTGGAAGGGATAGAACTTGCCCAGCACCAGCCCGTGACCGAAGCACCTCATGAGCGCACCACCTCCCGCTCGGGCACCGACTCCTGCAGAGCCCGCGCCTCCCGCCACTGCCGCAGCCCGACGACGCACAGGGTGAGGAACACGGCATACAGCACGCTGGTCAGCCACAGCCCCTTGCTGGCATAGAGCCCGATGTAGATCACGTCCGCCACGATCCACACCACCCAGTTGCCGATCCACTTGCGGCTCAGCATCAGCTGCGCGACCAGGCTCATCGTCGTGGTGACCGCGTCCCACCCGGCGACCGTCGAGTCGGTGTGGGTGGTCAGGAGCCAGTGCAGCGCCCACGTCCCGAGGCCGATCGCGATGATCGCGGCCGGCCAGGCCCAGGACGGGGTGTCGCGGACGACGAGCCGGGTGCGGTCTGGCCCGCCGTGCAGCCACCACCACCAGCCGAGCAGCCCCAGGCCGATGTAGACCACCTGCAGCCCCGCCTCGGCGTAGAGCCCGACCTGGGTGAAGAGCACGATGAAGAAGATGTTGTTGGCGATGCCGATCGGGAACGTCCAGACGTTCTGCCGCACGACGAGCCAGACGCACAGCCCGCCGGTGACGAAGCCGGCGATCTCGGTCCAGTGCATGGTGATCCCCCTCCAGGAGTGTGCCGTCAGCCGGCGGCGGTGGTCGGGTCACCGGCGGCGTGCTGCCGGGCGGTGTCCCAGAGGTGACCGGCCGGGTCGAAGTCGACCGCCGCGGCGATCTGGTCCTCGACCTGCGGGCCGTCGTGGCCCAGGAGCTGGGCGTAGCGCAGCGCGACCGCAGGCGTGCGGTGCTGGGCGGCGACGCAGTGCAGCAGCACGGTGCGGCCCTCGGAGCGCAGGTCGCGGACGGCGGTGGCGGCCTGGGTCAGGACATGGTCCAGGTGCTGGTTGCGGGACGGGTCGTCGTGGTCAACGATCCAGAAGACGCCGTGGTCGCTCGGGGCGACGCCCGCTGGTGCGAAGTCGTCGCTGCCGAGACGGCACAGCGACACGACCGCGTCGACGCCGAGCTCAGCGACGCGCGTCAGGTCCGTCATGGTGCCCAGCAGGACCTTGTCGTCGAACGGGTGCGGCGCGGCGAGGGAACGATCACGGCCGGTGACCATGGTCTTAGCCCGCGGCCAGGTACCGCGGCCGACGGTGCCCTGCTTCGCGGTCCGCAGCGCGAGCGCGACCAGGTCCTGCGCGCGAAGTCCGGGCCAGCCGTGCACCAGACGGGTCCAGCGGAACGGGAGGGCGGAGGCGCCGTAGCGCGCGCCGAGCAGCGCACCGGCGATCGCCGCGACGGTGTCGGTGTCGTGCCCGATCTGGATGGCGGCGGTCAGGGCCGCGCCCACGTGGTCCGGCCCGCTGACGGCGCGGCCGGAGTGCACGATCGCGGACCAAGCCGCCTGCAGCGCGACGACCGTGAAGCCGTTGTTGCGGAACGTTCCCGGTGCCTTCGTCTCGGCCTCGTCGATCCAGCTCGCCCACTGGTCGCGGCGCTCGCCGGGCAGCAGGTCCAGACCGCCGGTCAGGTCGAGCCGCCCCTCGAGCACGGCGACGCGGATCGCCTCGCACCACAGCACGCACGAGTCGCCGGCGAGCGGGTCGGCGTGGGTCAGCTCGGCCACCGCACGGGCCGCTGAGGTGGTGGCCTCACGGTCCTCGAGCCGGGTGAGTCCGACGGTCCCGGTACGCATCAGCGCGCCGTTGCCGGCTGTGCGACCGGTCCGTTCGTGCAGTGCCCGCGCAACCGAGGTCATGCGCTCGGCGAGCGACACGGCCTCGGCGCCAGCGCCTCGACGGACCTCGCGCAGGACGGAGGCGGTCTGGACGCCGACGTCGGCTGGGCGTGAGTCCCACCAGGTCAGGAACTGCTCGGCCACCTGGTCAAGCCCCTCACTGCTGTCCCGTGCGATGCCGGCGGCGGCGACCTGCGCGATGCACACGGCCATCTGGGTGTCGTCGGACCACTCGCCCGGGGCGAACGGACCCAGCCCGCCGCCGAGCATCTGCGGCTCATTGGCCGGGGGAGCAGCGAACTCGTAGGGCACGCCGAGCGCGTCCCCGACAGCCTGGGTCAGGAGCACGCCGGCCGCGCGGTCGTGCTGTGCAGTGCTGAGTCTCGTCATGTCATTCTCCTTCTCGTCGATCTGACGAAAGCATGTCATCCATCTCTGTCAATCGTCAAATCGACGAGAACAAGGTACGGTCGAGGACGTGGCGAAGCAGACCTACGACGCGAGCAAGTACCCGCCGTTCGCCGTGACGGCGGACCTCGTCATCTTCACGCTGCGCGAGGGGCGGCTGTGCGTGCTCCTGATCCAGCGCGGCGCGCCGCCGTTCGAGGGGAAGTGGGCGCTGCCCGGTGGCTTCACGCACGTCGACGAGGACATCGAGGAGTCTGCCTATCGCGAATTAGCGGAGGAGGCCGGCGTGGGTGAAGGCGACGTGGTCCTGGAGCAGTTGCGCACCTATGGCGCGCCGGATCGGGACCCGCGCATGCGCGTCGTGAGCGTGGCGTGGCTGGCGCTCGGAGCCGACCTGCCGGAGGCCCGTGCCGGTAGCGACGCCGCGGACGCGAAATGGTTCGCGGTCGACGAGGCGCTCGACCTTGACCTCGCCTTCGACCACCAGCAGATCCTGACCGACGGCCTGGAGCGTGCCCGGTCGAAACTGGAGTACTCCACAGTTGCGACGGCCTTCGTCCGCGAGCCCTTCACGGTTGGCGAGCTGCGCGCGGTCTATGAGGCGGTATGGGGAACGACGATCGACCCGCGCAACTTCCACCGCAAAGTGACAACCGCCGGGAACTTTCTGGTCGAGACAGGGGAGCGGACGGCTCGTGGCGGTGGGCGGCCGGCCCGCCTTTATGTCAAGGGGCTCACGAGTCAGCTACATCCGGCAGTGTTACGTCGCGGGTGACCCGCCGTGCCGGTCGCTCTATGCACGATCTGGTAGATGCTCCAGATCGCTTGCCAGGCCGCAGGCCACTGGTTGACTGTTCCTATACGGTATCCCAGTGAGTGAATTCAATGTGCCGCAGTCGGACCTGAGTTGGCTACTTTTGGTGACCACCCGGGTTTAGCGCTGCCAGGAGTTCCGCGGCTTCGGGCGGGATGGCCGGGGCAGCTGTGGTCGTTGACCCGCCGCTGGTGATGACTGCCGAGCGCAGCGGGCGCAGGGTGTTGAGGATCTTCTTGATCGAGGCGCCGGTGCGTTGCTGGGCCTCGCG
>NZ_JALKAL010000050.1 GCF_023015765.1 Ornithinimicrobium sp. F0845
GCCGGTGGCCAGGGTCCGCCGGGCCGAGTAGAGGGGGTCGCCCTTGCGGCCCCGGTGGCCGCAGGAGGCCTGCTGGACCCGGCGGCGGCACTCGTCCAGGGCTTCGGCGGCGAGGCGGACCACGTGGAACGGGTCCATGACGCTGACCGCCTCCGGGAGCTCCTCGGTGGTCGCCGATTTGAAGCCGGTGAAGCCGTCCATGGCCACGACCTCCACCCGGTCGCGCCAGGCCTGGTCGCGTTCGCCCAGCCAG
>NZ_JALKAL010000051.1 GCF_023015765.1 Ornithinimicrobium sp. F0845
TGCTTGCGCAGTCCCTTGTCCGCCCGCCTACGCGGGACACCGTCCGCGACGGCCTGCTCACGCAGCTTGGTGACGACGGTGTCGGTCACCCGGGCCTGCGCGGCGGCCGCGGCGTTCTTCACGCCCTCCAGGCCGGTGATGACGTCGCAGAGATCCGCTGCGGGGACGTCGACCAACTCCTTCAGGCCCGCTCCACCGGCGAGCCGACGGGTGAACGCAGTCAGCTCCGCAGCGGTCACCGGG
>NZ_JALKAL010000052.1 GCF_023015765.1 Ornithinimicrobium sp. F0845
GGTTTGTGAGTTGACAGGAATGGTTGACGGCAGACTCGAACCCAATGCTGCGCCCAGTCTTCTTGTCGAAGACCTTCGCCCTCCCTTGGACAAGCGCGGCTTTGAGGAGCATCTCGAAGGCATGCTGTAGGTGGAGGAGCACGGCCGTGGCTCGACCGTCATCGTGAGGGCTGTTGAAGGCGGTCATCGCCGTCCGCATGGACGACAGTGCCTTGCCGTGCAGCGCCTTCGCCGTAGCCCT
>NZ_JALKAL010000053.1 GCF_023015765.1 Ornithinimicrobium sp. F0845
GCCTGCGGCGATGGTGTCGTCGATGTGGGTGGTGGCTGCGGTCAGGAGCTTGGTGTACTGGGTGTAGTCGTGGGCCTTGGTGCGGTAGATCCGGCCGAGCAGGGTGGTCCAGGTGACGTCGCGGTTGGTGTCGATGACCGCGTCCCAGGCCTTCTTGGTCTTCTGGTCGTGGTGGGGGTCGCAGGCGGGCTGGCCGTTGGCCTCGCAGGTGTGACCACCGGGGGTGCCGTGCTCCTGGACG
>NZ_JALKAL010000054.1 GCF_023015765.1 Ornithinimicrobium sp. F0845
GCCCAGAGACCTGCCTTCGCCATCGGTGTTCCTCCTGATATCTGCGCATTCCACCGCTACACCAGGAATTCCAGTCTCCCCTACCATACTCTAGTCTGCCCGTACCCACTGCAGACCCGGAGTTAAGCCCCGGGCTTTCACAGCAGACGCGACAAACCGCCTACAAGCTCTTTACGCCCAATAATTCCGGACAACGCTCGCACCCTACGTATTACCGCGGCTGCTGGCACGTAGTTAGCCG
>NZ_JALKAL010000055.1 GCF_023015765.1 Ornithinimicrobium sp. F0845
GACCTCCACCCGGTCGCGCCAGGCCTGGTCGCGTTCGCCCAGCCAGGTCTTGAACGCCTTCTTGGAGCGGCCCTCGACCATGTCCAGCAACCGGGACGGACCGGTGCCGTCGCGGATCGGGGTCAGATCGATGATCACGGTCACGTACTTGTCGCCGCGTCGGGTGTGCCGCCAGACGTGTTCATCCACGCCTATGACGCGGACGCCGTCGAGGCGGTGCGGGTCCTCGATCAGCACCCGC
>NZ_JALKAL010000056.1 GCF_023015765.1 Ornithinimicrobium sp. F0845
GGCCAAGTCGCTGCAGGGCACCGACACCTGGGGCCGGATGGATGAGGACGGCACCGGGACCTTCGGGATGCGGTGCACCGCGACCCAGGTCGCGGCAATCCTGGACCGGGTGGAGGGCGCGGCCCGGCGGGCCCGCGCCAACGGCGACCAGCGCAGCCTGGGTCAGATCCGCTCCGCGGTCGCGGCCACGTTGTTGTTGAAGGGCACCGTGACGTTGCCCGATCTGGACGCCGACCCGGAC
>NZ_JALKAL010000057.1 GCF_023015765.1 Ornithinimicrobium sp. F0845
CCGCACGGATCTGGAGTTTGAGATGGGCTGGGGTGCTGGGGAGGTGCGGCACCTGGTCGCGTTGGCTAACCAGGCCGCGTCCGTGCGGGTCCCGGTGGCCTCGGCGATGGCCTCGGGGGAGGCCTCCTGGCGGTTGGTGCGGGGCTACCTGAATGCCGCCGGGCACCTGCCCACGCACCTGGCCGCCGGGGTCGCGGGGGCCCTGTTCGGTACCGATGCGTCGGTGGCGGCCACCGAGCGG
>NZ_JALKAL010000058.1 GCF_023015765.1 Ornithinimicrobium sp. F0845
GGCGCACATGACTCAGATGTTGGCTGGGGAGTTCCCGTTGGCCTCGTTGCCGGAGGTCGCGTTGGGTGAGGTGGTGGGGGCGGCGCAGGCGTTGGTGCAGGCCGCGCAGTCGTTGATGACTGCGGCTACGCATGAGGCGGTCAGCCGGGGGCTGCCGGGCCAGTCCGGGCACAAGGTCGCGGACTGGATCACCACCTGGGCGCCCCGCATCGACCGTTCCGAGGCGCTGGCCACGGCCCGG
>NZ_JALKAL010000059.1 GCF_023015765.1 Ornithinimicrobium sp. F0845
GAGGCGGGTGACCTCGTCGGGGGTGTCGGCCAGCGCGTAGTCGGCCAGGGCGGTGACCACCGAGTCCGAGACCGCGCCGGCGCCGCCCATGACGACGATCTTCTGCGGCTGCAGGCGGGTGAGCTCGGCCTTGGTGACGTTGGGCAGGCCGTTGGGCCGCGTGAGCAGGACCGGGGCGTCGTTGGTGCCGCCCAGGGCACCGGCGGGCATGGCGTCGGGGTAGTTCAGGCCGCTGGCGATG
>NZ_JALKAL010000006.1 GCF_023015765.1 Ornithinimicrobium sp. F0845
TCTGGGCTGATTGAGGTGGCCCGGCCACGGAAACGATGGGCGTCATCGTCACAACCGCCAACCACCGCTTCTCGAGCTGCGACTAGGATGAGGGCCGTCGCTAAACATCCGGACATCGGCAGTTGAGTGATGTCACGCCCCTCGGCGCGTGAGTGAGCCCCCAGGTGCGGGCAGCCGGATTGCCGGTAGCCCAATCTGGGCGGAAGGACGCACCCGGAGAGGCCTACGCGTGACTGTCGAGGGGCGTGCCCTGCCGTGCCTGATGCTGGGGCCTACGGGCGCACGAAGACCGTGATTCGCGCGTGGTCGGCAGTCACCCAACAAGGACGTTGATGCAGACCGGACCATGTGACACGCCGCATCTGCGATTGGATGAGGGACGGCGACCTCCCGCAACTGGCAAGCTGCTGGTGTGCAGCAGGGAATCTACGAGGCGCTGGCTACTGCGGAACTGATGGCAAGGCTGGGCACGCTGCCTGACGGCACAACAGCCGAGTTCGAGGAAATAGAGGGTGCGGATGAGCCACATACCTTCGCGCGGCACGTCGGCCAGGTCGTGGAGCGGGCGCTGCGCGAGGTCCGTGACGACGACGGTCGTCTCGCGCTCGCGAACAAGCTGCTTGAGCAATTGGCCGCAGACGAAGTCGTGGTCGCGCCAGGCCGTCACCTCACGGTCGTTCGGGGTCCGGGTGTGCCTGGCCAAGCCTCACGCGTCTGGTCGCGGCCAGCCACACCACTCAGCGAGGCGGCGCTGCTCACCAACGCCAAGGGTGAGCCGAATCTCGGGGCTGAGCTGCGGGCAGAGCTAGACGCCGCTGATGGGGTCGACCTCATCTGCGCGTTCGTGAAGTGGCATGGGTTGCGAGTGATCGACCAGCAACTGCGCGGTCTCCGGGAGCGCGACATCCCCTTCCGGGTCATCACCACGACCTATATGGGGGCCACCGAACGAAAGGCCCTGGACCGGCTCGTGCGCGAGCTCGGTGCAGAGGTGCGGATCCACTACGACGAGGCCATGACGCGACTGCACGCCAAGGCGTGGCTGTTCCGTCGGAACACCGGCTATGACACGGCATACGTCGGCTCCTCCAACCTCTCCCGCTCGGCACTGCTCGACGGTGTGGAGTGGAATGTCCGGTTGTCCAAGGTGGGCACCCCTGCCCTCCTGGAGAAGTTCGGCGCGACGTTCGAGACCTACTGGAACGACCCGAGCTTCGAGCCCTATGACCCCGACAACGTGGACCACCGGGATCGCCTCGACGACGCATTAGCGCGCTCGTCAGGGCGTTCCGGGGGACGTGATGACGGGTGGCAGATCTCGGGTCTCGAGGTGCGGCCGTACCCCTACCAGCAGCACATCCTCGACTCCGTCCAGGCTGAGCGGGAGTTGCATGACCGGCACCGGAATCTCGTGGTCGCGGCCACCGGGACTGGCAAGACCGTGATCGCCGCACTCGACTACAAACGGCTGTCGGACCCCACCACGAACACCTACCCGAGCTTGCTCTTCGTCGCCCACCGCAAGGAGATCCTGGAGCAATCCCGGCGCACCTACTGCGAAGTCCTCGCCGACCCCAACTTTGGGGAACTCTACGTTGATGGCGCTCGGCCCGAGCGGTGGAAGCACGTCTTCGCCAGCATCCAATCACTCAACTCCTACGCCGTGTCCGACCTGCCCGCGGACGCCTTCGACATCGTGGTGGTGGACGAGTTCCACCATGCCGCAGCTTCGACGTATCGCGGTCTCCTGGAGCACATCCAGCCACGAGAACTTCTTGCGCTCACCGCGACACCCGAGCGGACTGACGGCTTCGACGTGCGCGCCTACTTCGGTGGGCGGACAGCCGCGGAACTACGTCTCTGGGAGGCGCTCCAGGCAGGGATCCTCTCGCCCTTCCACTACTTCATGGTCAGCGACGGCACAGACCTGAGCTCGGTGTCATGGGCACGCGGCAAATATGACGAGGCCGAGCTTGAGCGGGTGTTCACCGGCAACGACGCGCGATCGCGGGTGATCCTCAAGGAGCTGGAGCACAAGGTCGCCGACGTGCACACGATGAAGGCGCTGGGCTTCTGCGTAGGTGTGGCTCACGCGGACTATATGGCGAAGGTGTTCAACGACGCCGGCATCAGCGCCCGAGCCGTGAACGGAGACACGCGGCCAGACGAGCGCCGGGCGGCACTTGCTGCGCTGCGGGCAGGGGAGGTCAAAATCCTGTTCGCGGCGGACCTCTTCAACGAGGGAGTCGACATCCCCGACGTGGACACCCTGCTCTTCCTCCGCCCCACGGAGAGCGCGACGGTCTTCTTGCAGCAACTCGGGCGTGGATTGCGTTTGCGACCCGACAAGCCGGTCCTGACCGTGCTGGACTTCGTGGGCAACCAGCGCCGAGAGTTCCGCTTCGACGCCAAGCTCGGCGCGTTGACCGGACGCCCCAGGGGACGCCTCGCGGGCGATATCGAGCACGGTTTCCCCTACCTGCCCTCCGGATCCCAGGTCGTCCTGGACCGGCGTGCGCAAGAGGTCGTCCTCGAGAGCCTGAAGACCCAGATCTCCGCGCGGTGGCGCTACCTGATCCAGCAGCTCTCCACGATGGAACCCGCCACCTCTCTCGAGGGCTTCCTCACGGACTCGGGGGTGGAATTGCCCGATGTCCTGCGACGCGGCCAGCGCTCCTGGACAGAGCTGCGCGTTGATGCCGGCCACGCGGACCCCCTGAGCCAGTTAGAACTCAAGCTGGCCAGGCGTGCCCGCGCGTTGGCGCACGTCGACGACCCACTGCGGTACTCGGCATACGGCGCGCTGCTCCAGGGCGAAGCCGGCGAGTATGACAATCTCTCGGCGGTCGAGAAGCGCCTGGCGGACATGCTCTTCTTCTCCCTGTGGCCCGACGGGGGAGGCTTCGACTCAGTGGCCGCAGGGATGGCGACCTTGGCAGCGAGCCCGACCGTTCGTGCCGACACAAGGCAAGTTATCGACCTGGCGTTCGAGGACGCCGATCGACCGGTGCGGCCGCTGACGGGCCGGTTGGCTCATGTGCCACTCCAGGTGCACGCGCGTTATCAGCGTGAGGAGGTGCTCGCGGCCCTCGGATATGCCTCCATGTCCCGCAAGCCCAACTCGTTTCGGGAGGGAGTCCTCTATGAGCCGGAGCTCAACGTCGACGCCTTCTTCGTGACGCTGAAGAAGACCGAGGACGGCTTCTCGCCGACCACGATGTACCGGGACTATCCCATCAGCCGGGAGCTGTTCCACTGGGAATCGCAGTCGGTCACGAGCGTGTCCTCCAAGACCGGTCAGCGTTACATCACCGGCTCATCCACCGTCCTGATCTTCGTTCGCGAAGAGAGGAAGGACGAGTTCGGCACCAGTCCCTACTTGTTCCTTGGCCCCGCGACGTACGTCTCCCACGAGGGAGAGAAGCCGATCGCAATCACCTGGCGACTGGACACTCCGATGCCCGCTGAAGTGTTTGCCTCCGCCAGCGTGGCGGCCGGATAGGCAGGCGCGCTCGGTTGCGGTCCTTCAGACAGCGCGTGAGCCCCGGACCACGCGTCCTGGCGGCTGCCTGAGGTGGGCCGGTAGAGACCAGGGCTACTCGAATGGGCTGTCGTCGTCCCCGTCAGCCTGGCGCAGTGCCTCCACGTCTAGCACGTCTGCTCCAAGGGTCAGGGCAAAGGAGGAGATGTTCTGTGGGGTTCGCGCCTCCCAGATGTTGGTGACGCCGGCCCGGCGGATCAGTGGCAGGTCGAGGCGGGGCTGCTCGAGGTAGCCGTCTCGCAGCAGCACGGTGCGGCTGGTCTTGGAGGTTCCCTCATAGCCGCTGACGCGGGTGCGGGTGCCGTCGCTCTCGGGCACGATCCGGACCGTCAGTGCGGCACGTTCGAGCCAGTCGCTGAAGGTGTCCATGGAGGACCCGCCCAACACGAGAGCGCACCCGAGTCTTCTCGGGATGACGTTGAGGTCGAGGCGACGCTCGACCGGGTCGAGGGCCTCGTTCCAGTAGTGCTCGGAGTTGGAGTAGTCGTCGACGATCACGACCCGAGGAGCCCTCCGCAGCAGTTCGACGGCAACGTCCTCGTGCGCATCGTGGCCGCCGAACACCTGCAGGTCCAGCACGCGGAGCCGGTCGTCGATCCACGCATCGTGCGCGTGGCTGTCGAGCAGTGCGCGGGGTGGCAGGCCCAGGCCACCGGCCCCGACGGCGAGCCACATCTCCTCCCTGGTGACTGCGCGTGAGGCGATCAGCGTGGGGTAGCCGTCGCCGGCCGCCCACGCCGCCATCCGGGCCAGGACCTGCAGACGCAGGTGCTGTGGGCCGCGCACGGCGGTCGTCCTGCCGATTGGGATGCCTTTGGTGACCTCGTCGACCACCGGCCAGCCGCTGCCGATGCGAGGCTGGTCCGCCGTCAGTTTCTTGCGCAGCTCGGCGATGCTGGGCACGGCATCAAACTCTTCTGTGCTCGCCATCGACCGAGTCTGGCAGCGAGGTCTGACAGGGGCCTGCTGCCTGACGGCTCCGGGGCAGCGGGTCAACTGATGATGCCGTGCTGCCTGTTCCACTGCTGAGCGGTGCGATAGCCGTCAACCACGCTAAAGACCCACGCACCGAGCCACAACGGCACGGTCAGAAGCCAGATGAACGGGACGAACAAGAGCATCCAAGCCACGACAACCGAGGCGAGGATCAGGAGTCCTCGGCCTACTTCTCCACCCAGCATGGTGCCGAGTCCCGCAACCAGGAACGACGCCAAGGCATAGAGCACTGGGTTGCGCGGCTGCACCTGCATGACCGGGTGACCGGAGTAAGGCATGGGCGGCGAGCCGGTCAGATTCTGCGGTTGGCCCTGGCCGGGCTGCCCGTACTGACTGTGGCCGGGCTGGCCGTACCCAGGTTGTCCGTATCCGGACTGGGGGTATGGAGTCTGGCCTGGTTGGGGCGGCTGGCCGTACCCGGGCGGTGGTCCCTGCGCGTAGCCCGCAGGTGCCGGTGGCTGCTGAGGTTGGGCCGGGAGGTGTGGCGTGCTCCCTGGCATCTGCGCCGGCGGGAGATGTCCATCCTGCTGGTGCCAGTCCTCGTTATCCGTGCCCATCGTCCACTCCCCGTCCTCGTCGGCCTCTGAGGAGGGTAGCGCTGAATCGCCGTGGCCGGGAGCACCCACGGACCCAGCGTCGGCCGTCAGGTGCGGGCTATGGGGAGCGGTGGTCGCTGCATCACGTGCTCGCGGAACAACCTCGCCGCGGGCAACATCCGGTGCTCCTCAGACCACGTCAGGCCGATCTCGCGCACGGCGTGGCGGTCGGCGAGCGGTAGGTAGCGGATCGATGCGGGGGAGTCGGCGGTGTCGTGGGCGGGCGGTGCCGGCAGGACCGACACGCCCAGACCGGCGGCGACGAAGGCGCGGGCGGTCGCGAGGTCCTCACACACGAAGGCCTGCCGCGGCGTGAAGCCTGCACGGGTGGCCAGGTCGTGGGTGATCTCTCGCAGGACGGAGCCCGGACGGATCAGGATGAACGGCTCGTCCGCGGCCGCGGCGAGGTGGAGGCGGCTCTGCCGGTCGGCGAGGGCATGGCCGGGCGGCACGGCGAGGAACAGCGGCTCCTCCAGGAGGCCCGCCCAGCGCACCGGGCCGGGGAGGGGCCGCACGGTCGACAGCTCCATGTCCACCCCGCTCCGAGCCCCGACGGTGGTCGCCGCTGCCTCCAGCTGGGGAAGGAGCTGGAACTGCACGTCCGGGTGATCCGCGCGGAAGCTGCTGACCAGGTGCGGCACCAGCCACGTCCCCAGCGAGGGATGGAAGGCCAGGGTGACCGTGCCGGTCTCCGGATCGACCAGCTGGTGCACCGCGGCCAGGCCGTCATCGAGCTCGTGGAGCAGGGCGTCGACGTGCCGTTTGAACGCCGACCCCGCGTGAGTCATCCGCAGGGTGCGCCCCACCCGCTGCAACAGTGGGGTGCCGACCTCGCGGTCCAGCCGCGCCAGCGCTCGGGACACCCCGGGCTGGGTCGTGCCCTCGATCTCGCTGAGCTCGGTGACCGTGATGCCGTCGGCCACCTGCTGGAACCAGCGGAGGTCTCGCGTCTCCATAACATATGAGTATGCCGCATGGATAAGATACATAGCACTCATTGGACGCATAAGCCCTGGTCACGCGAGAATAGAGGCATGACAACGACGACTTACCACACCGAGACCATCGACGACATGCAGACCACCGAGCAGACCGAGCCCCGCGCCGGCCAGGGCCTCGTCCGCCTCCTGCGGGCTATGCTCACCCAGCAGGTCGAGGAGACCCAGGACCCAGAGCGCGCCGAGCGTCGCCGGGTCGCCCGCAGGTATGCCGCCTACCCCGCGATGCGTGGGGTCGGTATGACGGCGACCTACCGGGACGCGCCCCGCTGACACACCCGCCCGGGTGACAAGGTCACCAGATGGGGCTACCTTGGGACTCCTCGCAGCCGACGCCGTCGTCAGGGGGCCCACTGGTGAGCGCTACGCCGACCACCGAGTCCCAGGAGAGCGCGGCCCCGCGCCGCCCCCGGCTCGTCGAGCGTGAGCTGCTCGTCCCCTTCATCGTCGTCGTCGCGTGTTTTGCCGCCTGGGGAGTGGCCGCCAACCTCACCGACGTCCTGGTCGGCGTGTTCCGCACCATCTTCGACATGTCGAACCTGCAGTCGTCCGTGGTCCAGTCGGCCTACTACGGCGCCTACTTCCTGCTGGCGCTGCCGGCCGCGTTCATCAACAGCCGGTTCGGCTTCAAGGCCGGGATGCTCACCGGTCTTGGTCTGGCCGCCGTCGGCGGCATCCTCTTCCTGCCCGCGAGCCAGATGCTGGTCTACGAGGCCTTCCTGGTCGCGCTCTTCGTGCTGGCTGCCGGGCTGTCGATCCTGGAGACCTCCGCCAACCCGCTGATCCTCGCGATGGGTTCGGAGGCCACCGCGACCCGCCGCCTCAACCTGGCCCAGGCCTTCAACCCGGTCGGCGCCAACATCGGTGTGCTGCTCGGCGCGATGCTGATCCTGCCGGGGCTCACCTCCGAGGCCGCCAAGACGATCATGTCCGCCGAGGAGCTCCGGGCCAGCCAGGAGGCCGACCTCTTCCTGGTCCTGCGGCCCTACCTCTGCATCGCGGCCGTGCTGATCATCCTCTGGCTGCTGCTGGCCTTCCGCAAGATGCCCGAGCTGCCCGGGGAGCAGGCCGTGCTCGCCGAGTCGGCGACTCCCGGCGCCGCCTCGGGCGGGGTGGCGGGGCGGCTCTGGCGCAACCGGCGCTACCGCTACGGCGTGATCGCCCAGTTCTTCAACGTCGCGGCACAGACCTGCGTCTGGACGTTCACCATCATCTACGCCCTCGACGTGGTCGGCGTCTCCACGAGCGCGGCGGGGTGGTATCTGCAGGCGAGCCTCATCCTGTTCCTCCTTGCCCGGTTCGCCATGGTCTATCTGCTGGGCATCTTCCGCCCCGCCAGGCTGCTGCTGCTGATGGCCGCCTTTGGTGTCATCTGTTGCCTGGTCGCCATGTTCTCCCTGAACATGATCGGGCTCATCGCGGTCGTGGCGATCTCGGCGTCGCTGTCGCTGATGTTCCCCACCATCTACGGGCTGGCGCTCGAAGGGCTCGGGGAGGATGCGAAGTTCGGCGCCGCCGGGCTGGTCATGGCAATCCTCGGCGGTGCCATCCTCCCGCTGGTGCAGGGAGCTGTCATGGACGCCGTGGGCGACACGGCCTTCGGCTTCGTCGTCCCGGCCGTCTGCCTGGCGGTCGTCGCAGCGTATGCCGTGTTCGAACTCCGCGACCGCCCTCACCGGCCGGCCGTGCCCGAGACCGCGGGGGAGGCCGCATCGTGAGCGCCCGTCACCTCGTCCCGGCCGCCGTCCTCACAGCAGGGCTGCTCCTCACCTCCTGCGGCAGCGAGCAGCCGGACGTCACCATCGGGCTGATCACCAAGCAGGAGGCCAACCCCTACTGGGTGACGATGCGCGAGGTGGCCGAGCAGACGGCCGCCGAGGAGAACGTCGAGCTGCTCACGGCCACCGGCACGAGCGACGTGGACGTGGACTCACAGGTCGAGGCGCTGCGGGAGATGACCGCCCAGGGAGCGGACGGCATACTCATCGCTCCCACGGACTCAACGGCCCTGGTCCCGGCCATCGAGGAGGCCCGGGAGGCCGGTGTCACGGTGATCGCCGTGGACACCCCGACCGAGCCCGAGTCGGCCGTGGATGCGGTCTTTGCGACCGACAACCACGAGGCAGGAGAGCTGGTCGGGGCGTATGCCAGGGCCAAGGCCGAGGAGCTCGGGCTCGAGCCACGCATCGCCATCCTGGACCTGGCACCCGGCATCTCCTCGGGTGAGCAGCGTCGGGCCGGCTTCCTCGAGGGCTTCGGCATCGAGGAGGACGACCCCCGGATCAGCGGGTCGCTCGACACGGAGGGGGACCGGGAGCTGGGGGAGACCGCGATGCGCGACCTGCTCGCCCAGGATCCCGGCATCAACGTCGTCTACGCCGTCAACGAGCCGGCCGCGCTGGGCGCCGTCGCGGCCCTCGAGGAGGTCGGCCGGGACCAGGACGACGTGCTCCTGGTGACGGTCGACGGCGGCTGCGAGGCCATCAAGGACGCGGTGCGACCCGGCGCCATCGACGCGACCGCGCAACAGTTCCCCGAGAACATGGCCCGCGAGGGAGTGACCGCCCTGGCCGAGCACGCCCGTGGCGGCGCGGCACCCAGCGGTTTCCTGAACACCGGCGTGGTGCTGATCACCGGCAACCCGGCACCCGGCATCGAGTCCCGGGACGTGGCCTTCGGCGTGCGCAACTGCTGGGGTGACTAGCGCCGGCGGTCGTGCTGCAGGTGCCACCCGGTGTGCGTGTCGGTCTTCGCGAGGTCGGCCGGGGTGCCGGTGAACTGCACCGTGCCGCCCTGGTGACCGCCCTCGGGGCCGAGGTCGATGACGTGGTCGGCGCTGGCGATGACGTCGAGGTCGTGCTCGATGACGACCACGGTGCGGCCGTCGTCGACCATCTCGTGCAGCAGGGTGAGCAGCCGCCCGGTGTCCTGCGGGTGCAGGCCAGTCGTGGGCTCGTCGAGCACGATGAGGTCGGCCCTGCCGGTCAGCTCGCGGGCCAGCTTGAGCCGCTGTCGCTCACCACCGGACAGCGTCGTCAGGGACTGGCCGAGCGTCAGGTAGCCCAGACCGACCTGGTCGGCCCGCTCGAGCAGGGCCAGCAGTGCCGGGTCGGTGAAGAACTCCAGCGCCTCCTCGACGGTCATCTCGAAGACGTCGGCGATCGACCGGCCGTCCACCTGATACTTCAGCACGCCGTCGCGGAACCGCCGCCCCTGGCACGTCTCGCAGGGGATGGTCACCGCGTCGGTGAAGCCGAGCTCGATGGTGGTGAGGCCGGTGCCCTCGCACGCGCGGCACCCGCCGTCGGAGTTCGGGGAGAACGACGAGGCCGGCTGCCCGGTCCGCCTGGCGAACAGTCGCCGGATCGCGTCGAGCATCCCGGTCCACGACGCCGGCGTCGAGCGGCTCGCGCTCCTGACCGCGCGCGGTGCGCAGCGCCTGGCCGGTCGGGGTGTCCGCCTCCCTCAGCTCCTCGAAGGTGCCCTGGAAGAGCAGCTCCCCGCCGTGGATGCCGGCACCCAGCCCGATCTCCACGAGCTGGTCGGCAATCCTCATGATCGCGGGGTCGTGCTCCACGACGAGCACCGTGTTGCCCTGGTCGCGCAGCCGCTGCAGCATCCGACCCAGCTGGTCGACGTCGCGGGCGTGCAGGCCCGTGGTCGGCTCGTCGAAGATGTAGAGCAGGTCGTTGAGGGTGCTGCCCAGGTGCCGGACCATCGTGACCCGCTGCGCCTCACCGCCGGACAGGGTCGCGGTCTCGCGTGCCAGGTGCAGATAGCCCAGCCCCAGGTCGACGAGGCGGTCCAGCCGGGTCGTGATGTCGGCGACGAGCGCGTCCAGCGGGCCGAGGTCCCACGCGCGCATCACCTCGATGAGGTCGCTGACCTGTATGGCCAGCGCCCGGGGGAGGGTCAGCCCCGCCACGGTCGCCGTGCGGGCGGCCTCGTTGAGCCGCGACCCCTCGCACGCCGTGCACGGGCCGCTGGTGACCAGCCCGGCATAGGCCTCCTTGGCCCGGCCCCGCAGCGTCGCTGAGTCCTTGGTCAGGTGGGTGCGCCGGAAGAGCACCGCGGCCCCCTCGTAGTCGCCCGGCCGGGCCCGGACACCCGTCGGCTCCACCTGGCCGGCCTCGGCCTCCAGCAGCAGGTGCAGCTCCCGCTCACTGAACTGCTCGATCGGGACGTCGACATCGAAGAGCCCGCTGTCGGCATACTTCCTCCACGTCGCCATGCCCGGCGCGAAGTCGGGGTGGCGGAACGGGCCCTCGCGCAGCGAGCGGCTCTCGTCGACGAACTCGGCGAGGTCGAGCACCTTCTCGACCCCGAGGCCCTGGCACTGCGGGCACATCCCGGCCGGGTCGTTGAACGAGAAGGCGCCGGCGTGACCGACGTGCGGGGTGGACGCGCGAGACCACAGCACCCGCAGCCAGTCGCCGATGTCGGTGACGGTCGCCAGCGTCGACCGCGGGCCACCCTGCAGGCGGCGCTGCCCGATGACCACGCAGGCCGACAGGTTCTCGATGCTCTCGGTGTCCGGCCGGCCGTAGGACGGCAGATAGCTCTGTGCGAAGGCGCTGAAGGTCGCGTTGAGCTGCCGCTGCGCCTCCGCCGCGATCGTGTCGAAGACCAGGGAGGACTTGCCCGATCCGGAGACCCCGACCACGACGATCAGCGACCGCTTGGTCAGGTCCAGGTCGAGGCCGCGCAGGTTGTTCTGGCGGACGCCGCGCAGGCGCATCGTGTCGAGAGTCATGCTGGCTCCTCGGAGGGTCGCGGTGAGGTGTGCCGGCTGATCGGAACGGACCCGTCGGGGTGGCGCGCGGCGCTGGAGGAGGTGGCCGACGCGAACCGACGGGGAAGTATGACGCCGAGCTGCGTGCCCTCGAGGGCACCGGGCTGGGTGACGTCCAGATCGACCAGGTGCTCGCCCTGGTCCTGGACCACGTGCGCTCGAGCGCACGGCAGGCCTTCGCCGCCGACCGGGCGGCGAGCGCGGCGGAGGAGTCGCACGCCGAGTGGTGGAGCCGGGCCGGACCGCTGCTGGCGACCCTCATCACCCCGGAGCGCTATCCGGTCGCCTCACGCGTTGGGCAGGCCGCCGGTCGGGAGTTC
The DNA here is from genome assembly GCF_023015765.1 of Ornithinimicrobium sp. F0845. Lineage (GTDB taxonomy): Bacteria > Actinomycetota > Actinomycetes > Actinomycetales > Dermatophilaceae > Ornithinicoccus. Next base: position 11,244 of record NZ_JALKAL010000006.1, read on the forward strand.
GACGCCCCCTCGGATCCGCGTCGTGCCTTCACCTTCGGTCTGCGGACCCTCCTCGACGGGGTGGAGCAGCTCACCGGCGACCAGGCAGGGTAGACGAGGCCAGTCCGAGCGCCTCGGCGACCTGCCGGATCTGCGTGGCCGGATGACCGCGGCTGGGGGAGTCGCTCCAGCTATCGCGTGACGAGAGCCTTCGGGGAAACGGTGACCGTGAACGGATGGCTGAAGGCGTGGTCGGCGTCACCGACGCTGTCAAGCGATCCGTCGATGAGCTCGTAGCGATGCCCGTCATCGTGGATTGACTCGAGGTCGCGCACGCGCAGTGCCCGACCATGCGGGAGTGTGGTCACAACAGCCATCTTGCTCCTTCCGACCATGCGACCGAGACTGTGCCACCCTGGTGCGACGCCGGGTGGGCGTTGTCCACCGTGCCTGGGGCGGGTTCAGGCTTCAGCCCAGCCCTCATCGCCCGGTTCCGCCCAACATGCGATGCGGTGACATTCCGGGTCTTGGCCAACGAATGGGCGGGCATCGCATGTTTGCCGAAACGAGATGCTGTGACGGACGTGACGCACCCGTGCACCGCCCGTAGCGCGTCCTCGTAGGCTTCGAGCGTGACCAACCCCGAGGACTTGCTCGCCCGTGCCACCGTCGAGCAGGACGTGTTCGCGCTGTGCCCCGACTACCGCGCACTGCTCGTCGTGGTCGACGGCATCACGCCGGCGCCCAGCGACGCGGCCAGCGAGGAGCTGCTCCGCGCCGCCGAGGCCCGCGCCACCGAGCTCCTCGACGAGCAACCGGTCGACCAGCTGCCCCACGTGGCGGCCTGGCGCACGGCATACCGGGCCTTTGGTGCCAAGCCGCAGCGCACCCGCAACAGCCTGGAGGCCCTGACCCGGCGCGCCCCCGGCGGGCTGCCGCGGGTCAACCGCCTCACCGACGTCTACAACGCGGTGTCGGTGCTGCACCAGCTGCCGCTCGGCGGCGAGGACCTGAGCCGGTATGTCGGACCACCGCACCTCGTGCGCGCGACGGGGGAGGAGCCGTTCGACACCGTGGCCGAGGGCGCCGACGTCGTCGAGCACCCCGAGCCGGGGGAGGTGGTGTGGCGCGACGACGCGGGCGTGACCTGCCGACGGTGGAACTGGCGCCAGGCCCGCCGCACCCAGCTGCACGACGGCACCACGACGGCACTGTTCATCATGGACGCGCTCGGCCCGATGGCCGACGATGCGGTGCAGGCCGCTGCCGACGACCTCGTCAGTCACCTCTCCGGCAGTATGCCGTCACGCACCTGGCGGAGGTGGCTGCGCCCGGGCGACTGAGACGACGGCCGGGCGTCTCAATTGGATGAAGATCTGGCGCGCCGTTTCTGTCCCGGGGATGAATGGCGTACAACGGTGAGGTGGCTACGGCGACGCCCGCGCAGGGCACGCGGACGCAGGCCCGGGCTCGGGAGGTGCACAACCCCCGCGCGCGGTTCGTCCTGCCCGTCCTCGTCGCGGCCTCGGTCCTGTGGCTGGAGATGGTCCTGCGCGTCCAGTCCGACGCCCCGTTCCTCAACAGCGGGCTGCTCTACACGGTGGCGTTCGCGGTGGTCGCCGCCCTCGCGGTCTTCCTGGTCGCGAGCTTCCTCCACGGCCTGACCAGGCACGTCGTGGTGGGCCTCTGCCTCGCGGCGATCACGCTGGTCTACGTGTCGCAGTTCCTCTATTACGACATCTTCCGGACCTATTACACCGTCTTCTCAGCAGCCAACGGCGGCCAGGCGGCGGAGTTCGCCGACGTCGTGATCGTCAAGGTCCACGAGAACCTCGCGTCGCTCACCCTGATGGCCGTGCCACTGCTCCTGTTCCTGGTGCTGCCGAAGAAGGCACCGTGGGCCAGGCACCGGTTCAGCTGGCTCGAGCGGGGGATCGCAGGGGGCCTCGCGGTCGTGCTGTTCGCCGCGGCGTTGGGGGGCATCAGCCTGGGAGACAAGGAGCGCCTCGGCCCCCACGACATGTACTTCAACAACAACGAGCCGGTGGCCTCGGTCAACCAGCTGGGTCTCCTGACGACCGAGCGGCTCGACCTGCAGCGCACCGTGTTCGGCTTCGAGCCCGAGCTTGCGCCACCGCCGACGCCGGCCCTGCCCGAGCCCGCCGAGGAGGAGCCGGGGGAGGCCCCGGCCCCGACCGGCACCGACGAGACTCCGCCGTCAGGTGAGGGACCGGTCTCGGGTGAGGAACGGCATACTCCCGTCGAGGAGCCGGTGGTCTATGGGGAGAACGCCATGGACATCGACTTCGACGCGCTCATGGAGGAGGCCGGCGACGAGGAGCTCAGGAACATGCACCTCTACTTCAGCTCGCTGCAGCCCTCGAGTCAGAACGAGCACACCGGCATGTTCGAGGGCTACAACCTGGTCTTCCTCACCGCCGAGGGCTACTCGCACTACGCCGTGGACGAGGACGTCACGCCGACGCTCTACAAGCTGACCCACGAGGGGTTCACGTTCACCAACTTCTACAACCCCATCTGGGGGGTCAGCACCTCCGACGGGGAGTATGTCGCGACCACCGGGCTCATCCCCAAGAGCGGTGTGTGGAGCATGCTCAAGTCCGGCGAGAACTCCATGCCGTTCGCCATGGGCAACCAGCTGGCCGAGCTGGGCTATAAGACCCTCGCCTATCACAACCACACCTACGACTACTACGGGCGCGACGTCTCCCACCCCAACCTGGGTTACGACTACAAGGGCGTCGGCAACGGGCTGGAGGTGAAGAAGACCTGGCCCGAGTCGGACGTCGAGATGATCGACGTGACGACCGACGAGTACGTGAACGACGAGCCGTTCCACGCCTACTACATGACCGTGAGCGGACACCTGCTCTACAACTTCACCGGCAACTACATCGCCATGAAGAACCGGGACCTGGTCGAGGACCTGCCCTACAACGAGGCCGGGAGGGCCTACATGGCCACCCAGATCGAGCTGGACCGGGCGCTCGAGCTGCTCATGGAGCGGCTGGAGGAGGCGGGGGTCGCGGACAACACCCTCATCGTCCTGAGCGCCGACCACTACCCCTACGGCCTGGAGAAGGCCGACCTGGACAACCTGGCCGGCCACGAGGTGGACAGCCGCTTCGAGCTGCACAAGAGCAACCTCATCATCTACGCCAAGGGGATGGAGCCCGAGGTCATCGACGAGCCGGTGTCCAGCCTGGACATCATCCCCACCATCTCCAACCTCCTGGGTCTGGAGTTCGACTCCCGGCTGCTCATGGGCCGCGACGTCTTCGCCGGCACGGACCCACTCGTCATCTTCAACGACCGCAGCTTCATCACCGACAAGGGGCGCTACGACAGTCTCGCCCGCGAGTTCACCCCCGACGAGGGCGTCGAGGTGCCGGATGACTACCGCCAGCTCATCTCCGACGAGGTCGACCGGAAGTTCTACTACTCCGCGCTGATCCTCGACCGGGACTACTACCGCGTCGTGGTGCCGTAGCCGCGAGGGTGCGCCTCGTGCGGCGTGACGCCGTGCCGACCGGCCTCATGACGAGGGCGGTAGGTATTCGTGTCGAAGGTCGACGACCCTCGCGAGATGCTCGAAGTCGTGGTCCGCGGCGAGCACGGTGGCGTCGTTGACGATGGCATAGCCCGCGATGAGGATGTCGAGCGGGCCTGCGGCGCGCACGAGGCCGGCGCTCCGCAGGGCCGCCTGAATGTCGAGCACAAGCGTCTCATCCGGAGCGCGCTCGAGTGGGAATCCCAGGGAGAACTGCTCCCGATAGTGCGCGTGCTCTCCCGGTGTACGAGCGCTGTGACAGAACTCCAGGACCTGTGGAGGGCAGGTGACGAAGAGGTCGGCGGGTGCCTGCTCGATGCGCCGCAGTCGTGTGGTGATGGTTGGGTCTCCGGTGGCCAAGCGGGCCCAGACAGAGTTGTCGACCAGGTAGTCAGTCACGACACCGGGCGCCGACGACCAGCCACACCGGGACACGTCACTAGAGAACGTAGTCCACCTGCGTGCCCAGGCTCTGCAGCCGACCGGCGGCCTCGACCACGTGCTCGCGGAACAGGGCGGCGGAGGGCAGCATCCGGTGCTCCGCCGACCACGCGAGGCCGATCTCGCGGACCGCGCGCCGGTCCCGGAGCGGCAGGTAGCGCACCTGGGCGGAGGACTGCTCGCCCGGACTCGGAGCCGGCAGGACGGAGACGCCAAGTCCCGAGGCGACGAAGGCCCGGGCTGTCGCGAGGTCCTCGCACTCGAACGCGACGTTGGGCGTGAAGCCCGCACGGTCCGCCAGCTCCTCCGTGGTCTCGCGCAGGGCCCAGCCCGGTCGGAGCAGCACCATCGGCTCCCCACTGACGTCGGTGAGGTCGACCGCCGCCCCGCCACCGGTCACAGCACGGTCGGCGACGCGACCCGACGCCAGGCGGTGGTCGGCCGGCACTGCCAGGCACAGCGGCTGCTCGACCAGGTGCGCCCACCGGACCGCCGGGCCGTGCGGTCGCGACGTCGTCAGCTCCATGTCGACACCGGTGCTGGGCCCGGCCGCAGTCGCCACGAGGCCGGGCTGGGCGTGCAGGGAGAACCGCACGCCCGGGTGCTCCCGGCCGAAGCTGCTCAGCAGGTCGGGCACCAGCCAGCTGCCCAGCGACGCATGGAAGGCCAGGGTGACCGTGCCGGCCTCTGGGTCGACCAGCTGCTCCACGGCCGCGAGCCCGTCGTCGAGCTCGTGCAGGAGCGCGTCGACGTGCCGCTTGAAGGCGGCGCCGGCATGCGTCATACGCAGCGTCCGGCCAACCCGGTGCAGCAGGGGAGTGCCGATCTCACGGTCCAGCCTGGCCAGAGCGCGGGACACACCGGGCTGCGTGGTCCCCTCCACCTCGCTCAGCTCCGTCACGGTGATGCCGTCGGCCACCTGCTGGAACCACCTCAGGTCTCGCGTGTCCATCACATGACTATGACGCATGGATTCATGACGTGCCACTCATTGGACGTATAGACGCAGGTCGCGAGAGACTAGAGGCATGAAGACAGCATCAAAGCACCGGACCGACGGACTCGTCCGGACCCTGCAGACCAAGCGCGCCCAGCGCGCTGCGGACCCCACGCGGTCCGGACGCCGCACCTTCGCGCACCACCTCGCGACCTCCCTCGCCGCTCCCAACGTCGGCATGACGGTCCCATACCGCGACGCACCTCGCTGAACCGAGTCCCGGAACGTCCCACGGGCGCTAGCCCACGTCTGACTCATAGGAGTCTTGACAGGTAGCCACCTTCGGCTACACCATGTAGCCATGGCTACGACCTTTAGCCACACTCGCACGGCGCAACGACGGCAGGCGACCATCGAGGAGCTCCTCGACCACGCGCAGGCGATCCTTGACGAGGAGGGCGCCGGGGCCGTCACCGTGTCCGAGGTCGCCCGTCGCGCCGGGATGCGGCCACCGTCGGTCTACAAGTACTTCGCGTCCCTCCACGCCATCCACGACGCGCTCTTCACCCGCGGTCAGGTGCTCCTCGTCGAGGCGATCGAGTATGCCGTCCGCGACCGTGAGCCGGGCCTGGACAGTCTGCTGGCCGGTCATCGGGCCTTCCTGCGGTGGGCGACCACGCAGGTCGGGCTGGCCTCGCTGATGTTCTGGCGCCCGGTCCCCGGATTCGTCCCGGGTCCAGAGGGCATGGCCACCGCCCGGGTTCTCCTGACGCGCGGGCGCGAGGAGCTCGCCGTCGCCGTCGAGCGCGGCGAGCTGGCACCGGCCGCCGACTCGGACGAGGCGGCCCGGCTGCTCACGGTGCTCGTCTCGGGCGTCTTTTCCCAGCAGGCGTCCAACCAGCCCCGCGCCGACTTCGACACCGGGCTCTTCACCTCGTTGACCGACGAGGTGCTGGAGATGTTCGCCCGCCACTACGCCCCCACGGGGACGTGAGGCGCACGGCATACTCCCTGATCCTCAACGAGAGAGGACCTGACGATGGGCCAGATCCTGACCACCGACACGGTGGAGCGCGTGATCAACGCCTCGCCCGGGGCGCTCTACGACATCGTCTCCGACGTCACCCGCATGCCGGAGCTGTCGCCCGAGATCCGCAGCTGCCGCTGGGTCCGAGGGGCGACCGGACCCGTGGTGGGCGCCCGCTTCCGGGCGATCAACACACTCGGCGGACCGATCACCTGGCCGAACTGGCCCGTGGTGCTCGTCGCCGACCATGGTCGCGAGTTCACCATCAGTCGCACCGAGCCGCTGTTCGGCACCCTCGAGTGGCGCTACCGGTTCGTGCCGGAGGGTGATGGGACGCGGGTCATCGAGACCTACGCGGTCACAAAGCCGCTGACGTCGACTGCCTACCTCCTGCTGCGGCTGTTCGGCGACGCGGACCGTGCCGCGACCCTGCGGCAGGGGATGGCGACGACGCTGGAGCGTCTGGCGGTCGTGGCGGAGCGGCAGGTTCCCACGCCACCGGCGCAGGAGGTCTGAGGCGACCGGCGCTCACGGCGGGCGGCTCAGCCCAGCGACTCGGCCAGGCGGACGACCGCGTCGGCCACCGGCGGTCCGAACATCTCCGCGTCGTTGTGATCGACGCCCTCCAGAACGACCTCCTCCACCAGGTTGCCCCGCGAGTCGGCGACCCGGGCCACCTCCTCGCTCAGCGAGGTCGGCAAGACCGAGTCGGCCGTCCCGCGGACCACGCTGACCGGCACGGCGCTCGCGGCCAGGTGCTCGGTGACCGGGAACCTGTCGCGCAGCAGCAGCCCGACCGGCAGGAACGGGTAGTGGTGTGAGGCGACGTCCGCGAGCTGGGTGAACGGCGAGCGCAGCACCATCCCGGCCGGTGGGTGGTCGGCCTGGAGCCGTGCGACCACCCCACCACCCAGCGACTCGCCCAGGTAGATGGTCCGCTCCAGCGGGAAGCCCTCGTCGGCCAGCGCCCGCAGCGCCGCCTCCGCGTCGGTGGCGAGCCCCTCCTCGGTCGGACTGCCCGGGTTGCCGCCAAAGCCCCGGTAGTCCATCAGCAGCACCGTGAACCCCCGGTCCGAGAGGTCACGGGCGATCCCCGCCCGGCCCTGGCGGTTGCCGCCGTTGCCCGGTGCGTAGAGCACCGCCAGCTCCCGGTCGGTCCGCGGGTCGGCGGGCAGGAACCAGGCGGTCAGGTCCAGCCCGTCGTCGGTGCGCAGGGCCAGCTCCCGAGCGTCGGGGAGCACCTCCTCGACCGGGGCGGGAGCAGCCGGGTCGGGGTGGTAGATCAACGAGCGCTGGAACGCCCAGAAGAGACCCACCACAGTCACCACCACCAGCCCGAGGACGAGCAGCACCCAGGCCACGCTGCGCGGTCCCGTGCGACGACTGTAGGCCATGTGTCATGCCTTAGATAGGGCATTTGACGGATGTGCGGGACTACCTTAGACGGTGAGTCTGGAGGCAGTGACGGAGGGAGCGCACGTGCGGACCAGACTCGAGGGAGCCAACGAACTCATCCATGCCGCCCGCGAGGTGGCCAACCTGCCCTGCCGGCTGGAGCCGGAGCTCTACTTCGCGGAGCTGCCGGAGCAGATCGAGCGGGCCAAGGCGCTGTGCGAGGGGTGCCCGCTGCGGACGCTGTGCCTGCAGACGGCGCTGGAGGTCCGGGAGCCGTGGGGCGTGTGGGGCGGGGAGCTGATCGAGAACGGCAAGATCCTGCCCCAGAAGCGTCGCCGAGGCCGTCCCCGGAAGAACCCGGCTGCGGCCTGAGGTCGTCGACATACTGGTGCTGCCAGAGCCGAGCGATCCCACGAACGGAGCGCATATGACCGACCCATCGTCGTGGCAGGTGACGACGCACGACTGGGGCAGCACCGTGGACCACGACCACCTCGCCGCCATCCGGGATGAGCTCAGCCTTGGAGGACGTGCCGGTGGTCGTCGGCATCTCATCCTCGAGGTGCTGGCCTACGCCGACGAGGAGGCCGAGGCCCAGGGGCGCACTGGTCGGGCGACCCTGGCCTATCATCCTGACGGCTCGGTGACGGTCGCCGATGATGGGCGGGGCACCGACACCCGGCGGGACGGCCGGGGGAGGGTCATCCGCAAGCCGGTGATGGCGACCGCCGACGTGCGGTTCGCCGACCCCGCGGACCGGCCGGTGCTGCCCGACGGTCTGCCACGTGGGGGGATGTCGGCGGTGGCGGCGCTGAGCCGCGAGTTGGTCCACGAGAACCACCGGGCCGGCGGCTCATGGTCACAGACCTATCGGTTCGGCGTCCCCGACGACGAGCTCCGGGCCATTGAGGCGTCGGCAGGCACCGGCACCAGCGTCACCTTCGTGACCGACGTCGAGGGGCCGAGCCGCATCGAGGCCCAGGATGTGACGGGCTTCCCCTGGCTCGAGATCATCGAGCACTGACGCTCGAACGCCTCGCGCGCGGTGCGGGGTGACCTGGCGCATGGCCAGCTCCTTCCTGTCGACGTAGCGTGGAGTGAGGGAACGTCCTCGAGGACCTGCGACGAGACGGCCCGGCGCCCCATGACCTCCCGGGGTCCTGTCACAGATCGGTCGGCTGACTCGTCTCAAGTCCAGGAGACGTTCTCGACCGAGGAAGGTGATGGAGCCGTGCGTGTATTCGTGGCAGGGGGCAGCGGAGTGCTGGGCCGGCGGCTGGTGCCGCAGCTGGTCGCCCGCGGTCACGAGGTGACCGCGTCGACGACCGGCCCGGCAAAGGAAGGTCTGCTGGAGGATCTCGGTGCCGACCCCGTCGTGATGGACGGCCTGGACGCGTTGTCGGTCAAGCAGGCGGTGTCGTCGGCCCGGCCCGATGTCGTGGTCCACCAGATGACAGCCATCGCGCCCAAGCCCGACATGAAGCACCCCGACCGGTGGTTCGCTCAGACCAATCGATTGCGCACTGAGGGAACAGACCACCTGCTCGCGGTGGCCCAGGACGCTGGCGTCGAGCACGTCGTCGCCCAGTCGTACGCGAGCTGGAACGGCATCCGGAGTGGCGGTTGGGTCAAGACCGAGGAGGACCCGCTGGACCCTGGGCCGGCCAGCGCACCCATGGGAGCCAAGGCGATCCGGCACGTCGAGGAGTCGGTCGGCCGGATCGATGGCGCGGTCCTGCGCTATGGCTGGCTGTACGGGCCGGGCGCCATGGAGGCTCTCGTCGAGCCGCTGCGCAAGGGGCAGTTCCCGCTCGTCGGCGGCGGTGCCGGGCACACATCGTTCGTGCACCTCGACGACGCCGCGAGCGCCACCGTCCTGGCGATCGAGCAGCGGACCAGCGGGGTCTTCAACATCGTCGACGACGAGCCGGCTGCAGTCCGAGAGTGGTTGCCCTATCTGGCGCGGGCCGCCGGGGCGAGGCGGCCCATGCGGGTCCCGGCCTGGCTGGCCCGGCTGCTCGCCGGGGAGTGGGCGGTGACGATGATGACCGAGGGCCGCGCCTTCTCCAACGCCAAGGCGAAGCACGAGCTCGGCTGGGAGCTGCGCTACCCGTCGTGGCGGGAGGGCTTCGCGGCGGAACTGTCGTGAGTGCTCCGATCACCCTTGGCCGAGAGGCACCCTCTCGGGCGCGGCCCCGCTGAAGAGGTCATCGATCCAGGGTTGGATCACTGGACCGAGCGGACGCCGCCCGGGGCCGCCCTACGTCGCCTCGTCGCCATCGCCCTCCTCCCACACCATCTCGGTGACCTCGGCGCCGAGGGCGCCGGCGAACGCTGCGATGTCCTCTTCCGTGCGCTCGAGCCAGATGTTGGTGACACCGGGCCGACGGATCAGTGCCCGACCCGGCAGGGGCGCCTCGAGGAATCCGTCGCGCAGCAGCACCTTGCGGTGCTCCTTGGAGAGTCCCTCGTAGGCACTCACCCTGATCCGGGAGTAGTCGTCGTCCGGCACCAGGCGCACGGTGAGTGCCGCCCGGTCCATGAGGTCGCTGAAGTAGTCCATCGAGCCCATGCCCAGGATCAGGGCGCACCCCAGCGTGCGGGGTGCCACCTGCAGATCGATGACTCGCTCGCCCGTCCGCTCCGAGAGAGCCTGGTCCCACTCCTCGTCCGACTGCACGTAGTCGTCGATGATCAGCACCCGTGGCACCCTCTCGTGCACCGCGCGATGGGTCTCCATCGGGGCCATCGCCCCACCGATCACGCGCAGGTCAAGCACCCGCAGCCGGGCGTCGAGCCAGGCGTCGTGGGTGGTTGTCTCCAGCAGCGCCCGGGGCGGCAGCCCGAGCCCACCACCCGCGACCGCCAGCCAGAGCTCCTCCGCGGTGACCGACCGCGAGGCGATGAGCGTGGGCAGTCCCTCTCCGGCGGTCCACGCCGCCAGCCGCGCCAGCAGTTGAAGACGCACGTCCTGCGGGCCGCGCACGATCGTCGATCTCGAGAGTGGGAGTCCGCCGGTGACCTCGTCGAGCACCGGCCACCCGGTGCCGATCCGGGGCCCCTGATCCAGGAGGCGCCGCCGCACCTCGGAGACGCTCGGGACCGGACTCAGCTCGCTCTCCTGCACCATCGCGGAAGTCTGGCACCGAGCACTGACAGTCCCCGCCGGTCGGCCCCCGCCACCGACAGCGGGTCAACTGCGCTCTCGGAACCCCAGCCGGCGATACAACCGCACGGCACCCTCGTTCTCGTCCTCGACCCGCAGGCCTACGACCCGCCCGGGCTCCACCGCGGCCAGCGCTGACCGCACCAGCAGCTCGCCGAGCCCGCGTCCGCGGTGCGCCGGGTCGGTGAACAGGTCGATGATGAAGACCAGGTCCGAGACGTCGTCCCACGGAGGTGAGTCGACGACCAGGATGGCTGCGGCCGCCCGGCCGTCCACCTCGGCGAGCAGGGAGGCGGAAGGCAACCACTCGCCATACTCCCCGTCCCAGCTCGCCCGCACGTCGGCGATGGCCGTGGCCTCGTCGCCGACCTCACCGCCGGGGAAGGCCGCGGCGTAGAGGCGGCCCACCCCCTCGAGGTCGCACTCACCGATGGGACGCACGCCCGGGCTGTCTTGTGGACTCGGCCCGGCGAGTCTCACGAGGGTCAGTTGCATGGGGGCACCATCACACGCGAGGTGAGTCGGGATCCACGGGTTTTGCCGCTCCGAGGGCGGGCATCGCTGGGGGACGTGACGCTGGTGCATGAGGTGAACCAGTGTCACGTCCCCGGGGATCAGGGCGTCGGGTTCGGGCGGACCGGCCGCGGCCGGGCGTCCACGACGGAGAGCAGCAGCAGGGCCCCGCCGATCACCAGCGTCGGCGTGACGTGCTCACCCAGCAGCAGGACCGCCAGGACGGTCGCCGTCAGCGGCTCGAGCAGCGCCACGATGGTGGCGACGGCGGGGCCGGCGTGGGCGAGACCGGCGAAGTACAGCGTCCACGCCAGCGCCGTCGGGAACACCGCGAAGAACACGACCAGGCCGAGGTTGCGCGCGGTCGGCTCGAAGGTCAGCGGCGCGAACGGCAGCGTGCACACCGCCAGCAGCAACCCGCCGAACAGGAAGCCGTAGCCGGTCACCATCGGTGCGTCCGTGCCCCGGTGCGGACGGGCCGCGACCATCGACAGCAGCGCGAAGGACGCGCCGGCACACAGCGCCAGCAGTATGCCGAGCAGCGCCTCCCCGGGGTCCGTCCCGGGAGCCGTGGGTCCGCCAACGAGCAGACCCAGCCCGACGATGCCGAGGACCAGGGGGCGCAGCTGCGCCGCGGTCGGCAGCCGGCGTCGACGGACCGACTGCACGAGCACCACGATCATGGGTGCGGACCCGATGGTGACCAGCGTGGCGATGCTGACCGACGCCAGGGCCACGCCCCCGAAGTAGGTCGCCTGGAAGAGCGCCACGAGCACACCGGTGACCGCGATCCGGGTGAGCGAGGTGCGGTCGCGAGGGAGCCACCTGCGCTGGGCCAGGAGCACGAGCACCAGCAGACCGCCGCCGAGTGCGAGGCGGTAGGTCGCGACCGCCGGTGCGCTCAGGCCGGAGCTCTCGGCGAGCGCCGCTCCCGAGACGCCGCCCGTGCCCCAGAGCAGCCCGGCGAGCACGAGCAGGCCGAAGCCGCTGGGGGCGGCGACGTGCTCGGTCGGGACGGTGGTGCGGGTGGCCACGGGGACAGCGTGGCACGCCACGCGAAGCGCCCGGTGCCCCGGGATCTCGCAACACCGTGCGCTCGGTCGAGGGCTTAGGTCAGGCGGTGGGCGAAGGCGTAGGCCGCGGCCTCCGTGCGGGACGCCACGCCGATCTTGCCGAAGATGTTGGACAGGTGGCGGGCGACGGTCTTCTCGCTGAGCACCAGCTCCTGCGCGATCTGGGGGTTGGTGCGGCCGGCGGCGACCAGGCGCAGCACCTCGGCCTCGCGCGCGGTCAGGCCGTCGGGCAGGCCACCGCCCAGCAGCCGCTCCGCCTCACGACGCGCGGGCTCGGCCCCCAGCTCGGCGAAGGTCCGCGCCGCGACGGACAGCTCCGACTCGGCCGACACCTCGTCGCCCAGGGCTCGCAGCGCCTCGGCGAGGAGGAGGCGGGCGCGGGCCGCGTCATACCGCCCGCCGATCCCGATCCAGCACCGCCAGGCGCGCCGCAGGCGGGTCAGGGCACCGGACGAGTCGCCGGTGGCCAGGGCGACCTGGCCGGCGGCATACTCCGCCTGCGCGGTGAGCACGTCGCACCCGAAGGACTCCGCGAGGCCGGTGAGCTCGATCGAGGCTGACCCTGCGGTGTCCAGGTCGTCGGCCGCGAGCAGCACCTCCACCGCCGGACCGAGCACCCGCGCCCTGGCCACCGGCCCACCCGCCTCGTCGAGCAGGCGCCGCACGCAGCCCTCGGCGGCGGCGGTCCGGCCCTGGGCCAGCCAGAGCAGCGCACGCCCGGGCTGCGGGTCGTGCCCCTGCGCGGCGGCCTCCTCGAACGCGGTGTCGGCCCCGTCCAGGTCGCCGGTGAGGCGCAGCACCTCGCCCCGCTCGTAGAGGGCCAGCGCCACGGCCGGCTCCATCCCGTTGGCGGCATAGCGTGTCACCGCACGGCCCAGCTCCTCGAGTGCCTCGGGGAAGGAACCGTGCACCCGGTGGATCTGCGCGCGGTGCACGGCGCACTGGCCGGTGAACGGCACGAGCCCGGGCTGGCCGGCGCACCACCGCTCCAGCGTCTGTGTCCAGGTCGCCATCCGGCCGACGTCCCCGACCTCCTGACACCCCTCGACCATGGCGCAGTACAGGTGACCGGCCATGATCGGGCTGACCTCGCCGGTGGTCAGCGCCACCATTGCCTCGTCGAGGCGCGCCAGGCCATCGGGCACCCGACCCTGATAGATCATGGCCCGCCCCGAGGCGGTGAGTGAGAAGCCGACGAGGTCGGCGTCGCCGACTGTGCGACCGATCTGCCCGATGCGCTCGGCCAGGTCCAGCGCCGCCACGGGGTCGCCGCCCATCAGCGCGCCGAAGACCTCCGGCACGAGCAGGTGCCCCCGCTCGGGCAGGTCCTCCGGCTCGCCCTCCAGCAGTCGGGAGGCCCGGGCCACCCAGCCGGCGCCCACGGCCGGCTCGCCGCGCTCGGCGAAGAACATCGCCAGCTCCTGGGCGTCGCGGGCCGCCGCCCGCCGGTCGCCGTCGGCCAGGCTCGTCGTGTGGGCCGCCTGGCGCGCGTCGATGGCGGTGTCGCGATCACCCACGAGGTATGCCGCGGTGCTGAGCAGGCGCAGGTCCTCCGGTCCGAGGGTGGTCCGGTCCGCGTCGCGTAGGTGCCGGTGGGCAGCGGCCCAGTCCCCGGCGGCGTGTGCCGCCCGGCCCGCGGCGAGCTCGTCGTGACTCATGGGCGCCTCCGTCTCAGGAGACTACTCCTGAGACGGAGCGGCGTCCGGACGCCGGGGGCGGCGCACGCTGCCGCGCCCACCATCTGCGTCGCAGCGCGGTGGCGATCGGTCGCCGGTGCACCTGGCGGGACCAGGCTCTGGCGCGCTCTCGCGGCGCTGGCCCGTGGTGCCTGCGCACGACCGGAAGGGGTGGCCAGTTCGCGGCGATGATCGCCTCGAACTCCTGCTGCAGCAGCCAGTCCTCGCCGAGCATCAGCTCGAGGAACCGATCGTCGGTGGACCGCGACTCGGACTCGGTGAGGCCGCAGCGACCTGTCGGATCGGAACGCATCGTCCTCACCCCGGTCAGGTCGCCAGCGCCGCCTGGCCCTGTCTCGTGCCGTCGCTGGAGATCTGGATCTTGCGGGGCTTGGCCTGCTCCGAGACAGGGATCCGCAGGGTCAGCACGCCGGCGTCGTAGGCCGCGTCAATGTGCCCCGTGTCCAGGTTGTCGCCCAGCACCAGCTGCCGGCTGAAGGTGCCCCGTCGTCGCTCCGCCGCGATCATCTCCTCGGCGTTCGCGCGCATCGGTCGGTCGGCCCTCACCGTGACGACGTTGCGCTCCACGTCAAGGTCGATGTCGTCGGCCTGCAGTCCGGGCAGGTCGAACTCGACGACGAAGGTGTCACCGTCACGCCAGGCGTCCATGGGCATCGCGGTCGGCGCCCAGGTGCCGTCACCACGGAACAACTGCTGCGTGACCCTGTCCAGCTCGCGGAACGGGTCAGTGCGCATCAACATCTGTGCCATGGCTCATCACTCCTCTCTTGCGACTGGAACCACCTCAAATCTATGGTGGTTGTGATAGGTTTTATATAGCACACGTCCACGCATCGTTCAAGCGGCGGTTCGCGGCACGATCCGAGCACCGAGCCTGGAGGCACCAGTGACAGCACCGGATCCGTCGAAGGGGGTCTACGCCATCTCGGTGGCGGCGGATCTGGTGGGCATGGGCATGCAGCAGCTGCGGTGGTACGAGGCTCAGGGGCTCCTGGCACCGGAGCGCACGAGTGGTGGGACGCGCCGCTACAGCGAGAACGACCTGACCCGGTTGCGACGCATCGACCAGCTGCTCGACTCAGGGCTCAACCTCGCCGGCATCGCCATGGTGATGGATCTCCAGGATGAGGTTCACGACCTCCGTCATGAGCTGACCGAGCAACAGGCCACGACCGCAGAGTTGACCCAACCGCAGAGCACGACTGCAGGACAAGGCACGACCGAAGAACAGAGCACGACAGCAGAGGAAGGACGAGGAGCATGACCAAACGGAGTCTGCCGCCTCCACCGACCCTCTCCACGAGGTCCCCGAGGCTGATGCCGCCGATCAGCACGCGCCCGTCACGCCCACCGACGACGACACCGACGCCGCGGACCAGGACGAGCGCTCGGAGAGGTCGACGCTGGAGGCCGACGAGGCCGACGTCTGGGAGCAGAGCCAGGCAGTCGAGACCGAGGAGGACGGTTATGACCGCGTCGTCGGGGAGCTCCGCCGCCGCGACTGAGCAGGATTCGCGCCCCCGCCGGTCACCGGCACGGAGGTCCCCACCGTGGCGGAGCGGGTCGCGGTGCGCGCACAGCCGACACCAACGAGCCTGGCGGCGAGTCTCGCCCTCAGGCTCGGACTGGTGCGCCAGCCACAGGTCGCCTGACGATCTGCCGAACCACCCGGGCGGCATCGCGCCCCGCACCGTGGACCAACATCGAGCCGGCCGCGCTCTGGAAGGCCAGTCCGGTGAAGAACAGCCCGGGCTCCTCCTCGACCGTGCCCCGGAACTCCCGTGGCCAGCCGTGCTCGTCGAAGACGTCGAGTTCGATCCAGCCGAAGTCCTGCCGGAACCCGGTGCACCAGATCACCGAGGCGACCGGCACCGGACCGCGGTCGCCGACCACCGGCAGGCCACCCTCGACACCGGTCACGTGGTCCTTCACCCAGTCGACGTTGCGGCGGGCCAGGTCGGCGGTCTGCACCCGCAGCCGGGGGCCGCCGCCGTGCAGCCGGACGTGCTGGACCTGCTTGCGCCCGGGAGGGCCGGTCCGGGTCATCACGTGCATCATCGCGAAGAGCATTACCGGCATCACGACCTTGGCGAGCGGGGAGGTGAACGGCACCGGGATCTGCCCGGTGTCCCGCCCGGCCATCATGGTCGCGCGGGTCGCCGCCACCTCGTAGGCGACGTCGCAGCCGGAGTGCGAGGAGCCCACCACCAGGACCGGCCCGTCGGGCAGCTGCTCGGGGTTGCGGTACTCGCTGGAGTGCAGCTGCACGACCGAGGGGTCGATCTGGTCGGCGAAGTGCGGCACCGACGGCCTGCGCCCGAAGGTCCCGGTCGCCACCACGACGTTGTCCGCCGACGTTGTCCCGGCGTCGGTGCTGACCTCGAACCCGGCGCCGGACTCCGGCCGGCGCAACCCGAGCACCCGCGTGCCGAGACGGACCGGGAGAGCCAGCGCGTCGGCATACTGCTCGAGGAAGTCGGCGAACTCGTCCTTGCTCGGGAAGTGCCACCGCGGGCCCGGGAAGTCGCGCCCGGGCAGGCCGTCGGCCCAGGCCGGGGTGTAGAGGCGCAGCGAGTCCCACTGGTGGCGCCAGCCGTCGCCGACCCGGCGCGCGGCGTCCACGACCAGACACTCACGGCCGTGCCGTCCCAGGTGGTATGCCGTGGCGAGACCAGCCTGACCGGCCCCGATGACCAGGGTCTCCAGGTGGCGACCGTCGAGCTCTGCGTGCTGGGTTGCGTCCATGCCTCGACGTTAGGAAACGGGGAGGGGCAGGGGCATCGACCGACCTACCCATCCTGGCCGCGGCGGGCATGGGTCAACCCACCCACGCGGCTCAGCGCTGGAGCGGGTCCTCCGGACCCTCGTCCGCCGTGTCGGCGGGCTCCTGGCCCTGAGCGGCCTCCGCCCGTGTCGCCTGGGAGAACAGCAGCCACGCGCCGACCAGCTCGAACGCACCGAACCCCAGGAACAGCCAGGTGAGGAAGTCGGTCTGGCCCGCGGAGACGCGCATCACGGCGATCACTGTGAGGAGCACGCCGAAGACGACGTAGACCCAGCCGCGGCGTCGCAGGGCCTTCGGGGTGCTGCGCTGCTCCAGGAGCTCCTGGCGACGCTCCTGGATGAGGCGGGCGCGTTCGGCCCGAGGATCCAGAGGGGCGTCATGGTCCTCGTCGTCCGCGACCGAGTCGTGGAGCGCGGCGCCGCTCGCCGCGTCGGCAGACTCGCCGCCCTCCGGGTCGTGGCTGGCGGGCTCCTCTGCCCACAGGTCGTCCTGGTCCGGGGTCCGGACCGGCGACGCCTGCGCCGCCACGTCGTCGAAGCTGCCGTCGAAGGTGTCGCCCCGCTGCGGGTCGTAGGCCTCGTAGCCGGTCTCCGCGGCGACGATCTCCACCGCTTGCCGCACCAGGTCCTGCACCGGAGCCCCCGGACCGCCGTAGGGTGCGGAGACCGAGGCGGACCGGTCGTTGAGGTCGACCCGCAGACCGCTGTCCCTGGTCTGGAGCTGGCCGAGGACGTCCCCGTCGAGCTCCTCGGCGACCCAGGTCCGCACCGGCTCGGCGAGCTGATCGCGCAGCCGGGCCTCCACGCGGCGGAACGTGGCGACCCCTCGGTTCAGACCGGTCTGGTCCAGCACCGGACCATCGGTCTCGTCGGCGGCGAGGACCTCGACCCAGTCCTGTCCGGGCGTGCGTGGGTAGAGGAGGATCTCGTAGGTCATGACCCCATTCTGCCGGTGTCAGCCCGCGCGATCGTCCACGGGAACGTCGCCCTCGCTCTGCTTGGCGCAGTGGGCACAGCAGTAGAAGCGCCCCTCCACCTCGGTGCCGTGACCGATCACCTTGCAGCCGCAGTGCTCGCAGATCGGGGCCATCCGGTGGATCGCGCACTCGAAACTGTCGAACACGTGGGTGCTGCCGGCGGCGGTTACCTCGAAGCTCTTGTCGTAGTCGTTGCCGCAGACCTCGCAGGTCGCCATGACGTCCTCTCCCGGGCCGGCCGGGGCGCGCGGCCCGACGTCTTCGACGCTAGGGCTGCGGGTCAGACTCTGCCACCGGGCGGGCCACGCTGATGACGACGTTGCCGATCTTCTGCCCGGAGTCGACGTAGCGGTGGGCCTCGACGATGTCCTCCAGCGGGTAGGTGCGGTCGATGAGCGGTCGGTAGGTCCCCGCGGCGAGGTGGTCGCGGATCTCCTCGACGACGGCCTGGTTGTCCTCGGGGTAGGGGAAGACGACCCGCTGGCGACCGCGCCGCACGGTGCCGAGGAGGGCGAGGGGCAGGTTCTGCCAGCCGGGACCGAGCTCGGATGAGACGTAGACGCCGTCGGGTCGCAGCAGACCGCGGCAGCGACCGAAGGTGCTCTTGCCGACGGCGTCGATGACCACGTGGAACTGCTGCGGCAGGGCGGTGAAGTCCTCCGTCGTGTAGTCCACGACGTGAGCGGCCCCCAGGCCCCGCACCAGCTCCAGGTGCTCGCCGGCGCACACCGCGGTCACGGAGACGCCCATGTCCACGAGCTGCTGGACCGCCGCCGACCCGATGCCGCCGGTCGCCCCGTTGACCAGGACGTCGTCGCCGGGGCGCACACCCGCCCTGCGGATCGCGGAGCGCGCGTAGTGGAAGCCCTCGGTCGAGGCGGCTGCCTCGTGCTGACCGACCCCGGCGGGGACCGTGGCGACCGAGGAGGTCTGGTGCACCACGACATACTCCGCATGGGCGCCGAACCGGCCCTCGCAGTAGCCGAAGACCAGATCGCCCACGGCGAACCGGTCCACCTGCCCGCCGGTCCCAACCACCTCGCCGGCGAACTCGGTGCCCAGGATCGTGCGCCGGGGTCCGCGCAGGCCGGTGAGGGACCGCATGAAGAACGGCCGGGCGGCGCGGTAGGCACAGTCCGTGCGGTTGACGGTGGTGGCGTCGACCCGGACCAGGAGCTCGCCGTCGCCCGGCTCGGGGACGGGGACCTCGGTGACGGCGACGACCTCGGGTGGGCCGTAGCGGGTGTTCACGGCTGCGCGCACGCCCCGACTCTACCGAGCGCGGCGGAGACTCGGACGGCTGACGGGTGGATCAGACACTGGTGTGCGTCGGCAGGTGATGTGTACTTGACAATACTGTGTCACACACACTATCGTGTCTGTCGTGAACATCGAGGAGACGCTGGCCGCGCACAGCCAAGAGATCCGGCGGGGGACCGTCGTGCTCGCGGCGCTCGCCAGCCTGGGGGAGCCGCGCTACGGCTACGCGCTGCTGGAGCACCTCTCGGACGCGGGGATCGAGGTCGAGGGCAACACCCTCTATCCGCTGCTCCGGCGCCTGGAGAAGCAGGGCCTGCTGGTCAGCGAGTGGAACACCGACGAGAGTCGGCCGCGCAAGTTCTACTCCCTCACCGCGGACGGCCGCGCCATCCGCACCGCGCTCACCCAGGAGTGGGGCGCCCTCAACACCGCACTACAGACACTGACCAGCAGGGGTAACTCATGAGCTCACTGACCGACCGCTACGTCCACGCCGTCACCTCGCAGCTGCCCGAGCGGCAGCGCTCCGACATCGCCGAGGAGCTGCGCGGCACCATCGAGGACACCGTCGCCGCCAGCCCCGAGGGCACGGACCCGGCCGAGGCCGAGCGTGCCGCGCTCCGTGAGTTGGGCCACCCGACCACGCTCGCGGACAACTACCGCGGGGAGGTGCGGGCGGTGATCGGGCCGCGCCTCTACCCCGCCTGGCTGCGCACCCTGAAGGCGCTGCTGCTGTGGGTGCCCGCCATGGTCGGCGTGATCATGCTCGTCCTCGGCGTGATCGACCAGGACCGCCCGCTCGACGTCCTCGGCAGCATCGTGAGCGGCGTCCTCTACGCCGCGCTCATGGTGGCCTTCTGGGTCACCGTCGGGTTCGCGATCGCCGAGCGCACGGGGGCGGAGTCCGAGACCCTGGAGATCCTCGGCACCAACGAGGACTGGGACCCGGCCGACCTCCCCGAGCCGCAGCGCCGGCAGGTGTCCTGGGGTGACGGCATACTCTCCGTGGTCCTCAACGCGTTCGTGCTCACGATCCTGCTGCTGCCGGGCCGGCTCGGCGGGGACCTGGACGGCTTCGCGTGGGGACAGATCTTCACCGACACGGCATACTCCCTGCGCTGGCTCCTCGCGGCCGGGATGGTCGCCAGCCTGCTGGCCTCGGTGTTCGTGCTGGCCCGCGGACGGTGGACCTGGCCGACCGCCGTCGCCAACCTCGTCGGCACCATCCTGTTCGTCGGGCCTCTGGTGTGGCTGGCGGCGCGCGACGACCTCTATGCCTGGGACACGCTGCCGGCGGCGTGGCTCGCCGACGGCGGCACCCTGCGCGTCAACGAGGAGCAGACCCTGATCGTCACCGTCATCGTGCTGGTGGTCATCGCGGTCTGGGACACGTTCGACTCCTTCCGGAAGGCAGCGCGCGAGCACTGACCAGAATGGGCAGTATGCCGTCGGTCACCTCTCCCGCAGCGGCGCGGTTCGCCCTGCGGGACGCGGCGGCCCTGGTCACCATCGCCGTCATGTGGGGTTCCTCGTTCTTCCTCATCAAGGTCGGTCTCGAGGACTTCTCACCGGGGTTGATCGCCTGGCTGCGGATCGTGTTCGGGGCGGCTGCCCTGGCGCTGATCCCCGGGTCGTGGCAACCGCTGCGGCACGGCCGGGACTGGGGTGGCGTGATCTTCCTCGGGGTGGTGTGGATGTCGCTGCCGTTCGTCATGTTCACCCTCGCCGAGCAGCACATCTCCTCGGCGCTGGCGGGCATGATCAACGGGGCGGCGCCGTTGTTTACCGCGACCTTCGCCGTGCTGCTGTTCGGCGCGGCCCTGAGTCGGCGCCTGGTCGTCGGTCTGGCCGTCGGGTTCGTGGGCGTGGTGACCATCGGCCTGCCCAACGTCGACGGGGCGGCCAGCCTGGCCGGCATCGCCATGTGCCTGCTGGCGGTCGTCTGCTACGGACTGTCGTTCAACGTCTCCGGCCCGCTGCAGGCCCGCAACGGGGCGCTGCCGGTGATCTGGCGGGTGCAGCTCGTGGCGGTCGTGGTGTCCGCGCCCTTCGGCCTCCCGGGCCTGGCTGACGCCACGCCGAGCCTCGAGAGCGTGGCGGCCGTAGTGGCGATGGGCGCGCTGGGCACGGGGGTCGCTTTCGCGATGTTCGCCTCGCTCGTGGGCCGGGTGGGCGCGACGCGGGCGTCCGTCACGACCTACCTGGTGCCCGCCGTCGCCCTCGGGCTCGGCGCCGGTCTGGCGGGTGAGTCCGTGGCGCCCCTGTCGCTGCTGGGCGTCGTGCTCGTGCTGGTCGGGGCCTATGTCGCGACGTCCCGGGGCGGGCGCTCACGGCAACCCGAGCCAGTGCGCCAGCGACGCTGATCTGCGGGGCCGACTGTGCTCAGTCACCCGCCTGAGGAGGCGGACCCTAACCTCCGGGAAGGGTCGTGCGCTTGGGTGTGGGGTCCGTTGCCGTGTGGAGTCCGCTGCCGTGTGGATTCTGTTCTCGTGTGTGGCTTTTGACCCCGTATAGGGACCGAAAGCCACACACCGGCACGAAGTCCACACAGACGGTCGCGAGGCAGGCCCGCGCAACGCCGGCGCCGAGCTCGAGCTCACCGTTGAAGTGGTGCGCCGCGCTCAGGCGAGTCCCCGACCGCAGGGAGCGCCCGTTCGGGAGGGGCAACACCGGTTTCAGGGTTAAGACCGCAGCAGCCCGTCCACGTCCGGCAGGTCCTGGAACGCGGTGAACGTCCCGGACTCGGCGATCTCCCGGGCGGCGCCGAGCCATCCTCCCCAAGCCGCGCGGGCCATCGTGCCGCCGACGCTGATCCGCCGGACCCCGAGCTCGGCTGCCTCAGCCACGGTGATGAAGGGGGCATTGATGAGCAGGTTGACCGGCTTCGGGGCGACGGCCTCGACGACCGCGCTGATCTGCTCGGTCGTGGTGATGCGTGGCGCGTAGAGGCAGTCCGCACCCGCCTCGGCGAAGGCCCGCAGCCTGCGGAGCGTCTCCTCCAGGTCCGGCCGGCCCACGACGAAGCCCTCGCTCCGCGCAGTAAGCAGCACCCCGGTGCCGCTGTCGTCGATCGCCTTACGCGCGGCGGCCACCCGTTCGACGGCCAGCGCTGCGTCGAAGAGCGGCTCCTCGGGGTCACCGCTGGAGTCCTCCACCGACAGCCCGGCCACGCCCGTGCCCGTCGCCAGCATGACGTTGGCGTGCACCTCCTCGGGGCTGGTGGCGAACGCGCCCTCGAAGTCCGCGTTCACCGGCAGGCTCACGGCGGCAGTCAGCGCGCGGAGGTGTGCCAGGGCGCTCTCCAGCGTGAGCCCGTTGTCGGGCCTTCCCAGTGTCCACGCGGCCCCGGCGCTGGTCGAGGCGAGGGCCGGGAAGCCCAGCTGCTCCAGGACGACGGCACTGCCGGCGTCCCACGGGTTGGGCATGACGAAGGTCCCCGACTCGTGCAGGCGGTGGAACGTGGCGACCCGGGTCGCCTGGTCGGTGTTCTCCGTCGGATGGTCCTGGTTCGTGGCCATGAGAAGCCTCCGCTCAAGGGTGCGCGGACGTCATGTCGTTCGCTCCTTCGGAGGTTACGCGCGAGGGGACCACAACCGCCATCTGGCCACCGCCACGGGCCGGGTGCGCCTCTCCGCCGAGGCGGTGACCGGCCCGGGGCAGGCGGTCGCTGCGCCGAGTCCGCACAAGATCCAGGCAGACCAGGGCACGACGATCCACCCCGAGACCAGCCCGTCTGCGGTTCCGTGGATCGCACTCGCGGCAGGCGTTGGCGTGCTGGCCATCGGGTGGCTGGTCTCGTCGCGACGGTCGCTCTGAGACCGGCAGCCGTGCGTGCTCAGCGCCGTCGGGTCGGTCGTCTAAACTCGACGCGGCCAGTTCCCACATCCCGGAGCTCCTCATGCGACGTTCACCGCTCATCGTCCTCGGCACAACGGTCGCCGTGCTCACGCTGGGTGCGTGCAGCTCGGGCGGAGACGAGTTCTGCACGACCCTCACGGACAGCTCGGCCACGGCTGCGACTGCGTTCGCGCCGCTGATCCCCGGCATGAACACCGGCGCTGACGCCCAGGAACGACTCGACCTGCTCACCGCGGCAGAGTCCCACGTGCCCGAGGACCTCGAGGGTGACTTCTTCACGTGGAAGGGATACCTGCAGACCGCGGTCGAGACCATCGACAGCGACCCCAGCGCTGTGCTCGCCAAGGGGAGCGCGTCAGACGTCGCGGCGGCGGGCGAGGCGCTGTCCGACTACTACACCGGCACCTGCATGAACTGAGCGGGTCCCCCCTCAGCTGACAGCACTGGCACCGACGGGTGCTGCCCCTTCAGTGGGCAGCACGGGCGCCGATGGGTGTCGGCGTCTGATCGGTGTGGGTCGTCGGGCGATGTGCGATGAGCAGGCCGCCCAGGATCACCGTCAGCATCATGTTGACGAGCAGGGTCAGGGCCAACGCCGCGTCCCAGCCTCCTCCGGTCCCGAGCTCGCCCCGGGTCGGTGTCCACGCGATGGCCAGGAGCACGTACGACACCGGCAGCGCAAGGCCGAGCAGACGCCTCCGCGACCGGGTTTGCCTGTCCGTAGCGCGCTGGATCAGCACGGTGCACGCGAGCACCTCGCTCACAACCGCCGCGACGGCACCGAGGGACCAGGGCTCTCCGGCGCCGGTGTCCCAGGCGCCGATCTGGGCCACGCCCGCGCAGAGTGAGGTGCCGACCAGCCAGGGTGACAGCCGCGTCGTGCCCCGCAACTGCCAGGCGCCCCAGGCGACCATGAAGTAGCCCACGGGGTGCAGGAACGACCCCACCAAGAACCCCGCCCCGATCCAGACGAACGACCGCATGCACCGGCCCTACGCCGTGGCCGGCCTCGCGGCCCGGCACCGTCCTGGGCTCAGCTCGGAATGGTGGAGCAAGGCGGTGGCCTTTGCTGGCCCGGCGGTGGTGCTGTCGGTGCCGGCTGTGGATCGCGCCATGCTGTGGATCGCGCCCTGCGGTGGATCGCGCCCTGCGGTAGATCGCGCTCTGCGGTGGACCGGCCTGGGTGTGTGCGCACCGAATGGCCTTGGCAAGATCTCGCCATGTCCTCGCAGCGCTCGCCCGTGCCTCCCGCTGGCTCCCACGGAGGGGACGGCGTGGCCGTGGCGCTGGCGCTGGGTCTCGACCCGCGGGACCTGGTCGACCTGTCGCAGAACATGAACCCGTTCGCCCCGTCGGTGGATCCACTGGTGCTGCGCCACCTCGACGCCGTGGGGCGGTACCCGGACCCGCGCCAGGCCACGCTTGTGCTGGCGGAGACCCTGGACGTCGCACCGGAGTGTCTGCTGGTCACCAACGGTGGGAGTGAGGCCATCCACGTCCTGACCGCGGTCCTGGGAGGCCGGGTCCGCGAGCCGGAGTTTGGTCTGCACCCACGGGGTGGGAGCGGACCGCTCTGGCGCACCGACCCGCACAGCCCCACCGGTCGGCTAGCTGGCGCGGACGAGGTGGCCGACGTGTGGGACGAGGCCTTCTATGCGCTGGCGACGGGCCGGTGGACCGCTGGCCGGGCGGGCGTGGTGGTCGGCTCGCTGACCAAGACCTTCCACTGTCCCGGGCTGCGACTGGGCTACGTCATCGCCGACCCTGAGGTCGTCCGGGCCTGCGCCCAGCAGCAGGCGCACTGGTCGGTGAGCACGCTTGCGCTGAGCCTGGTGCCCGACCTCCTGGAGACCGCTGACCTGCCGAGCTGGTCCCGGTCGATCCGGGATGCCCGCACGGATCTCGTCGCTGTGCTGGAGTCGCACGGACTGTCCGTGGAGGCGGCAGACGCACCGTGGGTGCTCATCCACGAACCCGGGCTGCGCGAGCAGCTCGCCCCACAGGGCGTGCTCGTGCGCGACTGTGCCAGTTTCGGACTGGCCGGTGTGGCACGCATGGCCGTGCCTGACAGCGACGGTCTGCAGATCGTGGAACGGGCGTTGTCGAGGCGCTGAGAGCGGACCAGCCGTCGGGGGGTATGGTGAGCCCGTCGTGCAGACGAAGTCCGGTGAGAACCCGGCACTGTCCCGCAACGGTGGAGCCTTCGGACCCTGAGTCCAGAAGGCCGAGTCCGGTCGAACTGCCCGATGATCCGCACCATTCGCCCTCGAGGACCAGGGGCCGGTTCGGACGGCGGACCCTGCCGTGGACTGTCGCTCGAGCAGCACCAACCTCGACGACAGGAGACCACCATGACGATGCCCCGCCCCAGAACCCGCGTTGTGACCGTGCTTGCCGCCGCCACCCTGCTCCTCACCGCCTGCGGTACGGACGAGGAACCCGCCAAGAGCAGCACCGATTCAGCCGCAGATGCAGCAGACGCCACCGCGGCAGATGCCGCCGACCCCACGGCAGCGGATGCCGCCAACGCCACCGCGGCGGATGCCGACACCCCCACCGACGCCGACACGGAGACCGCGCTCGACGCCTTCCCGGTCACCGTCGACACACCCGACGGCGAGGTGACCGTCCGGGAGCAGCCGGAGCGGATCGTCTCGCTCTCGCCGTCGGCCACCGAGATCCTCTTCGCCATCGGCGCCGGAGACCAGGTCGTCGCCGCCGACACCTACTCCAACTTCCCGGAGGAGGCGCCCACCACCGACCTGTCCGGCTATGACCCGAACGTCGAGGCGATCGTCGGCTACGAACCCGACCTGGTCGTCGTGGCCAACGACACCAACGAGCTCGTGGCCTCGCTGAACGCCCTCGACATCCCGGTGATCATCAACCCCGCCCCCGCCGACGTCGAGAGCGGCTACGACGGCATGGCGGTGCTCGGTCTGGCCACCGGCCACGTCGACGAGGCGGCGACAGCGATCGCCGAAATGCGTGCGGCCATGGAGGCGGGTCTGGCCGCGGCCCCGCAGGACTCCGGGATCCGGATCTACCACGAGCTGGATGACACCTTCTTCTCCGCGAGCAGTCACAGCTACATCGGGTCGGTGTACTCGGCCATGGGCGCCACCAACATCGCTGACGCGGCCGACACCGACCAGACCGGGTACCCCCAGCTCACCGAGGAGGCCATCATCGCGGCCGATCCGGAGCTGATCGTGATCCCGAGCCAGCTGTCCTACACCCCGGAGGACGTCGCCGCACGCCCCGGCTGGTCCGAGGTGTCGGCCGTCAAGAACGGCAACATCATCGTCGTCGAGTCCGACATCTCCTCGCGCTGGGGACCCCGCCTGCCGCAGCTCGTCACGTTCGTCGCGGACGTGCTGACCGACATCGCCGTCCCGGCCGGACGCTGAGCCGCCGGGGCCAGCAGACCCAGGCACACGGCATACGGCATGGTCGTGATCACACAGACCCGCCCCCGGGACGGCCTGGAGGAGGCCGCCGAGCGTGCCTTCCGGCTCCGGTGGCCGGCGGTCGCGGGAGCGGTCGCGCTGCTCCTGCTCATCGGGACCCTCTCCGTCCTGCAGGGGGCCGGGGGGCTCGCCCCCTCCGGCGTCGTGCGCGCCATCGTCGGCGCGCTGCCGGGGATCGAGGTGGAGCAGACGCTGACCCCGCAGCAGGAGGGGCTGCTCTGGCAGATCCGGGTGCCGCGCACGGTGCTGGCCGCGCTGGTCGGCGCCTCCCTGGCCCTGGCCGGCGCCGGCTACCAGGGGGTCTTCCGCAACCCCCTGGCAGATCCCTACCTGCTCGGTGTCTCCGCCGGGGCCGGGCTGGGGGCCGTGCTCGCCCTCGGGTTCGGGCTGGACCTGTCGTGGGGGCCGATCGGTGCGCTGCCGGCCGCCGCCTTCCTCGGGGCGCTGCTGGCGGTCACCGGGTCGGTCCTGGTGGCGCGCTGCTCCTTCCGCACGCCGGCGACCCTGCTGCTCGGTGGCATCGCCATGGCTGCGCTGTTCTCGGCGACCCAGACCTACGCGCTGCAACGGCTGGACCAGACACGCGCCCGCGAGGTGCTGTCCTGGCTGTTCGGACGGCTGGCCACGCACGGGTGGCACCCGGTGTCACTGCTCCTGCCCTACGTGATCGTCGCCGGGGTGATCCTGCTCCTGCACGCCCGCCACCTGGACGTGCTGCGTCTGGGAGACGACGAGGCCCGCGCGCTGGGGCTGCACCCGGCGCGGTCCCGGCTGGTGGTGGTCACCGCTGCCACGCTGGTCACCGCCGCGGCGGTCTCGGTCAGCGGGCTCATCGGCTTCGTGGGCCTGGTCACCCCGCACATCGTGCGGCTGGTCGTCGGGCAGTCCTACCGGATGCTCCTGCCGCTGTCGGCCCTGGTCGGGGCGGCCTTCCTGGCACTGGCCGACATCGGGGCGCGGACCCTGGCGGCCCCGGCAGAGCTGCCGGTGGGCGTGATCACCGCGTTCGTCGGAGCGCCCTTCTTCTGCTTCATCCTGTGGCGCGGGAGAGGTGACCGATGAGCACGACGGCACCGGTGCGCGGCGCGGCCCTCCGGGTGCGCGACGTCCATGTTGCCTACCGCCAGGTCCAGGTCCTGCGCGAGATCACCCTCGACCTGGTCGCCGGGGAGTGGCTGGGCCTGATCGGGCCGAACGGCTCGGGCAAGTCCACCCTGTTGCGGGCCGCGGTCGGGCTGGTGCCCAGCTCGGGCCGGTTCGAGGTGGCCTCCGGTGGGCCGCCGCACCCCACCGACCTGTCGCTCATGCCGCAGGCTCCGGAGCTGCCGCCGGGCATGAGCGTCGTGGAGTATGTCCTGCTCGGCCGCACCGCCCACCTCGGCTGGCTCGGCTCGGAGTCGCGGGCCGACCGGCAGATCGCCGTCAACGTGCTGCGCCGGCTCGGGATGAGCTCCTTCGCCGACCGGTCGGTGCTGCACCTCTCCGGCGGTGAGGCCCAGCGGGTGGTGATCGCCAGGGCCCTGGCCCAGCAGGCACCTGTGCTCCTGCTCGACGAGCCCACCAGTGCGCTCGACCTGGGCCACCAGGTCGAGGTGCTCGAGCTGGTCGATGAGCTGCGGCACGACCAGGGGCTCACCGTGGTCGCGGCCATGCACGACCTGAGTGTCGCAGCACGGTATGCCGACCGGTTGGCTCTGCTCCACAGAGGTCACCTGATGGCGCACGGGACACCGGAGCAGGTGCTGGAGCCCGAGCTGCTCTCGCAGGTCTACGGTCACCCGCTCCGCGTTCACACCCTCGAGGGTCACCTCGTCGTCACACCCGCCCCACGGCATACCAAGGAGAGATCATGACCGAGCACGCCGAGCCCCGCACCGAGCGCCCCTACGACCGCCGCGAGCTGCGGTCGGCACCCTCGCTGGTGCTGGTCAACACCGGCCACGGCAAGGGCAAGTCCACCGCCGCGTTCGGGACCCTGCTGCGCAGCCGGGGCCGGGACTGGCCCACGGCGGTGGTGCAGTTCATCAAGTCCGGCCGGTGGCGGACCGGGGAGGAGGCCATGATGCGTCAGCTCGGCGTCGACTGGTTCGCCGCGGGTGACGGTTTCTCGTGGGAGTCGGACGACCTCGACGAGAGTCGGGCCAAGGCCGTTGCGGCGTGGACCTTCTCACGGGCCCTGATCGCCGCTGGCAGCCACCGGATGATCCTGCTCGACGAGATCTCCTATCCCCTCAACTGGGGTTGGATCGACATCGACGAGGTGACGACCGTGCTGCGGGAGCGCCCGGAGGATGTCAGCGTCTTCCTCACCGGTCGCGAGATGCCCGGCCCGATCGTCGAGGTGGCCGACACAGTGACCGAGATGGTGCCGGTCAAGCACGCCTTCCAGCAGGGGATCCGGGCACGCCGTGGCATCGACTACTGAGGCCGCCCCGGTGGGGCAGCGCACGGGTTGTCGGACGTCACCGGCGGGCTCCGGTGCGCTCCTGGTCGTCGGTGCCACAAGCAGCGCCGGGAAGTCCACGGTGGTGACCGCGCTGTGCCGGACCCTGGCCCGGCGCGGGGTGGACGTGGCGCCGTTCAAGGCGCAGAACATGTCCAACCACGCCGCGGTCACGTCCGACGGCGGCGAGATCGGGCGGGCCCAGGCGATGCAGGCGCTGGCCGCCCGGGTCGACACGGACGTCCGCATGGGGCCGGTGCTGCTCAAACCGTCCGGGGAGCGGTCCTCGCACGTGGTCGTGCTGGGCCAGGAGGACGGTGTCGCCGACGCCGTCGACTATGGCGAACGCGCCCGGCGGCTGCGTCCCGTGGTGCTGGAAGCGCTGCAGTCGCTGCGAGCAGAGCACGAGGTCGTGCTGCTGGAGGGCGCCGGCGGAGCGGGCGAGATCAACCTGCTGGAGCGCGACCTGGTCAATCTTCCCCTCGCTGCGGCCGCCGGGTCGCCAGCCGTGCTGGTGGTCGACATCGAGCGCGGCGGGGCGTTCGCCGCGGCCTACGGCACGTGGGCGCTGCTGCCCGAGCGGCTGCGGGCCTGCCTGCGTGGCTTCATCATCAACAACTTCCGGGGTGAGGTGTCGCTGCTGGGTGACGGGCTGCGCGAGCTGGAGGCGCGCACCGGGGTCCCGGTCCTCGGCGTGCTGCCTCACCTGGGGGACCACGTGATGCTCGGGCAGGAGGACTCCCTGGGCCTGGACCAGCACGTCTTCGGGCAACTGCGAGGGCGGTCGGGACGGGTCGGTCGCCCGGTCCGAGTTGCCGTGATCCGGCTGCCCCACCTGGCCAACCCCGCCGACCTGGACCCGCTCGTGCTGGAGCCCTCGGTGGACCTGCGTGGGGCCGCCGTCCCGGACGACCTCGCGAAGGCTGACCTGATCATCGTCCCGGGAAGCCGGGCGACCGTCCTCGACCTGGACTGGCTGCGCGCGCAGGGGCTGGACGAGGCTCTGCGTGACCGGGCCGCCGAACCTCACGGCCCGTGGATCCTCGGGATCTGCGCGGGTTATCAGATGCTCGGCGAGGTGATCGCGGACGACCTGGAGTCCGGCAGGGGACAGGTGCCAGGCCTGGACCTGCTTCCGGTCGTGACCACCTTCACCGCGCCAAAGATCGTCACCCGAGTGCACGGCAGGCTCGCCGCCGACCCGGACGTCGAGGCAGCTGGCTACGAGATCCGCTGGGGCCGACCGCAACCCGCGGCCGGAGCCACACCCTGGCTCGATCTGGACCCGACCGCTGCCCGCGATCCAGGGCTGTCGCTCGTCGACGGCTGCCTCAGCGACGACGGCCGGGTCATCGGCACCTCGGTGCACGGCATCCTCGACTCGGACCCGTTGCGGCAGAAACTCATCGGGGACGTCGCTGTCGCCCGGGGCCGCGACTTCGACCCGCTGTTGTTCGGCTATGACATCGCCCTCGAAGCACACCTGGAGCACCTCGCGGACTGGGCCGAGAAGCACCTCGACGTGCCCGCACTCCTCGAGCTTGCCCGCGCAGCCACCCCGGTTCACCAGGCGCCTGGGTGGTGAGCAGCCGCGCCCTCGGGGTGACCGTCGGGCTCCTGCTCGACCGCGTGCTCGGCGAACCGCCGGATGCCTGGCACCCGGTCGCCTGGTTCGGCACCGCGATGCAACAGGTGGAGCAGGTGCTGTATGCCGACAGCCGGGTCCGCGGGGTCGTGCACGCAGTCATCGGCGCCGGCACCGGCCTGCTCGCAGGAAGGGTGCTCACCAGGATGTGCGACGTGGCTCCGGTGCCCCGTCCTCTCGGCCGCGCGGTGGCGACGGCGGTGGCTGTGGGGGTGGCGAGCTCCGGGCGGATGCTGCGCACCACCTCCCACGACATCGAGCAGTTGCTCCTGGCAGAAGACCTGGAGGATGCCCGGGTGCGGGTCACCTGGTTGGTGGGCCGGGACCCGTCAGGCCTGGACGAGTCCGGGGTCGCGTCGGCGGTGGTGGAGTCGCTGGCGGAGAACACGGTCGATGCCGTGGTGGCTCCTGTCTTCTGGGCCCTGGTGGCGGGAGCTCCCGGGGTGCTGGCGCACCGCGCCGTCAACACGATGGACGCCATGGTGGGGCACCGCTCGGAGCGCTACGAACTCTACGGCTGGGCGGCGGCCCGGCTCGACGACGCCATGGCCTGGGTGCCGGCCCGGATCATGGCCGCGGTGGTCGCTGTCGTGTCCGCTCTGACCCCCGACCTGGCGGCGGCACGCACCGTCGCCCAGGTCGTGCGCCGGGACGCACCGGCCCACCCCTCGCCGAACGCCGGGGTCGCCGAGAGCGCCGTGGCGGCAGCGCTCGGCGTGCAGCTCGGCGGCGCGCTCAGATACGGACGTCGAGTCGAGGACCGGCCCCTCCTGGGAGACGGGCCTCGGCCCACGGCACACAGCATCAGCCGGGCACGTCACCTCGTGGCCACAGTGGAGTGGGTGCTGACGGCCTGTGCCCTGGTGAGCGGCCTGACCGCCCGCCGACTCGCAAGGGGCGGCCTCCGAGCCTTCCCGGAACCGACGACGCGGCGGTCACGTCCCAGCCTCGGAGAGGATCGACCATGCCACGCCCACGCACCTGGCCGACGGCCCTGACCGCCCTGGCCACCGTCCTGTTCACGCCAGTCCTGGTGCTGCTCACCCCGACCGCGGCCCTGGCCTGCTCGTGCGGGCCAGCGGACACCGAGCAGCTGCTCGGATATGTCGACACCGTGGCGGTCGGAGAGCTCACCGCGGTGGAGCCACCGCCGGCGCGCGGCGACGGAAGTGTCAGCAGCGATGACCGGGTCACCTACACGGCCGAGCTGGAGACGGTCTTCAAGGGCGAACCCGAGGACCCGCTGACGTTCCGTTCCGTCTCGCACGGCGCCTCATGCGGCCTGGAGGACATGCAGGTCGGCCACGACTACGTCTTCTTCGTCCGCGACGGCGAGTCCGGGTTGTGCGACGGCACGTCCCGGGCCACCCCAGGACTCATTGCGGAGGTCGAGGCGGTCACCGGTCCCGGCCAGCCGGTCGCGGCGCCCGACCCGGCCACCGCGTCCGACCCGGTCGCGGCGCCCGACCCGGCCACCGCGTCCGACCCGGTCGCCGTGGTTGAGCCCGCGCCGGAGGCCGATCCCGAGTCTGCTGCAGCACGGTCCGTGTGGCCGGCACTGGGCCCGGCAGCCGGAGCCCTGGTCCTGCTGGCTGCCGGCTGGCTGCTGTGGCGCAGATCCTCTCATGGATGACATCATTAGGAGCATCAATTGATGCGATAGATGATGAGGAGGAGTGTCATGAGGACGACAGTGACCATCGATGACGATCTGCTGGCAAGGGCCAGTGAACTGACTGGCACCACCGAGAAGGCTGCACTGCTGCGGGAAGGGCTGGAGACACTGGTGCGGGTGGAGAGCGCCAAGAGACTCGCTGCCCTCGGAGGGTCGGACCCAGAGGCGGTTGCCGCACCGCGGAGGAGGGGCGGCGCGGCGTGATCCTGGTGGACACATCAGTGTGGATCGACCACCTGCACAAGACCGAACCGCAGCTCGTCGAGCAATTGGATGGTGACGAGGTCGGTGGTCATCCTGCGGTCATTCAAGAGCTCGCACTCGGGGCGATCGCCCAACGTGATGACGTGCTGGGCCTCCTGGGGAGCCTGCGTCAGTTCCCGGTGTTGAGGCACGACGAGTTGCTGACGCTCGTGGGTGCTCGTCGCCTGTGGGGCCGAGGCCTCAGTGCCGTGGACGCGCAGCTGCTGGGGTCCGTGGCGATCGTGGGCGGCGCAAGGATGTGGACGCGAGACGAGCGCTTGCGTGTTGCGTGCCAGGATGTTGGGATCACCTGCTTCGTCGAGCGGTGAAGCCAACTCAGGAACTGGTCGAGCCGCCCAGCCAGACCTGCTCGGGCACCGGGTGGCCCAGGAAGTTGGTCATCGCCTGGGTGAACCCGTACGCCCCGGCCTGACCGAACACCAGCAGGTCACCGGGCCGCAGCGGTCCGAGCTCCGCCGTGCCGACCCGGTCTAGTGAGGTGCACAGCGGCCCCGCCAGGGAGTATGTCGTGCGCTCACCGGCCCCGCCTGGCTCACCGTCCTCCGCGGTCCGGGGCCGGAGCCGGTCCGGGACCGACTGCACCGGGAAGGACTGACCCGTCATGAGCGGACGCAGCAGGTGGTTGATCCCGCCCTGCAGGATCGCGAACGTCGTGCCGCGGCTCTCCTTCACCCGCACGACACGCGTCAGGTAGACGCCGGTCGGTCCGGAGACCCACCGGCCCGGCTCCAGCACGATGTCGCCGGTGAACCACGGATTGGCCTCCAGCAGCTCAGCCAGCCCGGCGCCGAGGGCGGCGATGTCCAGCTCGGGGGAGCCCACGGCATACGGGATGCCCAGGCCACCACCGAGGTCGATGAGGTCGAGGTCGTGACCCAGGAGCGACTGCAGCCGCTGCCCGATCCCCAGCGCGGTGGCGTGGTTGGCCACGAGCCGGCCCGCGTCGAGCTCGTTGCTGGCCGAGAAGACCTGCAGTCCCGACAGACGCACCTGGGGGTAGGCGGCGCACGCGGCCACGAAGTCGGCCAGGTCCTCCTCGTCCACACCGAACGCCGACGGACCGGAGCCGCCGATGATCGAGGCCGTCTCGCTGACGCCCTCGAGGGGGTGGACGCGCACGTTGACCGCCAGCGGGACCGTGCCGTGGTGCCAGGCCGCCAGCCGCTCCACGTCCTCGATGCCGTCGACCTGGATGCGGGCACCGGCTGCGAGAGCGGCGCGCAGGTCGGCCTCGGACTTGGCGGGGCCGGCGAAGACCATGCGACCCGGCACGGCCTCACTCGGACCGGCCTGCCAGCCGACCTCGTCCCGTGCGGTGCCGACGGCGACGACCTCACCGGCCGAGGCGCAGTCGAACCAGGCGCCCAGCGAGGCCAGCTCGGCCAGGAGGGGGGCGCCGGGGTTGGACTTCACGGCATACGCCAGGCGCACCCGGTCCGGCAGCGCCGACCGCAGGCTCAGGAAGCGCTCCCGGGCCAGATCCAGACGGTAGGCGAAGCACGGGGTGCCCAACGTCTCGGCGACCAGGAGGGCGGCCGAGTCCGTGAGGGCGAACAGGTGGTGGTCACCCGACACGGCGGTCAGAGAGCCCGCGGCGGTCGTGATGGCGGTGGTCGTCATGGCACCTCCCAGAACGGCGCCATCCGCTGCAACCCCTGCGCCAGCAGCCGGGGGTCGCCGCCGCAGGAGACCCGCACGAAGCCCTCACCGGCCGCGCCGAAGGCGGTGCCCGGCACGACGATCACGTGACCCTCGTCGCGCACCCGCCGGCAGAAGCCGAGGGTGTCGCCGACCGCCCACTCCGGCACCGGGATCCAGGCATAGAAGCCACCGGCGGGCGCGGCCACCGGGCGGACCGCCACGGGACCGGTCTGGGCGATCGACCAGCGCTGGATGAGCTCGCGCCGGGTCTGCCGCAGCACCTCCGCGGAGTTGCGCAGCAGGGCGGTCGCGGCCAGCTGGCTCGGCCGGGCCGCGCTGGTCGTCATCGCGTTGTGCACCAGCCGCGCGGGCTCCAGTAGCGCCGGGTCGCCGACGGCCCAGCCGACACGCAACCCGGGGGCCGCCCAGCCCTTGCTGACCGAGGACACGACGACACCGCTGGTGCTGACATCCCGCAGCGAGGCCGGGCGCGGCCCGAGGTGGACGTCGCGATACACCTCGTCCGACACCAGGACGGCACCCGCCGCGCGGCACGCCGAGGCGACCGCGGCCAGCGCCTCGAGGGAGGCCCCACCACCGGTCGGGTTGCCGGGGTGGTTGATCACCGCGAGCCCCACGTCGCCCTCCAGCAGCGCGAGGAACGTCTGGGTGTCGAGGTCGCCGCGCGGGCCGAGCGCATACGGCACCGGGACGCCGCCGGCCAGCCGGGCCAGGGTGGAGTATGCCGGGAAGCCGGGATCGGGGACCAGCACCCGTTGGCCGGGGGAGACGTGGGCGAGGAACAGCGCGGTCAGCGCCGCCTGGCTCCCCGCCGTGACCATCACCTGGTCGGCGACGTCACCAGGGACGTGACACTGGTGCACCGGGTGCACCGATGTCACGTCCCCCAGCAGGTGGTAGTCGCCGATGGCCGACACCAGCTCGGGGATGCCGCCGATGGGGCCGTAGCCCAGCGGCTCCTCACGGGCAGCGCACTCCTCCAGCGCCCGACGCGCCGGCTCCGGCAGCGCCCAGCCGGGCACCCCGAGACCGAGGTCGATCGCCTCCGGCGGGGCACCCACGGACATGGCCCGGATCAACGACGGCGACAAGGACGTGACTCGGGTCGCCGTGCTCATCGCAGCGCCTCCTCGAGGACGGTCGAGGCGTCGGTGGAGCCGTCGCGGTACTTCACGATCACCGGCGCATACAGGGAGATCCCCAGCGACTCGGCATACTGCCCGCGGGCGGGACGTGAGCCGGGGACGACGACCGCACCGGCGGGCACCTCGCCGCGGACCTCGCGGCCGTTGACCAGGTCGTAGATCACGGTGCGCGAGGTGAGAGTGACGCCCGGGGCGAGGACCGCGCGCTCGCGGACGACGACCCCCTCGTAGAGCCCGCACTGCGCCCCGACGAACGCGTCGTCCTCGACGACGACCGGGGTGGCCCCGATCGGCTCGAGCACGCCGCCGAGCTGGACGGCGGTGGACAGGTGGACGCGCTCGCCGACCTGGGCGCACGAGCCGACGAGCACGTGGCTGTCGACCATCGAGCCGGTGCCGACCCACGCACCGGTGTTGAGATAGCTCGGCGGCATGACGACGGTGCCCTCGGCCAGGCCGGCCCCGCGGCGCACGGAGGTGCCGCCCGGCACGAGCCGGATGCCGTGGGCCGGGTCGATCTGTCGCGGCGGCACCAGCGACTTGTCGACCGCACCGCCCGGCCAGCCGGGCACCGCGATGGTCTCGCTGAGCGCGAAGGCGGCCAGGATGCCGGACTTCACCCAGGCGTCGGCGTGCCACGTGCCGTCGGCGTCCCGCTCGGCAGCCCGGACCGCGCCGGACTCCAGCGCGTCGAGGAACTCCCCGAGCCGTTCTGGAGCGGTCGGATCCTCCCGCAGCTCCGCGACCGGCCGGGAGAGGTAGTCGACGAGAGTCGTGCCTGTCGTGGTCATGGCGGTCGTGGTCGTGGTCGTGGCGGGCGTGGTCGTGGCGGTCATGACGCCACCGCCGTCCGCAGCTCGACGGCCGGTGCGGTGGGTGCTCCGGGGGTCAGCGCGAGATCGGACAGGGCCGCCTGGATCCGTGCCCAGGTGTCGGGCGCGGCGGGCACCAGCGGCAGCCGCACCATGCCGGTGGCCAGGCCGAGGCAGGCCAGCGCGGCCTTGAGCGGCACCGGGTTGGTCTCGGAGAACAGCGCGGACATCAGCGGGGCCAGCTCGGCGTTGAGCTCGCGCGCGCGGACCAGGTCGCCGGCGACCGCACTGTGGACCAGCTCCGCGGTCTGCGTGGGCGCGACGTTGCCACAGACCGAGACCAGCCCGGTCGCACCGACGGCGATCGCCGGCAGGGCCAGGTCGTCGTCGCCGGCCAGCACGGCCTTGCCGGCGGGCGCCTCCTGGCAGATCCGGACCATCTGGCGCATGTCGCCCGAGGACTCCTTGACGGCCACGACCTCCGGGATCGCCCACAGCTCGCGCAGCGTCTCCGGCGTCAGGTTCGAGCCCGTCCGACCGGGCACGTTGTAGGCGATGATCGGCACGCCCGGCAGCTCCTCGGCGATCGCCCGGAAGTGCGCGACGATCCCGGCGGGCTGCGGCTTGTTGTAGTACGGCGTCACCACGAGCAGCCCGTCCGCGCCCGAGGCGACGGCGGCGCGGGCCAGCTCCACGGCATACGCCGTGTTGTTGTGCCCGGTGCCGACGACCAGGGGCACGCCGGGGGCGGCCTCGCGGGCGGTGCGCACCAGGCCGGCGCGCTCGCACTCGTCGACCGTGGCGGCCTCGCCGGTGGACCCGAGGACCACCAGGAAGTCGGCGCCGCCGGCGACGACGTGCCGGACGAGACGGTCATAGGCCGCGAGGTCCACGGCGGGCCGCATGCGGGAGGAACCTCCGCCGACGGCCGGCTTGGCGGTCGACTCCGTCCCTGTGGTGAACGGGGTGGCCAGCGCCACGCCGAGGCCGGTGAACTGTGCACCGCTCATGGTTCCTCCTTCTGTGTGGGTGTGGGTCATGCAGTGGTCGGTCGGAACAACGGGTCGAGGACCTCGGCGGCGAGGTCGTCGAAGGTGAAGGTTCCGCGACGGCCGTGCAGCCAGCGGACGGCGGTGAGGGCGCCGAGGGCGAAGACGTCGCGCGAGTGCGCCTCGTGGGTCACGGTGATCGACTCGACGGCGCTGGTCAGGTGCACGTCGTGGCGCCCGACGACCTCGCCCAGTCGCAGGCTGGCGGTCTGGACGTCCTGGCCCGAGGCCTCGGCGAGGGCGTCGCGCAGCAGGAGCGCGGTGCCGCTGGGCGCGTCGACCTTGCGCGTGTGGTGGATCTCGCTGACCGCGAGGTCGCCGCCCTGGAGTGCGGCGTAGCCACCGAGGGCGAGGCTGATCCGGCGCAGCAGGGCGACCGTGAGGGAGAAGTTCGGGGCAGTGAGTATGCCGATCGCCGGGCTCTCCCCGGCGCTCGGCTGGGCGTGGGTCGCCTGGGCGTGGGTCGCCTGGGTGCTCGGGCCGGTGGTGCCAGCGTCGTCGTCCAGGAGGGAACGGTCCCAGCCGGTCGTGCCGATGACGAGGTCGGTGCCGGTGCGGCGTGCCCAGCCGATGCGGTCGGCGACGGCGCCTGCGTGGCTCACCTCGAGGGCGACGTCGACGGGGGAGAGGTCCTCCGGCGTGTCCTGGCCGACCAGCCAGGCCACCTCGAGGTCGCCGCTGCGCTCGACGGCAGCGGCGATCGCGGAGCCGAGGCGGCCCCGTCCGAAGATCCCGATCTGCAGCGGCATGCGAATGAGTATGGACCAGTTCGAGAGTGTCGCTGACCACTAAAAGTGCTGGTCAGATAGGGTTTTCGGTGATTGGTGATCACTGCAGGAAAATTTCCTGTCGGGTCGGTGGCCTGACTGGTTCGCTCTGCTCAAACCGGTGGAAGTTCGGACTGTGAGGCAGGTCTCACGGGACGCCGAGAGGCGAGCACCGCCGTCAGTCCGGGCTGGGTGCGGCGTCCACGTTGTCCTCCGCGCCAGGGGTGTCGGTGCACAGGGTCGGCTGCAGCGCCGGGGATGTCGGTGCACAGGGTCGGCTGCAGCGCCGGGGTAGCGCGAGTCAAGCACCTCGAGCAGTCCTGGACGTCGTCGGACCCCGGCGGCCAGGTCATCGACGCCGCCATGGGCCCGGTGAGCAGGCCGTCGGTGTGACACGGACTCAGCCTTTGAGAGCGGTCCGGCAGATCCTTCCGACTGGTCGCCCGTGCCCGCCCGGTTTCCGTGCGAGCAACACGCCGTCGGTGCGAGCACTAGGACCTCACTCCGACGGCGTGTTGCTCGCACCGATTAGGTGACGCCCCGCCGCGGGTCGATGGCCGTCTTATGCATCGGGCTCGACGCGACCACTCGGCGCGTTGTGCGTCGTGCTGGCTGTGCTGGGATGAGCAGGTGGCTGACGTCGAGGACGTGCGCGCGTTCGCGCTGACGCTCGAGCGCGCCTACGAGGTGTTCGTCCGTGGGCGGCGCAAGTTCCGGGTCGGGTCGCTGGTCTTTGTGGCCTTCTCCGACGACGAGGAGATCATCGAGTTCGGCTTCCCCAAGGAGGAGCGGGACGGCCTGATCGCCAGCGACCCGGACACCTTCTCGCTCCCGTCGCAGAGCGACCTGCGTTTCAACTGGGTCCGGGCGCGGATGGACCGGCTCGACCCGGCCGAGGCCCGGGAGTTCGTCGTCGAGGCGTGGCGGATGTGCGTGGCCCCAGAAGGTGGCCAGGGCCTGGGACGAGGCGCATCCTGACGGACCGTGAGACGGCGGGCATCCGGGGTGGCCGGGACATCTTCGCCGACCCCTTCATTCCGCCAGTCGCAGCCGTCCTCGCGGTTGACGCCAGTGACGCTAGATCGCGTGCAACGCCAGGCTCGGGTCGAGGGCGCGCAGGTCGTCGGGGTCCGTCGTCACAACCGTCGTCGCCATCCGCCGAGCGCAGACCACCACGTGCGCGTCAGCAATGTCGCGGGTGCGGGTGCGAGCGAGGAGGCGCGCGACCTGCGTTGCCTCCACCCGGTCCAGCGGCACGACCTCGGTCAGCGGTTGGCGCAGCAGTCGCGCCAGTCGCGCCTGTCGTGCGGGGTCACGGACGGCCTGCGCCAGGGCTGGTGCGGGGACCACGACCCGCGCACCCACCGCTGTGGTGCGTGCGAGAAGCAGCAGGACTCGTCGGTCGCCACGGTCGAGTTGGATGAGAGGCCCGGCATCGAGGGTGATCCCAGTGCTCATCCGGATCCTCGCCGCGCCGCGCCCCTGCCCAGGATGTCGTCGGCCCAAGCTCGTTCCTCGTCCGTCATCGGCCCACCCGTGTGCTCCAACGCTTCGGTCAGCATGTCCGCCCAGCCCCCGATGTCGTCGAGCGCCAGCCTGACCGCGTGCTGGACGAAACCCGAGACCGTCTCGGCCTGACCTGCGCTCACCAGCGCGCGGATCGACTCCACCTGCTCCACCTGCAGGGTCACCGTCACCTTCTGCGTGGTCGCCATACCAACCACCATACTGGTCACCACAGCCCGGCGCCGTTCACCAGGACGACTTCTCTGATCTCGTTTTTCTCGGCGACGAGGAGGAACAACTGCCCGTCATCCCGCTCCGCTGCGATCGTGCCGCTGACGACGTGGTCAAAGGTGAAGTCCGCGAAGTCCTCACGTCCGTCGCCCTCTGCGTGGGTGCCGGGTCGCAGGAGTGATCGACGAGGTATTGCAGGGCAACACATGCATTGTTGGACTTTGCCGACGAGACCCAGTGCAACTGCCGGCCATCGACAGACGGCTGCCAGTCGCAGTAGGACAGACCTCCGTTGCGGGACCGTGCGGGGAAGCTGGTGACGGCACCGGTTTAGTGACGAGAGGGTGGTCGTCCGGAACAACTCCCGGGTTCATGGGTACCTCGTACGGATCGGCGTACAGCGGTCGATGCGAGCGGCGGAAGGACCGCAGCCAGGCCGTCTCTTCAGGGTTGAGGGGCGGCTCGATACGGAGTGCGCCCAGGTGGTCCGTGTTGTAGCCCATGTTCGTCCTTCGCGGTCGTCGTTGGTCGGCCACCACGACACCACAGGGACGCCTGGGTCGAGCGGTCTTGTCCACAGCCTGTGGACAAGGATCAAGGGCGCTTGTTCTTGCGGCACGCTCAGCGCATGACGCCTCGAAACGAACCCTGGACTCTGTCCGACCCTGCACGGATCCTGACGGAGATCCTTGATCGCGTCGGCGGGAGGCCGGGGCTGGCTCATATCGCGTACGTGAGGGGCCACCCGCAGGAGGTGCAGGGCATCCGGACCGTCACGACCCCCTCGCCGGACTGTGGGTCGGAGGCAAGCGCGCGCGAGGATCCGCCAATGCCTCTCGAGAGCCAGATGCAAGCGATTGCGACAGATCTTGCGCCCTTACGCACGTTCGACGGCGAGCGGTGGAGTGAGATGGACGGCGGCCTGGTCACGGTGGTCTGCCGCGAAGGGCGGGTGGTCAGCACGGCCGACGAGCACCAGTTCTTCCCGGCCTGGCGTTACAGCAACCACATGACGGCCGCGTTCGACGGCGATATCTTCGCCGTAACGCCACACGGCTGGACCGGGACCCTGAGCGAAGCGTGCGGGCTGGTCCCGGCGCTTCAGCCCACCGATTGATGCGTCGAGCGGGTCAGCCTCAGACCCTGGTGAGCCGATGGTGGGGTTCGGGTGGCAGGGCCACCGTGATCTCGTCATCGGCCCGGACGGTGCCGCCCCGCGAGACGATGCCCATGACACCGGTCAGCCGCTCCAGGTCGCCCTCGGGGGTGGTGCGCAGCACGTGCTTGAGCAAACCAGGCTGGAAGTCGTTGATCTGTCGGCACGGGTTGCGCAGTCCGGTGACGGTGATGACGGCCTCGCCGATGGTGAGGCGTGTGCCCACGGGTACATCGAGCAGTGCGATGCCCCGGGTCGTGATGTTCTCGCCCAGCTCGCCGGGGGAGACGCGATGGCCGACGGCCGCCAGGTGCTCGAGCAGCTCGGCGTGGATCAGGTGGACCTGGCGCAGGTTCGGCTGGTCGGGGTCGGCACGGACCCGGCTGCGGTGCCTCACGGTGGCGCCCGCGTGTGCGTCGCCCATGACGCCGAAGCCCTCCACCAGCTCGATCTCACGCACCGTGGGCTTGCTGAAGCCGTGACGGTCACTGCGGTGGACGGCCACGACGAACGGGTGCATGTGGCCATTGTCCGGCACGACCTGGTAGGTCTCGGACGGCGGCTCATGCACGTCGCTCGATTCGTGTTTGCCCAGGTCAAAGCATTGTCAGTGGTGGGTGTTTAGATCGTTTGTATGACGAACACGGAGGTCACGGAACCGACTGGGGTGGTGCCCGGGTCGGGTGCTGGTGTGCCTGGGTCGTGCCCGACGGAGCGGTCGTCCTCGGCGTGGTCGGGGGAGGCGAGTGCCCAGGAGTTGGCGTCGTGGGCTGCGTGGGAGGTGCAGGTGCGCACCGAGGAGGGTGATCTGGACAGCCCGGAGTTCTGGGCGCTGGTGGCCGAGGTGGACGCTGCCACGTCCCCAGGTACACCGGGTGCTACGGAAGCCTCGGGGTGGGTGGATCCGGTGCAGGAGCTGGCGGGTGGGTTGGCCACAGCCGCACGGGGCCTGGACCGGGCCGCGCTAGGCGAGCAGGGTCTCGTCGGGGTCTTCGATGCCGGGATCGAGGAGGGGCTGGAGGCTGCGGGGCGGGTGCGTGACCAGTTGACCGGCGTGACGATGGGGTTGGCGCTCGAGGCGTTTTCCCGGGGGTTGCACTCGGCGGTGGGGCTGACGTTGGTGTCCTGGCTGCGGCAGCGGTGCCCGTGGTTGTCCAAGGCCGAGGCGGCCCAGGTGCAGGACGTGGCGCGGGCGGGCGAGACGTTCTGGGGCAAGGACCTGGCCGCGGTGGTGGTGGCGGGCCGCACGGGAGTGCACCGGGCGGCGTTGGTAGCGCGCACCATGCGGCGCCTGGTGGGGTGCCTGTCGGCCGAGGACGCGGTGGCGTTTACCGAGATCGCGACGGCGGCGGCGTGCAACACCGGGCTGAGCGATGCCGAGCTGGAGGTCGTCTGCAAGAAGCTGCTGATCGACCTGCTGGACAAGAAGCCGCGGGATGAGGCCAAGCGGACCGCCCAGCAGTTGCGGTGCGTTCGGCGCCGCCGGTTGGGGACCGGGATGACGCGGTACACGGTGGATGCCCCCGAGTCTGACGTGCCGTTGTTCGACGGGGTGCTGACCGGTCCGTTGGCCGCGCCGGCGCCACAGGAGGACGGGGGGCTGGACCTGCGCGGCGCGGGGCAGCGGGGGTATGACGCGCTGCTGATGGTGCTGAACCGGGGCCTGTCCAACCCGGGGGCACCGCCCTCCTCGGGGCGGGCGTCGGTGATGATCACGATCAAGGCCGATCCGGACACCGGTCAACCCGGTGGGCCGGGGGTCTCGCACACCGGGACGGTGCTGGATGCCGAACAGACAGGTCGGTACGCCTGCATCGGTGACCTGACCCCGGTCGCATTGGGACAATACGGTGAGCCGTTGGCGTTGGGACGCACGGTCCGGTTGGCCACACCGGGACAGTTCAAGGCACTCATGGTCCGGGACGGTCAATGCACCTACCCGGGGTGCGATGTACCTGGGACCTGGTGCGACAGTCATCACCTCGTCTGGTGGTGCCGTGGAGGCACCACCGACCTAGCCGTCCTGGTGCTGCTCTGTCCCCGGCACCACACCCTGGTCCACGACCAAGACCTGATGGCCACAGTCACCGGGTCCATCGTCACCTGGCACGTCTGAAGACCCCGCCCCGCAGCCCGACCTCACGGTCGGGCCCACAGGCATGCCCGGGGCAGGGTCATCCAGCGATCAAGGGCGGCCGGCCAGCCGTGGCTGATGGGGTGGGCCAGCGATTGCGGGGCTCTGCGGGCTCTGCCAACACTGGCAGGGCCGCCGCCCTGAGCTGTCCGAGGGCCTGCCCGAAGACCCTGCCCGCCAGTCAGGAGTGACGTGACCACGAACATCTTTGTCCTGGGGATGACCGACCTGCAGCGTGATGAGCTTGAGACGATCCGGGGAGCCGACGCCTACCGTTTCCACGGTCTGCTCGACTACGACCAGCTCGCCATCGTGTGCCACTGGGACTTCCCGAGCTCCATCATCGGTCCGATCCTGTCGGCCGAGCGTGACCTGCCCGCACCCTCCCTGAAGAGTCTGCTGCCGACGAGCCGGACTGACACGCCGACCGGCATGAGCGCGCGGCATCCCTCGCACCGCGTGCGGGTCCCGGTCAACCTGCAGACCTGGAGTCACCTGACCTTCCTGCACTGGGAGTATGCCGTCGAGACCGTCCAGGAGCTCGTGCCGGAGAGGCTGCGGGTGCAGGCGTGGGACGGGCGCACCTGGGTGGGTGTCATCCCGTTCGCGATGAGCGACGTGCGCGCGCCGGGACTGCCGCCGCCCCCGGGCTGGGGCTACTTCCCGGAGCTGAACGTGCGCGCCTACGTCCGCTCCGCCGACGGTCGTGAGGGCATCTGGTTCCTCACGATGCTGGTGCCCCGGGTCACCTTCCAGGCGGCGCTGAGCACCATCGGACTGCCCTATCACCGGTCCGACTGCACGATCCGCGTCATGGGGGACCGGTGGACGCGTGACCGGATCCTGGGGGACCCTGCTGCGAGCGACCGCGTCACGTGCGCCCGGTGGGACTACCGCTTCGGCGAGCCCGCCCTGACCCGGCCGCCGGCCGACGACTGGTTCCGCGCCCGGGTGGACGTCGGACCGCCGTTGGCCGAGGCCGACCGCACCCCGCTGGTCGACAGTCTCACCGCTCGGTGGTGGGCCTTCCACCGCCGAGGGATCCTGTGGCACGCACCGGCCAACCACCCGCCGGGGCCACTGCACGAGGCCTCCGTGACGGGACGGCTCACCGCACCGCTGCGGCACGCCGGGCTCCCGGAGCCGCTGGGCCCCCCGATGATCCATGCCTCACCCGGTGTGCGCACGAAACTGGGCTCGCTGCGTCCTGCCTAGCGGCTGCTTATCCTCGGGCGGCTCCTCCTACGGCGTAGCGGCTACTCCTCCTCGGGCGACCCGTCCGAGGTGGGCGGCCACGAGGCAGCGCCCCCGTCAGTCCACCAGCGCGAGCAGTGTGACGTTGAGCAGCGCGATGCCGATCGCAGCCAGGAACGGTGCGCGTCCGCCAGCGGTCGAGGCGGGCACGGTGAGCACGACCGCGGCGCCGACCGCCACCCAGGCCCAGGCGGGCGTGGGACCTGCCGGCTCGACGGCGAGCAGGACGGTGCCTGCCAGGAGCAGCAGCGGGGCCAGCACCCGAGACCAGCGGCCGCCGAGCCGGTGCGGCAGACCTCGTATGCCGTGGCGCAGGTCCTCCTCCAGGTCCGGCAGGACGTTGAGCAGGTGGGCGCCGACCCCGAGGAGGGCGCCGACCGCGACCACCCACCACGGTGCGGCGCCCCGGCCGACCGAGAGCCAGACGAAAGCAGGCAGGGTGCCGAACGCCACGGCATACGGCAGCCAGGACCAGACCGTGGCCTTCAACCCGGCGTTGTAGGCGAGGCCCGACCCGACGACCGGCCCCACGTGGAGCACGAGGCCGGCCCAGCCACCGGCCACGAGTGACAGCACCACGGTGAGGGTCAGGGCGGTGAGCACGGCCGCCCGGACGGTCCGCGGCGAGACCGCACCGAGGGCCAGGGGCTTGTCG
This sequence comes from Ornithinimicrobium sp. F0845, assembly GCF_023015765.1. Lineage (GTDB taxonomy): Bacteria > Actinomycetota > Actinomycetes > Actinomycetales > Dermatophilaceae > Ornithinicoccus. Next base: position 55,790 of record NZ_JALKAL010000006.1, read on the forward strand.
CTCCGGCCGGCGGCGCGATCCCGAGCGGCATCGACCAGGTCGTTGTGCCACCCGATGACCAGCTGGCCGCACAGGACCGCGGCGACCACGACCGTCACCTCCCGTGCCGTGCCCGAGCCGATGGCCAGCAGCAGGCTGAGGACCGTGACCGCCACCGTGGGCAGCGGGTGGCAGGCCAAGGCCAGGCCGCGGGCCGTGCCGGGGGTGCTCACGCCCCGAGCGTATGACCCCGGGGACATGGGGAAGCGGGTGACGTGGGCAGTCCGTACGCTCGGAGGATGTCCGTGATCGCGGCCGTGCGCGGCGTCCTCCCCGAGCACCGCTATGCCCAGGAGGAGCTCACCGCCGGCCTGGCCGCCCTCGTGGGGCTGGGGCCCGAGCACCTGGCGGTCCTGGAGCAGGTGCACCGCAACGCGGGGGTCGACCAGCGGCACCTGGCGCTGCCGCTGGAGGCTTATGAGGAGGTCACGGCAGACTTCGGCCGCTCCAACGACGCCTTCATCGAGGCAGCCACCGACCTCGCGACCCGTGCCGTCCAGGACGCGCTCGACGCCGCAGGCCTTCGTGCCGAGGACGTCGACCTGCTCGTGTCCACCACGATCACCGGCCTGGCCGTGCCCTCGCTCGACGCGCGGCTCATGGCCCGGCTGCCGCTGCGCGAGGACCTGCGCCGCATCCCGATCGTGGGACTGGGCTGCGTCGGCGGCGCCGCCGGTGTGGGCCGGGTGCACGAGTGGCTGGCCGGCCACCCGGACGGCGTCGCGGTGCTGCTGGCGGTGGAGGTGTGCAGCCTGACGCTGCAGCGGGACGACACCTCGACGGCCAACCTCGTGGCGAGCGGCCTGTTCGGTGACGGCGCAGCGGCCGTGGTGATGTTGGGGGACCGGGCCGCGGATCGGCTGGCTCCCGACGGGATCCGGGTGCGCGGCAGCCGCAGCCGCCTCTATCCCGGCACCGAGCGGGCGATGGGCTGGGACGTCGGGTCCACCGGCCTGCGCATCGTGCTCGGCGCGGAGGTGCCCGACCTGGTCCGCGCCCAGGTGAGGGGGGACGTGGACCGGTTCCTCACGGCATACTCGATGGGCCGTCCGGATGTCGGATGGTGGGTCGCGCACCCGGGTGGACCCAAGGTCCTGGACGCGCTGGCCGAGGCGCTGGAGGTGCCGCCCGAGGCGCTCGGCGTCACCTGGCGGTCGCTGGCCCGGATCGGCAACCTGTCCTCCGCATCCGTTCTGCACGTGCTCGCCGACACCCTCCGGGAGGCCCCGCCGGAGCCCGGCAGCGCCGGGGTGCTGCTGGCGATGGGTCCCGGCTTCTGCCTGGAGACCGTGCTGCTGAGCGCGCCGGGAGAGGCCGGATGACCTCGCTGACCTGGTATGCCGTGCTGCTGGGTCTCGTGGTCCTGGAACGCCTCGCGGAGCTGGTCCTGTCGAAGCGGCACGCCGCGTGGGCGCTGGCCAGGGGTGGGGTGGAGACGGGTCGTGGGCACTATCCGCCGATGGTCCTGCTGCACTCGCTGCTGCTGCTCGGCTGCTTGGCGGAGGCGTGGTTGTTCGACCGGGAGTTCCTGCCGTGGCTGGGGCTGCCGATGCTGGTCGTGGTCCTGCTCGCCCAGGGCCTGCGCTGGTGGTGCATCGCGACCCTGGGCCGGCAGTGGAACACCCGGGTCATCGTCGTGCCGGGCCTGCCGCTGGTCCGGCGCGGTCCGTATCGGTGGCTGCGGCACCCCAACTACGTCGCGGTGGTGGGCGAGGGCGTGGCACTGCCGCTCGTGCACACCTCGTGGGTGACCGCCATCGTGTTCACGGCGCTGAACGCCTGGCTGCTCACGGTGCGGATCCGGACCGAGGACACCGCGCTGGCGAGCGTGTCCTGACATGGGTCCGGTGGCGGACGCCGATGTGGTGGTCATCGGCGGGGGACCGGTGGGCCTGGCCACGGCGTTGTATGCCGTGCGTGCGGGCCTCGTGCCCGTGTTGCTCGAGCCGCGCGCGGCGCCCATCGACAAGGCGTGCGGCGAGGGGCTGATGCCGGGTGCCGTCGCCGCACTGGGGCGGTTGGGTGCGCCAGTGACCGGACGTCCCTTCCTCGGCATCCGGTATGTCGACGGCGCTCGGTCCGTCGAGGCGAGGTTCCGCGGCGGACCGGGGCTGGGCGTGCGCCGGACGGAGCTGCACGCCGCCCTGGCCGCCGCGGCGGAGCGGGCCGGTGTCGAGGTGGTGCCCCGGGCGATGTCGGCGCTGACGCAGGACCCCACGGGGGTGCGGGTGGACCTGGACGGTGCGGGCCCGTCATCCGGTGTGCGGTCCGGTCCGTCGGCGTCGGTCCGCGGCCGCTTCGTGGTCGCCGCGGACGGGCTGCACTCGCCGACCCGCCGGTTGCTCGGGCTGGACGTGCCGCCCCGCGGGGTCCGGCGCTTCGGGTTGCGCCGCCACTTCCGCGTCGGCCCGTGGACCGACCTGGTGGAGGTGCACTGGTCACCTGCGGGGGAGGCCTATGTCACGCCCGTCGCCGACGACGAGGTGGGCGTCGCGCTCCTGGGCTCCGGACGTGGCTCCTGGCAGGACCGGCTCCAGGACTTCCCGGCGCTGCGCGAGCGGTTGGCGGGGGCCGAGCCCACCTCGACGGTCCTGGGTGCGGGGCCGCTGCGCCAGCGATCCCGGTCGCGCCGTGCGGGACGGGTCGTCCTCGTCGGTGACGCCGGTGGCTATGTCGACGCGCTCACGGGGGAGGGTCTGGCGGTCGGACTGGCCCAGGCGAGGGCGGCCGCCACCGCTCTCGCGGCGGGCCGTCCGCAGCTCTACCCGCGAGCCGCCGCCCGGGTGAGCCTGCCCAGTGCGGCGCTGACCTCAGGGCTCCTGGCGTCCACCCGCACGGCACCCGGCCGTCGGGCGGTGCTCACAGCGGCCCACCGGGCGCCCTGGCTGTTCGACCAGGCCGTCAACGCCCTGGCGCACGACTGAGGTCTCCCGGTCGGTCCTGTGGTGCCTGGTCGTGATCCGCGGCGAACACCTCCCACCTGCCCGGCACCCCGGACAGGACGTGCGTGCCGTGCGGGCGCAGCTCCCTGCCCGAGCCGAGGACCAGGTCGCGCACCGTGCCGGTGACCAGCACGTCGCCGGCACCGCCCAGGGCGGCCACCCGCGCAGCCACGTGCACGGCCACGCCCCGGACCTCCCCACCGGAACGGATCACCTCGCCGCTGTGCAGCCCCGCACGGATGTCGGTCCCGTGGCGGTGCAGGTGCTCGCTGATGGCGATCGCGCAGGTGATCGCACGACTCGGGAGGTCGAAGAGCGCGAGGAACCCGTCCCCGGCCGTGTCGATCTCCGTGCCACCGTGGCGGGCCAGCAGCGCCCGGACCTCCTGGTGGTGCCAGTCCAGCAGCTCGCGCCACCGCCGGTCCCCCAGGGCGGCGGCGCGGGCCGTCGACCCCACGACGTCGGTCATCAGCAGGGTGGCGACCATGCGGTCACCGTCGGCGCCGGTGCGGGTGCCGGCGACGAACTCCTCGACCTCGTCCATCAGGGTGTCGGTGTCACCGAAGAATGCAGCCAGCTCGTCGCCGGGGACCTCCACGTAGCGTGCGTCGGGCAGGTGCTCGGCGAGCCACCGCACCGCTGCGGCCGGGACGAAGTCGTTCCCCCTCCGGTGCAGGACCAGCACGGGCACGCGGACCCGGTCGAGCAGCTCACGCACGTCGACCTCGAGCAGCAGGCGCAACAGTGCTGCGGCAGCGTTCGGGGTGGCCGACATCCGCTCCCAGCGGCGCCACCAGGCCGCGACGCGCGGCTCCTGGCTCGCCCCCGGCGCGATCCACGGCAGGAGGTGGCCCGAGCCCCACTCGCCCTGCTCGACCGCCGCCGCGAGCCGCTCCACCGCAGCCGGCTCAAGCCCTGCCGGGTGTCCCGGACGCGGACGGGTGGAGGCCATCGCCTCTCCCAGGACGAGTGCCTCGACCCGCTCGGGGTGACGAGCCGCGAGGGCGAGTGCGACGGCGGCCTTGTCGAGCCACCCCACGACGATCGCCCTCTCGCTGCCCGCGGCGTCCAGGACCGCGACCAGGTCTGGGACGAGGTCGTCGACCGATGGCGCGTCGGTGGGCCGGTCGGACAGACCCGTGCCACGGGCGTCGTACACGATGAGTCGACCCAGGCCGGCGAGGCGCTCGAGGAAGTGGACCGTCTCGGGCAGCTCCCAGAGCAGCTCCAGGTGGGAGACCCACCCGATCCCGACGACCACGTCACGGGGGCCGCTGCCCGCAGTCTGGTAGGCGATATCGACCGCGCCGGACCGGGCGTACCGGACGTCACCCGGCGTCAGCACGGCATACTGCCTGGGCCGTTGCGGTCTTCATCGCCCCAGCGTGCCAGAACGGGCGGGCGTGCTCCTGCGGGCGGGCGGGGCCGCTGTGGGTGTGACTCGCCGCACAGTAGCCCCGGACCGGGAAGATTGTTGAAGCATCATCTTTTGAAGATGGCATGACTTCTCACAAGATCGGCATCATCGTCAGCTCCTCACGACCCACCCGCATCGGCCCCAAGGTGGCCCGGTGGGTGTCCGAGCTGGCTCCCTACGGCAGCGAGGTCGACCTGATCGACCTGGCCGAGGTGGACCTGCCCTTCCTGGCCGAGCCGGAGCAGCCGGCCACCGGCAACTACACCCTGCCCAGCACCGTCGCCTGGTCCGAGCAGATCCGTGGCTACGACGCCCTTATCATCGCCGTCCCGGAGTACAACGCGGGCTACCCGGCCGTCCTCAAGAACGCGATCGACAGCCTGCACGCCGAGTGGGCCGAGGTGCCCATCGGCATCGTCGGCTACGGCTGGGGCGCCGCCGCGGGTGCGGCCCGCCAGCTGGGCGAGGTGCTCGACCGGGTCAAGGCCGTGCGCCTGGACGGCCCCGGCCTGAGCTTCGGCCAGGACCTGACCATCGAGGGCGAGATCCTCGACGCCGCGCCGGTCGACGGTGTGCGTGGTCTCTACGACCAGCTCGTCGCTGCGGTGCGCGAGAAGCAGGCCGCTGCCTGACGGGTCCCCCGACTGATTCATCCCCACCTGTGAGGCGGTGGCGCCGAGTGCGCCGCCGCCTCACGGCTGTCCGGGAGTATGCCGTGGCTCAGGTAAGCTGCGACGTTGGCCAGCCTGCCCCACGGCATACTCTCGTCCCGTGACCGACTCCGCTGACCAGACCCCGCTCGTCCTGCTCCACGGGCTCGGCCAGGCGCCGATGGCCTGGGAGGACGTGGTCGTGCCGCTGTACCCGACCCGCCGCCTGCTCACGCCGTGGGTGCCCGGGCTGAAGCCGACGGAGAAGAAGCCGGTCCCGGTCGCCGACGCTGCCGCGAAGCTCGACACCGACCTGATGCTCGAGGGTCTGGAGCAGGTCGACCTGTGCGGCGTGTCCTACGGCGCGGTGGTGGCCACCCGGCTCGCCGCGGACTTTCCGGGACGGGTGCGCCGGCTGGTGCTGATCGGGGGACAGGTCAAGCCGCCGCGGGGCCTGATGACGCTCCAGGCCGGGATGCTCAAGCTGATGCCCGCCTCCCGCCTGGCCGACTCCAGCGTCTCCAAGGAACGGCTGATGCAGACCCTCGAGGTGGTGCGGCAGATCGACCTGACCGACGCCCTGCCGAGGATCACCGCTCCGACGCTGGTGCTGGTGGGAGCCAAGGACCGGCCGAACCAGCCGGCGGCCCGGGCGCTTGCGGCGGGCATTGCCGGTGCCGAGCTCCGTGAGGTGCCCGGGGCGGGGCACCAGGTCAACGTCGAGCAGCCGAAGGAGCTGGTGGAGATCCTGCGCGAGTTCCTGGACGACGCGGGGGAGTAGGCGGGCGAGTTAAGTCCGGGTCCGTGCGTCCGTCGGCCGCGGGGTCAGGAGACGTAGTTGTTCTGTCGTGCCCATGACGATCGCTCACCGGGCTCAACACCCCGTCCTCCATCACCGTGCCAGGACCACCACGCCGTCCTCGTCGCTCACCACGGTCGCGCCCGGCGTGAAGACCGCGCCGCCGAACCCGACCGGGATCCCCGTCTCGCCGGTGCCGCCCTTGCGGGACTTGCGCGGGTTGGTGCCCAGGGCCTTGATGCCGATGTCGATCGAGGCCAGGGCCACGGCATCCCGGACGACGCCGTTGATGATGGCGCCCTCCCAGCCGTTCTCGGCGGCAAGGGCCGCCATCTGGTCACCCATCATCGCGCAGTGCAGGGATCCGCTGGCGTCGACCACGACCACCTTGCCGTGGCCGGGCTGGGAGATGACCTCCCGCAGGACCGAGTTGTCCTCGTGCGCACGCACCGTGACCACCTCGCCCTGGAACCGCGCGCGACCCCCGAAACTGCGCAGCTGCAGGTCGCAGGAGGCGAGCGCCTTACCGTGGGTGTCACAGAGGTCTGCGGTGGGGGTGAACTCGCTCATGGTCGGGGCCTTTCGTCCGCGGTTCCTGCAGTATGCCGTGCGCCGGCTCGGGCGCTCAGACGGTGGTGAAGGGGAACGCCTCGAACAGCCTCGGGAGTGCAGCCTCGGCACGCTTGGGCAGGCCGTCGAAGGGCTCCAGCTCCAGCGCGCGCCTGCCCGGCCGGCCGCCACGCTTCCACAGGGCACGGACCTGCCCGTCGACGACGACGCTGCGGCGGAACATGCCGTTCTTGCCGGGCGACAGCAGGAGGACCTCCGCCTCGGACATCGCGAAGGAGCGGTCCTGGTAGCCCAGGATGAACTCGTCGAATCCGGGCAGCAACCAGGGCTTCCGCAGGTCCTTCGCGTGCTCGGTGACCTCGTCGATCAGACCGGGGCGCCAGTATGCCGGCTCGTCGGCGTCGTCCTGATCGAGGTCGCGGGCGGCGTCGGGCAGGGCCGCGCGGATCTCCTTCAGCGGCAGCTTGGTCCACCAGGCGAAGTCCCGGATGGTCGCGGGTCCGTGACTGGTCAGGTAGCGGCGCAGGAGCTCGGTCACCGCCGCGATCCGGTCCCCGTTGAACCGGCCCTCGAGCCCGGAGCCGGGAGGCACCCAGTCCCGGGCCAGCACGATGTTCTGGTCGGTGCCGTTCCACGGTCCGTAGAACGCGAGCGTCTCCGAGACGAACTGGGCCAGCAGGTGATAGCCGCGCCCTCCTGAGGTGGGCTGTCCGATCGAGTCCCAGAGCTCCATGACCTGGCCGCGAGACAGACCCGTCGGGTGGTCCTCGAGCGCGGTGACCAGGGCGTCGCGTGCCCGGGCGATGTGGGGGCTGGTGAGTCCCAGGTCCGACTGCCGTCGCTCGGCGCCACGCAGCGCGGGACCGGCGCACAGCTGACCCATCCACGTCGCGTCCGCGGCCGCGAGGAGGAAGACGGTGCCGCGCATCGGGTAGCCCCGCACGATGCGGCCCGCATCGAGATCCTCGACGACGTCCGCGACCGTCCCCTCCCGCGTGCGAAGTGCCGCCGAGGCGATGACCCCGGGCAGGTCCTGTCCCTGCATCGCCCCCAGGGCCGCGACCGCGTCGGCCGGTCGCGCGAACGGTCGGGTGACGACACCCTGCGCCACAAGCCTGCGTCGACCCAGCTCCCTGTCCGGCATGGCGCCCAGCCTCACACGTCCACGACGGAAGTGACCACCGGATACCGGCTCGTCGTGCACGTGGTGCCGCCTCGGCCGACGCCGGGCCCTACGTGCCGCCGACCTGTTCCCCGGCGCGCAGGCAGTATGCCGTGTGGTCCGGTCCGAGGTCGTGTCCGGGCGGGAGGTCCTCGGCGCACTCGGGAATCACCAGCGGGCGGCGGGTCCGGAAGACGCAGCCCGAGGGCGGGTCGATCGGGGAGGGGATGTCGCCCTCGAGGATGATCCGGCGCCGTTGCCGCTCGGCGACCGGGTCCTCGAGCGGGATCGCCGAGATCAGCGCCTGGGTGTAGGGGTGGCCGGGCGAGCGGTACAGGTCCTCGCGCGGCGACCGCTCCATGATCCGCCCGAGATAGAGGACCAGCACCCGGTCGCTCATGTGCTCGACCGAGGCCAGGTCGTGGCTGATGAACAGGTAGGACAGCCCCATCTCCTGCTGCAACTGCCGGAGCAGGTTGAGGATCTGGGATTGGACCGAGACGTCCAGCGAGGCGGTCGCCTCGTCCAGGATCAGCAGCTCCGGCTCGGCCGCCAGCGCCCGGGCGATGCACACACGCTGCCGCTGTCCGCCCGACAGCTCGTGCGGGTAGCGGTCCAGGAACCGGGAGGGCAGTCCCGCCAGGTCCATCAACTCGGCCACCCGCGCGCGCCGACCGCCCGACGGCCTCAGCCTGTGGATCTGCAGCGGCTCGGCCACCGACTCGGCGACGGTGCACCGCGGATCGAGCGCGGCCAGCGGGTCCTGGAAGACCATCGCCATGCGCCGCCGCACATCGGTGATCTCGCGGCCGCGGGCGGCGAGCACGTCGGTGTCGCCGAGCCGGACAGTCCCGGCGTGCACCGGCACCAGCCGCAGCAGGGCGTTGCCGATCGTGGACTTGCCGGACCCCGACTCGCCGACCAGGCCGACCGTCTCCCCCCGGCCGATGGTGAAGGAGACGTCCTGCACGGCATACAGCCACTGGCGGCGCCCGGCCCCGCGCACCGGGAAGCGGACGTGCAGCCCGTCGACCCGCAGCAGCGGGTCGCCGGCCACGGCCTCGGCGGACGACTGGGACTCGGTCGCTGTGCTCACCGCTCTCCCTCCTGGTCGCGGGTCGCGGGCTCGGCCGAGGGCGGCCGGGCGTCGGGCAGGTAGAACGAGCGCACCCAGTGACCGTCGCCCAGGTCGACCAGCTCGGGGTGCTGGGTCCGGCACCGGTCGTCGCCGCGCACGGAGCACCGGTCCCAGAAGACGCAGCCCGGCGGGATGGCCCGTGGGTCCGGCGGCGACCCCGGGATGCTCAGCAGCTGGTCGCTGCGCTGCCCCAGGTGCGGGCGCGAGGCGAACAGACCGCGGGTGTAGGGGTGCACGGTGTCCTGGAAGAGGCGGACGGTCTCGGCGCGCTCGAGGACCTCGCCGCCGTACATCACGACGACCTCGTCGGCGATCCCGCCGACCACGGCCAGGTCGTGGCTGATCCAGACGGTGGCGGTGCCGAGGCGCTCCTGCAGCTCGCGGATGGCATCGATGATCTGGGCCTGGATCGTCACGTCGAGGGCAGTCGTCGCCTCGTCGGCGATGATCACCTCGGGCTCGCAGGCCAGGGCGACGGCGATCATCACGCGCTGCCGCATACCGCCGCTCAGCTCGTGGGGGTAGGCCTTGAGCCGCCGGGCCGGGTCGGGGATGCCGACGAGCTCGAGCAGCTCGGCTGCCCGTGCCCGGGCCTCCCTCGGCTTCAGGCCCAGGTGCACCTCGGGGCCCTCAGTGAGCTGCCGCTCGACGGTGAGCATCGGGTTGAGCGAGGTCGCGGGGTCCTGGAAGACGAAGCCGATGCGCCGTCCGCGGATCCGCCGCAGGGCGTTGCCGCGCAGGCCGAGCAGGTCGTGCTCGGTGCCGTCGGAGGTGGTGAGCCGGACGTCGCCGGTGACCCGGGCGTTGCCCGGTCCCAGGCCGACCGCCGACAGCACCGACATCGACTTGCCCGACCCGGACTCCCCGACGATGCCGAGGGTCTGTCCCGGGGAGACCGACCAGCTCACGTCGCGCACGATCCGCGCCGTGCCGATCGAGACCGACAGGGACCGCACCTCCAGGGCGGTGGCCGAAACGGGGACGGCCGACGGGCTCGGGGGACCGGGCAGGGCGCTCATCGGGTGCCTCCTCGGGCGGTGGCCGAGGACCGGACGTCGAGGACGTCGCGCAGGATGTCGCCCAGCAGGTTGCAGGCCAGCACGGTGACGAAGACCGCCAGGCCGGGGAAGACGCTCATCCACCAGGCCTCCTGGAAGAAGGCGCGGGAGTCGAAGAGCATGCGGCCCCAGGACGGCTCCGGCGGTTGCACGCCGAGCCCCAGGAAGGACAGGCTCGCCTCCGACAGGATCGCGAAGGCCAGCGACAGCGAGGTCTGCACGATGATCGGCGCCGAGATGTTGGGCAGCACGTGCCGCACCATCTGCCGGCCCGGCCCGGCGCCCAGGGACTTGGCGGCGCGCACGTAGGTCTCGGTGCGCACCGACAGGGTGCTGGCCCGGGTGACCCGCGCGAAGACCGGGATGTAGACGACGCCGATCGCGATCGTTGCCGTCGTCACGCCCGGTCCGAGGATCGCCACGATGGCCATCGCCAGCAGGATCTCGGGGAAGGCGAAGAGCACGTCCTGGGAGCGCATGATGACGGTGTCCAGCCAGCCCCCGAAGAAGCCGGCGAGCAGCCCGAGCCCGACGCCCGCGACCAGGGCGATCGAGACCGCGATCACCGAGACCCGCACCGACACCGCTGCCGAGGCGATGACGCGGGAGAGGATGTCTCGGCCCAGCTCGTCGGTGCCGAACCAGAACTCGGCCGACGGCGGCTGCAGCCTGGCGTCGAGGTTCACCTCGTTGATCCCGTAGGGCGCCAGCCAGTCGCCGAACAGCGCCAGTACGACGACTCCCAGCAGGACGAGCAGCGAGACCACGCCCACCGGCCGCCGGAGCAGGGCCAGCACCGTGCGCCGCCACCCGCGCGGCCCCTCGCGGGGGACCGGCACTGCAGGGTCGTATGCCGTGGGGCCCGGCGGTGTGCCCGGGTCCGGTTGGGTGGGGGCCGGGGTGCTCACGGGTCACCTCCCAGCTGGATCCGCGGGTCCACCTTGGCGTAGAGCAGGTCGACGATCAGGTTGACGACCAGGAAGATCACCGCGATCAACAGCACCGCCCCCTGAAGGAGCGGGTAGTCGCGGGCCCGCACCGCGTCATACACCAGCAGTCCCAGACCCGGCCAGGCGAAGACGACCTCCACGACGATCACCCCGCCCAGGATCGCGGCGATCTGGGTGCCGGTGACCGTGATGACGGGGACGAGGGCGTTGCGGACGACGTGCCGCGAGAGCACCAGGCGGCGGGGCAGACCCTTGGAGTCGGCGGTCCGCACGTGGTCCATCGAGAGGGTCTCCAGCACCGAGGAACGGACGTAGCGGGTGAGGATCGAGCCGGCGACCACGCCCACGGTGATGCCCGGCATGATCACCCGCTTGGCCCATTCGACCGGGTCCTCGGTGATCGGGGTGTAGCCCGACGGCGGCAGCCACCCCAGGGTCGAGGAGAAGAGCAGGATGAGGAGCATCCCGAGCCAGAAGTTCGGCAGCGAGACGCCGAGCTGGCTGACCGCCCGGACGATGGAGTCGACCGCGCTGCCGTTGCGCACCGCCGAGATGATGCCCAGCGGGAAGGAGACCAGCAGCGCGATGAGGATCCCGACGACCGCCAGCGAGACGGTCGCCGGCAGCCGCGCCACCAGGAGGTGCGTCACCGGCTGGCCGGACCGGAAGCTCACCCCGAGGTCGCCGGAGACCGCCTTGCTGACGTAGCTGACGTACTGCTCCAGAGGTGGCCGGTCCAGCCCCGAGGCGCGCCGCAGCGCCTCGTAGATCTCCGGGTCGAAGCGGGTGCCCATCCCGATCCGGATCGGGTCGCCGGGGACCAGGTGGACGATGAGGAAGACGACGACGGTGACGCCGAAGAGGACCACGACCGACTGGGCCAGGCGGTGCAGCACGTACCTCATGGGGGCCTCCGGGGGTGGCAGGAGGTGGGCGGTGGGGTGCCGCGCCCGGTGGTCGTAGCCCGGGCCGGGCGCGGCACACAGTCAGCCGAGCGTCACGTCGCGGAACCACCGAGTCGGTGCACGTGCTCGCCGGCCAGCTGGTCGTCGTCATCGGCGAGGAGCGCCACGAGCTGCAGGCCGGCGACACGATCACCTACGACTGCACCCTCGGCCACTGGTGGGAGAACACCTCCGCCGAGCCCGCCGAGCTCATCGGCCTGACGGTCCCGCTCGGCCTCTGACCAGCACAATGAACCCTCCACGCGACATCGTCGCCGTCTCCTCCGCGCGGGTGCCGGACTCGGGACACGGCGAAAAACGGGGTCGCGCTCCTCACCGGCAGCGCACAGACTGGGGCGCATGATCTGGATCTGTGAGACCTGTGCCGTGGAAACTGCTGACGTGGAGTCGCCGCCGGAACTGTGCGCCATCTGCGACGACGAGCGGCAGTGGGTGCCCGAGGGGGGCTCGCGCTGGACGACCCTGGAGAAGCTGAGGGCAAACGGCACCCGCATCGTCATCACCGAGGTCGAGCCCGACCTGTGGGGCCTGCGCGCGGATCCGGGCGTCGGCATCGCGCAGCAGACGATGGTCGTGCGCACCCCGGAGGGGACCCTGCTCTTCGACGCCGTGGGATATATCGACGACGAGGCCGTGGAGTTCGTCCGCGGGCTCGGCCCGACGCTCGCCGTGGCAGCCAGCCACCCGCACATGTACGGCGTGCAGACCGAGTGGGCCGCCGCTCTCGACGCACCGGTGCAGCTCGCCGACCGCGACCAGGAGTGGGTGCGACGCAGCGATCGCGTCGAGTTCTTCGACGAGCGGCACGAGGTCGCGCCGGGCCTGACGCTGCACCGGGTCGGGGGTCACTTCCGCGGCCAGACCGTCGTCGAGTGGGCCACCGGCAACGACGGCAAGGGCGTGCTCCTGGCCGGTGATGCGATCTTCACCAATCCCGACCGCAGGACCGTCAGCTTCATGCGCAGCTATCCCAACCGCCTACCGCTGTCCGGCAACGTGGTCCAGCGCCTGGCCGGCCAGGTCGAGGGGCTGCACTTCGACCGGCTCTACAACAACTTCGGTGCGGTCGTGCCCCAGGATGCCAAGACGATCATCCGCTACTCAGCCGATCGGCATACTGCCTGGGTGCGGGGCGACTTCGACCACCTGACCTGACCGGTGCCAGCGTGAGCGACGTGACCGGCGACGCGCACATGATCCCGATGTTGCCGTGCGCAGACATCGATGAGATCGGGCAGTTCTGGACGGCGCTCGGCCTGCGCGTGACCTACCGGCAGCTGCGGCCCAACCCGTATGTCGTGCTGGGGCTGGGCGGGATCGACCTGCACTACTACGGCATGCCGGGCCACGACCCGGAGCAGAGCCACTCCACGTGCGGGATCGTGGTGTCCGACACCGAGCCGTTGCACGCGCTGTTCGCCAAGGGGTTCCGGGAGAGCTATGGCACGGTCCCGCAGAGCGGTGCACCGCGGATGACCAGGCCGCGCCGGCGCGCGAACAACGCGGGGCTCAGCGGCTTCTCGGTGATCGACCCGGCCGGCAACTGGGTCCGGGTCTCGCGCCGTCCCGCGTCCGAGGAGGAGAAGGCGCGGGCGGTCGACGACCGGCTCGAGTGGGCGAGCTCCGGGGGAGGGCCGCTGGCCCGGGCCCTGGAGAACGCGGTCGTCCAGGGGGACTCCCACGGCGACCCGGAGCAGGCACACCGGATCCTCGCCGGGGCGCTCGCGCGGCATCCGGACGCCACGGTCGCTGACCGGGCTGCGGCCTGGGCGTATGCCGCCGAGCTGCGGCTGCGGTTGGACGACCCGGCCGGCGCGCGTGAGGCCGCCGGCGAGGTGGAGGCGCTCGACGACCCCGGCCTGACGGGCGAGGACCGGGCGGCGGTCGACCGGGCCCGCCGCGAATTGGCCGAGCTGCCCGAGCTGGACGCCTGAGCGTGGAACTGCTGGCCCGGGGCCGGGATGCTCGGATCTGTGCCGACGAGCCGTGGTGAGCCGGGCGGTCCGGGCGCCGACCTACGATCGAGCGGTGGACAGCGCCCTCACCGAGTCGGCCGTGGAGACGGCGCGGCGCGGCACAGTAGCCCTGGCCCGCCTCTGTGAACGCCTCGCCCTGCCACCTGAGAAGCCGGACGTGCTGTCCAACCGCGGGTCCCTGATGCTGCGGCTGCCGGGGGCCGGCCTCGTCGCCCGCGTCTCGACCCACACGGGCGCCCAGCGGCGGGACCCGGGGTGGTGGCTGGGCACCGAGGTCGCGGCCGGCCGGATCGCCCACGCCGCCGGGGTCGCGGTCGTCCCGCCGGCCCACGACGTGGACCCGGGCCCGCACGAGGTCGACGGGCAGTGGATCTCGTTGTGGGAGGACCTCGGCCCCCAGGAGGCGAGGGCGACCCCGCAGGAGTCGGGCGCCGCGCTCGCGGCGTGGCACGCCGCGCTGGCGGACGCGGGCCCGGAGCTGCCCCGCATGACCGTCGCCCACCAGGTGATCACCGAGCCGCTGGAGTATGCCGTGCGCCACGGCTTCATCACCCGCGCCGAGCACGCGGCGCTCACCCGGGAGCACGAGGACGCGCTGGCCGGGACCGCCGGGCTGGGCACCGAGGAGGTGCTGCTGCACGGCGACGCCCACCGCGGCAACCTGCTGCGCGACCGCTCGGGCCGCTGGTGCTGGAGCGACCTGGAGGAGGCCTGCCGCGGACCGGTCGAGTGGGACCTCGCCGTGCTGGGCAGCACGCCCACGGACGAGATCGGGCGGACCGCGCTCACGGCATACTGCGAGATCACCGGCCGCCCGTTGCCGACGCGCGAGGACCTGGCCCCGTGGCTGCGGCTGCGCTCACTGGAGGGCAACGCGTGGGCGATCGGGTGCGCGGTGACCTTCCCCGAGCGCTATGCCGAGCCGGCCCGGGAGTACGTCGAGCGGATCGTGGGCTGAGGCTGGAGCCGCACGTCAGGCGAGAGCAACGCCCGCCCGTGCCATGGATGCGTCCAGGATGATCCCGGTCACCGACGCCCCTCGTCGGTGGCCTCGCGGAGGGGTCTGCCGAGGGTCAGGCCCGCCCGAGCCTCGGCGAAGCGGGCGACGGGGTCGGGGTCGGGGTCCGATGCGGCGGCACCGCGGATGCCGACCAGTCTGGCCACGGGACGGCCGTGTTTGGTGATGGTGACGGATCCGCCCGCCTAGACCTCGTCCAGGAGGCGCGGGAGATGCGTCCTGGCCTCGTAGGCGCCCACAGTGCGCATCATCTGAGACTAGTCGACGACCAGGCTGAATCACGTGAGTGTGGCCGAGTGGAGAGAATGGGGCCATGCGCATCGCGATGCTCGCGGCGGGGAGCCGCGGCGACTACCAGCCAGTGCTTGCCGTCGCGCGGGGGTTGCGGGACCGCGGCCACGAGGTCGGGGTGACCGCCACCAGCGACTACGTCGACCTGGTCGAGGGCGCCGGGGTGGCCGTCGAGGAGGTGCCCGTCGACGTGATGGGCTACTACCGCAACGACCTGCTGCAGCACGGGATGCCGGTCGGTCTCAACGACCAGCTCGAGTTCCTGGGGCAGGTGGCCCGGGCCATGGCGCCGGCCGTCCGGGAGACGCTGACCGGGATGTGGTCGCGCTACGACGCCGTGGTGACCACGGCGATGAGCGCGGCCTGGCCGGCGATGATCGACCGGGCCCGCAAGCCGCAGGTGCTGATGATGTTCCTGCCGGCCATCCCGTCCCTGTGGGGCGACGCCAGCCTGTACTCCGTCCGCGAGGGCCGCTCGCTGACGAACCTGCGCGCCGGGGTGCGGGCCATGCGGGCCTCCACCAACCTGGTCACCGACGTCCCCGGGGTCACCGCCGCGCAGCGCCGCCGGGCGATGCTCCAGCTCGCGACGGTGCCGGCCTTCGTCGCCAACTCGGCGCAGATCGTGACCCCGCGCCGCGTCGGCGGCCGGCGGATCCGCTGCACCGGCTATCCCTTCCTCGACGTCCCCGCGGGCACCAAGCTGCCGGCCGAGGTGGCGGACTTCCTCGACGGCGGCCCGGAGGCGGTCTACGCCGGCCTCGGGTCACACACGGTGCCCGCCGTGCGGGACGCCCTGCGACACACGGTCGACGCCGCACTGGCCCTGGGTCACCGCGCGATCGTCCAGGAGGGATCGGGGCTGGAGGAGCAGGGGGAGTATGACGAGCGCGTCCTGTTCGTCGGCGACGTCCCCCACGAGCTGCTCTTCCCCCGCGTGGCCGCGGTCGTGCACCACGGCGGCGCCGGCACCACCGCACAGGCGCTTCGCGTCGGCCGTCCCCAGGTGGTGCTGCCGTTCACCATGGACCAGCCCTTCTTCGGCCGGCGGGTGCAGGAGATCGGTGTCGGCTCGGCACCGGTGCCCACGCCCGAGGCGAGCCCGGAGCGGCTCCGGACCGCACTGCATACTGCCCTCGAGGCAGGAGTCGTCGACCGGGCGCGTGTGGTGGGCCGGCTGGTGCGCGGCGAGGACGGTGTCGGGGGAGCGGTGGCGGTGATCGAGGAGGAGCTGCGGACGGGCGGTAACGAGCCGACTTCCAGCTAGCCCACGTCGAGGGCGAGCAGATCCTCGACGGTCTCGCGTCGCACGATGACCCGCGCGTGACCGTCCCGCACGGCGACCACCGGCGGCCGCGGCGTGTGGTTGTACTGGCTGGACAGGCTGCGGCAGTAGGCGCCCGTCGCGGCGACCGCGAGCAGGTCGCCGGCGCGCAGGTCCGCGGGGAGCTCGGTGTCCCGCACCAGGATGTCGCCGCTCTCGCAGTGCCGCCCCACCACCCTGGCGCGCATCGGCCCGGCCCCGGACGCGCGGTTCGCCAGCACGCAGGTGTAGTCGGCGCCGTAGAGCGCGGGCCGGACGTTGTCGCTCATGCCACCGTCGACCGAGACGTAGGTGCGGGTGCTCCCGTCCTCGAGCCTGACCTCCTTGACCGTGCCCACCTCGTAGAGGGTGAACGTGCTGGGGCCGGCGATGGCCCGGCCGGGCTCGACCGAGATCCGGGGCCGGGGCACCTCGCCCAGCGCCGCGAGCTCGCGGTCCACCACGGTCGCCAGCCTCTCGGCGAGCTCCGCGGGGGAGAGGGGGTCGTCCGCGGGGGTGTAGGCGATGCCGAAGCCGCCGCCCAGGTCGAGCTCGGGCAGGAGTATGCCGTGGTGCCGGCTGACCTCGGCATGGAGCCCGATCAGTCGGCCGGCAGCGACCTCGAACCCGGCGGTGTCCATGATCTGGGACCCGATGTGGCTGTGCAGGCCCAGCAGCTCAAGGTGCTCGCGGTGGTGCAGGACCCGCTCGACGGCCTCCTGCGCGGCGCCGCCGGCCAGGCTGAAGCCGAACTTCTGGTCCTCGTGCGCCGTCGCGATGAACTCGTGGGTGTGGGCCTCGACGCCGACCGTGACCCGCACCAGCACCCGGGCGCGCACCCCGAGCTCGGTGGCGGCCTGAGCCAGCCGGTCGATCTCGGTGAGGGAGTCCACCACGACCCGGCCCACGTCATACTGCAGGGCCTGGCGCAGCTCGGCGACCGACTTGTTGTTGCCGTGCAGGGCGAGGCGCGCGCCCGGGAATCCGGCCCGCTGGGCGACCGCGAGCTCGCCGCCGGAGCAGACGTCGAGACCGAGTCCCTCCTGCTGCACCCAGCGCGCGACCGCGGAGCAGAGGAACGCCTTGCCCGCGTAGTAGACGTCGGCGCCGCCGCTGACCTGCGCGAACGCGGTGGCGAAGGCCTCGCGGAAGGCCCCGGCCCGGTGGCGGAAGTCCTGCTCGTCGACGACATACGCCGGGGTGCCGAACTCCTCTGCCAGGGAGACCACGTCGAGACCGCCGACGGCGATCCGGCCGTGCGCGTCGCGGTGCACGGTCTCCGCCCAGAGGCGCGGGTGCAGGTCGGGGGAGTGGGTGGCGCTCACGCAGGGAGTCTAGGAGCCAGCGCCGTCAACCGGACCGGTCGCTGTCAGGGCGTGGGCAGGTCCCGGATGATGTCCATCAGGGTGTCGTCCAGCACCGCGGTGCCGCCGATGAGTCTGACCGACTGAGGGTCCAGCGCCACGATCGCCTCGCGGGACGCGCTGGGGAGGCGACTCTGGTTGGCCAGCAGGACCGGGGCCCCCTCGGAGGCCGCGAGGGCCGACACGGACAGTGCGTCGGCGAACCACTCCCCGGACGCGAGGTAGGCGCGCGGGGCACCGGTCGGGTAGGACTCGAAGAGCGCGGCGGCCGTCTCGAAGCGGGTGCTCCCGCTGATCCGCGTGACCGGCGCGATCTGACTCAGCTCGTACTCCACCGAGGCGGTGACCGTCCCGTGGCCTCCGACGATCGTGATGCTCGGCGGGTTGAGGGCCTCCAGGGTCTGGCGGGTCACGGGGGGAAGGTCGAAGGTCTTGGTCAGCATCACCGGTGCTCCCTCGGCCCCGGCGCGTGCCGACGCGGCGAGGGCGTCGGGCATCATCGGGACGAACGGCGGTTTGGGGACCAGGGGTGTCCCGGAGGCGATGTAGACCGTGACGTAGCCCGGCTCGAAGGTGGCCGCGAGGAGTGCTGCCGTGCCGTAGCGGTCCGTCCCGGAGATGCGGATCGGCTCGATCCCCGCGGCCAGCAGCTCCTGCTCCACCGCAGGCTGGATGACGGAGGTGCCGCCCAGGACGATGGCGTGGGCGGTCGACCGCCACCATCACCTCCTCGTCGGCGCCCGGCGGTGCCGCCGCGGCGGGGGCGGCGATCAGTGCGATCAGGGACAGGGCGGCAAGGGCACAGCGGCTTCGGGTGCGCAACGGGGTCGTCCTCTCGTGCGGGGCGAACGGCTCTCGGTGCTGGTCCCGATCTGGTGCGGACCACCCCCTGGCCGGCGATGTGGGCCACGGTAGCCGGGGTGTCACAGGCGGCGCGCTGGATCGATGCCCTCTTCGGCAGGGCCTCTTGACAAAGTTAGTTAATGAGACATACTAACTCTCATGACACAGGTCACCGGTCGACCGCGCGGCGGGCGACGCCCCGTCGGCAAGGTGCTGCCGGGTGACGCGAGACGTCATCACCGGGCCCTGGTCCTGCAGCAGCTCTTCGACGACGGCCCGCGCAGTCGCGCCGACCTCTCCCGGGAGACGGGGCTGACCCGGGTGACCGTCTCCGACCTGGTCGCCGAGCTGCTCGACACCGGCATGCTGGTCGAGCTGGGCCACCGCCCCGGCGTGCGCCAGGGGAAGCCCGCCACCCTCGTCGGGCTCGCCGACACCGCCCCCGTGGTGGTCGCGCTGGACCTGTCCGGCGACCGGATCCTGCGCTCTGCCGTGGTGGACCTGCACGGTGGCATCCTCACGGCAGAGTCCGTCGAGCTGTCCGAGGGTGAGGCGGCCGTGGCCGAGGTGCTCGCCCTCGTCGCCCGGCTGCGCGAGCAGCTGACCCGGCCCGTGCTCGGGGTCGGCATCGGCGCGCCCGGCATCATCGACCACGCGGGGACCGTGCTGCACGCACCCAACCTGGGCTGGTCCGACCTGGCCCTCGCCGAGCGGGTGCACCGGGAGACCGGCCTGCCGGCATACGTGGCCAATGACGCCAACATGGCGACCGCCGCCGAGACCAGCTTCGGCGCCGGTGACGACGCGGGGCTGCTCCTGGTGACCATCGGTCACGGTGTCGGGGGAGGGGTCCTGGTCGACGGCCGGGTGCTGGCGGGCCCGCTGCTGTCCTCGGGGGAGATCGGGCACGTGGTCGTCGACCCGGACGGTCCGACCTGTGCCTGCGGCAACCGCGGGTGCCTGGAGACGATCCTGGCGGTGCCCACCCTGCGCCGGGCGCAGACCGAGGCCGAGCTTGTCGCGGCGGGGCAGCGGCTGGGCTCGGTGCTCAGCCCGGTCGTGACCACGCTCGGCATCGCCGACGTCGTGCTCTACGGCCCGGCCGAGCTGCTCGACGGCCACCTGCTGCGGGCGACGCAGGACGCGCTCGCCCACCAGACCCTTCCCTTCGTTGCCCGGCAGGTCCACGTGCGCGTGGTCCCGCTGGCGGACGAGCTCGTTCTGAAGGGAGCGGCAGCGCTCGTGCGCTACCGCGAGATAGGCGTGGTGTGACCCCTGGGTTCACTACCGACCACCACCACCGAGAGAGGTTCAACGATGAAGCTCAGCACCATGACCCGGGCCGCGGTAGTGACGACTGTCGCCGCGACCCTGCTGGCCGGCTGCGGCCAAGGGAGCACGACGGACGACCCGACCGACGACGCCACGGACGACGCCGCGGCCGACGAGGGCGAGGCTGACGACGGCGAGGCGACCGACGGGGCCGAGGAGACCGACGCCCCGGCCGAGACCGGCGGCGAGGAGGCCTCCGGCGAGACGATCACCCTGTGGCTGGCCGGTGAGACCGACACCCCGGTCGAGCTCGAGGAGTGGCTGGTCACCGCCTTCAACGAGGAGACCGGTGCCACGCTCGAGGTGCAGCGGATCCCCTGGGGAGAGCTGCTGGAGCGCGCCAACCAGGCCCTCCCCGACCCCGACAACACGCCTGACGTGATCGAGATGGGCAACACCCAGGTTCCGACATACACCAGTGTCGGTGCGTTCGAGGACCTGTCCGGCCTGCTCGGCGAGCTGGGCGACATCGGCCCCGAGGGCTTCATCGAGGCCGGCACCTATGAGGACACCGTCTACGCGGTGCCCTACTACTGGGGCTCGCGCTACATCTTCTTCGACAAGGCCGCCTTCAGCGACGCGGGCCTGGAGGTGCCCACCACGCTCGAGGAGTTCTCCACCGCGGCGATCGCGCTGCGCGAGGCCGGCGGCGACGGCTTCTCCGGGCTCTGGCTGCCCGGGCAGGACTGGCGCAACGGCATCAGCTGGATCTTCGCGCACGGCGGCGACATCGCCGTCAAGGAGGGTGACCAGTGGGTCGGCGCGCTGTCCTCGCCCGAGAGCGTGGCCGGCCTGACCCAGTGGCAGGAGCTGTACGCCGGCGCCTCCACCGCCCCGCAGGACGGCAAGGACGCCGAGGCCTGGGTGCCGTTCAACAACGGCGAGGCCGCGATGTTCATGGCGCCGAGCTGGGCGCGCTGGAGCGTGGAGGAGACCAGGGCCGAGGACCTCGGCGCGTTCGCCCTCCCCGGTGTGGACGGCGGCGTCGCCCCCGTGTTCGCCGGCGGGTCCAACATCGCCATCTCGGCCCAGTCGCAGCACAAGGAGCTGGCCGCCGACCTGATGCGGCTGATCTTCAGCGACGAGTACCAGACGATGCTCGCCGAGAACGGCCTCGGCCCGGCCAACCCCGAGTTCACCGCGCTGATGGGTGACGACGAGTTCGCGCAGGCCGCGATCTCCGCCGCCGAGAACGCCAAGCTGACCCCGGCCTCCTCGGAGTGGGCCGCGGTCGAGACCGCCTCGGTCATGGAGGAGTTCTTCGGCCGCATCGCCGGCGGCGAGGACGTCGCCACGGTCGCCGCGGAGGTCGACACCCAGCTGGCGGACATGCTCAACGGCTGAGCAGGCCCAGGCAGTATGACGTGAGGGGCCGGTGCCGGGCGCCGGCACCGGCCCCCTCGCTGCCCGCAGGGTCTACAAAACCTCCCCAAGAATGCGGGTGGGGTCTACAAAACCTCCCCAAGAATGCGTGGGAGGCGTACAGAACCTCCCTCAAAATGGGTTGACGAGAAGGGTGCAGGATGACGGACCAGGAGACGGCGCGGGTGCCCCTGACGCCGACGCCGGTGACCGCGCCCGACCGGCGTCGCCGGCGCCGGCGCGGCGGGCTCGGTGGCTACTGGCTGCTGCTACCGGCGATCGCGGTGCTGCTGATCGGCGAGGGCTATCCGCTGGTGCGGCAGGTCATCATGTCCTTCCAGGAGTTCGGCCGTGCCCAGCAGTTCGGGGCGCCGCCGGAGTGGATTGGCCTGGACAACTACCGCGCGCTGTTCACGGACTCGCAGATGTGGGGCGTGGTCGTGCGCTCCCTGGTGTTCTGCGCGGTCAACGTCGCCCTGACCATGGTCATCGGCACGACCTTCGCGCTGATCATGCTCCGGGCACCGCGCGTCCCGCGGGTTGTGCTGCAGGTGAGCATGCTGCTCTGCTGGGCGATGCCGGTGATCGCGGCGATGACCGCCTGGCAGTGGTTGTTCGACAGCCGCTACGGCCTGATCAACTGGACGCTGACCAACCTGGGCCTGGGTGACTTCACCCGGCACAACTGGCTGATCGAGCCGCTGTCCTTCTACCTCGTCGCCACCGTGATCGTGGTCTGGATGAGCGTGCCGTTCGTGGCGTTCACCGCCTACGCCGCGCTCACCCAGGTGCCCGAGGACGCACTGGAGGCCGGGCAGATCGACGGCGCCAACGCCTGGCAGCGCTGGCGCTTCATCATCTACCCCTCGATCCGCCCGGCCCTGACCATCGTGCTGATGCTGCAGATCGTGTGGGACCTGCGGGTCTTCGCCCAGATCCACTACCTGCAGGGGGTGGGCGGGGTCCCCAGCGAGACCCACCTGCTCGGCACCTACATCTACACCCTCGGCGTCGGACAGAGCGAGTACGGCATGGCCTCGGCCTTCGCCCTCTTCGTGCTCGTGCTCACGCTGGTCCTCACCGCGCGCTACGTGCACGCCCTCCTGAAGGCGGAGACGGTATGAGACGCATCGGACGCACCACCCGCGGACGCCTGTGGGGCGCGGTGGCCGTCGCCCTCGCCCTGGTCTGGGCCTTCCCGGCCTACTGGATCCTCAACGGCGCGCTCCAGCCGATCGAGGCCCTGCGCGCACCGACCCCCTCGTTCGTGCCCACCGACCTCACCCTCGACGCCTTCGGCCGGGTCCTGGACGGCGAGTTCTTCGCCTCGCTACGGCTCAGCCTGTCGGTGACGCTGATCTGCGTGGCGCTCGCCGTGGTCTGCGCGTTCGTCGCCGCCGTCGCGATCTCCCGCTTCCGGTTCCGCGGGCGGGTCTCCTTCATCATCGTGGTGCTGACCATCCAGATGATCCCGCCGGAGGCGCTGTTCATCAGCCAGTACCGGATGCTCAACGACTGGAACCTCTACAACACGATCGCCGGTCTGTCGCTGCTCTACGTCGCGGCCGTCCTGCCGTTCACGGTGTGGCTGCTGCGCGGCTTCGTGGACGGCGTCCCGGTCGAGCTCGAGGAGGCGGCGATGGTCGACGGCTGCAGCCGGTTCCGCGCGTTCTTCACCATTACCTTCCCGCTGCTCGCGCCCGGACTGATCGCCAGCGGCGTCTTCGCCTTCCTCCAGGCGTGGAACGAGTACACCCTGGCCGTGGTCGTCATGGAGCCCGACAACCGGACGCTCCCGCTGTGGCTGCGGGGCATGACCACGGTGTCCAACCAGGCGATCGACTGGCCGGCCGTCATGGCGGGCTCGGTGCTCGTGGCCGTCCCGGTGATCGTCTTCTTCATGATCGTGCAGACCAAGATGACCCAGGGTCTGGTCTCGGGGGCGGTGAAGGGATGACCGAGCTGCAGTATGCCGCCAGGAGCGTCCTGCTCGCCGGTTTCGCCGGGCCGGTGGTCCCGTCCTGGCTGCCCCGGGAGGTGGGGCTGGGCCTGGGTGGCGTCTGTCTCTACGGCAACAACGTCGCACCGGGTCACGACCTCGCCGCCCTGGCCCGGTCCCTGCGCGAGCTCGCCCCGACGGCCGTGTTGGCGATCGACGAGGAGGGCGGCGACGTCACCCGGCTGCACACCACCACGGGCAGCCCGTATGCCGGGGCCGCCGTCCTCGGCCGCCTCGATGACTTAGAGGTGACCCGGCAGGTGGCCGCCGGGATCGGCGCCGAGCTGGCCGCGGCCGGCATCTGGCTCGACCTGGCGCCCTGTGCCGACGTGAACTCCGACCCGCTCAACCCGGTCATCGGCACCCGCAGCTTCGGCGCCGACCCGGCGCTGGTGGCCCGGCACACCGAGGCATTCGTCAGGGGCCTGGCGTCCGCGGGTGTGGCGGCGAGCGTGAAGCACTTCCCGGGGCACGGCGACACCCGCACCGACTCGCACCACGGGCTGCCGACCGTGCGGGCTGCCGAGGACGTCGTGCGGCAGCGCGAGCTCGTGCCCTTCGCCGCAGCGGTCGCCGCCGGGACGCCGACCGTGATGACCTCCCACGTCGTGATCGAGGCGATCGACCCGCTGCGCCCGGCGACGTTCAGCCCGGTGGTGCTGGGCGACCTGCTGCGGGACGAGCTCGGCTTCGACGGTGTGATCGTCACCGACGCCCTCGACATGGCGGGCGCGCAGGGCACCGGTCCCGACGCGATCGGCATCCCCGGCGCAGCGGTCCGGTCACTGGCGGCCGGTGCCGACCTGCTCTGCCTCGGCCCGGAGACCACGACGGACGGGGCAGTCGTCATCGAGCAGGTCGTGGAGGCCATCCTCGCGGCGGTCGACGACGGCACGCTCCCCGCGGCCCGGCTGCTCGACGCCGCCGAGCGGGTCGCCCGGCTGCGGGAGGAGTGGGCCGTCACCCCGGCAGCCGTCGCCGCAGACGGGGCCACCGGTCTCGCGGACCCGGCCGACCCGCACTCGGTCACCCGGGTCGCCCGCGCGGCCTCGCTCCGTGCCGCGACCGCGGCCCTCTCCAACGTGCCCGTCCTGCCGGGACCGGCCGTCGTGCACGTCGACACCGCCAGCAACCCCGCCGTGGGTGAGACGGCCTGGGGGCTGCCGTGCGGGTCCCTGCCCGGCCTCCGCTCCAGCGTCCGGTTGGTGCCGAAGGACCTGGCGAGGACCAGCCCACCGACTGGCCCGAGCCTGATCGTGGTGCGCGGTGCCACCCGCGACGAGCGGGTCTGGGAGTGGATCTGCGGGGCCGTGCGCGGCAACAACCAGACCTGGTTGGTCGAGCTGGGCTGGCCCGACCCCTGGCTCAGCGCGCTGGACCGGGTGGTCTGCACCTACGGCGCGTCGGCAGCGAGCACCGAGGCGCTGGCGAAGGCACTGACCCATGCGTCGGGGATGCCGTCGGGGAGCCTGCCGAGGAGGGGCTCATGAGCGTGCGGATCGGCATCGACATCGGCGGCACCAGGATCGACGCCGCGGCCGTCGAGGAAGGCAGCGACGGCGCCTACCGGGTCCTCACACAGCACGCGGTGCCGACCGTCCGCGGACCGGAGGGGATCACGGCCGGCCTGCGCACGGCATACTGCCGACTCCTGGACCAGCTCGGTCCGGCCACCTCGGTGACCGGCCTGGGCATCGGGGTGCCGGGCATCGTCCGCGGCGGCACGGTCGCGCACGCCGTCAACCTCGGGCTCGACGGACGCCCGCTCGACCTGGCGGGGCAGGCCGCGACGCT
This sequence comes from Ornithinimicrobium sp. F0845, assembly GCF_023015765.1. Taxonomy (GTDB): domain Bacteria; phylum Actinomycetota; class Actinomycetes; order Actinomycetales; family Dermatophilaceae; genus Ornithinicoccus. The sequence goes on from NZ_JALKAL010000006.1 coordinate 80,762, forward strand.
GACGGCGGTGCCGGTGCGGGTGGAGAACGACGTGAAGGCGGCGGCCTGGGGTGCGGCGCAGTGGCTGCGGGCGACCGACGGCGCGGGCCCGGACGTGGACCTGGCGCTGCTCAACGTCGGCACCGGGCTGGCCGCCGGGCTGGTCCTGGACGGCTCGCTGCGGCGGGGGACGCGGGGCCTTGCCGGGGAGATCGGCCACCTGGTCACCGACCGGTCGGGGCCGGTGTGCCCGTGCGGGAAGCGGGGGTGCCTGGAGCTCTACGCCTCCGGTGGTGGCCTGGCGCGGCGCTGGGCGGGGTCGGCGGCGCAGCTCATGACGGCTGCGGCGGCGGGTGATACCAACGCGCAGACGGTTCGCGACGACCTGGTGGCGGGGCTGGCGCAGGCGGTGCGGATCCTCGTCCAGGCGACCGACGTCGCGCAGGTCGTCCTGGCCGGCGGAGTGGTCACCTCGACACCCGCGCTGCAGGGTGCGCTGCTGGCCGAGCTGCGTAGCCACGGCACCGACTCCGGCTTCGAGCAGCACCTGGCGGTGCACGAGCGGGTGCGGTGGCTGCCCGAGGACTACCCGGCCGGGTCGGTCGGCGCCGCCCTGCTGCCTGCGGGGGAGTAGGCCGTGGAGGTCGTCATCACCGCGACACCGCGCGAGGCGGGGCTTCTCGTGGCGGACATCCTGGAGCGCACCGTCCGGGCGGGAGCAACGCTGGGGTTGGCGACCGGTTCCTCGCCGGAGCCGGCCTACGAGGAGCTGGTGCGGCGCCACCGCGAGGAGGGGCTGGACTTCGGGGGGTGCCGGGCGTTCCTGCTGGATGAGTATGTCGGGATCCCCGCCGACCACCCCCAGTCCTACCACCGGACGATCCGGCGGATGCTGACCGACCGGGTGGGGCTGACCAGCGTGGACGGCCCGGACGGGACCGCCGCGGACCTGCCCGCCGAGGCTGCGTCATACGAGGAGAGAATCCGGCGGGCCGGGGGCATCGACGTGCAGCTGCTGGGGCTGGGCACCGACGGGCACCTCGGGTTCAACGAGCCCGGGTCCTCGCTGGCCTCGCGCACCCGGGTGAAGACGCTGACCGAGCAGACGCTCTCGGACAACAGCCGCTTCTTCGCGGGCGAGGTCGTGCCGCACCACGTGCTGACCCAGGGGCTGGGCACCATCTCCCAGGCGCGACACCTGGTGCTCGTGGCGACCGGCGCGGGCAAGTCCGGGGCGCTGGCGGCGGCGGTGGAGGGGCCGGTCAGCGCGTCCTGCCCCGCGTCGGTGCTGCAGCTGCACCCGCACGTGACGGTGGTGGTCGACGAGGCCGCGGCTGCGCGGCTCGAGCACGCCGACTACTACCGGTTCGCACACGAGCACAAGCCCGACTGGCAGGGCTACTGAGCCCGCCGACCCCCTGCCTGACGGTCGCTCCCCGCCGATGCCGGGGCGGGCACAATGGGAAGATGGAGCAGAGCATCACGGTCGACATCACCGCCCCGCCCGAGCGGGTGTGGGCGGTCCTGTGCGACGTGGAGAGCTGGCCGGAGTGGACGCCGACGGTGACCTCGGTGCGCCGGCTCGACGAGGGCCTGCTCCGCGTGGGAAGCCGTGCGGTAGTCAATCAGCCGCGCCTCCCCGAGACCGAGTATGTCGTCACTGAGCTCGAGCCCGATCGCTCGTTCACCTGGGTGGCCAGCGCGCCGGGGGTGCGCACGACGGCCCGACATCTCGTCGATCCGCTTCCCGAGGGTGGTGCCCGGGTGAGGCTGTCGGTGGCGCAGGCCGGGTTGTTGGGGGTGGTGATGGGCCGCTTCCTCCGGGGACTCACGGACCGCTACCTCGCCAACGAGGCCAACGGACTCCGGGCGCGGGCCGAGCAGGACGGGTCCGAGCAGGAGGTTTGACCACCGCCCCGGAACCCTGCGCGTGCCGGCCCTGAATCGGTGGGCTCTGACTCGGTGGGCTCTGGTAGGCATAGGGCACCCGACGAAGGAGTCGCTGTGCCAGCGCGTTGCATCCCGCCAGATCCCGCCTTCACCACCCAGTCTGAGCGGGAGGTGTGGGAGGCCCTGCGCCAGCAGCTGGGCGACGACGCCGTCCTGATGGCCAACCTGCGGCTGCTCGACGACGAGGGTGACCACGAGATCGACCTGGTCGCGATGATCCCCGGCGCGGGCATCGTTGTCATCGAGGTCAAGGGCGCGACGGTCTCCCAGGACCCCCAGGGTCAGTGGCAGCTACGCAGCAGGGAGGGCACCCGCCGCATCGACCCGGCCGGGCAGCTGACCCGCAGCAAGTACGCACTGGTCCACTACATCGAGAACGACCCGCACTGGTCCCGCACCCGGGTGCGGTGGGGGCACGCCCTCGTCACGCCATACACCCACATCGACGAGGGCTTCTCGAGTCCGGACCTGCCTCGTTTCGCGATCCACGGGAGGGACGACCTGCCGCACCTGGCGGAGCGGCTGGCGACGGCGCTGCAACGGCAGGAGACCGGGCACCGCGTGCCGAGCGACGAGGACGTCGAGGCGGTCCTGACCATCTGGCGGGGTCGTCACCGGATCGGGTCCTCGGTCGTCGCCGAGGCCGACGAGCGCGAGGCGACGGTCGACCGGTTGACCCAGGAGCAGGCGATGCTGCTGCGGGTCACCCGGCTGCTCAGACGGGTCGACATCCGTGGGGGAGCCGGCAGCGGCAAGACGGTGCTCGCGCTGAGCCAGGCCAAGGAGCTGACCCGGGGGAGCGGCACCGAGGGGCGTCCGGCCCAGCGGGCGGCGCTCCTGTGCTACTCCATCGGGCTGGCGACCTACCTGCAGCGGGAGATCGCTGCGGCACCCCGCAAGCACCGGCCGGCCTACGTCGGCACCTTCCACGGGCTCGGCATGACCTGGGGTGCGCCGGACGGTGATCGCACGGACAGCCCGTTCTGGGAGGACGAGCTGCCGGCGATCATGCTCGAGCTCGCGCAGCAGCTGCCCGAGAAGGAGAAGTTCGACTCGATCGTCGTCGATGAGGCCCAGGACTTCGCGGAGTCGTGGTGGGCGCCGCTGCTGGCGGCCCTGCGGGATCCCGACGAGGGCGGGCTCTACATCTACTCCGACGAGAACCAGCGGCTGTTCCCGCGCTTCGGCCGGCCGCCGATCGAGCTCGTGCCGCTGGTCCTGGACCACAACCTGCGCAACACCCGGCCGATCGCCGAGTCGTTCGAGTCGCTCGCGCCCTCGCGGATGCGGTCGCTGGGCGGTGACGGGCCCGACGTCACCTTCGTCCCGGCGTCGGCCGAGGACGCGCTCGACCTGGCCGACGACCAGGTGGACCGGCTGCTCGACGAGGGTTGGGAGCCGCGTCACGTCGCGCTCATCACCACGAAGTCGCGGCACCCGGTCCAGCTGGACCTGCAGGAGTCACGCGGTGACGAGGGCTACTGGGAGAGCTTCTGGGACGAGGACGAGGTCTTCTACGGGACGGTTCTCGGGTGCAAGGGCATGGAGCGCCGCGGGGTGGTGCTCTGCATCAACTCCGCCGACACCGAACGCGCGCGTGAGCGGCTGTATGTCGGGATGTCCCGGGCCACGGACCGGCTCATCGTCGTGGGCGACCCGGACTGGATCCGTGAGGTGGGCGGCGAGCGGGTCGCCCGGCGCCTGGGTGTCACGCCCTGACGGCCGGCCGCCGACGGACACGTCGCCCGGGTCGTGGAGGCCAGGATCCGTCGAGCGCGGCGGCCGAGGTCGCTGAGGTCCACTCGTCCGGCATCGGCTGCGGCAGCCAGCCGCTCAGCAAGGTCCAGCGCCTCGTCGAGCTCCGGCCCGACGATCGCGGAGTCCTGTCCCATGTCGCGCAGGATCGTCGTCTCGGTCCGTGAGGCGATCAACGGGTCGGCGACCCCCTCGATCCAGACCCTGGTGCGGTGGCCGTCCCCACGTTCCTCGCCGGTGATCCGCTCGAGCGCGTAGATGCGGTCCGCGCGGGCGAACTTGCCGAAGCCCAGCGCGATCATCCGCGTGTCGGAGGTCATGACCCATCTTGGCACTCACTGCTGGTGCAGCGCACTCACTGCTGGTGCACCGCAGCGCGGCAGGACATGATGTGTCCGACCACTGGACGCGGGACGGCGGCGGCACGATGACGGTGACAGGCAGCGGGCGCGGGGATGGTTGACGCGCTGCTGGAGACTAAGCTGCTCCGCCCCCGACCACGTCGTGGCACGGTGCCACGGAGGCGCCTGGCGAGCCTGCTCGCGCGCGCGGACGAGGCGCCCGTCACCCTTGTCTCGGCTCCGGCCGGGTTCGGCAAGACCACCCTGGTCGAGTCGTGGCTGCGCCCGGGAGACAGGCCGGTCGCATGGGTCTCCCTCGATGAGGGTGACCGCCGGCTGACGTCCTTCATGTCCTACGTCCTCACCGCACTCGACCGGACGGTGCCGGGGTCGGCCGGCGCGGCCCTCACCCTGTGGAGGTCCGGCCAGGCGCCGGCCGAGACCATGCTCGCCGGGGTCCTCAACGAGCTGAGCGTGCATGACGGGGACCTCACCCTGGTCCTGGACGACTACCACCTCGCGGACGGCCCGGAGGTCGCGGAGGTGCTCGCCTTTGTCGTCGATCACCTGCCACCGCAGCTGCACCTCGTCCTGAGCACGAGGTCCGATCCCGCGCTTCCTCTGCCTCGCCTGCGCGCCCGCGGCGAGCTCGTCGAGATCCGTGCGGCCGACCTACGCTTCGATGGCGACGAGGTCGCGGCCTATCTCAACGACCTCCACGACCTCGATCTGCCCGCCGCGGCGGTCGCGGCGCTCGAGACCCGCACCGAGGGCTGGGTGACCGCCCTCCAGCTCGCCGTGCTCTCGCTGCGCGACCGGGCGGACCCCCAGCGGTTCATCGACCGTTTCACCGGGGATGCGCGCTTCGTCGTCGACTACCTCGTCGAGGAGGTCTTGCACCGACAGCCCGACGACGTGCGCCGCTTTCTGCTCGACACCTCCGTCCTCGAGCGGCTCACGGCCTCGTTGTGCGACGCGTTGTCCGACCAACCGGGGCGTGGGCTCTCGATGCTCGAACAGCTGGAGCGCGACAACCTGTTCGTGGTCCCGCTGGACGAGCACAGATCCTGGTTCCGCTATCACCACCTGTTCGCCGACGTCCTCCGTGCCCATCTGCGTCGGGAACGGCCCGGGGACATCCCCGAGCTGCACCGCCGTGCCAGCCGGTGGTTCGCCCAGGAAGGTGCTGTCGAGGCCGCGGTGCGGCACGCCCTCGCCGCGGGCGACGACGCCACGGCCGCGGAGCTGGCGGAGGAGGCGATCCCGGACCTGCGGCGCAGAAGGAGAGAGGACGTCATACTGCGCTGGGTCGACGACCTGCCCGCAGGGGTGGTGCGTGACCGTCCGGTTCTCGCGATCGGGTTGGTGGGTGGCCTGATGGCCAGCAACGACTTCGCGGGCGTCGAGGCACGGTTGACCGACGTCGAGGCCATGCTGGCCAGGCCGGCGTCGGAGCTGGTCGTCGTGGATCCGGGGGAGCTCGCGTCAGTGCCCGCCCGCGTCGAGATGTACCGGGCCGCCCTGGCACTGGTGTCAGGAGACCCCGCAGCGACGATCAGCCACGCGCACCGGGCCATCGCGGCGGCACCCGCAGGCGACCACCTGTCCCTGGCGGCAGCCTCCGGGCTCGCGGGCCTGGCCTCCTGGGCGACCGGCGACATCGTCACGGCGCACGAGTCGTATGTCGTGTGCGCGGCCGGACTCGAACGTGCCGACCACATCGCCGACGTGCTGGGCTGCTCGCTCACCATCGCCGACCTGGAGCTCGCGCTGGGGCGCCTGGGCGACGCCGACCGCACCCTGCGTCGAGCCCTGGATCTTGCGCGACGTCGTGGCAGTGACGGAGAGGTCCTGCGGGGCACGGCGGACATGCTGGTCGCGTTGAGCCGGGTCGCCTGGCACCGCGACGACCTGCCCGCCGCCGCCGAGCTCCTGCGCCGGGCGGACGCACTCGGTGAGTCCGCTGGCCTGCCGCAGAACCCGTACCGCTGGCGCGTGGCGATGGCACGACTGCGCGCCGCCGAGCGTGACTGGCCTGCGGCGCTGGAGTTGATCAACGACGCGGAACGGGTCTACGTCGGGGACTTCTCCCCGCCGGTGCACCCCGTCCACGCCACCCGCGCCCGGATGCTCGCCGCCTCCGGTGACCTCGCGCTGGCCCGCAGCTGGGTCAGGGAGCACGGCGTGGCGGCCGGTGACGACCTGAGCTACCTGCGGGAGTACGAGCACGTCACGCTGGCCCGCATCCTGCTCGCCGGGCAACGGGCGACCGGCGAGACAGGAAGTCTCCACGAGGCCATCGTGCTGCTGGACCGGTTGCTCGACGGGGCTGAGGCTGGCGGTCGCGGAGGTACGGTCATCGAGATCGAGGTCCTGCGCGCGCTCGCGCACCACTCGGCGGGCGCGGACCAGCCGGCACTGGCGGCGCTCGAGCGTGCCGTTGACCTGGCCGAGCCTGACGGCTGGCTCCGGTTCTTCCTCGAGCCCGGCCCCGGGATGGGCGAGCTGCTGGGTGACCTGGCCCGCCGCCGACCCGACTCGGAGCTCGTGGTGCGGCTCCTTGAGCGGCGAGCTGACGGCATACTGCCCCGCGAGGTGACCCGGGAGGCTCGCGGGACACTGCCGGACCCGCTGAGCGAGCGCGAGCTCGACGTGCTGCGCCTCCTCGGCTCCGACCTCGGCGGGCCCGCGATCGCGCGCGAGCTGTTCGTCTCGCTCAACACCGTGCGGACGCACACCCGGCACATCTACACCAAGCTCGGGGTCAACAACCGCCGGGCGGCCATCAGCAGGGCGCACCAGCTCGGGCTGCTGACCCGGACCGCACGCTGAGCCCGGACAGCATCACCACCCGGATCACCAGATGAGGTGACGACGGCTCACCAGCTCCGCTCCTAACGTCCCGGGCATGAGCACCGCACACGAGCCGGATCGGGTCGAGATCCGGCTCCGGGGACACCTCGACGAACGGTGGTCCTCCTGGTTTGACGGTCTGACCGTCGAGCTCGAGGCCGACGGCGTCACGCTCCTGCGCGGTCGTGTGGCCGACCAGTCAGCCCTGCACGGGCTCCTGGCCAGGCTCCGGGACCTCGGCATCCCGCTCATCTCGGTCGCCGTGGTCCCCGTCCCGTCCCAGCAGTCCCGCACGAGAGGCACCCAACCATGATCACCACCACCCCACCCACGACAGCTCGGGCGGCGGCGCCGTCCGACCGAATGAGGAAGGCCGCACTCTGGGCCGGCGTCATGTACCTCCTCACCTTCGTGTCGATCCCGACCCTCGCGCTCTACGGGCCGGTGAAGGAGGCCGGCTTCGTGACTGGCCTCGGATCCGACAGCGGAGTGCTCCTCGGAGGAGCCCTGGAACTGGTCGTCGGGCTCACCTGCATCGGCACGGCCGTGGCGCTCTACCCGGTCGTGCGGAGGCAGAACGAAGCCCTGGCCATGGGTTTCGTCGGAGCGCGCATCCTGGAGGGGACGCTCATCTTCGTGGGCGTCGCCAGCCTCTGGACGCTGATGGCCCTGCGGCAGGGCGGCGCCGGAGCAGAGGCAGCGCTGATGGGGGAGATCCTGGTGGCGTTCTACGACAAGGTATTCCTGGTCAGCCAGGGTCTCATCCCGACCTTCAACGCGCTGCTGCTCGGCACCCTGCTCTATCGCTCGCAGCTGGTCCCGCGGGTGCTGCCCGTCCTCGGCTTCATCGGCGCCGGCACCCTGCTGACCTACAACACCGCCGCCCTGCTCGGGTTCTCCGGCGAGCTGGCGGAGGTCCTCGCGCTGGTGATGGTGCTCCCGATCGCGACCTGGGAGTTCTCGCTCGGTGTCTACCTGGTCGTCAAGGGCTTCCGGCCCGCGGCCGTGGCCCGGCTCGACACGGTGCCGGCGACACCCGGCAGCCCGTGGCCCGGCCTGCACGCTCCGCCGCACGGGCTGGTGCGCTGACGCAGCTGAGGTGACCCACTCCGCGTCTTCGAGCGCCTCCCGTATCTTCGGGCCGGACTGCAACCGGCTCGAGGAACGACGGGGCGCTCGAAGACGCGGTGTGGCGCTCGACGACGCGGTGTGGCGCGTGCCCAGGCCCGGTTGAACACCGCGTAGGTGAGCGTGGACCTACTCCTGGTTGAAGGCCGAGTCGAACGAGGCCGTGGCGGGGGAGTAGTCGAACTTCTTGAGGAACTCCAGCGCCTCGGGCGCCCCCTCGAGCCGGTCCATGCCGGCGTCCTCCCACTCCACGGAGATGGGGCCGTCATAGCCGGCAGCGGCCAGCGCGCGGAAGCAGTCCTCCCACGGCACGTCGCCGCGCCCGGTCGAGACGAAGTCCCAGCCGCGACGCGGGTCGCCCCACGGCAGGTGCGAGCCGAGCCGTCCGTTGCGGCCGTTGCCGATCCGCATCCGGGTGTCCTTGCAGTCCACGTGATAGATCCGATCGGCGAAGTCGGTGATGAAGCCGACCACGTCGATGTCCTGCCACATCATGTGGCTCGGGTCCCAGTTGAGGCCGAACGCCTCCCGGTGCCCGATCGCCTCGAGCGTCCTCACCGTCGACCAGTAGTCGTAGGCGATCTCGCTGGGGTGCACCTCGTGGGCAAACCGGACACCGCACTCGTCGAAGACGTCCAGGATCGGGTTCCACCGGTCGGCGAAGTCCTGGTAGCCGGCCTCGATCCGCTCGGCGGGCACGGGTGGGAACATCGCGACGTACTGCCAGATCGAGGAGCCGGTGAACCCGACGACGGTGTCCACGCCCATCCGCTGCGCGAGTCTGGCGGTGAGTTTCAGCTCCTCGGCCGCACGCTGCCGCACGCCCTCGGGGTCGCCGTCGCCCCACACCCTCGACCCGACGATCGAGCGGTGCCGCTCGTCGATCGGGTCGTCGCAGACCGCCTGCCCCTTGAGGTGGTTGGAGATCGCCCAGCACCCCAGGTTGTGGCGACGCAGGATCTCCAGCCGCCCCTCGACGTACTCCTCGTCGTCCCAGCGCCAGGCGTCCAGGTGCTCGCCGGAGACCGCGATCTCCAGCCCGTCATAGCCCCACCTCGCGGCGAGCTCGGCGACCTCCTCGAGCGTCAGGTCGGCCCACTGGCCGGTGAAGAGGGTGAATCGGCGTGCCATGGTCTCTCCTTGCCTCGTCAGTATGTCGTGCGGCTGGGTCAGCGTGTCAGTTGCCGGTGTCGGTGAAGGTGCCGCCGCGCCCGTGGCTGGTCTCGATCGCCTCGAGCACGCGCTGCACCGCCAGGCCGTCCTCGAAGCTGGCGTGCACCGGCTCGCCGCTCGCGATCGCGCGCAGGAAGTCGGCCGCCTGCGAGGTGAAGGTGTGGTCCCAGCCGAGCACGTGCCCGGCTGGCCACCAGGCGTCGACGTAGGGGTGCTCCGGCTCGGTCACCAGGATCGTGCTGGCCCCGTCGGTCCGCGCGTCGCCGGTCTGGGTGAGGACCAGCTCGTTGAGCGACTCCAGGTCGAAGCGCAACGAGCCCGTGGTGCCGTAGAGCTCGATGGCCAGGGCGTTCTTGCGCCCGGTCGCCACCCGGCTCACCTCGAGGCTGGCCACCACCCCCGAGGCAGTATGCAGCGTGGCCCAGGCCGCGTCGTCGACCGTGACCGCTTCGGTCCCGTCGGGTCCGGGTCGCTCCGCGACGAAGGTCTTCAGTGCGCCGCTCACCTCGGTGACGTGCTCGTCGAGCAGGAAGTGGAGCTGGTCGACGGCGTGCGAGCCGAGGTCACCGAGCACGCCGGAGCCGGCGGTCTCCTTGCGCAGGCGCCAGGTCATCGGTGCCTGGGGGTCGCTGAGCCAGTCCTGCAGATAGCTGAGGCGGACCTGCTGCACCCGGCCGATCCGGCCCTCGCGGACCAGGTCGCGGGCCAGCGCCAGCGCCGGGACGCGGCGGTAATTGAAGCCCAGCAAGGCGCGCCCGGGGGAGTCCGCGGCGGCGGCCACGAGGGCTTCGCACTCGGCGACGCTGTTGGCCAGCGGCTTCTCCACGAGGACGTGCTTGCCGGCCGCCAGGGCGGCGAGGGCGACCTCGGCGTGCAGGTGCCCGGGCGTGCAGACGTCGACGATGTCGATGTCCTCGCGGGTGACGACCTCGCGCCAGTCGGTGGCGGCCTCGGCCCAGCCCAGCACGTCGGCCGCCTCGCGGACCCTGGCGCCGTCGCGGCCGACGAGGGTCTGCAGGCGCACCGGCGGGACGTCGGGATAGAAGGCGCCGACGTTGCGCCAGGCGTTGGAGTGGGCCCGGCCCATGAAGGAGTAGCCGATCACGGCGACCCCGAGCGCTCCGGTCGGGTCAGTCATGGAGGTCCCCCTCGGTCAGCGACCGCAGGAAGGCCAGTCCGGTGGTGGCCAGGTCGTCCTGGGTCGGGGCCAGTGGCCGCCAGATCGAGGCGGCGGTGGCGATGGAGGCGTTCTCGGCGGTGAAGCTCTCGATGGTGAGCGGGCCGGTGTAGCCGACCTCGTCCAGCGTGCCCAGCAGGGCGGGCCAGTCGGTCTGGTCGCCGCCGGGTGCACCACGGTCGCTGCCGCAGACCTGGACGTGCACCAGGTGCCGCCCCGCCCGGCGCACCGCGTCGGCGGAGGAGCGCTCCTCGATGTTCAGGTGATAGGTGTCCAGCGCCAGACCGACGCCGTGGCCCAGCAGGTCGCCGAGCCCGGTGAGGGCCTGGTCGACGGTGTTGACCAGGGAGGTCTCATAGCGGTTGAGAGGCTCGATGCCCAGCGTGAGCCCGAGGCCGGTGGCGTGCTCGGCCACCGGTGCCAGGTTGTCCCGCCACTGCTCGTAGGCCGCGGCACGCTCGGCGGCGGTCATCCGCCAGACGCGCCCGGTCGCGGCGTAGAACGGGCCGCAGACCGACCTCGCGCCGATGCCCGCCGCGAGGTCGAGGCACGCGCGCAGATAGTCCTGGGTGGCCCGGACCTGGGCGTCGTCGGCGGCGACCAGGTCGCGGCCGGGGGCCATCGCGCCGACCACGCTGGGGCTCAGCCCGGTCTCGGCCAGGGCTGCGGCGACGGCCGGGACGGTGAGGTCGCCGGGGTTCTCCAGCGGCAGCTCGACCGCGTCGAAGCCCATCCCCGCGATCCGCTCCAGGAGCGCGGGCAGCTCGCGGTCGGTCAGGGGCGAGGTCCAGACCCAGGTGTTGACGCCGATGGCTCGCAAGGAGAACTCCTGTCACGCGGTGGGCGGTGTCGTGTCGGTGGGTGTCGTGTTGGTGGGGAAGGGGCAGGGGAAAGGGGCAGGTCAGGGTGGGGTGCCGGGGGACGTGACACTGGTGCAGGTGGTGCACCAGTGTCACGTCCGCGACTGGTCTGTCGTGATCAGCGACCGGCTCACCGATCGTCACGGGATGACGCGGTCCTGCCACACCTGCGGGTAGCCGGGCAGGTCCTCGCCGCCGAACTTGGCGTAGTGGCCGTCGGGCATGCCCTCGTTGGCCGCCAGGAAGTCGGCGCGCTCGGCCTCGGTGATCGGGGTCTGCGGGAGCACCCACTCGGTCGGGACCTCCTCGCCGGCGAAGATCATCTCCAGGGCCAGCAGCGGGGTGCGCCACTGGAAGTTGGAGTAGACCGGGGCCAGGCCGGTCAGGCCCGTGTCCTCCCACTTGCGCAGGAAGCTCATCTCGTCCTCACCGGTCATCACCGGGTAGTCCACGCCGGCGTCCTCGAAGGCCTCGATGGCGGCGACGGCACCGTCACCGGCATCCATCCAGACACCCTGCACGTCGCCGGTCGCGAGCTCGTCGCTGATGATCTTCTTGATCTCCGTCGGGTCGGCGCCGGTGAAGTAGTCGACCGCCTCGATGCCGTTCTCGGAGAAGATCTTCTCGGCCGCGGCCCAGCGGTGCTCCAGCACGTCCACGCCGGGCAGGATGCGCAGCGCCACGACCTTGTCGCCCTCCTCCAGGTTGTCCACCAGGAACTCGGCGGTGTCGATGCCCCACGCGTAGCCACCGATCGGGTGGATGAAGGTGGTGGCGCAGTCGGTCTCGACACCACGGTCGAAGACGACGACCGGCAGGCCGGTGTCGCAGGCCCGCTCGACGGCCGGGGTCAGCGCCGCCGTGGAGCTCGGGCTGATGACGAACGCGTCGCAGTTGCCCTCGTTAATGAAGTAGTCGATGTCGGCGATCTGGGTGTTGTCGTCGTCCTGTGCGTCCCGGGTCTCCATCTCGGAGATGACGCCGGACTCCTGCAGCACCTTGAGCTGCTCGTTCATCGTGATCCAGCCGGTCTGTCGCCACGGGTTGCTGATCGAGGCGTTGGAGAAGCAGACCTTGTGCGGGCCCTCAGCGGCGAACTCGGAGGTGTCGGTCATCGGGCCGTCGATGTACTGCAGGTGCGGGGCGTTGGGGTCGCCCTCGAACGTGGCCGAGCGCTGGTCGTACTGGGTGTCGAAGACAGCCTGGTCGAACCAGTCGTCTGACGAGCCCTCCTCGGCCTCCTCGCCCTCACCCTCGGCGGGCTCCTCGGCGGCCGGGTCCTCGGCGGACTCGGTGGTGGCCGGGTCGTCGAGGGCGGGGTCGGTGGAACACGCGGCCAGCATGGCGAGCGCCGCCACGGCCGCAAGTGGTGCGGTCAGCATCTTTCTGCGCATCAGTTCTCTCCTGTGGTGGTGCCCGGGACGGGCGGGGTGGGACCGGTGTCCCCGGCGGTGGTGCCGGGAGTATGAGGGGTGGTGTCCCCGGCGGTGGTGCCGGGAGTCTGCGGGGTGGTTGCCGGATCTCGACGGCGTGGGCGGAGCCCGGCGCGCCAGGCCTTTCCTGCGGCGGCCACGGCGAGGATGATGATCACGCCCTGGACCGTGTCGCGCCAGGTGGAGGCGACACCGAGGAAGTTCAGCAGGGTGAAGAGCAGCTCCAGGGCGAAGGCGCCCGCGGCCGCCGACAGCACCCAGCCGCGCCCACCGCCGAGCACCACACCGCCGAGGACGACGGCGGTGATCGCGGTGAACTCGTAGCCGCGGCCGACCGAGGGGTGCACGCCGGCGTAGCCGACCAGGATGATCCCGGCGACGGTCGCGGCGAGCGAGGACAGGATGAAGGCGCGGGTCTTGACCCACCACACCGGCGCACCGGCGAGGTGGGTGGCGTCCGGGTTGTCGCCGGCGGCGATGAGGGTGCGGCCATAGGGTCGGCGCATCAGCAGCACCGCGCCCACGGCGAGCACGACCAGGATGATCGCGGGGTAGGGGATGATGTCGACGACCGGCACGTCGCGGATCCCGCCGCGGCCGATCTGGCGGAAGCTGTCGACGGGGTTGCCGGTCGCGGCGCCACCGGTCAGGTAGAGGACGAGCCCGGACAGCGCGAGCATCGTGCCCAGCGTGACGATGAAGCTCGGCACCCGCAGGAGCGTGGTGGCCAGCCCGTTGACCAGGCCGACCAGCGTGCCCAGGACGAGCATCAGCAGCATCACCGGCAGGATCCTGGACTCGTCCTGGCCGATGAGGTTGCCCGAGATCACCACCTGCATGGTGACGACCGAGCCCATGGACAGGTCGAACTCGCCGGCGACGATCACGAAGTACTGGCCCATCGCGGCGATCGTGATCGGGGCGGTGCGGCCGATGAAGCGGATCAGCGAGCCCGGCTCGCCGAAGTTGGGGTTGGCGGCGACGACGGCGGCCAGCAGCACCCCGCACAGGATGAAGACCGCGCCACCAGGCGTGCCCAGCGTGCGGGCCAGGCGCTGCATCCGGCTGCCCTGCCGCTCGGCCAGCAGCCCCGGAGCCTGGTCGTAGGTCGTGGTGCCGGTGCTCATGATGCTTCCTGCAGGGCCCTGTCACCCAGGGGCTGCTTGCCGAACCTGGGTGGCCGTGCCGACGTGCGACGGGCATAGACCGCGACGGCGGCGATGATGACCACGCCCCGCACGACGTCCTTGAGGAAGGGGTTGACCTCCATGACGCCCATGACGTTGTCCATGACGGCGAAGATCGCGACACCGCCGAGGGTGCCCAGGATGTTGCCCTTGCCGCCGGCCAGGACGGTGCCGCCCAGGACCACGGCGGCGATCGACATCAGGTCGTAGCCACCCTGGGCGCCGATGGTGGGGCTGCCCACGCTGAGCCGGGCCAGCAGGAGGAGACCGGCCATCCCCGCGAGCACCGAGCAGAGCACGTGGGCCAGCACCACCGGTGTCGTGGTGTGCAGTCCGGACATCCGGGCGACCTCGCGGTTGCCGCCGACGGCATACAGGTGGTGGCCCACCCGGGTGCGCCGCAGCAGGAGGATGACCAGCAAGGCGCAGCCGAGCATGATGAGGGTGGAGACGGGCACGGGCCCGATGTTGGTGGCACCGATCAGCCGGAAGTCCCGCGGGGCGGACCCGGCCGACCCCTTGTAGTTGGTGGCCAGGTAGCCGGCCAGGATCAACCCCATCCCGAGCGTGGCGATGAAGCCGTGGACGTCCAGCAGCGTCACCACCAGACCGTTGACCAGACCGATCAGGGCCGAGACGCCCAGGGCGACGACGACACCGAGCACGATGTTGCTCGTCTGCCCGGCCATGATCACCCCCGCGACCAGACTGGTCAGGCTGGTGACGTAGGGGACGGACAGGTCAAGGCTGCCGGCCAGGATCACCAGCGTCTGCCCGATGGCGATGAAGCCCAGGATGCTCGTGCCGGTGAGGATCGCCGAGATGTTGCCCGGGCTGAAGAAGTTGCGGCCGGACATCGCCGTCAGGACCGCTCCCGCGACGATCGTCAGGGCCAGGACGACGAAGACGATGCCGGTCGAGGTGATCGGTGCGCGGCGTCGGGTCGACGTCGTCGTCGTGGTGGTGGAGGTGCTCATGCTGCGTCACCGCCCGGGGTGGTGCCGGTGGCGTCCGCGCGGGTGGCCAGGGCCAGCACCTGCTCCTCGGAGGAGCCCGCGGGCAGCTCGCCGGCGAGCCGGCCCTCGTGCATCACCAGGATCCGGTCGGACATGCCGATCACCTCGGGGAGCTCGCTGGAGACCATGAGGATCGCGACTCCCTCGGCGGCCAGCTGGCGCATCAGCTCGTAGATCGAGTGCTTGGCGCCCACGTCGATGCCACGGGTCGGCTCGTCCATCAGCATCACCCGGGGGTTGGTGCTCAGCCAGCGGGCGAGCACCACCTTCTGCTGGTTGCCACCGGAGAGGAACTGCACCTCCTGGTCCATCCCGCGGGCGGCGACGGCCATGGATGACAGGACCCCCGGCATACTGCCTCGGGCGGTGCGCGTCCGGCCGGGGAACACGGCACGGACCACGCCCAGCGCGTTGTCCAGGATCGACTGGTTGAGCGCGAGGCCCTTGGCCTTGCGGTCCTCGGTGACCAGGGCGAGCCCGCGCCGGATCGCCTGGCGGGGGGAGCCGATCTGAACCGGCTTGCCCTGCAGCTCGAGGCGACCGCGGGTGAACGGCTGCGCCCCGAAGATGCCCTCGACCAGTTCCGTGCGGCCCGAGCCCTGGAGTCCGGCGAGACCGACGATCTCACCGGCGCGCAGGCGCAGGTCGATGCCGTCGACGTAGCCGTTGCCGGCCCCTGACAGGGTGAGCACCTCGGCGCCGGGCTCCGTCCCGGGGACCGGGTCGGGGAAGAACGCCGACATCGGGCGACCCACCATCATCCGGACCAGCGCGGCCTCGTCCAGCTCCCTCGTGGGCCGGGTCGCGACGTGGCGGCCGTCCTTGAGGACCGTGATGGTCTCGCACAGCTCGAACAGCTCGGGCAGGCGGTGGGAGACGTAGAGGACGGCGACGCCGCGCTCCTGCAGGCGGCGGACCATGCTGTAGAGCAGGGCGACCTCGTGATCGGCCAGGGCGGCGGTGGGCTCGTCCATCTGGATGATGCGGGCGTCGTAGCTGACGGCCTTGGCGATTTCGACGATCTGCTGCTCGGCGACGGACAGGCTGCGGACGACGGTCTGCGGAGAGAGGCCGACGACGCCGAGACCCTCGAGCAGCTCCGCGGTGTCCCGCTGCATCGCTCCGGTGTCGACCAGCGCCCCGCGACGGGGCTCGCGGCCGAGGTAGATGTTCTCGGCGACGCTGCGGTCCGGCAGCAGGTTGAACTCCTGGAAGACCGTGGCAAGGCCGGCCTGCTGCGCCTGCACCGGGTGTCCGAAGGCGCGGCGCTCGCCGGCGATCTCGATCGTGCCGCCGTCGGGCTGGTAGACCCCGGCCAGGATCTTCATGAGCGTCGACTTGCCCGCGCCGTTCTCACCCACGAGGCCGTGGACGGCGCCCGCGCGCAGCTCGAGGTCCACGTCCTCCAGCACGGCGTTGCCGAAGAAGCGCTTGGTCAGTCCGGTCGCGCGCAGCAGCGGCGCGGAGGTGTTGCTTGCGGTCCCGTCGTGGGGAGGCCCGCCGTGGGGTGGCCCGGGCTGGGCGACGTCGGTGTCGTACGGCACGGCTCGACTATGACACGGTTCACACACTTTTGTCGAGTCCCTGACGAAAGTTGCGTGTTGAGGGTTTCTAAGTGCCGTGGTTCACTTCGGTGGTGCGCACCAGCGATATCTTCGACCTGCTCCGGGACGGCCGGCCCCGCACCCGTGCCCAGCTGGCGGAGTCCACCGGCCTGGCCCGGTCGACCGTCGCCGCACGGGTCGAGGTGCTGATGAAGCTCGGGCTGGTCGCTCCCTACGGTGACGCGCGCTCCACCGGTGGGCGCCCGCCGTCGCTGTTCGCGCTCAACCCGGCCGTGCGGGTGGTGGCCGCGGTCGACGTGGGCGCGACGCACGCGGTCGCGGTGCTCTGCGACCTGTCCGGTGCCGTGCTCGCCGAGACCCGCGCCGCGCTCGACATCGCCAGCGGCCCGCACGAGGTGCTCGGGTGGGTGACCGCGACCGTCGCCACGCTGCTGACACAGGCGAAGCGACCGGAGTCCGACCTGGCCGCGATCGGCATCGGGCTGCCGGGGCCGGTCGAGCACTCGACCGGCCGCCCGATCAACCCGCCGATCATGCCGGGCTGGGACCGCTACGACGTGCCGGGGCACGTGCAGCGCACCTACCCCGTGCCGGTGCTCATCGACAACGACGTCAACATCATGGCGCTGGGCGAGCAGCAGACCCACCTGCGTGATGTCGACGACCTCGTCTTCATCAAGGTGGCGACCGGCATCGGTGCCGGCATCATCAGCGGTGGAGCGCTCCAGCGCGGTGCCCAGGGGACCGCGGGGGACCTGGGCCACGTGCGGGTGCTGCGGGGCGAGGGTGTGATCTGCCGGTGCGGCAACGAGGGCTGTCTGGAGGCGATCGCAGCCGGACCGGCACTGGCCGCGCGGCTGCGGGAGGCCGGCCACCAGGCCACGTCGACGCAGGACGTCGTCGACCTGGTGCGCAGCGGCGACGTCAGCGCCATCCAGGAGATCCGGCAGGCTGGGCGGGACCTCGGCGAGGTCGTCGCCACGATGGTCAACCTGATCAACCCCTCGGTCGTGGTCATCGGCGGGCGGCTCGCCGACTCGGGCGAGCACCTGCTGGCCGGCATCCGCGAGGTGGTCTACCGCCGGTCGCTGCCGCTTGCGACGGAGTCATTGCGGGTGGTCGCCTCCCGCGCCGGACCCGAGGCCGGCGTGCTCGGCGCGGCGTCCATGGCCATCACGCACGTACTCTCGCCCGAGGCCATCGAGGCCGCCAGCGCCGCAGTCGGCTGACCCGTCAGGGGACCAGCGTGTGGAGCTGGTTCTGGACGCCGATGGAGACCGCCCCGGTGCCGCCGAGGACCACGACCGTGGCAGGGTTCAACCGGTCCAGCTCGGCCCAGGTCACCGCGGGGATCGCGCCGTGCTGCACGAGCAGCACCGGGTTGTGCGCCGCTCCCGCGACGGCGGCCCCGGCCAAGGCGTCCGGCCAGTTCTGACCGGTCGCGAGGTAGACGTTGGTCGGGGGTGAGTAGTCGTCGCTGACCTCCACGGCCGTCGCGTAGCGGTCCGATCCGAAGATCCGGGTGACCGGGCCATAGGCCGCCAGCTGGGTGGCCACGGACGCCGAGACCGCACCGGTGCCGCCCAGCACCCGGATGCTGTTCGGGCTCAGTCGCTCGAGCTGTTCGATCGTGGCGGCCGGGAGGTTGCCCTGTTGGGTGAGCAGCACAGGGCCGTCCAGCGCACCCGCGCGGGCGGCGCCGGCGAGGGCGTCGGGGAAGTTCTGGCCGGTGGCGACATACACCACGTCGGCCACGTCGAACTCCTCGGCGATCACGCCGGCGGTGCCGTAACGGTCGGGGCCGGCCAACCGGGTGACGGTGGCACCGGTGAGCGTGCCGACCTGCGTGCGCACGGTCTCCGAGATCGCCCCCACACCACCGAAGAGGTACACCTGCGAGGGTGCGAGCCGGGTCAGCTCCGCCTGGGTCGAGACCGGGAGGGTGCCCTGTTGGGTGAGCAGCACCGGCGCTCCCTGGCTGCCGGCCAGCGCCGCGCCGACCAGTGCGTCGGGGTAGTCGTGCCCGGTGGCGAGGTAGACGGTGTCCGCGCCGGCCGGGTACGCGGACTCGGATACGGCCGCAGCGGTCGCGTAGCGGTCAGCACCGGACAGGCGGACCACGTCCGGGCCGGTCTCGATCAGCGCCAGCGCGTCGAGCCGGCCCTCGCCGAAGGCGTTGTTGTTGGCCGCGGTGCCACCACACACGATGTTCGAGGTGTCGATGGCGGTGCCGTCCAGCAGCGCGCGGGTGGTCGTCACGTCGCCGACCATGGTCGGGCGGGCCGACCACAGCAGGGCCACCGCGCCCGCCACGTGCGGTGAGGCCATGGACGTGCCGGTGCCGGTGGCATAGCCGTTGCCGGGATAGGCCGACCGGACGCTCGTGCCGGGCGCCGAGATGTCGGGCTTGATCGTCCCGCCCTGGCCCTCACCGCGACTGGAGGAGGGAGCGATGCCATGGCTGATGGTGTAGTTGCCGACCGAGTAGTTGATGATCCGGCTGCCGGGGGAGGACGAGGTGTCACACCCCGGTCCCAGGTTGCCGTTGGCGAAGACCGCGAACTGCCCGGAGGCCGCCCAGGCCGCCGAGATGTCCTCCATGAAGGGAGCGTTGGAGGCGAGCTCGCTGCCCCAGGAGTTGTTGATGACGTGTGGCCGCAGGTCCGGCCTCGGGTTGCCGCCGGACAGGTCGGTCGGGGCCAGGGTCCACTCGCCCGAGGCCACGAGCGCGGCGTCCGTGGGGCAGCACCCGTTGGCGGCGATCCACCGGGCACCGGGTGCGACGCCGATCTGGTTGGACCCGCCGTCGGTGCCGACCATCGTGCCGGTCACGTGCGTGCCGTGACCGTTCGGGTCGTCCGGCGCGGTCGGACTGCCGTGCCCCGCGTTGAACCAGCTGTAGTTGTGGTCCACCGACCCGCCGCCGCTGCTCCCGCGGTACTGGTTGATGAGGGCAGGATGGTCCCACTGGACGCCGGTGTCGATGCTGGCCACCACGATGCCCTCGCCGGTGGTGCCCGTGGCCCACACGTCGTCGGCGTTGATGTCGGCGATGCCCCACTCGACGGCCTGCGGCACCATGGCCGGGCTCGTCCCGAGCTCGTCGTCCGGCGGGGACACCTCGACCGTCCCGTAGATGCGGGCCACCTCCGGGTCGGCGGCCAGCGACGACACCAGACCGGCGCGCCCGTCGGTCACCCGGATCGCGTTGGTGATGCTGAACGCCTGGTAGTCGACGCCGGCGGCGTCCAGATCGGCACGGACCTGCGCCTGGCTCGCCTCCGCGGTGGCGACCAGCGCGTCATACACCGCCTGACCGCGGGCGTCCCAGTCCTCGATCGAGGAGGCGGCCGAGAGGTCAGCCCGGTCGGCGAAGTAGATCCAGAAGTCTGCCGCCCCGTCGGTCTGCAGCTCGGCGAGGACGGATGAGTCGACCCGGTCGCCGCCCGACGGGTCTGCGGCAGGAGCCGGTGCTGTGCCGCTGCCGTGTGCGACGAGACCGCCGCCGAGGACGAGTGAAGCGCCTGCGAGGCTCGCGAGCAGTCGCCGGGCAAGGGGTGGGTTCGGCATGAGGTCCTCCTAAGACCAGGACTGCGAGGCGGATTCACGACTCCGCCGAGCACGGTGCGAAGGAAGCACCGGCTGCTTCAGTCAGACTAGGACCTGCGCGGTGTCGGCAACAGCCTCTGCAGATGTATTTTCCGAGGTTCTCGGTCGTCACCCGGCGCGCCCGGTCGGGGAGGCAGGCTAGTCGCGGACCGCGGTCTCCACGTCCCAGTCGGGCCGCAGCGGGATGCCGCTCCGCCCCTCCGGCGAGGTCCGCACGCCGAGCACCTGGTGCAGCTGGATGTTGTTGCGCTCGAAGTTCACCCGCGACCCGGCCAGGTAGACGCCCCACACCCGCGCCGTCCCCAGCCCCGCCTCGGCCACACACTCGTCCCAGTGCTCGGACAGGTTCTGCCCCCAGGCGCCGGTCGTGCGGGCGTAGTGCTCGCGCAGGTTCTCCTCGTGCCGAACCTCGAACCCGTTGTCCTCCATCACCGAGACGATGTGCCCGACGCCGGACAGCTCCCCGTCCGGGAAGGTGTAGCGGTTGGTGAACGGATCCCTCAGCAGGCCGTTGTGCCGGTTGTGGGGGTGGGTGATGCAGTGGTTGAGCAACCGCCCCTCGTCCCGCAGCCGCTCCCTCAGGAAGGTGAAGTATGCCGGGTAGTTGCGCACCCCGATGTGCTCGGTGAGCCCGATGCTCGAGACCGCGTCGAAGCCCCGCTCGGTCACGTCGCGGTAGTCGCCGTGCCGGATCTCCGCGGAGCCGGTCAGCCCCTCGCGCTCCAGCATCTCCTGCCCCCACGACGCCTGGTTGCGCGACAGGGTCACGCCGAGCGCGGTCACGCCGTAGTGCTTCACGGCGTGCCGGACCATGCCACCCCACCCGCACCCGACGTCCAGCAGCCGCATCCCCGGGGTCAGGCCCAACTTCTGGCAGATCAGGTCGAACTTGTAGGACTGGGCCTCCTCGAGCGAGGCCTCCGCGTCGGGAAAGACCGCGCAGGTGTAGGCCATCGACGGCCCGAGCACCAGCTCGTAGAACCGGTTGGACACGTCGTAGTGGTGCGAGATCGCCTCGGCGTCGCGCGCCCGTCCGTGCCGCAGACCGTGCGCCAGACGCCGCCACGGGGCCGGGGCCTCCTGCGGCGGGAGCTCCGGCACGTGCAGCCCGGTCTCCCGGACGAACCGGGCCAGGTCGGGCAGCTCGCGCAGCGTCGGGCGGCGCGCCTGCAACCGGGTCAGGAAGTTCACCATCACCGGGTACGGGTTGCCCTCGTCCATCCCCTCGATGACCAGCTCGTCGGCCAGGTAGGCCCGCATCAGACCGATCGACCGGTGCGCGGTGAGCAGGTAGTTCAGCGCCTCCGGGCTGCGCAACCGCACCACCTGGCCGTCGGGATCGCCGCCGGTGGACCCGTCATACGCCTCCACCCGCAACCCGCTCCCCGGGCCGAAATACCGGTCGAAGGCCTCACCGACCGTCATGCTCCCGCCGTTCCGGGTCATCGTGCGCGCACCGCCTTGTCATAGAGGGTGGGGAAGCGGCCCTGGGGGTCGTACCGCTCCTTGATCTGGTCATAGGTCTGCCCGCCGTAGAGCGCGGCGAAGGTCGCCTCGTCGTAGAACGCCTCCGAGTAGAGGCCCTTGTGCCCGCCGAGCTCGGTGACCTTCGCCTCGATCGCCCGGTTGGTGTCGCCGTGCACGTGCCCCTCGGTGATCGGCACCGCCGACCAGAAGCCCACGTTGACATAGGGCACGCCGGGCCGCATCGGATAGAGCGGCCACGGGGTCCCCCCAATTCTTGGGGAGGTTTTGTCCGCCCCCCGCGCATTTTTGGGGAGGTTTTGTCCGCCCTCCCGCAGCTGGACCGGGCACAGCCACACCGGCTCGATCGGCACGTGCTCCAGGAACCAGTCCAGGAACTCGGCCGTCCGGTCCAACGGGATCTCGACGTCCTGGATGACCCGCTCCTGCGCAGGCCTGCCACGCAGCCGGTCGATCCCCGCGACGATCCCGCGGCGCGCCTCCAGGTCCTGGATCCGCCAGTAGAAGTCGCTGCGCAGCCACTGCTTCGGCCACACCCGCCGCAGCGCGGGGTGCTGGGCGCCGAAGGCCCGCGAGCACCAGAACCAGTCGGTGTCCCAGCGCCACAGGTAGTCCCGGACGGTCAGCACGTCCCGCCGCCGGTGCTGGATGGAGCGGTAGTACATCTGCTGGCCGGTGTAGTCGCTGGGCCGGTCCTGCCCCCCCACCTCGTCCGACCAGCGCCCGAGCGTCAGATAGGACTCGGTCGCGCCGAACACCACGCCGTCCAGGAAGTCGACCTCCTCACCGTCCCAGTCATGGGTGGCCATGATCAGCCCGACGGCGTCGAGCAGGTCGGGGAGGCGACCGAAGCGCACGTGCCGCAGCACGACATACGGCCGGGTGGGGGCGGTCTCGATGGTGAGTGTCAGCGCGTAGCCGAGCGAGCCGTAGCTGTTGGGGAAGGCCCGGAACAGCTCGGCGTGCTCGTTGTCCGGTGTCGCCGTGACCGCCTCACCGGTGCCGGTGAGGACCCGCAGCGCGGTGACCGACTCGTGCGGCAGCCCCTCGCGGAAGCTGGTCGACTCGATGCCCAGACCCGTGACGGCCCCGCCGAGCGTGATGGTCTTGAGCTGGGGCACGACCAGCGGCATCTGTCCGTGCGGCAGCAGCTCGTCCACCAGCTGTTCGTATGTCGTGAGGCCGCCGACCGTGGCCGTCGCCGGCTGGTCGTGGGTCGCCTCGGTCCGGGAGATCACCCCGGTGAACGCGGACAGGTCCAGTCCGGTGGACGCCTCGGACGCGCGGGGGCGGAAGAGGTTGGAGGTCTGCTTCGCCAGTCGCACCCGATCGCTGGCCCGGACCGTGGCCTCCGCCCGCGCGACGGCATCCTCGAGGTCCGTCTGCACTGCGGTCATGAGCCCATCCTGCCGCAGCTGATCGGACTGCGCAGCACTACGATTCCGCCATGACACCAGGGGAGGCGCCCGCGGCGGGGGCTGAGCAACCCGCTGTGGGGGAGGGGCAGCCCGCCGCAGCGGCTCCCTTGGCAGCCGACCCCGGCGGCGACGGCTCCGCGACGCGCCGCCCGCCGCGTGTCGCGGGAGAGGCGACCAGCCGGGCGCGCACCTGGGTGACGGCCACGCCATACCGTCTGCCGTTGGCCGTGGCCATGGTCGGGCTCGTGCTGAGCGCTCCCTTCGGTGGCTGGCGCCCGGCCGAGTCCGGGGCGGTGCCGGTCACCGCGGCGGACGAGGTCGTCGAGGCCGCGCCGTTCGAGATCACCCTGGAGCGCGCCTACTTCTCCCCGCGGCCCAGCGAGTCGTTCCCCGCGCTCGACCCCGGTCAGCAGTACGTCGTGGTGCTGGGCACCCTGACCTCGCGCCACGACGCGACGGTCGATGCCACCTACCTCACCCGGGCGGTGGCCATCGAGGACCTGCCCGAGCCGATCGACCTGCTCGGCAACCCGGTTGAGGTGGCGGATGCGCGGCCTGAGCTCTACTCCGCCCAGGACAGCACGTCCGTGCTCCGGGTCGGTCCGGACCTGACCTACGACATCGGCCTCGTCTACCGCACCGCCGCCGACGAGCTGCCCGAGGAGCTGACGTTGGCGCTGTCCGGCTACACCTGGCGGCCCGACGCGTTCACCGGTGAGCACGACTGGCGTGACCCCGCCGTCGTGTCCGAGGTCGTGGTGCCGCTGGCCCGGCAGGAGCAACCGTGAACCGGAGGTGGGGCCGCCTGGCCAGGGCGGGGTTCGTCGTCCTGGCGCTCGTCGCGGGCAAGGAGCTGGCCACCGCGCTGCCCGACCAGGACGTCTCGCTGCGCCCGTTCGAGGTCGCCGGCGAGCTGGGGACCCCGGTCGAGCTGCGCACCGGCACCGTGGAGGTGCGCGAGGTGCAGCTGAACCAGACCGTCATCACGCCGACCGCCGGCTACCGGACGCCGGGGCTGTGGGTGGCGGTCAGCACCAGGCTCACCCCGGCGCAGGAGAAGGAGACGTTCGCGTATGCCGCGGTGCGCTCTGAGGACGGGCGCCGGGTCTGGGAGGGGCGCACCAGGAGCAGTCTGAGCTGTCCGACGCCACCGCCGGGCGTGCCGGTCACGTGCGACCTGCTCTTCGAGGTCCCGCCCGAGGCGTTGGTCGGTGCCGACCTGCTGGTGTCCACCGAGGCCGACCAGCGGCACGACTCGTTGGCCGTCATCGACCTGGCCATCACCGCCGAGCAGGTCGAGCGGGCGCAGGCGCAGGACGAGCCGGTCGAGACCCGGGAGGCCCTCGTGGGCGGTGGCGATGACTGAGGGCGGCGCGACCGCGGTGCACGCACCGGTGCACCGGGGCTGGTGGCGCCGCAACCGGTGGGCGCTGCTGGCGCTGCCCGTGGTGCTGGTGGTCGTGGCGCTCAGCGGGGCGGGCCGGATCGCGACGTTCTGGTGGCCGCTGGAGATGACCGACGGCATCGAGACCCAGGTCGGTGAGATGACCCGCTTCACCGACGACTACGTCGACGCGGGAGGCGAGCACGAGCGGACCCTCCGGATCGCCGTGCGCGACGTGGTGCCCGATGCCGATCCGGTCACCTCCCGCGGTGAGCCCGTCCTGGGGGAGGGCCTGCTGCCCGAGGGCACCCGGTTGTGGCAGCTGCAGATCGACGTGGAGGCCGACCCCGAGACGGTGCTCAGCGGGTGCCGCATCGCGCTGGTCGACGCCGACGGACGGCTGGCCGAGCGCGACACCACCCTCCTGGTGTGGGACGCCGGCTGGGACGCGTGCCAGCCCGTCGACACCGCCAACCCGAGCGCCCAGCTGTTCGTCGACGAGGGTGAGCACGAGCGCTCGACCCGCCCCCCGGCATACTCCCGGACGGTGCAGCTGCTCGCGGCGGGTGACTTCGAGCCGATCGCGGTCAGGGTGTGGTGGGAGCCGCCGACGTACCTGACGGCTCGGCTGCCAGACGCCGGGCGGTGACCAGCAGCCGGTCGACGGCGGCGGCGACCAGGGTGACCTGCAGGAGCAACGAGACCGAGGTGCTGGCGATCCGGACGTAGGCGTCGAAGGAGACCATGTCGTCGGCGGCCTGGGGCCCGAGCGCCCAGCGGATGATCTCTGCGGTGGCCGCCTCGGCGTAGCGCGAGACCAGGAACGCCAGGCAGAACAGCACCATCGGCACCACTCCGCCCACCGCGAGCGTTCGCAGCCCGCCCATCAGGGTGGTGAACCGGCCGAACATGGCCCTGCTCACCGACGTCAGCCAGCCCTGCAGCGGCTGCGGCAGCAACGCCACCCGCTCCTGGACCCGGGTCAGCTGCTGCGCGGACCAGGTCAGGCGCGGGCTCATCGCAGTGACGCCCAGGGACCGGCTGGTCAGGGTGCCGCCGTAGACCACGGCGCCGGTGGTCAACCAGGCCAGCGGCAGGACGACCAGGGCGTTCAGGTCAGTCAGCAGCCCGCCGACCCACCCGGCGACCGTGGACACCGGTCCGGCCAGCGGGCCGATCAGATCGAGGAACCAGGCCCAGCCGTCCAGCACCCAGTCGACGAAGACGCGCTGCTCGATCCAGTCCTGGATCCCGTTGATCTCGGCGAGCAGCATCGAGGCCAGCCAGGTCAGCCAGGCGACCTCGAGCCAGGCCGCGAACAGCCGGGCCGGGACGTTGCTGCGGGTCACCCCGGTCCAGTCCAGGACCCGGCGCAGCAGCAGCACCGCGAGGATGACCACGATCATCGTCGTCGTGTCGACATCGGCGATCGTGCGGCCCTGGATGGTGGTGGCGTCGAAGATGTAGGAGTCGTTGCGGTACTCATCGGCCATCGCCTCGTTGAGGAACCGGTTGCGGTCGGCCCGCAGGTAGCCCTGGGCCGAGTAGACCGCCAGGAACGGGACCAGCGCGCCGGCCAGGAGGGTCAGCTTGTCCTGCCGGACGGGTCCGTGCCAGAGGGAGGGACCGACCGCGTCTAGCATGAGCAGGACCGCGACCATCAGCGACAGCGGGGCGAAGGGCAGCAGCGCCGCGCCCAGCCACACGTCGACCCCGCTGCCCTGAACGGCGAGGTAGATCGCGATCTCGCGCCCCGCCATACCCAGCAGGTAGAGCACGAGCAGCACCGGCCAGTGCCGCCAGAGCAGCCGCGCGGCGTCCCGGAGCACGACCAGCTCGTCGCGCAGCTGCAGACCCAGGCCGTTCACGGGCGCAGTCTAAGGTCAGTGCGGCGAGCACCACCCGATGCGCTCAGTCGGGCACCACGGCCGGGGTGCGCGGCGACAGGATCACGAGGCTCGTCGGTGTGGAGCGCCGTGAGGCGTGGGCGTCCAGGCTCTGCTCGACCTCCCGCCACCGGTCCCACAGCCTGCTGTGCTCCGCGCCGGAGACTTCCCGGGCCGTCACCGCGCGCACACCGTCGCGCGTCTCGACTAGCACCTGCGGGTGCGCCTGCAGGTTCAGCCACCAGGCGGGGTCCCCCTCACCCCAGCCGTTCATGGCCAGGGTGACGAGATCGCTGCCGTCCTCGATGTAGGCCAGGATGACGCTGCGGTCGTGACCGGTCCGGCGCCCGATGGTGGTCAGGCGCATCGTGCCCCAGCTGCGCGACCTGGGCCGCCACAGGCCGAGGTGGCCGCCGGTCAGCCGGTGGATGTTGCGGTGCACGGCCCACGCGCGGGTGACGAACCACCGTGGCGGCACACGGACCGTCCGGCCGTCGGCACGCGCTGCGTGCGCCACTGGCTTCGGATCCGACATCGTTCTCCCTCTGTGCCGTCCAATCCCTTGCACGCTAGCGGAGTTCGGGCGGGCAGGACAGTGCTCGTCGGCTGGGTGCGCCACGCGGATGCGGGTGAGGAGGCCCGGACGTAGCGTGGAAAGCGTCGCCGGCGTGGCGACGGACCCCTAGGAGGAGCCATGAGCGAGAACTCGATCAAGGACCCGGAGATGTATGAGTCGCTGCGCGACGAGGGGAACTCCAAGGAGAAGGCCGCCCGCATCAGCAATGCTGCGGCAGACGAGGGCCGGTCCGAGGTGGGCAGCCGGGGCGGCGAGGCCGAGGACTACGAGGACCGCACCGTCGAGGAGCTGCAGGACCGCGCCAAGGAGCTCGGTCTCGAGGGATACAGCGACCTCACCAAGGACGAACTGATCGACAAGCTGAGGTCGCATTGACCGACCCGCCGGAGGACGGCGAGCCGGAACGACACACCTCACGCAGCCAGACTCGGGACGGACCTCGCCCTGAGCAGTCACGCCCCGACGAGTCACGCCCCGAGGAGTCACCAGAGGACCCGCACGAAGGCGGACCGGGTCGGCACGAGACCGAGCAGGAGCGCTACGACCGCAACTGGGTCGAGCTGCTGCAGGAGATCAGGGTGACCCAGATGGGCACCCAGATCATGACCGGCTTCCTGCTGGCCGCCGCGTTCCAGGACCGGATGGCGGACCTGACGACCTTCCAGCGGACCGTCTACCTGGTCCTGGTGGTCCTCGGGGTGACCACCACGGCTCTCGGTCTGGCCCCGGTGAGCCTGCACCGCACGCTGTTCCGGCGGCGGATGAAGAAGGAGATCGTGCAGCTCGGCCACGCCTTCCTCCGCGTGGTTCTGGCCGGTGTTGTGCTCATGCTGGCCGGCACCGCCACGCTGATCTTTGACATGGTCCTCGGGACCGTGCCCGCCGTCGTGGTGGGCTCCCTGGTCCTGCTCGGCTCGGCCATCTTCTCCATCACGATGCACCGGCTGGCCGCTCGGCACGACTGACTGACGGACCGCGCGCCGGGTGAAGATCACAAGTCACCCAAGGGCGTCCAAAGGTTTCGTCAACTCCCTAGGAGTCGCGCCCGGTCGGGGCTACCTTCCGAGGCGTCCCCTAGGCAGCGTCGGCCGGGCGCGTGCCTGTCTCGTCACTGGAGCTGTCATGCCGTTGCGTGAAACCTGGTCCCGTCTGCTTGCCCTCACCCTCGGGTGGGCGCTCGTCCTGAGTCTGCTCGGGGTCGCCCCGTCGTCAGCCGTCGGCACCCCACCGCCGACGGCCGCGGCCGATCTCGCGCAGGCCGACGTGACGCAGGCCGACCTCGCGCAGGCCGACGTGACGCAACACGACCTTGCGCACGACGAGCTGGCCGACGACGTGACGCTGGCGGGGGAGTCCACGTCACTGCTGGACGATCTCGACGTCAGTGTCGCGGACATCGACCCGGACCAGGCCACCACGACCGGCCCGAACGCCGCGGGCGACGCGAACGCCGCCGGCGACGCGACAGCCGCCGGCGACGAGACGCCCGACGCCGAGGACGGGTCCGCACCGGAGGTCGAGGAGGACCCGGCCGTCACCGACCTGGCCGCTGCCCTGCTGCGGCACCCCTCCGCCGACGACGGACCGAAGATCGACCCGGCCGTCACCGCCGCGCTGGCCGAGGACGACCAGGTCACGGTGATTATCGAGCTGACCGGCTCGGCCGACCTCGAGGCACTGGCCGGGAAGGCCCACACCGCCGGGCTCGAGGCCGCCCGCGAGGTGCGTTCGTCGGCCCGCGCCTACGGCGAGGACACCGCGGCGGAGGCGGGGGCCGCCGCCGATGCGGCCCGTGGCCAGGTGGTCGTCGAGACCCTGCGCGAGACCGGTGCGCAGCAGCGTGCCGACCTGATCGCCGATCTCGGCGGGTCCGGCCTGGCGGCCAGCTCGGAGGAGCCCGCCGGCGGTCCCGGCAACCCGGTCGACCTGTGGGTCGTCAACAGCGTCGGCGCCACCATCGACGCCGCCACCCTGGCCGAGCTCGAGGCACGCGACGACGTCGCGCACGTCCGTCTCGAGCAGGAGATCCAGGTGGACCCCGAGGCCACCAGCGAGCCGGCCCTGCCGACCTGGAGCCTGGAGAAGGTCAACGCCCCGCAGACCTGGGGGGAGTACGGCCACCGCGGCGAGGGCGTCACGGTCGCCGTGCTGGACACCGGTGTCGACGGCGGCCACCCCGCGCTCGCCGGGCAGTACCGCGGCAGCGACGGCGACCACTCCGACTCGTGGTTCGTCACCACGGGTGAGAACTACCCGACGCCGGGCGACGGCAACGGTCACGGCACGCACGTCACCGGCTCGATCGCCGGGGGACCTCCCGGTGAGGTCATCGGTGTGGCACCGGACGCCGAGTGGATCGGCGTCAAGATCCTCAACGACGGCGGCCGCGGAGGCGAGGTCGGCATCCTGTCCGGCATGCAGTGGGTCCTCGCGCCCGGCGGTGACCCGGCCCAGGCTCCAGACATCGCCAGCAACTCCTGGGGCAGCGGTCCCGGCAGCAGCCGCGTCTTCTGGGACGCGGTCGCCGCGTGGCGCGCGGCGGGCATCGTGCCGATGTTCGCCAACGGCAACGACGGGCCGGCCGGCGGCACGGTCGGCCTGCCGGGTGGTTACCCGCACTCCATCGGGGTCGGCGCCACCGACATCAACGACACGATCGCCTCCTTCTCCAGCCGCGGCCCGATCAACTGGGACGGCGTGGAGTACGTCAAGCCACAGGTCAGCGCGCCCGGCGCCGCGATCTACTCCGCCTGGCCGCAGGACTCCGGGCAGGACTACCACACGATCTCGGGCACCTCGATGGCCACGCCGCACGTCAGCGGTGTCGCCGCGCTGGTCCTCTCGGCCAACCCCGCGCTGGGCGTGGACGAGCTCCAGGAGATCCTCGAGGAGACCGCCCGCACCGCGCCGTTCATGGGCCAGATCCCGAACAACGCCTACGGCTACGGCATCGTCGACTCCTACGCCGCGACCACCCGCGCCGCGCACTCCGGCCTGGTTGCCGGTCAGGTCACCGGGCCCGACGGCCCGGTCGCCGCGACGGTGAGCATCGCCGACGGACCGTCCACGACCGCGGACCCCGCCACCGGCGACTACGAGCTCTACGCGCCGCCCGGCACCCAGACCCTCCAGGTCAGCGCCTACGGCTACCAGTCCCAGGAGCACACCGTCGAGGTGACGCAGGGCGGCTTCGTCGAGCTCGACATCACCCTGACGTCGCAGGACACGGCCGCGCTCACCGGCACGGTGACCGCCGCGGGCACCCCGGTGACCGGCGCGGCGGTCTCGGTGGTCGGCCAGCCCGGCACCACGACATACTCCGACGAGGCCGGCGCCTATGCGCTGACCCTGCCGCACGGCACCCACGAGCTGCGCGTGCAGGCCACCGGCTACCGCCCCTGGACCGGTGAGATCACCATCGACGGCGCGGCCGTCCGCGACGTCGAGCTGGAGCCGCTGGCGCTGCCGGGCACGGAGGCCTGGCCGCAGCTGAAGGGCAACGCGGCAGGCCACGGACTGGCTGCCACGGGTCTGGACGCCGCGAGCCTGGAGCAGCAGTGGACGACCAAGGTGAGCAGCGTGATGTTCGGCTCGCCCGCCTCGGACGGGGAGAGCGTCTACCAGCTCTCGGTCAACGGGACCCTCACGGCGCTCGACCTGGCGACCGGCCAGACCCGCTGGTCGATCCCGACCGGCACCGACCAGCGGGGCACGCCGGCCGTCTCCGCCGACGGCGGCACCGTCTACGTCACCACCGGCAACAACGGCACCATGCTCGCGCTCAACGCGGCCGACGGCTCGGTCCGGTGGACCTACGACTTCGAGGGGGACACCCCCACCTACGGCTCGCCGAACGTCGCCGACGGCACCGTCTACGTGGCCGTCGGGTCCGGGGAGACCGGCTCGATGCACGCCGTCGACGGGGAGACCGGCGAGCGGGTGTGGCGCACCGCGATCGGCGGTGGCGTCTTCTTCGGCCCGACGGTCGCGGGCGGGGTGGCCGTGACCTCCAGCGTCGGGGACGGCACGGTCGTCGCGCTCGACGCCGCGACCGGCGCCCCCCTGTGGGAGCGGAGCGACACCATCGCGATCACCATGCCGGCGGTCGACGCGGGCAAGGTCTATCTCGGCACCACCAACGAGGACTTCACCAGCGGCTCGCTGCTCGCGCTCGATCTCGCGACCGGCGCGACGCTGTGGGAGACCGGTGGCCACGGCGACACCCAGGGCAGCAGCCCGGTGCTCTACGACGACCTGGTGATCCTCGGCTCGCACACCGCCGGCTCGGTGGCGGCCTACGACGCCACGACCGGCGAGCGGCAGTGGACCCACTTCGTCGGCAGCGCCGTGACCTCCTCGGTCGCCGTCACCACCAGCGGCGTGGTGCTCGGCGGCGCGCAGAGCTGGGACGTCTTCGCCCTCGACGCGGGCACCGGTGAGCCGCTCTGGGAGGAGCAGATGCCGGCCCCGATCCTCTCCTCGACGGCCGTCGCGGACGACGCGGCGCTGTTCGTCTCGCGCGACGGCACGGTGGCGTCCTACATGTCGACCGGGGTGGTCACCGGCGTCGTGACCGGGCCGGAGGGGCCCCTCGCGGCCACCGTCGAGCTGGTCGGGACCGACCACGAGACCACGGCGGACCCGGCCACCGGCGCCTACGAGCTGCGTGCTCCCGCCGGTGACTACACGTTGCGGATCAGCAGCTACGGGCTGTCCACCCACACGCAGGAGATCACCCTGCGGCCCACCGAGGACCTGACCGTCGACGCGACCCTGACCGCGGTCGGGGCCGGCGCGGTCACCGGCACCGTCTCCGACGAGGACGGACAGCCCCTCGAGGGCGCCACGGTCACGCTGACCGGCGTCCCGCTGGACCCGGCGACGACCGGCCCGGACGGCAGCTTCACCTTCGGTGACGTCGCCGAGGGGGAGTGGGAGCTGGTCGCCGAGCTGCCCGGCTACGCCACCGTGACCCAGACCGTCACGGTCTCCGCGGGCGAGACGACCACCGTGGACCTCGTCCTCGGCGGCTTCGACCTGGCGGTCGTGGCCGACTACAACAGCCGGCTGTCGACCATCCTGCGCAACCAGGGCTGGTCGGTCGACGAGCTGAGCTTCGCCGAGGCGGCCCTGGCTCCCGAGCGCTACGACGCGATCGTCCTCAACGGCCGCTCCGGCGACTACGCCCGGGACAACGTGGACGCGATCGAGGCCACCCTCACCGGCGCGGACGCGGCCGGCACCAGCATCATCGCGCTCGACAGCTGGGGAGCGGTCGGCGGCAGCGTCGACGAGGTGCTGGAGCTGCGCGGCAGCGAGGGGCACCTAGAGTCCGTCTACGGCCGCAACGGGCCGGTCTGGCTGACCGACCCCGTCGACCACCCGATCACCGCGCCGATCGACCAGACCCGCTACCAGATCCTCAGCGACGACTCGCACGCCTGGCTCGTCGGCTACGAGGGCGGCAACCTGGCGACCCTGGGCGACGACACCTCGGGTGAGCTGGGCTCGGGCATCGGCTACGAGCGGACCTCCACCGACTCCGTGCAGGTGCTGCTGCCCAGCCACGGCTCCAGCGTGCTCGTCGGGCCCGAGGAGAACTGGACGGCCGGTGCCGAGGCGATCTTCGTCGCCGCCGTGGAGCACGCGGTCGCCGCCGAGTTCGGCACCGTCGCGCTCACCGTGACCGGCCCCGACGGCGCGCCGCTGGACGCCGAGGTCTCCGTGACCGGCTCCTTCGAGCGCGAGGACCTGACCGGCGGGACCGGGGAGCTGCTGCTGCCCGAGGGCACCCACACGCTGCTCGTCTCCGCGCCCGGTATGACGGACAGCGAGCACGAGGTGACCGTCACCGTCGGCGGGACCACGCCGCTGGCGGTGGGCCTGGTGGCCTCGGACGCCGGCTCGATCGGTGGCACCGTCAGCGACGCCACCGGCGCCCCGATCGCGGGGGCGCAGGTCAGCGTCGAGGGTGGCGAGCCGGTCACCAGCGACACCGACGGCAGCTACCTGATCGCCGACCTGGAGATCGGCACCTACACGGTGACGGCCTCGGCCGACGGCTTCATCGCCGGCACGGTCGCGGACGTGGCGGTGACCGCGGGCACGGTCACCGACGTGGACTTCTCCCTGGTCAGCGCGCCGAACGTCGCCGTCGTCGGCGACTACTCCAACCGGCTGACCGACTTCCTCACCGCAGCCCAGATCCCGGCCACCTCGCTCGGCTGGGAGGTGATGGACGACCTGGGCTCCTACGACGCGGTCATCCTCAACGACCCGCCGTCGATCGCGGACCAGCAGTGGCTGGACAACCTCGCGGCCTTCGACGAGGCGGGCGTCAGCGTGATCTTCCCGGTCGCCAACAGCGCCACCTCCACCTCGGCGGTCTACGAGCTGTCCGACCTCACCGGCAACCCCGCGGACATCGAGCGGCACGGCGGCTTCAACAGCGCCCCCAAGGAGCTGACCGGGGTGATGGACCACCCGATCACCGCCGGCCTGGGCGAGGAGCCGGTGATCTACCTCAACGCCGACAGCGACGCGCCCTACCTCGTCGACTACCAGGGCATCACGCTGGCCACGGTCGGCATGGAGGGCACCGCCGCCGGGCCCGGCATCGCGTATGACGTGCGCACGCCGGACAGCGTGCACGTCCTGCTCAGCGGGCTGTTCGTCAGCGCCGGCACCGAGACCGACGTGGAGTGGGCGCCGGAGGGGCAGCAGCTCTTCCTCAACGCGGTCCGCTACGCCGGATCACCCGGGCTCGCGCAGGTCAGCGGGTCGGTCACCGACCCCGACGGCGTGCCGGTCCCCGGGGCCGACATCGCGGTCGTGGGACAGACGTGGACGGCGACCACTGGTGACGACGGCCAGTTCCTGCTGGGCCTGCCGGACGGGACCTACACCATCGAGGTGAGCCGCCACGGCTACCTCACCCAGACCCAGGAGGTCACCGTCGACGGCGGCCCGCAGGACCTCACCTTCGTGCTCGAGGTCGCCGACGTCGGGACGCTGAGCGGCACCGTCACCGGCACCACGCTGCCCGGCACCGGGCTCGGCGTGGAGCCGAGCGCCGACGGCGTGCCCCTGGACGGGGCCGTGGTGCGGGTCGTGGGCACCCCGATCGAGACCGTCACCGACGCCGACGGCAGCTTCACGCTGCCGCGCATCGAGGCGGGTGAGCAGGAGCTGGAGATCGAGGCCGACGGCTACATCCGCACCCTGCACGCCTTCACCATGCCGTCCGGCGACCACACCGAGCCCGTCGAGGTCCTGGAGTCGGCGACGGTCGGCGTCGTCGCCGACTCGACCTCCGGCGTGCACGAGGGCCGGCTCAAGGCCTTCCTGACCGACTGGGGCTACGACCCGGTCGACGTCGACTGGACCGACGGCGCGGCGCTGGCCGAGGTGGACATGGTCCTGGTCAACGACCCGAGCTCGGCCCAGGACGGCCTGCCGACCTTCCTCGACCACGCCAACCGCAACGACCTGCCGGTCGTGTGGACGGGCAACTACAACCGCGGCGTGATCGAGGACATGGTCGAGCTCTACGGCGACCCGCAGAGCTGGGAGGACGGCACCCTGGACGGCACAGTGACCACCACGGTCACCGCCGACCACCCGCTGACCCAGGGGCTGCCGGACACCTTCGCCACGACCGACCACAACCGGATGTACGGCGCCTTCACCGGCTACTCCGGCACCACGGTCGCCACGGTCGCCAGCGAGGCGGGACCCGCCGGCGACGCGATCGCCTACGACGGCCGGACGGTCGGGTCGGTCGACGTGCTGCTCGCGACCAACGGGGCCTCCTCCTACGGCGCGGTCGGGACCCGGGACCTGCCCGAGTTCTACTTCTCCCCGCAGACCTCCCGCTCGCTGACCAACGCCCTGCAGTGGTCGCTGACCGCCGACGGCCTCGGCTCGGACACCCGGGGCACGGTGGTCACCGCGGCCGGCGAGCCCGTCGAGGCCACGGTGACCGTCGAGGAGACGGGTCGCACCTACCCGGCGCGCGAGGGAGACGGGAGCTACGTCATACCCCTCGAGCCGGGCACCTGGACGCTCACCGCGTCCACCTTCGGCTACGACGACGCCAGCACCACGGTGACCGTCGCGGAGGGCGAGTCGGTCACCTCCCAGATCACCCTCCCGCAGTCCGCGGGGGCCGCGATCAGCGGCACCGTGCTCTCTCCCGAGGGCGCGCCCGTGGCCGGTGCGAGCGTGGTCGTGGAGGGCACGGAGTATGCCGTCACGACCGGTGCCGACGGGACGTTCACCTTCGCGCACCTCCCCTCCGGCGACTGGGTCGTCGTGGCCAGCGCCGAGGGCCTGGTGACCGACTTCGTGGACGTCACGGTGGCCGACGGCGCCCCGGCGACGGCCGACGCCCGGCTGGGCGCGGCCGCGCACGTGGCCCTGGTCGGCGACATCTCCAACGGGTCGATGGGTGAGTTCCTGGAGGCCAACGGCTACACCATCGAGCGGTTCTCCTACCGGGACCTGTCGCTGGTGGACGTCACCACGGGGACCTACGACCTGGTCTTCCTCAACGGCTCGAGCATCGAGCCGACCGAGGAGGAGTTCGAGGGCTTCCTGGCCCAGGCGGCGGCGCACGACGTGCCGGTGGTGCTGCCCTCGCAGTACGGCTCGGGCTCGATCCGCACCCTCTCGGACTACACCGGCGACCCGGTCTCGGTCGACAACGACTTCGAGCCCGACTCGACGGGTCTGCTGGTCAACGTCGACCACCCGGTCTTCGACGGCTACGACGTCGGCGAGACGGTGACGATCCTCAGCGACCCCGGGACCAACCAGCAGTTCCAGTCCTTCGCGGGCTACACCGGGACGATCCTGGCCGACACGGTGCACCCGGGCACGGGCACACTGTTCGACCAGGGCGTGGGCTACCGGTTCGCCTCACCCGGCTCGGTCCACCTGCTGCTGGGCAGCCTCGGCGCCAGCTCCTACGCCTCGCCGGTCAACGCCTGGACCTTCGACGCCGAGCGGGTCACCCTCAACGGTGTCGCCTGGGCGCTGGTGGCCCGGCAGAGCGACGTGCACGGCACGGTCACCGGCAACGGTGCGCCGGTCGAGGGCGCCGAGGTCACCGTGGCCGGCACCGCCACCCGCGACGTCACAGGCGCGGACGGCGCCTACGAGGTCGGCGTCGCCTCCGGCGAGGTCACCCTGGAGGTCTCCGCCGCCGGCTTCGAGCCCTACAGCGGGACGGTGACCGTCGCGCCGGAGGAGAGCCTGCTGCACGACATCGAGCTGACGCCGCTGGCCGAGTCGAGCCTGACCGTCACGGTCGTCGACGACGTCACCCGTCAGCCGGTCGCCGGCGCACAGGTGCACGTGGACGGCCCGACCGACGGCTCCGCCGAGACCGGCGGCGACGGCGTGACCGTGGTCGAGCCGGTGCTGGTCGGTGACTACACGGTCACCGTCGAGGGGCCCAACCACGTCGTCGCGACCGCCGAGATCACCGTGGGCGAGGAGCCGGCGGCGATCACCGTGGAGGTCTCGCCGATCCGGGTCGGGGTTCTCGGCGACGTCGACGGTGACCTCACCGAGTTCCTCGTGACCGAGGGCGTGGCCTCCGAGGAGACCGCGTGGTCCGAGGTCGCCGGGTCGATCGACGACTACGACGCGGTCGTGGTCAACGGCGGGCAGCCGACGGGGTCCGAGTTCGACGCCCTCGTGCAGGCGGCCGACGGCGCGCAGGTGGACCTGGTGTTCACCGGCACCTACGGCGTCACCGAGGGCGGCATCCGGCTGCTCGAGGAGCACGGCGACGGGGTGACCGTCGGTGGCCAGGGTTATGGTGACGGCGCGGTCGGCCTGACCGACGTCGCGGACCACCCGATCTTCGCCGACGTCGCGGACCCGAGCCAGATCCTGGCGGACGACAGCTACTACAGCTGGCTGTCGGCATACTCCGGAGACGCCCTGGCGACCCTCACGGTCGGTGGCGCGTCCACTGGCACCGCCGTGGCGTTCGAGCAGCGCACCGACCTCAGCGGTCACCTGCTGCTGAGCTTCGCGGCGGTCTCGGACTACATGGGGCCGGACCGCGGCTGGACCGAGGGCACCGAGCAGGTCGTGCTCGGCTCGCTGGAGTGGCTGCTGCTCGCGCCGCCGCCGGTGCCGACGCTGACCACCGACGAGACGCTGGTGGGCGCGAGCCCGGTCGAGGTCTCCGGCGTGGCGTGGGACGCCGACGAGGTGCAGGTGCTGCGCGGCGAGGAGGTGCTGGCCACGGTCGTCCCGGCGCAGGACGGCAGCTACACCGCCAGCGTCGACCTGGCCGAGGGCGAGAACACGCTCGTCGCCTCGGCCGGCAACGAGACCGGCACGAGTGTGAGCGAGCCGCTGACCATCGTGCTCGACTCGACCGCACCGGTCCTGGAGTGGACGCCGGAGGACGGCGCCGTGGTGACCGAGCCGGAGGTCACGGTGAGTGGCACCGTCAGCGACGAGTATGCCGAGCCCGTCACCCTGACCGTGCAGGGCGAGCAGGTCGCGGTCGGTGGTGATGGCACCTTCGAGGTCGTCGTGCCGCTTGCCGAGGGCTCGCAGAGCGTGACCGTCGTGGCGACCGACGCCCTGGGCAACCAGGTCTCCGAGTCACGGCAGGTCGTCCACCACGACGTCCGCGCCGCCTGGAACGTCCTCGGTCTGGGCCCGGTGACGATCGTGCACGTGCAGCTGACCGACTCCGAGGGTCGACCGGTCGTGGCCGACGACGTCGACCTGCAGCTGCTGCAGGACGGCGAGGCGATCAGGACCGTCGGCACCCTGCCGGCCGGTCGCGGGCACTACGTCGGGTTGCTGTTCGGGGTCCGGCGCGGCACCTACGACCTGCGCGCCGTGGTCGACCTGGACGGTGACGAAGTGCTTCTGGACGGGCCGGCGGTGCGCATCCGCTAGCCGACCGGGCGCAGGGTGTTGCTGTCTCAGGGTCGACCGAGCGCCCCCGCGCGGAGATTTCGGCGACTGAGCGCTCAGCCTGCCGATTGCCCCACGCCGATGTGTGGACTTTGTTCCCGCGTGTGGCTTTTGGTCCCCCAGCGGGATCAAAAGCCACACACGGGAACTTTCTCCACACACCACGCCTCCGGAACCCCCCGCCAAGCGGCGGGGCGCCTCCGGAACCCGCCATGCGGCGGGAGGACGGACGCCCCCATGCCGATCGGTCGCCCCTGGGAGCGCGACCAGGTGCGCTCGGTCGGGTGGTGGGGTGTCTGGCGAAGTAGCGCAACCCCTTACGCGCGGGGCGCCGAGCCGCTAGCGTGGGGCCCCCGGTCAAGTCCGGGGCGGAGTTCGCCTCGGGCGCGACCTGGGCCAGGACACAGGGGACCCCGGCGGATCCGTCGGTGCAGATGGGAGCGACATGACGATCATCAGGGCAGCAATCACCCAGACGACGTGGACCGGCGACAAGGACTCGATGCTGGACAAGCACGAGCAGTTCGCCCGGGACGCGGCGGCGCAGGGAGCGCAGGTGATCTGCTTCCAGGAGCTGTTCTACGGTCCCTACTTCGGGATCACCCAGGACAAGAAGTACTACGGCTTCGCCGAGCCGGCGGACGGGCCGATCGTGCAGCGGTTCGCCGACCTGGCCAAGGAGCTCGGGCTGGTCTCCATCCTGCCGATCTACGAGGAGGAGCAGACCGGCGTCTACTACAACACCGCCGTGGTGGTGGACGCCGACGGCACGGTGCTCGGCAAGTACCGCAAGCACCACCTCCCGCACCTGGACAAGTTCTGGGAGAAGTTCTACTTCCGCCCCGGCAACCTCGGCTACCCCGTCTTTGAGACCGCCGTCGGCAAGGTCGGGACCTACATCTGCTACGACCGGCACTTCCCGGAGGGCTGGCGCGAGCTGGGCCTGAACGGCGCGCACCTGGTGTTCAACCCCAACGCGACCAAGCCGGGGCTGAGCAACCGGCTGTGGGAGGTCGAGGGACCCTGCGCGGCGGTAGCCAACGGCTACTTCGTGCTGCAGCCCAACCGCGTCGGACTGGAGGACAACGAGTATGGCGAGGAGGCGGTCAACTTCTACGGCACCAGCCAGGTCATCGACCCGCGCGGCAACTTCGTCGGGGAGCGGGGCTCGGCCGAGTCCGAGGAGGTGCTGATCCGCGACCTGGACCTGGACATGGTCCAGCAGATGCGTGACGACTGGCAGTTCTACCGGGACCGCCGCCCGGACTCCTACACCCGCATCGCGCAACCGTGACACACCGACCACAGAGGAGCTGAGCATGAGCACCACCCTCATCACCGGCGGCACCGTCGTCTCGTCCACCGGTCGCACCGAGGCCGACGTCCTGATCGACGGCGAGAAGGTCGTGGCCGTGCTGGCACCGGGGTCAACCCTGCTCGGTCACGACCTGGCCAGCAGCGCAGGTGCGGTGATCGACGCCACCGGCAAGTACGTCATACCGGGTGGGATCGACGCACACACCCACATGCAGATGCCGTTCGGCGGCACCGAGGCCTCCGACACCTTCGAGACCGGCACCCGGGCCGCAGCGTGGGGCGGGACGACGACGATCATCGACTTCGCGATCCAGCGCTACGGCGAGCGGGTCGAGGACGGCCTCGCCGCCTGGCACGACAAGGCCGGCGGCAACTGCGCCATCGACTACGGCTTCCACCAGATCATCGGCGGCGTCGACGAGTTCTCCCTCAAGGCGATGGAGACCCTGCTCGACGAGGGGATCAGCAGCTACAAGCTGTTCATGGCCTACCCCGGCGTGTTCTACAGCGACGACGCCCAGGTGCTCAAGGCGATGCAGAAGGCCGCCGACCTGGGGTTGCTGACGATGATGCACGCCGAGAACGGCCCGGCCATCGACGTGCTCGCCGAGCAGCTCTACAACCAGGGCAAGACCGACCCCTACTTCCATGGGGTCGCGCGCGCCTGGCAGATGGAGGCGGAGGCCACGCACCGCGCGATCATGCTCGCCGACGTCACCAACGCACCGCTGTATGTCGTGCACGTGAGCGCCAAGCAGGCGGTCGCCCAGCTCGCTGCCGCTCGCGACCGGGGGCGCAACGTCTTCGGTGAGACCTGCCCGCAGTACCTCTACCTCTCCCTGGAGGAGCAGCTCGGCGCGCCCGGCTTCGAGGGTGCCAAGTGGGTCTGCTCGACGCCGCTGCGCTCGCGGGAGGAGCGGCACCAGGACGCCATGTGGCAGGGGCTGCGCACCAACGACCTGCAGATGGTGTCCACCGACCACTGCCCGTTCTGCATGAAGGACCAGAAGGAGTTGGGCAAGGGCGACTTCCGGGCCATCCCCAACGGCATCGGCTCGGTCGAGCACCGGCTGGACCTGATGTACCAGGGCGTGGTCACCGGCGAGATCACCCTGGAGCGCTGGGTCGAGCTGACCTCCACCACGCCGGCCCGGATGTTCGGCCTCTACGGCACCAAGGGGGTCATCGCCCCCGGCGCGGACGCCGACATCGTGGTCTACGACCCGCAGGGGCACACCTCGATCGGGCTGGGCAAGACTCACCACATGAACATGGACTACTCGGCCTGGGAGGGCTTCGAGATCGACGGCCACGTCGACACGGTGCTCTCCCGCGGTCGCGTGCTCGTGGACCGGGGCGAGTTCCACGGGTCGACCGGGCACGGGCGCTACCTCAAGCGCGGACTCAGCCAGTACCTGGTCTGAGGAGGGGAGCCCATGGACTTCGGAGCCGTCTTCCAGACCAACCCGCCCTCCAGCCGGGTGGTGCAGCTCGCGCAGCTGGCCGAGCACCACGGGTTCAGCCACGTCTGGACCTTCGACAGCCACCTGCTGTGGCAGGAGCCCTACGTCATCCAGTCCGCGATCCTGGCGGCCACCCGCAAGGTGGTCGTCGGTCCGTTCGTCACCAACCCCTCCACCCGGGACTGGACCGTCACCGCGAGCGTGTTCGCCACGCTCAACGAGATGTATGGCAACCGCACCGTCTGCGGGATCGGCCGCGGCGACTCGGCGGTGCGGGTGACCAACGGGGCGCCGGCGACGCTGAGGACGCTGCGGGAGAGCGTGGAGGTGATCCGGGAGCTGGCCAACTCCCGGCCGGTGGAGTATCAGGGCGCGACCCTGCAGTTCCCATGGTCCACCGGGTCCGCCCTGGAGGTGTGGGTCGCGGCCTACGGCCCCAAGGCGCTGGAGCTGACCGGGCAGGTCGCCGACGGCTACATCCTCCAGCTGGCCGACGTCGACATCGCCCGGTGGATGATCCAGGCGGTGCGGGACGCGGCGGACAACGCCGGCCGTGACCCGATGTCGGTGAAGATCTGCGTCTCCGCGCCGGCCTATGTCGGCGAGGACGTGGCGCACCAGCGGGAGCAGAGCCGGTGGTTCGGCGGCATGGTCGGCAACCACATCGCCGACATCGTGGACCGCTACGGCACCTCGGGGGCGGTCCCGCCGAGCCTCACGGACTACATCGCCGGGCGCACCGCCTACGACTACAACACCCACGGCCGGACGGACAACGACCACGTCGACTTCGTGCCGGACGAGATCGTCGACCGGTTCTGCGTGCTGGGCACGGCGCAGGACCACATCGACAAGCTCACCGCGCTGAAGGACCTGGGGGTCGACCAGTTCGCGGCCTACGTGATGCACGACCTCAAGGAGGAGACGCTGCGGCAGTATGGCGAGGTAGTCATCCCCGCGCTCCGCGAGCACGTCGTGGCGAAGTCCTGAGGGCCGGGCCGACGCGTCGATGACCGAGCCGTCCGCCGACGACGGGGTGCCCCTGCGGCGCAACCGGGCGGCCTGGGTGACCCGCCTGCTGCTGCTGGGCGTCGCCGTCGCGGTCGTCGTGGCCCTCGTCCGGGCCTACCGCAGGGTCGACCTGGACGAGGTGTGGGAGGCCATGGGGCACCTCGAGTGGTGGCACGTCCCCGTCCTCGTCGGCGTGCTCCTCCTCCGGCAGGTGCTCAACGCGGCCCCGCTGGCGATCTACATCCCCGGGGCCGGCTTCTACCGGGCGACGATCAACGACCTGTCGGCGGCCACGGCGTCCTCGTTCGCCCCACCGCCCAGCGACATGGTGCTGCGCGTGACGATGTTCCGGTCGTGGGGGTTCGACGTCTCCCGGGCGCTGGCCGCCACGACGATGAACGCGCTGACGATGTTCATCATGCGCTTCGGCGCGCCGCTGGTCGGATTCCTCCTGCTGCCCTTCCTCGGGGTGCCGCTGGGGTTGCGTGCCCTCGACATCGTGAGCCTGCTCGTCGCAGCTGGCATCCTCGGCGGCGTGCTCCTGGTGGTCCGCGGGGAGACACAGGCGGCGCAGTTGGGACACCGGGTCGCGGGAGTGGTGCGGAGGCTGCGCAAGGACACCGACCCCGAGGCCTGGGCAACGACCTTCGCCACCTTCCAGCAGAACATCGCCGACGGCTTCCCCCGACGGTTCCCCCGGGCGCTGCTGGCCACCCTGGCGATGATGACCGCCGACCTGCTGCTGCTCACCCTGGCCCTGCGGTTCGTGGGGGTCGGTGCCGCGGAGGCGTCGCTGCTGGTCATCGCGGCCGCCTTCTTCTTCGCCTACCCGCTGACCCTGTTTCCGATGCAGGGGATCGGGCTGCTGGACGCGGCGATCGTCGCGGCGCTGGTCGAGTCGGCCGGCGCCGCGGTCACCGAGCCGGCCATCGCGGGTCTGATCATCTGGCGGGTCTTCACGATCGCCGGACCTCTCGCACTGGGGGCCGGCGCGATCGTGGTCTGGCGCGGCTCGACCCGGGACGCCCGCCCTCGCAGCACGCCCGCGCACTGACATCCCGCCCCCGCAGCACGCCCGCTGACGCCCTCCGGTGGGGAACGAGCCGCCCGTCACGGGGCCAGACCCCCGTGCCACGATGACTGTCATGAGAGCAGTGGTCTGGAACGGTCCCGGCACACCGATGACGGTGGAGGAGGTGCCCGTTCCCCGCCCGCTCGCCGGTGAGGCGCTGGTGCGGGTCGCCGCGACCGGTGTCTGCCACACCGACCTGCACGTGATCAAGGGCGAGGTCGCCTTCCCCGCTCCGGGCGTGCTCGGGCACGAGATCTCCGGTCACGTCGAGACGCTCGGGGACGGGGTGACGGGCCTCGCGGTGGGGGACCGGGTCGTCGGCGCGTTCATAATGCCGTGCGGCACCTGCCGCCAGTGTGCGGCCGGACGGGACGACATGTGCGAGCCGTTCTTCGAGCAGAACCGCCTGCGCGGCAACCTGTTCGACGGCACCTCCCGGCTGGCCCGGGCGGACGGGTCCCGGCTGTCGATGTACTCCATGGGAGGGTTCGCGGAGTATGCCGTGGTGCCGGTCACCGGTCTCACCCGCCTGCCCGAGGGGTTGCCGCTGGAGGAGTCGGCGGTGCTCGGCTGCGCCGCGTTCACCGCCTACGGTGCGGTGTCCCGGGCGGGGGCCGACCTGTCGGGCCGGTCTGTCGCGGTGGTGGCCGTGGGCGGGGTGGGGTCAAGCGTCCTGCAGTTCGCCAGGCACCTGGGCGCCGACCCGCTGATCGCCGTCGACGTCGACGACGCCAAGCTCGAGGCCGCGCGGGCGCTCGGTGCCACCGTCACCGTCAACTCGCGCTCCACCGACGCGAGGGAGGCGGTGCTGGAGGCCACCGGCGGGGCGGGCGTGGAGGTCGCGCTCGAGGTGCTCGGACGCCCCGAGACCGTGGAGCTCGGCCTCTCGCTGCTCCGGGAGGGCGGACAGCTCGTCCTGGTCGGCATCGCCGCCGGGGCCGCGACCGCCGACCTGCCCATCACCCAGGTCGTGCGCCGCGGCCTGACCGTCACCGGGTCCTACGGCGCGCGCACCCGCCAGGACCTGCCCGAGGTGGTCCGGCTCGCCGCCGAAGGGGCCTTCGACGTGCGCCGCGCGGTGACCCGGCGGTTTCCGCTGGAGGAGGCTCCCGCGGCATACGACCTGCTCGACGCGGGAGCGATCCAGGGCCGCTCGATCGTCACCATGGGCTAGCGCTGGTCCCGGGGCCGCATCCCCGCCAGGAGGGCCGCGAGCACCCGGTCGGCGTGCTCGTGGGTGACCGGCTCCTGCGTGACCAGGAACCGGTAGTAGAGGGGCCCGGACCACATGTCCATGGCCAGACTCAGGTCGTAGTCCTCGGCGATCTGCCCCTGGTCGCGGGCAGCCTCGAGGCGGGCGATGGTCCGCTGCGTCTGGGGACCGATGAAGCGCTCGTTGACCGCCGCCGCGATGTCGGGGTCATGCTGCGCCTCGCCCAGCAGAGCCCGATACAGCGGCCCGAAGGGCGGCTTACCCACGAGGTCGATCGCCGCGTGCACCTGGGTGCGCAGGTCGGCCTCGATGTCACCGGTGTCGGGATACTCGAGCGCTGGGGGATTCGCCGAGAGCACCGCATCCATGAACAGCGCACCCTTGGATGGCCATCTGCGATAGATCGTGTGCTTCCCGACTCCGGCGCGGGCGGCCACTGCCTCGATGCTCAGGCGGTTGAAGCCGACCTCGAGCGCCAGGTCCAGGGTCGCCGCTCTGATGACCCCGGTGCGGTCGGGCGGAGTGGGTGAGCGATCGGTCATGCCCACGGACTATATCGGCACGGCACGTGCCGTTGCATTTGCGGGGCATCCGGGCTTACCGTGGATGGAACGGCACGTGCCGTGCCGCTGACGCAGCGTCTCGTCCGAGACTCGAGACGCCTGATCGAGAGGATTTCCACGATGAGCACCACCGCAACCGTCGTTGTGATCATCGCCGCGGCCTGGGTCGGTTTCTCGGCCTTCAGCCTGTTCACCCACAAGGCCTACGTGGTCGACAACCTCAGG
Organism: Ornithinimicrobium sp. F0845; assembly: GCF_023015765.1. Classification (GTDB taxonomy): domain Bacteria; phylum Actinomycetota; class Actinomycetes; order Actinomycetales; family Dermatophilaceae; genus Ornithinicoccus. Next base: position 125,352 of record NZ_JALKAL010000006.1, read on the forward strand.
GACTACGGGGTCCCGGAGAGCTGGTGGCCCTGGCTGGGGACCGCCAAGGCGCTCGGCGCCGCCGGACTCCTCGTGGGCCTGGCCGTCCCGGCGGTCGGTGTCGCCGCAGCCGCAGGCCTGGTGGTCTACTTCGCCGGTGCCGTCATCACGATCGTGCGCGCCGGCACCTACAGCCACATCCCCTTCCCGCTCCTCTACCTCGCACCGGCACTGGCGGCCGGGGTGCTGGTCGGCACCGGGTGACGGCGGCCGCTTCCCGAGAGCTCCTACAACACCTACGTCCACCCCGGTCGGGCGTGCCCCGCGCGGTCATGTCACCGCCGGATGTCATGGTGAGGACATGCACCTGATCGACGGCACGCCGCGGCTCAGCGCCACGGACCTCACGACGCACCTGGCGTGCGCCCATGCCACGACGCTGGATCTCGAGGCGGCCCGGGGACGGCGCGAGCGGCCGGAGGCCGGCTTCGATGAGCAGGTGCAGCTCGTCTTCGACAAGGGGCTGGCGCACGAGCGGTCCTACCTGGCCGCGCTGCAGGAGCAGGGGAGGCAGGTCGTGCACGTCCCGGGCCGCGGGTCCGTCGCCGAGCGCGAGGCGGCCACGGTCGAGGCGATGTATGCCGGGGCGCAGGTGATCTACCAGGCCGCCTTCGCGGACGAGAAGTGGGTGGGCTACGCCGACTTCCTGCTGAGGGTGGAGCGACCGAGCCGGCTGGGGAGCTGGTCCTACGACGTGGCCGACACCAAGCTGGCCCGCCACCTGCAGACCGCGGCCCTGCTGCAGATGGCCTCCTACGCGCAGCACCTCGAGCGGATCCAGGGCGTGGCACCGCAGCAGCTGGTGGTCGTCACCGGTGACGGCGCCGAGCACCCCTGGCGGCTCGTGGACGTCGAGTCCTACGCGCGCCGGACCCGGGAGCGGCTCGAGGACTTCGTCGCGGCGGGCACCCCGACCCGTTCGGCGAAGGTGTCGCACTGCGCCCGCTGCCGCTGGCTGTCGGTCTGTGAGCAGGAGTGGGTCGAGCGCGACGACCTGGTGCAGGTCGCCGGGCTGCGCAGCGACCAGCGCGAGCAGCTCGAGGCGGCCGGGATCACGACGGTGGCGCAACTGGCCTCGGCGACCGACGCCGACCTGGCCGGCGCGCTGACCAGCCGGACCCGCGACCGCGCCCGGAGCCAGGCCCGGCTCCAGGTGAGCGAGCGGGAGACCGGCGTTGCGTCATACGAGCTGCTGCCGGCACGCCCGGGTGAGGGGCTGGAGCTGCTGCCCGCGCCGGACCCGGGCGATGTCTACCTCGACTTCGAGGGGGACCCGTTCGCCGAGGACGGGGCCGGGCGGGAGTATCTCGCGGGCATCTGGACCCGCGACGAGGAGTTCCTGACCTGGTGGGCGCACGACCGCGCCGAGGAGAAGCAGCTGACGCGCGACCTGCTGACCTGGCTCGACGAGCGCTGGCAGCAGTTCCCGGGGATGCACATCTACCACTACGCGGCCTACGAGCAGACGGCGCTGAAGCGGATGGCCCAGCAGCACGCCACCGCCGAGACCGAGCTGGACATGCTGCTGCGCGGCGAGCGGTTCGTCGACCTGTATGCCGTGGTGCGGCAGAGCCTGCAGATCAGCAAGCCGAGCTACTCCATCAAGAAGCTCGAGGCCTTCTACTGGGAGCACGCCCGGACCGGGGAGGGCGATGAGGTCGCCGACGCGCTGACCTCGGTGATCGAGTATGAACGGTGGCTGGCTCAGGGCCGCGACGACCAGTCGATCCTGGACCGGCTGGCGGCCTACAACCGTGAGGACGTGCGCTCAACCCACGCGTTGCACGAGTGGCTGGAGGCGCGGCGCGCCGAGGCGGAGCACGTGCTCGGGCGCACGCTCGGCCGCCCGGGGGAGGGTGCGCGGGAGGAGGCCACCGACTCCGAGGCGATGCAGGTCGAGACGGCCCTGGCCGAGCGGCTGGTCGACGCCGGGCAGGAGCTGCTGGCCGGCTGCATCGGCTTCCACCGGCGCGAGCAGAAGCAGGTGTGGTGGGACTACTACCGCACGGCGGAGATGAGCGGCGAGGACCTCGCCGAGGACCGCGGAGCGACGCTGGGCGGACTCGGTGATCCCGTCGAGGTCGGCAGCATCGCGAAGTCCCTGCTGTGGCGCTACGAGTTCCCGCCCCAGGAGACGTCCCTGAGCCTCGCGAACACGGTGGACGATGCCCGCGAGCACACCCGGGTGGGCACCATCACTGAGCTGGACGCCGAGGCCGGCTACGTGGTCATCAAGCGGGTCAAGAGCTCCGGCTCGGTCACACCCACCGGGCTGGTCGGCAGGGACGTCATGCCTATCGCCGTGCTGCAGGAGTCGCTGCAGCGGCTGGCGGACGACACCCTCGCCGGGCGGGACACCATGGGGCTGGCGCTGCTCGAGGGGCGGGTGCCCTCCGGCATGGAGCCGCGCGCCGGGGAGAGCCCGGGCGAGGTCGTCCGGCGGGTCGGTGCCGGCCTGGACAGGCAGGTGCTCGCGGTGCAGGGGCCGCCCGGGTCGGGCAAGAGCTACTCCGGCACCCAGCTCATCCGGGACCTGCTCGACGCGGGTCTGCGGGTGGGGATCACCGCCAACAGCCATTCGGTCCTCACCCAGCTGGTCGAGGGTGTCGGACGCCCCGCGGTCCGCAAGGGCGTCGCGCGAGCTGACCAGAGCGGCCCGGTCCGGGTCCTGGCCGACAACGAGGGGATCGAGCGGGCCGTCGCGGAGGGGGCCACCCTGGTAGCCGGCACCGCCTGGCTGTGGGCCCGTGCCGGCATGGCCGACGCGGTGGACGTGCTGGTCGTTGACGAGGCGGGCCAGTTCGCGCTGGCCAACGCGCTGGCCGTGGCCCAGGCCGCCACTCGGGGCATCGTCCTGCTCGGCGACCCCCAGCAGCTGCCCCAGGTGGTGCAGGGCAGCCATCCCTACGGCGCCGAGCGGTCCGTCCTGGAGCACCTCATCAACGGTGCCGAGACCATCGCGGCCGACCGTGGGGTGTTCCTCGATCTCACCTACCGGATGCACCCGGCGATCACCCGCTTCGTCTCAGACCTGTCCTACGCCTCCCGGCTGGAGTCCGCGCCCGGGCGGGAGCGGCAGGAGGTGGCGGCGCCCGGCGAGCTGACCGGGTCGGGGCTGAGGTGGGTGCCGGTAGAGCACGAGGGCAACGTCTCGGAGTCCATGGAAGAGGCCGAGGCGGTCGTCGGGCTGGTCGCAGACCTGCTGCGGGGGACCTGGACCGACGACAAGGGCACCACCGCGTCGATCGGGTTGGCCGACATCCTCGTGGTCTCGCCCTACAACGCGCAGGTCAGGCTGCTGCAGGAGCATCTCCCGGAGGGCCTCCAGGTCGGCACGGTCGACAAGTTCCAGGGGCGCCAGGCGCCCGTCGTGATCTTCTCGATGGCTAGTTCGAGTGGGCAGGACGCCCCGCGCGGGGTGGGGTTCCTGCTCGACAGCCACCGGGTCAACGTGGCCGTCTCCCGCGCCAAGGCGCTCGCCGTCGTGGTCGGCAGCCCGGCCCTGCTGGAGTCACCAGTCAGCACCCCCGAACAGCTGCGGCTCGTCAACGCGCTGTGCCGGTTCGTGGATCTCGCTGAGGCTGCTGCTGAGGGCGACCCGAGCGCGGATGACGACGCCGACCGGGGTGTGGCCTGACCCCCGCCACGGGGTGACCGACTCCCGCTGCGTCGTGTCCGTCCGCACCTCGCGCGGACGGTGGGCGTGCACCTGCCGCCGCTGGCGGTGCCGGGGGTCGGGCCCCCGCAGATCGGCCGTGTGCATGACGGTCTCCATGTCAGCCCAACCTCACGCCGCGATCGCCCAGGCGACCGGGCGCCTGCAGCTTGGCCGTGTCCGACCGGGCCATCTTCGCGCCCTCCACCGGCGCGCTCACGCTCAGCGCATACCACTGGTCGCCGAAGTGCAGGCTGACACCGTCCGGGCCGAACGACATACGGTCGGACAGACCCGGGCCACCGCCGGGCAGGGGCACCGCCACGTCGACCGCGCGGATCTCGCCGGCCGCCAGGTGCAGGCCGAGCGGGTGCTCAAACCTGGAGGAGAAGCGGCGCCCGTCCGGCCGGTGCGGCTCGTCCCTGTCGCGCATCCCCGGCATCCCCTCGTTGTCACCCACGTCCTTGAGCGTGAAGGACAACTGCTGGACCGTGCGCGCCTCGGACTCGTGACCGGTCAGGGTGACCCGGACCGGGATGGTCGGGTCGTTCCAGTCGAAGTGTTTCGGCGCCTCCAGGTCCACCTTGATGCCGCCGGTGTCGAAGACCTTCTTGATCCTGTCGAAAAAACCCATGCGTCTCCCTCGCGTGTGTCACGAGACCTGGGGCGACGTCGTCGGTGCGCGCCGGTGAGCCTCCTGACGCCAGCGAGCCTACGGCGGGGGCCGGTCGGTCCGAATCCGTCGGGAGGATGACATCCGGTGGCCCTGAGGAGGTGCGACGTACCCTGATCCCCGACACTGGGCGGGGCGTGCGCCCCGCTGCGGAAGGACGCTGATGACTACTGCGACCCCGACGGTCGGTGCCGGACCGCGGATGCCGAACCTGAGCGAGGGCGACCTTGCGCGCCGGGCCAACCTGCGCCGCATGCGGTGGTTGGCCACCGGCCTGCTGGTGCTGGCGGCCATCGTCTTCGTCCTGACCCACGGCCACGGGGGCTTCTGGGGCTACGTCAACGCCGCGTCCGAGGCCGCGATGGTCGGTGCCGTCGCAGACTGGTTCGCCGTGACCGCACTGTTCCGCCACCCGCTCGGCCTGCCGGTCCCACACACGGCGATCATCCCGCGACGCAAGGACATGTTGGCCCGCAGCCTGGAGGAGTTCGTCGCTGGCAACTTCCTGACGGAGCAGACCATCCGGGAGCGCTATCTGGACGCGCAGGTGACCCGCCGGCTGGGGGAGTGGCTGAGTGATCCGGTGAACGCGGAGCGGGTGATCCAGGAGGCCTCGCCCCTGGCCGCACAGGCCCTGGAGCGCGTCGGCGGCCCGGACCTGCAGGAGTTCATCGAGCAGACCCTGCTGCCGCGGGTGCGCAAGGAGCCGCTGAGCCCGCTGGCGGGCCACCTGCTCGAGCAGGTCGTGCAGGACAAGGCGCACCACGGGTTGATGGACATCGCCTTCCGCGAGCTGCACACCTGGCTGGCGGTGCATCCCGAGGACGTCCGTCGCATCATCGCCGCCCGGGCCCCGTCGTGGTCGCCGACCTGGCTCGACGACGTGGTGGTCGGCCGGATCTACACCGAGCTCGTCGCCTGGGCCCGCGAGGTGGACCGGGACAAGGAGCACCGGGTGCGGCTGGCGCTCGACTCCTACCTGGCGGACCTGTCCCGCGACATGCAGCACGACCCCGACACGATCGCCACCACCGAGCAGCTCAAGGAGCGACTGCTGGACCACCCGCAGGTCGCCCCGAGCCTGCTCGCGGTCTGGGACGCGGTGAAGGTCGTGCTGCTCGAACAGCTCGGCGACCCGCAGGGGGTGCTGCGCACCCGGCTCGCGCAGGAACTGCAGGACCTCGGGCACCGGATGGTGAGTGACGACATACTGCGTCCTCGCCTGGATGCGTGGGGAGCCGACGCCGCAGCGGTCCTGGTCTCCCGCTACGGCTCCGAGCTGACCACGGTCATCAGCCACACCATCGAGCGGTGGGACGGCCGGGACGCCGCGGACCGCATCGAGCTGCACGTCGGGCGCGACCTGCAGTTCATCCGGATCAACGGCACCGTCGTCGGCGGCCTCGTCGGCCTGCTGATCCACACCGTCTCGCAGCTGCTCTGAGCCGCACACCCGGCCGGGGCGTCGTGAGCGCCGTGAGCGTTCCCTCTCGCGCGTTCCCTAGGAGGCGGCGGGGCCGGAGAGGCGATACACGTCGTGACCGTCCCCCTCGGTTGAGCGCAGCCGTCCCCGCGCCACGAGCAGCAGCAGGTGTGCGCGGGTCTCCATCGTGGCCAGGGCCGAGTTGAACAGGTCAAGTGTCTCGAACGCCCGCTCGTGACGGGTCCACGGCAGGGTCTTCGCGACGTCGTGCGCCGTCAGCCCGCGGTCACCGCTGAAGGCCGCCAGGCACTGCTCGAGCCGGTGCTCGTGGTGGCCGAGCAGCTGGTCGACCCGCTCGTGGGAGGACATCCCCACCGGCCCGTGCGCGGGCAGCACGCGCAGGTCGGGCAGGCCGCGCACCTTGGTCAGCGAGGCCATGAAGTCACCGAGCGGCTGCACCGGGTTGGCGCCCTCGAAGCCGATGGACGGGGTGATGGTCGGCAGCACGTGGTCACCGGCGAACAGCAGGCCCGCCGACTGGTCGGCGAAGACGTAGTGGCCCTGGGTGTGTCCCGGGGTCGAGACCGCGTCGAGGGCACGCTGCCCCACGGCGATCTGGTGGTCGCCCTCCAGCCAGGCGTCCGGGTAGCCCCACAGGGACGGGTCGATCCGCTCGTCACGGTGCTCCGCGGCCCACCGCTCGGCGATGTCCCTCGCACCGGAGCGCACCAGCACCGGGGTGTGGTGACTCTCCCCGGGCACCGCCTGCTGCAACCGGTCCAGGGACGGCTTCTCGGCCAGGCCCAGACTGACGTGGGAGCCGACCTCCCGACCCAGGACGACCGCCTGGGTGTAGTGGTCCCGGTGCACGTGCGTCACGAGGAACGACCGGATGTCGTGCACGGTGCGACTGATGGTGGCCAGGGAGCGGTCGAGCACGGTGCGCGAGGCCTCGATCGCCCAGCCCCCGTCGATCAGGGTCAGACCGGACTCGGTCTCGATCGCGTAGACGTTGACCGCCCGCAGCCCGTCCATCGGCAGCGGCAGCGGGATCCGGTAGATCCCCGGTGCGACCTGCCAGGCACCCTCCTCGGTCCAGTGCGTGCCGGAGTCGGGGGACACGGCGCGCGCCGTCGGCGTGCTCTCCTGGGAGGTGGTCATCTCTCGATCATGTCAGGTGACTGATCTGCTGGACCCGGCACCTCGGCATACTGCCGCTCCTGCTCCGGCTCCATCGTGAAGCGCTGCACGAGGCGGTCCACCAGAGCGCCCAGGACGATGCCGAGCCCGATCGCCAGGACCACGCCCAGCAGCGGATGGTCGTGCATCCAGGTGCCGCCGAGCCACCCGACCCCGACCCCGAAGCAGGCCCAGACCGTGCCCGCGGTGAGGCAGAGCGGGAGGTAGCGGCGCAGCGACATCCCCACCGCACCCGCGGTCAGGTTGACCACGACCCGCACCACGGGCACGAACCGGCCGGTGATGATGAACAGGGCGCTGCGGCGGCGCAACGTCCGGCCGGTGCGGTCGATGACCGCGGCCATCCGCGGGGTGCGCATCCAGGCGAACCTCCGCAGACCCACGCGGCGACCCAGGGAGTATGCCGTGAGGTCACCCAGGACCGCGCCCGCCGCTCCGGCGAGGAGCACCAACCCGACGTTCGGCTGCCCGGTCGCGGCCGCGACCGCGGCCAGGCCGATCACCAGCGACTCGCTGGGCAACGGCGGGAAGAAGCCGTCCACGGCGCAGAACAGCAGGAGCGCGAGGGGCACCCACGGCTCGGTGGCGGCGTCAAGCAGGACGGTGTTGAGGGTGTCGATCAGGTCCAGCACGGGCGGGCTCCAGCCGTCGGGTTTGGCATCCGGTCAGGACGCTCGTTCCACGGTGTCTGGTCACCGCCCGCTGCGGTATCGGGGGTGACCCTGGGCGGACCCCCAGTCGCCCCTGAGTCGCCGGTGCCTAGACTCAAGCCGAGTGGGGACAGGTGTCCCGCGCTTGTCTTCGATCACGGTCCGCGCCGTCCTTGTTGACGCCCGAGACCTGGACGCTGCGGAGGAGCAGTACCTGGCGCACAGTCGGCTCACGTACACCTCGGTGGAGGACGTGTCGCCGACCCTGCTCCCGGACGGTCCGGTCCTGCTGCACGTCGATGTCGATGTCATTGACGCACAGGAGATTCCCGGACTGCGCTTCCCGGCAGCCAACGGGTCCGACACGCTCGCGGGTCGTTGCAGCCGTCCAACGACTCATAAGCAGCGGTCGCATAGTGGCTCTCGACGTGGCGTGTCCGTGGCTCGAGCCAACCGGCGACGACGACATTGCACGGCGAGCAGAGGTAGTCGCATCCTTGCTGCTGGTCGACCTCCCGTAGGAGCTACCAAGCACGCTCATCGGCACGAGCGACCTACGGCGGATGAGTGCGTCCAGCCTCGTGGTCAGGAGCGTCTCGACGTGTAGCATCAACCATTGCTCAGCGCCTGCGTCCACTCGGTTTCGGTCGGCACCAAGAGCCCTGGGAAGTGACCGTCCTCCTCATGGTCGAACCCCACCATGGTGCTGAGGGGCTCGTCCTCCAGGCCGATGAACTGCACTATGCAGTGGTTGACACCCGGGCCATAGAACTCCCGGATGACTCCAGGGTGGTGGTGTTTGAGAACACGCCCGGCCCGAACGAGGTCGGGATCCAAGACTCCGATGCGTCGTCGTCCCCTGAGTACAGGACACTGACGCCGACCCTCGCCTCGTCGGCTCGCAGGAAGCGCATGAGGTGAGTGTTCCATGAGCTCCAGGCAGCATGTCCGGTGATCCGCATCAGCCCCAACGATGGTGGCACGTGTCCGGGAACTACTCACTCCCTGCCGCTCGACGGGGTAGTTCTCGGGCACGTGCCCGCCTGGCTGTGACGCGAGTGGCGGGTGTGGCTGGCCTCCTGACCTCGCGCACATCGGCACGAGAGTGAGGTGCCCCGGACGTTAAGGGACAGGACGTCCCAGTCGGCGGACAGTAGATCTCCGTGGTGGCGGATGGCTCGACCGCTTGCCCGCCCCGGGCGGTGAATCTGCAGGTCAGCGCGTCCCTGTGGACAAGATCTGCGCGCCGACGGGGCATGTCGACACCATCAGCCCCATGACCGACGACAACATCTTCAATCTGGACGCACGACCGGCGATGCCCTCGCTCTGGGATCCCGAGGTCGCCAATGCGGCGCTCGACGCGTTCGTGGACGAGGACGACCGGATGACCGGTGGGCTCGCGTTCCTGTTCTGCGACGAGGAGGGCAAGCTGCTGCAACCGGTCCTGGTCGCCGACCTGCCCACACCGCTCCGCGCAGCCGACCGTTGGACGGCACTGCGCTGGGCCACCGGGCTCTGCGAGATGGTCGGGGACGACCACGCCGGTCCGCTGGGTCTGATCCTCGCGGTCGTCCGGGAGGAGGGCCCGGTCTGCGACGAGGACCGGGAGTGGCACCAGGTGGCGCTCGACGCGTGCGCCGAGGTCGGCGCGCCGATGCTCGGGATGCACCTGGTGACGATGGACGGGGTGGTCGCCCTGCCCGCGGCCCTCCGCGCGGCGTAGTGCTCTGCTGCGCCGACCTGGGGTGCTCCGGCCGACGGTGGCGTTACGCTGACGCGTATGGCCGACCGGCACCGTCGCGGGGAGGCGGTGGCTGTGCTTGCGGCCGCCGCGCTGGCGCTGGCTGCCTGTGGCACCCAGACCGAGGAGGACCCGAGCCTGAGCATCGGCCCGACCGGTCCCACGGACGGGGAGGACCGCACCGACCCCGACGCGACCGGCGAGCCTGCCGCCACCACGGCACCCTCACCGACCACGTCGGGGCCGACCACCGATCCGGCGGCGACTGCCGGCCCGTCGACCTCTGGCACCTCGACCTCTGGCACCTCCACCGGCACGGGCGATGCCACGGTGACTGACGTCCCTGACCCGAGCGAGGTCCCGACCACCACCACGGAGGAGCCCGCCGGGGAGGCAGGGGCCGAGGGCGACCCGGGGCCGCTGCCCGGTTTCGCCGAGGAGACCGTGCAGCAGGACCCGACCGGCCAGGCGCAGCTCATCATCGACGGCATCCGGCTCGGGCTCCAGGACGGCTTCGACCGGGTCGTGCTGGACCTGTCAGGCACCGGCGAGGTCGGCTGGCGGGTGGAGTACGTCGATGCGCCCGCTCTCGACGGCAGCGGCATCCCGGTCGACCTGGCCGGCGACCACGTCCTGGTGGTCAGCGCCCTCGGGATGGCCTACCCCGAACCCGGCGACACGACATACGACGAGCTGCTGCTGGTGGACGGTGGCGACCTGACGACGGTGAGCGAGGTCCTGCGGGCGGTGCCCTTCGAGGGCCAGGTCCAGGTGTATGTCGCGACGCGGGACCGCGTGCCGTTCCGGGTGTTCCGGTTGGGCGACCCCGAGCGGCTCGTCGTTGACGTGCAACACCCCTAGGCCACGAATCTTCGGCCGCCCGCCTGTCTGAGTTGACATTGCCGAAGATCCTGTGATTGGGTGACGCCACCCATCCAGAGCGGCCGAGAGACCTGGCTCGTCGACGCCGCAGCAACCATCCCGTGGGGGACAGGTGCTCACGCCAGGACCGATGGAGGCATCGTGCACGACAGCACCACGCACATCCCGCACCTGCGACGCCATGTCGACCTGATGCGCCGGGCGGTCAGCGCCTGTCGTCCCTGACGCGCTGCCCGCCGCTCTCCCCGCCTGAACCCTCGCCACACCGGCGATCCCCGCGCGCCCGAGCGCGCTCCCGGTCCCTGCCTCGCAGGGCCGCCACCCCTGCCGCGCAGGGGTCCTTCACCACGCGGTCCGCCCCGACGGACCCGGCCATGTCAGGAGATCCACATGTCCGCCCAACCGCTCACCCGTCCCACCATCCCTCCCGAGAGCCAACCCGTGGACCTGCGCCACGCCTTCGGCCGCGCCGCCTCCAGCACCTGGGTCGTCACCGGCTCGGGGGAGCGGGGGCCTGTCGGGTTCACCGCGATCTCGATCGTGTCGGTGTCCGTGTCGCCGCCGCTCGTCTCGTTCAACATCGCCAAGACGTCCTCGTCGCTGGTGACCATCGCCCAGTCCGGCCGGGCGGCGCTGCACCTGCTCGCCGAGGACCAGGAGCCGCTGGCCCAGCGGTTCGCCCGGGACCGCACCCGGCGGTTCGTCGACGACGGCGCGTGGGCCTATGACGACCACGGGCTGCCCACGATCCACGGTGCAGCCTCCCGGCTGGTGACCCGGATCCACGACCTGGTCGACGCCGGCGACAGCTTCCTGGCGGTCGCGCGCGTCGAGCACGCGGTCACCTCCGGCCGGCGCCCGCTGCTGCACCACGCCGGGGCCTACACGCCACTCGGCGAGCCCGCCCTCCACAGCCTCACCCACCCCACCACCCCAGGAGCCTGACCCATGACACACGCCATCTCGACCGAGGACCTGTCCTTCGCCTACTGGGTGCCCAACGTCTCCGGCGGCCTGGTCGTCTCCACCATCGACCAGCGCACGGACCACACGCCGGCTTACAACCGCGAGGTGGCGCGCACCGCCGAGCGGGTCGGCTTCGACTACGCCCTGACGCAGGTGCGCTACCTGGCCTCCTACGGCGCCGACGCCCAGCACGAGTCGGTCTCCTTCTCCCTCGGGCTGCTGGCCGCGACCGAGCGGCTCAAGGTCATCGCGGCCGTCCACCCGGGCCAGTGGCCGCCGACCATCCTGGCCAAGCTCGCGGCGACCGCTCAGGAGCTCTACGACAACCGCTTCGCGCTCAACGTCGTCTCCGGCTGGTTCAAGCGGGAGTACACCGACCTGGGGCTCGCGTGGCTCGACCACGAGGAGCGCTACCGCCGGGCCGAGGAGTTCATCGAGGTGCTTCGCGGGCTCTGGACCGAGGACGACTTCACCTATCGCGGCGACTTCTACCGCACCCGCGACGTCACCTTCCGGCCCCAGCCCCGCCTCCAGCCGGAGGTCTTCCAGGGAGGCAACTCGACCTCCGCCCGCGCCATGGCCGGACGGCTCTCCGACTGGTACTTCATGAACGGCAACTCCCTCGAGGGCGCCGCCGAGCAGATCCAGGACGTCGGAGCCCAGGCCGCCGCTCACGGCCGCCGGGTCCGGTTCGGGCTCAACGGCTTCGCCGTGGTCCGCGACACCGAGGCGGAGGCCCGCGAGGTGGTCGAGGAGATCATCGCCAAGGCCGACGTCGACAAGGTCAACGACTTCGGCACCGCGGTCAAGCAGGCCGGTGCCGCGACCGCCGACAAGAAGGGGATGTGGGCCGACAGCGAGTTCAAGGACCTCGTGCAGTACAACGACGGCTTCCGCACCGGTCTGATCGGCACCCCCGAGCAGGTCGCCCGCCGTATCGTGGACTACAAGAAGGTCGGCGTCGACCTGCTCCTGCTCGGCTTCCTGCACGTGCACGAGGACGTCGAGCGGTTCGGCACCGAGGTCATCCCCCTCGTCCGCGAGCTGGAGCGCGAGGCGGGTCTGGAGCCGACGCAGTATGCCGGGGCTCGCCACAGCGAGTCCGTCACGGATGAGGAGGCGGTGGCCTGATGACAGAGGTCGTGACCGCGGTCGGAGCCGACTCGACCGAGGGCGGAGCCGACGCGCCGGCCGCGGCGGCGGCCGCGCTGCGCGCGCGGCAGAAACCGGTGAAGACGCGCTACCGCGAGGACCCCGACTCCGCGCTGACCCCCAGCACGGCAACCGCCCGGGTGGACCAGGCCGGGCTGACGGCGACGGTCGGGACGTGGGCCGGCGACGTCGTCGCGGGCCTGCACCCCGCCGCCGGTGGCGACGGCACGCAGGCCTGCTCCGGCGACATACTGCTGCAGGCCCTGGTCGCGTGTGCCGGGGTGACCCTGTCCTCGGTCGCGACGGCGCTGGGTGTCGAGCTGCGCTCGGCGACGGTGACGGCCAACGGCACCTGGGACGCGCGCGGCACGCTCGGCGTCGACCGGGAGGCCCCGGTCGGGCTGACCGGCATCGAGCTGCTCTTCGCCCTGGACACCGACGCCGATGAGGACAAGGTGACCCGGCTCCTGGAGCTGACCGAGCGCTACTGCGTCGTGGCCCAGACCCTGCACGACCCGCCCGAACTCAGCATCCGTAGGGCCGTAGTCCACCGAGCGCACGGAGTGGCGGTCAGCGACCTACGAAATTCGGTCGCGACCACACTCCGGCGGGATTAACGTCAGAAGACTTCCGCCATCCGACACTGGAGTCCTGATGACCGCCTCACCGCTGCGCCTCGCCCTCGCCGGCACCGCCGCCGTCGCCCTCACGCTGACCCCCGCCCTGGCCGGGGCGGCCCCCGGCAGACCGGGTGAGCCGCGCTTCCAGGAGGGCGCGGACGGGGCGGGTGATCCGTACTTCCCGCTGGCGGGGAACGGCGGCATCGACGTGCTGCACTACGACCTCGACCTGACCTACCAGCTGCCCGACCCCGCGCCGGCACCGTTGGAGGGACAGCTCGACGGGGTGGCCACGATCGAGCTGCGGGCGACGCAGGACCTGCACCGGTTCAACCTCGACCTGCGGGGGCTGACCGCGAGCGAGGTGGTCGTAGACGGCAAGTCGATGCGCTTCGACCAGGTCGAGAACGAGCTGCGGGTCAGTCCGCGGCCCAAGCTCAAGACCGGCGACGAGGTCACCGTGGAGATCACCTACGGCGGCACCACCACCCGGCCGACCGACATCGAGGGGGCCCTCTACGGCTGGGTGACCACCCGCGACGGCGCCATGGTCGTCAGCGAGCCCGACGGCTCGGCCACCTGGTTCCCGGTGAGCGACCACCCGACCGACAAGGCGACCTACGCCTACGAGATCACCGTCCCGGAAGGGTCGGTCGCCGTCGCCAACGGGCTGCTGGAGGGGTCGGAGACCAACGACGGGTGGACGACCTGGACCTGGGACGCACCGGACCCGATGGCCGCCTACCTGGCCACCGCCACGGTCGGCGACTTCGAGCTGGACTCCTACGTCGCGGCGAACGGCACGCAGATCATTGACGCGGTTGATCCTGGTCTGCCGGCGTCGGCCTCGGCCAGCCTGGCGCTGACCAGCGACATGCTGGTGTTCTTCGAGGACGCCTTCGGGCCGTACCCGTTCAACTCCTACGGCGCGATCGTGGACGACGACTCGGTCGGTTACGCCCTGGAGACCCAGACCCGCTCGTTCTTCAGCCGCCGCGCGGCAGAGGGCACGGTCGCCCATGAGCTGGCGCACCAGTGGATGGGCAACCACGTCAGCCCGGGGCGCTGGGCCGACATCTGGCTCAACGAGGGCTGGGCGTCCTACTCCTCCTGGATGTGGAGCGAGGAGCAGGGCCGAACCACCGCCCAGGAGAACTTCGAGGACGTGATGAGCACGCCGGCCGACGACGGCTTCTGGGACGTGGTCGTCGCCGAACCCGGACCGTTGTGCCTGTTCTGCGGCGCGATCTATGACCGTGGCGCAGCGACCCTGCACGCGCTGCGGGTCGAGATCGGCGACGGCGCCTTCTTCGAGCTGGCCAAGACCTGGGTCGCCGAGTTCGGCGGCGGCACGGCGACCACCGCCGACTTCACTGCGCTCGCCGAGGGTGTCTCCGGCCAGGACCTCGAGGGCTTCTTCGACGTGTGGCTCTACACCCCGGAGAAGCCGACAACCTGGTGACCCACCCCCGACCGAGCGCGCGGGACGTCCTCCCCGGAGGCCACCCGTGCGCCCGGTGGGGGGGTCAGGGGGGTCACGGGCGGGCCTCGATGACCATGTTGAAGTCGTTCTCGGCGGCTCGGCGGACCGACCCGAAGCCGGCCTCGGCCAGCACCTCCCGCAGGCGCGACTCGCCGGCCAGGGCACCGAGGGCGAGACCCACCGGCTGCGACAGCGAGTTCGGCGTGCACAGGAAGGTGGAGGCCGCGAACCCGAGGGCGGCCATCGGGATCGTCCCCAGCGTCGTCGCCAGGTCGTCGGCGGCGCGTGGCTCGATCAGCACGAGCGTGCCGTCGGCGGCCAGTGACTGCCGGGCGTGGGCGGCGGCACCGACCGGGTCGCCGAGGTCGTGGAAGGCGTCGAAGAAGGTGACCAGGTCGACGTCCTTGTCCGGGTAGGCCTGGCTGTCGCTCACCCCGAACCGCACCCGGTCCGACAGCCCGGCGTCCGCGGCCCGGCGGGTAGCCGTCTCGATCGAGGCGGCGTGCACGTCGTAGCCGACGAACTGCGAGGCGGGGTAGGCCTGCGCCATCAGGAGCACCGGGGCGCCGTGCCCGCAGCCGACGTCGATCACCCGGGCGCCGGCCCGCAGCTTCTCGTGCACGCCGGCGAGCGCCGGGATCCACTCGCTGACCAGGCTGTTGCGGTAGCCGACCGAGAAGAACCGCTCGGTCGACTCGAAGACCGTCGGGTCCTGGTCGGCCCAGGGGATGCCGGCCCCGCTGCGGAACGCCTCGACCAGCTCGTCGGTCCGGCGGTGCATCCCGCTGATCAGCGGGGCCGCCCCGGCCATCGCCGCGGGGGAGTCGTCCGCGGCCAGCACCGCCGCGTGCTCCGGCGGCAGGGTGAAGGTCCCGTCCTCGGGGTCGTGCTGGACGATGCCGACGGCAGCCTGCTGCGCCAGCCACTCGCGGACGTACCGCTCGGCGGTGCCGGTGTCCGCGGCGAGCTGCGCGGGGGTGAGGGGACCGCCCGCTGCCATGGCGGCATACAAGCCGGTCCGGTCGCCGACCACCATCATGGCGGTGGTGGCACCCCCGGCCAGCAGGCCGCCGATGTGCTGGGCGAAGGCTCCGACCTTCTCGAGGTCCAGTGTTGCGGTTGTCATGATCTCTCCTCTGCTGGGACTGGACGACCAGCGTGCGCTGTGCGGATTTCACGGGAGTTTCACCGCGACGTCGGGCACACTGGGGCCGATGCCTGAGCTGCGGTACGGCGTGCTCGGAGCGCTGGAGGTCCACGTCGACGGCCACCCGCGGGAGATCCCCGCGGGCCGTCAGCGGGCCGTGCTCGCCTGCCTGCTCGCCCACCGCGGGCGGCCCGTCCCCGCGGCCGCGCTCGTCGAGGCCGCGTGGGGCGAGGAGCTGCCGGAGGACCCGGCGCGGGCGCTGCGGACCGTGCTCTCCCGCCTTCGCGCGCACCTGGGACAGGAGGCGATCCGGCTCGACCCCGCGGGCTACCGCCTGACCCGCGCCCCGACCGACGCCGAGGAGTTCCTGGATCTCGTGGAGCGGGCCCGCACCGCCGAGCCCGCCGTGGCCGGCGACCTCCTCGGCCGTGCGCTGGCCCTGTGGCGCGGCCCGGCCTACGGGGAGTATGCCGACACGCCCCTGATCTCGACCGTCGCCGAGCACCTCGACCGGCTGCGGAGGGACACGATCGAGGCGCGTGCCTCCGCGCTGGTCGAGACGGGGCAGCCGGCTGACGCAGTGGCCGGCCTCGAGGAGCTGCTCGCCGAGCAGCCGTTCCGCGAGAGCACGGTGGAGCTGCTGGTCAGGGCGCTGTACCACGCCGGTCGGCAGACCGAGGCGCTGGATCGGCTGCGGGCCTACCGGGCGCTCCTCGGTGAGGAGCTCGGACTGGACCCCTCGCCCGCGCTCACCGAGCTCGAGGGGCACATCCTGGGGCACGGGCTCGCGGCACCGCGCACCCGGACGGCCGGGCCGCCCGCGTGGCTGGACACGTCCACCGCGTTCATCGGTCGGGAGGACGACCTGGCGGAGCTGGTCGCGGCGGTCGCTGACAACCAGGTGACGGTGGTGACCGGCCCCGGCGGCGTCGGCAAGTCGCGGCTCGCCGCGGAGTCCCTGGCGGTGCTGCACGACCGGCTGGGGCTGCCGATCTCCGTGGTGGAGCTCGCCGGGGTTCCCCGTGGCGGGGCCCGGGCCGCGCTCGCCGAGGGGTTGGGGCTGCGTGGTGACGCCGACGCGGACACCGACGCCCTGGTGGAGTTCCTGACCGCGGTCCCGCACCTGCTGGTCCTGGACAACTGCGAGCACCTGCTCGACGAGCTGGCGCCGCTCGTCGCCACGATCGCTCGGCGGTGCCGGGACGTGCGGGTGCTGGGCACGAGCCGGCACCGGCTCGGCGTCCCCACCGAGCTGGTCCTGCCGTTGACGCCGCTGCGGCTGCCCGACCCGGGCGCGACGGTCGGCAGCCAGGAGTCGACGGCGTCGGTGCGGATGCTCGGCGATCGGGTCCGGCGGCTGCGGCCCTCCTTCGCCGTCACCCCGGACAACGCGGCTGAGGTGAGCGAGCTGTGCCGCCGCTGCGACGGGCTGCCGCTGGCGCTAGAGCTGGCCGCCTCACGGGTGGCGACGACCGGCGTGGGCGAGGTCCTGGCGCGGCTGCCGGAGGACCTGTCATCCAGCGGACTCTCCGGCGTCGTCGCCTGGTCCTACCGGTTGCTGGGGGAGCCGGAACGATGGCTGCTGCAGTGCCTGTCGGTCTGTGCCGGCGACCTGGGGGCCGCGTCGCTCGCTGGTTTGATGCGACACGTCGACAACGGGGCCGAGGTCGGGCCCACCCTCGGCGAGCTGGTCGAGTCCTCGCTGGTCGTCCGCCATGAGGTCGGTGCGGGTCCGGGAGCCGACCGCTTCCGGCTGCTGGAGATGGTGCGCACCTTCGCCGCCCGTCAGCTCCAGGAGTCTGGCCGCGCCGAGGAGGTCCGGACGGCCCACGCGCACTGGGTGGCGGAGCTCGTGACGGACGTCCAGACCGACTGGGCGCGCGTCGACGGTGCCGAGCTGAGCGCCCGACTCGCCCGGTGCAGCGCCGAGGTGAGCACCGCCCTGCGGTGGGCGCTCGGGGCAGGGGAGGTCGCACTGGCCTCCCGGATCACGCACGCGCTGGCGCGGTGCTGGCACTGGACCCCCAGCCCGGCTGTGCGTGACCTGATGCTCGAGGTGGCGGAGCACGGGCTGCGGCACCCTGGTCCGGGCGTCGCGGCCGGTGTCGCGTCGGGGGCGTTCGTCGCGGGGGAGCGCGGCGAGGTGGGTCGCGGCGTCGAGCTCGCCACCGCCGCACTGGAGGCCTCGCACGATCCAGCGGTGCGCGCGACGGCGCAGTTGGCTCTGGCGGTGGCCGCGATGTACTCCGGCGACATTCCTGAGTCGGTCAGCCGGTTCCGCGCGGTCGCCGCGGATCCCGGGCTCACCGGCGAGGCCAACAGCTCCATGGCGCTGCTCGCCTGCTACGCCGACGACCTGGACACTGCCCGGGAGCACGCCGAGGTCGCGCTGGCCGCAGGGGCGGTGGGTAGCGACCACACCCTGGCGTTCGCACGCTACGCCGCCGGTGAGGTCGAGGCGCGCACCGACCCGGACGCGGGCGCGGTGCTGCTGCGGCAGGCAGCGGAGGAGGCCGACCGGATCGACGCCGAGCAGGTCGGACGCGTCGCCCGGATCGCCCTCTTCGCCCTGCTGGTGCGTGGCGGGGAGCGCGGCGAGGCGGTGACGCTGGGGCTGCGGCTGGTGTCGGACCTGCGCAGGCTGGCCGCCTGGAACCAGATCTGGACGCTGCTGCGGGTGCTCGCCGAGTTGCTGGCCGACAGCGGCAGGTGGTCGGACGCGGCGTTCCTCCTGGGGGCGGCGGCTGGGGCGAGCGGCGCACCGCCGCCGATGGGTGCCGACATCGAGCGGTATGCCGAGTTGCGAGCCGACCTGTCCCGTCACCTGGGCGCGCGGGTCACCGAGCAGATCGAGGCGCTCGCCGCGGCGACGCCCCGGACGGCGGTGCTCAGCCGGGCCGAGCACCTCCTGGAGAGCCACCCGGCCCGGCTCTGACAAACGGCCCGGCTCTGTGACACGGCCCGGCTCTGTGACACGGCCCGGCTCTGAGACACTCGGGTGGTGAGCACCGCCACCTCGGCCCTCGTCACCTCCTCCGGCCTGGCCTACCGCGTCCAGGGTGCCGCTGACGGCACACCCGTCGTCTCCCTGCACGGCACCCCAGGCTCCCGCTTCAGCGGCACCCCGGGCCCGGACGCGCTGCACGCCCTCGGTCTGCGCGTGGTCACCTACGACCGGCCGGGGTATGGCGAGACACCCGGCGGGGAGGCCCGCACGGTGCGCGAGCTGGCCCAGGACGTGCTCGACGTCCTCGACCACGCCGGGATCGAGACCCCGGCCGGGGTCTTCGCCGGCGGTGGCGGCACACCGGCCGCGCTCGCCGTGGCCGCGCTGCACCCCGAGCGGGTCGCCGCGCTGACGCTGATCTGGCCCCTGGCGCCCTCGGCCGCGGACGCCGGCAGCCCCGCGATGGAGTCGCACGAGTGGGCCCGCGACATGGACGAGCAGCAGCGGATGATGCACGCGTTGGCACTCCAGGACCCGGTGTTCCTGCGCGACCAGCTGGAGCTCGGGCTCGGCGCACACGCCGGCGCCGACGGCATCGTCCTGGACATGATCGAGGTGCAGGAGCCGTGGGGCGTGGACCCCGCCGACGTCCGCTGCCCGGTCGACGTCTGGTGGGGGACCGACTCGTCGGTGTCCCCGGCCGGCCACGCCGCCTGGCTCGCCGACCGGCTCAGCGGCGCTGACGTGGAGCGGCACGAGATTGCCGAGCACAAGTGGCACGTCCGCCGTCTCGTCGAGGTCTTCGCGGTCCTGGGGGAGCGGCTGGGGGCCACGCCGCCCATGAACCAGGAGCTCGAGGCGGCCGCGTGGTCCGCACCGGTCGACACCGACGGGTGCGGCAGCGGCCGGATCGGCGGCTGCGCCTGCGGCGCGGGCGGCTGCGGGTCCTGACGCAGCGGCGGGCGGGACCCTGCCGCTTCGCCGTTGACGAGTCAGATCAGGATGGAGGCGGCTCCGACCGCGTCGTAGGTCGCTCGGGCGCGCCGGTCGCGACTGAGTAGTTGGAGACCATGGTGCGCGGCGGTGGCACCGACGAGGGCGTCATACGTCGCACCTCCGCGGACGCCAGCCACAGCAAGCCGGCGCAGCAGGGCGTGGTGCTCGTCCGCGGGCAGGGTGCGGATGTCCAGCTTCAGGGCATCGATGACCTCGGCCGCGGCCTCCGGCGCCAGTCGATGTGGAGCGGGCAGTCGGGTCAGGACGCTGTAGAGCTCCAGCAGCACGTGCGCCGGCAGGATCTGCACGCCGCCCATGGCCGTGCGGGCCACCTCGTGCTGAGGGTGCCAGCTGAGCAGGGCAGCGACCAGCACGCTGGTGTCGCACGACCTCACCGTCGGGCGGTTCACCGGCGCGTGGAGTCGAGCGTGTCCCGCACGATCTCGTCCGTCAGTGGTGGCAGGTCCTCAAGGGGCCGGACCACCGGAAGACCATCCTCGATCGCCACCTGGACCTCAGCCGGCGCCAGCTCGATCTCGATCCGCCCGTCCACGAAGGTCACGTCAATCGCCCTCCCCGCGCTCAGCTGCATGGCGTCCCGGATCACCTTCGGCACCACGATCCGTCCAGCAGCATCAATGGTAGTCCGCATGGCAGAACAATACCGCTCCTCATGGCATGACACCGTGGGTCGTGGCCACGGAGTCCGATGCCTTCGACGCCGAGCAGAAGGCATCCCGGACCTCCCAAGGAATGCGCTGGTACCCAACCTCCCCAAAGATGCGCTGGAGGTGTAAAAACCTCCCCAAAGATGCGCTGGAGGGGTACAAAACCTCCCCAAAGATGCGCTGGAGGGGTACAAAACCTCCCCAAGAATTGGTGGGTCAGGATTGGGTAAAGAGTGATTGGGAACTCTTGACCAGTCGCGGGCCGACCGACAGGGTGGGCACATCCACCCTGTCGGCCGTCCGGGTGCAGGGGTTTTCCGGACGGCGGGCTCCCGCTCGGCAGAAGGATCGCCCATGACGCGTCGCACGCTGGCCACCGCACTCTCCGCAGCACTCCTGATCGCCGGCCCGGTCGCGGTCGCGTCCTCCGGGCACGGCGATCCACCCGGCCGCGCCACGGACGTCGGGACCCTCCAGTTGGATGACGCCGAGAGCGCCCTCGTCCGGCTGGAGCTGCCGGACCGCGCGGTCCTGGAGCAGCTGCTCCGGGACGACGCGGACATCGCCGCCATCCCGGCCGCCTCGCCGGAGGCCCGCGGTGACCGCGTGCTCGTCGATCTGGTGCTGACCGGCGAGGAGCTGGCGCAGCTGGAGTCGCAGGGCGCCACCGTGCTCCAGGTCATCCAGCGCGAGGGCGACGGGACCCGGCACTTCGAGGCCAGCCGGGAGGCGGCGGCCCGCCAGCACGAGGCCGGCCTGACCAGGACCGCGGGCTCTGCGGTGCCCCAGGACACGCTGACCTTCGACCACGCCTACTGGTGGACCTCCGGCGGGCAGACGTTCGTCCAGGTCCAGGTCTCCACCACCGCCGGGACCGACCCCGCCCTGCAGATCACGGTCGACTGGGAGAGCGCGGACGGGACGACCGGGAGTTTCCCGCTGGTCCGCTACGTCGACGCGGGCCAGTACCTGTTCCACTACCACCAGCCAGCGCCCCTACCGGACACGCCCGTCACGCTGACCGCCACGTCCAACCAGGGCGGCACCGCGACCGCCGAGCCGGTTTCGTGGCCGGGCAGCGAGCCGCCACCCCTGCCGTCGGGCTACCAGCAGGACTTCATCGACGCCTACCTGACGCCCTCCGAGATCAACGAGCGGATCGACCGGCTGGCGGAGCAGTACCCAGACCTCGTCGACGTCATCGAGCTGCCCCACCAGACCCACGGCTACAACCGGACCGCCAAGGCCTACCTCGGCGACCCGGCCGCGACCGCGATCGTGGTGGAGTCCGTCGCCTCCGGTGCCTCCGGCATGAACGGCACCGAGGTCCGGGTCGTGGACCCGGGCGCCCCGGACCAGGCCCTCAGCGGGGAGTATGCCGACGGGACCCTCACCGTCTCTCTCGCCACCGATGCCGCTGGTCAGGTGAGCAGCACGACCGAGGAGGTGACGGCATACCTCAACGAGCAGTTCTCCGGGACGTTCGGTGCCTTCGTCCTGGACGGCGCGGAGGGCCAGCCGATGCCCCTCGCCGAGGCCGTGCTTGATGACGGGCTGGAGGCCCCGCACCTGAGCCCCGACGGCGCCATGGTCCGCGCGCTGCGGATCGGCGTGCACCGCGACGGGTCGAGGCCCGGGGTCTACACCTACAGCCAGGAGCACGCCCGCGAGTGGGTCACGCCGCTGGTCACGATGGAGTTCGCCGAGCGCATGCTGGCCAACCACGCCACGGACGAGGAGACCGCCCGGCTGCTGGAGGAGGTCGAGATCTTCGTCCTGCCGGTGGTCAACCCGGACGGTGCGAACTACTCGTTCAACGACTACAACTTCCAGCGCAAGAACCTGTCCGAGCACTGCGAGGGCGTCAACCGGGAACCGGCCTGGGAGGACAACTGGGGTGTGGACGTCAACCGCAACTACGCGGTCGGCTCGGTCTGGGACGGCTATGTCGGCGGGTCGCTCAACTGCCTGTCGGGCAGTTTCGCCGGCACCGGTGAGCTGTCGGAGGCGGAGTCCCAGAACGTGACCTTCGTCGCCGAGCAGTTCCCGAACATCACCCACGCCATCAACGTGCACAGCTACGGCGGCTACTTCATGTGGTCTCCGGGCGCCTACCAGGCCGACGGCCGGGTGCCGCTGCCCCTGCCGGAGCCGGAGGTCGCCGAGGACTTCATGGTCGCCGCCCAGCGCATCGTGGGGGCCATCGCCGGGCACCGCGGCACGGTGACCTGGCCGTCCAAGACCGGTCCGGTCGTCGACGTGCTCTACAGCGCCGCCGGCAACTCCGGTGACCACCTGTTCTACGAGCACGACATCTACGCCTGGGACTTCGAGGTGGGCAACGACCTGTGGAACGAGGCCACCCAGCAGTGGGAGGGCGTCGGGTTCCAGCCGCCGTTCGAGGAGGCGCACCCCGAGTCCCAGGAGTATGCCGCCGGGCTGGTCGAGCTGGTCCGGGTCGCCGCTGACGACGCCCCGGTCCACCGGCTGAGCGGGGTGAACCGCTATGCCACGTCGGTGGCGATCGGTCAGGAGGCCTTCCCGGAGAGCCAGACGGCCGTGCTGGTCAGCGGTGCCGAGGTCGGTCTGGTCGACGGTCTGGTCGCCGGGCCGCTCGGCCGCCACCTGGAGGCGCCGGTCCTGCTGACCCGACCC
The DNA here is from genome assembly GCF_023015765.1 of Ornithinimicrobium sp. F0845. GTDB lineage: Bacteria > Actinomycetota > Actinomycetes > Actinomycetales > Dermatophilaceae > Ornithinicoccus. The sequence goes on from NZ_JALKAL010000006.1 coordinate 148,252, forward strand.
GACCAGCTGCCCGCCGTGGTGGCGCAGGACCTGTCCGACCGCGGTGTCACCGAGGTGGTCGTGGTCGGCGGGGAGGGCGCGGTCAACGAGGCCGTCGTGGACACCCTGACCGGTCTGGGCATCGACTCCGAGCGGGTGTCCGGCAGCGACCGATTCGCCACGGCCGCCGCCGTCGCCGAGCGCCTGGGCGCGGGGGACGACGTCATCGTGTCCTCCGGTGAGGCCGGTCACCTCGTGGACGCCCTCGCGGTGTCCGGACCGGCAGCCGCCACCGGCACCCCGGTCCTGCTCGTCCGGCAGGACCGTGTCCCGAACGCCACGGCGCAGGCCCTGGAGGGCTACTCCTCGGCGGTGGCCGTCGGCGGCGCCGGTGCCATCTCCGACGACGTGCTCGCGGAGCTGCCGAACGCCGAGCGCCTCGCCGGTGCTGACCGGTGGAGGACGGCCACGACCATCGCCGACCACTATGTCGGTGAGGGACTGGACGCCACCTCGGTGGCGGTCAGCTCCGGCGCTGACGCCCACCTGGTCGACGCACTGCCCGGTGGCACGCTGGGTGAGGTGGTGCTGCTGTCCCGCCCGGGCGAGCTGCCCTCGGCGACCACCGCCTGGCTGGCCGCCTCGGCCGACACCGAGCACGTCTGGGTGCTGGGTGGTGTGACGGCGGTCGCGGACACCGTGATGGACACTCTCCGAGCGATGCTCGCGCCCTGGGCGGAGTGACCGGCTGACGGCCCCCGAGTTTCCGTGCACGGCCACCGAGTTCCCGTGCACGACCACCGAGTCGTCGTACCGGCACGTGCACGGGAACTACCCAAGGGTCGTGAGGTCCACGGGTAGTTCCCGTGCACGTGTCCCCTCCCTCGCAGTTGTCTCGGACGTCGGTGCTCGCCCCTCGCCGATGTCACCCGGGACAATGCGTCGTGACGCCGTGACGTCGGGCGGTGGCCCCGGCGCGCTGGTCCGTCGTGACCCACGTGGCGTTCAGCCGGAGGGCCATCGCGGCATACCAACCGTCCGCGACCGACATCGAGTCTCGCCACCGCCACGCCTGGCGGATGTCGGCCTCCGTCCACTCGGCGCTGAATCTCGCGCGGAGGTGCTGGTCAAGGGCGCGGTCGGCGTCCTCAGCCGAGATGACGGCCCGCTGCTGCAGAGCGCGGAGGCTGCCGACGACCTCGGCATCGAAGTGAGGAGGAACCACGACCGGCTCATCGGGGTCAGGCGGGCTGATGACCCCGGTGAGCACGTCGACCCAGGCCGAGGCGTCGAGGACGATCACCCGGTGCCCATCTCCTCGCGCACCGTGGCCAGGGCTGCCGCGGTGTCCTCGCGCGTGCCCGTCCGTGGGGCGGTCCGTGCGATCTCGTCGTACAGGGCGGCACGTCGCCTGGCGTCGGCGTGTGCGGCGAGGTCGCTGGCGATGAGCTCCTTCAGGTAGTCGGACAGGCTCATCCGCCGGCGGGCTGCCTCGGCTTTCGCAGCTGCGGCCATCTCCGCGTCCACCGACCGGATCTGCAGGTTCGTGGCCATGAAACCATCATACGGCCACTGCATGCAGGTGCATGCGTGCTGTGGACTGGAGGCCCCTGCGGGTCGAGCATGAACGAAACCACTACAAAATGCGTGGAGGGGTGAACGAAACCGCTATGAAAAATGGGGGGGATTTGTGACGATGGCTGGCATGCCCGCCCAGCACGCCACCCCACCCCGGCGTGCCCGCGACCAGCGTCGCAGGCGGCCCCGGTCGCAGCCCGACCCGCAGCGGCGGGCCGAGCGGCTCGAGGCGCGGCGGGCGATGCTGCCGGCCAGTATCAACTACCCGCCGGAGCTCCCGGTCGTCGAGCGGCGCGAGGACATCGCCGCCGCGATCCGGGACCACCAGGTGGTGATCGTCGCCGGGGAGACCGGCTCGGGCAAGACCACCCAGCTGCCCAAGATCTGTCTCGAGCTCGGCCGCGGCATCGAGGGCACCATCGGGCACACCCAGCCGCGACGGATCGCCGCGCGCTCGGTGGCGGAGCGGATCAGCGAGGAGCTGGCCGTCGAGCTCGGCACGACGGTGGGCTACCAGGTGCGGTTCACCGACCGGTCGACCAAGGACACGCTGGTCAAGGTGATGACCGACGGAATCCTGCTCGCGGAGCTGCAGCGCGACCGCGACCTGCGCCGCTATGACACGCTCATCATCGACGAGGCCCACGAGCGCAGCCTCAACATCGACTTCATCCTCGGCTACCTCAAGCAGCTGCTGCCGCGCCGCCCGGACCTGAAGGTGATCATCACCTCGGCCACCATCGACGTGCAACGCTTCTCCGAGCACTTCGCCGACCGCGACGGCAAGCCTGCCCCGGTCGTGGAGGTCACCGGGCGCAGCTATCCGGTCGAGATCCGCTTCCGCCCGCTCACCCGTCCGGCACCACCGGCCAAGGACGGCACACCCCGCGACGTCGAGATCGACCAGGTGACCGGTGTCTGCGAGGCGGTCGAGGAGCTGTGGACCGAGGACCCCGGCGGGGGACCGGCCGACATCCTCGTCTTCTGCTCCGGCGAGCGGGAGATCCGCGACGTCGCCGACGCCCTCGACGGGATGAACCTGCCGGCCACCGAGGTGCTCCCGCTCTACGGCCGGCTCTCCGCAGCCGAGCAGCACCGCGTCTTCAGTCGGCACTCCGGGCGCCGGATCGTGGTCTCCACCAACGTCGCCGAGACCTCGCTGACCGTGCCCGGCATCCGCTACGTCATCGACACCGGCACGGCCCGCATCTCCCGCTACTCCCAGCGCCTGAAGGTCCAGCGCCTGCCGATCGAGCCGATCAGCCAGGCCAGCGCCAACCAGCGCTCGGGCCGGTGTGGTCGCCTCGCCCCCGGCATCGCCGTCCGGCTCTACTCCCAGGAGGACTTCGAGGCCCGACCCGAGTTCACCGAGCCGGAGATCCTGCGGACCAACCTGGCCTCCGTCATACTGCAGATGACCAGCCTCGGACTGGGTGAGATCGCCCGCTTCCCCTTCCTCGAGCCGCCCGACTCGCGGCAGATCGCCGACGGCGCCCGCCTGCTCGACGAGCTCCAGGCCATCGACCCCGACGCCCCGGTGCACGTCCCGCGGAAGCGACTGACGCCATACGGCCGGGCGATCGTCGCTCTCCCGGTGGACCCGCGGCTCGCGCGGATGGTGATCGAGGCCGAGCGCAACGGGGCCCTGCGCGAGGTGCAGGTGATCGTCGCCGCCCTGTCGATGCAGGACCCCCGCGAGCGGCCGGCCGACAAGCAGGCGCAGGCCGACCAGTCGCACGCCCGGTTCAAGGACGAGGAGTCCGACTTCGTCACGCTGCTCAACCTGTGGCGCTACCTGAAGAAGCAGCAGAAGGAGCTCTCCGGCAGCGCGTTCCGGCGGATGTGCAAGCGTGAGTACCTCCACTACCTGCGCGTTCGCGAGTGGCAGGACCTGCACACCCAGCTCAAGGCGGCGACCCGGTCCCTCGGGCTGCAGGCCAACAGCAACGACGCCAGCCCGGACCAGGTGCACCAGGCGCTGCTGGCCGGGCTGCTCTCGCACGTCGGCCTCTACGACCGGGACAAGCGGGAGTATGCCGGGGCGCGGGGGGCGCGCTTCGTCATCCAGCCCGGGTCGGTCCTGCACCGCAGGAACCCGGACTGGGTGATGACCGCCGAGCTCGTCGAGACCACGCGGCTGTGGGCGCGGGTCAACGCGCCGACCGACCCGGCGTGGGTGGAGCGGGCCGCCGCGCACCTGGTGAAACGCTCCTACTCCGAGCCGCGGTGGTCCCGGAGCCGGGCCTCGGCGGTGGCGACCGAGCGGGTCACGCTGTACGGCGTGCCGCTGGTCGCCGACCGGACGGTGGCCTACGGCCGGATCGACCCGGAGGTGGCGCGCGACCTGTTCATCCGGCACGGCCTGGTCGAGGGGGACTGGGACACCCGGCACGACTTCTTCCACGCCAACCGGCGCCTGATCCGGGAGCTGGGAGAGCTGGAGGCGCGGGCGAGGCGCCGCGACATCCTGGTCGACGACGAGACGCTGGTGCAGTTCTATGACGCGCGTATCCCTGAGGAGGTCGTCTCCGGGGCGCACTTCGACACGTGGTGGAAGACGGCCCGGCGCGCCGACGCCCGGCTGCTGACCTTCACCGAGGACCTGCTGGTCAGCGACGACGCGTCGCTGGTGAGCGACCGGGACTACCCGGGCACGTGGCGCCAGGGTGAGCTGGAGTTCACCGTCACCTACCAGTTCGAGCCGGGGTCCGGGTCGGACGGGGTGACCGTGCACCTGCCGATCGAGGTGCTCAACCGGGTGCGGCCCGACGGCTTCGACTGGCAGGTGCCGGGGCTCCGCGAGGAGCTGGCGACGGCTCTGGTCAGGTCGCTGCCCAAGGAGATCCGCCGCAACTTCGTGCCCGCCCCGGACCACGTGCGCCGGGCGCTCGCCGAGATCGGGGAGCCCCGGGACGAGGACGAGACCTTCGTCGAGGCGCTGGCCGAGGAGCTGACCGCCCGCCGCGTGGTGCCCGTGGCGCCCTCGGACTTCGACGTCGCACGGGTGCCGGACCACCTGCGGGTGACCTTCGCCGTGGAGCGGACGCACCCGCGCAAGGGACGGGGCCGGGCGCGGGTCGAGCTGCTGGGGGAGGGCAAGGACCTGGCCGCGCTCCAGGCCGAGCTGGCGCCCGCGGTCCGGACCACGATGGCCCGCGCGGCGGCGAGCATCGAACGGACCGGACTGACCTCGTGGACGGAGGCCATCGGCATACTGCCCGAGACCTTCGAGCAGCAGGTGGCGGGCAAGACGGTGGTGGGCTATCCGGCGCTGGTCGACACCGGTGCGGCGGTTGACGTGCGGGTGCTGGGGACGGCCTCCGAGCGGGACCGGGCGACGCGCGTCGGGGTGCGGCGGCTGCTGCTGCTCAACACGACACCGCCGTGGAAGCGGCTGCTCGCGCTGCTGACCAACCCGCAGAAGCTCTCGCTCGGGCACAACCCGCACGGGTCGGTGCCGTTGCTGCTCGAGGACGCGCTGGCGTGCGCGGTGGACTCGGTGGTCGCCGAGATGCCGGGCGCGCGGGTGCGCACCCCGGAGGAGTTCGATCGGGCTCTGGCGACGGTGAGGCAGCAGGCGGTGCCGCGGGTGCTGCAGATCGTGGAGAGTCTGGTGCCGATCCTGGACACGGCGCGCGAGGTGTCGCTGGGGCTGCAGCGGCTGACCGCACCGGCCGCTGCGGAGATGGCCGCTGACCTGCGGCGACAGCTCGACGCGCTGATCCGGCCCGGCTTCGTGGCGGACACGGGCTACCACCGGCTGCCGCACCTGCGGCGCTATCTGGCGGCGATGGCCGAGCGGCTGGAGAAGGGCGCGCAGGACCTGGCCAAGGACCGCGACCGGATGGCCACGGTCCACACGGTCGAGGAGGAGCACGCGAAGTTCCTGGCCGGGCTGCCCCCGCACCGGCGCCTCGACCAGGACGTCGTGGACATCGGCTGGATGCTGCAGGAGCTGCGGGTCAGTCTGTTCGCCCAGCGGCTGGGGACACCGCAGCCGGTATCTCCGAAGCGGATCTACGCGGCGATGGACCGGGCCGAAGACCCCCAAATTTAGGGGAGGTTCTGTACGCCTCTCCCGCATTCTTGGGGAGGTTTTGCACGTACCGAATTACCCCAAGAATGCGGGCTGGGCGTGCAGAGTCTCCCCAAGAATGGGTGGGCCTACAGACCGAGGGCAGCGGCCAGGCCCTCCGGGGTCTGCTCACCGGCGAAGCGTTCGCCGTCGATGAGCACCGTGGGCGTGCCGAACCGCCCCGACGGCCCGGCCAGGTCCGGGTCGGCCAGGGCGCGGTCGGTCGCGTCACGCACCCACCCGTCATACTCCCGGTCCAGGATGCAGGCGCGGGTGTCGGCGGAGCCGGCCCCGGCGTCGCTGACCGCCCCGGTGAGCACGTCGTCGTTCACGCTGCCCTGGGTGGCCGCCTGCTGCAGGTCGAAGAGGCTCTGCGTGACGTCGAGGAAGGCGCCCGGCTCGTGGGTGGCGACGCAGGCCGCCGCGTTGGCCGCGCGGCTGGAGAACTGCGTGCCCTGGCTGGCGTTGTCCATGAGCGCGACCGGGTGCACCTCCAGCGCGATGGCGCCGGCCTCGACCTGCTCGGTCAGGAACGGCATGTTGGTCTGCTCGAAGGCCAGGCAGTGGGGGCACTGGAAGTCGACGTAGACGCCGACCCGGGGGAGATCCTCGGCCGCGTCCGCGGACCCTTCGGCGTCGACACCACCGTCCTGACCCACCAGGACGACGCCGTCGTCGGTCATGTTGCCCGGTGTCGCCGAGGCGCCCCCGCCCTGGTTGAGCGCGATCGCGGCGACGACCGCGACCACCGCCAGGACGGCGACGCCGATAAGGGAGCGGAAGACCACCTTCACGCGCTGGTCCTGGGCCGCCCGGGCCTGCTGCTCTGCTCGGACACGCTCGCGCGCCGACTGCTGCTGTTTCTTCTTCTGAGCCATGGGTCTTGAAGTCCTTCGGTTGAGAGAGGTCAGAGGTAGCGCAGGACGTCCAGCCGGAGCTGGGCGAGGACTGCGATGAGGAGGTAGCAGGCCAGGGTGAGCGGCACGATCCAGGTCAGCAGGTAGGCGCCGGCGCGCTGCGCACCGGCGCCGAGCACCCCGGCCGCCGCGTTGCGCAGCGTGACCGTCAGGAAGAGCGGGATCATCACCGCCCACACGACCATGCACCAGGGGCACAGCGTGCCCAGGACGTAGATGCTCTGGCCGACCAGCCAGAGGACGAACGCCAGCCCCGCCGTGACGCCCGCCTGGAAAGCGAGCCAGAACCAGCGGGCGAAGGTGGCCCCCGCGAGGAGGGCCACCCCCACCGCGACGGGCGCCACGAACCCGGCCAGACCGAGCAGCGGGTTGGGGAACCCGAAGACCTCGCCCTGGTCGGAGGTCAGGTTGGCTCCGCACTGCACGACGATGCTGAAGTCGCAGCCCAGCGCCGCCTCCGGGTCGTCGAGGGTGACGAACTTGGCGAGCACCAGCTCGAACGAGGCCCAGAGGCCGACCAGTCCGGCCGCCACCAGGAAGGGGGCGAGCAGCCGTCGGTCGCCGGACCGTGTCTGCACGCCGTCTTCGCCGGTCACCGGGTGCGGTGGGTGCGAATCACTGGTCGCCGCCCTGCTCAGGGGCGCCGCGACGCAGGACCCGCACCACGACATACGCCAGGGCAGCGAGGACCACGCCGATCACGACCGGCAGCCACGGGAATCCACCGGAGGACTCGTCGGCCTCGTCGTCGGCGACCTCCGCCGCCGCCGAGTTCGCCGTCGTGGGTGCCGGATCGGTCTCGGCCGGTTCCGTCGCGGGCTCGGTGGTCTGCTCCGCGGTCTCCTGGGCGGCGGTCGTCGGTGCCGGCTCGGTGGTGGTCGGCTCCGCGGGCTCCGGCTCGGGAGCGTCGACGGTGAACGGGATCACGCCGGAGATGGGGTGGCCGTCCGAGGAGGTGACGCGCCAGGTGACCTCGTAGGAGCCGTTCGGCAGACCCTCCTGGACGGGGACGGTGACGTCCACGCCGTCGACGGTGGGCTCACCCGCCTCCCAGGATGCGCCGTCGCTGTCGGTGACGACCACGGCGGCGCCCATGTCGAGCACCTCGCCGGAGAAGGTCAGCCGCACCTGCGTCGGTGGCTCGTCCAGGGTCTCGCCGTCGGTGGGACTGCTGTCAGTGAGCGTGTCGTGGGCGGATGCCGCTGAACCGGTGCCGAGCAGCACGGCGCCCGCGAGCAGGGCAGCCAGGGCACCGAGGATGAGGTGGGGGATGGATGGAACGGGACGCGTCACAGCGCGCCGGGAACGGGTGTGCATGGGTTGTCCTCTGGGCAGGCTCCGCCCGGTGGAGGCAACGGGTCGTCACCTCGGGTGCGGAGACGTCGAAAGGCGCCGACGGTCCCGGCACCAAGAGGCACCCGGCCGCGACGCTAGGGAGTCGGAACTGCCAGAGGGCTCGGTGGTCCGCGGCGCACGAGGGAGGTGTGCACCGCCAGGGAGGTGGTGGGCACCCAGGCCTGCTCGTCGACGAGCCGGGCCGAGGGTGTCGTGGGACGCGCGGGCAGGGGAGTGACCGGGTGCAGGAAGCGCCACGTCAGGCGTCGCACCGTGGCCCTCAGGCGCGCCACGATCAGCTCGCCATGACGCAGGGTGGCCGCAGTCAGCAGTGCCGCTCCCACGTGGGCCAGGCCCATCCACAGCGAGGAGGTCCCGTCGCCGGTGGACCCAGGAGCGTGGTGTGCATGCGCCGCACCGCCCAGGTCGGGAGCACCCAGCATGAACAGGTTGTGGAAGAGGACCTGGCTCGCACCGACCGACAACAGCAACCGCAGCGACGGCAGGGTCATCCTGGCGAGGAGGATGCACACGCCGAGGGCGAGCAGCAGCGGCACGATCAGCCCAGGGAGTGCCGGTGGCGCACCGCCGGCCATGAGGTGGAAGAGCAGGGCGGTCGCCGTGGCGACCACCGCCGCCGCACCGCCTCGGACCAGTGCGCGCCGCTGGGCTGCTGCCCAGGGGTTGTGCGCCGTGTCCATGCCCACATGCTACGTATGACGCACCGCGGCCTGGTCTCCGACCCCGCCCCGGGCGGTGGGCGGGTCGTTGTCCCTGCGGAAGGCCCTGGGGGAACGATGAATTCGGCGGGTCGGCCCGGTCACCACGTTGCACAGGCCGCTGATCGGCGGCGGCCGCGACAGAGGAGATCACCATGACCACCGCACTCGGCAGCATCATGCTCGGCACCACCGACGTGGACCGGTTGCACCGGTGGTACGCGACGGTGCTCCCGCCGGACAGCGATGACCTCCAGGGGGACTACCGGATCCTGGGGTACGGCGGGTTCTACCTCTTTCTCGACGGTCGCGACGACGTGCAGACGGCACACCCCGACCCCGCCCGGACCCTGCTGAACTTCGACGTCGACGACGCCCGCGCCGTGGCCGCCCGGATCGAGGCCGCCGGGTCGTCCTGGGTGGCGCCGCTGGAGGACCGAGACGGGAGCCTGTTCGCGACGGCGCAGGACCCGGACGGCAACTACGTCCAGGTGATCCAGCTCAGCCCGGAGCACATCTCCGACATGCAGGCCAACCAGACCGGCACCCGGCCACCGGTTGGCATGGTCGTGGGCGAGGCATTCAGCGGCTTCTCCGTCGACGACCTCACCGCTGCCCGGACCTTCTACGCCGACACCCTCGGTCTGCGGGTCGGCTCCGGTCCGGAGGCGATGCCGCTGCTCTTCCTGGACGCCGGTGGTCGCAAGATCCTGGTCTACGAGAAGGGGGAGGCGCACGTCCCCGCCACCTACACCGTGCTGAACCTGCCGGTTCTGGATGTCGAGGCGGCCGTGCGGGACCTCGGCGGCCGAGGCGTGGAGTTCCTGCGCTACGCGGGCATGCAGCAGGACGAGCTCGGCATCCACCGCGGCGGTGGCCCGCTGATCGCCTGGTTCAACGATCCGGCCGGCAACGTGATGTCGGTGATCGCGCGGGACTGAGCCTGAGGGGGAGGGTGAGTGGTTAGCCTGCGGAGGATGACCGATCCGCGCACCAGGGCCCTCACCCCGGCCGACGAGGACCTGCTGAGGGTTGCGACGCTGGGCAACCTCAACTGGGCCGAGGAGCGCTTCACGATGCGTGACGTGACGGATCGCCGCGAGTTCGCCCACTACACGCGCCTGCTCCCCGAGCGTGGAGACCTCGGGCTGGTGGCCGAGCAGGACGACGCGGTGATCGGGGTGGCGTGGGCGCTGTTCCTGCCGGAGGAGGACGCGGGCTATGGCTTCGTCGACGCTGACACACCGGAGCTGAGCCTGTGGGTCCACGCCCGGGCGAGGCGGCAGGGCCTGGGCCGACTCCTGCTGCAGCTCCTGAAGGACGAGGCCCGGACCCGAGGGATCCGCAGCCTGAGCCTGTCGGTGGAGGCGGGGAACCCCGCCAGGCGTCTCTACGACGCGGAGGGCTTCCGTGCCGTCACGGGACGTGAGCGGGACGGCGTGATGGTCTGGACGGACGGACGGCGCTAGGGACCCCAGGTCGCCGTGGCAGTGCTCGGCGCCGGGCCCCCGCCCAGGTCGGCGGGGTCACCACCTCCGCCGATCAGGAACTCGCCGATCACGGTCTCGCCGTCGGACTCGTAGACCGGCACGCTGACCGCCTGGCCGGAGCGTTGCTCCTGAAGTTCAAGGGCGTGCTCGGGCGAGGTCGGTTGCCCCCACGCGGCGTTCATCTCGGACACGTAGGCATACCCCTGCCGGCCGTTGATCGCCACGACCGCGAGGAGGTCGGGGGTGCCGTTGACGTTCTCCACGCCGTAGGTCTCGCCCTTGGCGTTCACGCCCCACTCAGTGAGCTCGGTGCTGACGTAGGAGGCCGTCAGCCGCCAGGACGCCCCCTCGGTGGCCCTGATCTCGACCTCCTCGGCACCCCTGGCGAGGCCGACGACGTAGGCCAGTGACTCGAAGTCCTCCGCCCTGGTGAGCTCGGTGCCGGCGTCTGCGCTGTCGCAGATCATGCCGGCACCGTCGGGATAGATGAACTCACCGGCGCTGAGGCAGTCCAGCACCATCCCCACCCCGCTCGCACCCTCGGGTCGTTCGCCCAGGTGCACCGTCATCGCCCCGGTGCCGGTGATCGTCACCGGGTCGCTGAGGTGCGTCACGCGGGTCCCGCCGAAGCCGACGTCCGGTCCCGCGACCTCGCTCGCCGCCGATGTCTCCGACCCGCCGGGGGTGATCTCGGCGGTCTCGGGCAGCAGCTGCGCGGCGACGGGCACCGCCAGCGCCACGGCCGCCACCGCACCGCCGACCGCGATGGCAGTATGCCGACGCCTGCGCCGGCGCACCCGCTCGCCGACCTGTTCGAACCGGTCCGCAGGCTCCCGCAGGTCCGGGGGCAGGTCCCGCAGCAGCATGGTCACCTCGTCCGTGTCGTTCACAGCTCCTCCTTCACCAGCGCGTCGTGACCGACGGTCTCGCGCAGCCGGGCCAGGCCCTTGGCGGTCTGACTCTTCACCGTGCCCTCCGAGCAGTTCATGATCTCGGCGACCTCGCGCACCGCCAGGTCGTCGAAGTAGCGCAGCACCACCGCCTGCCGCTGCCGCACCGGCAGGGCGGCCAGCGCCTCGGCCAGGACGACGCGGTCGGTGACGGGTCCGCTGTGGTCGGCGACGGCATACTGCCGCGGCGATATGCCATGCCCCGCCGAGGTGAGGTCCGTCGCCCGCTCCCGGTGCCAGAAGCGGGCGCGCCAGCTGGCGTTGGTGCGGACCATCGCAGTGCGCACATAGGCCTCCGGGTGGCCGTGACGGACCCGGTCCCAGTGCGGCCACGTCCGGGCCAGCGCCGTCTGCAGGAGGTCCTCGGCGGCCGCCGGGTCGCCGGTCAGCATCCACGCGGTCCGCAGCAGCGCCGGCGAGCGTCGCTGCACGAACTCCCGGAACCCCTCCGGCTCCCGCATCTGGCCTCCTTGCTCCTGACCATTGAACCGGCTGGGCGCCGGGATCGGTTGCCTCCCCCAACTTTCGTAGTGGTTCTGCTGGTCGATCCCGGATTTTCGCAGGGGTTTTGCTGGTCGCTCAGCGCAGGTAGCTTGCACCGTTGAAGTCCACGACCGCCCCCGAGACCCACTCCGCACCGGGCTCGGCCAGCGCACAGATCGCGGCGGCGACCTCCTCCGGCGAGGCCACCCGGCCGAACGGACTCTGCGCGCGGATCGCGTCGCCCGAGGCGCCCTCGAGGACGCTGACGGCCATGTCGGTCGCGATGAAGCCCGGGGCGAGCGAGACCACGCCGATCCCGTGCGGCGCCAGGGCCACCGCCATCGACTGGCCGAAGGCGTGCAGCCCCGCCTTGCTCGCGCCGTAGGCGGGGACGTCCGGCTCCCCGCGGTAGGCGCCGCGTGACCCGACGTTGACGATGCGTCCGGTCGGGCTGCCGTCGGGCGGCGGCACCTCCAGCATGTGCCGGGCCACGCAGAAGGTGAGGTTGGCCGGACCCATCAGGTTGGTCTCCAGCGTCGTCCGCCACGCCCGGACCCACGTGTCGTAGTCGGCGTCGGTCACCCGGTGGTCCCCGCGCCGGCTGCCGCCGGCCTGCGGGTCGAGGAAGAGCGCGGCGTTGTTGACCAGGACGTCGATCCGCCCGAGGACCTTCGCGGCCTCGCTCGCGAGGGTCCGCGTCTCGTCGGGGGAGGCAAGGTCGGCCTGCAGTATGCCGTGCCCGTCACCCGGGAGTGACTCCAGCACCTCGCGCGCCCGGTCCTCGGCGCCGCGGTAGTGCACCACCACCCGGTCACCGCGCTCGGCGAACGCGCGGGCGGTCTCGGCCCCCACCCCACGAGAGGCGCCGGTGACCAGAATCCCTCGGCCGGTCACGGTGTCCACTGCTCCTCGATGGTGACGATCTCGCCGTCGGCCGTCTCGATCCAGATGCCGAAGATCGGGCCGCGCTCGGCGACCACGTCGCGCCAGCTCGCGAAGTCGCCCTGCTCGCCGGACTGCGGGTCGCCGCTGAGGTAGTAGGTGGCCGTGGCGTCGGTGGCCACCGGAAGCTCACGGGTGAGCTCGTTGTTGTTGCGGACGTAGACGTCGCCCACCGGCGGCTCCGCGCCGTCCTCCTCGGCGGCCGCGACCCCGGCGTCGCCGGTGAACCAGCAGGCCAGGTCGAAGGCCATGCCGGAGTCCGTGGTTGAGGGGGCGAAGCCGAACCAGCGTCCGTCCGGCAGGCTCGTCTCCGAGCTCGGGGTGCACCCCGAGCCGTGCGGCCCGTCCGGCTCGGCGGTCGGGGCCGCGGACTCCTCGGCGGCGTCCGGCGTCGAGACCTCCACCGTCACCGGGGGCGTGGTCTCCGGCGTCTCCGAGCCGCCGCACGCGGCCAGGACGAGCGCGAGGCCGATCGTCGGAGCCAGCAACTTCCCCTTCATGGTGCACCGCTTCCCCAGGGACGGACGGACCCTCCCAACCTAGTGCGGGAATCCTCTGGGCACCACGTTCGTTGACAGACCCGATGCACCACGGCGCACCCGCGCCCGCACGAACGGAGCCCATCATGGCCACAGCCGCCCGCAAGACCCTTCGCTGGGGCGCCCTCATGGGTGTCGCCAACGCGATCCGCTCCGCGAACCGTCCCGGCTCGCCGGGCCTGGGGGAGCGCCTGGCCGCGCTGCCGCGGATGGCTGGGGCGATCATGACCAAGAAGTACTCCGGCGTCGCCGGCTCCCAACTGCTGATGATGCTGGCCGCCGTCGGGTATGTCGTGAGCCCGGTCGACCTGATGCCCGAGGCAGTTCTGCTGCTGGGTGGGCTGGCGGACGACGCCCTCGTCGTCGGCTGGCTCTCCGTTGCCGTCATCAACGCGACCGACGACTTCCTGGACTGGGAGAAGAATGCGAAGGCCTACCCGGGCCAGGTCCACCACTCCACCACCCACCATTTCTCATAGTGGTTCCGTCCGCCCTCCACAACACTTTGTGGGGGTTCGCGGGCGCACCTGGTGTCCTACGTCCACTACCGCCTGTCCGAGGCGCAGTTCGCGGCGGTCGAGCGCGACGCCGCGACGGCAGTGTGCCGCAACTCACCGACCGGGAGTCGCGGGTGCTTGACCTCGTGGGTCGGGATGCCGGACCCGTCGTTGCCGCCGTGCACCCAGTCTGACCAACCGGGAGATCGGTGAGCAGCTGTTCATCAGCGCAACCGAGCGTGCACGGTGGCCGCGATCCTGCGCCCGATCAGCGTGACCTCGCGCACCGAGGCCGCCGTCCTGGCAGCCCACGCGGGCAGCGGTCCTGAGGCAGCGCCGGACGGGAACGCGACCACCTAAGGCGGACTGAGGCGTCCCGCACCGTCTTAGGTGCTCACCCGCCGGGCCTTAGACCCGAAAGAGTGCCCGAACAGTAGGCACCTGCCCGATGCCCGCGGCGTGCCTTAGCGAGCAACGTAGTCGTTATCAACAACGGCGGCCCGAGGGCCACAAGCAAAGGACACGATCATGGGACAGCTCGAGATCCAGATGGCACAGCAGATCGCTCACGAGAACGACCGCGACCTCGCCCAGCGGGCCGAGTTCGCCCGGGTGATGGCCGAGCGCGGCATCGACACGAAGGTGAGCGGCAGCCGGACCCTCGGTCTGCGCCACTGGGCGGAACGCCTGCACCTGGCGCACGCTGCCCACCCCGCGCACTGATCGCCAGTGCGCCTGGCGACCCAGGACCCCGGACCGACACCACGGTCCGGGGCCCACATTTTTCGTAGTGGTTTCGTCGGTCCCTCACGCATTTTCGCAGGGGTTTTGCTGGTCGCTCCCGCACTGTTGTCGTGGTTTGTGCCTTCACCCGTCCGACGCGCAGGGCGAGGTGCTCGCGGAGGTGAGCGCACGGCATACGGCCCCAGGTCGGGGAAAATTCGGTTGCCCGAGGAGGACCGGCGCGCGCACCATCGAAGGGTCGCCGATGACTTCGGCCGCCCGCGGCGGTCATACCGCCCGTGAGGGACACCAACCCACCCCGTGACGGAGGAACACCCATGTCTACGCGCACCACCGAAGCGCACGCCCAGGCCGGGACGGGTCGCACGCCGGCCGTCGTGCTGTGGCTGGTGGCTGCCGCGTTCGTGGTGATCCTCAACGAGACGATCATGATGAACGCGATCCCGCAGCTCATGGTCGGTCTCGACATCGACGAGGCCGCGGCCCAGTGGCTGTCCACCGCGTTCCTGCTCACCATGGCCTCGGTCATCCCGGTCACGGGGTGGTTCCTGCAGCGGGTCACCACCCGCGCCGCCTTCGCCACGGCGATGAGCGTCTTCATCGTCGGCACGCTGCTGGCGGCGTTCGCGCCGACCTACCCGGTCCTGCTGATCGCCCGGATCGTCCAAGCCTCCGGCACCGCGGTGATGATGCCGCTGCTGATGACGACCCTGATGACGGTCGTCCCGGAGCGGGACCGCGGTCGTGTGATGGGCAACGTGACCCTCGTGATGTCGGTGGCCCCGGCGCTCGGCCCGGCCGTCGCCGGACTGCTCCTTCAGCTCGGCTCGTGGCGGTGGATGTTCCTGACCGTCCTGCCGATCGCCGTCGTCGTCACGGTCCTGGCGCTGCGCCGGCTGCCCAACGTGGGTGAGCCCCGGCAGGTCGGCATCGACTGGTTCAGCGTCGTCGTGGCCGCCCTCGGCTTCGGCGGCCTGGTCTACGGGTTGAGCCGTTTCGGCCGCGGCCTGGGTGCGGAGCCCTGGCTGATCGTCGGCGGGAGCGCGGTGGCCATCCTGGTCTTCGTGCTGCGACAGCTGCAGCTGCAGCGCCACGGCGACCCGCTGCTGGACCTGCGCACCTTCCGGCACACGGTCTTCAGCCGCGGGGTGCTGCTGCTGTCGGTCTCCTTCATGGGGATGCTCGGGGCGATGATGCTGCTGCCGCTCTACTTGCAGTCGGTCCGGGGCCTCACCGCGCTGGAGACCGGGCTGCTGGTGATGCCCGGCGGCATCGCGATGGGTCTGCTCGGACCTCGCGTGGGACGGGCCTTCGACCGGTTCGGCAGCCGCCTGCTGATCGTCCCCGGCGCGGTCGGGGTCGCCGTGGCGATGGGGTCGCTGACGCAGATCGGCACCCACACGCCATACTGGCAGCTCCTCGGCGCGCACCTGCTGCTCATGGTCAGCCTGGCCGCGGTCTTCACGCCGACGTTCACGCTGGCGCTCGGTGACGTGCCCGCTCGGCTGTACTCCCACGGCAGCTCGCTCCTGGGCACCCTGCAGCAGGTCGCCGGCGCGTTAGGCACCGCCATCGTGATCACCATCATGACCGCGCGGGCCGACCAGCTGGTCGACCGCGGGACCCTGACGCTCGACGCGACCGTCGAGGGCATGCGCTGGGGCTTCGGGTTCGGTGCCATCGTCGCGCTGGTCCTGATCGGGCTGGTGCTGCTCATGCCCAACCGGCTGCACGACCGTGACGAGGCCCCGGCCGAGCTGCCCGACGGCCTCGACGAGGAGCTCAGCCCGGTCTCTTGAGGGCTTCGGTCCTGCGTGGCGGGCAGTATGCCGATCCGCGGGTCCGACGGGCCGTCCCAGGCCTGGTGGGCCTACAAAACCACTACAAGAAGACGTGGCGGGCCTACAGAACCACTACATTTTTAGGTGGACTCACCGTCCGCGCGGTCGGAGGTCGCCTCCTCCAGCTCCTCGGCCGCCGCGGCGGCCCGCAGCTGCTTCTCGGTCGGGGCGCTGCGCCCCAGCTCCACGGGCAGCTCGGGCGCCTCTGCCCCCAGCACGTGCTCGGCCAGGAAGCCGGACACCACCTGATACCAGACCTTCGCGTGCTGCGGGGAGAGGATCCAGTGGTTCTCGTTGGGGAAGTACAGGAACCGGTGCACGGTCGAGCCGTCGTCGCCGGCGGGCCGCCCGGACGCGGCGAGCAGTTCGTACCAGAGCCGCAGGCCCTCACCGATCGGCACCCGGTAGTCCTTGTCACCGTGGATGACCAGCATCGGCGTGACGATCTTGTCGACGAAGCGGTGCGGACTGTTGGCCTCGCCCATCTCCCGGGTCATCTCGCGCTGCCAGTAGAACGCGGCGTCCGTGGTCGGCCCGAACTGGTCCAGCGCCCACAGCGACGCGTGCGTCACGATCGCCCGGAACCGGTCGGTCTGCCCGGCGACCCAGTTGGCCATGTAGCCGCCGAACGAGCCGCCCATCGCCGCGGTCCTGGTCTCGTCGATGTCCTCGCGGGCGACCACGTGGTCGGTGATCGCCATCAGGTCCTCGTAGGGCGCCTGTCCCCACGAGCCCCAGCCACGCTGGATGAAGTCCTGCCCGTAGCCGGTCGACAGCGCCGGGTCCGGCAGCAGCACGGCATACCCCTGTGCCACGAGCAGCCACGGGTTCCACCGCCAGGTCCAGGCGTTCCACGACCCCAGCGGCCCGCCGTGGATCCACAGGAGGAGGGGGTGTCCGGCCGCGCCCGCGTCACCCTCGGGCAGCGCCAGCCAGCCCCGCACCCGCGTGCCGTCGGCCGCGGTCGTCTCGACGTCCTCGAGCCGGCCGGGGATCTCGGGCCGCTCCACCGGGCCGGGCAGCGCGGCCGTCGCGCCGGTGGACAGGTCGATCCCCACGATCTCGGCCGGGAAGAGATAGCTGGAGCGCACGGCATACGCGCGGGTCCCGTCGGGCGAGACGACCACCTCGGAGTATGACGAGTCGTCGGTGGTCACCTGGCTCACCTCTCCCGTGGTCACCTCGATCCGGAAGACGGGGGAGCGGCCGTTGTCGTCGGCCGTCGCCAGCACGGCGCTGCCGTCCGGCAGCCAGGCGGCGGGGCTGGCCCAGCGGTCCCAGCCGGCGGCCAGCGGGGTGCGCTCGCCGGAGGTGAGGTCCAGCAGGTGCAGCACCGGGTGGGGTGCCTGGTCAGGGGTGCTCTTGCGGTCGACCACGATCAGGGCCCGGGTACTGTCGGGGCTGATCAGGGGAGCGTAGAACTCGTGGTCCGGCTCGTCGGCGACGACGGAGCGTGCGCCCGTCGCGAGGTCGATGCGCACCAGCTGGCTGCGCTGCTCGCCTCGGGCCTCCGGCACCGTGAGCGACACCAGCGCGAACGTGCCGTCCGGGCTGACCGCGGGCCTGGCATCGCGCATCGCGGAGCCGACACCCTCGCTGACCCAGCGCAGCTTCAGCGGTGGGACGTGGTCGGTGGTCGTGGGGCGCGTGCTCTCGGCCTCCTCGTCGGGCTCGGCGACGAAGAGCTGCGGCGCGACCGGGCCCAGGTCGGCGTCCCAGAAGCGCACCGGATAGCTGTCGTGCAGGATCGCCTGAACCCCGCCGTCCTTGCGCGCCTTGTGGATCGCGGCATGGGTCTTCTCGTCGGTGGCTCCGGGCAGCAGGCCGGCGACCACCACCGTCACGTCGGCGTCGCGGGCGCACAGCACGCCGGACACGCCACCGGGCCGGGACAGGACGACACGCGCCTCGCCCCCGCCCGCCGGGATCTCCCAGAGCGCGGCCTCCGGGCTGTCCTCGTCGGCCTCCGGGTTGGGCCGGGCCGAGGTGAAGTAGAGGGTGCCGTCGCTGCTGAAGGCCGCGCCGGCCTCACCCTTGGCGCTGCGGGTGATCCGGTAGGCCGGGCGCTCGCCCTGGGGGTCCACGCCCCACAGCGCGGTGGCGTAGCCGGTGCCGGCCTTGGTGACCGTGGACACCGTGGTGACCAGACGGGTGCCGTCGTGACTGATCGCCAGGCCGCCGAGGCGTGGCATCGCGACATACTGATCCAGATCATGGAAGATGGTGGGGGTGGCCAGCGGCTCCGAGGTCATGAGGTCTTTCATATCACCGCGTGGCCCTTGTTCCTGAACGCCCGTGCTGGGGCGGAATCTCTCGGCCGTCGCAAGCGTTGTGGGGACAGAGCACCTGAGGAAGGACTGACGTGATCGAGCCGAGTTCGCTGTACCACCTGGAGACCGATGCTGATCGGCAGCCCCAGCAGGCGTCGCTATTGCATGTCGCGCTGGAGGGCTTCATGGATGCCGGCAACGTGCGCGCGCAGCTGACCGAGCTCCTCCTGGAGCAGCTCGACCACACCGTGGTCGCGTCCTTCGACATGGACAGCCTCATCGACTACCGCTCGCGGCGACCGTTGATGACCTTCGACCGCGACAACTTCAGCTCCTTCGAGGACCCCTCGCTGGTCCTCTACCGCGTGATCGACCGCTCCGGCGAGCCGTTCCTGCTGCTGGACGGACTGGAGCCGGACTTCCACTGGGAGGCCTTCGCGGAGGCCGTGCACCAGCTGTGCCTCGGGTTCGGCGTGCGACGCATGGTGTCGGCGCACGGAGTGCCCATGGCCGTGCCGCACACCCGCCCGATCGGTGTGACCAGCTTCGCCAGCGACCGCGAGCTGCTGGCACCGGCTGAGCCGCTGTTCGGCCGGGTCCAGGTGCCCGGCAGCGCGGAGTCGCTGCTCCACCTGCGGTTGGCCGAGGCGGGCGTGGAGACGATGGGTGCCGCCGTGCACGTGCCGCACTACCTCGCTGAGGCGAGGTTCGGCGATGCCGCGGTGGCCGCGCTCGACACGCTCGTCGGGTTCACCGGTGTCGACCTGCCCCGTGAGGAGCTGGTCGCAGCCGCGGGCCTGAACCGCGCCGAGATCGCCAAGGAGCTCGAGGACAACCACGAGGCCGCCGAGGTCGTCGCCGCGCTGGAGCAGCGCTACGACCGCTTCCTGGACGGCCAGCGCAAGCGCAGCCTGCTGGCCGCCGAGGTCGCTGACCTGCCGAGTGCGGACGAGATCGGTGCTCAGTTCGAGGACTTCCTGCGGGCTCACTCCGACGACGACTCGCCGGAGCACTAGCCCCCACCCCACGCCACAACGATCCCCGAGCCGCAGCAGCGGCCCGGGGATCGTTGTTGTGCGTCGCGCTGCGCGGATGAGCCCGCGCGGTGCCTGTTCGAAGCCGGTGCTAGTCGTTGTCCGGGCGCGGCGGCGGAGGCGGCGGGAACTGCTGGGTGCGGTCGTCCGTGTTCTGGTCGTCTGTGCCGTGGTCGTTTGTGCCGTGGTCGGTTCTGCCGTGGTCGTCTGGAGCCTGGTCCTGCGTGACCGAGTCGGACTGCTCGCTCGCCGGCTCGGATGACTCCGCGGACGTCGGGGCGGACTGACCCGGGACAGGCTGTCCGGGGGACCACGCCGTGGCGCCACCACCGACGGCCTGGGTCTGGCCCTGTGGCGGGTCGGGGTCGTTGGGCTGCTCGCCGTAGCCCTGGTCGTGCTGCGGCTGCCCGGGGTGCGGGTTGTAGCCGGGCGGCTGCTGTCCGTAGTGCTGCTGCCCGAAGGCCTGAGTCTGGTCCTGCTGCTGCGCGAAGCTCTGGGTCTGGTCGGATTGCTGGCCGTAGTCCTGGCTCTGCTGGCCGTAGCCCTGCTCGGGCTGCTGGCCATAGCTCTGGCCCTGCTGGCCATAGCCCTGCTCGGGCTGCTGGCCATAGCCCTGGCCCTGCTGGCCATAGCTCTGGCCCTGCTGGCCGTAGCCCTGCTCAGGCTGCTGGCCATAGCCCTGGTCCTGCGGCTGGCCGTAGCCGTAGGGCTGCTGTCCATACGCCTGACCCTGCTGGTCGTAACCCTGCGGGCCGTAACCCTGCTGGCCGTAGCCGGCCGGGGCCGGCGGGTAGCCCTGCGTCTGGTCCTGGCCGTAGGGGGACTGGCCATAGGGGGCCTGGCCAGCGGGAGGTTGTCCGTAGGGGGACTGGCCGTAGGGAGACTGGCCGTACGCGGACTGGCTCGTGTCGGCATACTGCCCGCCGCCGTAGCCACCCTGCTGGGGGTAACCCTGCCCGGGCGCCGGGGGAGTGGCGTGCGAGCTGTACTGGTACGGCGCGGCGGCGGCCTTCGGGCTCTTCCGTCGGGTCAGCAGGGCACCCAGGCCCAGGAGCGCTGCGACCGCGAGCGCGATGCCACCGAGGATCAGGCCGAGGTTGCCCACGATGCCGGGGGCCGTCGTGCGGGTCGCGTTGGGCCCGACGTAGAGCGCGGCGTCGGTGCCCTCGCAGGTCACGACATAGCTGCCCTGCTCCAGGCTCGCGGGGGTGCGGGCGACCTCGAAGAACTCGCGGTCGCCGACGTCGACGGAGTAGGCCGACGTCGGACGCTCCATGGTGCGGTCACCGGCGAAGCACACGGTGTCGTCCCGGACGTCCTCCTCGGCCCAGAGCGACATGCCCGAGCCGGGGATCGAGACCGACTGGCCCGAGTTGATGCCCTGCATGTTGGGCGTCGCGGTGTTGAGGACCCCGAAGAGACCGAGGCCGAGCAGGACCAGACCCGCGAGCGTGAACAGCGCAGCAAGCCCACCCAGGACCTTGGACGGACCGCCGGACGACTTCTCCCCTTGTGCCATGGCCGCGAATCTAGCGCACGAGGGGGACAGCGCGAAGGAAGGTGCCCGGACGGTCGAGGTGGCAGGATGGTCCAGAGGCGCCGCGAGCAAGCCGCGGCCGGAGAGATCGGGAGAGCACGTGGGCCTGTTCGACACGAAGAACACCGAGGACCCGGGGGCCGCGCAGGCCGTCGAGGAGAGCGGGGTCACGGCCAAGACCGCCAACGCCCTGGTCGGGAAGCTGATGGACATCGGCATCGACGGACTCGGCCCCCTGGACTCGGTCGACAAGGTCGTCGCGGAGGCACTGAAGGACAAGAAAGGCGACCCCGAGAAGGCCATCAACACGATCGTCCGCTCCCATATCAAGATGAGCGCGGTCGGCGGCTTCGTCACCGGTTTCGGCGGGATCTTCACCCTCGTGGTCTCCCTGCCGGCCAACATCGTCGAGTTCTACGTGCTCGCCACCCGCATGGTCGGCAGCATCGCCCAGATCCGGGGCTACGACCTCAAGCAGCCAGAGGTGCGCGCCGCGGTCATGCTGACGCTCGTCGGGGCGGACAGCCAGGACCTGCTGGCCAAGGCCGGTGTCGCCGGGAGCGGTCGCCTCGCGCAGGTCGCCCTGCAGCGGCTGCCCAAGGCGGCCGTGATGGTGATCAACAAGGGCGTCGGTTTCCGGCTCGCCACCAAGATGGGCGCCAGGTCCCTGAGCCGCTTCACCCGGGCGGTGCCCGTGGTGGGTGGTGCGATCGGCGCTGGCCTGGACGCCTTCCTGATGAACCGGATCGGCGACCAGGCGCGTGAGGAGTTCCCGCTCCGCGAGGTTGCGCAGCTCGACGCCTGAGCCGACTTGTCCACCGGGGTCACCCGGGCCGCTCGGTTGTCCACAGGTTCCGGGGCCTCCGGTGCGCGGCGGTCGCATGCGGTCGACCGTGGGGGCATGACGACCTCAGAGATCCGAGTCCGTGGCGTGGCCGAGTTGATCGCCACGCTGCCCCACCAGCTGGGCTACCACCCCGAGGACAGCCTGGTGCTGGTCCTGCTCGCCGGGATGGACGAGGGGGACGGCTCGCGCAAGCCCTCCGGTGCCATCCAGATGATGTGTCGCATCGACCTGCCCCACGACGCGGGCGCCTACGAGGAGACCCTGTCCACGGTCGGGGCACTGCTGCGGCGGGAGCGGCCCGCGGTGGTCGAGGCGATCGCCTTTGAGGACGGCGCCGACGCCACCGAGACCCTGCTGGCCGTGGGCCGGGCCTGCGAGGCGGAGGGCACCCTGGTCGACCGGCTCGCCAGGGTGCGCGGTGGGCAGTGGCTGGCGGTGACCCCCGAGGGCGACGACCCGGGAGTATGGCGATCGCTCCCGTCCACCCATACCGTCCCGGCCGTCGCCGATCTCGTCGTGCGCGGCGCCGCCCCGGGGCCGGGACGGGCGGAGCTGATCGCCCGGATCCGCGGGGCCGGCAGGGCCCGCGGGCAGGAGGTTGCCGACGAGCTGGCCGCCGCCATGGTGACCTACCAGTGGGCGGGGGCGGAGGCGTCCGGGGCCGACCAGCGCGGGCGCACCTACGAACGCTTCCTCGAGCGTGGCGCCCGCGCCTGGCAGCGCGTGCTGGACACGACCCGGGGGGCACCGCAGATCGAGGACCTGCCGCCCGCGGTCCTCGCGCAGGGGCTGGTGATGCTCTGGGACCGCGAGTTCC
Organism: Ornithinimicrobium sp. F0845; assembly: GCF_023015765.1. Classification (GTDB taxonomy): domain Bacteria; phylum Actinomycetota; class Actinomycetes; order Actinomycetales; family Dermatophilaceae; genus Ornithinicoccus. The sequence continues at coordinate 170,846 of NZ_JALKAL010000006.1, forward strand.
GCGACGCCCTGATCTCCTGGTTGGCACCCGGGCAGCTGGGGCCGGGCATGCTGCCCGAGCAGGTGATGGCCGCCCTCGTGCGGCACCTCCCGCTGTCCCGGACCCTGGACCGCGGTCGGCTCGACCGGCTCGTCGAGCTCTGTGCGGTGGTGCCTGACGAGTGGGCTGCGCCGGTGCTCACGGTGACCGCGCAGGCCGCGTGGGCGCTGAACAACGGCACCCTGGCCAACATCGTGATCGACCGGGCGCTGCAGGCCGATCCGAACTACTACCTGGCTCAGTTGACCGAGCAGCTGCTGCGCCACGCCGTGCGCCCACCCGGTGGACCGTTCGCGTCGGCCGCCTGACCTGGGTGCAGGGCGTGTAGCCTCCCTCTGGAGAGTGCAGCACGACTGACAGGGAGTGTGACGACATGACGATCATCGTTGGATATGTGCCCACCAAGGAAGGCCGTGCCGCCCTGCGCCGTGCGGCTCAAGAGGCTTCGCTGCGGCACCTCAAGCTGATCGTGGTGAACTCCCACCGCGGCGGCCGGGACTTCGACGCCAAGGAGGCCCAGCGCTTCGAGGCCGAGCTGGGAAGGGTCCAGGAGCAGCTCGACGCCGAGGGCATCGAGCACGAGGTCCGGGCGCTGGTCCGCGGCAACGAGCCGAGCGAGGACCTCATCGCCATCGCCGAGGAGTCCGGGGCGGAGTTCATCGTCATCGGGCTGCGCCGGCGCACCCCGGTGGGCAAGCTGATCCTGGGCTCCAACGCCCAGCGGATCCTGCTGGACGCCTCCTGCCCGGTGCTGGCCGTCAAGGCCGACGACGTCGACGAGTGAGCTGAGGGCGACTCGGCCCCCTGCATCGGCCCGTCGCCCCCGGGTCAGCCCGTCGCCCCCGGGTCAGCCCCGGAGCTGGTCCCGGCGTCGCGTGAGGTAGGCGCGCTCGGCCGGGTTGGCGGCCAGCGCGATCGCCCGGTCGTAGGCCGTCCGTGACTCTGCGCTGCGCCCGAGCCGCCTGAGCAGGTCGGCCCGTGTCGCGTGGAGCGCGTGGTAGGCGTCCAGCCCGTCGGCGAGTCGATCGACCTGGGCCAGCGCGACCGCCGGGCCGTCGAGCTCGGCCACCGCGACCGCCCGGTTGAGCCTCACGATGGGTGAGGGGTCGAGGGCGGCCAGCCGGTCATACAGCGTGAGGACCTGGGACCAGTCGGTGTCGCTCGAGGAGGGCGCCACGGTGTGGACCGCGTTGATGGCCGCCAGCAGCTGGTAGCGGCCCGGCGGGCCCGCACCGGCAGCGACCGCCCGGACGCGCTCGCGGACCAGCTCCTGACCCTCCACGATCAGGCCCCGGTCCCACGCCCCGCGGTCCTGCTCCTGCAGAGTGACCAGCTCGCCGGTGGCGGACACTCGCGCCGACCTCCGGGCGTCGGTGAGCAGCATCAGGGCGAGCAGGCCCGCCACCTCGCCGTCCTCGGGCACTAGCACGAGCAGCAGGCGCCCGAGCCGGATCGCCTCCTCGGTCAGGTCGACCCGCAGCAGGTCCTTCCCCTGGCTCGCGAGGTAGCCCTCGTTAAAGATCAGATAGACCACGGCGAGCACGCCGGCGAGGCGTTCGTGGATATCCTGGCCCGACGGCACGCGGTAGGGGATGTGCGCCGCCCTGATCTTGGTCTTCGCCCGGGTGATCCGCTGGGCCATGGTCGTCTCCTGCACCAGGAACGCCCGGGCGATCTCGGCGACGGTGAGCCCGCCGATCAGGCGCAGGGTGAGCGCCACCCGGGCCTCCATCGACAGGGCCGGGTGGCAGCAGGTGAAGACCAGCCTGAGCCGGTCGTCCTCGACCGGCCCGGAGGGATCCGGCCGCGTGCTGTCGTGCAACATCAGTGCCGCCTGGTGCTTGGCCATCCGTTGGGACTCGCGGCGGATCCGGTCGATCGCCCTGCGTGTGGCCGTGGTGGAGAGCCACCCTCCCGGGTTGGGAGGCAGCCCGTCCCGCGGCCACCGCTCCACGGCCACCGCGAAGGCCTCGGCCGCCGCCTCCTCGGCGATGTCGAGGTCGCCGAAGCGGCGGGTCAGGGCGGCGACCACCCGCGCCCACTCCTCGCGGTGGACGCGGGCGATCGCCGCCTCGACAGCCGGATCGGTCACGAGTCCAGCAGCGCCTGGATGGACTCCGGGGTGTTGAAGGGGCGCACCTCCACCGCGCCGCGGCACGCCCTGGACCCCTCCGCGGCCAGCGCGAGGGCCTCGTCCAGGTCGGCCGCCTCGATCACCCAGAAGCCGCCGAGGTGCTCCTTGGTCTCCAGGTAGGGACCGTCGGTGAACACCGGCCGCTCGCCCCGACCGTCCACGGTGGTGGCGGTGCTCGCGGGCTCCAGCCCGTCGGCGAAGACGAAGTGCCCCTCGCGCTGGAGTTTGTCGTTGAAGGCACCGGTGTCGGCCCACTCCTGCAGGAGCTCGGACCTAGACGATGATCCGCCGGACGCCGGGGGATCGGTCGGCCCGAAGACCGAGAGCAGGTACCGGGCCACCCGGCTCAGCCCTGACCGGCGTCGGTGGGGCGACCGTGACCGCCCACGTCCGGTCCCGGGGGAAACCGGTGCACCTCCTGCGGCCAGTCGAGGGCCACCGTCAGGCGTCCGGCCCAGTGGCGTGCCGTCTCGTCGTCGGGGACGTCGATGACGCAGAAGCCGCCGAGGTGCTCCTTGGTCTCCACGAACGGACCGTCGGTGAAGATCGGCTCGCCGTCCTTATTCTCGACGCTGAACAGTGCGGTCGAGGCGTCGATGCCGCCGTTGCCGAAGACGAAGACACCGGCGGTCTCCATCTCCCGGACCACCGCCATGCTCGCCTCGGCCTTCGCGTGCAGCTGCTCCGGTGTGTGCTCCTGCACCCACTCGTCGTTGAACGCAATCAGATACTCCGGCACTTCTCGTCTCCTCTCGGTCGGGGCGAGGGCGGTGCCGCTCGCTCCGGGGCGGCCCGGCTGGCCACCCGCTGACACCTCCACGAACGGCCCTGCTCCGATACGACACCATCCGCAGAACTCATCGCAAGCGCGACCGCCACCCGGCCCGTGCGCGCGGCGTCCGGACCGCGCCCACGCACGAACCCTCGCGCGGCAGGGCCCCGTGGTCCTATGCTGACCGGCACGATCCCCGACCGCCAGCGGAAGAATCCCCGTGACCAAACCAGCCATCCTGACCGTCGATGACGACCCGATGGTTTCCGCCGCGATCACCCGCGACCTGCGCGAGCACTACGGCGCTGACTACCGGGTGGTCGGCGCGACCTCGGGGGAGGAGGCGCTCAAGTCGCTCGAGCGGCTGCTGCTCCGGGAGCAGCCGGTGGCCCTGATCGTCACCGACCAGCGGATGCCCGCGATGGCGGGGATCGAGCTGCTCGAGCGGGCCAGACCACTGGCGCCCACGGCCAAACAACTGTTGCTCACGGCCTACGCAGACACCGACGCCGCGATCCGGGCGATCAACGACATCGGGCTGGACCACTACCTCCTCAAGCCCTGGGACCCGCCCGTCGAGCGCCTCTACCCGGTGGTCGACGACCTGCTCGGCGACTGGCAGCGCGCCCACCCCGACGTCACCTCCGAGGTGCGGGTCGTGGGCCACCGCTGGTCCGAGGCGGCGCACACCACCAAGACCTTCCTGGTCCGCAACCACGTGCCCTACCGGTGGATCGACGTCGAGGCGGATGACGAGGGGGAGCAGCTCGTCGGCGCGGCGGGGGCGAGTCCCGGCGACCTGCCCCTGGTGCTCCTGCCGGACGGCACGGTCCTGCGGACTCCGACCAACGTCGAGCTGGCCACGTCCCTCGGCCTGCGCACCCGCGCCGAGCAACCCTTGTACGACCTGTGCATCGTGGGCGGGGGACCGGCCGGTCTGGCGTCGGCCGTGTACGCAGCCTCCGAGGGGCTGCGAACCGTCATCGTCGAGCGCGAGGCACCCGGTGGACAGGCCGGGCAGAGCGCCGCGATCGAGAACTACCTCGGCTTCCCGCGGGGGCTCAGCGGCGCGGACCTCACCCAGCGTGCCGTCGCCCAGGTCGTCCGGTTCGGCGCCGAGATGGTCGTCGCCCGAGACGTCGTCGGGCTGGAGCGGCGCGGACCCGGGCGGGCGGTGCTGCTCGACGGCGGGGGAGAGATCGAGGCCCGCTCGCTCATCGTCACCACGGGTGTGTCCTACCGGCGGCTCGGCGCGGCGGACGTCGACGGGTTCACCGGGCGGGGCGTCTACTACGGCGCCACCGCCAGCGAGGCCAGCCAGTGCGAGGGTGACGACGTCTACGTGATCGGTGCCGCGAACTCCGCCGGCCAGGCGGCCCTCAACCTGTCCCGCCACGCCAACCGGGTGGTGATGCTGGTCAGGGGCGACTCGCTCGAGGCGACGATGTCGCAGTACCTGATCGACCGGATCAACGAGGCCCCCAACATCGAGGTGCGGTTGCGGACCGAGCTCGTCGGTGGGCGGGGCGACGGCCATCTGGAGGCGGTCACCCTCCGGCACCGTGACTCGGGGGAGGTCGAGGAGGTGGAGACCAGCTGGGTCTTCGCCTACATCGGGGCGGTCCCGCGGACCGAGTGGCTCGGGGACCTCGTGGCGCGGGACGACAAGGGCTTCGTCCTGACCGGCACGGACATGCTCCAGGCCGCGGGCGGCACCTGGTCGCTGCCCCGTGTGCCCTACGCACTGGAGACCAGCCTGCCCGGGGTGTTCGCCGCGGGCGACGTGCGGCTGGACTCCATGAAGCGGGTCGCCTCGGCTGTGGGTGAGGGAGCCATGGCAGTCCACTTCGTCCACCGCTACCTCGCCACCACCTAGGAGCAGCCCGTGCGCGTCGAGGACCTGCGCCCCATCGAGCTCTTCGCCGGTCTCAGCGACGAGCAGCTCGCCGAGCTCCTCGCGGCGTCGGAGGAGATCGCCTTCCAGCCGGGCGAGACCCTCTGGGTCGAGGGCGGTCACGCCGACGACTGGTGGGTCCTCGTCGACGGCGTCATCGACCTGGTGCGGCGCACCGAGCGGGAGGACATGGTCGTCGGCCGGATGGACGCCCCGGGCCGGTGGGCCGGAGGCTTTCGCGCGTGGGTGGAGACCGGGCGCTACCTGGCCGCCGCCCGCGGCCTCGAGGCGGGCCGGGTGCTCAGGGTGCCCGCGACGGCGCTGCGCGACCTCACGGCACGGTGGTTCCCGTTCGGCAGCCACCTGATCAAGGGCGTCTACGGCATGGCGCTGTATGTCGAGTCGACCGCCCGCCAGCGCGACGCCCTGGCCACCCTCGGCAAGCTCGCCGCGGGGCTGGCCCACGAGATCAACAACCCGGCCGCGGCGGCGACCCGGGCCACGGCCGCGCTCGGTGCGGCGGACGATGCCCTGTTCGCCTCGCTGAACGAGCTGGCCAGGCACGGGATCACGGCACAGCAGTTCACCGCCCTGGACGACCTGCGCCGGGACCTGGCCTCCCGGCCCGCCCCCGCCTACGTCGACCTGGCCGAGATCGAGGACGCGCTGGCCGAGCGGCTGGAGGCCAGCGGGGTGGACCGCAGCTGGGTGGCGGCGCCGGTGCTCGCCTCGGCCAACGCCGACCAGCAGTGGTGCGACCAGCTCGCCGAGGTCGTCGACGAGCGCTCGCTCCAGGCCGGCCTGGACTGGGTCGTCGCCAGCCTCCAGGCCACCGTGCTGCGCGCGGAGATCACCGAGTCGACGCGGCGCATCTCCGAGCTGGTCGCCGCAGTGCGTTCCTACTCCCAGATGGACCGGTCCGCACTGCAGCAGCTGGCCGTCACCGAGGGCCTCGAGAGCACCCTGCTGGTGCTGGGCCACCGGCTGCGGGACGGCACCGTGGAGGTGGTGAAGGAGTATGGCGAGGTGCCGCGGATCGAGGGCTACGCCGGGGAGCTCAACCAGGTGTGGACCAACCTGATCGGCAACGCCCTCGACGCGATGGCGGGCGAGGGCACGCTGCGGATCACCACCCGTCCCGGCGACGACGGCGGTGTCGTCGTCGAGATCGGTGACTCCGGCCCGGGCCTGCCGCCCGAGGTCGCCGAGCGGGCCTTCGAGGCGTTCTTCACGACCAAGCCCGTGGGGCAGGGCACCGGTCTCGGGCTCGACATCGCGCGCCGGATCATCGTGGAGCGCCACGGCGGCACGATCGAGATCGACTCGGAGCCCGGTGACACGGTATTCCGGGTCGCGCTGCCGCCCGCACCCCCCACCACCTGACCGACGCCACCACCTGACCCACCTCCTGCAACGGCCGGCGCGGAGCGCCGTGATCCGGTGGGTGCACCCTGGTGCGGTGGGAGCGCCCTGGTGCAGTGGGAGCGCGGTCGGACCGCGGGTCAGGCTTGGGCGCAGACCCAGCCGGCAGGCATCTCACCCTCGAGGATGAAGTCGTGCAGCTCCTGCTTCGCCTCGTCCGCCAGCACCACGTCGCCCTGCGGATAGATGATCGGCTCCTCCTTGGCGTTGTGCGCGGCCAGGGCGCCGAGGAGCTCGCGGCACCGGTCGGCCGCGGCACCGGAGCCGCTGACCGGGGCCGTCAGGGTCGCAGCCTCCTGCTCCAGGGCGTCCAGGACGCGCCAGATCTCGCCGTGCTCGCGCAGCATCACCAGCACCGGGGGCAGCATCCCGGCCGCGCGTAGCGGGGGGAACAGGAACTCCTCCTCGAGATAGATGTGGCGCCGCAGGGCGCTCCCGGCCCGGGCCAGCTCGTCATCGCGGACGACTCCCGCCGACAGGCCCTCGGCGAAGGACTCCAGCCCCGCGTCGATCTCGTGGTGCTCGCGCTCCAGAGCCTCGGTCAGCGTGTCCGGTCCGTCGTGGTGTCCACCCGCAGCCATGCCGCCAGCATAGGCCGCCGAAGACGCACGGACGAGCCCCACCCAGCCCCTGCCAAAGGTGCGGCGTCGGCGGGCCAGGCACACGGCATACTGCAGCAGAACCTGCTGGTCAGGAGGGATTGACAGGGTGTGGGAACATCTTTGCGGTCCGACTGGTTTTATAATGGAGGCAGGCAGACCTCCCGGTCCACCGGATCGGGTCGCCTGGATTGCCGAACACTCCATCGTCCTGGGTGCTTCGCCGTGCCCGGCGCACTTCCCCGAGTCCGCCCCCCAAGCGCCCCCGAAAGTAGCTGGTGCAACCCGTGACCGCCAAGAAGGCCCCCTCCGTCCCCGAGACCGTCGACCTTCCCTCCGAGTTCAGCAAGCCCGAGCTGGAGACTCTCTTCAAGCGTGGCAAGCAGTCCGGCGAGCTGACCCTCAGCGAGGTCCGCGAGGCGCTTGAGGCTGCCCAGCTGCCCAACAAGAAGACCCAGACCAAGGTGCTGAAGGTCCTCTCCGACAACGCGATCCACGTGCTGCTCGACGGGACCGAGGCCACCCCCGCCAAGCGGACCGCCCGCAAGAGCACGGCCAAGAAGGCTCCGGCCAAGAACGCCCCGGTCACCAAGACCGCGGCCAAGACCACGACCGCCAAGAAGGCGGCCGAGACCGCGACGGCCAAGAAGGCGGCCGCGGCCGACGAGAGCCGGGACGCCCCGGCGAAGAGCACGGCGACCAAGTCCGCCGCCAAGAAGGCGACGGCGACGAAGATCACGGCGAGCAAGACCGCAGCGAAGACGGCAGCCAAGGCCCCGGCGAGCAAGGCCGCGACAAAGAGCGCAGCCGAGGAGTCGACTCCCGAGGAGGCCCCGGCCAAGAAGGCCGCGCCGCGCAAGACCACCGCCAAGACCACCGCCACGAAGACCACCGCGAAGAAGACCACCGCCAAGGCCACCACGACCCGGGGCGCCGCCAAGGCCGCCGCCGGCGAGGGCGCCGAGGCAGCCCCGGCCAAGAAGGCCCCGGCGCGCAAGACCACAGCCAAGAAGACCGCGGCCGAGCCCGAGGTGGTCGACGACGAGGACCTCGAGGACGACGAGGACGAGGAGGAGAAGGGTGAGGGCGAGGTCGTCGCCACCCCCAAGCCCGCCTCCGCGAAGGCAGAGTCCGAGGACTCAGGCTTCGTCCTGAGCCAGGGCGATGACGACGACGCCCCGGCCCAGCAGGTCGTGACCGCAGGTGCCACCGCCGACCCGGTCAAGGACTACCTGAAGCAGATCGGCAAGGTCGCCCTCCTCAACGCCGAGCAGGAGGTCGAGCTCGCCAAGCGCATCGAGGCCGGCCTGTTCGCCGAGGAGCGGCTCAACTCCGGGGACAAGATCGAGGCCAAGCTCAAGCGCGAGCTCTGGTGGATCGCCCAGGACGGCAAGAACGCCAAGAACCACCTGCTCGAGGCCAACCTGCGCCTGGTCGTCTCGCTCGCCAAGCGCTACACCGGCCGCGGCATGCTCTTCCTGGACCTGATCCAGGAGGGCAACCTGGGTCTGATCCGTGCGGTCGAGAAGTTCGACTACACCAAGGGCTACAAGTTCTCGACCTACGCCACCTGGTGGATCCGGCAGGCGATCACCCGCGCCATGGCCGACCAGGCCCGCACCATCCGCATCCCGGTGCACATGGTCGAGGTCATCAACAAGCTGGCCCGCGTGCAGCGCCAGATGCTGCAGGACCTGGGTCGCGAGCCCACCCCGGAGGAGCTGGCCGCCGAGCTGGACATGACGCCGGAGAAGGTCGTCGAGGTCCAGAAGTACGGCCGCGAGCCCATCTCGCTGCACACCCCGCTGGGCGAGGACGGCGACTCCGAGTTCGGTGACCTGATCGAGGACTCCGAGGCGGTCGTCCCGGCCGACGCGGTCTCCTTCACCCTCCTGCAGGAGCAGCTGCACTCGGTGCTGGACACGCTGTCCGAGCGTGAGGCCGGCGTGGTCTCCATGCGCTTCGGACTCTCCGACGGCCAGCCGAAGACGCTCGACGAGATCGGCAAGGTCTACGGCGTCACGCGTGAGCGGATCCGCCAGATCGAGAGCAAGACGATGAGCAAGTTGCGTCACCCGTCGCGCTCTCAGGTGCTCCGGGACTACCTGGACTGACCGGCGCAGGCCAACCACTTTCGCATACTGACGATGCCCCGCCCCTCACGCTGGGACGGGGCATCGTGCAGTATGTCGTGGGGCAGCGAGCTCAGGGGGCCTCGCACAGCGTGGGGTCGGCGTAGGCCTTCAGCGCGTCGAAGACGGTGTCGTTGACCGCGCCCTCGCCGCCCATGACATGGATGTAGCAGGGCTGGAGCCGCGTCAGCTCATTGCGGGTGACGACCGGGATACTGTCCTGCGTCACGAGAAGGAGCGGTCCGTCGCCGAAGTGGCTCAGACCGATCGCGAGAGCATCCGGATACATCTGGCCACTGGCGATGTAGACCGTCCCGGTGATCGTCGCGTCCCAGCCGTAGGCCACGCTGATCTGCGCGGCCGTCGCGTAGCGGTTGGCACCCCAGACCCGGCTCACACCGTCCTCGGTGACCACGTCCTGCGGGGAGAAGTGGGCGGCCGTCCGCTGCTGGGTCGACCCCTTCCCGGTGGCCTCCCCGGCGTCCTGGGTGGCGATGGCGGCACCGGCCAGGGCACCTCCGGCGATCAACGACAGACTCAGGATCCCGCTCGCGAGCTCACGCTTCATGGTCCAGTTCTCTCTCTCGAGATGAGGGTCGACGCACCCTGCGTCGCCCGACAGGGAGGAAGCGTCCTGGTGACTGGTCCCCCGTGTTGAGGTGAAGCATGGCCACCTGGGTCGCGGCCGTCAAGAGGCTTCGGCAGACAGCGACACGCTACGCATTCGGTAGGGCGCGGTAACACCACACGGCGCGATGCTCCTCTGTTTGGCAGGCGCTGGGCTGGCGGTCGCGACACGACGCGCCCATTGGGCCAGCCGGCCGCGACAACCAGCCCGGCGGACGTCTTCGGGCGCCCTCCGGTTCTTATGGCCGACTGTGCAGCCGGCCCGAGGATCACCAAGGCGCTCGAAGACGCCTCGGTGGGGCCGGCGGTCGCGACACGACCGATGCTCCGCTGTTCGTCAGGCGGTGGGGTGGATTCTCTCCGCCCCACGCGCCCGGTCGGGGGAGGGGGCCCACCTACCGTCGGAGGAGGCGGCCCGGGAGGGCGCGCAGGTAGTGCCAGCCGCTGCGGGGGAACAGCTTGGCGCTGGCCCGGATGTTCCACGGCAGCTTGGCCGAGACCGAGTCCAGCACGCGCATGACGTCGCCGTGCATCGTCGTGTCGTCGGTGTCCTGGGTCCGTGAGGCGTCGGCGTAGCGTGCCCGCTCCAGAACGGTCGTCGCGCGGCCCATCGCGTCGGCCGTGGGCCGGTCCAGGCGCGCGGCGGTCACGTAGTGACTGGCCATCTCGCGCGGGCTCCGGTCGGGCGGGGGGTCGATGCCGTAGTCCTCCAGGGACCGCTTCAGCAGCTCCCACTGCCCCTCGATGCGCTCCTGCGGTGTGGCCGCATGGCGGAGCACCGACTCCCGGTGCCGGCGACCGGCGATCGCGACGACCGCCATCAGGACGCCGAGCAGCACGACGACGACCAGGGCACGGAGCAGGATGGGCGCCGCGGAGCGCACGAAGTCCTGCAGGTCCTCCCACCAGCTGGTGTCCTCCGCGGTGCCCTCCGGCTGCTGGGTCGGGACGCCCGTCGGGGTCGCCGTCTCGGTGACCGTCGGGACCTCCTCGCCAGCGCCGGAGTTCAGCTCGCTGTAGGGCGGGGGAGGTCCGGACCGGATGCCCGGGGTGGGCTCGAAGCGGGTCCACCCCAGGCCGTCGATCCACAGCTCCGGCCAGGTGTGCGCGTCGGAGACCACCACGGAGAACGACCCGTTGGCCTGCAGCTCGCCGGGCAGGAACCCGACCGCCATCCGGGCCGGGATCCCCTGCTGACGGGCCATCATCACCATCGCCGTGGCGAACTGCACGCAGTAGCCCTGGCGGGTCTGCAGGAAGTGGCTGATCGCGTCGTCGCCTCCGGCCCCCGGCGCGAGCTGGAGGGAGTAGGTGTAGAGGCCGCTGCGGAAGTGCTGCTGGATGAGGTTGGCGACCTCGAGGTCGTTGGTGGCGTCCCCGACGACCTGGTCCGCGAGCGCCGACAACGCCGCCTCGCCGTCGGGGTCCACCTGCAGATAGTCCTCCCACTCGCCCGGGTCGGCCTCCGCGTCGCCCACCCCGTCGGGGACCCGGCCGGTCTGGGCGACCTGCAGGAAGCTGACCTGATAGGTGTCCGGTCGCTCCGAGACCCGCACCGCGGCCAGCTCCGCGTCCCACTGCATGGTCGTGTCCTCGGACGTGACGCTGAGGACCGGACCCGGGAGCGCCAGGTGCGGTGCGCCCAGGCTGTTGCTGAGGACGGACATCTCGGCGACCTGGAGGGAGAGCTCATCGGCCATGGCGGCCTGGGGCGAGGTGCCCGGGGTGAGCTGAGGCGCCTGCGGCGGGCCGGGGTCGTAGTCGGGTGGGAGCCAGCGCTCGCCGTCATACTCGTTGGTGGCCGTCACCCGCAGGGGTTGCAGGGGGCGGCTCGGCGAGCGGAACCGGATGACCGGATCGTCCGACTGGTCGTGCAGGTCGGCGGTGACATCCATCGTCTCGGTGAAGCTCACCTGGCCGCTGCCGCCGACGGAGCGGCCGTCGGGGTCGCGCGCCAGGCCCTCGGCGAAGAAGGTCGGAGGCAGGTGCGGGACGACGGAGGCGAGCACGAGGGCGCCCAGCACGGTCACAACGGCCAGCACCCGGGCCACCGTGCGATGTCCGCTCGGTCCGTGCGAGACGTCGTGGGCGCCCACGCTCTCGCGGCGGTCGGCCGAGCTCCACCCCGACACCAGCCGGTTGCCCTGCTGGGCCACCATCAGGAGCCAGGCCAGGGCCGCTGCGGCGAAGAACCACGGGTCCATCGCCCGGCCACTGTTGGAGACCGAGACCAGGAAGGCCGCGGCCAGCGGCAGCCCAGCCGTCGCCGGGGCCCGCCCGGTCACCCCGATCGCGTCGACCGACACGGCCGTCAGCGCGAGGACGGAGACGATGAGGAACTCCACGCCCTCGTTGGTGGGTGCTGGAGCGGCGAAGGACTGCAGGGTGCGCCCGGCCTCGCGGAGCAGCTCGGTGGCACGGTCGAGGGTGTCCGGCCCGGGGACCACCACCCACATCAGGGTGTCGCTCAGGTAGCGCCAGACGAGGGCCCCCAGGACGGCCAGCGCCTGGCCGAGGACCACGAGGGTGGGGTCGGCGTCCAGGCTGCGCAGCACCGCGCCGACGACGGCGACCAGGAGGACCAGCAGGATCGCCGGCCCGATCCAGTCACCCTCCCTCAGCAGGTTGGTCAGGGGCCAGGCGACGGTGAGCGTGGCCAGGGCGGCGAGCCCGGCCTCCGGCCACAGACCACGGTCCAGGTTGAACCTCATGACGCGAACCTCACGTGAGCGCCCCCACCCGCCGGGCGGCGCGCAGCTGCTCCCACGCACCGGGGACCGAGTCGTCCGGCCCGACCAGCACCGTCTGCCACCCGGCCTGCGTCAGCACCCGGGTGTGCCGGGCAGCGGTCGTGGGGTCACCGTTCGACTCGGCGCGGAAGGCGTCGGAGTCGAGCACCATGGCCATCGCCGCCGAGCCGGGCTCCCGCACGGCCGCGAGGTGGCTGAGCTCGGCCTCGTCGTGCGCGACGACCACGGAGATCAGCAGGACGCCACCCGAGGTGAAGCTGTGGGCCGCAGCGGCCAACGGCTCCAGGCTGGTGCCCTGGTCGGCCCGTGCCCGGGCGAGCGTGGCGAGGGCCTCGTCGAGCCCGATCTGCACCCCGGCCGAGCCGTCCTCGACGGTCCGGTGGGTCAGCAGGTGGATCACGAACCCGTCCTTGATCAGGTGCCGGGCCAGCGAGGCGACGGCGCTGACCGCCCACTCGAAGGAGACCTGGTAGCCGGTGCCGGGGTGGGCGCCGGCCCGTGAGTCGAGCAGTAGCACGGCCCGGCGACGCGCGGGACGGTCCTCCTGGCGCACCATGATCTCCCCCCGGTGCGCGGTGGCGGGCCAGTGCACGCGACGCAGCTCGTCGCCGTCGCGATACTGCCGGATCGACACGTCGTCCTCGCCGTGCAGCGACACCATCTGCGGGAGCTCGCCCTCGGTGCCCCGGCCCTGGCCGGCCACGCGCCGGTCGCCGAGGTCCCAGACATAGGGCAGGACGAGCAGCTCGACGGTCGCGGGCAGCTGCAGCGCGACGTGGGTGAGCCCGAACGGGTCGCGGCGCCGCAGGGTGATCGGCCCCACGGCGAAGGCCCCCCGGTGGCGGCTGCGCACCTGGTAGTGCAGCCGGCGCGACTCCTGCGGCGTCATCCGGGGCAGGATGAAGCGCGGCCGGTCGCCGAGGGCGTAGTCGAACTGCTCCTCGGCCAGGAACATCGGCGTGGGCCGCTTGCCGACGTTGGTGAAGTGGACCTCGACGGTGCCCGCCTGGTCGGGGTTGAGCCGGGCCGGGGTCACGGTGCGCTGCACTCGCAGGGTCGGCGGCGTCGCCCGGACCAGCAGTCGGGCCAGGAGCGGCAGGACCACCAGCAGCAGCCCCACGCGCGTCACGTCGCGATAGCCGAGGACCATCCCGGCCAGGGCGATGACCGCCCCCAGGCCCAGGAAGACCTGGCCCCGACTCGTCAGCACCCCCGGGGCACGCACGTCCCTCTCCTCAGCGTCGACCGGAGGGCACGGGGGTGCGCTGCAGTATGTCGGACACCACGTCCGCGGTCGTCCGTCCCGTCAGCTGTGCCTCACCGCTGAGCATCAGGCGGTGGGTCAGCACGGCCGGCGCCAGGGCCTGCACGTCCTCGGGGAGCACGTGGTCGCGCCCGACGAGGGCGGCGTTGGCGCGGGCCGCGCCGAGCAGGTGCAGCCCGGCGCGCGGGGAGGCGCCTAACCTGATCGAGGGGTGCTGGCGGGTCGCGGTGACCAGCGCCACGACATACTCCCGCAGGGCGGGGGCGGTGTGCAGGCGACGGACGGCGCTGATCTGGCGCTGCACGGTCTCGCCGTCGGTGACGGGCTCGAGGGAGCCCAGCGGGTCGGCCTCGCCATGGGACTGCAGCATCGCCAGCTCGGCCGCCCCGGAGGGGTAGCCCATCGAGATGCGCGCCATGAAACGGTCGCGCTGCGCCTCGGGGAGGGGGTAGGTGCCCTCCATCTCGATAGGGTTCTGGGTGGCCATCACCAGGAACGGACCGGCCAGCTCGTAGGTGCTGCCGTCGACGGTCACCTGACGCTCGGCCATGCACTCCAGCAGCGCCGACTGGGTCTTGGGGGAGGCCCGGTTGATCTCGTCGCCGACCACGATGTTGGCGAAGATCGCGCCCCTGCGGAACTCGAAGGTGCGGGTGTCCTGGTTGAAGACATTGACGCCCGTGATGTCGCTGGGCAGCAGGTCGGGCGTGAACTGGATGCGGCTGACGTTGCAGTCGATCGAGCGGGCCAGGGCCTTGGCCAGCATCGTCTTGCCCACACCCGGCACGTCCTCGACCAGCAGGTGGCCCTCGGCCAGGAGCACCGTCACCGCGGTGCGGAGGGCGTGCTCCTTGCCCTCGATCACGGTGCTGATCGCCCGGTGGATGGCACCGGCGACGGACTGCACGGAGTCCAGGTCGGGAGCTGGCCCTGCATTCACGGTCATGGAGGTGATCCTGCCTCGTCGTCGAGCGTCGGTGCGCGTGCTTCTCTCGTAGAAGCCTACGTGCCCGGCGGCCAACTCCGATGGTCCGTCGCCCGGGTTGGTGAGCACGTGAGACAGACGCCCGACGCGGCGCTGAGGTTGCAGTCCCTCCGGTGCTCGTTTCCCCCACTTTCCCCCCACCTTCCTGACCTGCACAAATGCTCTGAGCAAGCCGCGAATTGCCGTCGGATGGCGTTGACAGTGGTGCAAAGTGGAGTACTGTGGGGCGCATTGGATGGACCTGGAGTAGCCATCGACTCGGGAAGGGGTGGTCACGGTGTTGCTTCTCGGCACCTACTCGCCCCGCCTGGACGACAAGGGACGGATGTTCCTGCCGGCCAAGTTCCGCGACAAGCTCGCCGGGGGAGTGGTGATGACGCGTGGTCAGGAGCGCTGCCTCTACGTCTATCCGATGGCCGAGTTCGAGAAGGTCGCCGAGCGCCTGCAGAGCGGCCCGACCACCAACGCCGGAGTCCGCGCCCACCAGCGACTTCTCCTGTCCGGCGCCTCCGACGAGATCCCCGACAAGCAGGGCCGGGTCACCGTCCCGGCGATCCTGCGGGAGTATGCCGGGCTGTCCCACGAGTGCACCGTCATCGGCTCCGGCGACCGCCTCGAGATCTGGGACGCCCAGGCCTGGGCGACCTACGTCGCCGACCACGAGGACGCCTTCGCCAACCAGAGCGAGGAGGTGGTCCCGGGCCTGTAGAAGTCGATCCCCCACCTCGCCCCACCCCGACCCCCCACCTCACTCCACCGACCGGCCCTGATGTCTGGTCTCCAGCCGCACCGCCCGCACCCGACTCCACTTCCCCGGAGCCGGGCGCACCACGAGCAGGACCATCCCGACTCCTCTTCCCCGGAGCCGGGCCGGACCACTCGGACGGCGCGGAGGGGGACCAGGTCCCAGGGCCCGAGGAAGAACAGCACTGGCGCCGCACGGCGGCTGGGACCACCACCCACCACGACACACCCAAGCACCGACCACCGACAGCCACCCACGAGAGCCAGCACCGGGACACGGAGCAGCACCAGGACCGAAGGAGGAGACGATGACACAGCGACCGGCCGCAGCACGGCATACTCCCGTGCTGCGCGATCGCATCGTCGAGCTTCTCGCACCCGCCTTGCAGGACGAGGGCGCGGTCTATGTGGACGGCACCCTCGGGATGGGGGGCCATGCGGAGGCGATCCTCACGGCCTGCCCAGGGGTCACGGCGGTCGGCATCGACCGGGACACCGAGGCGCTCACCCTGGCCGGGGAGCGCCTCGCGACTTTCGGGGACCGGTTCGTCCCGGTGCACGTGGTGTATGACGAGATCACGCGGGCCCTGGCGCAGCGCGGCATCCGGGAGGCGCAGGCGATCCTGTTCGACCTCGGTGTCTCCTCGCTGCAGCTGGACGAGGCGGAGCGGGGCTTCGCCTACCGGATGGACGCGCCGCTGGACATGCGGATGGACCAGACGACCGGCCTCACCGCGGCGGACGTCCTGAACTCGTATGACGTGCGCGAGCTGGAGGTGATCCTGCGCGAGTTCGGCGAGGAGAGGTTCGCGCGCAAGATCGCCAGGGCGGTGGTGACCGAGCGGGAGAGGGAGCCGTTCACCACCTCGGCGCGGCTGGTGCAGCTGCTGCACGACGTCGTGCCGGCCGCCTCCCAGCGCTCCGGCGGCCACCCGGCCAAGCGGACCTTCCAGGCGCTGCGGATCGAGGTCAACGCCGAGCTGTCCGTGTGGCAGGACGCGCTGCCGGCCGCGCTGGACCTGCTGCCGGTGGGCGGGCGGATCGCGGTGCTGTCCTACCACTCCCTGGAGGACCGGATCACCAAGCGCGGGCTGGCCCTGGGCGCGACCAGCTCCGCGCCGCCGGACCTGCCCTTCGAGCTGCCCGAGCACAAGCCCTGGCTGCGGCTGCTCACCCGGGGTGCCGAGATGGCCGACCCGGCGGAGACCGCGCTGAACCCGCGGGCCGCCTCGGTGCGGCTGCGTGCCGCCGAGCGGACCCGTGCAAAAGCCCTGCAAAAAAGCGTGAGGGACCAGCGAAACCCCTACGAAATTGCGGGGGAGACCAGCAAAACCACTACGAAAAAGGGGGAAACCCGATGAGCCAGATGACCGTGGCCCGTGCCATCGCCCGCCCCGCCCGTGCGCCGAGGACGGCACCGCCGCCGCGGCAGCGTGCCCGACTGAGGGTCGTCGACGCGGCTCCCACGACGCAGAGCCACACCGGCTTCGTCGTGCTGTGTATCGCGCTGGTCGTCGCCGGCCTGCTCGGCGCGCTGCTGCTCAACACGGCGCGCGCCGAGAGCTCGTTCACGCTGTCGGACCTGCGCAAGGAGCAGACCGTGCTGCACGACACCCGGGTCACCCTTGAGGCCGAGCTGTCCGCCAAGCGCTCGCCGGAGACGCTGGCGGTCGAGGCCGAGCGGCTCGGCCTGGTCCCGTCGCCGTCCACGGCGGTGCTCCGACTGTCGGACAACACGGTCCTCGGCGTGGCGGCGTCGGTCGACGTCGACGACAGCTTTACCGTGGTCACGCCGTTCGTCTCCGAGGCCGACAGTGATGTCACACGGATCGAAGAAGGCATCGAGGGAGCCGTCCAGGGAGGTTGAGGAGCATGGCCACTCGCCGACCCAAGGCACCCAAGGGGCTCAGAGGTGTGGTGCACCCCCAGCGACGGATGCGGATCATGCTCTTCGGCATCCTCGTCGTCTTCAGCCTGTTCGCGGCACAGCTGGTCAAGCTCCAGGGGCTGGACGCCGCGAGCGTCTCGGCCGCGGCCGTCGACCGGCGCCTGCACGAGGTGACCATCCCGGCCTCCCGCGGCACGATCTACGACGCCAACGGCGTGGTGCTGGCTGAGTCCATCGAGCGGCGCCACATCACGGCCGACCCCACTGCGGTGAAGACCTACACCAAGCGCATCGACGGCGAGAAGGTCGAGGTTGGCTATGCCGGGGCCGCTGCCGAGATCGCCGCCGTCACCGGGGGCGACGCCGCCCGGATGGAGCAGACCCTGCGCGACCGCGACGGTGCCCGGTGGACCTATCTGCAGAAGGACGTCTCCCCGCAGACCTGGCAGGAGGTGCACGCCCTGGGCATCCCCGGGATCTACTCCGAGCCGTTCGTCAAGCGCTCCTACCCCCTCGGCTCGGCGATGGCACCGCTGGTCGGCTGGGTCGGCTCCAGCGGGCTGCCCGCCAACGGCATCGAGCTGATGTTTGACGAGCGGCTCAACGGCACGCCGGGCTCGACGACCTACGAGCTGGGCGGGCGCGGCGAGATCATCACGACCGGCACGAGCAGCGAGATCCCCGCCGTGCCCGGTGAGGACGTCCACCTGACGATCGACAGCGACCTGCAGTGGACGGCCTACAACGCCGTGGCCAACGAGGTGCGTCGCAACGGCTCGCTGACCGGCTCGGCCATGGTGCTGGATGCCGACACCTGCGAGATCCTCGCGGCCGCCACCTACCCCGCCTTCGACCCCTCGGACGCGCAGCAGACCTCCGAGGGGCTGCGCAACCCGCTCTTCGAGGACGTCTACGAGCCGGGCTCGACCTCCAAGGTGATCACCGCCGCGGCGGCGCTGGAGGAGGACATCGTCGACGTGGAGACCCCGTTCGTGGTGCCCAACCGGATCTACCGCGGCGGCAGCAGCTTCAAGGACTCGCACGACCCCGACACCCCCTACCTCACCTTCGCGGGGATCCTCGCGACCTCCTCCAACATGGGCACGATCATGTATGGCGAGGAGCTGCCGGACGAGGTGTTCTACCAGTACATGCGCGACTTCGGCATGGGCAACCCCGCCTCCCTGGGCTTCCCCGGCCAGTCGGCCGGGTCGGTCCCGGCCGTCGAGGACTGGAGCGCGACCAGCAAGTACACGTTGTACTTCGGGCAGGGTCTGGCGAGCACCATGATCCAGCAGATCGGCGTCTTCCAGACCGTGGCCAGCGGTGGCGTCCACTGCGACCCCAAGGTCATCAAGGGCACCACCGAGGAGGGCGGCCGCTACGTTGCCGAGGCCGACTCCGAGGGCGACCGGGTCATCTCGGAGGAGACGGCCGCCGAGCTCACCTCGATCATGGAGTACGTCCCCAGCGAGGAGGGCACGGCCCGCAAGGCCGCCGTCGAGGGCTACCGCGTCGCGGGCAAGACCTCCACCGCCGACCGCTACGACCCGACCAAGCGCCGCTACTCGGGCGTGACGTCAGGCTTCATCGGCTTCGCACCGGCCGACGACCCCGACCTCGTCGTGGCGGTCGTGATGCAGCGTCCGACCCGCGGCAAGTGGGGTGGCGAGCTGGCCGGTCCGGTCTTCTCCGAGATCATGCGCTACGGCCTGACCTCCCGGGGCGTGGAGCCGAGCACGACGGAGGCCCCGCAGGTCAAGCTGGAGTACGATCCCAACGCTCCCGCCCCCCGGGACGTGAGCCCCGGTGCGACACTGGGCGACATCGCCATCCGAGACGAAGGGAACGCCTGAGTGATCGAGTTGACCCTCGGTGAGATCGCCGAGGCAACCGGCGGGCAGGTGCACCCCGCCAGCGCGATGGACACGCGGATCACGGCCACGGTGGTCACCGACTCCCGGGAGGCCCAGGCCGGCAGCCTGTATGTCGCGCGGCTGGGGGAGCACGCCGACGGCCACGAGTATGTCGGGGGCGCGGCGGAGCGCGGTGCCGTGGCAGCCCTCACCTCGCGCCGGGTCGACGAGCTGCCCTGCGTCGTCGTCGAGGACACCACCGACGGCTTCGCCGCCCTCGGCCGGGAGGTCGTCGACCGCTGCATCGCGGCCGGTGGCCTGCAGATCATCGGGATCACCGGCTCCTCCGGCAAGACCTCCACCAAGGACCTCGCCGCGCAGGTGGTCGCCGACCTCGGCCCGACGGTGGCTCCGATCGCCTCCTACAACTCCGAGGTCGGGGTGCCGCTCACCGTGTGCCGGCTCACCGAGGACACGGAGTACCTCGTGGCCGAGATGGGCGCCTCCGGCGTGGGCCACATCGACTTCCTCACCGCCATCGCCCCGCCGCGGATCGGCGTCGTGCTCAACGTCGGCACCGCCCACCTGGGCGAGTTCGGCAGCCGCGAGGCCATCGCGCACACCAAGGCCGAGCTGGTCCGGGCCCTGCCCGAGGACGGCCTTGCCGTGCTCAACGCCGACGACCCCGTCGTGGCCGCGATGGTCGCACAGACCGCCGCGCGGGTGGTGACCGTCGGCCAGAGTCCCGACGCCCAGGTGCGCGCCGACGACGTCGAGATCAACGTGCGCGGCCAGGCATCCTTCACCCTCGGCATCCCGGGTGAGACCCCGGTGCCGGTCGCGCTGCGGCTGCACGGGCCGCACCACGTGGGCAACGCCCTCGCGGTCGCCGCCGTCGCCCACGAGCTCGGCATGCCGGTGGAGCAGATCGCGCAGGCGCTGGGGCGGGCCGGCGCGGTCAGCCGCTGGCGGATGGAGGTCCACGAGCGGCCCGACGGCGTGACGATCGTCAACGACGCCTACAACGCCAACCCCGACTCGATGCGCGCGGCCCTGCGCTCCCTGGCGGTGATGCGCGACGCCGGGGCGGCCGTCGCGGTCGTCGGCGAGATGCGCGAGCTGGGCGAGGACTCAGAGACCGAGCACCGGGCGATCGGCGAGCTCGCCGCGGGCCTGGGCATCGACACGGTCGTGGCCGTCGGGGACGGGGCCCGCGCGGTGGCGGACGGCTTCCGCGCAGCCGGCGGACGGCATACTCACGAGTGCCCCGACACCGACGCGGCCCGCGAGCTGCTCGAGCAGATCCTGCACCCCGGCGACGTCGCCCTCCTGAAGTCCAGCCGGGACTCCGGCCTGCGCTTCCTGGGTGACCAGCTGGTCGGCGAGGAGTCGCCCTAATGGTCACCATCGTCCTGGCGGCGGCGATCGCGATGGTGGTGGCGCTCTTCGGCACGCCCCTGTTCATCAAGTTCCTGGTCCGCCGCGGCTACGGCCAGTTCATCCGCGACGACGGCCCCACCTCGCACCACACCAAGCGCGGCACCCCGACGATGGGCGGCGCCGTGATCCTGGCGGCGACCCTCATCGGCTACTTCGGCGCGCACCTGATGCTGTGGGTCATCTCCCAGACCGGGCTGATGAACTTCGGCGCCAGCTCGATGAGCATCAGCGGGCTGCTCGTGCTCTTCCTGATGGCCGGGCTGGGCCTGGTCGGGTTCGCCGACGACTGGACCAAGATCTCCAAGCAGCGCAGCCTGGGCCTGCGCTCCCACGAGAAGCTCATCGGCCAGACCGCGGTCGCGGTGGTCTTCGCGATCCTGGCGCTGCAGTTCCCCGGCGACGCGTTCCGCACCCCGGCCAGCACGGCCATCAGCTTCGTGCGGGACACCTCGCTGGACCTGGCGGTCTTCGGCACAGTCGGCGGTCTCATCGCGTTCGTCATCTGGGCGAACATCATGATCGCCGGCGCGTCCAACGGGGTGAACCTCACCGACGGCCTGGACGGCCTGGCCACCGGCGCCTCGGTGATGGTCTTCGGCGGCTACGTCCTCATCGGCATCTGGCAGTTCAACCAGAACTGCCAGATCACCCCCGGGCCCAACTGCTACGACGTGCGCGACGCCCACGACCTCGCCGTCGTCGCCGCGTGCGTCGCCGGCGCCTGCTTCGGCTTCCTGTGGTGGAACGCCTCGCCCGCCAAGATCTTCATGGGCGACACCGGCAGCCTCGCCCTCGGCGGCGCGCTGGCCGGCCTGGCGATCACCACCCACACCCAGCTGCTCATGGTCATCCTGGGCGGCCTGTTCGTCATCATCACGATGTCGGTGATCATCCAGGTCGGCTCGTTCAAGCTCACCGGCAAACGGGTCTTCCGGATGGCGCCACTGCAGCACCACTTCGAGCTGCTGGGGTGGAACGAGGTCACCATCGTGATCCGCTTCTGGATCATCCAGGGCCTGTGCGTGGCGGCCGGCCTGGGCATCTTCTACGCCGAGTGGGTGGTCTCGCTGTGAGCGACCGATTGACGTCCCTGACCCACCGCGACGCCGACTGGGCCGGGCTGCGGGTGGTCGTCACCGGTCTGGGGATCAGCGGCTTCGCCGCCGCCGACGCGCTGCTCGAGCGGGGTGCCCGGGTGATCGTCGTCGACGCAGGCAACGGCACCACCGAGCAGTCCGAGCGAGCCCGCATCCTGGGCATCCTGGACGCCGACGTCCGCCTCGGCCCCGAGCACGTCACCGACCTGCCGCAGTATGCCGACGGGCAGGTCGACCTGGTCGTCACCTCTCCCGGCTGGCGCCCCGACCAGCCGGTGCTGGCCGCGGCGGCGAGTCACGGCATACCGATCTGGGGGGAGGTCGAGCTGGCCTGGCGGATGCGCCCGGCCACCGGCGCGGCCCCCTGGCTGACGGTCACCGGCACCAACGGCAAGACCACGACCGTGCAGATGCTGGAGGCGATCCTGCGCGCCGACGGGCTGCGGGCGCTGGCCGTCGGCAACGTCGGCACGCCGATCATCGAGGCGCTGCTGGACCCCGAGCCCTACGACGTGCTGGCGGTCGAGCTGTCCAGCTTCCAGCTGCACTGGTCGGAGTCGATCTCGGCGATGGCCTCGTGCGTGCTCAACGTCGCGCCCGACCACCTGGACTGGCACGGCGGCGAGGCGGCCTATGCGGCGTCCAAGGCCAAGATCTACGAGCGCACCCAGGTGGCCTGCGTCTACAACGTCGACGACCCGGCCACCGAGGCGATGGTCGAGGAGGCCGACGTCGTCGAGGGGTGCCGGGCGATCGGCTTCACCCTCGGCACCCCCGACCTGTCGATGCTCGGGGTGGTGGAGGACGTGCTCGCCGACCGGGCGTTCGTCGCCGAGCGCAAGACCTCGGCGGCCGAGCTGGGCACGCTGCGCGACCTGACCTGGGGCGACCTGACCGGCGGCAGCGACACCGCACCGCCGCCGCACCTGGTGGCCGACGCCCTCGCCGCGGCGGCCCTGGCGCGGGCCTACGGCGTCTCCACGGCCGCGGTCCAGCGGGGGCTGCGCGACTTCCGGCCCGCCGAGCACCGGATCACCGAGGTCGGCCAGATCGACGGGGTCCGCTTCGTCGACGACTCCAAGGCCACCAACCCGCACGCGGCCGCGGCCTCGCTGCGGGCCTACGAGTCGATCGTGTGGGTGGCCGGGGGACAGCTCAAGGGTGCCGAGGTCGACGCCCTGGTCGCCGACGCGGCCGACCGCCTGCGCGGGGCGGTGCTGATGGGCCAGGACCGCGACCAGATCGCGGCCGCCCTGGGCCGACACGCGCCCGACGTCCCCGTCATCAAGGTGCCCAGCGGTCACACTACGGATGTGACTGGTGTGATGGATGAGGCGATTGAGGCGGCGCTGACGCTGGCGCGCCCGGGGGACGTCGTGCTGCTCGCTCCTGCTGCGGCCTCGCTGGACATGTTCGACAACTACGGGGTCCGGGGCGAGCTGTTCACCGAGTCGGTGCGGCGGAGGGCCGGCGGGGCGATCTCATGACCACCTGGCCCGTCCGCCGTGAGGAGCAGGGCCGGGAGTCGGTGGCCGCGGGGGTGGGGGAGCGGCTTCGCTCACCCGTTGCGCCCTACTACCTGCTGCTCGGGGCCACCAGCCTGCTGGTCGCCATCGGCCTGGTCATGGTGCTCTCGGCCAGCAGCGTCAGCTCCTTCCAGCAGGACGGCAGCTCCTACACGGTCTTCCTGACCCAGCTGATGTATGCCGGGGCGGGCATCGTCCTGGCCTTCCTCTGCAGCCGGCTCCCGGTGCGCGCCTGGAAGTGGCTGGCGCCGTGGGGCATGGTGGCCGCGATCGGCCTGCAGGCGCTGGTGTTCAGCCCGCTCGGCGTCGACTTCCAGGGCAACCGCAACTGGATCAGCCTGGCTGGCTTCTCGGTGCAGCCCTCGGAGTTCGGCAAGCTCGCGCTGGTCGTCTTCGGGGCCGCTGTGCTGGCCAGGAAGCGGCGCGTGCTGGGCAGGATCAGCCACGTGCTCATCCCGTTCGTGATCCCCGGAGCAGGTGTGCTCATCGCGCTCGTCCTGGCCGGTCACGACCTGGGCACCGTGCTGATCCTCACCGCCATCACCGGCGGCATGATGTTCGGCGCCGGGGTGCAGGCCCGCTGGTTCATCGGCGTCGCGGCGCTGACCGGCGGCGGCGCGGCCTACATGGCGGCGCTGAGCGCCAACCGGATGGAGCGCATCCAGGTCTGGATCGGCGACATCTGCACCACACCCGACGTCAAGGGCTGCTTCCAGAAGGTCCACGCGGAGTATGCCCTGGCCGACGGCGGCTGGTGGGGGCTCGGACTGGGCGGCAGCCGCGAGAAGTGGGGCCTGCTGCCGGAGCCGCACAACGACTTCATCCTGGCCATCATCGGCGAGGAGCTGGGCCTGCCCGGCACGCTCACGGTCATGGCGCTGTTCGTCGTCATCGCCTACGCCTGCTACCGCATCGTGGTGACCAGCCCCGACTTCTTCGTGCGGATCGCCGCCTGCGGCATCATGGTCTGGCTCGTCGCGCAGGCCATGCTCAACATCGGCTCGGTCATCGGGATGCTGCCGATCATCGGGGTGCCGCTGCCCCTGGTCTCCTCGGGCGGCTCGGCCCTGGTGGCCGCCCTCATGGGGGTCGGGGTGCTGCTGTCGCTGGCGCGGTCGCTGCCCGGCGCCCGCGAGTCGCTGGCGGGTCGGCCCTCGGTCCTGCGGCGTACCCTGGCAGTGGTGCCGGCTCCCCGGCTCCGGCGACGCTGATCGGAGCTGCCTCCCGTGAACGACCCCCTGGACAACCCCGCAGACGACCCCATGGACAACCTTGTGGACAACCTTGTGGACAACGCTGCGGGCGATGCTGTGAAGGACGCTCTGTCCGTCGTGCTCGCCGGCGGCGGCTCGGCCGGTCACGTCAACCCGCTGCTGGCCACGGCCGACGCGCTGCGCGAGCTGGTGCCGGACTGCAACATCGTGGTCCTGGGCACCGAGGACGGGCTGGAGGCCCGGCTCGTGCCCGAGCGGGGCTACGACCTGGAGTTCCTGCCCAAGGCGCCATTCCCGCGGCGCCCCAACGCGGCCGCCCTGAAGTTCCCCGCCTCGATGCGACGAGCCATCTCCCGGGCCGCCGAGGTCATCCGCGGCGCCGACGCGGACGTCGTCGTGGGTTTCGGCGGCTATGTCGCGACGCCCGCCTACCTGGCGGCCCGCCGCACCGATACCCCGATCGTCATCCACGAGCAGAACGCCCGTCCCGGGCTGGCCAACCGGCTCGGTGCCCGGTTCACCGAGCACGTGGCGACGACCTTCGACACCACCCCGCTGCGCGGTGCCCGCGTCGTCGGGCTGCCGATGCGCACGGAGATCACCGAGCTGGACCGCGCCGCGCTCCGGGACGAGGGGTTGTCCCACTTCGGGCTGCGCGCGGACCGCACGACCCTGCTGGTCTTCGGTGGCTCGCTCGGCGCGCAGCGGCTCAACGACGCCTTCCCGGCCGCGGCGGCCGAGCTGCGCACCGCCGGGGTGCAGGTCCTGCACCTCACCGGGGCGGGCAAGGCCGTGGACGTGCCCGAGGACGACGACTGCCCCTACGTCACGCGTGAGTACAGCGACCGCATGGACCTCGCCTACAGCGTCGCCGACCTGGCAGTATGCCGTGCCGGCGCCGGCACCGTCTCCGAGCTGACCGCGGTGGGCCTGCCGGCGATCTACGTGCCGCTTCCCATCGGCAACGGGGAGCAGCGGCTCAACGCCGCGGACGTGGTCGCGGCCGGGGGCGGGCTGCTGGTGGCCGACGCCGACGTCACGGCGGAGTGGGTGCGCGAGACCGTGGTGCCGCTGGTGGCCGACCGGGAGCGGCTGGACCAGATGTCGGCCGAGGCGGCCGTCATGGGCACCCGGGACGCCGCCGAGGTGCTGGCGCGCCTGGTGCTCTCTGCCGCCGGGAGAGATCCCGCATGACGGCCGGGGTCAACGACCGGTTCGACTTCACCGCCCCGGTGCCCCCGGTGGCCGACCTCGGACCGGTCCACTTCATCGCGATCGGGGGCTCGGGCATGTCCGGGGTCGCGCGGATGTTCCTGGCCGCCGGTGTCCGGGTCTCGGGCTCGGACGCCCGCGACAGCGCCACCCTGCGGGAGCTGGAGGCCGAGGGGGCCAGGGTCGTCGTGGGCCAGCGTGCGGAGAACCTCGGCGACGACGTCGAGACGGTGGTGGTCTCCTCGGCGATCCGGGAGACCAACCCCGAGCTGGCCGCGGCGCGCGAGCGCGGCCTGCGGGTGCTGCACCGGGCACAGGGCATCGCCGCGCTGCTCCACGGCCGGTCGGCGGTCGCGGTCGCGGGCGCCAACGGTAAGACGACGACCAGCGGCATGCTGACCGTCGCGCTGGAGCACTCAGGTGCCCACCCGGCATACGTCCTGGGGTCCCCGCTCACCACCGGCGACGGGACCGGGACCAACGCGGCCCCGGGCACCGGCCCGTTCGTGGTCGAGGCCGACGAGAGCGACGGGTCGTTCCTGACCTATCGCCCCGACGTCGCCGTCGTCACCAACATCAAGCCCGACCACCTCGACTTCTATGGCGACTTTGTCACCATCGAGGCGACCTTCGCCCGGTTCGCCGGCACGATCCGTGAGGGTGGCCTGCTCGTGGCGGCCGCGGACGACCCCGGCGCGGTTGCCCTGGCGACCGCACACCGGGAGGCGGGCGGCGCGGTCGTCACGTTCGGCACCGGTGAGGGTGCCGACGTGCGGCTGACCGACCTGCGACCGGACGCGATGACGGCGACGGCGCAGGTGACCTGGCAGCGTGACCTGGCCCCGGTCCGCGGAGCGGAGTCCGGTGGCGCGGCGGTCATCCCCGCCGGGACCACCCGAACTCTGACCGTGCCGATGCCCGGTGAGCACAACCTGGCCAACTCGGCCGCAGCGCTGGTGGCCGCGACCGCCGGGCTGGGGCAGGACCTGGACGCCGTGCTGGCTGGCCTCGCCGCCTATCCCGGCACCCACCGCCGGTTCGAGCGGGTGGGGGAGGCATGTGGCGTGCGGGTCGTCGACGACTACGCCCACAACCCGGACAAGGTGGCCGCCGTGGTGCGCGCGGGCCGCGGGCTGGTCGACGCCTCCGGCGGGCGGCTGGCCGTGGTCTTCCAGCCGCACCTGTTCACCCGGACCCGCGACTTCGCCCGCGAGTTCGCGGCCGGCCTGTCCTCCGCCGACCTCGTCGTGCTGATGGACGTCTACGCCGCGCGCGAGGACCCCCTGGACGGCGTCACCGGGGCGACCATCGCCGAGCTGGTCGACGGGCCCGAGGTGCACTTCGTCGCCGACCGCGACGCGGTGGTCCCGACGGTCGCCGGGTGGGTCCGTGACGGCGACCTGGTGCTGGTCGTCGGCGCCGGTGACGTGACCGAGCTGGGGGCGCCCATCGTGACGGCGATCGCGGAGGGGGAGCGCTGATGTTCCGTCGCAAGGACAAGTCCGACACCTGGGACCTCGACGAGAGGTCCAGGGTCTATCGGTGGGGCAGGCGCAAGGGTCAGCCCAAGCCGCACCCCAAGCTCCGGCAGCGGGCGGCGGCGGTGCGCCGCCGTCCGTGGTGGGTCGCCGGGATCCTGGCCCTGGTGCTGGCGCTGATCGGCGGTGTGATCTATCTCTTCGGCTTCTCCACCGCATTCGTGGTCGAGCAGGTCACCGTGGCCGGTTCCGAGGGCGAGATCGCCGACGGAGCACGCGAGATCGGGGCCTCGACCCTGGGCCGACCGCTCGCCCGGGTCGACACCGACCGGCTCGAGGAGCTGGTGCTGGAGGACCTGCGGGTGGCCACGGTGGACGTCGGCCGGTCCTGGCCCTCAACCATCACCCTCGACCTGACGTTGCGCCAGCCCGCGCTGGCCATCGACCAGTCCGGCACCCGGGGGGTCCTGCTGGCCGACAGCGAGGGCGTCGTCTATGACACCGTCGACAAGGCGCCCTCTGACGTCATCGCCGTGCGAGCCCCGAGCGGTGACCTGGACCCGGTGGACCTCCAAGCCGTGCAGACCGTCCCGGCCGCACTCCCGCCGGCCATCGCCCGGCGCACGGACGGGCTGCGCTTGACGGGCGCGGGGGAGATCCAGTTCCAGGTCGGGACGATCGCGGTGACGTGGGGGGACGGGAGCAGCCCGGAGCTCAAGGCGCGCACTCTGGAGGCGCTGCTGGCGCAGGACGGCATCGACCCCACCGCCGAGCCGGAGGAGGGTGCGGAGCCGATCACCATCGACCTGAGCACGCCCACCACCGCTGTCGTCACCGGCCTGGAGACGGCCGAGCCCACCGCCTGAAACGCCTCGATCCCCGCCCTCACCTGGGCCTGCCTCCGGTTTGACCTCTAGTTGAGGTGTAGCGTGATGTGCGCACGCGGGATGAGGACGTATGCTCGCCCGGAAGCACGCTATTGCAGGACAATTTAGGAAGGGTCCACCTGTGTCCTCTGCGCAGAACTACCTGGCCGTCATCAAGGTCGTGGGCATCGGGGGCGGTGGCGTCAACGCCATCAACCGGATGATCGAGGTCGGCCTCAAGGGTGTCGAGTTCATCGCCATCAACACCGACGCCCAGGCGCTCCTGATGAGCGACGCCGACGTCAAGCTCGACGTGGGCCGCGAGCTCACCCGTGGACTCGGCGCCGGCGCTGATCCCGAGGTCGGCCGCAGGGCCGCTGACGACCACGCGGAGGAGATCGAGGAGGCGCTGCGCGGTGCCGACATGGTCTTCGTGACCGCAGGTGAGGGTGGCGGCACGGGCACCGGTGGAGCCCCGGTCGTGGCCAAGATTGCCAAGTCGCTCGGAGCGCTGACCATCGGTGTGGTCACCCGGCCCTTCACCTTCGAGGGTCGCCGTCGCGCCAACCAGGCCGAGACCGGCATCGGCGCCCTCCGCGAGGAGGTCGACACCCTGATCGTCATCCCCAACGACCGGCTGCTGTCCATCTCGGACCGTCAGGTCTCGATGCTCGATGCGTTCCGCAGCGCCGACCAGGTCCTGCTCTCCGGTGTCCAGGGCATCACCGACCTGATCACCACCCCGGGTCTGATCAACCTCGACTTTGCCGACGTCAAGTCGGTCATGCAGGGTGCCGGCTCGGCGCTCATGGGCATCGGCTCGGCCCGGGGCGAGGACCGCGCCGTCCAGGCCGCCGAGCTCGCGATCTCCAGCCCCCTGCTCGAGGCCTCCATCGAGGGCGCCCACGGCGTGCTGCTGTCGATCCAGGGTGGCTCCGACCTCGGTCTGTTCGAGATCAACGAGGCGGCCCGCCTGGTCCAGGAGGCGGCGCACCCCGAGGCCAACATCATCTTCGGGGCCGTCATCGACGACTCCCTGGGCGACGAGGTCCGCGTGACCGTCATCGCCGCCGGCTTCGACGGGGGAGCCCCGATGCAGCGCACCGACGAGCGCGCGCTGGGCCAGGTGCAGGCCGGCGGTGCCAACCGTCCCCCGCAGCAGCAGGGCCAGCCGCAGCAGGGCGGCCAGCAGCGCCCGGCGCAGCAGGCGCCGGCCAAGACCCAGGGGCAGCCGCAGGGCCAGCCCGGGCAGGGTGCCCCCGCACAGGGCCAGCCCGGGCAGGGTGCCCCCGCACAGGGCCAGCCGCAGCAGGGCGGCCAGCAGCGTCCCGCCGCCCAGCCCCAGCAGGGCCAGCCCGGGCAGCAGCCTCAGGGTCAGCGTCCGCAAGGTCAGCCCGCGCAGCCGCCCCGCCAGCCGCGCCCGGTGACCTTCGACGAGTCCGACGACCTGGACGTGCCTGACTTCCTGAAGTAGGCGAGAGGGCGCAACCCACGCCCCAGTGCAGGGGAACGTCCCGCTCGTCTGTCCTCGAGTCAGGTCCTGCTCATCTGCCGGCGAGGCAGTCCATGCCGCCCACGTGTGTTCTGCCGCCCGCATCCTGGAGTGCTCCGGCTAGATTGTGACCCGTGTTCAGATGGCGCGAGAGGGAGCCCGGGGTCGGCCCTCGGTTCGGGGTCGACTGGGCGATCACGGACCGCAGCGGGGGTGTCAGTGCGGGGTCGTACGCCTCGCTGAACCTGGGCGGGCACGTCCACGACGACCCCGTCGCGGTGTCGCGAAACCGGTCCAGAGTGGCCCGTGCGCTGGACCTGGAGTCTGACGACCTGCAGTTCATGCGGCAGGTCCACGGGTGTGATGTCGCCGTCGTCGGCAGTGGGATGCCCCAGCCGTCGCAGGCAGCGGACGTCATGATCACCGATGACCCGGATGTGGCCCTCGTGGTCCTGGTCGCCGACTGCACTCCGGTCCTGCTGCTCGATCGCACCGAGGGGCTCGCGGCTGTGGTCCACGCCGGCAGGGTGGGCTTCACCACCGGGGTGGTCGAGGCCGCCCTGAGCGCCATGGGGGACAGAGGAGCCCGCGACCTCGAGGCCGTCGTCGGGCCGTCGGTCTGCCCCCGCTGCTATGAGGTGCCCAGCGACCTGCGGGAGGCGGCAGCGGCGGCCAGCCCTGCGGCATACTCGGTCTCGAGCACCGGCACCCCGGCGATCGACGTCGCGGCCGGGGTCGTCGACCAGTTGCAGGGTGCCGGCGTCGCGGTGACCTGGCTGCCCGGGTGCACCCGCGAGGATGACTCGTTGTTCTCCCATCGCAGGGACGGCGTGACGGGACGCTTCGCCGGGCTGATCCGGCTCCTGCCACCAGAAGGAGCGGCTTGAGTCACCGCCAGGTGTGTCCACCGGGAGCCTGGTGCTTCTCGACGTCGCAGCGCGCCTCGGGTTCGCGCAGTCCTGGTCCGACGGTTGACGCGACCGGCTGGGGACGCAGCCCCACGACATACTGACGCTCCTGGTCACGCCAGTAATCGGGCAACCTCCGCGACAGCCCGGAGGAATCCGTGCAGATCGGGCTCCCCCGTTGGCGGCTGGAGGATGAGTGCGTCGGCCCCCGCGTCCGCGAACCGGCGTAGAGCGAGGGCGACGTCCTCGGGGTCACCCCAGAAACCGCGGTCGTCCACGTCAATGCCGCTCTGTGCGAGCTCGGCGCGCACCCGGTCCTCCGCGCCGTCGCCGAAGGCGGCCGTGACGTACGCGACGATGGTGGTCGCCTCCGCGTGGTTCGCAGCCGCCTGGCCCTGTCGAACCAGCTCGATCCGCTCGCTGATCTCCGCCGGGGTCAGCCCGCCGACCAGGATCGTCCCGTCGGCGATCTCGCCGGTGAGCGCCAAGGTCTTGGGGCCTTCGCCCGCGGAGTAGATCGGAGGCGGGGTCTCCGGTGGCCAGTCCAGGCGCACCCGGTCCAGCGTCACGTAGCGCCCCGAGGTCGTCACCTCCTCGCCGGCCAGGAGCGAGCGCAGCGCCGGGAGGTACTCACGCATGAGCGTCAGGGGAGAGGCGGCCCGGACACCGGCCTGCTCCATCCACGGCAGCACGCCGTGTCCGAGACCGGGATAGAAGCGGCCCGGGAACATCCACTCGATCGTGGCGATCTCCATGGCGGTCACCGTGACGTTGCGCAGGGGGAAGGGGGAGATGCCGAGGCCGACCCGCAACTCAGTGCTCCACGCCAGGGCCGCGGCCACCGATGCGTAGGCCGACTCGCGGAAACAGTCCTCCCAGAGCCACAGCTCCGGGACGCCCTCTGCCTCGCAGACCGCCACCGCATCCCGGAGGGCTTCCGGCGCATTGTCGTAGGGGCTGAAGACCGCACCAACGCGGGTCATGGTGGCCTCCGCATGGTGGGGTCCAGATATGGGTCGATGCGGCTCCGGTCTTGCAGGCGTGACATCTTGCGAGTCTGGCAGGTGGCCGTGAGATTTTCAGTCACAGGCGCCGGTCAGGTGCTCACGCAGCACACACGGCTAGACCCGGCTAGACCTGATCGTGCGTCGGCCGCTACTCAGGGATGGCCCAGTCGATCTCGCGTGTCGATCCAAGGAATGCATTGGCCCTGGAGAACGGGCTACTCGAGATGAACGGCCGAGACGTCCTTCGGGCAGACAGACCGGAGGGGTGGGACGACTCGATCACGTGGTGGTGCTCCGCGATCAGGGGACGTTTGCGACGGGCCCGGTTGCCCCACAGCATGAAGACCGCCGGGTCAGTCCGATCGCTGACGGCACGGATGACCTCGTCGGTGAAGGTCTCCCACCCGCGACGGGCGTGAGACTTGGGATGCCCGGCATCGACAGTCAGGATCGTGTTGAGCAGCAGGACGCCTTGCTCTGCCCAGTGAGTTAGGTCGCCGTGGGTGGGTTGCCCGATTCCGAGGTCGGACTCCAGTTCGCCAAGGATGTTCCGCAGCGAGGATGGCGGCGGGATTCCCTTCCGAACTGAGAAGCTCAGGCCGTGCGCCTGGCAAGGTCCGTGGTAGGGGTCTCGGCCGAGGATAACGACCTTGACCTCACCTAGCGGGGTCAGGTCAAGAGCCGCGAAGACGTCCTCTGTCGGTGGGGACACCTCCGCCTCGGCTCGCTGGGCGTTGACGAAGTCCTGGAGCGTCCGCCAGTACGGCTTGGCCATCTCGCGCTCCCGTATGACGGACCAGTCCGTTGCTTCGTGCTCCATCTTCTAGCGCATCGGCGCGAGGGGCCAACACAACTGGATGTACGAGGAGGACAACGTTGCCTCGGTGCCGGCGGATCGAACGAGCGCCCGCAGCAACGGAGGGCCTCCTCCAGGGCGTTCCTTGCTTCAGGCGACGGTGGACGCCAGTGCTTCCAAGTCCGCGCGTAGCCGGGCGATCATGGCTTGTGCTGAGGTGTCACGTGCGGCGAGCCGTGCGAGGAGTACGTCTCTGGCCAGAGTCGAGACTGGCAGGCCGCGAGTGGCTGCCAGCGCGGCCAGTGCCTCGAATTCCTCGTCGTTCAACCGCACCTGGAGGGTCTTGCTCCGGGCGTGGCCGCGGGAGACCGTGGTGCCGGACTTCAGCTCTGCGTCCTTGTTCGACTCAGAGGCGCTGGCTTCGGTCGTGATCAGTTCCTCAATCCCCATCGGGGGCCTCCTGTTCGTATCTGCGCTGGTCTGTGGTGCTCGAGGGCCAGGCGTTCACGGTCTCATCGGCTGGTAGCACGATGACGGTGATGATCCGCCCGGCAGTCGGTGACCAGCCGACCACGCGGAGGGTCCGACCGCTGAGTGATGACGGGCCCGGATCCAGGACCAGCCGGTCTGGGTCCTCCAGTGCTTCGTTCGCGATCAGCGGGGTCATGGCGTGCTTGGCGATGTAGTCGCCGCGAAACGTCCAGTCCGCCGAGCGGCCCATGCCCGCAGTGTATTACATCCGCACTACGACTAGCCAGCGCGGCGCATATGTAAAACTAATTTGACGTCAAGAGATTCGCGAAACAGCACTCTTGGTAGACCGATGACCTGGCTGCCGTGCGGAACACCTTCCACCACCTGGACGTGGACATCGGCAACCTCGCAGCTCGAGCGGTCGTGGTTCGAGGGGCCGCTCCACGCGGGGCCGTGGCCCGCAGCACCTCCTGCTTCACCGTGTTGCCGGCCGAGTCCTGCGCCGACATCGTCCTGGCCTGTCGAAGGAGCATGCGGTCTCGTCCAATCGGCACATGGGTGGCCTCGTTGCGCGACTGACACTCCCGCGCGTGTGGCGGATGTGCCTCGACGCGCGTCCGGCACAAGCCGGCCCCAACGGCATACTGCCTGGTCCTCAGCCTGGCTGGACGGCGGAGGTGAGCTGCTGCGGTCGCTGGTGCAGTCCGGCCGACCGGACGAGCGCGGCGAGGGCGATGGCGCCCAGGAGCAGTGCCATGACGTCGCCCCACAGGTGGCCTGTGTGGTCTGGATGGCCGAGCGACTGGATGGTCATGACGGCGGCGTGCGCGATGCTGGACCAGATCGTGAACCAGATCAGGCTGAGGTGGGCGGCCGGGTCGCGCGCTGCGGTGATGAGGCAGACGCCGAGCACGGCGTAGATGGCGACGATCATCATGAAGTAGTGCGAGTCGTGCGGTGCGCCGTCGTGCCAGGCCCAGCCTGAGGGCCACACGGCGGCGAGTGGGTAGAGCAGCAGGCTGACCGCACCGAAGGCGACGAGGGCCAGTTGAAGCAGGCGGTAGAACAGCGGCCGTGGGTGAGTGGTGGCGGTCTCTGTCGTGCCGCTCGGAGGAGTTGAGCGGTCCATGGAGCGACGCTACTCCCGGCGGGGCCTTCTGTCGGAGCGATTAAGTGGCCGCGCTGAGGGATGTGCGGACGCTCGGGCGACCTCGACCTCGACCTCGACCTCGACGTCGTCGTCGATGGACTGTGTCAGCGTCAGGTCGTGGATCGCCTGGCGCGTCGAAGATGACGTCGGTCTCGCGGGCGCTGAGCAGTGCAGGCTGCCATCCCTCGGGCAGCAGTGCGTGGGGTGCTACAGCACGTAGTGGGCGATGAGCTTGTTGAGGTACGCGACGTCGGTGTTTCCCTTGAACTCGAACCTGACGCGTCCAAGACCGGAAAACCAGAGTTCGAGTTCGGCGTCAAGGTCAAAGGTTCCGGCGGTCTCCACCGAGAAGGCCTGAACCCTCTTGAATGGCAAGGACGTGTAGTCCTTCTTCTTGCCGGTGATTCCCTGAATATTCACAGCGATGATCCGTTTGCTCGTGAAGACGATGTAGTCACGCATCCCCTTGAACGCGACGTAGCCCTGTTCGCCCTCGATCAGCAACGGGTCGATCTGAGACGCGACCTGCGCGTAGTCGATACGGCCCAGTTTCAGATAGCTGGCGTTCTGGAAGTCGATCATTGATGAGGTCCCTCGGTTGCATGGGTAGGAGGCAGGCGCAGTTTACCGAGAGAATCGAGCCGAACTTCAGCGTGGGCCGCGCCAGTCGAGAGGCGGTCGACGGCAGTTGCGAGAAATCGGCGGCGCAGCGGCGAACTGACCTCCGAGACAAATCGGCGATGGGGATCGGGCTCTCACCGGCGTGAAGAATGGATCTGCTTTCTTAGGACAAACTGGTCAAGATGCCGGTAAACAAGCGCATCTGATCGACATTTTGATCATGACATGACCGTAGTCCATGCCGCGTGGCCGCGGAACAGAGCGGTGCCCCACGCGCTACTGTCCACCTCATGGACCCGGTAGTGATTGCACTCGTGGTGTTCGTGGTCCTGGTTGGCGGGATCGTTCTTGTCCTGCTTTGGTGGCTTCGACAGGAGGCGCGAGGGCCGGCGGCAGACTCTGAGCGGTCGACTTCCTCCTCACTACGCGACCGCGCCCGGGCCCGCAGGCGCCGAGACAGGCGCCAACGAGGCCTCATGAACTGAGCTACATGGGGTGGGGCTGCGGCAGTGCTCACTACTCGGCTCGTGCGGTCGTCATGGGTTGAGCGCGTCCGCCAACCAGCGATTGCGCTGCGCAAGCAGATGAGTCATGTATCGCGTCAGGACCACCGCGTCGATCAGGCGCCCTAGCGGCCCCAGTGGTGAGCGAACTCCACCCGGTCGCTCATCAGTGTCCCGTCACCGTGCTCCTCGAAGACATGCTCGTGCCACCAGCGTGCGAACGGGCCGGACACCTGCTCGTCGACGAAACGGCTCGGCGACTCGAACTCGGTGATCTGAGTAGTCATCCTGAACGGGATGCCGAAGTGTCGGGCTCGCCAGGTGACGGTGTCACCCAGTGACATCGCACCTGAACGCACGCCACCGACGATCCGTTCGCCTGATCGCGACATAGACGCGGTGTGGGCATCGACGGACAGGCTGAGGTCGAAACAGCGCTGAGTTGGGGCAGCGATGTTCGTCGCGCGAACTAGATGTGGCACCCGCTGACCGTAACCCGTGCGTCTCGCGACGGTTCCAGTGCCCGCAGGTGATGACTCTGCAGATCCGGAAGGCCCGGACGGTCACTCAGTCAGGGTTTCCACATCCTCTGCATCACCCTGATGACCGGTCGCGTGGCGCGTCGACAGGATGTGCGAGCGCATCACCGACTCGGCCCACTCGCCGTCGCCGGCCCGCGCCGCCTCGACGAGCTGCTGGTGGGCCTGCATCGAGCGCTCGAGCGAGCGAGGGCTGTACTGCCGGAAGGTCCGGGTCACCACGGCTGGGCGGAAGAGCGCCTGCAGGGCGATGGACAGGTGCCGGTTGCCGCACCGCTCGACGAAGATCGCGTGGAACCGGTTGTTGAGCCGGGTGAGCTCGGCCGGGTCCTGACCGCCGGCCACGATCGCCTGCATCCGGGCGTCCAGGTCCTCGAGCTCGGCCAGGTCGTCCTCGCTGAGGCGCGGCACGGCCAGGCGGCACGCGACGGGCTCGAACTGGGCGCGGAGGTCATAGAGCGCGACCGTGTCCTCCGCGGTGAAGGACACCACCTGGGCGCCCTTGTTGGGCGTGGTGTCCACCAGGCCCTCGGCGGCCAGCCGCTTGAGGGCGTCGCGCACCGGCGTGCGGCTGACGCCGAGGTCCTGGGCCAGCGCCTGCTCATAGAGCCGCTCCCCGGCAGCGAACTGGCCCTCGGAGATCCGTGCGAGGAGCTCGGCATAGACCCGGTCGGAGGCGTCGCCCGAGCTGGGCTCGGTGGCATCTGCCGACGGGTCGCTCGCCATGCTCCTCACGCTAGGCCACGGTCCCGGAGCCCGGCGAGCTCATCGGCCGAGACGCCGACCTCGGCGAGCACCTCCGCCGTGTGCTCGCCCAGCTCCGGGCCGGGCCAGCGGACGGTGCCCGCCGTGCGGGACAGCCGTGGGAAGACGTTCTGCATCTGCACCTCACCGAGCACCGGGTGCGGCACCGTGGTGATCGTCTCGCGCGCGGCGAAGTGCGGGTCGGCGAGCATCTCCACCGGCCGGAAGATCTTGCCGTTGGGCACGGCGTGCTCGATGAGCAGCGCCTCCAGCTCCTCGACGCCCTTGGTCGCGGTGAACTCCGCGATGAGGTTGTCCAGCTCGACCTGTCGCTCACCGCGGGCCACGTGGGTGGCGAAGCGCTCGTCGGTGGCCAGCTCCGGCCGCCCGATCGCCTCGGCCAGCCGCGCGAAGACGGTGTCCTGGTTGGCGGCGATGAGGATCCAGGTGCCGTCGCGGGTCGGGTACACATTGCTCGGTGCGATGTTGGGCAGCACGGCCCCCGTGCGCTCGCGCTGATAGCCGGTGAGCTGCCACTCCGGGATCAGCGACTCCATCACGCCGAGGACTGCCTCGTAGATCGCCGAGTCCACGATCTGCCCGCGACCGCTGAGCTCGCGCTCGCGCAGCGCCGCGAGCGCCCCGATGGTGGCGAACATCGCGGCGAGCGTGTCGCCGATCGAGATGCCCATGCGTGACGGGGGAGTGCTCGGGTCACCGACGACATAACGCAACCCACCCATCGCCTCGCCGATCGCGCCATAACCCGGCCGCGCGGCATACGGCCCGTCCTGGCCGAACCCGGAGACCCGCACCATGATCAGACCCGGGTTGAGCTCGCGCAGTATGTCGTAGCCCAGGCCCCAGCGCTCCATCGTGCCGGGCCGGAAGTTCTCGACGAGGACGTCCGCGCCGGCGATGAGCTGCCGGGCGAGCTCCTGCCCCTCGGGCTCGCGCAGGTTGAGGGTGACCGACCTCTTGTTGCGCCCGACGATCGACCACCACAGCGACTGGTCCCTGGGCCGCTGGCGCCCCCACATCCGCAACGGGTCGCCGCGGCTCGGGTCCTCGATCTTGACCACGTCGGCCCCAAGATCTCCGAGCAGCTGACCGCAGAACGGTCCCGCGAGCAGCTGGCCGACCTCAACTACCCGTATGCCGTGCAGCGGGCCCCTCTGCTGGCTCTCCTGAGGCTGCGGGTCGGGCGGTGCGGTCACGTTGTCGCTCCTGGTCGGCCGGCGGTGAGGGACGGGAACTGAGGATCGTTGCATGCAATCTGACAGATAACGCCCGTGCTTTCAACCCGCGTCCACGTGGACGCCTGAAGGATTGCATGCAGAACTCTTGACGACGCCTGCCGGGCGTGGAAGTGTGAGCGACACCGAAACTCCGTGACACGACGACGTATCCATGGCGCCCCGGCGCCCCCTCAGGAGGACCCATGACCTTTCGGCTCGGCGTGGACGTCGGTGGCACGTTCACCGACATCCTGCTCATCAACGAAGACACCGGGGAGTCATTCCGCGCCAAGACCTCGTCCACGCCGGAGGACCAGTCCGTCGGTGTGCTCCGGGGCATCGAGTCCGTGTGCCGCACGGCCGGCGTGGGCACCGACCAGGTCCGTGAGGTGCTGCACGGCACGACCGTGGCGACCAACGCGATCCTGGAGAAGAAGGGCGCCCGGGTCGGGCTGGTGACCACCAAGGGCTTCCGGCAGATCATGCAGATCGCCCGGTCCTTCGTCCCCGGCGGCCTGGCCGGCTGGATCATCTGGCCCAAGCCCGAGCCGCTGGCCGCGCTGGAGGACACGGTCGAGGTCATCGAGCGCGTCGGCGCGGACGGCGCGATCGTGACCGCCCTGGACGAGGACGACGTGCGCGCCCAGCTGGCCAAGCTGCGTGACCAGGGGGTGGAGGCGCTCAGCATCAGCCTGATCAACGCCTACGCCAACGCGACGCACGAGGCGCGCATCGCCGAGATCGCCGCTGAGGTGCTCGGCGACATCCCGGTCTCCCGGTCCTCCGCGGTGCTCCCGGAGCTGCGGGAGTATGAACGCACCCTCACCACCGTCGCCAACGCCTACGTCCAGGGCCAGGTCTCCCGCTACGTCGGCAACCTGGAGCGTCAGCTGCACGGCTCGGGTCTGGACGCCGACCTGTCGATCCTGCGCAGCGACGGCGGTCTGGTGTCCGCCGCGATCGCCGCCGACAGTCCCGTCTCGCTCCTGCTGTCCGGCCCCGCCGGCGGTGTGACGGGCGCGGCCTGGGTCGCCGAGCAGGCGGGATACTCCGACATCCTGACCTTCGACATGGGCGGCACCTCCACCGACGTCTCCCTGATCGAGGGGCTCACGCCCCGCGTCGGTCGCGAGACCACCGTCGGTGACCTGACCGTCCGGGCCACGTCCCTGGACGTGCGCACCGTCGGTGCCGGCGGCGGCTCCATCGCCCACGTCCCACCGCTCACGCAGGCCCTGCGCGTCGGCCCCCAGTCGGCGGGCGCGGTCCCCGGCCCGGCGTCATACGGACAGGGCGGCACCGAGCCCACGGTGACGGACGCGGACGTGGTGCTGGGCTACCTGCCCCCGGCGCTCGCCGGTGGCGAGATCTCCCTCGACGTCGAGGCGGCGCACACCGCGGTGCAGAAGATCGCGGACGCGACGGGTCTGCCCTCCGTGCACGCCGCGGCCGAGGGCATCCACGACATCGTCAACGAGAACATCTTCGGCGCGCTCAAGCTGGTCTCCACCCAGCAGGGCTTCGACCCGCGTGACTTCGCGCTGATGGCCTTCGGCGGCGCCGGCCCGCTCCACGCCAACGCGCTGGGGATCCTCACCGGGGCCTGGCCGGTGATCATCCCGCCCTCGCCGGGTGTCCTCGCGGCCTACGGCGACGCCACGACGAGCCTGCGCGACGAGTCGGTGCAGACGCTGATCCGCCGGTTCAGCGAGCTCACCGACGCCGAGCTGCGCGACCTGCTCCACGGGCTGGCCAGCACCGCCCGCCAGTCGCTCCTGGAGTCCGGGCTGTCCGAGGACGAGCTCACCGTCACCTACGCGGTGGACCTGCGCTATCACGGCCAGGGCTTCGAGATCCCGGTCACGATCGACGCCGACGACCTCGACGGTGGCGCGCTCGACGCGCTGCGCAAGGCCTTCGACACCGAGCACGGCCGGCTGTTCAACTTCCTGCTCACCAACGAACACGAGCTGGTGACCGCCCGCGCCACGGTCAGCGGTCCCCGGCCCGAGATGGCGGCGACCGTGCTGGCCGAGGGCGGCGCGGACCCGTCCGCGGCCGCCCGCCGCACCCACCAGCTGTGGTTCGAGGGCGAGCACATCGAGGCCACCATCTACGACCGCCACAAACTGCTCGCCAGCAACGTGGTGACCGGTCCCGCGGTGGTCGCCGAGATGGACTCCACCACGCTCGTCCTGCCCGGCCACGCCGCGACGGTCCACCCCAGCGGCAGCCTGCTCATCCGCCCCATCGACTCCGGCTCCGAGGACTGACCCATGGCTGAACTGCTCCAGACAAACACCGAGGACTTCGGCAGGGTCGACGTCGACGTCGTGACCCTCGACCTCATCGAGAACGGCCTGCGCAGCGCGCGCTACGAGATGGACGAGGTGCTCTTCCGCACCGCCCTCTCGCCGGGCATCCGCGAGCAGCACGACGAGTTCCCGCTCATCGGTGACCCCGAGGGGAAGATGGT
Source organism: Ornithinimicrobium sp. F0845 (assembly GCF_023015765.1). Taxonomy (GTDB): domain Bacteria; phylum Actinomycetota; class Actinomycetes; order Actinomycetales; family Dermatophilaceae; genus Ornithinicoccus. The sequence continues at coordinate 210,733 of NZ_JALKAL010000006.1, forward strand.
CGTGGGCCAGTTCGGGCTGTCCATCCCCGACTTCCTCGAGAATTTCGAGGGCACCATCGAGGAGGGCGACGTCCTCCTGACCTCCGACCCCTACTCCTGCGGCGCCGCGATCAGCCACGCCAACGACTGGCTGGTCGTCATGCCGATCTACTTCGAGGGACGGATCGTCGGGTGGGCCTCGCAGTTCGGGCACATGTCGGACGTGGGCGGCAAGACACCGGCCTCGATGCCGACCGACGCCCGGACGATCTTCGAGGAAGGCGTGGTGATCCCGCCGTTCAAGCTCTACAAGCAGGGCGTGCTGGACGAGGACGCGCTGCGGATCATCCTCAACCAGGTCCGCAAGCCCGACTGGAACCGCGCCGACCTCAACGGGATCGTCGCCGCGTGCCGCACCGCAGGGCGCCGGGTCCAGCAGATGTGCGAGCGGTTCGGGGTGGACACCTACACCTCCGCCCTCGACGCGCTGCTCGACCGCAACTACCGGGCCATGAAGGCGCTGCTGGCGGCGGTCTTCGAGGAGGGCAAGCCGGTCAGCTTCACCGACTACATCGACGACGACGGCCGTGGCAATGGGCCCTTCGAGCTCACCATGACGATCACCCGCACGGGCGACAAGGTGCTCATCGACCTGGCCGGCAGCAGCCCCCAGGCCGAGGGCCCGATCAACTACTACATCAACGAGAACCTCATCCGGATGTTCTTCGGGATCTACATGATCACGGTCGCCGACCCCCAGATCCTGTGGAACGACGGCTACTACCCGCTGGTGGACGTCAACATCCCGGAGGAGTCCTTCTGGAAGCCGAAGTACCCCGCGGCCCTCAACGGCCGCAACCACGGCATCGGTCGCCTCTTCGACCTGTTCGGCGGGCTGCTCGGCCAGTGCAACCCCGACCTGATGAACGCCGCGGGCTTCTCCTCCTCACCCCACTTCATGTACTCCGGGAACTACTCCGAGGGCGACCGCAAGGGGGAGTGGTTCCAGCTCTACTCGATCGGCTTCGGCGGCATCCCCGGTCGGCCGGTCGGTGACGGCCCGGACGGGCACTCCCTCTGGCCGTCGTTCATGAACATCCCCAGTGAGTACCTCGAGTCCTACTACCCCCTGCGCATCGAGAGCTGGGAGACCGTCGCGGACAGCGGCGGCGCCGGCCTGCACCGCGGCGGCAACGGCGTGGACGTCTCCTACCGGTTCCTGGAGCCGGGCACCATCGCGATCCACGACGACCGCTGGCTGACCTATCCCTGGGGCGTGCTGGGCGGTGAGCCCGGCGCCCGCGGCACCAAGTGGATCGACCGGGCCGACGGCACCAGGGAGGTGCTGCCCAGCAAGGTCCACGACGTCGACGTCGCCCGCGACGACGTCCTGCACTTCGTCACCTGGGGTGGCGGGGGCTGGGGCGACCCGCTGGAGCGCGCGGTCGACCTGGTGACCCTCGAGGTCAGGCGTGGCCTGGTCTCGGCCGAGGGTGCCCGCCGCTATGGCGTGGTCTGCGACGAGGCCGGCACGGTCGACGAGGCCGCGACAGAGGCCTTGCGCGCCGAGGTGCGGGCCGGACGGTCCGGCGGCCGGCCGCTCTTCGACAAGGGCCCCGACCTGGAGACCATCCTGGCCAACGCCGAGGCGGAGACCGGGCTGCCCGCCCCGAGCGCCCCCAAGGCAGTATGACGAGGTGCCAGTGACTGAGGACCCACAACCCAACCCGGCCCGCGGCTTCGCCGAGGGGTTCGCCGGAACCCTTGCCCCCGGCATACTGCCCGCGGTTGTCGTGGTGGACATGATGCGCGCCTACTACGACCCGGACAGCCCGTTCTGCCTGCCCAGCGACGACTCGGTCCACGCGGCCGCGCAGGTGCTCGAGGCCGCCCGGTCGGCCGGGATCCCAGTGGTGCACACGGTGGTGCGCTACGGCCCCGGCGGGCTGGACGGCGGCGTCTTCCTGCGCAAGGTGCCGGCGCTGCGGCTGCTCATCGGCGAGACCGTGCTGGGGGACCCGATGCCCCAGGTGGCGCCGCTGCCGAGTGAACCGGTCGTGGTCAAGCAGTACGCCAGCGCCTTCTTCGGCACGACCCTGGCCTCGATGCTGCAGTCCCTGGGCGTCGACACGGTCGTGATCCTCGGGGTCAGCACCAGCGGGTGCGTGCGGGCCAGCGCGGTCGACGCACTTCAGCACGGCTTCGTGCCCCTCGTGGTGCGGGAGGCCGTCGCGGACCGCGAGCCCGCCGTGCACGACGCCTCGCTCTATGACCTGCAGGCGAAGTATGCCGAGGTGGTCTCGTTGGCTGACGCGGTGGCGTATCTGGGTGAGGTGGGCCCCCCGCTGAGCCTCCCGGGGGCGCATGTGCCAGATCGGCGCCATGGCGCCGATCTCGCACAAGCCGGACTGGCCGTCGGGCCTACGCCTACGGCTCGGGCAGGACCTCCCGCGCGCCGTCGGCGCCGACCCAGGTGACCTCGGAGCCGCTGGGTGCCGAGACCCAGGCGAACCGCCCGTCGGCCCCGCCCGGCTCGGCGTAGCGGACGGCGTCGACGGCCGCGCCGCCCGCCATCGTGACGTCGACCTCGGCCCCGACGGGCAGGTAGGCCACGACCTCTCGACCCTCACCCTCCAGGAACTCGACGGCCGTCCAGCTCCCGAGCGCGTCCTCCAGGTTTGCCTGCTCGTCGCCGAACCACAGTCGCCAGATGCCGTCCCGGCCCTGCGCGACGAGCGGCACGGTGTCCTCGGTCGGGGCAGCGTCGAAGGTGGCCGTGTCGAGCACCTGCAGCCAGGTGACGCGGACTCCGGCCTCGTCCTGCCACGTCATGCCGATGGTCTCGTGCTCGGGGTCGGTGAACTCCTGGGAGAGGTAGGCGTCCAGCCCGGTGTCCGGCAGCGTCTCCCGCTCGACGTCGACCGCGCCGGCGTCGGACAACACCTGGAGGTCGGTCGCGCCACTGGCGACCACGCCAAAGAGCACCTCGCCGTTCCCCGAGCGCACGGGCTGGGGCATGACCGCCTGCCCGTCGCGCCAGGCCCGGACCGTGCTCTCGCTGGGTTCCCCCCAGCTCTCGACCTCTCCGAGCAGGCCGTCGGCGCCGCGGGTGGCGTAGGCGACCCGCCCTGCACTGCCGCCACAAGCGTCGAAGGCGACGACAGCGAAGCCGGCAGCCTCTCCCGGAAGCGGCAGCTCGGCATACGAGACCTGGTCCAGGTTGATCGAGGTGCCGGCAGAGCCGTCGACGATGCCGGCGCAGCCGTCGGTCCACGGCGCGGCAGGGAGCACCGCCATCGGACCGACGTTGGTGCCCGTCGCCCAGAGAGCCGCGGCCGCGGCGGCCGCGACGGACCCCGTCGCGAGAGCACCCCTGCCGGCTCGGTGGCGCCGGTCGGCGCGGTGCGCCCGACCGATGACCTGCTCGGGGTCGAGGGTGAGGCCCGGAGGAGTCTCTGCTGTGCGCAGGGAGCGTGCCAGGTCGCGCTCGTCGGTGATCATCGGACCGTCTCCTTGGTGGGGGCGTAGAGCTGTCTGAGGTTGGCTAACCCGCGGGACGCCGAGCTCTTGACGGCGCCGAGGCTGATGCCGAGGTCGTGCGCGACCGTCGCCTCGGACAGGTCGCAGTAGTAACGGAGGACCACGACCCGCCGCTGCTGCTCGGGCAGGGCCACGAGGGCCTCGATCAGGTCCTGCTGGACGATGACCTGGTCCGCCGGGGCGGGACCGCTCGGGCCGTCAGGCTCGGGGCTCTCGTGGGGGTCGACGAGGATCTCCCGGCGCTGCTTGCGCCAGGTGTCGTTGCGGTGGTTGACCAGGATCGTGCGGGTGTAGGGCATGGCCAGGCCGGGACGGACCCGGGACCACGCGGAGTAGGTCTTGGTCAGCGACGCCTGCACAAGTTCCTTGGCATCCTCGACGTCTCCGGTGAGGAACCAGGCGATGCGGAGCAGCTCGGGCGTGGCCTCGCGCACGAAGGTGCTGAACTCCTCGTCCCGCTCCCGCTTGCGCATCCGCTCCACCTCCTGGTCCGTCCTGACAGCACACCTACGTGGCAGTCTTCCGAAAGGTTGCCTCGCGCAGAACAAGGTTGGCTCACACGCACGAAGCGTGCGATCGAGGCTGGGTGCAGTTCCCGGCGCCTGCGTCCTGACGTGCGACAGCCTGGTCCGCCCGGCGTACGGGGTCCGCCCAGCGTCTCCGGGGTCCGCCCAGCGTCACCGGGGCACGGCATACTTTCGAACTCGCAGCTGGGTCACTCGAGTCCGCGCAGCCCTCGCCAGAACCTGGCTCGGATCCGCGCCGCCATCTCGTCGGTCAGTCTCGTGCACCTGAGCGACACTCAGCTTCCCCACGAGATCGACAGACCCCGCGGGACTTCGCTCCAGAAGGCAGGGGCTCTGAGCGCCTGCCGGCAGCGGGATCCGTGTGGCGCTGGAACTGCTCGAAGTCGATCTGGCTGTCGCTCTCGATGCCGCGCGGGACCCGTGCGAGACCGGTGACGAACTCGGCCGGTTCGAGGCAGATGCCCATCTCGTCGCGGTCGTCCTGCCCCGAGATGGAGGTGCCGTGCACCCCCGAGCCGACCTGCACACGCAGGATCATGCCCGCCTCGGCGATCGCGCGGGCCTCCTCCGAGGCGTGCGGGTGGGGGAAGCCGGCGGGCAGGCCGGTGTCTCCGTGGATCTCGGCGGCTGGGCTCACGGGCGACAGCGTACGGCTGGTGCCGCACGCACTGTCGGGGCCTTCGGGGAGTATGCCGTCAGGCAGGTCTTCCTGCTCCCCCCGGACGTCCGGGGCTAACTGAGGGGGACGACACACCGGGTGTGGATAACAACTTTGTGTCGAACATATGTGCTAGGTTGAGATTGTCGGTGGAGGAGTCGCCGGAAAGGAGGGACCGACATGCAGGGGAAGGGGAGCGTGCTCGAGTCCCGCCTCGAAGAGTTCGTGCCCGGGGAGGCGCTCGCGCAGCTGCAGGCTCAGGGCGCGACGTTGCCTCGCATGTGGGTGCATCCGCACGAAGGCGCACCCGTGGTCGTCGAGTTGGGGGACCCGCGCACCGAGGCCATCGAGGCCATGCAGGCGGCCATGAAGTTCCTGGGTGTGGGCGACATGGTCGGGCCGTTGACCGAGGCCACCCTTGCGTGCGCCACCCTCAACGCCCCTGAGCAGTTGTCCGAGAAGCCCCAGCAGTCGGCCGAGGAGCCGGAGCAGTCGTCCGGCGCGGCAGAGCAGTCCTCTGACGTGCCGCAGCAGCCGCCGGAGTCGCTGGAGGGACCGCGGGAGCAGCCCGCGGTGCTGGCACGGTCCAAGGAGCTGCTGGGCGTCATCGAGTCCGTCACCAAGGTCTCCCACCAGCTGGACTCGGTCGTGGTGACCGCGGCCCGGCATCTGACGGCTGCGCGCGGGCAGCTGCTGCTGGGTGAGAAGGGCGTGGCCTCTTCCGAGGAGCTCTCCAAGGGCCAGCAGGACAAGTGGCGGGCGGCGGCCAAGTCGCAGACCCGGCACGAGCTCGAGGCCGCGCTGGGCTGGTACGAGAGCGAGGTGCGCGACCTCGTCAGCCTGGCGAGCTCTCCCACCAGCACGCTGGCGCCGGTGCTGCACAGCCTGCGCACCGGCGAGAGCTGCTGGCAGGTGGTCCGCCGATTCCATCGCGAGGCAGGTGGGCTGGCTCACGAGGACACGGCGAAGATCGCCAATGCTCTGTTCGGGGACGACCCGGAGGCGTCGGTGACCGATCGGCTGGACTCCGACGGAGAGTGGCTCGGTGGCCCGTGGCGGGTCGGTGAGTTCAACCGCGCTCTGGCCCTGGAGGTCGCCAAGGTGAACGCCACCGACGAAGAGGCCAAGAAGGCAGCCAGGGAGCGGGCCAGGGCCACCAAGGACCTGAGGGTCCGCATGGACGAGAACGGCACGGCGGAGATCACCATCGGGTGCACCCCGCTCAGCGCTGCGGCGATCGCCGACCGAGTCGACAAGGCTGCACGGGCGGCCCGCAAGGCGGGGGCTCCCGAGACGCTGCGTGAGCTGCGCTCGGCCCTGGGAGTCGCCTTGCTACTTCACGGGACCCTAGACACCACCACCCTGCCGGACGACCCTGACCTGATCACGGTGGAGCAGTCCGCCGAGCTCACCAAGGTTCTCAACGGCCTTCCTGCGGCCGAGATCCACGCCGTCGTCCCGTTCGACACCCTGATCGGCCACCGCGCCGGCTCAGGTGACACTGGGGCCTGCACGTGCACGTGCTCCTGTGGCGCCGGTCGCGGTGGAATCAGCTCGTCAGCCCCGTCGTTCCCTGGCCAACCCTGTCCTTCACCAGCCTCGACAGGGCCTCCGGGTGCCGACGCAGGCTCCGCGTTCTTCCCGCCTGGCTCCGCGGGTGGCTCCGCGTTCATCCCGCCCGGTTCCGCGGGTGACTCCGCGATCTTCCCGCCCGGTTCCGCGGGTGACTCCGCGTTCGTTCCCCCTGGCTCGGCCGGCCCGGACCCTGGCCTTCCCGACCCTGCACCTGCCATGGGTGTGGGCGAGGTCATCGGGCGCCACTCGATGTTCCTGATGCCCGAGGAGGTCCAGCTGCTGGCGCTACTGCCGGGCTCCAGCCTCTATCGGCTGCTCATCGACCCGGCCACCGGACGATGTGTGGAGCGCTCGATCAAGGCCTATCCCTTCGATGCGCGGATGCGGGCCCAGCTCATCGCTTCAGACTTGTTCTGCAGGGCCCCCGGCTGTCTGCGCCCGGCGCGGCTGTCCCAGATGGACCATGTCCAGGAGTACGGCACGCCCGGTGGGCACACCTGCGAGGCCAACGGCCAGCCGGCCTGCGAGCCGCACCACGACCAGAAGACGAAGAAGGCCTGGGACGCGGTGATCGATGCCAACCGCGACGTCACCTGGACGACGCTGCTCGGGCGGATCTACCGCACCAAGGCCCACGACTACCGGCAGTACACCAAGCTCCTCACGTCGGCCACCACCGAAGTGATGGAGGCGATCAAGGAGGGCGCAGACCGTGACGACGTCATCAACGCCGCCGTCTACCAGGCGCTGTCCTACCGCGAGCCCGGCGAGTCCCTGGACACCGACGACTACGACGACCTGTTCCACGGCTGGGACTCGATCACGCTGACCCACATCCGGGAGACCGGACGTCGCGCCTACAAGCCTGACCCCAAGGTCCGTCAGGCCGAGGTCGACCGCCACCGCGCCGCCGGCGACGAGCAGACCCCCCACGAGTCGAAGGCGGCGGCCGACGACGACCACACGACCGGCGAGCAGAGGGGTGCGGCAGGACGGACCGTCGACGGGTCCAGCTCCACCGATGGGGCCGCTTCCACCGACGGGGCCGCCTCCGCCGGGTCCAGCTCCACCGATGGGGCCGCCTCCACCGACAGGACCACGACGAACCGGAGCGCGCCAGCCCCAAGGACTCCGTGGACCGAGCCCAACAACGAACCTCCGCCGTTCTGACCACCAGTCAGCCATGCCCTCCGCTCAGGTGGCAGGCTGGGTCGGCACTTTCGCCGCGGGGGCAACCTCACGGCATACCGATTGCGTTGGAGACCCATGAACCAGCCGACTCAGGACGAGGAGTTCGTGCAGTTCGTGCGGGCGCGTCAGGGGCAGCTGCTCCGGGCCGCCCGCCTCTACTGCGGCGACCCCCACATCGCTGAGGACCTCCTCCAGGACGCCTTCGTGAAGCTGGCGAGCCGGTGGGAGAGCGTGCGGGACGGGTCACCCGATGCCTACGTCCGGCGCATCCTCTATCGCGACTCAGTGTCGCGCTGGCGCAAGTGGCGGCGCGAGATCCCGTATGCCGCGGGCGAGGGTGAGCGCGACCTGCTGGATGCACAGGCGGTCTCGTCGGGGGTGGACGACTGGGTGAACGGCGCCGACCTGCGCTCAGCCCTGGCGCAGCTGCCGCCGCGGCAGCGCGCGGTGATTGTGCTGCGCTATTTCGAGGACCAGTCCGAGGCGCAGATCGCCGAGGTGCTCGGCGTCGCGGCCGGGACGGTCAAGAGTCAGGCCAGCAAGGCCTTGGCTGCCCTGAGACGGAGTATGCCGGCGCTCATCGACGCCGGGATGGCGGAAGGAGGACTGTGATGGGCAAGGACGAGCTGCGCAACGCACTGGACCACGCCGCCGGGCACGGTCCGGAGGTCGACTTCACCGGCACCTGGGGTGCGGGTCGGAGGATGCGTCGTCGCCGTCAGGCGGCCCAGGGAGTCGGCGGCCTGGCACTGGCCGCGAGCCTCGTGGGCGCCTTCGCGCTCGGCGGTGGTGACCTGATGTCGAGGGACTCCCTCGGGCCGGCGACGCCGACGGTCCCCGACGACATCGTCGCGACGGCCGTGGAGACCGACTCGGACGATACGGAGGTGACGTCCGCCCCGCCGACGCCGATCGACGACGAGACGCCAGAGACGACCGCCACCCAGGAACAGACCCAAGACCCGACGGGGAGCCCGACCGGGTCCCCGACAGGGACCGCGGCCCCAGAGCCCGCTGAGCCGACACAGACGGACCCGGTGACGACACCTTCGCCGACGACCGGGCCGACGAGACCGCCGACGACGGCGCCGACCCCGACAGCGACGGGCCCCACCACGGACCCCGGCAGTGACCTGATCGTCCTGCCCAACCCGTGCGACGAGCCGACCACCGGGCTCACGGTCATGGGCGTTCCCGACGCCACACCCGCCACGATGGAGCGTGCCCAGGAGCTGCTGGACCTGGCGTCCACCTGCGACCTCGACGGGCTGATCGCGCTGGCGACGGACCAGAGCACGACCCTGTCCTTCGGCAACACCACGCCGGAGGAGGCCTTCGCCGGAGAGTTGGGGCGGCAGCGGGTCCACGTTTTGGCGTCGCTGCTGGTCAACTACCCACCCGAGCTGGGTGGCGGCAATGACGGTCCCGTGCTGTCGGCCCGCTGGCCGCTGCTGGACGAGGACCAGTGGCCCGAGCTGGTCGAGCTCGGCATCGCCACCCCGCAGGACCTGGACTCCTGGGAGTCCCTCGGCGCGTACACCGGGTGGCGGATCTTCATCGAGGACGACGGGCTCTGGTCCGGGATGCTGGCGGGCGACTGAGGACGGGCGCGAGCGCGTCGGCGGGTCGCGTCGGCGGGTCGCGTCGGCGGCTTCGGCTCAAGGACGCCGATCGTCCGCATTCGGTGGCACGATCGATCTCCATGAGTGAGAACGCGACGAGTGAGAACGCGACCCCGACGCAGCGGATGACGGCCAAACAGTTCCAGGAGGCGGGCGGCACGGAGGACTGGAGGGTGCTGGGCGCCGGTGCCGCGGCCTGGTTCAGCGCGTCCTCGCACGCCGCGGGGGCCGAACTCGCGGCCCGCGCGGCGGACCTGGCGGCGGACCGGGACGGGCCGGTGGCGGCCGCAGTCACCGCCGTGCCGGTGCCTGTGGAGGCGAGCGTCCGGTCCCAGGGCGTCCAGGTGTGCCTGCCGCTGGGACCGGCGGACGACGGCCTCACCGCTGCGCATGTCGACCTGGCCCGCGCAGTCTCCACGGCGGCCGCCAGGCTGGGGCTCACCGCCGACCCGGCCGTGCTCCAGGACCTGCAGTTGGCGATGGACACACAGGACCAGGGAGCCGTGCTGCCCTTCTGGGAGTCGGCGCTCGGCTATGACCCGGTCGGCGACGAGGACCTGATGGACGCGCTGCACCGGCACCCGCCGATCTGGTTCCAGGAGCAGGACGCCGCACGACCCCTGCGCAACCGGATCCACCTGGACTCCGTCATGCCCCAGGAGGTCGCCGTCGCAACCATGGAGACGCTCGGCGAGCGTGGCGGGACGGTGCACAACAACGGCTACTACGCGACGGTGGCCGACGCGGAAGGCAACGAGGTCGACATACTGCCGCTGCCGGAGGGAAGCGACCGCTGGGACCAGCCCGGCACGGAGGACTGGCGGCTCGTGTTCTCGGCGATGGCCTGCTATCCCGTCGCGTCGGCGGAGCAGGCCTCGGAGCTCGTGCGGGCCGTGGCGGCGCTCGCGGACGAGGCGGGTCTGGCGCTGGGCATCGACGTGCGCTCGAGGGCCGGTCAGAGCCTGGTCGTGCTCGACAGCGGCAAGGACCGGTGGGAGATGGAGGACGGCTACGAGCCGTTGGCGGCTCGCGTGCAGGAGGCGGCCCGGAGCCTGGGGCTGAGCGCCGACCTGCGGGCCCCGCGCTTCGTCCAGGTCGGCTTCGACGCGGTCGACATCCCCGCCGTCCGGGAGTTCTGGCGCGCGGCCCTCGGCTACCAGGAGGACCCGCGCGAGGGGATCAGCGACATCGTGGACCCGCGCCAGCTCAACGTGCCGGTCTTCGTGCAGGACCTGGACGCCGACGACGAGGCCCGGCGCGCCCAGCGCAACCGCATCCACGTCGACCTGTTCCTCCCGCACGACCAGCTCGAGGGACGGCTCGCGGCCGCCGTCGCGGCCGGCGGCACCGTCGTCCGGGACGCGGCACCGATCTACTGGACCGTCGCCGACCCCGAGGGCAACGAGATCGACCTGACGACGTCCTACGGCCGTGAGGAGCACTGGGCGCAGCAGGGGTGAGGCGACATCCTGGGCTGAGGTCGGGTGTCGATCGGCAAGGTCCTCGGTCGTCTATCCAGTGAGCCGCGACCGCGGCCACACTGGAGACAACCAAGGAGACGACCATGCGCTACGCACTGCTGCTGCACAACCGGGAGCCCGCCGAGGGCGAGATAGACCAGGAGGCCATCACCGCGATGCAGGAGGCGTTCGGCGCCTACGGCCGGGCGCTGGAGGCCGCCGGGGTGCTCGTCGCCGCCGAGGTCCTGCAGAGCCAGGACATCAGCAGCACGGTGACCCTGCGGGAGGGGAGCCTGCAGGTGCAGGACGGCCCGTTCGCCGAGACCAAGGAGGCCCTCGCCGGGATCATCGTGGTGGACGTGCCCGACCTCGACGCCGCGCTGGCCTGGGCCGAGAAGTGCCCGGGCGCCACCTACGGCGTGGTGGAGGTGCGTCCCGCGGCCACCTCGTTCGTCAACGGGTCGTGGACCTGAGAGACGGGAGTATGCCGTCACCCGGGGAGGCTGCGGCGCGAGCGGCCCGCGACGGTTACGGCCGGCTGCTCGCGCTGCTGGCCGCCCCGACCGGGGACATCCCCGCGGCGGAGGACGCCCTGGGCGACGCCTTCGAGCGCGCGCTGAGGACCTGGCCGCGAGACGGCATACCGCGCAGTCCCGAGGCGTGGCTGCTGACCGTCGCCCGCAACCGGCTCAAGGACCACTGGAAGTCGGCGGCCACCCGGACGGGCGTGTCGTTCGACCCGGCGCGGCACGACGCGCTGCACCTCGACGAGGTCGATCCCGACGCGGTGGGGGACAGGCGGCTCGAGCTGATGCTGGTGTGTGCGCACCCGGCGGTCGACCCCGCCGTCCGGACGCCACTGATGCTCAACACCGTGCTGGGCTTCACCGCCGCCCAGATTGCCGGTGCGCTCGCGGTGCCGCCGACCGCGCTGGCCGCTCGTCTGGTGCGGGCCAAGCGGCGGATCAGGGACGCGCGCATCTCGTTCGTGATCCCGGACCGTGACGCACTGCCCGGGCGCCTGGTCCACGTGCTGGAGGCGGTCTACGGCGCCTACGCGATCGACTGGCCGACCGGGGGCACCGAGGAGCGGCCGGCCATGGCGGGGGAGGCGCTGCATCTGGCCGAGACCCTGGCCACCCTGCTGCCTCAGGACGCGGAGGTGCACGGGCTCGCTGCGCTGATCTGCCTGTCGGCGGCGCGGGCTCCCGCACGCCTCGACGCCGACGGGGGACTGGTGCCCCTGGGCGAGCAGGACCCGCGGCTGTGGGACTCCACACTGATCGCCCGTGGGCATGAGCACCTCCGGGTGGCTCACGCGACCCGGACCCTGGGTCGCTTCGGCCTCGAGGCCGCCATCCAGGCGGTGCACTGCGCCCGTCGTGACACAGGCGCCACCGACTGGCCCGTCCTGCTGGACCTGCACCGCAGCCTGCAGGCCGTGGCGCCGAGCCTGGGGAGCGGCACGGCCCTGGCGGCGGTGACCGCAGAGGTCGACGGGCCGCAGGCCGGGCTCGTGCTCCTCGACGAGCTGGGACGGCTGGACGACCTCGGCGAGCGGGCCGCACGCTTCCAGCCGGCCTGGGCCACCCGTGCCCACCTGCTGGAGCGGCTCGGACGCACCAGCGAGGCCGTGGCGGCCTATGACAAGGCGGTGTCGCTGACGACTGACCCGGTCGAACGGCGCTACCTGGCCCGGCGCCGTGCTGAGCTGACGCACCGCACGTCGGGTTCGACGTCAGGAGGCTGCTACGCCGGACCCGTGACCGAGTGAGGCTCCGGCCCGCGCCATGGCCCCGCTGGGCCCCAGGTAGCCTCGGCCGCATGAGCCGCCGCGAGCAGATCGAGACCAACCTGACGGCGGTGCGTGACCGGATCGCGCGGGCCTGCGCCGACGCCGGCCGCGACCCCGGCGACGTCACGCTCATCGTGATCACCAAGTTCCACCCGGTCAGCGACATCGGGCACCTGGTCGACCTCGGCGTCACCGACATCGGCGAGAACCGCGACCAGGAGGCCGGCGCTAAGATCGCCGAGCTCGACGCCTCGACCCGAGCCGCGCTCACCGTGCACTTCGTCGGCCAGCTGCAGACCAACAAGGCCAAGCACGTCGTGCAGTATGCCGACTGCGTCCAGTCCGTGGACCGCGCCAAGCTGGTCGGGGCGCTCGACCGTGCCGTAGGCGCTCGGGTCATCGACCCGGCGGGCGAGCCGGGCGGACAAGGGCAGCAAAACCACTACGAAAATGCGGGATCGACCAGCGAAACCACTACGAAAATTTGGGGGCTCGACGTCCTCCTGCAGGTCGACCTCGGTGAGGGAGAGGACGCGGGGCGTGGCGGCATACTGCCGGCTGATCTGACCGCCCTGGCCGACCGGGTGGCCGACGCTGAGCACCTGCGGCTGCGCGGGCTGATGGCGGTGGCTCCGTTCGGGCTCGACGAGGCCGGCACCAGGGCCGCGTTCGCGCGGCTGGAAGACCTGGCTGCTGGGGTGCGTGAGGCCCATCCGGAGGCCACGATCCTGTCCGCGGGGATGAGCGGGGACCTGGAACTGGCCGTGGCCGCCGGCGCGACACACCTGCGTGTCGGCACGGCAATCCTGGGAGAACGGCCCGACCCCCGGTAGCGTCGTGATCGACCACAAACGGACGCACCAAGGAGCTCACACACATGGCTGGGGCGCTGCGCAAGACCATGGAGTACCTCGGACTCGCCGAGACCGATGAGCGCTACGACGACTACGACTACGACGAGCCCGAGCGCGCGCCGGAGCGGGACAGCCGCCCCGTCGCGGAGCCCGAGCGTCCCCGCTCGGCTGAGGTGACCCAGCTGCCGCAGCGGAACAACGCCCCTGAGCAGACCAAGCGCACCCCCGTGGTACGCGTCGTCCGTGAGGCAGAGGTTGAGCCGATGAACCGCATCACCACCATCCACCCGCGCACCTACAACGAGGCCAAGAACATCGGTGAGGCCTTCCGCGGCGGCATCCCGGTGATCATGAACCTCTCGGACATGGACGACGCCGACGCCAAGCGGATCGTGGACTTCGCCGCCGGCCTGGCCTTCGGGCTGCGCGGCTCGATCGAGCGGGTCACCAGCAAGGTCTTCCTGCTCTCGCCCTCGCACGTCGAGGTCGACGGTGCCGAGCCCGCCGCCCCCAAGCAGGCGCTGTTCAACCAGAGCTGACTCCCTGCGCTCCGCGCACGGCGTCGCCGGCCCACCCGGGTCGACGGCGCCGTTCGTTTGCCGGAGCGCACCTAGACTGAGCGACGTGATGACGAGGAACGGCACTCGATGATCGGCGACATTCTCTACTGGTTGCTGTCCCTGTACTTCCTCGTCCTGATCGTGCGGCTGATCCTGGACTGGGTGCAGGTCTTCTCCCGTGACTGGCGCCCGTCGGGGGTGCTGCTGATCGTCGCGGAGATCGTCTACAGCCTCACCGACCCGCCGATCCGGTTCCTGCGCCGGTTCATCCCGCCGCTGCGGCTGGGTGGTGTCGCGCTGGACCTGGCCTTCCTCGTCCTCATCCTCGCGGTGAGCATCGGACGGGGCGTCGCGGCTAGCCTCCCGTTCTGAGCCGGAGAGCTGGTCGGGGCTCCCGCTGGCCGGTGGGGCAGACCCGCCTCGTTGGGCTATGGTGAGGCCTGATATTGCAGTTGAGCTAGTGCCAAGTGGGTCCCGTGCGCCGTGAACGCGTGGGCTCACGCGGATCTCCAGAGCGAGGTGAACCCATGGCGTTGTCCCCCGAGGACGTCATCAAGAAGAGCTTCAGCGCAACCCACTTGCGGCGTGGCTACGACGAGACCCAGGTTGACGACTTCCTGGACGAGGTTGTGGTCGAGCTCCGCCGGCTGCTGGCGGAGCAGGATGACCTGGTCGCCCAGCTGGACGACTGCCGCTCGGGTCAGTATGACGGGGACTACGCAGGCGGTGCCGCCGCCTTCGCCGGTGGTGCCGACGAGGCCCAGCTGGAGCAGATGCGTCGCGAGCGCGAGGAGCTCGTCGCCGAGCTCGACCGGCTGACCGGCGAGCTGGACACCCGGCGCACCGAGGCCGAGCAGGCCGAGGAGGACGCCAACCGGCGCGTCGAGGCTGCCCGTCTGAAGGCTGCCGAGGCCGAGTCGCAGGCCAACGAGGAGCTCCAGGGCCGCCTCCAGGGCGAGCTGCTCGAGCTCCAGCAGAAGGTCGAGTCGACCCGCAACGAGGCACAGTCCGCCGAGGGCCGCCTCGCCGAGCTCCGCCAGCAGGTGGCCCAGGCCGAGCAGGCCGCGCGCGAGGCAGAGCAGGCCGCCAGCGAGGCGGAGGGCCGTGCCACGGCTGCCGTGGCGACTGCTGCCCCTGCGGCCGCTGCGCCGGTCGCTGCCGCGGTCCCGGCCGAGGACCCGACCAAGATCATCGAGCTGGCCCAGCGGTTGCACGACCAGCACGTGGCCGAGGGCGAGCAGACCAAGCAGCGCCTGGTCAACGAGGGCAACGAGTATCGCGACCGCGTCATCTCCGAGGCCGACGCCAAGGCCAACAACCTCATCCGTGAGGGTCAGGAGAAGCACGACGAGCTGGTCGCGACCGGCCAGGCCGAGCACGACAAGCTGGTCAACGCAGGCCAGACCGAGCACGACCGCCTGGTCGGCGAGGGCGGTCAGCAGCGCGACAGGCTGATCGGCGAGGCCGAGACCAAGCGCTCCAACATCCTCAGCGACCTGGAGTCCAGACAGTCGAGCCTGTCCACCAAGATCGAGGAGCTCAAGACCTTCGAGGGCGACTACCGCGCCAAGCTCAAGGGCTACCTCAGCGACCAGATCGACTTCCTGGACCGCAACAACGACGGCATCGACGACCGCCTGCAGTGACCCCGGTCGGCGGGCCCGACCTCAGCACTCCACCCGACCCCCGCGCCCGGCACGACCGGCGCGGGGGTCGGGCGTTTCGACACGCGACACCCTGAGTTCACTCACAGGCTTGTGATTCACCCCCGGACGACCTATCCTTCGGCGCACCATCCAGAACGGGGTGGCGTCGCACACTCACACGCAAGGGGTCGCATGGCAGGCAAGAGTGGCGCCCAGACCGCAGTCGACGAGACGACCGCGTCAGCACCGCGCACGACCACGGCACGCACGTCGGCCGCCAAGAAGCAGACGGCCAAGAAGTCGTCCGCCACGTCAACGGCCAAGAAGTCGTCCGCCACGTCAACGGCCAAGAAGCCGGCCGCGAAGAAGGCGGCCGCCAAGAAGGCGGCCGCCAAGAAGCCGGCGGCGGAGAAGGCCACCGCGACGAAGGCCGCGAGCACCCCCCGCAAGACCACCAAGGCAGGCGCGACCCAGCTGCCGGTCCTCGAGAAGGAGGACCCGTGGACAGCGGAGGAGCTGACCGAGG
Source organism: Ornithinimicrobium sp. F0845 (assembly GCF_023015765.1). Classification (GTDB taxonomy): domain Bacteria; phylum Actinomycetota; class Actinomycetes; order Actinomycetales; family Dermatophilaceae; genus Ornithinicoccus. Next base: position 226,666 of record NZ_JALKAL010000006.1, read on the forward strand.
TGCGCGTCGAGCTGGAGGCGGACCGCTCCCGGCTGCAGGCCGAGGTCGACGAGGCCGAGGCAGACCTCGCCGAGCTGATGCGCGACAGCGGGGAGGGGTCCGGTGACGACCAGGCAGACGCCGGCGCCGCTACGTGGGAGAGGGAGCACGAGCTGTCCCTCACCAACAACGCCAAGGAGCTGCTCGAGCAGATCGAGCACGCCCTCGAGCGGATCGACGAGGGCACCTACGGCGTGTGCGAGTCCTGCGGCAACCCCATCGGCAAGATGCGGCTCCAGGCATTCCCCCGTGCGACCCTATGTCTGACATGCAAGCAGAAGCAGGAGCGCCGCTGAGGTCCCGGGCCGGGGCCGACGCCACCGACTCCACCACCGTCCGGCCGCACCGACGCTCCCTGTTCTGGATCGTGCTGGCGATCGCCGCAGCCTGGGTGACGACCGACCAGATCACCAAGAACCTCGCCGAGACCCACCTGTCCGACGGCTCGACGATCCCGCTGGTCGGGGAGCTGCTCCAGCTGCATCTCACCTACAACCCCGGCGCGGCGTTCTCGATGGGCACCGGCTCCACCGGACTGCTCACGATCCTGGCCGTGACGGTCTGTGTCGTGATCGTCTGGAACGCCCGCCGCCTGGGCAGTATGCCGTGGGCCGTGGGCCTCGGGCTGCTCCTCGGGGGGGCCCTGGGGAACCTGACGGACCGGCTCACGCGCGAGCCAGGCTTCGGCAAGGGCCACGTCGTGGACTTCCTGATGCTGCCGAACTTCCCGATCTTCAACGTCGCCGACATCGGGATCACGTCGGCGGCGGTGCTGATCGGTCTCCTTGCCGTCCTGGGCATCAACCCGGACGGGAGCCGTGCGTCCGACGAGAAGAAGGCCGCCGCGGACGACGCCGCCGTCGCGGACGACGCCGCCGCGGACGCCGCCGTCGCGGACGAGGCCCGAGCCGAGACTGTGGACAACACCCCTGCCGGGACGGTGGACGAGGCCGGAGCTACGCACCCGCCGGACGAGACACCGGCCGCCGGCACCGACCCGGCACCCGTCACCGACCCGGCACCCGTCACCGACCCGGCACCCGGCACCGACCCGACCCCAGAGCCCGGTGAGGTGCCGGGCGACGGCCGCGATCGGCATACTGACGCAGGGCCCTCCGCGTGACGGACAGCCGCACGGTCAACGTGCCCGACGGGCTCGAGGGGGAGCGGGTCGACGCGGGCCTGGCCAGGCTGCTCGGTCTGTCACGCAGTCGCGTGGCCGACCTGGCTGGCGACGGGCACATCACGATCAGCGGGCGGACCGTCGGCAAGTCCGACCGGCTGCAGGCCGGTGACTGGGTCGAGGTCGTGCTCCCCGCGGTGCGCGAGCCCGAGGAGCTCCAGGTGCGCGCCGAGCCGGTCGATGGCCTGCGCATCGTGCACGACGACACCGAGATCGTGGTCGTGGACAAGCCGGCCTTCGTCGCCGCCCATCCCAGCGTGGGCTGGAGCGGGCCCACGGTGCTCGGGGGGCTGGCCGCGGCGGGCTATCGCATCTCGACCTCCGGCGTCCCCGAGCGACAGGGCATCGTGCAGCGTCTCGACGTCGGCACCAGCGGCCTGATGGTCGTGGCCAAGTCCGAGCGCGCCTACACCGTCCTCAAGCAGGCCTTCCGTGACCGGGTCGTCGACAAGACCTACCACACGCTGGTGCAGGGCCTGCCCGACCCGCACGAGGGCACGATCGACGCGCCGATCGGACGCCACCCGGGCCACGACTACCGGTTCGCCGTGCGCACCGACGGCCGCCACTCGATCACGCACTACGAGCTGCTCGAGGCGCACCGGCGCGCCAGCCTGCTGCAGGTTCACCTGGAGACCGGACGCACGCACCAGATCCGCGTGCACTTCTCGGCGCTGCGCCACCCGTGCTGCGGCGACCTGACCTACGGCGCGGACCCCAAGCTGGCTGCCGAGCTCGGGCTGCAGCGCCAGTGGCTGCACTCGGTCAAGCTGGGTTTCGAGCACCCGGGCAGTGGTGACTACGTGAGCTTCGACAGTCCCTACCCCAGCGATCTGGCCGAAGCACTGGACAAGATCGCCTCCTGACGGAAGGCTGCTCCTGTGATGCAGATCCGCAGGGGGCGCCCCCACACTCGCAGCCGTTCAGCAGCCTGGGCGGTTCCCGCCCTCGCCGGCGTGGTCCTGCTGGGCCTGTCCGCCTGCGCCATCGAGTCAGGTGGGCCCGGCCTGTCGCCGGATGAGGTCGGTGATGACAGCACCGACACCGCTGCCGACACTCCCAGCCTGGACGACCGCACCTTCGTATCCACGTCCGTCACCGGCCACGACCTGGTCGCCGGCTCGGTCGTGCGGATGACCTTCGAGGCCGGTCAACTCAGCGTCCAGGCCGGCTGCAACACCATGATCGGTGAGTATGCCGTGGAGCAGGGCACCCTGCAGGTCGCCTCGCTCGCGCAGACCCAGATGGCCTGCGCACCCGAGCTGATGGCGCAGGACGAGTGGCTCGCCGGGTTCCTCGAGGGTGGTCCGGAGCTCCGCGGGATCGCTGACCGCATCATCCTCACCGGCGGGGACGTCGAGCTGGAGCTGACCGACCGCGTGGTCGCCGAGCCCGACCTCGCCCTGGCGGGCCCGACCTGGGTGCTCGACACCTCCTACACCGACACCGCCACCACGAACATCCGGGGCATGGAGAACGCCTCACTCGTCTTCGAGGGCGGCAACGTCCAGCTGGACACCGGGTGCAACACCGGCGGGGGCAGCTACACCCTCGAGGGAGACACCCTGACCCTCGGCCCGCTGCGGCTGACCCTGATGGCGTGCGAGGGCACCACGATGGAGATCGAGCAGCTCATGACGGCGGTGCTCAACCAGCAGGACCTGACCGCGGAGGTCAAGGCGTCCACGCTGAAGCTGACGGCCCCCGATGGCACCGCCCTGGGATTTGTCGCCGAGTCCGGCGCCGGCTCGGACACCGAGGCGACGACGGCGCCCTGAGCGAGCGGCCACACGTGCTCTGACCTGCACTGATAGGCGGCGGTAGACCAACCCACCACCGGTGCTTGTCCCGGAGTTGGTTGCACCACCGCAGGGGTGCTAGAGTTGTCTCTCGCCGCTGCAGCTCAGGCTGAGCGGCACCCTCGTCGAAGGACCTGGCCAGGGCGCACTCGGAGAGTGCAGCCGATTTGGACAAGCGACACCGACAGGGATAGACTGAACAGGTTGCCCCAAACGCCTTGCCGGCCAAAAGCTGGTGTGGTGGTTGGTGTGTGTCCGATCTTTGAGAACTCAACAGCGTGTCAGTAATCGATGCCAATTTTTCCCGTCCTGGGGCATGGTGCATGCGTTTTGTGTGTGGTGTGTTCTGGTGGCGAGATTTTCTTTGAATTGATGGATATGAGTCAGCGATGGCTTGTTCTGTCGGCTAGTGATTGTGCCCTTCTTTGGGTCATTTTTTCCTGACTGGTCTGTTGCTGCTTTGTGTGGTGATGGGGTTGGTTGGGTGTGTGATTTTATCGGAGAGTTTGATCCTGGCTCAGGACGAACGCTGGCGGCGTGCTTAACACATGCAAGTCGAACGATGAAGCCTAGCTTGCTGGGTGGATTAGTGGCGAACGGGTGAGTAACACGTGAGTAACCTGCCCTTCACTCTGGGATAACTCCGGGAAACCGGTGCTAATACTGGATATGACTACTTCCCGCATGGGATGGTGGTGGAAAGTTTTTCGGTGGAGGATGGACTCGCGGCCTATCAGCTTGTTGGTGGGGTAATGGCCTACCAAGGCGACGACGGGTAGCCGGCCTGAGAGGGCGACCGGCCACACTGGGACTGAGACACGGCCCAGACTCCTACGGGAGGCAGCAGTGGGGAATATTGCACAATGGGCGCAAGCCTGATGCAGCGACGCCGCGTGAGGGATGACGGCCTTCGGGTTGTAAACCTCTTTCAGCTCTGACGAAGCTTTTGTGACGGTAGGAGCAGAAGAAGCACCGGCTAACTACGTGCCAGCAGCCGCGGTAATACGTAGGGTGCGAGCGTTGTCCGGAATTATTGGGCGTAAAGAGCTTGTAGGCGGTTTGTCGCGTCTGCTGTGAAAGCCCGGGGCTTAACCCCGGGTCTGCAGTGGGTACGGGCAGACTAGAGTATGGTAGGGGAGACTGGAATTCCTGGTGTAGCGGTGGAATGCGCAGATATCAGGAGGAACACCGATGGCGAAGGCAGGTCTCTGGGCCATAACTGACGCTGAGAAGCGAAAGCATGGGTAGCGAACAGGATTAGATACCCTGGTAGTCCATGCCGTAAACGTTGGGCGCTAGGTGTGGGACTCATTCCACGAGTTCCGTGCCGCAGCTAACGCATTAAGCGCCCCGCCTGGGGAGTACGGCCGCAAGGCTAAAACTCAAAGGAATTGACGGGGGCCCGCACAAGCGGCGGAGCATGCGGATTAATTCGATGCAACGCGAAGAACCTTACCAAGGCTTGACATATACCGGAAACGCTCAGAGATGGGTGCCCCGCAAGGTCGGTATACAGGTGGTGCATGGTTGTCGTCAGCTCGTGTCGTGAGATGTTGGGTTAAGTCCCGCAACGAGCGCAACCCTCGTTCTATGTTGCCAGCACGTGATGGTGGGGACTCATAGGAGACTGCCGGGGTCAACTCGGAGGAAGGTGGGGATGACGTCAAATCATCATGCCCCTTACGTCTTGGGCTTCACGCATGCTACAATGGCCGGTACAAAGGGCTGCGATACCGTAAGGTGGAGCGAATCCCAAAAAACCGGTCTCAGTTCGGATTGGGGTCTGCAACTCGACCCCATGAAGTCGGAGTCGCTAGTAATCGCAGATCAGCAACGCTGCGGTGAATACGTTCCCGGGCCTTGTACACACCGCCCGTCAAGTCACGAAAGTCGGTAACACCCGAAGCCGGTGGCCCAACCCCTTTGTGGGAGGGAGCCGTCGAAGGTGGGACTGGTGATTGGGACTAAGTCGTAACAAGGTAGCCGTACCGGAAGGTGCGGCTGGATCACCTCCTTTCTAAGGAGCAACA
>NZ_JALKAL010000007.1 GCF_023015765.1 Ornithinimicrobium sp. F0845
CAGGTCACCGGCACCCTGACCAACGGCTGGCTCAAGATCGCTGGCGGGCAGTACATCAGCTCCGTCGTGCTCTCCTCCACCCCCGTCGACGGCGGCGAGAACCCCGGCGATGTCACCCGCTACGTCAGCGCGAACTACGCGGCCAACGTCCGCTCCGGCCCGAGCACCGGCTACGGCGTCGTCGACACCGTCCCGCGCGGGACGAAGGTCACCGGCACCCTCACCTCCTCCGGCTGGCTCAAGATCGGCAGCAACCGCTACATCGGCCCGTCGGTGCTGTCCAGCACCCCGGTCTGACCGAGGCGCTCAGACCCAGCGGTCCTGCGCCAGACGGACCGCGTCCACCACTTCCTCGGACAGGCCGGGCGGCCCGTTCGGCCTGCCGAGGGAGATCACCGGCCACCACCGCACGTCGAGCGACTCGGCGCTGACCGCGTGCTCCGCGCCCGGCGGCGCCACGGCGACGAAGCGCACGTCCAGGTGGTGCACGCCGCCGCGGTCCCCGCAGAACGGCACCGGGTGCTCGTCCAGGTGGATCGGGACCTCGTCGATCTCCAGGCCCGCGATCCCCGACTCCTCGGTCGCCTCGCGCAGCGCCGCGTCCACCAGGCGGGCATCCTCCGGCTCGCAGTGCCCGCCGAACTGGAACCACCGGCCGGCGCGTGCGTGCAGCGTGAGCAGCACCCGCAGGCCGTCCTCGGAGAGCACGACGGTGCTGGCGGTGATGTGGTCGGGATAGCAGGAACGCTCCAGCCCGTCCGGGAAGTCGTGCAGGTGCCCGCCGAACCGGTCCCGCAGCGCCGCCTGCCCGGCGTCGGGCGGCACCCAGGCGGTCAGGGTCGCCAGGGCGTCGCGATGCAGTCCTGCGTTCCTCACTCGGGCAGTATGCCGTGCGCTCGCGCCCGTGCGCTCCGGCCCGTGCGCTCTGGCCCGTGCGTTCGAGCCCACGCGCTCTGACCCGCTCACTCGAGCCCACGCGCTCTGACCCGCGCACTCGAGCCGCCGACGCCGACAACCCGCGCCCTCCCGACGTCTTCGAGCGCCCCGCGGTTCTTCGGGCCGACTGCAACCAGCCCGAGGATCACCGAGGCGCTCGAAGACGCCCGGGTGAGGCCGCAGCGCACGCTCGGTCGACGGGTCGTCAACGGGTCAGCGCCAGGCTCACCCAGACTACGAGGGCTCCGGCAGCCAGGCCGGCCAGCGACTGGGCGGGGTGGGTCTGGTAGCGGCGGGCGGCCGGGATCAGCTCGCGCAGGCTCAGCGCGATCATCATGCCGGCGACCAGGGACAGGGTCAGCACGAGCAGCTCGGGCGGCAGCAGGGCCCGCAGCGCGAAGTAGCCGATGAGGGCACCGGCGGGCTCGGCGACGCCCGCGACGGCGGCCCACCCGAGGGCAGGAGCGCGCCGACCGGTGGCGGCATAGAGCGGTGCCGCGACGGCCATGCCCTCGGGGATGTTGTGGATCGCGATCGCGACGGCGAGTCCGACCCCGAGCTCGGGCGACTCGAGCATCGCCAGGAAGGTCATCAGACCCTCTGGCGCGTTGTGCGCCCCGATGACCAGCGCGATCAGCAGACCGCTGCGCAGCAGGCCGTGGCTGCCGGTGAGGTCCCCGTCGAGGTCCAGGGCGTCGGCCTGGACAACCCGCTCCGGCAACAGGGCGTCGATCAGCAGCACCGCGCCGCACCCCGCGAGGAACGCCCCGGCCGTCCACCACACCGCCGCGTCCACGCCCGAGTCCCGCAGGGTGGACAGGCTCAGCGGCAGGATCTCCACGATGGACAGCACGATCATCAGCCCGGCGGCGAAGGCCAGGCCGACCGCCAGCGGCCCCCTCTGTCGCATGCCCGGGTGCAGCGCCAGGAACCCGCCGACCACGGTGGCCGACCCGGCCAGCGCCGTCGCCGCGACGGCCCAGATCACCTGAGTCCCGGCATACTGCGTGCGCTGTGCATGCGGTCACTATCTCACCGGCTCCGACGGGCCGCGGATCCCCCGACCTGGGATGATGGCGACCATGACCGAGCTGCTGCCCGTCGACTCCTGGCTGACCGACATGGACGGGGTCCTCGTCCACGAGGAGCGGGCCCTGCCCGGTGGTGCCGAGTTCATCGCCGAGCTCATCGCCTCCGGCAGCCGGTTCCAGCTGCTCACCAACAACTCGATCTTCACCCCGCGCGACCTGCGCGCCCGGCTGGCCGCTGGCGGCATCGAGGTGCCCGAGGAGGCGATCTGGACCTCGGCGCTGGCGACCGCGCAGTTCCTGGCCGAGCAGCGTGAGGGCGGCTCGGCCTACGTGATCGGCGAGGCGGGGCTCACCAACGCCCTGCACAACGTGGGCTACGTGATGACCGACCGCAGCCCGGACTACGTCGTGCTCGGGGAGACGCGCACCTACTCGTTCGAGGCGATCACACGCGCCATCCGCCTGGTGCAGGACGGCGCCCGGTTTATCGCGACCAACCCGGACCCGACCGGCCCTTCGGCGCACGGCCCGCTGCCGGCGACCGGCTCCGTGGCCGCGCTGATCACGCGGGCCACGGGTGTGGAGCCCTACTTCGTCGGCAAGCCCAACCCGCTGATGATGCGCAGCGCGCTGCGCCGGATCGAGGCCCACTCCGAGCACACCGTGATGATCGGGGACCGGATGGACACCGACATCATCAGCGGGCTGGAGGCCGGGTTGCGCACCATCCTGGTGCTGACCGGGTCGACCCGCGCGGACCAGGTCGAGCGCTTCCCGTTCCGGCCGACCCGGGTGTGCGACTCGATCGCCGACGTGGTCCCGCTCGTGCGGGAGTTCGCGCGGGACTGACGCCGGCGGACCCGGCCCGCACCTCGTCACCCTTTAGCGTATTCCGCTGACCTGCACGTCTATGCCCCAGATTGACGATGTCGCGGTTCTTTGCATAGGTTAACTGAGGCGCCCGTGGGGGGCGTCAGGCAGATTCGCTGGCAAGGGGCACGTCTCGCGACGTCTCGGCGTCAGCACGATCGAATGGGGATATCTTGTCCAACAAGAAGAAATTCACGCGCGGCTCCGTAGCCGCCGTCGCGGGGATCGGGGTGGTCGTCGGCATGATGCCGGCGGTGACCGCGAACGCCGCTCCGGGACAGAGCGACGACAGTGGCCCGGAGATCAGCAGCGAGGTCACGGCCGAGCTCAAGGCGACCGGCTCGGCCGACGTCTGGCTGACGCTCAGCGACCAGGCGGACCTGTCCGCCGCCTACACCATGTCGTGGGAGGACCGCGGTCACTACGTCTACGACACGCTCCGCGCGCACGCTGCGGAGTCCCAGGCCGACCTCGTGGCCGACCTGGAGGCTCAGGGCGCTGACTACCAGACCTTCTGGGTCAACAACTCCATCCTGGTCAAGGGCGCCAGCGCTGACCTGGTCAGCTCGGTGACGTCTGATTCCACCCTGAGCGCCGTGACCCCGGACCGGACTCCCGAGCTGATCGACGGGGCTCCCGCGTCGAGCGAGGTCAACTCGACTGCTCCGCTGGCCACCGAGTGGGGCCTGGACTCCATCGGCGCCCCGGAGGTCTGGGACACCTACGGGACCACCGGTGAGGGCATCGTCGTCGGCACGTTCGACACGGGCGCCGACACCACGCACCCGGCGCTGAACGCCGCCTACCGCGGCACCGCGACGGGCAGCCACGACTACAACTGGTTTGACAGCACGGGTGCCAGCGCCACCCCGGTGGACCACGGCATCGACATCGGTGTCCCGCACGGCACGCACGTGACCGGAACGATGGTCGGCGAGGACGGCGCGAACCAGATCGGTGTCGCCCCCGGCGCCCAGTTCATCGTCGCGGCCGGCTGCTGCGTCGACGAGGCTGACGTCTTTGAGAGCTTCGAGTGGTTCGTGGCTCCGACCCCGGTCGGCGGCACCGAGGGCGACCCGGACATGCGTCCGCACATCGTCAACAACTCGTGGGGCTTCGTGGACTACCAGGGCACGGACCCCGTGCTCGAGGCCTCCCTTGACGCCTGGGACGCCGCCGGCATCTTCGGCACCTTCGCCTCCGGCAACGAAGGCCCCGGTGCCCAGTTCCCGGGCCCGGACTGTGACAACGTCATGTCCCCGGCCTGGAACGACGCGGCGCACTACGTCGTGGGCAACCACCAGCAGAACGGCGCGATCAACCCGAGCTCCAGCCGTGGGCCGGGCGAGGACGGTCAGCCGGCCGTCGACATCGCGGCACCGGGCACCAACGTCCGCTCCTCGGTCCCCGGTGACGGCTACCAGAACTGGGACGGCACGTCGATGGCCACCCCGCACGTCTCCGGCGCCGTCGCGCTGCTGTGGAGCTACTTCCCCGACCTCGTCGGCAACCAGGCGGCCACGGTCGCCGCGCTGGACGCCACGGCGATCGACAAGGCCGACCCGACCTGTGGTGGCGACGCCTCCAACAACGAGACCTGGGGCGAGGGTCAGATCGACCTCGTCGCAGCCTTCGAGTCGCTGGAGGAGCCGCCCGCGGATGGCCCCTCGGTGTCCCGCGCTGCTGGTGTGGACCGCTACGCCACCGCCGGCGCCGTCTCCGAGCTGTTCGAGGCCGAGGTCGACACCGTCTACCTCGCCTCCGGTCAGAACTACCCTGACGCTGTGACCGGCTCCCCGGCCGCTGCCCAGGGCAAGTTGGCCGTGGCCGGCATGCTGAACACTCCGGACGGCAACCCGGCTCCGGTGCTGCTGTCCAAGTCCGGCAAGCTCACCAACGCGACGACTGCCGCGCTGACCGAGCTGGCCCCGAGCAACGTCATCATCCTGGGTGGCGAGTCCATCATCAACGCCGACGTCGAGGCCACCCTGGCCGAGGACTACACCGTCACGCGCGTCGCCGGTGCGGACCGCTACGAGACCGCCGCCAACCTGGCGGCCATGTTCACCGGGACCGACACGGTCTACGTCGCGGCGGGCACCGACAACGCCTTCTCCGACGCGCTGACCGCCTCGGCGCTGGCCGGTGCCGAGAACGCACCCGTCCTGCTGACCAAGCCGGACTCGGTGCCGAACGTGACCGCGGAAGCCATCGCGGAGCTCGCTCCCTCCCAGATCGTCGTCATCGGTGGCAGCGCGACCATCAGCGACGAGGTCTACACCGAGCTGGGCGCGACCGGTCGTCTCGGTGGCGCCAACAAGTTCGAGACCGCTGCGCTGATCTCGGCCGAGTTCGGTGCTGACGTCCCCGTCGTCTACGTGGCTTCGGCCAACGACTACCCGGACGCCCTGGCGTCCTCGGCGCTCGCTGGCTCGCAGGGCGCGCCGGTCGTCGTCGTCAAGGGCACGCACGACGCCGCTGAGGACAAGATCCCGGCCGTCATCGAGGACGCGTTGAAGACCCTCTCCCCGGAGCAGGTCGTCATCGTCGGTGGCGACAACGCCGTGGACGACAGCGTTCAGGCCTGGCTTGAGGACCCGGCCAACTGGGGGTGATCACCCCTTGGGTGACCAACCCTTGACGCTATGAGCCCTCGGGCCTAGCACCTCACAAACCGCCGGTCGGAGCATCAGCTCCGGCCGGCGGTCTTGTGTGTGCGGGCGCCTACGTTCGGGTGCAGCCACGCGACTTCTGTCGGGCACCGCCTGCAGGTGCGGACCAGCCCCGTCTTCGAGCGCCCTCGTGTTCTTCGGGCTGGCTGCAGTCGGCCCGAGGATACGGACGGCGCTCGAAGAAGGCGGGCAGGCCAGCGGAGTGCATCCGCGCGCTCGGTGGGTGGAGGCGCTGCGGGAGGAAGGCTCGGCGAGAGGGAAACGGTGGGAGGGGAAAGCGGCGCTCGGCGCTCGGCGGGGCGGCACGGCGCTCGGCGGGGAGGCGGGGCGGCACGGCGCTCGGCGGGCGGCACGGCGCTCGGCGCGGCGCTCAGAAGGGCAACGGACGCCAGAGCGCGACGGCGGTGGTGGTCGACTCCTGCCGGGGGCGGGTGCCGGGGCGCATCACGACGGCCTCACCCGACGGCCCGGCGGCGAAGACGCGGCTGCGGACGTCCAGGGCCTCCCGGAGCACGCGGTTCTGCTCGAGCAGCTCGGCGGTGCGCTCACGCAGCGCGTCCACCTGGTGCTCCAGCACCATGATCCGCTGGATGCCGGCCAGGCTGACGCCCTCGTCCTGGGACAGCCGCTGCACCTCGCGCAGCCGCGAGACGTCGCGCGCGGAGTACCGACGCACCCCGCCCCGGGTCCGCTGCGGCGTCACCAGGCCAAGCCGGTCATACTGCCGCAGCGTCTGAGCGTGCATCCCCGCGAGCTCGGCCGCGATGGAGATGACATAGACGGGGGTGTCCTCGTCCGGGTTGCTCTGCCGTGCCATCGCCTGCCTCCTTCGCAGTATGTCGTCGGGTCTGGTCTCAGGGGCAACTCGCCCACGCAGGTGGTTACTCCCGGGCGCGTTGCAGCAGGTCGGCGCGCGGGTCGGCGCCGTCCTCCTCGGCCGCGAGCACCTGCACGGCCTCGCGGGCCGCGTCGGACAGGCGCTGCGGGACCACGATGCTGACCCTGGCCAGCAGGTCCCCGGTGCCGTTCTTGGTCTGGATCCCCCGGCCCTTCACGCGCAGCACCCGGCCGGACGGCGTCCCCGGGGCCACCTTGACCCGCACGGTGCCGCCGTCGAGCGTCGGCACGGTGACCGTGGCGCCGAGGGCCGCCTCGGCGAAGGTCACCGGCAGGTCCACGGTCAGGTTGTTGCCGTCCCGCTCGAACACGGGGTGCGGCCGGACCGTGACGACCAGCATCAGGTCGCCGTTCGGCGCGCCCGGATCGCCGGGCATGCCCTTGCCGCGCAGGCGGATCTTCTGCCCGTCCTTGACGCCGGCGGGGATCCGGGTGGTGATGCGCCCGCCCTCCGGGGTCTGCAGGGTCACCGTGTCGCCTGTGGCGGCCTGCGTGAAGTCGATCGTCGTCCGCGCCTCCACGTCCCGGCCCCTGCGCGGGCCGCGCGTGGCCCCGAAAGGCGAGCCCCCGGCATACTGCCCGCCACCACCGAAGCCACCCAGCAGGTCCTCGATGTTGATGCCCTGCCCACCGGAGGTGGTGAACCGGGTGCCCCCACCGCCACCGCCGCCGAACATCTGGGCGAAGACGTCCTCGAACCCTGCTCCGCCGCCCCCGCCCGGACCGCCGGCGGTGAACCGGGCGCCGCCGCGGGACATGGCGCGGACCGCGTCGTACTGCTTGCGCTGCTCAGGGTCGGAGAGCACCGCGTAGGCCTCACCGATCTCCTTGAACTTCTTCTCCGCCGCGGTGTCGCCGGGCTTGGCGTCGGGGTGCCACTCTCGGGCGAGCTTGCGGTAGGTGCTCTTGATCGTCTTGTCGTCCGCGTCCGACGGCACACCGAGGATCGCGTAGAAGTCCTTCTCGAACCAGTCCTGGCTCGCCATGTGCCCTCACCTCCCTGACAGCATCCCAATTTTCGTAGTGGTTTTGTCGGTCCCACCCGCATTTTTGTAGTGGTTTTGTCGGTCCCGTGCGCCGGGCCGACGGTGTCCTGCAGTATGCCGTGCGCCCGGTGAGCGGTCGCCGGGGCGGTGCGGGTGGGCACCGCCCCGGCCACCTAGCTGCTCACGCGGGGTCGGCCACCGCGACGCGCGCGGCGCGCACCACCCGGTCACCGACCTTGAAGCCCGGCTGCATGACCTGGACGATCGTCGTCTCGGTCGCGCCCTCGGGCAGGTCGGCCTCCGGCAGGTGCATCAGCGCCTCGTGCACGGTGGGGTCGAAGGTCTCGCCCACCGCGCCCAGCCGCACGACACCGAACCGGCCGAGCGTCGCCTCGAGCTTGTCGGCGATGGCCAGCAACGGCCCCTCCGGCAGCTCACCGTGCTCCTTGGCCATGTGCAGGTCATCGAGGACCGGCAGCAGGGCCTCGACCACGGTCGCGGCACCGGCCTCACGGTCGAGTGCCCGGTCCCGGTCGACGCGGCGCTTGTAGTTGACGTACTCCGCCTGGAGGCGGCGCAGGTCCTCGAGCCGGTCGGCCGCGAGCTGGGTGTCCGGGTGGGCCTCGTCGTCGGACCCGGCCGACCCGTCCTGGGCCTCCACGTCCGCCGCACCGGCCTCACCCGGCAACGCCTCGCCCACGTCACCAGCGAAGGCGTCGTCGCCCTCGGCCAGCACCTCGGCGTCCACCTGCTCCGCAGGCTCGGCGGGCCGCCGGACCTGACCGGTCTCGGGGTCCAGCCGCCGCTTGTCCCGGATCACCGGGCCGGTGGGGCCTTCGGACTCGGGGTCCCGCGGCCCACCGGCACCGGTGTGCTGGGTCACTTGGCCTCCTCGTCGTCGACTACCTCGGCGTCGACGACGTCGTCATCCGCGGAGCCCTGGGCACCGGCGTCACCGCCGGCGGCGCCGGGGAAGCCGTCGCCACCCGGGAAGCCACCCTCAGCACCGGGGAAGCCACCGCCAGCACCCTCGCCACCCTCGGCCTGCGAGGCGGCGTAGATCGCCGAGCCCATCTTCTGGCTCTCGGTGGAGAGGGTCTCCATCTTGGCCTTGATGTCCTCGACGCTGGCCTCGGACTCCGGCTTCAGCGCCTCCTTGAGGTCGTTGAGAGCGGTGTCCACCGTGCCGCGCAGGTCCTCGGGGACCTTGTCGCCGGAGTCGGTCAGGAACTTCTCGGTGGAGTAGACCAGCTGCTCCGCGGTGTTGCGGGTCTCGGTCTCCTCGCGCCGCTTCTTGTCCTCCTCGGCGTGCGCCTCGGCGTCCTTGACCATGCGCTCGATCTCCTCCTTGGGCAGCGCGGAGCCGCCGGAGATCGTCATCGACTGCTCCTTGCCCGTGCCGCGGTCCTTGGCGGAGACGTGCACGATGCCGTTGGCGTCGATGTCGAAGGTGACCTCGATCTGCGGGATCCCACGCGGGGCCGGCGCGATGCCGGTCAGCTCGAAGTTGCCCAGCGGCTTGTTGTGCTGGGCGATCTCCCGCTCACCCTGGAAGACCTGGATGCCCACCGACGGCTGGTTGTCGCTGGCCGTGGTGAAGACCTCGCTGCGCTTGGTCGGGATCGCGGTGTTGCGCTCGATCAGGCGGGTCATGATGCCACCCTGGGTCTCGATGCCCAGGCTCAGCGGGGTGACGTCGATCAGCAGCACGTCCTTGCGCTCGCCCTTGAGGACACCGGCCTGCAGGGACGCGCCGACGGCGACGACCTCGTCCGGGTTGACGCCCTTGTTGGGCTCCTTGCCGCCGGTGAGCTGCTTGACGAGCTCGGTGACCGACGGCATACGGGTGGAGCCACCGACGAGGACGACGTGGTCGATCTCGCTCAGCGAGATGCCGGCATCCTTGATGACCTGCTCGAACGGCGCCTTGGTGCGCTCCAGCAGGTCTGCGGTCATCTGCTCGAACTGCGCGCGGGTGAGCGACTCGTCCAGGTGGATCGGGCCGTTCTCGCTCATCGACAGGAACTGCAGGTTGATGCTGGCGTTGGTGGAGCTGGACAGCTCCTTCTTGGCCTGCTCCGCGGCGTCGCGCAGACGCTGCATGGCGATCTTGTCCTTGGACAGGTCGACACCGGTGGTGTTCTTGACCGTGGTCAGCAGGTGGTTGACGATGCGCTCGTCCCAGTCGTCGCCACCGAGCTTGTTGTCACCGTGGGTGGCGCGGACCTGGATGGTCGCGAAGCCGTCCTCGGCGTCCTTGCCCACCTCCAGCAGGGACACGTCGAACGTGCCGCCACCGAGGTCGAAGACGAGGATGAGCTCGTCCTCCTTGCCCTTGTCCAGGCCGTAGGCCAGCGCAGCCGCGGTCGGCTCGTTGACGATGCGCAGCACGTTCAGGCCGGCGATCTCGCCCGCCTCCTTGGTCGACTGGCGCTCCGCGTCGTCGAAGTAGGCCGGCACGGTGATGACCGCGTCGGTGACGTCCTCGCCCAGGTAGGACTCGGCGTCCCGCTTGAGCTTCATCAGGATGCGCGCGCTGATCTCCTGCGCGGTGTAGGTCTTGCCGTCGATCTCCGGGCTCTTCCAGTCGGTGCCCATGTGGCGCTTGACCGAGCGGATGGTGCGGTCGACGTTGGTGACCGCCTGGCGCTTGGCGATCTCACCGACGAGGATCTCCCCGCTCTTGGCGAAGCTGACAACCGACGGCGTGGTGCGCCCGCCCTCGGCGTTGGCGATGATGTGCGGCTCCCCGCCCTCAAGGACGGCGACCGCCGAGTTGGTGGTGCCCAGGTCGATTCCGACTGCACGTCCCATGCGTGACTCTCCTGTATGTCGTGTGGCTGGCCGCAGCGTCTCGCCCCGGCCGGGTCTTCGGTCACCAACTTGCTCCTTCGACCCGGTCATTGTCAAACCGAGACTCAGTGAAGTTGAGTACATCACGCTCAACTTACCCCCGCGACGGTTTGTTCCCCTGCCGACCGTCCAGCCGGTCCACCTGCTTGTAGGTTCCTGCGCATCTTGTCGGATTCCTGATTACTTGTCGGCCGCGTGTCGGATTCCTGGCATCTTGTCGGTGGGTGCCGTCTGGACGTGTGGAGCAACGCAGGCAACGGGCGACGGGAGCTGAGCTCTTGCAGCGCCGGCTGTACGCGCGACCCACGGCAAGAGCGGATGGTTGGCGACAGGGCCCAAACCGTATTACGATTTGAGGGTGGAGAAGATCAAAGGAGTGCCGGTCACCGACCAGATGATCCAAGAGTGGGCCGACGAGGCTGAGCAGGGCTACGACGTCGAACAACTTCGCAAGCGGGGCCGCAAGCCGATGGGCGACGGACCCGCTCGGGTGGTGCCCGTCCGCCTCGACGACACCCTGCTCAGCGCGCTGGACGAGCGCGCGGAGCGAGATCACACCACCCGCTCCGAGCTGATCCGTGCTGCCCTTCGTGCCTACGTCGCGTGAAGGTCAACCCCTCCGCACTCAAGCATGAACTGAGCGAACTCGACATCCTCTACGCGGCCGAGAACTGGGCCTACGCCAGCGAACCGGACGATGACATACCGGCCAAGCAGTTCGTGTTGGGCTTCGACCGAAGCGGCCGCCTCCTCGAGATGGCGATTCTGACTTTCGACAACGGGCACCAACTCGTCATCCACGCCATGAAGGCGCGGCGCCAGTACCTGCATCTCCTCGAATGACCATTGGGCCAGCGATAAGGGCCGACCGACCAGCAGAGTTTTCGGCGATGCGGTTCCCTGACGCGACGTACGTCCTGAGTTTGTTGCGTCCGCGGACCCGGAGCATCACGAACTCTGTCCGAAGAGTCGTTTACGTTCCACACGGGTCATCGCGTCAGTCACGCCCAGACACTATCTGTGCGGGTCAAGTTCGACCGCGAGGTGGCGGCCACCACGCTCACGAGACGCGGCATGTCCCGTGATCAGCTTGCGCCCCAACTAGGCTGGCACGTGTCCAGAAACTACTCACTCTCCGCCGCGCGGCGGGGTAGTTTCCGGCCACGTGCCCGCGTGGCTGTGACCTGAGTGGCGGGTGTGGCTGGTGTGTCGTTAGTTGGCTCGCCCACATCGGCATGAGCGCGAGATACCGCGCAGCGGAGTGGAGGGCGAGACCGCCCGAGGATCTCGACAAGTTGGCAGGACTGGCGTGGCCCACGATCTTGTCGGACCGCAGGTCAGGCGCCGGCTCACCCGACAGATCGAGTGAGAACCTACAGTGGCACAACTGGAGTTGTGCCCAAGGTTTTGGCTACACTTGGGCATGACTGCTGTACCCCTTGGCGACGCGCGAGACCGGCTCTCAGAGTACGTTTCGGAGGTCGAACGCACCCATCAACGCGTGACAATCACCCGTCACGGCCATCCGGCCGCGGTCCTCATCTCCGCGGACGATCTCGCTGCCATCGAGGAGACCGTGGAGATCCTTGGAACACCTGGCGCCGCCGAAGCCATCAATGAAGGCCTCGCCGACGCCGCCGCCGGCCGCTTCGCCGACAACGACGCCATCAAGTCCCGCTACGGGATCGCCTGAGTGGAGGAGCGGTACTCGATCCGAGTCACGGCTCGAGCCGAACGCGATCTACAGCGGTTGCCAGAGAAGATCGCCACGGCCTGCGTCGAGTTCATCTTCGGGCCTCTCGCCGACAAGCCACGGCGAGTAGGCAAGCCCCTCCGGGGCAAGCTTGGCGGCCTGCACTCTGCTCGCCGGGGTGACTACCGGGTGATCTACGGCGTCGTTGAAGACGCCCGCACCGTGGAGATCGTGCATATAGACCGACGCAGCGACATCTACAGGCGATGAAGGGACCTTCGCCGTCCCGCTCACCGATCCACTTGCCGAACACCGTCGGCTCAAGCTCAACTGCGAACAGCCCTCTCGTGCGAGGATCCGGACAAGATACTGAGAATCTGTGAGCGCCACAAAGGTGTCACACTGCTGGTCACGGCGGTCTCCCATCTGACAAATCGCGCGAAAACCTACAGGCTGCGGCTGTGCGGCTCTCGTCGCAGCACTGGATGCGGCCCACGCCAACCCGGAGTCGCTGCTTGAGTGGACCGACGTCCGCAAGACTCTCCCAGGTCGACGTTGAGGATTGTCCTCACCCGGCATGCGGTAGGTGACGTCGAAGAGGCCCCTGACTACTACGCCGGAATCGGCCGGAAGCTCGGTTCACGCTTCGCCGGAGACGTCGACGCGGCCTGCGAGCGGATCGTGAAGTTCCCCGAGGAGTATCCCCCGTTGAAGGATTCGACGAGCTCCCCAGGGCCCGGATGAGCCGGTTCCCCTACGCAATCTGCTACCAGCAGACCCCTCGCGACCTGCTTGCCGTCCGCGTGCTGCATTCCGGCGCCAACAGCCCTCGCGGCATTCTGGGCCGAGGCGCTTGGCTACGCAATGGCGCCGCCTCCCGACGGCTTCGAGAGCAGGGCGGCGTGGTTCGCCGAGCACGCGGTCCCCGAGGGCGAGTGGGACGACGGTGCGTTCCTCCACGACCCGAGCGTGCGCGGGCCCACGATCTGGTTCCTGCGCGTGCCCGAGGCGAAGACGGTCAAGAACCGGCTCCATCTCGATCTCCAGGTCGGTGGAGGTCGTCAGACGCCATGGGAGCAGCGGTGGCCGCGCGTGACCGGCGAGGTTGCGCGCCTGGGCAGGCTTGGCGCACAGGTCGTCCAGGAAGTTCCTCCGGGCGAGCGGCCAGACCATGTGATCATGGTCGATCCAGAAGGCAACGAGTTCTGCGTCGTCTGATCCCCGAGATGTCAGCCCACCACAGAGGAGTCACGAGCCATGAGCTTTCAGGTCTATCTTTCTGGCGAGATCCACACCGACTGGCGTGAGGAGATCCAGCGCGGCGCCGAGGCCGCCGGGCTGAACGTCACCTTTACCGCGCCCGTGACCGACCACTCCGCGAGCGACGCCGCGGGCGACTACCTGGGAGAGACCAGCAACGAGTTCTGGCGTGATCACCAGTCCGCCAAGGTGAACGCAATCCGCACTCGCACCCTCATCCAGCAGAGCGACCTGGTGGTGGTGCGCTTCGGGGACCAGTACAAGCAGTGGAACGCCGCCTTCGACGCCGGCTACTGCGCCGCGCTGGGCAAGCCCTACGTCACCCTGCACGAGTCCGACATCGTCCATCCCCTGAAGGAGGTCGACGCGGAGGCCCAGGCCTGGTGCACGACGACCGACCAGGTGGTGGAGATCCTGCGCTACGTGCTCACGGCCTGAGGCGTTCGACCGCCACGTCAACCACGTCGGCGGTCGGCTCGGGGAGCGGGAAGTCGGCCAGCCGGACCCAGCGGGCGAAGTCCGTCGTCCCGTCCTGCTCGGTCGTGCCCAACCGACCTCCCACGATGGTCGCCTCGAAGAGCAGTCGCTGGGAGCGGAAGGGGCGCGACGCCCGTCGGCTCGCCGGCCCCGTGAAGTGGTGCGTCGCCAGGAGCGGCCCGACCTGCACGTCATACCCCGTCTCCTCGTAGGTCTCGCGCACCACCGCGTCCTCGATGCCCTCGTCGAACTCCACCCCGCCCCCCGGCACCGACCAGCACGCGTTGGCACGGTCTGCCCCGCCGTTGAACCAGGTCAGCAGGATCTCTCCCGCGTCGTTGACCAGCACCGCATAGGCGGCGAGCCGGGTGTCGTACTCGGTGAAGTGCACCCGGTGACCCTACGTGAGTCGCCGCACCAGGGTCAACGCGTGCGGGTCCGCGCCACCGATTGCGGCCGAGATGTCCCGCACCTCGCCCCCGCTGAGCACCAGCCGACCACCGACGTATGCCGTGGGGCCGGACACGAGCAGGAGCCGTATGCCGTGGAGCCGGACAGCGCGAAGGCCCCCGACTCTGCGTCGAGGGCCTTCGTCAGGGTGAGCGGCTCAGGCCGCGTCGGTCTCCTCGGAGACCTCGCCCTTCACTGGCTCGTCCAGGCCACGCTGGCCCTCGTGGGCCACGGTGATCTTGCGCGGCTTGGCCTCGTCGGCGACCGGGATGACCAGCCGCAGGACGCCGTCGGCGTACATCGCGTCGATCTTGTCGGTCGCCAGACCGCGACCCAGGGTCAGCTGCCGGGCGAAGGAGCCGGTCGGGCGCTCCCGGGTCAGCCACTTGCCGTTCTCGGTGGAGCGGCCCACGCGCTCGGCCCGGATCGTCAGGCTGCGGTCGTCGACGTCGATGTCGATCGTGCTCGGGTCAACGCCCGGCAGGTCGACCTCGACGACGAAGCGGTCCCCGTCGCGGTAGAGGTCCATCGGCATGCCCGGTCCGGCCGGCCCGCGGCTGACCGAACCGAAGACGCGGTCGATCTCGCGGAACGGGTCGAAGGTGCTGAAGGTGTTCACGGTTCCTCCTCAGTGATCAGCCAATCCGCCACCCTGGCGGGTTAACTTGAGTCTATATCAGTCAACTTTCTTGATGCCGCGCGTATTCCGCGACTGGTCGGGCAGCTTCGAACCGTCAGCGGGCGGCCGGCTCCCACGAGCGGTGCGGGCGTTCCTGGTCGACGAGGACGACGCGCGACTGATGCGGACGCGCGAGGCGTGTCAGCGGACGGGCGAGGCGTGTCAGCGGACGGGCCCGCGCGACCCGCCACCGCCGGCAACTTCGAGCGCCTTCCGGTTCTTCGGGGCGACTGCAGTCGTCTGTAGGAACACGACGGCGCTCGAAGACGGGGCGAGGTCGCCCTCGAAGACGATGCGCGGTCGACCGACCTGGCCAGACGCTGGCCAAGCGCTGGGCGGGCGGAGCGTCCGGGACTGGCAGCGGCGCGGCCACCCGCTGCACTACGGTCGGAGACATGACCTCCCCCTGGCCCGAGATGCCGCTCGCGAAGTGGCAGCCGACGAAGGACACCTTCCTGCTGTGGACGCAGGTCATCGGGAAGATCCGGCTGGCCCGCGAACCCCTGCTGAACCACTGGTGGAACGCCCCGCTCTACGTCACCGGTCGCGGGCTCTCCACCTCGCTCATGCCGGCCGGACCGGGGCGGGGCTTCTCCATCGACCTCGACCTGCTCGACCACCGGCTCGAGGTGACCACCACGACCGGCCCGAGAGCCGCCATGGAACTCGAACCCATGACCGTCGCGGACTTCTACGCCCGGCTCGCCGGCCTGCTGGACCAGCTGGACCTGACCACAGAGATCTGGCCGGTGCCGGTGGAGCTGCCTGACGCCATACCGTTCGCCGAGGACACCACCCACAGCGACTACGACCCCGAGACGGTGACCAGGTTCTGGCACAGCCTGGTCGAGGCCCAGCGCGTCTTCGCGACCTTCCGGACCGGCTTCGTCGGCAAGTCCAGCCCGGTCCACCTCTTCTGGGGCGCGCTGGACCTGGCGACCACGCGCTTCTCCGGCAGGACCGCGCCCCCGCACCCCGGCGGCGCGCACAACTGCGGACCGCACGTGATGCACGAGGCCTACTCCCACGAGGTCAGCAGCGCGGGCTACTGGCCGGGTGGTGCAGAGGAGGGGATCTTCTACTCCTACGCCTACCCCGAGCCGGCGG
The DNA here is from genome assembly GCF_023015765.1 of Ornithinimicrobium sp. F0845. Lineage (GTDB taxonomy): Bacteria > Actinomycetota > Actinomycetes > Actinomycetales > Dermatophilaceae > Ornithinicoccus. The sequence goes on from NZ_JALKAL010000007.1 coordinate 15,912, forward strand.
GCTATCGCACGATGCCGGCCGGCCCGGCCGGCGCGCGCTTCGACGAGGAGCTCGGCGAGTTCGTCCTGCCCTACGCCGCCGTCCGCACCGCCGTCGACCCCGACGCGGTGCTCCTGGACTTCCTGCAGAAGACCTACGAGGCGGCCGCGGTCGCCGCCGGCTGGGACCGCGCGGCGCTGGAACGCCCGCGGTCCTAGAACGTCTGGCTGCGCGCCGGCTCCCGCACCAGAGGGACCAAGACCCACGCACTCAGCGTCCGGCGGGGTTCACTGCGTGGGATTGTGTCCACCAGAGGGATCAAGACCCACGCAATGAGCGTCACAGGCCGGCACGAGTGCTGCCTGTGCGCAGGCTCCCGGTAGCGTCCCAGCGCCCGCAGCGCCGCGGCCCGGTAGCTGCCGCCGAGCAGGATCGCGTGGACCAGCAGCGGGCCAGCTGGTACCACGCCACCCGGTCGCGCCAGCCGTCTGATCGCCGCCCCCGCCGCGGCGGCGCCTCCGGGGCCATCGGGCTGACCTCCTGGTAGGCCCCCAGGCACTTCGGCCCGAACCTGGCAGTTAGTGTCAGGCACATGGACGAGCCGATGGAGCCAGTGCCCTTCGAGGTCTACCAGACCGGTGTGTACCTGCACGGCACGAAGGCGGACCTTGACGTCGGGGACGTTCTGACTCCCGGCCGGGAGTCGAACTTCGAGGCCGGTCGCGTCATGAACTACGTCTACTTCACCGAGACCCTGGACGCGGCGACCTGGGGTGCCGAACTGTCCGCGGGTCAAGGGCCTGGCCGCATCTACATCGTCGAGCCGATGGGCGACTTCGAGGACGATCCCAACGTCACCGACAAGAAGTTCCCAGGCAACCCAACTCGATCCTTTCGGTCCCGCGAACCGTTGCGAGTTGTCGGTGAACTGCGCAGCTGGGTCGGCCACTCCCCCGACGCGTTGCAGGCCATGCACGACGGTCTCGCTGCGTTGAAGCGGGACGGCGAGGCCACCATCGACGACTGACGCGGGCCAGGAGGTCAGCCGACGAGGTCCTCGAGCGTCGGCTCAGGGCACTTCGTGCGCATGGCGGGCACCTGAGCCGGTGGGACCGCGGCGTGGGGACGCCAGGTCTCGACATTCGTCCCCACCGCCGCGGCATGGTGTGCCTCCACGAAGACGTCCTCGGAGGGAGGCGCAGGGACAGTGATGCCCTCGGCTTCCAGGCAGGCCGCGACCTCCAGGTTGAGCGCGAAGTATGCGCGGACCTCGGCATCGCTGAGTGGCTGAAAGGTCGGCAGCGGCCCAGCCTCCAGCGTGCATGCGTCGAGATCCTGGTTGTAGCGTTCGCCAACCTCGGGTCCCGGATCCACCCCGTCGTAGCTGATGCCTGCGCCGTCATCGGTGCGCTTCACTGGCCAACCACGCACCCCGGCCGGGTGGTCGATCAGGTGCACCGCAGGGCGCACCGGGCGTCTCTTGAGGTTGCCGCCGCAGTTGGGGCAGACCCCCTCCAGGCAGGTCTCGACGCAGGTCGCGCACCACGTGCACTCGAAGGTGCAGATCAGCGCATCCGGCGACTCGGGGGGCAGGTCGACGTCGCAGCACTCACAGTTGGGACGCAGCTCCAGCATGAGCAGAGTGTCGCAGGGCGCAGCCGACGCACCACGGTGACCGAGTCTGTGACGCACGGTTCACCAGCAGGACTACGACGAGGCAGTATGCCGTGAGGCCGGGGCCGGCCTGCCCGCTCGCGGGCGGCCAGGGGTCGACATAGGTTCCGCAGATGGGCGTCCTCCTGGCCCTGGCCTCAGCAGGTGCCTACGGAGTCGTCGACTTCGCGGGCGGGATCCTGTCGCGGCGCGTGCACTACGCCCTGGTGACGTGGCTGGGGCAGGTCGGCGGTCTGGTGTTCGCCGTCGTGGCAGCGGTGCTGATCCCGGCCGAGCGCGTCACCGCGGTGGACCTCGGCTGGGGTGCACTGTCCGGAGTTGGCAGCGCGGTCACCATGCTGTTCCTCAACCGGGCCCTGTCGCGCGGCTCGATGAGCACGGTCGTGCCGATCAGTGCTGTCACGGGCGTCGCGCTGTCGGTGCTCTGCGGCGTCTGGTTGCTGGGTGAGCAACCCGGTGCGGCGGCCTGGTGGGGGATCGTGCTCCTGCTGCCGTCGCTGTGGCTCATCTCGCGCACCACCGACCACGACCCGGCGCACCTGGGGGCCGTCCGGGACGGACTGGTCGCGAGCACCGGGGTCGCCGTGCAGTACATCGGGCTGGCCATGGCCGGGCCGGAGAGCGGGCTCTGGGCGGTGGCGGCCGGTCGCCTCCTGGCCGTCCTGATCATCTCGCCCGTTGGTCTCCGGGCGAGGGACCACGGGCACCTCACCTGGCGGGACCGGGCCAAGGCCCTGGCCATCGGGGCCGGCGCCGCGCTCGCCCTCTCGCTCTACCTGCTGGCCACGCGGGAGCAGCTGCTCGCCGTCGCGGGTGGTGCTGCTCAGCATCGCGTAGGCAGCACTGACTCAGGAGGACTCGGCCAGCACCTGCTCGATCGCGGCGAGAACGACGTCCGGCTCGTCCAGATAGACGTAGTGCGTGCTGTCCTCCGCGACGACCAGCTCGCTGTTGCTCGACAACGTCAGGAGGTCCTCCTGCAACCCGCGCCAGATGGTGTCGAAGCGGTCCAGCACCTCCGGGGTCAGCCCCACCGACCCCAGCGCCTCCGGCGGGAGCTGTCCCTCCAGGCCGATGCCGCGGGCGATGACCACGAGCGGCGTGTCGCCGAGAGCGCCCGGTCCACCGACCGCGGCCATGCCCTCCTCGAGCGCGGCGTACTCCGCCACCGCCGTCTCCAGCGACTCCGGCTGCGCCCGGTGCAGGGCCCACAGCTCGCGCGCCTTGCTCGGCAGCTCCGGGGCGGCCGACCGCAGCTCGTCCGGTCCCGACACGCCCGCCTCGATCGCGGTCGCGAGACGGGCCAGCCCGGCGATCTCTGCCTCCTGGACCGCGACGACCGCCGGCACAGCGGCCAGCGCCTGCCCCTGGTTGGGATGGGAGGAGTCCACCAGCACCACCCCGGCGGTGTCCTCGGGGTTGGCCTGCGCGAACGCCAGCATGGTCAGGCCGCCGAAGGAGTGCCCGACCAGGACAAACGGCCCCTCCTCGTCAGCGTTGTCCAGCAGCGTGCCCAGCTCGGTCACGATCTGATCGATCGACCGGGGCTCCGGGCCGGGTTGGCTCCATCCGTAGCCCGCCCGGTCGTAGCTGCACACCCGCACGGTCCCCGTGAGCTGCGCCTGGAGCGGCCAGAAGTTGACCGAGGTGTCCCCCAGCCCGGCATCCAGCAGCACCGTGGGGCTCCCCTCGCCCGCGCAGTAGAGGTGCATCGTGTGCCCGTCCACGTCCACCAGCTCACCGGGCGGCGCCGGCAGGTCGGGGTTGTAGGCGGCCTCCGGTGGAGCACTGGTGGCCGTGGAGTCCGGGGCGCCCGTCTCCCCTGCCGCGTCGGCGCCTGCCGCGTCGGTGCCGGCCGCGTCGCTGCCGGCCGCGTCGCTCTCCGCCGCCGCATCCTGCGTCCCGGTGTCCTCCCCCGTGTCCTCCGCCACGTCGGAGGTCACGGCTCCCCCGTCGTCCGGGCCGGCCGTCGGTCCGGCCGGGTCGTCCCCCTCGTCAGAGCTGCAGGCGCCCAGGGCCACCGCCATGAGTGCCCCGGCACAGGCCAGGGCGAGAGTCTTGCGTGCTGCACCGACAGGCATCGGCCCACCTCCGTGGTGTCGTGACCAGGAGCGGGTGCTCCGTGGCCCCCGACGCTAGAGGGATGGCGGACCGGTGGCAAGACCCGCGGCGTCGGGTGCGGGCCGGGCGCCAGGGTGGCAGCGTGGGCAGTATGCCGCACAAGCAGGGCCGCTCCCCGGCTCCGGGGGACTCTCAGGAACCGCTGGCGAAGTACCGCCGGATGCGCGACTTCGCCCGCACGCCCGAGCCCAGCGGCGCCCCGCCGGAGCGCTCCGAGGGAGGGGACCGGGTCTTCGTCGTGCAGCGCCACCGGGCCACGGCGCGACACTACGACTTCCGCCTGGAGGTCGACGGGGTGCTGGCCAGCTGGGCGGTGCCGAAGGGCCCCAGCCTGGACCCCGAGATCCGTCGGCTGGCCATCCACGTCGAGGACCACCCTATGGAGTATCTCCACTTCGAGGGCGTGATCCCCAGCAAGGAGTACGGCGGCGGCGACGTGATCGTCTGGGACACCGGCACGTGGGAGCCGGGGCACGACGAGGACCCGGCGGCGGCCATCCGCGCAGGCACGCTGCACGTCATACTGCACGGCGAGAAGTTGCGCGGCCAGTTCATGCTGGTGCGCACCGCGCGCCAGCAGGGTGACAAGGAGCAGTGGCTGCTGTTCCACAAGCACGACGAGCACACGGTGCAGGGTTGGGACGCCGAGGACTTCCCGCGCTCGGTCCTCAGCGGCCGCACCAACGAGGAGGTGCTCGCCGACCCCGACGAGGTGTGGCACTCCGACCGGCCGGCCGACCAGGCGGCCGAGTCGCTGCGGGTGGACGTCCCGGACCCGCTCACCGAGGACGAGCTGTCGACGCTGCGCGACCTGGGCACCTCGGGGACCTGGGAGGTCTTCGGGCGCACGGTGCGGCTGACCAACCTGGACAAGGTCATGTTCCCGGGCCGCGAGGGTGCGGGGCCGGTCACCGCCGAGGAGCCGGTCACCAAGCGCGAGTTCATCGAGTATGCCGGGCGCGTCGCCCCCGTGCTCCTCCCCTATCTCGCGGGTCGGGCGGTCAACCTGCACCGCTATCCCGACGGCGCGCAGGCGAAGGGGTTCTGGCACAAGGAGGTCCCGAAGCACGCGCCGGAGTGGCTGCCGCGGTGGGACAACCCGGACGCCGACCCCGGCGAGACGAAGACCTACCTGGTGGTGGACGAGGCCGCGGCGCTGGTCTGGGCGGCCAACTACGGCGCGCTGGAGTGGCACCCCTGGACGTCGCCGACGGACGCTCCGGACTGTCCGTCCTACGTCATGTTCGACATCGACCCGGGTGAGCGGACCTCCTGGGAGGAGACGCTGGAGCTCGCGCGGCTGCACCGGGCCGCGTTCGAGGCGCTGCAGCTGCGGGCCTATCCGAAGGTGACCGGTCGGCGCGGGCTGCAGGTGTGGGTGCCGATCCGGCGCGGCCCGAGCTTCGCCGACACCCGGGCCTGGGCCGAGAAGGTGTCCCGGAGCATCGGCGCGATGGTGCCCGAGCTGGTCAGCTGGCGCTGGGAGGTGCGGGCGCGCAAGGGTCTGGCGCGGCTGGACTACACGCAGAACGCGGTGAACAAGACGCTCGTCGCGCCCTACAGCCCGCGGCCGTCGGCGGGTGCACCGGTGTCGGTGCCGATCACGTGGGACGAGCTCGACGACCCCGACCTGCGGCCGGACCGGTGGACGATCCGCACCGTGCTGGACCGGCTGGCCGAGACCGGTGACTCGTTCAGCGGCGTGCTGCACCACGACCAGACGCTGCCGCGCGTGCGCTGAGCCGTCCCGGCAGCCCGCCGGTGGTGTCGGCGAAGCTACCCGCCCGCCACGTGTCGGGGACCTCGCACACCGCCGCCGTAACCGAACGGTCGGCTCGGGGGCCGGCGGACCAGGTCACGGCGGAACCCCGCCCGCGCGACCAGCGTCAGGGTGCAGGCCACCAGGAAGGACCCCGCCGCGACCAGCCACGCCTCACGGAAGCCCAGCCCCGAGACGACCAGCCCCAGCAGCACCGGCCCGATCGCGCCGCCGGTGAAGGCCCCCGCCTGCACGACCGACGAGGCCCGGGTGGGCGCGTCCCGGCCGACCCGCGCTACGGCATACAGGAAAAGCCCGGGCCAGGACCAGCCGAGCCCGAAGGCCAGGAACCCGAAGAGGACGACCGCCCACGGCACCGCGAACACACCGATGAGGAAGAGGCAGACCGCACCCGAGGCCATCTGGAGCGCGACCCACAGCAGGTTGCCGCCGTAGCGGCGGTCCGCCCGGTGACCCGCCACCACCCTGACGAGGATCGAGCTGCCGGAGCCGGCCGCCATCAGGAGCCCGGCCTGGCCGACCGTCAGCCCCACGTCATGGGCCCAGCTGGCCAGGTAGGCCCCGAGGAAGTTCGCGGCGGCGCTGGCGAAGGTGATCGCGATGCCGCACAGCAGGAGCGGCCCCCACGGTGCCCGGTCCACCGCGCCGCCGACGAAGCCACCCCGAGGCACCGTGCGCCCCACTCGCGGTTGCAGCAGCGCCAGCACGATCACCACCAACCCGGTGGTGCCCGTCACGACGAAGGTGCTCCGCCAGCCGAAGAGGGCGGTCATGGTCGGCACGGCCAGCCCGCCAAACATGATCGCGGCCGGCACCGCACTCTGCTTGATGCCGAAGCCGAGACCCCGCCGGTGGGCCGGCAGGACCGTCGCCACCGTCTGGTTCGCGGTGCCCTGACAGGCCGCATTGGCCAGGCCGAGCACCGCCATCACCGCGATGAGGGTCTCCCAGCGGTGCACGAGGAAGGCGAGCCCAAAACCTCCCAGCGCGACGAGGACGCCAGAGGTGATCTGGCCCTGGCGGCGCGTCCACCTCTCCAGCAGCCCTCCACCCAGGATGGTGGCCAGCGCGGCGACGGCGAAGAAGGTGCTGACCACCAGGCCGAGCACGGACGGACCGAAGTCGAGGTCGCGTTGCATCAGCACGGCCTGGGCACCGACGAGGAACGGCGGGATGGCCCCGAGGGTCGTCAGCGCGCTGGCACCCAGCATCACCATCGCGGTCGGCGACCGGTGTGGGCTCTGGACCACCTGGGCGCCCACCTCCTGACCAAATTGTTATCTACATGACATTGACGAAATGTACTGCCCTTTGCGATGGTAGTCCCCATTGTCTGCGCCGGACACCTCGTGCGCGCCACCTTGAGTCAACGGAGACCAGAGTATGTCGAGCAGCTCGCGCCGCGTGGAGGAGCCAGGTTATCGCCGCCTGGCCGGCCACCTTCGCGACGCGATCAAGGAGAAGCGCTGGGCCGAGGGCGAGGCGCTGCCCACCGACGGCGAGCTCGGCAGCGAGTTCAGCGTGAGCCGCCAGACGGTGCGCCGCGCCTACCTCGAGCTCGTCAACGAGGGCCTGGTCTATCGCGTGCCCGGCAGCGGCACCTTCATCACCCCGTCCCACCTGCGCTACCGGCGCCCGTTCGAGACCGTGGACGACCTGCTCGGGCTGGCCGACGACACCGAGCTCGAGGTGGTGCAGCCCCTCGAGGGCACCTTCGACCCCGACGCGGCCCGCGAGCTCATGCTCGACTCCCGGCTGATGTATGGCATGCAGTTCCTGCGCCGGCACCAGGGCACTGTCTTCTGTCACACCTCGGTCTTCCTGCCGCCGGAGATCGGCCGGCTGCTGGACGGCGAGGAGGCCTTCACCCAGGCCGGTGCCACGAGCACGGTCACCGTCATCGGAGCGCTCACCGCGCGGGGCATCCAGCTGAGCGGGGCCGAGCAGTCGATGACCGCGCGGTCCGCTACCGAGCTGGACCAGCAGCGACTCGGGTGCGCCATCGGCCACCCGCTGCTGCACGTCGAGCGCCTCTACGTCGACCCCAGCGGCCGGGCGGTCGAGTGGGCCGTCTCAGACTTTCTGCCCGAGCACTACACGCACCGGATCCACCTTGGACGCCGGCGCAGCAACCCTTCGTCGATCACGGCGGAGCGGATCACCAGGAAAGGAACACCCTCATGACCTCTCGCTCTCTGCGCACTCTCGCCATCGTCGCCGTCGGGGCACTGACGCTGGCTGGCTGCGGCGGCGCTCGCGGTGGTGGCGGCGACGGCGGTGACGCAACCGGTGGTGACGGTGAGACCTTCACGCTGAAGTTCTCCCACGTGACCACCGACAGCACCCCCAAGGGCACGGCGGCGCTCTGGTTCGAGGAGGAGCTCGAGAAGCGCACCGATGGTCGCATCGACGTGGAGGTCTACTCCAACTCCTCGCTCTACGGCGACAAGGACGAGATGCAGGCCATCCAGCAGAACTCGGTCCAGATGCTGGCACCCGCCTCCGCGAAGTTCACCACCGTCGCACCGGCGCTGCAGGTCCTGGACCTGCCGTTCCTGTTCGACACCCCGGACGACATCCCCAGCGTGGCGGCGCCGGACACCGAGGTCGGCAAGGCGATCTTCGCCAACCCTGACCTCGAGGCCAAGAACATGAAGGTCCTCGGCCTGTGGGACTCCGGCATGAAGCAGATCCACTCCAACAACCTCACCCAGTCGCCGGCCGACATGGAGGGCAAGAAGTACCGCATCCAGCCCTCCGACGTGCTCAAGAGCCAGATCGAGGCCTGGGGTGGCTCGGCCGAGGCGATCGCCTTCGCCGAGGTCTACTCCGCCCTCCAGCAGGGTGTCATCGACGGCGGTGAGAACACCTACTCCAACATCGAGTCGCAGAAGATGCACACGGTGCAGTCCAACATCGCCGAGTCCAACCACGGCTACATCGGCTACATCCTCGTGGTCAACACCGAGTTCTTCAACAGCCTGCCCGCGGACCTCCAGGAGATCCTGATCGAGACCGCCGAGGAAGCCTCGACCTACAACCGCGACAACGTCGTGGGGCTGAACCAGGAGTCCAAGGAGACCATCGAGGCCGAGGGCACCACCGAGATCAACGTGTGGACCGACGAGGAGCGTCAGGCGTTCAAGGACGTCGTCGTCCCCTCGATCTACGAGCAGTACCGCGATGTGATCGGTCCCGAGATCATCGACGAGCTCCTGGCCAACCAGTGACCTCTGCCCACCCTGCCGGGGCGGTCAGCGACCGCCCCGGCGCCCCACCCCACAGAAGGGTGTGAGAGACGTGAGACAGCTAGACAGAGCGCTCACGAACGTCGAGAACGTCATCGCGGCAGGCACGCTCGGCCTCGCGGCGCTGATCTCGATCGTGAACGTCTTCCTGCGACAGTTAGGCGAGTCCTGGTTCTGGACCGAGGAAGCCGTCATCTATCTGATCATCTACTCCACGTTCATCGGCGCGGTGATCACACTGCGCCACAACGAGCACGTCAGCGTGGACATCCTCGGTGTCTTCTTCAAGGACCGGGGCAAGAAGTGGCTGGCCCTGGTCGCCGGTGTCGTGACGATCATCTATCTGCTGATCATGGGCTACCTCGGGTGGCAGCTGCTCTTCGAGCCGTTCTCCCGCACCACCGTCACCCCCGTCCTCAAGCTGCCCCTGTGGGTCGTGGAGCTCGCCGTCCCGATCGGCATGACGCTCATGCTGCTCCGGGCTCTGGAGATGCTCTGGCGCACCTGGCGCCACGGCATCCCGACCAGCGAGGACCTGCTGGCCGCCGAGGCCGAGGCCACCGGCCTGACCCTCGAGGAGATCCGTGCCTCCAACGCCGAGATCTCCGGCGCGGGCGACACCTTCGGTGCCTCACCCCCTGAGGGAGATGCCCGCGACGACAGGGGCGACGACAAGGGTCCCGGCGAGCCGAAGGGAGACGGCCGATGAGCACCGAAGTCATCACACTGCTGGTGATCCTGTTCGCGCTGCTGTTCACCTCGACGCCGATCGCGATGGCGTTGGGACTGACGTCCTTCGTCTACCTCTACTACTTCACGACCATCCCGCTCACCCAGGTCGTGGAGCGCCTGTTCAACGCGCTCAACAGCTTCCCGCTGATGGCCATCCCGTTCTTCATCCTGGCCGCCAACATCATGACCCGCGGAGGCATCAGCCGAAGGCTCACCGAGTTCGGCAACGCTCTCGTGGGGCAGTATCGCGGCGGCATGGCGATGACGGCCGTGCTGGCCTGCATGTTCTTCGCCGCGGTTTCGGGCTCCAGCCCGGCCACCGTGATCGCCGTCGGCACGCTGATGATCCCGGCGATGATCCGCCACGGCTACTCCAAGCAGTTCTCCACCGGTCTGATCGCCACCTCCGGCTCGCTGGGCATCCTGATCCCGCCGTCAATCCCGCTGATCGTCTATGGCATCGCCACCGAGCAGAGCATTGGTGACCTGTTCATGGCCGGGATCATCCCCGGTGCGGTGGCCGGCGTGATGCTGCTCGGCATGGCCGTGTGGGTCTCGCGGCGCAAGAACTACGGTGAGCACACCGGCGAGCGACTGCCGAAGGGCACGCGCCGCCGCGCCCTGCGGGACGCCATACTGGCCCTGCTGCTGCCGGTCATCGTGCTGGGCGGCATCTACGGCGGCTTCTTCACCCCGACCGAGGCGGCAGCCATGGCCGTGGCCTACAGCCTGGTGGTCGCGCTGCTCATCTATCGCGAGCTGAGCCTCAAGGACCTCGGCAAGGTGCTGCTCTCCTCGGCGAAGACGTCGGCGATGATCATGTTCATCATCGCCAACGGCATCCTGTTCACCTTCGTCCTGGCGGCCGAGCGGATCCCCGACCAGATCACGACGGGCATCGCCAACATGAGTCTCGAGCCGTGGCAGTTCCTGGCCCTGGTCAACATCCTGCTGCTGATCGTCGGCTGCTTCATGGAGACCAGCAGTGCGATCCTGATCCTGGCGCCGATCCTGCTGCCGATCGCCATGGAGATGGGCGTGGACCCGATCCACCTGGGCATCATCATCGTGATGAACCTGGAGATCGGGATGATCACCCCGCCCCTCGGGCTCAACCTGTTCGTCGCCTCCGGCCTGTCCGGGATGAGTGTGCTGCAGGTGGCCAAGGCTGCGATCCCCAGCGCGGCGGCCCTGATAACCGCGCTGATCCTGGTGACCTACCTGCCGATCCTGTCGCTGGCGCTCATCAGATGACCCAGGAGTATGCCGGGGGCCGGCTCACCAGCCCGGCCCTCGGCATACTCCGCCACCGTCCCGCCCGTCGCCACACCTGATCCCGCACCACCTCATCACCGTGGCCCATCTCTCGTTGACAAAATGTGCGGCCCTTTGAAAATATAGCCTCACATCTTTGGAGGAATCCCCCTATGAACCCTCTCGACGGGATCACCGTCGTCAGCCTCGAGCAGGCCGTGGCGGCGCCGTTCGCCACCCGCCAGCTCGCCGATCTCGGCGCCCGCGTGATCAAGGTCGAGCGCCCCGGCCCCGGCGACTTCGCCCGTGCCTATGACGAGACCGTCAAGGGCATGTCCAGCCACTTCGTCTGGCTCAACCGCTCCAAGGAGTCGGTCGCGCTGGATCTGAAGAGCCCGCTGGGCCAGGAGGCGATCACCGCCCTGGCGCAGGAGGCAGACGTCTTCGTCCAGAACCTCGCCCCCGGCGCTGCCGAACGCCTCGGCCTGGGGGCCGAGGCGCTGCGTGCCATCAACCCGCGCCTGGTGCACGTGTCGATCTCCGGCTATGGCCCGGGCGGTCCCTACACGACCAAGAAGGCCTACGACCTGCTCGTGCAGTGCGAGGCCGGCCTGGTCTCGATCACCGGCACCGAGGACGAGCCGTCCAAGGTCGGCATCTCGGTGGCCGACATCGCCGCGGGGATGTATGCCTACACCGGGATCCTGACCGCCCTCTTCCAGCGCGAGCGCACCGGCGAGGGCGCCACTCTGGAGGTGTCGATGCTGGAGGCGCTGGCCGAGTGGATGGGCTTCCCGCTGAACTACGCGATGTATGGCGGCACGCCCCCGCGGCGCAGCGGTGCCCGGCACGCGGCAATCGCCCCCTATGGCCCGTTCCACTGCGGCGACGGGGAGCAGGTCTTCCTCGGCATCCAGAACGAGCGCGAGTGGGCGACCTTCTGCGAGCAGGTGCTCGGCAACGCCGGCCTGGCCACCGACCCCCGCTTCGAGCGCAACAGCCTGCGGGTGGAGAACACCGCCGAGCTCAACGCCGAGATCGAGCGGGCCTTCGCCGACCAGAGCGCCGAGCAGGCCGCGGACCGGCTCGAGGAGGTCGGGATCGCCAACGCGCTGCTGCGCGACATGGCCGGTCTGGCCGCCCACCCTCAGCTGCAGGCGCGTGAGCGCTGGGTTGACTACGACTCCCCCGTCGGGCCCCTCCGGGCGCTGATCCCACCGGCCACGCTGCAGGGCAGCACACCCGTGATGGGCCCGATCCCCACCGTCGGTGAGCACACCGACCAGATCCTGACCGAGCTCGGTCTGGCCCCAGCCGCAGGAGGCACCCCGTGAGCATCGACACCATCAGCACCGAGGAAGGCGCCCCCGACGCGACTGCAACCGGCACGCCCGCCGTGGCTGTGGCGCTCGCCACGTGGGCAAGCACCACCAAGCCGTCGCAGGCCGACCTCGACCTGGCGGACCGGAGCCTGCTCGACACCGTCGCCGTGGCCCTGGCCGCCCGCACCCATCAGATCAGGCCGGTCGTGGACGCCCTCGACGGCCAGGCTGCCCGGTGGGCCGCGCTGGCCCACGTCATCGACTTCGACGACCTGCACCTGCCCTCGACCACGCACATCTCGACCGTCTGCGTCCCCGTCGCCCTGACGAGCGGCGGGCACGACGGGCAGGTCGCTGCCCGGGCCTATCTCGCCGGCGCAGGGGTCATGGCCCGGTTGGGCACGGCCCTGGGCTGGTCGCACTACACCGCGGGTTGGCACGCCACCACGACCTCCGGGGCGATCGCCGCGGCCGTGGTCGCGGGCATCGCGCGCGGGCTGAGCCAGGAGCAGCTGACCAACGCCATCGCGCTGGCCGTCCCCGCCTCCGGCGGTGTCCAGCGCGCGTTCGGCACCGACGCCAAGAGCCTGCAGGTCGGGCTGGCCGCGCAGGCCGGGATCACGGCGGCCCAGCTCGCCGCGGCCGGCGCCACCGCCGACCCGCGGGCGGTCGAGGCCTGGATGGAGCTGCTCGGCGGTGACCCGACCCACCCGCTGGTCACCGACCCCTCGTCCGATCCCGCGATGATCCCCGACGGTCTGGCCATCAAGGTCTACCCCGCCTGCTATGCCCTCCAGCGACCGATCGGCGCGCTGCGCGAGACCGTCGGCGAGCCGATCAGCGCCGAGCAGGTCGCAGCGATCCGGCTGAGCACCCCGCGCGGCACGGTCACCCCGCTGGTCCACCACCAGCCGCAGACCGGCCTCGAGGGCAAGTTCAGCCTGGAGTATGCCGCCGCGACCGCCCTGCTCGACCCGCACTCCGGCTTCCGCGCCTTCGGCGACGAGGCCGTGCAGCGCGCCGACGCGCAGCGGCTCATCGACCTCACCGAGATCACCCTCACCGACGAGACCGGCGACGGCCTGCTGCTCGGCGCGGTCGAGGTCGAGGTGGACCTGAGCGACGGGCGCACCCTCACCGGCTCCCTGGACCTGCCGCCGGGCTCACCCGGCAAGCCGCCGACCGACGCCGAGATGGAGGCGAAGGTCACCGACTGCCTGCAGCTCGGCGGCATCGAGGGCGTCACGCCCGCGGAGATCACGTGGGACACCGGCGCCCACCTGCTCATCACCCACCTGGGGCCGAGCGTCCCAGCCGACCGTTCGGCATACGTCCTGGGAACCGATGGCACCTCTCCCTGACGTGCGGGAGGAGCAGCAAAACCACTACGAAAATTGCAGACAGACCAGCAAAACCACTACGAAAAATGATGGGACACGATGAGCACCGAGATGCTGTCCGAAGACGAGGTTGAGATCGTCCGCCTGGTGCGGGAGTTCGTCACCGAGCAGGTCAAGCCGACCGCCAGCGAGCTGGAGCACGCCAACACCTATCCCGAGGAGCTCATCGACGCGATGAAGCAGATGGGCATCTTCGGGCTCGCCATCCCCGAGCCGTGGGGCGAGGCTCAGGTGAGCCTGCCGGCATACTGCTTGGTCACCGAGGAGCTGGCCCGCGGCTGGATGAGCCTGGCGGGCGCGATGGGCGGGCACACGGTGGTCGCCAAGCTGATCCTGGCCTACGGCACGCAGGAGCAGAAGGACACCTACCTGCCGCGGATGGCCACCGGCGAGCTGCGCGCGACGATGGCGCTGACCGAGCCCGGCGGCGGCTCCGACCTGCAGGCGATGCGCACCACCGCCAAGGTCGACGGCGATGACTATGTCGTGAACGGCTCCAAGACCTGGATCACCAACGCCCGCAAGGCCGAGCTGATCGCCCTCATGGTCAAGACCGACCCCGAGGCGCAGCCGCGGCACAAGGGCGTCTCGATCCTGCTCGTGGAGAAGTCCGGCGAGGACGGGCTTGAGGGCTTCCACCTCTCCCGCGACCTGCCCAAGCTCGGATACAAGGGCGTGGAGTCCTGCGAGATCGCCTTCGACGGGATGCGGGTCCCGCGCTCGGCGCTGCTCGGCGAGACCGAGGGCCTCGGCTTCTCCCAGATGATGAAGGGCCTGGAGGTCGGCCGCCTGCAGGTCGCCTCCCGCGCGCTCGGTGTCGGCCGGGCGGCCCTGGAGGACTCGCTGCAGTATGCCCAGGAGCGCGAGTCGTTCGGCGTCCCCATCTGGAAGCACCAGTCGATCGGCAACTACCTGGCCGAGATGGCCACCAAGCTGGTCGCCGCCCGCCAGCTCACCCTGCACGCCGCCCGCGCGTTCGACGCCGGTCAGCGCGCCGACATGGAGGCCGGGATGGCCAAGCTGTTCGCCTCCGAGGTCGGCATGGAGATCGCCCTTGACGCGATCCGGATCCACGGCGGCTACGGCTACTCCACCGAGTTCGACGTGGAGCGCTATTTCCGCGATGCTCCTCTCATGATCGTCGGCGAGGGCACCAACGAGATCCAGAAGAACGTGATCGCCCGCCAGCTGGTCAAGCGCGGCAACGTGGACCCCGTATGACGCAGGTCCAGTCCGCGCGCTCCTTCCTGTTCGTCCCGGGTGACCGGCCGGACCGGTTCGACAAGGCCGTCGCCACCGGCGCCGACGTGGTGATCATCGACCTGGAGGACGCGGTCGCCCCCGAGACCAAGGCGGAGGCACGGCATGCCGCGACCATGTTTATCAGCGAGGGCGGCCGAGCGGCCGTGCGCCTCAACGGTGCCGACAGCACCGAGCATGCGGCCGACGTGCTGGCACTCGCCGGGACCCACAACGCACCCCGGCATCAGCTCGTGGCAGTGGTGCTGCCCAAGGCCGAGGACCCTGACGTGGCCAGCACCATCGCCGAGCAGATCGGGGTGCCCGTCATCGCCCTCGTGGAGTCCGCCCTCGGTGTCGCGCGGGCCCACGAGCTGGCACGTGCCCCCGGCGTGGCACGGCTGGCGCTGGGCCACCTGGACCTGGCCGCCGACCTGGGCAGCGGCAATGGCCGGGAGGCGATGCTGCTGGCCCGCTCGACCCTGGTGCTGGCCTCCCGTGCTGCCGGACTACCCGGCCCGATCGACGGCGTGACCACCGCCCTCGACGACACCGACGTGCTCGTCGACGACCTGGCCTACGCCCGAGACCTGGGCCTGACCGGCAAGCTCCTCATCCACCCCCGACAGGTGGAGCCCACGCACGCCGCGCACCGCCCCTCCGAGGACGAGGTCGCCTGGGCTCAGCGTGTGCTCGAGGCCGCGGCCGGTGGAGGCGCCGTGCGCGTCGACGGCGACATGGTCGACGCGCCCGTCGTGGCGCGCGCCGAGGACATCCTGCGACGGAGGGAGGGCTGATGACCGAGACCACGACCCGCACCGAGGTGATCTCCGCCGAGCCGGTCGAGTCGCTGGCCGCGGTGCTCGAGACCCCCGTGCCGTTCGAGGCCGGATCACCCGTCCCGCCGCTGTGGCACTGGATGTACCTGCTGGACCGCCGCCGCCAGTCCGACCTCGGCCCCGACGGCCACCCGACCAGCGGCATCCCCGCCCCACCCGGCCCAGGACGCCGCCGCATGTTCGCGGGCGGGCGCGTGACGACATACTCCCCGCTGGTCATCGGCGAGCCCGCGACCAAGGTCACCTCCATCGCCAAGACCGTGGAGAAGGAGGGGCGCACCGGCCCGCTGACCTTCGTCACGGTCCTGCAGGAGATCAGCCAGGGCGGTCAGCTCGCCGTCCGCGAGGAGCAGGACATCGTCTATCGCGCTCCCGGCACCGGCGCCCTGCCGCCCGCCCCCGAGCCGCCCACCCCACCGGCCGGACCTAGGCTGACCCTGGCGGTCGACGAACGGCTGCTCTTCCGGTTCAGCGCGCTGACCTACAACACGCACCGCATCCACTACGACCTGGGGTATGTGCCGACCGAGGGCTACGACGGGCTGGTCATCCACGGCCCGCTGCAGGCCCTGCTGATGGGCGACCTGATGCGCCGCGAGGGCATCGACCTGGTGGGACAGACCTTCGGCTACCGGCTGGTCTCCCCGATGGTCGGCACGCAGACGCTGACCATCGTGCCCGGCCAGGACGGGCTGGAGCGGGGGGCGGAGTCCCGCAGCGCGGCCGGGGCGATCTGCGCGACCAGCACGCTGTCGCCCGCGGGTGAGACCGTTGGCTGACGCGGTCCTGCTCGAGGTCGACGACCGCGGCGTCGCGACGGTCACGCTCAACCGGCCCGAGGTCAACAACGCCTATGACGAGGCGATGCTGCGCGGCGTCCACGCGGCCGTCGACGCCGCCGAGGCGTCACTGACGACAGACTCCCCCGTGCGCTGCGTCGTGCTGCGCGGCAACGGGCGGCACTTCCAGGCGGGCGCCGACCTGCACTGGCTCAACGCCGTGCGCACCGGCAGCCCCGAGGACAACCTCGCGGCCTCCGACCTGACCGGCAGCGCCGTGCGCCGGCTCAGCCAGCTGAACGTGCCGGTCGTCGCCCTCGTGCAGGGCGCCTGCTTCGGCGGGGGCACCGGCGTGCTGGCCGCCGCCGACGTCGTGCTGTGCGGCGAGGACTCGGTCTTCTCCATCGCCGAGGTCCGCTGGGGCCTGCACGCCTCGATCATCCTGCCGCAGCTGGCGGACGCGATCGGCGCGCGGCAGGTGCGGCGTTATGCCCTCACCGGCGAGCGCTTCGACGCCGCGGAGGCCCGTCGGATCGGGCTCGTGCACGACGTCGTGCCCCGCGAGGCGCTTGAGGAGCGCGGTGCCGCGGTCGTCGAGGCGATCCTGGCGAGCGGGCCAGGCGCCGTCAGCACGACCAAGCGGATCGCCCGCGACCTGTCCTGGACGGCCGTTGACGACGCCGAGTTCACCGACCTGGTCGCCGAGCACAGCGCCGCCCGCCAGTCGCCCGAGGCGGCCGAGGGTCTCGCGGCCTTCGCCGAGAAGCGGCCGCCGGCCTGGGCGGTCAACTAAAGACCCGTCCCCGGCCGCGGATCGGCTGACGGGCGATGGGCGAAGGACGGGACTAGCGTCGGTCACACGCCACTGTCGAGGGAGGGTTTGCCATGTCCGGACTGCACCTGCTGGCCGGGATCCGGGTCGTCTCGATGGAGCAGTTCATCGCCGGCCCCTACTGTTCCTCGCTGCTGTCCGACGCCGGCGCCGAGGTCATCAAGGTCGAGCGTCCCGGCACGGGCGAGCCGCGCCGGACCTACCAGCCCCGCCTCGGGCCGGAGGACGACTACGTCAGTGGCGGCTTCGCGTCATACAACCGGGGCAAGCGGTCCGTCGAGATCGACCTGCGCAGCGACGAGGGGCGCGAGTCGTTGCTCGGCCTGCTCGCCGACGCGGACGTCTTCCTCTGCAACAACCGGCCCGGGTCGCTGGAGCGCCTCGGCCTGGGCGTCCCGGTGCTGCGCGAGCGCTTCCCCCAGCTGGTGATCTGCGAGATCACCGGCTTCGGGGTCTCTGGTGGGCCGTATGCCGAGTGGCCGGCCTTCGACTCCGTCATCCAGGCGATGAGCGGGCTGAGCAGCCTCCTCGGCACCGCCCCGGAGGAGCCGCCGCTGCTGGCGCCGATGGGGACGATGGACCTGCTCACCGGGGTCTATGCCTGCCTCGGCATCCTCACCGCGCTGGTGCACCGCAGCCGCACCGGCGAGGGCACGCACGTGGACGCGGCGATGTATGACATCGGTGCCGCGTTCCTCGAGCGTCCGCTGACCCTTCACGAGTTCACCGGTGAGGTGCCCACGCGCGGCATCGACCGGTTCAGCCCGGTCGGGGCCTTCCGTGCGGGCGACGGCGGCTGGATCTCGATCGTCATCCCCACCGACGAGATGTGGCAGCGCTGTTGCGCCGCGATGGGCCGGCCCGACCTGGTCGACGACCCGGCCCTCGACACCGTGCTGAAGCGGGCCGAGCGGATGCAGGACCGGGTGCTGCCCGCCCTCGAGGAGTGGGCCGCGAGCCTGGGTCAGCACGAGGCGGTCGAGGCGTTGCGCGG
Source organism: Ornithinimicrobium sp. F0845 (assembly GCF_023015765.1). Taxonomy (GTDB): domain Bacteria; phylum Actinomycetota; class Actinomycetes; order Actinomycetales; family Dermatophilaceae; genus Ornithinicoccus. The sequence goes on from NZ_JALKAL010000007.1 coordinate 34,105, forward strand.
CGCGGGCCAGCCCGCCGGGGCGGTGCAGACGATCGCGGACGTGCGGGACTGTCCGCAGCTGGCGCACCGCGGGCTCTTCGTGCCGATGCAGGACGAGCGCCTCGAGCGCGAGGACGGCAGCCACCCCGCCCTGCCGCGGCTGCCGCTGCTCTTCAACGGCCAGGCCGCCGACCCCGGCACCGTGCCACGGCTCGGCGAGTCCAACGGACTGCTGAACCCGCCACCGGACGCGTCCTCTCCGGGCTGAGTCATCGGCGTCGGCGGCGGCCGTGCTTCCGGCCAGCGCCGCGCTTACCCCGGCGCGCGCCTCCGGCCGCCTCTTCGAGCGCCCCGTCGTTCTTCGGGCCGACTGCAGGGCCTGTTGCTAAATGGAGAGTGCTGGGCGGGCCGCCGGACGATCTCCCGCACGATCGCTCCGGGCGCCCTGGATTCGCCTCGGTAGCGCGGTATTTGGACACTGTCCGGCCCAGTTCCGGGCCCCGCGACTCGCGTGACCGGAAATTTTCCGGTCACGCCGCGAGCGCCGTCCATTTTGCAACAGGCCCTGCAACCGGCTCGAGGAACCGTTGGGCGCTCGAAGACGAATAGGCGGAGATGGAGATAAGGCTCAGGAAGTGCTCGTCGGCACCCGCGGGACCGCGGCAAAGCTCGACAGCTTCAGCCACGAAGGGAAGGCGCGCCGCAGGTCGGGTGCGCCCGTGACGCGCACGGTGCCGTCGCGGAGGGTCCGGCTCCACGACAGGTCGCCGCGCCACACGTGGACCAGCGTGGGCAGGTCGGCGCTCACCGTGACGTCGACCGGGAAGCCAGGGTCGGCGTCGCACAGGTCGACGACGCGGTCGGCCTCCACCACGATCCACCAGCGCCGGGTCCGGGGCTCCACATCCGGGAACTCGAAGGCCAGCACGGTCCGCCCACTCGGCATGGAGGCCAGGTCGAGATTGCGCTGCATGTCCCACATGAGCAGCGAGGGGTCGTAGTCCTCCTCGCCGAGCGCGGTGCGCCACTGGACGCCCCACGCGCCCAGCGCCATCACGATCGGCTCGAGCGCACGACCGCCGGGCGTGAGCTCGTAGCGGATCCGGTTGCCGTCGTCCCGGCGCAGCACGATTCCGGCCTTCGCCAGACTCCGCAGCCGCTTGGAGAGCAGAGCCGGGGACATCTTGGGCACCCCGCGGCGCAGCTCGTTGAAGTGCTGACTGCCGCTCAACAGCTCCCGGATGATCAGGACCGTCCACCGCTCGTCCAGGATCTCCATCGTCTTGGCGACCGGGCAGAACTGGCCGTAACCCGCCACGAGCCTCGCCTCCTTCGAACGATCCGACGCTACGCCCGGCCCGCACGCCCAACAAGTACACATCGTGAACCGGAACAGTTCAGGTTCAGAACTATCGGCCCCGGGCGCACCGACCGAGTCTGGAGAGGTCAGCCACACCACCAACGAAAGGACCTGGCATGACCACCACCGAGAGCCGCACAACCACCCCGACCGCCACCACCGAGAGTCGCGCGACCAGCCCGACCGCCACCGCCGAGACACCTGCGACCGCCACCACCGAAACCCCCGCACCCGAGGTGCCACTGCCCCAACAGGCCGGCACCGTCCTGACCCACATCGCCGGCTACATGGCCACTCGGGTCACCCAGATGGGCCTGCAGTCCGGGCTCCTCCGCGCACTCGCCACGACTCCCGGAGCGACACCCGGCGACCTGGCGGACGCGCTGGAGATGGACGAGTTCTTCGTCTCCGTCTGGTGCCGCGGCGCCTTCGGCGCCGGCCTCCTGGAGCGCGCGGGAGCCGGCTATCGCCTCGCGCCGCACATGGACACGCTGCTGCTTGACGAGACCTCCCCCGCGTTCGCGGGCGGCATGTTCGGGGTCGTCTCCCAGCCGGAGATGTTCGGCCGATTCGCCGACAACCTGCACACCGGCGAGCGCTTCTGGTGGGACGACACCAGCCCCGACTGGATCGCCGGCGTCGCCGGCACCGGCCGTCCCTTCTACACCCGCCTGGTCCCCGGCGGGCTCGCCCGGGTGCCCGGCCTCGAGGAGGTGCTGACCTCCGGTGCCCGCGTCGTGGACACCGCCTGCGGGGCCGGACTGGGAGTGCTCCGGCTCGCCACGACATACTCCTCAGCAACCGTGATCGGCGTCGACGGCGACCCTCACTCGATCACCCGGGCGCAGTATGCCGTGGAGCAGGCCGGTCTGTCCGACCGGGTCGAGCTGCTGGTCAGTCCGCTGGAGGAGTTCGCGCTGGCGGAGCCCGCCGACGTCGTGATCAACAACATCTCGATGCACGAGTGCCGCGACATCGACCAGGTGGCAGAGCGGGTGCTCGCCGCGCTGCGGCCGGGCGGGTGGTTCGTGATCTCGGACTTCCCGTTCCCGGACACCGACGAGGGGCTGCGCTCGGTGCCGGGCCGGCTGATGTCGGGCATCCAGTTCTTCGAGGCGCAGATCGACGACCAGCTGCTGCCGCGTCGTGCCTACGACGACCTGCTCACCCGGCACGGCTTCACCGACCTCGGCTCGTTCGAGATCTCGCCGGTGCACGCGGTGACGTACGGCCGTCGGCCTGCGTAACCCCCGCTCACGCTTGTCAGCCCCTGGGACACGCGCGTCTTCGAGCGCCTCCGCGTTCTTCGAGCCGACTGTAACCGTCGGAAAGATGAAGTGGGCGCTCGAAGACGCGTCTCCCACAGCCGTGCGCCTCAGACTTCATGCACACTTCATGCATGCGGCGTAGACTGTCGCTATGAGCACCGAGATCCTCCAGGTCCGTGATGTCCCGGCGAAGGACGCACAGACCCTGCGGGCCCGGGCCGCCGCCCGCAACATGTCACTCTCGAGCTATCTGCGTGAACTCATCCACGATGACGTGTCCCGCCCGGCGATGAACGAGACTCTCGCAAAGATCGCCGCACGGGAGAGCATCGAGGCCAGCACCGAGGACATCCGGTCGTTCATCGACGAAGACCGCCACTGAGATGACGGTCGTCGACGCGTCGGTCGTCGTGCGGCTCCTGCAGAACCGGCGCGGGGACGAACGGTTGCGCGAACGGTTTGGTCGGCAGCGGCACATCCACGCGCCAGCGCTGATCGACGCCGAGGTGGCCTCGGCGATCCGGGGGCTCATGATGACGTCGAAGTCCACCATCAGGGTCACGAGCGAACGCGCGGGACAGATGCTCGAGGACTTTGCGGACCTCCCCCTCTTTCGCCACCCGATGCAGCCGTACCAGCGTCGCGTGCTCAGCCTGCGAGACAACCTCACGGCCTACGACGCGTTCTACGTCGCCCTGGCCGAGTCCCTCGACATGCCTCTGCTCACCGACGACCAGAAGTTCGCCGGGTCTCCGGTGGAGTCGGTCGTGGTGGAGACGTGGCGCTAGCCGGGCGACCTCACAGCCACTTGCATGGGCGCACGACGCCGCGGTCGCGGGCTGCTGGTCGCGCTCGCCTGCCTGGTCGCGTTGGCCGTGGCGGCCGGGGGCGGCTGGTGGGCGGCACGCGCCACCCTCGAGCCTCAGACGCCGGAGACCGCGACGACGACGCCCGACATCGTGTGGGCCGAGGCGACGACCTCCAGCGTCGGTCGGTCCCTCCCGCTGTCCACGACGCTGCGGCAGCCGGCGCGCACGGTCGCCTCCAACGCCGTGCCCGGGGTGGTGCTCAGCACCTCGCCGGGCGAGGTCGCCCATGGCGACACGATCTACGTGGTCGCTGGCATACCGGTGCGGGTGGTGCAGGGCGAGGTGCCGTTCTATCGGGACCTGGCCCGCAACCTCGAGGGCGACGACGTCGCGCAGCTGCAGCAGGCGCTCATCGACCTTGACTACCTGGACGCCGACGAGCCGGACGGCGACTTCGGGTGGCGGACCGAGCGGGCGGTCAAGGACTGGCAGGACGACCTCGGTCTGGACGACACGGGGAGGATCCCGCTGGGCCGCCTGGTGGCGGTCGACCGGCTCCCCACGGTGATCCAGCTCGGCGACTCGATCGTGCGCGGCGCCACCCTCGGCGGCGGTGAGGAGTCGGTCCTGGCGCCCACTGGCGAGCAGCACTTCGTCCTGGTCGTCACGCAGGAGCAGGCGCGGATGATCCCGGCCGAGGCCACGGTGCAGATCACCTGGCAGGACCAGACCTGGGAGGCCGTGATCGGCGGCTCGGAGCAGGACGAGTTCGGCAACACCGAGTTCACCCTGACCGCACCCGACGGCGGGCCCGTCTGCGGGGACGCCTGCGACACCCTGCCCGGTGACAGACTGGTTTCATGGCAGCAATGACGTCGAGCAAGGAGATTGACCGGGCGTATGTGCGGGCGTACCGACAGGTCCCCGTGGACACGCCCGACGCCTGGGGCGATCTGACGTCCTTCCTGGACGCGGCCGCACAGACACAGACGGCCGAGCCGGGCTGGCCGCGTAGGCTGGAAGCCATGAGCCGTCACCTGGAGGTCCCGATCCGGGACGAGTCGATCCGCCTGGGGCAGTTGCTCAAGCTCGCCGGCGTGGTGCAGGACGGCGCGATGGCCCGGATGGTCATCGAGAACGGCGAGGTCACCGTGGACGGCGAGACCGTGATGCGCCGCGGCATCCAGGTCCGACCCGGCGCGGTCGTCTCGTATGCCGGGGAGTCCATCCTGGTGACCAGCTCACCTGAGTGATCGCTCGCCGGAGCCACGGAGCCAAGACCCACTCGGCACGCTGATCGCTCCTCCCTACAGGAGGCCGCGCTCCCGAGCCACGGTGACCGCACCGGTGCGGTTGTCGACACCGAGCTTCTCGTAGGCGTGCACCAGGTGGGTCTTCACCGTGGCCTCACTGACGAAGAGCGCCTTGGCGATGGCCCGGTTGCTCGCGCCCTGAGCCACCAGCCGGAGCACCTCGAGCTCGCGCGGCGTGAGCGTCGGCTCGGCCGGGGCACGCATCCTGCTCACCAACCGTTGGGCCAGTCCGCTGGCCAGCACCGTCTCCCCGCGGGCAGCGGCCGCGACGGCATCGGCGATGGCCTCGGGTGAGGCGTCCTTGAGCAGGTAGCCGGAAGCACCCGCCTCCACCGCCCGCACGATGTCGGCGTCGTGGTCATAGGTCGTCAGGATCAGCACGACGGGAGTCCGGCTGCGCTCTCCGCGAGCGCCAGCGGATGTCACGACCCTGGCCGCAGTCCCAGTCCCAGTCCCAGTCCCAGCCAGGATGCGGGTGGTGGCCGTGACACCGTCCATCCCTTCCCCCAGGTTGAGATCCATCAGCACCACGTCGGGTTCGGTGGCTGGCACGAGGGCCAGCGCCTGCTCACCAGAGCTGGCCTCCCCGACCACCTCCACCCGGCCGGTGGCCTCCAGCACTGCCCGCAGGCCGGACCGGACGACCGGGTGATCGTCCACCAGCAGCACCCGCAGGATCCTGGCCTGCTCACCCCTCCCGCTCACGATCCGTCGCCCGCTTTCCGGCTCGGCTCCGCGCCGGGCACCGACACGGGCAGGTGCGCACCGAGCACCGTGCCGTCCCCGGGGGCCGACTCCACCACCAGGTCACCGCCCAGGTCGCGCAGCCGGTCCCGCATCGAGCGCAGGCCGTAGCCGCCCCGCGGCGCCGGCAACGGCGCGGCGTCCTCCCACGCCGCGGCGTCGAACCCGACGCCGTCGTCGGCCACGTCGAGGCGCACCTGGTCCGGTGCCGTCGTGAGGGTGACCATCACCCGGCTGGCCCCGGAGTGCTGGCGGACGTTGGCCAGCGCGCTCTGGGCGACGCGGAGCAGGGCCACCTCCTGGGCGGTGGCCAGCGGTGCCTCCGGCCCGTCGACGGTGAAGTCCGCGACGATGCCGCTCTCCGACGACATGCTCTCCACCAGACGGGACAGGGCTGCCGACAGCCCGGAGCCCTCCAGGGCCGCGGGCGTGAGGGCGTTGACCACGCGGCGGGACTCCTCCAGGTTGTCCCCGGCCGTCTCCTCGATCCGCCGCAGGAGGGTGTGCAGCTCCGCCGGATCCTGCTGGTGCTCACCCGCCCGGGCCAACAGCAGGATGGAGGAGAAGCCCTGCGCCAGGGTGTCGTGGATGTCGCGGGAGAGCCGGGTGCGCTCGGCCAGCGCACCGCTCTCGCGCTGGGTCCGCGTGAGGTCGTCGTGCAGCACCACCATCTCCTCCTGCGTGGCGACCAACCGGTCCACGAGCTCCTGCCGCTCAACGGCCTCCCGTGCCAGGAGCTGCTCGCCTCGCGAGGCGGCGAGCGCCACCAGGCACCCAATGGCGGGCCCGAGGATCGCCCCCGCGAGGTGCGTGCCGAGGTCGATCTGGACGCCGATCACCACCGCGAGGACCAGCACGGAGTAGGCCATCGCCAGCGGGAAGGCCATCAGATGCACGGACAGCAGCCACAGGGCGAAGGCCACCCAGACGAAGTCCGGCGACAGCACGACCAGCCCACCCCAGAGAAGGGTCAGCCCCAGCAGCCACCAGGGCCCGGCCCCCGCCGTGACGAACGGGGCGCGCCAGGCCGTGCCCACGACATACCAGGCCGCCGTGACCAGGACCAGAGGGATGAGCCACCGCAGCTCGGTGTCCGAGCCGACCGCGCGCACCGTGCCGATCACCAGCAGCAGCGCGAACAGCGTGTGCCGCCCCACCGCCAGCCACCGCGCCACCCCATTTTTGGGGAGTTTTTGCAGGCGCCACACGCCTTTTTGGGGAGGGTTTGCACGCCCTTCTCCCGGCACAGGGTCGCTCGGCGGGCCTTCGATCATCGCTCCGATCCCATCCGGCGCCGCGCTTCCAGCTCAGGGTCGAGGAAGCGGCCGAGCGTGATCGTCCCCTGGTCGGTGTAGCCCAGCGCCGCATAGAACTCGACGACCGCGGCGTTGCCCTGCCGCACCATGAGCTGGACCTTCGGCGCACCGCGGTCCCTGAGCCACTGCTCGCAGGCCTCCATCAGACACCGACCTACACCGTCGCGCCGCCGGCCGGGAGCGACCGCCAGGTAGTAGACCCACCCGCGGTGCCCGTCGTGGCCGACCATCGCGGTGCCGACGAGCTCCTCGCCCCGGACCGCAGCGAGCACGGTGGAGTTCGCGCCGCCCAGGGCTCGGGCGAGGTCGGCGTGCGGGTCGTTCCACGGACGGGTCAGCCCGCACTCCGCCCAGAGCTCGACGGCCCGATCCGCCTCGTGCGGCTGCAGCTCGCGAATCTCCACGCCCCGAGTGTGCCGCATCGCCACCCCCGAGCCCGTCACGCCCGAGTGCGACCAACGGCGGCGGCCGGTTGACTCGGCCGCTCAACCGGCTCGGTCGGCAGACGTCGGCCAACCGGGTCGGCCGGCAGAGGTCGGCCACCCCGGGCCACCGGGTGACTCGGCCACCAGATCCGGTCACCCACCAGCGCGAAGATCGCCGGCACGAGCACGGCCCGCACGAGGAGGGTGTCCAGCAGCACCCCGACCCCGACGATCAGACCGAGCTGGCCGAGCGTGACCAGCGGCAGCACACCCAGTGCGGCGAACACCCCGGCCAGCACGATGCCCGCGCTGGTGATGACGGCGCCGGTGTGCGCGACGGCGCGGACCATCCCCTCGCGCGTCCCGTGCGCCACCGCCTCGTGACGGGCCCGGTGCACCAGGAAGATCGTGTAGTCGATGCCCAGCGCCACGAGGAACAGGAAGGCCAACAGCGGCACCATCACATCCAGCGCTGGGAAACCGAACAGCACGCGGCCCAGCCAGGCGCCGGCCCCGATCGCCGCGGCCGAGCTGGCCACGTTGACCACCAGCAGCAGCAGGGGCGCCAGCACCGAGCGCAGCAGCACCACCAGCACGGCGAGCCCGACCAGCAGCACCAGCGGTGCCACCACCAGGAAGTCACGGTCCGCCGCGGCCGCCTCGTCCAGGTCCTCGGCGTTGGCACCACCGACCAGCACGGCACGCTCCTCGACCGGCACCTCAGGGTCGGTGACGGCGCCCCGGATCGTGGTGACCAGTGCCTCGGCCTCGGGCGTCCCGGGCGCGGCCTCACCGACCACGGTGAACCGCGTCCACCCATCGGTCTGCGTCGGCTGCACGCGCACGATGCCGTCCAGCCGGCCCAGCTCCGTCGCCACCCGGTCGGTCTCGGCGGGGCGCGCATAGACCTGCAGCGGCGCCGCCTCACCAGCCGGGTAGTGCTCGGCCAGGACCTCCAGCCCCGTCGCCGACTCCGAGGCGACCCGGAACTTCTCGGTCTGCGTCAGCCCGACCTGGGTGCCCAACAACCCGGAGGCCAGTATGCCGAGGGCCAGGACCGCGGCCACCACCACCTGGGTGGGGCGCCGGACCACGGCGCGCGCGATGCGCGACCAGACACCGGTCGCCTGCGGGTCGGGCTGGCCGGCACGCGGGATGAACGGCCAGAACACCCTGCGCCCGCAGACCGCGAGCGCGGCGGGCAGGGCGAGCAGGGCGGCCACGAGTGCGACCACGAGACCTGCGGCTGAGGCGACACCCAGGCCCTGCGTGCCGGGCAGGGTCGCCAGGGCCAGGGTCAGCAGCGCGAGCACGACGGTCACGTTGCTGGCGAGGATGGCCGGTGCCGCACCCCGCCAGGCGGTGGCCAGTGCCGCACGGTGGTCCTCGTCGCGGCGGAGCTCCTCGCGGTAGCGGCTGATCAGCAGCAGCGCATAGTTGGTGCCGGCGCCGAAGACCAGCACGCTGATGATCCCGCCGTCGAACTGGAGGCCGAAGGTCGTGCCGAGCCACCTGGTCAGGACGGAGGCGACCTGGTCGGCCACCCCGACCACCAGCAGCGGCACCAGGAAGAGGACCGGCGAGCGGTAGGTCCCGATCAGCAGCACCGCCACGATCCCGATGGTGACCATCAGCAGGGTGATGTCCGCCCCGTCGAAGCTGGAGGCGATGTCGGCACCGAACGCGGGACCGCCGGTGACGGACGCACTCAGGCCTGGCACGGCATACTCAGCGACGGTGTCGCGCACCTGCTGGACCACCTCCGCCGTGGCCGAGCTGTCGGCCCCGAGCGTGACGGGGACCGAGAGCATCGCGGCGGCGCCGTCCTCGGACGGGATCACCGGCGACACCTCGTGACCGGTCACGCCGGCCAGCGCCTCGCCCATCGTGGCGGCGGCCTCGAGGTCGCCGCGCTGCAGGGCGTCGCCACCGCGGTCGAGGACGACCAGCACGGGAGCGACGTCGCTGTCCGGGAAGGTCTGCCCGACCTGCGCCGCCACCGCCGACTCGGCGGCGGCCGGGACGGAGTCACCGCGGGGCGGCGCCTCGGTGGCGCGGATCGGGCCGAGCACGATCGCGCTGATCGCCAGGGCGACCGCGAGCACGATCCAGGCGCCGCGGCGCGTGCTGAGGAATCGGGTTGTGCGCTGGGACATCTCTCTCCTGGGATCGGGAGATCCCAGGACATCCCCGATCCAGGCTCAGCACATCGACCGTGCGGTCACAGCTGACGTCAACCGTTCGGATGAGGCCCGCCGCTTGACGGCTCCGCACCGCTCAGGTAGGCGCCCACGCCGGGTCGCGGCCGAGCAGCGCGACGAGCTGGTCGACCCGGCTCTCGGACTCGGTGGGCACCGGCGCGGCAAAGATCCCCGGCACCTCGCCGGCTCCGACGCGGGGCTTCTCGTAGGCCAGGCACTCCTCGACGGCGTCGGCCACCAGGTGCGGCCGGACGCCGACCGCCCGCGCCAGGTCCCAGGCGTGGACCGTGAGGTCGACCAGCATCTGGGAGGCGTACTCCACCAGCGGCGTCCGCCCCACCGAGGTGTGCACCGTGCCGTCCGGGTCGGCCTGTCCCCACGCAAGGACCGACGCGGAGATCGCGCGCCGCCAGGCCCCGACCGGGTCCTTGCCCAGCACGTCGCCGTCATAGCGCGAGCCCACTTGCTCCAGCGTCTCGCCGCGCAACAGGTGTGGTGCCCAGAGGTGCTCGGACGTCAGATGGTTCAGCAGATCGCGCACGTTCCACCCCTCGCACGGGGTCGGCCGGGACCACTCTCCCTCCAGCGGGAGATCGGTCACGACGCGCGAAGCCTCGGGGATCAACTCGATTGCTCTGCTCACGTGAGCCACACTAGGTGTCATGGCAGGCCGGAGCGATCGCGACGCGGTGGCTCGTGCCATGGACGCGACCCCGCGCACTCAGTTCCTGCCGCCCAGCGTGCGCCGCTCCGCGGACGAGGACCGCGCCCTGCAGATCGGCTTCGGCTCGACCTGCTCCCAACCCAGCACCGTGCTGTCGATGCTGCGCTTCCTGGACCTGCAGCCCGGGCACCGCGTGCTCGACGTCGGCAGCGGCTCGGGGTGGACCACGGCGATCATGGCCCGTCTGGTGGGCCCTGACGGCAGCGTCCTCGGCGTGGAGCTGGAGGCCCCGCTCGTCGAGCGCAGCGCTGTGGCGCTCCGGGACGTGCCCAATGCCGAGGTCCGGGTCGCCACCAAGGGCCAGCTCGGTGCACCCGACGCTGGTCCGTTCGACCGGATCCTGGTCTCTGCGGCCACCTCCAAACTGCCCGAGTCCCTGGTGGAGCAACTGACCCCCGACGGCGCGATGGTGCTCCCGCTCGCCGGCCGCCTGGTCCGGGCGACCCGGGAGGGCAAGGAAGTCGCGCCGGGCTACTACGCGTTCGTGCCGCTGCGCTGATCTGCTCCACGCCCTCTTCCGGTCACACCCGCCGCCCCAACAACCCCACTGGTCCCACTGGTTCGCGCCGGACGCTCCGCCCGCCGCCCCTCAGCGCGGGTCAAGCAGCGGCTGGAACTCTGGGTGCCGGTGGACGTACTTCTTGACGAACGGGCACGTCGCGACCAGCGTGAGCGCCGGCTTCTCCTCCTGCAGGCGCTCCAACACCCCTCGCACGAGCTTGGAGCCGATGCCCTCGCCCTCGTGGCCGGGCTCGACCTCGGTGTGCGTCAGGTCGATGGTGTTCGCGCCCGTCACGTAGTCGATCCAGCCGACGGTCTCACCCTCGACCTGCGCCTCGAAGCGGGACTCTGCCGCGTTGTTGACCACGATGACTTCGCTCATGACAGCCACTGTCCCATGTCCGGCGGGCGGGGGCAGCCTGGAGTGCGACACGGCGGGCGGTGGCAGGAGGGAGGCGACACGACGGGCCCGGTCAAGGGCGGGACCGGAGGACGGCGCGCCCGGTCAGGCGCTGGGCGCACCCGCCGGAGGCTTGGCATCACGCTTGCGGCGCACATACAACTGCTTGCGCACGCGCGCGATGAGCGCGCCGTCCTCGGCCACCACGTCGGTGTCGAACCAGCGCAGCACCTTGGACCCGTCGGCCGCGGCCTCCCGCAGCTCGGTCAGGTGCTCCTCGGTCAGCCGGAACTCCGCGCGCACGGTGGTCCGCCCCGGGGCCACAAACTCGATCTCGCCGGCCTTGTCCCACACGACATACTCCCGGCCGATGTTGTGCATCACCATGAGCATCCAGAACGGGTCGACCATCGCGAAGAGCGAGCCGCCGAACTGGGTGCCGACGTAGTTGCGGTTGAACACGCCCTTGCGCAGCGCCACCCGGACATAGCGGTAGTCCGCGGACATCTCCTCGATGCGGATGCCTGCCGCGGCGAACGGCGGCCACAGGTTCATGCCGTGCCGCAGGACGCGGTGGTCGCCCCCGAGGTTCTGCCAGGTCGGCACCTTCACGTGCTCTGCTCCTTCTCGGCCTCGGAGGCCGCCTCGTCCGGTGATCCGGTGAACATCTTGATCAACCGCTCGACAACCAGGCCGAGCAGCACGCCACCGGTGACGGCCACGGCCATCGCCAGCAGCGGGTTGTCGTGCAGCCAGTTGCCGGCGACGGTCCCGATCGCGATCGAGTAGGCCGCCCAGCTGACCGCCGCGATCGCGTCCAGGATCATGAAGAGCGGCCGGGGGAAGCGGGTCGCGCCCGCGGTGATGTTGACCGCGACCCGCCCGACCGGGATGTAGCGCGCGGCCATGATGATCACCGCGCCGCGCCGGTCCAGCTGGTGGGCGGCCCAGGCCATGGCCCGCCGGATCCGGGGGTGGTTGCTGCGCGCCAGCCCGGTCAGCCAGTGCCGCCCGATCGTGTAGGCCAGGTTGTCGCCGATGAACGCCCCGGTGGCCGCGGCCAGAAAGACCAGCCACAGGTTGGGCTCCCCCACCGACACCGACACGGCGGCCAGCCCCACGATGATCGACTCGCTCGGCAGGGGCGGGAAGATGCCGTCGATGATGCACAGCCCGAAGACGACCCACAGCACCCACGTCGAGTCGGCGTGCGTGCTGACGAACTCGTTGATCGCATCGATCACCGGCGCACTCCTCTCCCTCGACCTGCAGTCAACTCACCGGACGTCCGCGGCGTTCCCGGCCTCACGGCATACTGCCCGGGCTCACAGCCACGACACGTGCGGGGCCAGCAGGGCATAGCCGACGAACGCCACCACGTCCAGGACAGTGTGGGCGATCACCAGCGGCATCACCCGCTTGGTGCGGGCGAAGACCAGGCCCAGGATCAGCCCCATCGCCACGTTGCCGATGAACCCGCCGAACCCCTGGTAGAGATGGTAGCTGCCGCGGACCAGTGCGCTGGTGACGATGATCGTGGCCGTCGACCACCCGGCCTGCGCCCACCGCGTGAACAGGTAGCCGACCATCACCACCTCCTCCAGCAGGGCGTTGCCGACCGCCGCGAGCACCAGCACCGGGACGCCCCACCAGATGTCCGGCAGGCCGGCGGCGCTGATCGTGGTGTTGACGCCGAGCTCGCGCGCCAGGAGATAGAGACCCAGGCCGGGGAGCCCGATGAGGGCGGCCAGCCCGAGTCCGGCGACGGTGTCGTGGCCGGGACGGGTCAGGTCCAGCCCCATCGCCCGGTGCGCGCTCGTGGCTCCCCGGGGCAGGTCCTGCGCCAGCAGGAACAGGGCCAGGGCGACAGGCACCAGCGGCAGCAGTATGTCGGCGAGCTGGTAGGCCAGGTCCAGCCAGGGCCGATCTGGGACCCGGGAGGTGTTCATCGCCGTGGTCTGCGCGGACAGTGGAGCGGGCTGGGTGAGCTTGTTGATCAGCGAGAGCAGCGCCCAGACCGCCGAGGCCCCCAGACTCACGCCGAGGACGAGCACCGTCTCGGTGACCAGCCGGTTCCGATGGGTCACAGGGCAGCCCGCACGGACGTGAGGACCGGTCCGGAATCAAGGCGCATGGACCAAAGGTAACGATTGGGCTACACCTCTAGACAACTGCCGTACCGCCGGTGAGACTGCGAACGCAACCCGTGTCCCTGCGCCGATTTGTTGTGCGTCGACACGACCGGTTGCGGCGTATCCCCTCGAGTAAGGACACCAAGTGCGTACCACTTCCCCGGGAAAGCGAGCGCGGATCGCCGCGTTCGCCGCCTCCGCGGTCGTCGTATCGCCACTGGCGATCGGGACCATGTCGGCGCAGGCCGACGAGGTCCCCGAGCTCCAGCTAGGCGAGACGAAGACCTATATCGTGCAGCTGGCCGACGACCCGCTGGTCGCCTTTGACGGGGGTCATGGGCTGACCGGCACCGCCCCCAAGGAGGGCGAGAAGGTCGACGTCAACAGCGCGGCCGCTGCCGCCTACACGGACTTCTTGGCCGCCCAGCGCGCCGAGGTGCTCGCGTCGGTCGGTCTGAGCAAGTCCGACCTGGTGACCACCTACGAGGTGGCGCTGAACGGCTTCGCCGTGAAGATGAACGGCGCCGAGGCGATCCACATGAAGAGGGCGCCGGGTGTCCTCAACGTCTGGGAGGACGAGGTCCGCTACGCCGACACCGTCCAGACCCCGGACTACCTGGGCCTCTCCGGTGAGACCGGCGTCTGGGCCGAGCAGTTCGGTGGGGTCAACAACGCCGGTGACGGGGTCATCGTCGGTGTCATCGACACCGGCATCGACCCCAACAACCCGAGCTTCGACCCGACCGGCATGCCTGCGGCTCCTGCGGACTGGGAGGGCATCTGCCAGGAGAGTGGCGTCGACGAGGGCGGCGACTTCGAGTGCAACAACAAGATCATCGGCGCCCGCTGGTATGGCACGGAATTCGGCAACGACGTGATCCCCTCGGAGTACGAGTCCGCGCGTGACCGCAACGGTCACGGCTCGCACACCGCCGGCACCGCCGCCGGCAACAACGGCGTTGACATGAGCATCCTGGGCGCCGACCTGGGCACCGGCTCGGGCATGGCCCCGAGGGCCCACATTGCCGTCTACAAGGGTCTCTGGCAGACCGAGGACGGTCGCGGCTCCGGCGCCACCGCTGGCCTGGTCCAGGGCATCGACGACGCCGTCGCCGACGGTGTCGACGTCATCAACTACTCGGTGTCCGGCTCCTCGCAGTACGTCGTGAGCGCGGACGAGGTCGCTTTCATGTTCGCCGCCGACTCGGGCATCTTCGTCTCCACCTCGGCCGGCAACTCCGGTGACACCGTTGGTGTCTCCTCGGTGGCCCACAACGCCCCGTGGACGATCACCGTCGCGGCCAGCACCCACAACCGGGGCGCCCTGAACAGCGTCACCCTGGGCAACGAGGTGACCTACGACGGCGTCGGCTACGGCGGACCGCTCGAGTCGACCGCCCTGGTCGACGCCGAGTCGATCCCGGCCACTGGCATTCCCGCCAGCGAAGCCAACCTCTGCGCCCCGGGCTCCGTGGACGACGCCGAGGCCGCAGGCAAGATCGTGGTCTGCACCCGTGGCGCCTACGCCCTGGTCGACAAGGCCGACGAGGTCATCAATAGCGGTGGTGCGGGCATGATCCTGATCAACGACCCGGCGGGCGCCGGCGGTCAGAACGCCATCATCTACGGTCTCCCCGCGACTCACCTGTTGGCGGAAGATGGCGTCGAGGTCAAGGCGTACGCCGCTAGCGAGGGTGCGACCGCCTCGATCTCCGCGACGACCCCGACAGAGGTCAACGCGCCGGAGATGGCTGCCTTCTCGTCGTTCGGCCCGGCGATCGCTGGTGGCGGCGACTTGCTCAAGCCGGACATCACGGGTCCTGGTGTCGACGTCGCGGCGGCCTACCACGGCGACTACGAGACCGGTGAGCCCACGTTCAACCAGATCTCCGGCACGTCGATGTCGGCCCCCCACATCGCCGGTCTCGGTGCGCTGATGAAGCAGAAGTACCCCGACTGGAGCCCGATGGCCATCAAGTCAGCCATGATGACCACCGCACGGGACACGGACGACTCCGGTGGTCCGATCCAGCGTGGCGGCGCCGACGCCAGCCCGCTCGACTTCGGTGCCGGTGAGGTCCAGCCTGCCCCGTCCTACAACCCGGGTCTGGTCTATGACTCCGACCTCACCGACTGGGCGGCCTACGCCTGCGCCATCGGTCAGCTGGAGCTGGCGTTCGTGCCCGGGACCTGCGATAGCTTCCCGGTGATCGACCCGAGCGACATGAACTACCCGAGCATCTCGATCGGCGACCTGCCGGGCCGGCAGACGGTCACCCGCACGGTGACGGACGTGACCGGTGCCGGCGGCACCTACACGTTCGACATCGACGCCCCGGCCGGCACCACCGTCAGCGTCTCCCCGGAGACCCTGACGGTCGAGCCGGACGGCTCGGCGACCTACACGGCGACCATCACCGCCACCGAGGACGCGGTGATGGGTGAGTGGACGTTCGGTCAGCTGCGACTGGTCAGCGATGACGTCACGGTGGAGAGCCCGATCGCGGTTCGTCCGCTAGACGTCGGTGCACCCGGCGACCTGCTCGGTGAGGGCCCCTCGGGCAGCATCGACTACCAGGTCACCCCGGGCTTCAACGGGACCCTGGACACCGACATCGACGGGCTGATCCCCTCGTCCGCGACGCCGGTCGAGGTCATCTCGGACGGCCCGTCCGGCGGTCCTGGCTTCGCGGATCACGTCGAGACGATCACGGTGCCTGAGGGCACCAGGACCCTCCGGGTCTCGATCTACGACTCGGAGATCACCCCGTCGGGGACAGACATGGACCTGTTCCTGGCGACGTCGGCGGGCGCGGTCATTGCCCAGAGCGCTGCCGGTGGCTCGGACGAGAGCATCACGCTGCACGACGTCCCGGCCGGCACCTACCTCGTGGCACTCGACTACTGGAACGGCGCAGCCGGTGCCGCGGCGAACATGCCGCTGCACGTCTGGTCGGTGACCGACGCCGACGAGGGCAACATGACTGTCTCTCCGGAGTCGTCGCCCGCCTCTATCGGCGAGGCGCTCGACCTCACGGTGAGCTGGAGCGGTCTGTCGGCCAACACCCGCTACCTGGGCAACGTCAACTACGTCAACACCGGTGAGGTGGTCGGCAAGACCGTCGTCCAGGTCGACGTGGCTGACGCAGGAGACGTCGCGGTCGACCGTGTCTACGGCGAGAGCCGCTACGGCACGGCCGCGGCGATCGCGGCGGAGTACCCCGAGGGTGCTGACACCGTCTACGTCGCCTCCGGCCAGGCCTTCGCCGACGCCCTCACGGGTTCGGCGGCTGCGGGCTCCGGCATCACGCCGGGCGGCAAGCTCATGACCACGCCTGACGGCCAGGCGGCCCCGGTGCTGCTGGTCCAGCAGGACCGGATCCCGCTGGACACCCAGGCGGCGCTGACCGCGCTCAGCCCGAGTAACGTCGTCGTCCTCGGTGGCACGGCTGCCGTGTCGGCCGGTGTCGAGGCTGACCTCGGCGCCTACGGCACGGTCTCCCGCATCGGTGGCGTGGACCGCTACGAGACTGCTGCGCTGCTGGCGCAGGAGTTCACCGGCGTGTCCAAGGTCTACGTCGCCGTCGGCGAGGGCAACAACTTCGCTGACGCGCTGTCGGCCTCGGCCCTGGCCGGGTCCGAGGGTGTCCCGGTGCTGCTCACCAAGAGCGGTCACGCCCCCAACTCCCTGCTCGACGCGCTCGACGCGCTCGCGCCGGCCGAGGTGGTCGTGATCGGTGGCGAGGGCGCCGTGTCCGGGTCCGTGGCCGACCAGGTGGGCGCGACCTCGCGTCTGGCTGGTGTCGACCGCTACGCGACCAACGCGGAGATCACGGCGGCCTACCCGGCCGACGTGGCCCAGGCCTTCGTCGCTTCCGGTCAGAACTGGCCGGACGCCCTGTCCGGCGCCGCACTGGCCGGCTACATGGACGCGCCGATGGTGCTGACCAAGGCCAACGCGCTGCCGAACGTCACCGTGACCGAGCTCAACCGGCTCTCGCCGGCCGCGGTCACCCTGTTCGGTGGCACCGGTGCGGTCAGCCAGGATGTGGAGGACGCGCTCAACGCGTTGCTCCCCAGCTGGCAGTGACTCCACGGAGGTGAGCAGACGCCGGTGACCCACCGGCCCTGACACCACCAGGACGGGCCCATCCCCCTCACGGGGGGTGGGCCCGTTCCGTTGTGCGGGTGTCAAACGCCCCTCGTTCCCCTTCGTCCCCACGTCGCGACCGTCCCGAAGCGGCGCTAGCGTTGGGAGACGGCATGGTGGACCTGACCGCGAGCCCTTACCTGGCGCTGACGACGTTCCGTCGCGACGGCGGACCCGAGCTCGCAGGCACCGCCCGGGTGCTGCCCGACGACCGCTCCCGCGCCGCGCGACGGGCGTTGGGGCGTAAGTACGGCTGGCGGTTCCAGTGGTTCCGGCTCGTGCTCCTGCTCAGCCGGGCGCGGAAGCGCGGCGGGCGTCCTGTCCTGGTGGCGGTCGACCTCGAACGGCCTGGGCGGGCGGGGGTCGGTTGATGGGCAGCTACTTCTGGGCAGTGGTGGTCGTCGCGGTCTACACCCTGGTGGGCCTGCGCCCGCTGCACGGGCCGCTGCCGCTGGGGGCGGTCAGCGGGATGCTCGGCTACCTGATCGACGAGCTGCCGTTCCTGGCGATCTACTGGCTCGTCGGCTGGAGCGTGGTCATCGTCGTCGCGGGCGACCCCGGCACGGTGCAGTGGGTCACCCTCGGCATCGCTGGGCTGACGGTGCTCGGCCTGCTCGAGATCATCCGCCGCGCGGCACTGACCGGACCGGCCGTCCGGACCACGCTGGCGCACGACCTGGGCAGGACGCCGCCGGCACGATCCTGGCTCCGCCGGTGGTGCCGGATCCTGCTGGCGCCGGTGCCGCTGTTCGACCCCAGGGTGGAGCGGACCGCCAACCTCTCCTACGGCGACGCCGGCCGCCGGCACCGCCTCGACCTCTACCATCGGCGGGGCGGCCACGAGCCCGGCGCGCCGGTCCTGATCCACTTCCACGGCGGGCACTTCCGGACCGGCGGGAAGAGCCGCGAGGCACGACCCCTGCTGCACCGCTTCGCCCGCCGGGGCTGGGTGTGCGTCAGCGCCGCCTATCGGCTCGGTGCGGCAGGGGCGTTCCCGCGCTCGCTGGTCGACGCCAAGGCGGTGGTCGCGTGGGTGCGACGTCACGCGCAGGAGTATGGCGTCGACCCTTCCGTGGTCGTCGTGGCGGGCAGCTCCGCCGGAGCCCACCTGGCGTCGATGGTCGCGCTCACCCCCGACGAGCCCGCGTTCCAGCCGGGCTTTGAGGACGAGGACACTTCCGTCGCCGGTGCCGTCTGCCTCTACGGCTTCCTCGGGGAACGGGACCCGTCGTCGGCGCTGCCGTCGTCGCCGACGGCCTACCTGGGGCCGGACGCCCCGCCGTTCTTCGTCGCCCACGGCACCGACGACACGCTCGTCCCAGTGGCCTGGGCCCGTCGCTTCGTGGATCGGCTGCGTCGGGCGTCGACCAACCAGGTCGCCTACCTGGAGCTGCCGGGCGCGCAGCACTCCTTCGACAACTTCCACTCCCTGCGCTTCGAGCAGGTGGTGGACGCGATCGAGGTCTTCACGGACGAGGTCTGCTGAGACCGGGCCGCAGGTGGAGTGCCTGGAGCGGATGTGCCTGAGCTGCTGCGGAGCGCCTGCAAAACCTCCCCAAGAATGCGTGGAGGGCGTGCAAAACCACTACAAGAATTGGTGGGTGGTGGCGAGCAGGAGGAAGCTCACCAGCCAGTGGGTCGCCATGAAGTCGCCGTCGGTCACGTGGGGCAGGACGGCCGCGACCTGGGTGTCGGCGGACTGCCGCAGTATGTCGGCGCGAGGGCCGGGCAGCGACGTCGCCAGGGCGCGGAGCTGCCAGGCGCGGGAGAGCGCGAGGCCGAGCAGGTGGGCGCACTGCCCGTCGGTCGGGTCCAGGACCGTGGGCGGCTCGAGCAGGTGCTGGTGGGCGCCCTCGCCGAGGCCGGGCAGGAAGGCCTCCAGCCACGGCACGAAGTCCTCGGCCAGGACCACCTGCATGAGGGCCGCCTCGGTGAGCGCCGGGGAGAGGAAGTCGCTGCCGGACGGCTCGTCCGCCGTGCTGGCCGGCCCGTCGTCGGCGAACCAGTCGCGGGCCCGGGCGGCGACCGCGGCCACGACGTCCTCCCGTCCCAACTCGCCGTAGGCACTGTGGAGCAGCAGCAGCGCGAAGGCGTCGTTCTGGTGCTTGCCGTGCCGGATCGGGTAGGCCTGGCGCGGCAGCCAGGCCAGCACGTGGTCCGCGATCGTGTCGAGCAGCGGGGCCATGGCGGCCGACCAGGCGGGTTCCCCACGCACCGCGGCCCCGAGCATCGCAGCCCACGCCCAGCCGTAGGGCCGCTCGAAGGCCGGACGCTCCCGCAGGTAGGCCGCCTCCACGGCCAGGTGCTCGACAGTGAGACGCGCGTCCAGGAGCTCCCGAGCGGCCTGCGCCTCACGTCCCGATGCCGCCCCCGGCACCTCGGGACGCCGCCCGAGAAGCTGCACCAGGGACCACTGCATGTGGACCGACGAGTGCCAGTCCAGTGCACCGTGGAAGCTGGGATGGAGGCGCTGCGGGGTGATGTCGGTGTCGTCCGGGCCGGTGGCGACGTGGCCGGAGACATAGGGATAGGGCGTGTTCAGGACGTCGACCGCGACGGTGAGCAGGTGGCGGTCGAGCAGCTCGTGATCCATGTGCCCATCCTGCCCTCCGAAGCCAGTGTGACCAGGGTCACAGGGCGTTCGTGCAACGGCCCCGGTGTGCGCGACGTCTGTTTGGTATACGGGCCTGGGGCAAGGCCCGCAGGGTGCTGGGGACCTCCTCGGAGGGAGCACCGCGGGGATCAGGGGCAGGGGCGCCGGCGCAGGGGGCCGGCGCCCCTCCTCCCTGTCCGGGACGGGACGGACCCTGTTCGAGACGGAACAGACCCCTGCGGGACGGAACGGAGCGGGCCGCCCACACGTCATACACTCGGGACCCGACGAGAGGTGAACGAGGATGACCATCATGCGACTGCGTGCCGCGGCACCGCTGCTGGCGCTGACGATTGCCCTGGGGCTGGGGGGCTGCGGCACCGAGGCCGACGACCCGGCCGGGGGCACGGGGACAGAGACGACCAGCGAGGCCGGTGACGACAGCACGGCGACCGACGACGCCCCGACGACCGAGGAGCCTACGATGACCCCGACCCCGACCGACCCGGCTGACCCGACCGGCGGCACCGCGCTGCCCACCGGACCGGTCAGCGACGAGATCATCGCCCGCGACAACGTGCAGGCGGCCATCGCGGACCTGGCCGAGCGGGAGGGTGTCGACGCCGGGCAGGTGAGCGTGGCCGGCTTCACGGCCGTCACGTGGAACGACGGCAGCATCGGCTGCCCGGAGCCGGGGATGATGTACACCCAGGCCCTGGTGCCCGGCCACATGCTCGTCCTCGAGCTGGACGGGCAGTTCTTCAGTTATCACTCGGCCGACCGGGGCAGCCAGGAGGGTGTCTTCAACTACTGCGCGAACCCCAAGATCCCCACCAACCTCGGACAGGACGGCCCGGGCGCCACGATGTGACCAGGGGGCCGTGTCCGGGGCGCCCCGTCCATCTGCAGACTGACGATCACGTAGTCCCACAGGCTGATTCAGCACATCGTCGCTGGTGGAGGGGTGCGCAAAAGTACCCATTGACGGTTCCGCTGATCGGCGGGAGTCTGGGAGCGCGCCGACGGGCACCCGTGGCGGGAAAACCTGCCTACCCGTGGCGCACCCCTGGAGGGAACCATGGCGCCACATCGCAGCCGCCTGTCCGCACCACCCACGACCCGACCCGATCACCGCAGATGGCGCCCCATCGCCGCGATCGGTGCCGCGGGTCTGCTGGCCGTCGCAGCGGCCGTCCCCGCCTCGGCGGTAGACCTCGGTGACTGGGACGTCACCGGAATCCAGTTCGTCAACGTCGACTGCTCCCGCAACGAGTATGTCGTGGACCTCACCCTCACCGGCACCACCGATGACGGCGGCGGTTTCGACAAGGTGATCGTCTCCGTCTGGGATGACCAGGTGGAGAAGGACGCTCGGACCCTCGAGGTCCCGGTCGGGTCGACCGTCGACCGCACCGCCTTCCTGTCCTTCGTGGGGACCTACGGCTCCGGCGCGCCGGGCGTCGGGATCTATGTCTACGAGGCGGACTCGGCCGGCACGCAGGGCTCGCTCATCGACTACATCGACCCGTTCTATCCCGAGGACCAGGAGGGTCCGTGCGACTTCGACGTCGAGCGGATCGGCGGCCCGGACCGGATCGCGACGGCCGCGCTGCTGGCGCAGCGGTTCATCGTGGCCGACACCGTCGTGGTGGCCAAGTCCACGGACTACCCGGACGCCCTGACCGCGGCGCCGCTGGCCGACCAGGAGGCCGGCCCGCTGCTGCTCACCAAGCCGACGCACCTGCCGAGCGCGACCGCCGCGGAGATCACCCGGTTGCAGCCCACCACCGTCATCGTGGTCGGCGGCACCGCCTCGGTCAGCCAGGACGTGGTCGACGACATCCAGGACCTGGCGCCCGGGGCGACCATCGAGCGCCTCTACGGCTCCGACCGCTACGGCACGGCCGCGGCGGTGGCCGCCGAGATCACCCAGGACAGCACGCAGCAGGTCTTCCTGGCCACCGGCCAGGGCTTCCCGGACGCGCTCGTGCTGAGTGCCCTGGCCGCCCGCGAGAACGCCCCGCTCGTGCTCGCCAAGGCCGACTCGCTGCCGGCCGCCACGGAGGCCTTCCTGGAGTCGACGACCTATGACGACCTGTATGCCGCGGGCGGCACCATGGTGCTCAGCGACGCAGTGGTCGACGAGGCCGCCATGATCGGCGGTGCCACCGCCACCCGCTACTCAGGCGCGGACCGCTATGAGACCGCGGCCGACGTGCTCGCGCAGTTCCCTGCCGAGGGCAAGGTGATGGTCGCCACGGGCGAGGAGTTCGCTGACGCACTCACCGCCGTCCCGGTGGCGGGCCGGACGGGCGCGGGCATCGCGCTGTCCCGACCCGACTCGGTGCCGGCGAGTGTCATGACGGAGATCGAGCGGTTGACCGACGGGTTCTCCTACCCGCTGGTCAGCATCGTCGGCGGCGAGGCCGCGCTCAGCTCGGACGTCTACGACCAGCTGCTGGCGCTGTTCCCCGTCTCGGCACCGCCGGAGCCGGCAGCACCGGGCAGTATGTCGAGCAACAACCCTCAGGAGTGAACCAGGTCCTGTGACCAGCGCTCACCGAGCGCATCCGACCCGCGACCCCCGGCCTCTTGCCAGCCGGGGGTCGCGGCCTCCTCGAAGTCCACGCTCGCCGCGTGCTCAAGGCACAGCAGCGTGCCGCCGACCCAGATTGCCCCCGACTCAGCACACCGCAAGCTCATGCACCGGCGCATGGTCCATCCCCTCTGCGAACGATCCCCAATGCCTTCACCATAGAGCGCCCACCCCGACGGGTCGAGGGAGTTGGGACAACTTTGACTATCCCCATACACCCCCGAGATGCAGTGCGCCACAAGCGCATCAGGCAGCAAGCGGCGCCACGAGTGCGCGCTCAGGTGGGGTGTCGCGGGCTCTACGGGCCGAGGCGGGCCATCCCCACCGCGTGGGCCCGCACCCGGCACCTGTCCCCCGCCCTAAGTGTGGCGTGTTGGTCGGCCAGGGCCTCGACGACACCGACGCCGTCCAGGTCGAGCTCGACGCGGACCGCGTCGCTGATGGCGCCCGCTGACACGACCGTGCCCTCGAGAGAGCCGGCGGGGTCGACGCGCAGGGCGGAGCGGCGCAGGGCGAGCGTCGACCCGTCTCCGTCGACAGTCGACCTGCCTGCGTCGGCACTCGACCCGCCCGTTCCGGCCTGCCGGGGCGTCCTGGCCTCCGTCGCGGCCAGCACGCGGCGCGCGGGATCTCCCGTGAGGAAGGTGCTGAAGCCGATGAACTCGGCGACCTGGCGGGTCGCGGGCCGGGTCCACACCTCCTGGGTGGGTCCGTGCTGGACGATCCGGCCATCGAACATCAGCGCCATCCGGTCGGCGAGGGTGAACGCCTCGTCGTGGTCGTGGGTGACCAGGAGTGCGGTGGTGCCCGTCTGCGTGAGGATGCCGCGCAGGTCGCCGGCCAGCCGCTCCCGCAGGCTCCGGTCGAGCGCAGACAGCGGCTCGTCCAGCAGCAGCAGCCGCGGCTCGGCGGCCAGCGCCCGGGCCAGGGCCACACGCTGTTGCTCGCCGCCGGAGAGGGTGGACACCTCGCGGGAGCCGTAGCCGGGAAGTCCGACGGTCTCGAGGAGCTCCTCGACGCGCTCGGTCACGGCTGAGGGCGCAGCACGGCGCGCTCGGTCGGGGTTGGGACGGCGGTCGGGGTTGGGGCGGCGCAACGAGAGCGGGTAGCGGATGTTGCCCGCGACATCGAGGTGCCGGAAGAGCTGGCCGTCCTGGAACATCAGGGCAAAGCCACGCCTGTGCGTTGGCACGCCGGCGAGGTCAGTGCCGTCGAGGGCCACCGTCCCGGTGGCCAGCTCCTCGAGCCCGGCGATCGCCCGCAGCAGGGTGGACTTCCCGCAGCCCGACGGGCCGAGGACCGCCAGCACCTCACCCTCCGGCACGGTCAGGGTCACGTCGGCGACCGCGACCGTCGACCCGAAGCGGACACCCACATCGTTGAGCTCGAGCACTAGAACGCACCCACACTTCCGACCCGGAGTCGCTCCACCAGGCCCATCACGGTCACGGTCAGCAGGGCGAGCACCACCGAGGCGGCGAGCGCCATGCCGAGATTGTCCACGCCCGGCCGGCTGATCAGTTGATAGATCACCACCGGGACGGTCGGTCGGTCCGGTCGGGACAGGAAGCTGGTCGCGCCGAACTCGCCGAGGGAGATCGCGAAGGCGAACCCGGTGGCGGCCAGCAGCGGCCGCCACAGCACCGGCCCCTCAGCCGTCGACGCCGCACGCAACGGGCCGGCCCCAAGGGCGGCAGCCGCCTGCCGCAGCCGCGGATCCACGGACCGCAGCACCGGCGCGATGGTGCGCACCACGAGGGGCAGCGCCACGAGCGCCTGCGCGATCGGCACCAGCACCGCCGAGGTCCGCAGGTCCAGCGGCGGTCGGTCGAGCGTGATGAGGAAGCCGAAGCCGACGGTCACCGCCGAGATGCCCAGCGGCAGCATGAACGCCCCGTCCAGGGCACTCACCACGCGCCGGCCAGCCGCACGACGCGGGCGCCGGGACACCACGACCGCGACGCACAGCCCCAGCAGGACGGCCAGCACAGTGGCGTCGACCGCCGTGCGCAGCGAGTTCTCCACGGCCTCCATGATGCTGACCCGCAGCGCGGGCGACGCCCCGGGCTCAGCGAGCAACCGGTAGTTGTCCAGCGTCCAGCCGCCCCCGTCACGCAGCGACCGCCACACCAGGGTGAGCACCGGCAGCAGGATGAACCCCACGACCACGCCCGCCACCACCAGCAGCGGGCCATCCGCGCGGCGGGGCGCCCGGGCCACCCCACGGGTCCGGGTGAGGCTCTGCTCGGTGCGCGCCCTCCCCCGGGCGGCGAGCGCCAGCATCACCACGACCGCGAGCAGCTGGATCACCGACAGCACGGCCGCCGCCTGCAGGTCCAGGAACTCGGTGGTCAGCAGATAGATCTCGCTCTCGATCGTGCCGTAGCGCAGGCCACCGAGGGTCAGCACGACCCCAAACGCGGTGGAGCAGAAGAGGAAGACCAGTGTCCCGGCCGAGATGATCGAGGGCATCAGGGCCGGCAGGGTCACGGTGCGGAAGACCCGCCCGGGCGAGGCCCCCAACGCGGCCGCGGCGTCCTCGGCGCGCCGGTCCAGCCCCTCCCACATGCTGCCCACGGTGCGCACGACGACCGCCAGGTTGAAGAAGACATAGGCCAGCAGGATCGCGACCCAGCTGCGGTCCCAGCCGAGGAAGCCCAGCGGCCCCCCGCTCGAGAGCAGCGCCCGGAACATCACCCCGACCACCACGGTGGGCAGCACGAACGGCATGACGACCACGGCCCGCAGGACCGCCCGGCCGGCAAACCGCAGGCGATACAGCACAAAAGCCAGCGGCAGCCCCAGCAGGAGGGTCAGCGCGGTCCCGGCTGCCGCCATACTGACCGTGAACCACAGCACCCGCGCGGTGCGGGGGCGGCCGAGCACCTCCGCGACCCCCGAGAAGTCCCAGGCACCGTCCGGATGGAAGCCGCGCATCAGCATGCCGCCCACCGGCAGCACGAAGAAGACCGCCAGGAACGCCAGCGGCACCAGGGCGAGGAGACCGACCCCGAGCGCCGGGATCAGCCGGTCGCGATGTCGGCCCACGCGCGCACCCAGTCCTCGCGGTGCTCCTCGATCAGCGCCGGGTCGACCTCGATCGGCTCGGTGGCGACCTCCGCCCACTGCGCCCACAGCTCGGGTAGCTCGACGTCGGTGACCGGGTAGACGTACATGGAGTCCGGGATCGCCGCCTGCACCGGGTCGGTGAGGAGGTAGTCGACCAGGGCCCTTGCGCCCTCGGGGTTGGCGGCGCCCTCGAGGACCCCGGCATACTCCACCTGGCGGAAGCAGGTGTCCAGGAGCGCGCTCGTGGTGGGCTCCTCACCACCCTCCGGGATGGTGAAGGGCGGGCTGGACGCATAGCTCAGCACGATCGGCCGGTCACCGCCGCTGAAGGTGAAGTCGACGCCGTAGGCGTCGGACCACCCGGAGGTCACGCGGGCACCGTTGGCCATCAGCCCCTCCCAGTAGTCCTGCCAGCCGTCCTCGCCGAACTCCCCGACGGTGGCGATGAGGAAGGCCAGGCCCGGGCTGGAGGAGCTGGCGCCGGGGGTGACGAACAGGTCGCGGTAGACCGGGTCGGTCAGGTCCTCCAGAGTCTGCGGGGGCTCCAGGCCCTCGGTCGCGAACCAGGCGTCGTCCACGTTGACGCAGACGTCGCCGAAGTCGACGGGCGTCAGGTAGTCGGCGGCCTCGCCGGGCAGCGCGTGGTCACTCACCCCGGGCGGCAGCTCCGAGGGAGAGTATGGCGTGAGCACGCCCTCCCCGACCGCGCGCGTGGCGAAGGTGTTGTCGATGCCGAAGACGGCATCGCCGATGGGGCTGTCCCTGGTCAGGACCAGCTGGTTGGTCAGGCTCCCCGCGTCACCGGAGGCCTGCACGACCAGGTCGTAGCCGGTCGCCTCGGTGAAGCCGTCGAGCACCTCCTCCGGCACGGCGAACGAGTCGTGCGTGACGAGCACGACCTCCCCACCTGCTGGGGAGACCTGGTCCGTCTCCCGCGCGCTGTCGGGGGGACTCTGCCCGCTCTCCGGCTTATCCTCGCCCAGCAGGGTGCAGCCCGTGAGGGCCAGTGCCGCCGCGGCCGCGCAGACCGAGACTCGGATATGGCTGTGTGACATGTCGTCTCCTTCGACTGCCTCCGCCGGTGCTAACCGGATCAGGTTCGAGGGTCTGCGGCCCGGTGCCGCACTCTCAGCGCTCATGCGCTCCCCTGTCGTGCCCACCAGCCTAGATCACGACGCGGCGAGCGCCCTGATCGGGCCACGTCGGTTAGGCTTCCCGTCCGGAGCACTCGCGCGACGGAAGGGCAGACCCAGCCCCCATGGTGACCGGACCAACCCAGGACGAGGGCGGCCTCGTCTCGCAGGCTGACCACCTCGGTCAGTCGCTGCGCGTTGCCGCCGACGCCCGCCGGTCCCGCCGCACCCAGCGCGTCCGCAAGCTCGTCCTCAGCCTGGCGGTCCTGGTGGTGGCCCTCGCCGTGTGGTGGCTGGTCACTGCGCTCGAGCTGGTCCAGCCTCTTTATCTGCCGTCGCCGGCCGCGGTGTGGCAGGCCTTCGTGGAGTCCAACACCTGCCGGGAGCTGGAGAGCGGCCGGACGGTGTGCGGGGAGCAGAACTACTACATGTGGGAGCACCTCATCGCCTCGATGCAGCGCATCGCGGTCGGGGTGGGCGTGGCGATCGTCCTCGGGCCGCTCGTCGGCTTCCTGATGGCCAGCATCGGGTGGCTCAACACCGCCCT
Organism: Ornithinimicrobium sp. F0845; assembly: GCF_023015765.1. GTDB lineage: Bacteria > Actinomycetota > Actinomycetes > Actinomycetales > Dermatophilaceae > Ornithinicoccus. The sequence continues at coordinate 61,365 of NZ_JALKAL010000007.1, forward strand.
GGAGCCCTACCTCAACTTCCTGCGGGCGCTCCCGCCGCTGGGCTACATCGGTCTGCTGATCGTGTGGTTCGGCATCGGCAACACCAGCAAGTACTGGCTGCTCTTCCTCGCGGCGTTCCCCCCGATCGTGATCGCCACGATCAACGGGGTGCGCGGCGTGCGGGAGGACAGCATCCACGCCGCCCGCTCGATGGGGGCCAGCCAGTGGCAGGTGGGGCGCCACGTCATACTCCCCGCGACTCTGCCCGAGGTGATCGGCGGCATCCGGATCGCCGTCGGCTTCGCGTGGACCACGGTCGTGGCGGCCGAGCTGAACGCCGGCATCCCCGGCATCGGCGGCCTGGCCTACGTCTCCGGGCAGCAGCTCCAGACCGCCCTGACCATCGCCTGCATCATCGTCATCGGCCTGGCGGCCGTGGCGCTCGACGCCCTGCTCAAGCACCTCGGGACACTGCTCGTGCCCTGGTATGGCCGGGCCTGACAAGGAGAAGACATGACCCAGAACCGGACCCACCGATCCCGAGCCACCGGCGCCGCCGCGGTGGTCGCCGCGGCGGCCCTCGCGCTCGCCGGGTGCGTGGACGAGAACCGCACGAGCAACCCCGACGAGGAGGAGGGCACAGCTGGTGGCGGGGCCGCCTCGGAGTGCCCGGTCGAGGTCAACGAGGACATCGACGTCGCGGTGAGCGTCGGCTACCAGCCGATCCCCAATGGCGACCTGGTGGTGCGGGACCTGGGGTGGCTGGAGGCCTGCATGCCGAACGCCGACATCACCTGGGTCAAGGTCGCCTCGGGCGGTGAGATGGTCCAGGCCTTCGGCTCCGGGTCGGTCGACCTCGGCCTGGTCGGCTCCAGCCCGGCCACCAAGGCGGTCTCACCGCCCAACAACATCGACATGCAGGTGATCTGGATCCACGGTGTCATCGGCGAGGCCGAGTCGCTGGTCGTGCAGGAGGGTGAGGGCGAGACCCTGGCCGACCTCGCCGGCAAGACCGTCGCCGTGCCGTTCGCCTCGACCGCCCACTACTCGCTGCTCGCGGCGCTGGAGCGGGACGGGATGAGCACGGCCGACATCGACCTGATCAACCTGTCCCCGGACGCCATGCTCGCCGCGTGGGACCGCGGGGAGATCGACGCCGCCTGGGTGTGGGCCCCGACGCTGCCGCTGCTGACCGAGACCGGCCACATCATCCTGTCCGCCGCGGACACCGCCGAGGCGGGTGCGCCGACCTTCGACCTCGCCGGTGCCACCACCGAGTTCATCGAGGCCAACCCTGAGTTCATGCAGGTCTGGACCGCCGCACAGGACCAGGCGGTGCAGCTGATCCAGGACGACCCGGACGCCGCGGCCGAGTCGATCGCCGTGCAGCTGGGCATCACCCCGGAGGAGGTGCTGGACCAGATCGGCGGCTACACCTTCCTCACCGCCGCCGAGCAGGCCGGTCCGGACTACTTCGGTGGCCAGCTGGCGCAGGACCTCATCAACACCGCTGACTTCCTGGTCACCCAGGAGGAGATCGACGAGGTCAACACCGTCGAGGCCTACGAGGCGGCCATCTTCAGCGACGCGATCAACCAGGTCGCCGGTCAGTGAGCTTCACCCTGGACGGCGTCTCGCAGCGGTATATCACCGACAGCGGGGAGGTCGTCCACGCCCTGGCCGACACCTCGCTGGAGGTGCCCACCGGCCAGTTCCTCTGCGTCGTGGGCCCGTCCGGGTGCGGCAAGACCACCCTGCTCAAGATCCTGGCCGGCTTCCTGCGCCCGACCGGCGGTGAGGCCCGCGTCAACGGTTCCGCCATCTCCGGCCCCTCCTGGGAGCGGGGCGTGGTCTTCCAGCAGGCCAACCTCTATCCCTGGCTGACCGTGCGCAAGAACGTCGAGCTGGGACTGAAGTTCCGTGGCGTCGGCGCCGCCGAGCGGCGGGAGACGGGGCAGCAGTGCCTCGACCTCGTGGGGCTGTCCGGCTTCGAGGACCAGAAGACCTATGAGCTGTCCGGCGGCATGCAGCAGCGGGCGCAGATCGCACGCGTGCTCGCCAACGACCCCGAGATCATCCTCATGGACGAGCCGTTCGGGGCGCTCGACGCCTTGACCAGGGAGCGGCTGCAGATGGACCTCCTGCAGATCTCCCGCGAGCGCCGCAAGACCGTGTTCTTCATCACACACAGCGTCGAGGAGGCAGTCTTCCTCGGTGACCGCGTCCTGGTGATGAGTCCCCGTCCAGGACGGGTCGTCCTGGACGAGAAGGTGGAGATCTCCAAGAAGTATGGTCGGCTGCTGCCGGGCAAGGAACTTCGTTCCACGCCAGAGTTTGTCGGATTAAGAGACCTCATCGCCGAGACCATCTACGCCGGGCAGGCACCCGCCTAGGCCGCACCGGTCCCGCATCGCGGAACCGCCAGAAAAGGGCTCAGCGCGCGTCGGGCCAAGGTAGACCATTGCGTCTGGCCAGGCGATCCAAGGCTATAGCCGGGGTAATGCGCAGGTATAGCGCGACATTGGCGCGACACGTTCGGTGCATTATGGTGGCCAAAACTAGTTGAAATTTCTGCCGGAAGGGTGGTCATGGCAGAGGTTGGTCGAGCCACGCCGTCTGCGCATCGAGAGAGCGCCGTCCGCGCCGTGTGGATCATCACCGACGGCATTGCCTGGGTCATTGCGATTATTGCGCCCTTGTGGACCCGGCTCGACCTGGAAGGTCACATCCTCACCGAGCGCAACACCTGGGTCGTCTCATCACTTCATCGGTGCTGGGCGAGGGCAAGAGCACCACTGCGACTAATCTCGCTCTGACCCTCGCCGAGACCGGCTTCACAGTGTGTCTGGTCGAGGGTGACCTGCGACGTCCGCGCGTCATGGACTACATGGGCTTGGAGGGAGCCGCAGGCCTCACCGAGGTCCTAGTCGGTCGCGCCGAGGTCGAGGACGTTATGCAGCCCTACGTGACCAACATGCGGGTCATCGGGTGCGGCCAGATCCCGCCGAACCCCAGCGAGTTGCTCGGGTCCAACGCGATGAGCCAACTGATGGAGAGACTAGCCAACGAGTTTGACTACGTCATCATTGATGGGCCGCCGATGATGGCCGTCACCGACTCGGCAATCCTGTCCACCATTGCGGATGGCACCATCGTCGTCGTGGGAGTCGGGATCGTCCGTCGCGACGAGCTGCAGCGCACGCTGAACGACCTGGACCGGGTGGGCGGCAATGTCGTGGGACTCGTCGCCAACCGACTGCCGGTCAAGGGTCCGGACGCCTACCGCCAGGCCTACGAGGAGTATCGCGAGACCGTCGAGGCGCACGCCCCGCAACGCCGGTCCCGGAGCGCGCGGTCGCGGCGGCGTCGCGCCCGCAACGTGGCGGACAGCACCTAGCCCATGGGGCTCGACAACCGCGCGCAGAACGCGCTCCTGGCCGTGCTCGGCGTCGTCGCCATTCGGGCGTCCGGCTTCGCCATCTGGAGTGTGCGCCAGCCGCACCCCTCGCTCGACGACCCCCAGACGACCGTCACCACCCCGGACGTGACGACCACTGGTCCCACGGCGGCACCGGACACCACTCAGACAGCCACCCCGCTGGTGGACGTTACCGACACGACCGCGACCACCGAGGATGGTGCAGTGGATGTGTCGGCCTGGGTCGATGCCTGGGCGGGTGACGACGCCAACTTGCTCGTCATCGGCGACGGCTTCAGCAACCTGCGGTCTCAGTGGATCCACCAGTGGGCGGGACTGGTCGCCGCGGAGCGACCGGTGGAGATCCGGCACTGGGCGGAGGCAGCGGACGTCACCTTCAACGACCCGGACGTCCTCTCCGAGGGCGACGGGTCGGGCCTGACGATCTGGAACGCCAGCCGCCGGGCGACCTCGATCGAGGACGCGGCCGAGCGCACGGACACCTTCCTCTCCGAGGCCAGCGACGTGGACGCGGTGCTGGTGTCGCTCGGCCGGAGCAGCGCCGGGGAGGACGTCGACGCCTCGCTCGACCTGCTGATGGAGGAGCTGGGGTCCGACCTGCCGGTCCTGGCCGTGACCAGCCCGGCCAGTCTGGACGCCGACGAGGTGAGTGACGGCATACTCACCTGGGCTCAGGACCATGAGGACCGGGTCGCCGTGGTCGACCTGCGCGAGTCCGCGCCGGAGCAGGCCACCGCCGAGCAGTGGGCCGACGCCTTCCACGAGGCGCTCCAGAGCGGCTGATCCGGGTCCTGCGCAGGCGCCGGTCTGAGCGCCGTGGCAGTCTAGGGCCATGGGAAATCTGGTGTGGAAACTGCTGGCGGCGGGTGCCGCGATCGCCGCGAGCGTCGTGGCGCGCAAGGTGACCGACGGGACGTGGAAGTTCGTCTCCGGCGGTGACTCCCCGGCCAACCCCGAGGACCCGGACATCGACGTCAAGGAGGCCATCGCCTTCGCGGTGCTCTCCGGGGCCGTCGTCGGGCTCAGCCGGATGCTGGCCAACCGCCAGGCCACCAAGCTCTACCAGAAGTCCACGGGCCACCTGCCCAAGGCGCTCGCCGACGCCAAGGCCGCGGAGCAGTAGGCCCTGGCGGCGAAGTAGCAGTCGCTGCACTGACCGAGCCCCGGCGGGCCCCACATGGAACTCAGCACGAGACTGCAGGACGTGTTGCTCGGCACGCTCGCAGTCGTCGCCATCTCGCTGACGGCCCTGGCAGTGTGGAGCGTTGGCAGCCCCTCAGAAGCCCCGACGGCGGGGGTCGCGCACGCGCTCGACCCGGCGTCGTCCTCCGACGCGGCTGTCGAGTCGAGTGCGGCACCTAACGCTGCGGACACGACCGGCACGGCCACAGCTGCAGACACGCCGCCGACGACCCTGCCCGCACCGACCGTCGGTGACTGGGTGTCCGCCTGGTCCACCCAGGACGCCGACCTGTTCGTCATCGGGGACGGCTTCAGCAACCTGCGCTCCCAGTGGGTCCACCAGTGGGCCGGGCTGGTCGCCGCGGAGCGCCCTGTGCAGATCCACCACTGGGGTGAGGCGGCGGATGTCAGTTTCAACGAGGCCGACCTCATCTCGGAGGGCGAGGGAGCTCAGCTCACGATCTGGAACGCCAGTCGCGCTGACACGACGGTCTCAGAAGCCGCCGGACGCACCAGCGAGTTCCTCGAAGCCGCCGGGGATGTTGACGCGGTGATGGTGTCCCTCGGCAGGGAGAGCACACCCAGTGGCGTCGCCGCCTCGCTTGACCAACTGGTGGACGAGGTCGGTCCGGACCTGCCGGTCCTCGTGGTGATCGGACCGCCCGGCCTCTACGGGTCCGACGTGGCTGACGGCATCCTCGCCTGGGTGGAGGACCACGACGAGCGAGTTTCCCTGGTCGACCTCCGCGAGTCGGCCCCGGACGAGGCCACCGCGGAGGAGTGGGCCGCGGCGTTCCAGGCCGCGCTCGCCGGCTCCTGAGCGCGCCGAGGCTGACCCCGCTGATCCCTGCCAGGGCGTCCAACCCTGTCCGCGTCTGTTGCGTCATGCAGACGAAACTTTGAGATTCCATGAATTTTAGATGGCTATTCCATGAACTCCTCTTTGCCTCTAGGCTGTGCCTTGCGTTCAGCTGAGAGCGTTCCCCATTGGGCGGCGAAGGGGCTGGCAGGTGCAAATGGTCTCGCGATCACTTCACTGGGCTTGGCGCGTGGTTGGACCACACCGGTGGGGCTGGGCTGCCCTCGACGTGCTCTGCTGGGTCGCGGCCCTCACCGTCCTGGCCTGGGTGCCCCACAAGGACGCTGACCACTTCCTCCTCCTGCCTGAGCTCGGCGGGCTGGGTCTCGCCGCCGGGCTCCTGCACGTGGTGGTCGGGTGCTATCTCGGCCTCTACCTCACCCGGCAGGAGCGCGGCTCGTTCGACGAGGCGGCCGCCGCCGCCCGCTCGGCCGCCGTCGCCGGTCTGCTCCTGACGGTCGTCATCTGGGCGACCGGTGAGCACCCGCCCGTGCTGGGACTGGCCGGCACCGCCGTCGCCGCGGCCCTCATGCTCGGCCCGCGCCTGGGTGCCCGGGTCACCCAGCACCGTCAGGCGACCGCGCGCAACCACGGTGCCCGCACGATCATCCTTGGCGCGGGTGCCGGTGGCCGGCAGCTGGTGGCCAGCATGCTCTCCGACGAGGACGGGCACTACCGCCCCGTCGCCTTCGTCGACGACGACCCCCGCAAGCGCAGACTGCGGTGCCACGGCATCCCGGTCCTCGGCGACCGCACCCTCCTGCCCGAGGTGGCGGCGCGCGCCGACGCCACCCACCTGGTCGTTGCGGTCCCGTCGATCCGCAGCGAGGACCTGCGCGACATCCGGCAGCTGGCTCACAGCATCGGACTCAAGGTGCTCGTGCTGCCCCGGCTGGAGGCCCTCCTGGGGGCCCACCCGCGGCTGGAGGACCTGCGCGACGTCAGCCTCGAGGACCTGCTCGGACGCCGCCCCGTGCGGCTGGACGAGTCGGCCATCACCGACCAGATCCAGGGTCGCGTCGTCCTGATCACCGGTGCCGGTGGGTCGATCGGCTCGGAGCTGTGCCGTCAGGTTGCCCGCCACGGTCCGGCCCGACTGCTGATGCTCGACCGGGACGAGTCGGCGCTGCACGCCACCCAGCTCTCGCTCACCGGGCAGGGGCTGCTCGAGGGTGACGACCTGATCCTGGCCGACATCCGCGACCACGAGCGGCTCGTCGACGTCTTCGCGGCAGCCCGACCCGACCTGGTCTTCCACGCCGCGGCCCTCAAACACCTGCCGCTGCTGCAGAAGCACCCGCACGAGGCGTGGCTGACCAACGTCCTGGGCACGCGCAACGTCCTGGACGCCGCTGCCCGGTCCGGCGTCGGCACCCTCGTCAACATCTCCACCGACAAGGCGGCAGACCCGACCTGCGTGCTGGGGCTGAGCAAGCGGCTGGCCGAGCGACTCACCGCCGAGTGGTCCCGCACCCAGCCGGGCCGCTACGCCTCCGTCCGGTTCGGCAACGTCCTGGGCTCCCGTGGCTCGGTCATCCCGGCCTTCACCGAGCAGATCCGTCAGGGGGGTCCGCTCACCGTGACCCACCCCGACGTCGAGCGCTTCTTCATGACCATCCCTGAGGCGTGCCAGCTGGTCCTCCAGGCCGCGGCCCAGGGCAGCGACGGTGACGTGGTCGTGCTCGACATGGGTCAGCCGGTGCGCATCGACGACGTGGCCCGGACCCTGCTCACCCTCAGCGGTCGCCGGGACGTCGACATCGTCTACACCGGTCTGCGCCCGGGAGAGAAGCTCACCGAGGCGCTGGTCGGGCGCGACGAGCAACGCCTGCCCACCGACCACCCGCTGCTCACCCGGGTCCGCGTCGACCCGCTGTCCCCCGACCGCGTCACCTCCCGACACTGGCACATCGGTGAACCGCTGCCCTGCCCGGTCCCCGGGCTCCACCTCCCCGCCTACGCGCTCTCCGAGGACTGATCGATGCCACTCCCTATCGGTTTCGCCACACCATCCATCACTGACGAGGACATCGAGGCGGTCACCGCCGTGCTGCGCTCGGGCTGGATCACCACCGGGCCGGTCGCCGCGCAGTTCGAGGCCGAGCTGGCCGAGGTCTGCGGCGTGCCGCGCGGCAAGGTGACCAACTCCTGCTCGGCCGCCCTCGAGCTGGCGCTGCGCCTGGTCGGGGTCGGCACCGGTGACGAGGTCATCACCAGCGCCTACACCTACGCCGCCACGATCAACGCCATCGTCCACACCGGCGCCACCCCCGTGCTCGCCGACTGTGCCCCCGGCAGCTTCCTCATCGACCCCGACTCCGTCGCCGCGCTCATCACCCCGCGCACCCGCGCCGTCATCGCGGTCGACGTCGGCGGCCTGCCCTGTGACTACCCGGCGCTGGCGCAGGCCCTGGCTGCCGCCCCGGCACCCGCTCCGACGGCCACGGTCGGTGAGGCGATCGGCCGGATCGCGCTGATCGCCGACGCCGCGCACTCCCTCGGCGCCATGCTCGACGGGGTGCCGGCCGCGAGCCTGGTGGACTTCGCGGCTCTCTCGTTCCACGCCGTCAAGAACCTGACGTCTGCAGAGGGCGGCGCGCTGATGTGGTCGGCAGCCCTGCAGGAGCAGGTGCCCGGGATCTATGCCACGGCCTCGGTGCTGGGGATGCAGGGACAGACCAAGGACGCGCTCACCAAGACCCTTGCCGGGCAGTGGGAGTACGACATCACCTGCTCCGGCTACAAGTGGAACATGCCCGACGTGCTCGCGGCCCTCGGGCTGTCCCAGCTGCGCCGCTACCCCGCGAACGTCCGGCGCCGCCACGAGCTCGCGCGGCTCTATGACGAGGCCCTCACCGGCGTGGACGTCACCTGCCCCCGGCACGTCGGGTCCCGGCACATCTCCTCCGGGCACCTCTACATGGTCCGGGCCGAGTGGGACGAGGCGCAGCGCAATGCCGTCATCCAGGAGCTGGGCGACCGCGGGATCGCCACGAACGTGCACTTCAAGCCGATCCCGCTGCTCAGCGCCTACCACTGGCTCGGCGATCCGGCCGTCGTGGTGCCCAACGCGCTCCGCGCCTACCAGCAGGAGCTCTCCCTGCCGCTGCACCTCGCGCTCGACAATGAAGACCCGGCCCTCGTCGCTCATCATCTGGCCGACGTCCTGAGGCAGGGACGGACCAGCCGGGTGGCTGCGCAGGGCGTCGCGTGATGACCCGGCGGGGGGCCGTGCGGTCGGGACCGGTGATCGTGCTGGGCGGGGCCGCCGTGCAGGCCGAGGCCGTCCTGGCCGCGCACGCGCTGGGCCGGGAGGCGCACGTCGTCGCCGCGCAGTGCGGGCACGCGGCGCGGGAGAGCGCCGACGCCGTTGTCCAGCTCGACCTCACCGACGTGGACGCCGTGACCCGCTATGCCGAGCAGGTCGGGGCCTCGGCCGTCTGCTCGGTCGGGTCCGACCTGGCGATGCCCGTCGTCGCCGAGGTCAGCGAGCGGCTCGGGCTGCACAGCCCGGCCAGCCTGCCGACGACGCAGCTGTGCCACGAGAAGCACCTCGTCCGCGAGCGCCTGCGCGATGCCCCCGGCTCGGTGCGGCACGCGCTGGTGTCACGGACGACGGACCTGCCGGCGGCCCTGGCCCCACCGGTCGTCGTGAAGCCGGACGACGGCCAGGGGCAGCGCGGGCTGACCCTGGTGACGTCGGCGGCCCAGCTCGAGCCGGCGCTGGCGCACGCACTGTCGAGCAGCCGCACGGGGACCGTGCTCGTGGAGGAGCACGTCCCCGGTCCGGAGCTGTCGGTCAACGGCTATCTCCGCGATGGCGAGCTGGTCTTCGTCGGGGTGTCCGACCGGGTGGTGTGGCCGGAGGAGTTCGGCCTGGTCCGGGCGCACACCTTCCCCTCGCTGGCCGGCGAGCGGGACGTCGTCGAGGCGGTCGGGGTGCTGGACGCCGCGTGCCGCGCCATCGGCCTGCGCGAGGGCCCGGTCTACGCCCAGATGATCCTCGGCCCGACCGGCGTGCGGCTGGTGGAGGTCTCCCCGCGCCTGGACGGCTGCCACCTCTGGCGGTTGTGGCGGGCCGTCACCGGCCACGACCTGCTCACCACCACGATCGCCGCAGCGTGCGGCGAGGCCGACGGTCTCCCTCCGTCCCGCGCGATCCGTCCCGTGGCGCCGGTCCGACCGCGGGTGGACGAGCCGGTGACGACGCTGGAGTTCGAGTGCCTGCCACCGGGGACGACCGTGATCCCGGACGACGCGTGGCCCGTGGCGTCCCGGGACGCCTCGATCCTGGCACGAGCCCGCTACTACGCCCCCGGCACGGTGGTGCGGACCGTCAACGGCCGGCTCGAGAAGGTCGCCTGGACCTTGCGCCGTGAGACCCCGGGCAGTGTGCTGGAGCAGGTCGGCGCCCTGGGAGCGAATGCCCGGTGAGAGTCGTCGTGGCGGGGGCGGCCGGCATGCTGGGGCAGTATGTCGTGGCGCGCCTCAGCGACAACGGTCACCAGGTCCTCGGCCTGTCCCGCTCGGGGGCGCGGGGGCACCAGGCCACCGACTACACCGTGGCGTCGCTGGTCCCGCTCGTGATCGGTGCCGATGCGGTCGTCGACCTGGCGGCGACCCGCCCGGGCCGCACGGGGGGTGCCGACGCGGCCCCGCCGCCGGACCTGGCCGACACCGTCGTCACCGGTGCCCACCTGGTCGAGGCGACCCACCGGGCGGGCGTGCCCACGCTGGTCCAGGCCTCGAGCGTGTCGGTCTACGACCCCACCGCAGCGCGACCTCTGACCGAGGAGTCGCCGACCGAGCCGCGCTCGGCCTACGGGGTGGCCAAGCTGGCGGTCGAGCTCTGGGCCCGGACCACGGAGGCGGCCGGGCTCCGGGTGGTCACCCTGAGGTTGTCCCACCTGCTCGGGGCACACGACGACTCCGGCTGGCTGGTCAGCACCTACCTGCGCCGGGCGGCTCGCGACGACGACCTGCCGGTCCACGAGCCGCTCGGCCCGGCCCGTGACCTGCTCTATGCCGGCGACGCCGCCCGCGCCGTGGAGCTGGCCCTCACCACGCCCAGCGCGCGGGGGTGCTTCAACGTGGCCGGCCCGCGCCTCCTGACTCCCGCCCAACTGGCCCAGGCCGTCAGCGACACCATCGGCGGCCGCGTGGTCGGCGGCGACCCGGCCTGGCGGCATACTCCCCTGCAGCCCACGGACCAGGAGGTCAGCACGGAGAGGGCGCGCACGGTGCTCGGCTTCCGACCGCACCACGGCGTGCGGACCGCCCTGCTGGAGATCCGGGAGGAGCTCGCCCGTGACGGGGCTCTACGCCCGCGGAGGTAAGCGCGCCCTCGACCTCGCCCTCACCCTCGCCGCGCTGCCGGGAGCGGCGGTCGTCGTGGGTGCCGCGGCCCTCGCGGTGCGGCTCGAGGACGGCGGGCCGGCCCTCCACGTCAGCCCCCGGCTGGGACGCGACCGAATAGCCTTCCCTATGCTCAAGCTGCGCACCATGCGGGTGGGCGCGCCGGACCTGCGCAACCCCGACGGCACGACCTACAGCTCCGGGGACGACCCGCGCACGACACGCGTGGGGCGGCTGCTGCGGCGCACGAGCATCGACGAACTGCCCCAGCTGCTCAACGTCCTCGCCGGACAGATGAGCCTGGTCGGCCCGCGCCCCAGCCCGCCGGGCAGCCAGGCCAACTTCACCGCCGCGGACCTGCGCCGCTACGACGTCCGCCCCGGCATCACCGGGCTCAGCCAGGTGCTGCTGCGCAACGAGGGTGCGCTGACCGAGCGGCTCCGGCTCGACGCCCGCTACGTCGACGACCTGTGCCTGCGCCTGGACCTGTGGCTCCTGGGCCGGACCGTCGCCCGGGTGCTGGGCGGTCGGGGTGTCTACCGGACCGGGGTGGGCGCCGATGCCTGACCTGCTGCTCCTGACCAACCGCTACCCCTACGGCACCGGGGAGGAGTATCTCGAGCCGGAGCTCCCCCACCTCGTGGCCGCCTTCGACCGGGTGATCGTCGTGCCCACCATGCAGACCCGGGGGCAGGAGCCGACCAGGGCAGTCCCGGCCGGCGTCGTCGTGGTCGCGCCCGACCTGCCGGCCGGCCGGCTCGGCAGGGTCCGGCTGACCCTCGACGGGCTGGTCCGCGGCGGACTCCGTCCCGGGCTGCCACACCTGCCCGGCCCGCCCCCGCGCAGCCCCGTCCCCTACGCCTACGAGGTGTACTTCGAGGCGCGGTCCCAGGCTGTGGCGCGACGGGTCGCGGCGGCCCTGGCCGGTGCCGGGCTGGAGGTGCCCGAGGTCATCTACTCCTACTGGCTCTACGTCACCGCACGGGTCGCCGACCTCCTCGCCGGGCAGTGTCCAGAGGGGCGCCCGGTGGTCGTGTCGCGTGCGCACGGCTACGACGTCAACGTCGAGGCATCGCCGGTGGGCTACCTCCCCCAGCGCGAGCTGCTCCTGGAGCGCATGGACCGAGTCCACCCGGTCTCCGAGGCGGCAGCCGTCCGACTGCGCGCCGAGCTCCCCCAGCACGCGCACAAGGTCAGCGCCCGACGGTTGGGCAGCACCGGGTCCAGTCCCGAGCCGGTCGCCCGGCAGGCTCCTCTGCACGTCCTGACGGTCTCCACCGTGCGGCCACTCAAGCGCCTCGACCTCGTCGCCGACGCCGTGGCCGACCTCCAGCGCGAGGGGGTCCCGCTCCGCTGGACCCACATCGGCGGCGGCCGTCCACGAGCGCTCACGGCTCTGCGCCGACGGACGTCCCGGCTGGTGGCGGGCTCGGTCGAGCTCACCGGTCCGCTCCCCCACGACGAGGTGCTGCGGTGGTATGCCGAGCACCATCCCTCCGTCCTGGTGAACGTGTCGACCAGCGAGGGGGTGCCGGTCTCGGTGATGGAGGCGATGGCCCACGGGGTGCCGGTCCTGGCGACCGACGTGGGCGGCACCGCGGAGCTGCTGGTGGGCCAACCGGGACTGGACCTGCTCCCACCACGGCTCGACCCGGCATACTTGGCAGATGCCCTGCGCGGCGTGGCTGCCCTGACCCCGGACGCGTATGCCGCGGTCTGCCGCCACAACCAGGCGTCCTGGCGCGCGGGCTGGGATGCTGAGGTCGTGCTCGCCCGGTTCGCCCACGAGCTGGCGGCCCTCGCCGGGGAGGTGCGCCGGTGAGACCGGGCTCGCGCCTCGGCGTGCTGGCCGTCATCGGGGCCTGCGTGTGGCCCGTCCTGGTGGTCGTCGGGACCGTCCTCGAGGCGCCCGACGTGCTCGTGGTCGCCATCTGCATCGGCCTGCTGACCCTGGCGGGCCTCACCGCGGCGCTCGCCTCCCGGCACTACCTGCTCGGGCTGTTCGTGGCCTCGTTCGCCATCTTCCTGCTGAGCCGTCACCTGATCGATCTGGTCTGGCCGGGTCTCAACTCCGTCGACTCCGGTCTCGTCGACTGGACCCCGGCACTCGAGACCCACGTCCTGCTGTCGCTCAACCTGGCGCTGCTCGGGCTCGGCACCGGAGCCGTGTTCGCCGGCCACTGGCTGCGGGGGTGGATCAGCAACGGGCCCGAGGGCCGGCACGGGCGCTCGACCCACGTGGTCTCCGCAGTCCGCCAGGTCGGCCTCATCATGGTCGCCGTCACCACCCCGGCACGGCTGCTCTATGTGGGCGCGCTGGCTCTCTTCGTGCGGGAGGAGGGGTTCTACGAGCTCTACGAGGTGAGCGAGGACTCGGTGCCGGTCCCCGGCTTCGTGGCGACCCTCGGCCAGATGAACGACGTCGCGGTGATGGCGGTGCTCGCGACCCGTCCCAGCCCCCGGCTGACCTGGACGGTGCTGGGTCTCTACCTGCTTGACGGGGTTGCCTCGCTGGCCACGCTGGAGCGCGCGACATTCTTCCTCAACATCCTGCTCGTCGTGGTCTACCTCGCCTACCGGCAGGCGACCCGCACCCCGGACGAGCCGCAGTGGCTGCGGCCGTGGGCCGTCCTGGCCGGCGTTGCCACGGTGCCGCTGATGGCGATGGTCAGCCAGAAGGTGGTGGCCCAGCGCGGCCGGAACCAGGGGGTCGAACGCGGCGGCCCGGTGCTCGAGTTCCTGCACGCCCAGGGGGTGAGCGTCAACGTCATCGCCTTCACCCAGCAGTTCGCCGATGAGATTCCCGAGGGCCGCTGGTACAGCCTGGGGCCGCTCATCGAGTTCGTCCGCTACCGGCTGCTCGGTGTCTTCACGGGTGAGACGCAACTGACCGGCAACAACGCCGAGCGGGCGCTCGAGGGCCACATCTTCTCCCACACGGTCAGCTATCTCGCGATCCCCGACGTCTACGCCCGGGGCAGCGGCTATGGCTCGAGCTTCGTCGCTGAGCTCTATGTCGACCTCGGCTATCCCGGGGTCTTCCTCGGCTCGATCGTCATCGGCGCCCTGACGGCCGTCTTCACCGCGATGCTCGGCTGGGGGATGGTCCCCCGGCTGCTGGCGCTGCTCATGATCCGCCAGCTGTTCTTCATCCCGCGCTCCAGCTTCACCGGCTTCTTCGTCAACGCCTTCGACCTCTACAACATGGTGGCCCTCGCGGCGCTCGCAGTGGGGGCGTGGCTGTTCGTGAGCTATCGGGCGCGCGACGGCGACCCGACCAGCGGAGCACGGGACGTGGGTGCGGACCGACCTCGCACCAGCGCCTCGCTCACCCGGGTGCGGCGATGAACAAGACCGCCCGGGTGGTCGGCTGGGGAATGATCGGACACCTGGCGGTCCCCGTGTCCACCGCCGTGCTCGTGCTCGGGCTGCCGTTCGTGCTCGATCCACGCACCTACGGCTACTGGCAGCTCTACCTCTTCTATGCGATGTGGCTGGGCTACCTCACCTTCGGAGTCCCCGACGGCCACCACCTGCGGTATGCCGGCACGCACCTGAGCGCCCTGCACCCGGGCCGGTTCGTGGGCACCTTCGTGCACCTCCTGCTCGGCGTCGCGGTGGCCGCGGGTGTCCTGGCGCTGGTCGGTGCTGCGCTGATCGAGGACCCCACGCAGCAGCTCATGTGGGTGCTGGCGTGTGCGGCGACCGTGCTCTTCGTGCCGCGGACCCTGCTGACGGCCGCCTTGCAGAGCGCGTCGCGGTTCACCCCTTTCGCCGCGGTCGTCCTCACCGAGCGAGGGCTGGTCGTCGGGCTGAGCCTCGCCGTCGTCGCCCTGGTCGGGGCCGACGCGGGCGCGCTGGCGACCGCTGACGTGCTCGCCAAGGCGACGGGCCTGGTGGCGGGGGCGATCGTCATACTGCGTCTGCTCGGTGCGACTCGCACCGGTGCCGCTGAAGCTCAGGGGACCGACGCAGCCCCTTCAGCTCAGGGGACCGACGCAGCCCCTTCAGCTCAGGGGACCGACGCAGCCCCTGAACTTCTGGACACCAACGCAGCCCCTGAACTTCTGGACACCAACCCAGCCCCTGAACGTCAGGAGACCAACCCAGCCCCTCACCAGGGCAGCGCCTGGGCGGAGACGCGCGCGGACATCAGCATCGGGTCGTTCCTGCTGTTGGCCAACCTCGCCGCGGTGGCCGTGCACGGGGTGCTCCGGCTCGCGGTCGAGCGACGGTGGGGGGTGGTGGAGTTCGGGCAGGTGTCGCTGGCGTTCAGCGCGGCCCTGCTGCTGACGACCGCGGCCCACGCCATGGGCTGGCTGTCGCTGCCCCGGCTGGCCCATACCCCGCGCGAGCGGTGGGCGGCGGTGCACGCGCTGGTGCGCGACGGCACGCGTGGCCCGCTGGCGGCCCTGGTGCTGCTCTACCTGCCGGCCCAGGTGGTGCTGACCCGGTGGCTGCCGGACTACCGGACCGCGCTGGACTATGTCGGGCTGCTGCTGCCGCTGGTGGTCGTCGAGACGCGCTGGCGGGTGGTGACTTCGGGGCTACTCAAGGTCATGCATCGCCAACGGGTGCTGCTCGCGCTCAATCTCCTTGCCCTTGCTGCGGCCGTCGTGCTGGCCCTGTGGTTCACCCTGGTGATGCCCTCCGAGCTCGGCGTCGTGCTGTCGCTGCTGTGGGTCACCGTGCTGCGATCCGCGGTCGCGGACGCGTGGCTCGGGCGACAGCTCGGGCACGCGTGGGCGGGCGGGCTGGCACTCGATCTGCTCGTCGTCGGCGCACTGGTGGCGGCTATGGTCGTGGGCGGCTGGGCAGGTGCCGTCCTGGGCCTTGCGGTCGTGGCGGTCGCGACGTGGTGGGATCGGGGGGCGACCGCAGAGATGCTGGTGCGGGTGAGGCAGGAGGTGATGGGGTGAGTGCGCCACGGGTGGACGTCGACACACGGCGCCGAGGGCTGAGCCTGTCGCGCAACACCGCAGCCCTGGGGGTGGGCTATCTCCTGCGCACTCCTGTCCTTCTCGTCTATTTCGTGCTGGCGACCCGGTCTCTCGGGGTCGAGGCCTATGGCGTCCTCGCCGCCGTCATGGCGGTGTGCGCGATCACCGGCCCGCTCGCCTCGCTGGGTACGACCACCCTGCTGGTCAAGCACGCCGCCCAGGACCGGGACAGCGCCCGCGACTGGTTCGGCGCCGGTCTGTCGGTCAGCGTCCTGGGCTCGGTCGTGCTCGGGACCGTCGTGATGCTCGTCGCACCCGTACTCCTCCCGCCGGGGACGCCGATGGTGGCGCTGGCGCTGCTGCTGGCCGGCGAGCTGATCCTGGCCAGGGTCATCGACCTGAGTGGCTTCGTCTTTGTCGCGACCGAGCGCATGCACCTCAAGACCGTCATCCAGCTCGGGTATCCGCTCGTCCGGCTGGCCGCCGTGATCGTCCTCGTCGTCGGGCCGTGGCCGGTCACGCTGACCGGGTGGGCGCTTGCTGCGGTCCTCGGGACGGGCCTGTGGGCGGCGGTGAGTTTCATCCTCGCCAGGAGTGCGATCGGACGACCACGGTGGTCCTTGCAGATCTTTCTCCGCGAGTGGCGCCAAGGGCTGCTGTTCGCCACCGACCTCGGGCTGACCAACGTGCACAACGACGCCGACAAGATCGTCCTGGCGCGACTCGCCGGGCCGGAGGCGGCTGGTGTGTACACAGCGGCCTACCGGTTGATCGACGCGGCCTACACCCCGGTCCGTGCACTTCTGGGTGCGGCCTTCCCCCGCATGTTCCGGCACGGCGCGAGCGGCCCGGCCGCGCTGTCGCCGTTCCTGCGCAGACTCAGCAAATACACCCTCGGCTACTGCCTCCTCGCCGTGCCGGCGGTGATCCTCCTGGCTCCGTTCGTCCCGCCCGTCCTCGGCGAGGGGTTCGCCGACGTCACGCCCGTCCTCATTGCCCTCGCCGGGCTCGTCCTGCTCCGCACCCTGCGCGCGCTCCCCGCGGACGCACTCACCGGTGCCGGCTATCAGGGGCGTCGCACGACGGCGCAGCTCGCCGTCTCGGTCGTCAATGTCGTCGCGCTCCTGGTCCTGGTCCCCCACTTCGGGATCTGGGGCGCGGTCGGGAGCAGCCTCGGGGCCGAGGCGCTGTTCGCGGTCGTCCTATGGATCCTGTGGGCACGGACGCGGCGCGAGTCCGCACCCGCACGCACCGACCAGTCGGAGGCACCCGAGGTGACCCATGACCGGTGACGGCGCTCGCGCAGAGGCCGCCCCCGTCATACTCGTCATCGGTGTGCTCACGCCGCGCCGCGGGATGGAGGTCGCCCTGCTGGAGCTGGCGGCCGCGCTGGCGCGCGAGCGGCCCGTCGAGATCATCCTCGTGCACGGTCCCGACCCAGGCGGGGCACCCGTCCCGGTGACGGCTCTCCCACGCCGAGGGCGGCTCCGGCGGGCGCGCGCACTGCGTGCGCTGCTGGCCCGGCGCCCCGACGCCACGGTCGTGCTCTGCGGCCTGTGGGCCACGGCTCACACCGTCGTGGCTGCGCCGAGGGTCCTGCCCCGTGCAGTCGGCTGGGAGCACTCGCTCACAGCCACGCGGCTCCGAGAGGCCGGGCCGCGCACGAGGTTGCGGATGCACCTGGCCGGGTGGGCCTACCGCCGCGCCCGTGCGGTCGTCGCGGTCAGCGAGGAGGTCGCCGACACGCTGCGCGCGTCCTGGCGGGCCGAGCCGGTCGTGATCTCCAACCTGCTCCCGTCCGGGCTGTCGCGCGTGCCCGAGCCCGGGCACCACGACGGGAACGATGACGGACCGGACGGCAACGGAGGTGGCGGCCGGGACGGCAGCAACGGCGTCGGGCAGGACAAGAACGGAGGTGGCGCGGGCGGCGACCACCCACGCGGAGACCATGTGGGCCTGTTGACTGTCGGAGCGCTGGTCCCTGTGAAGAACCATCGGCTCGCGCTCCAGGCTCTGGCCCTTCTGCCCGAGACGTGGACGCTGGCGGTCGCCGGCACCGGGCCGGAGGAAGGCAAGCTCCGCGAACTGTCGAGCACGTTGGAGGTGGATCATCGGGTGACCTGGCTCGGCCATGTCGACGACGTGGCATGGCACATGGCCAGCGCCAACGCGTTGCTGCAGCCATCGACATCCGAGACCTTTGGCTACACGCTCCTCGAGGCGGGTGAGACGCACCTCCCGGTCGTCGCACTTGACGTGCCGGTGGTGCGCGACGTGGTGCCCGATCTGGCGCCGGGTCTGCTGGTGGCCGACCCGGACCCGCAGTCGTTTGCGGGCGCGGTGCACAATGCGGTCACCGGCACGGTGGCGTGGGACTTCGCCGGCGCAGACGAGCGGCGACGCACCAGGTTCGACAGGGAGGAGGTGCTGGCGGAGTGGCGACGGATCCTGGGCTGAGCAGCTCGGATTCGGGGACAGGTGGGGGCACACGAGTCAGTGTGATTCTCCCGCTCTACTCCCCCGGTCCTGAGGTCGCGGATGCGCTGGATCTCCTGGAGGCAACCCTGAGCGACACCGATGAGCTCCTGGTCGTCGACGACGGGACCCCGGCACCGGAGAGCGCGGAACTGGCCGAGCTTGTCCGAGCCCGCATCCCTTCCGCACGCCTGGTCGTGCTCGAGGAGAACCGCGGGGCTGCAGCCGCCCGCAACCACGCGATGTCGTTGGCGACCGGTCGCTACGTCTGGTTCGTCGACTGGGACGACGACTGGGACCCGGCTCTGCTCGACGTGCTCGTCACCCGGGCCAAGGAGACGGGCGCGCCCATCGTGACCTGCCGGGCCAGCGTCGTCGACGAGCACGGCCGGCTGGTCCGGCACATCGGCCCCGCCCACGACACGCACCTCACCGGGCCTCAGACCGCGCACGCCGTGCTCGACGGGCGGCTCGAGGGGCACCTGTGGAACAAGCTGTTCCGCCGCGACGTGCTGCCCGACAACGTCTTCCCCCTGATGGCGACCCTGTCGGACCTGATGGGCACGGCACCCGTTCTAGCGGCGGCGGAGCGGGTCGAGCACCTCGGCCAGGTGCTCTACGAGCATCGGATCCGACCTGGTTCCCTCACTGCTGCCCGGGACCGCGACCTGGCGCTCCTGCTCGATGCTGGCTCGCAGGTGCCGGCCGCCGTGACACCCTTCCTCGAGAACGAAAAGGACGCCTCGCGGCTGTCGGTCCTGTTCCGCCACCGCAGTGCGTACCTCGCGGCTGTGACGGCCCTGCGGCTGCCGCACGACGATCGGGAGCGGGGCAGGTGGCTGGCACGCTCCCGACAACTGCTGTCACTGTCTGAGGCGGCATCGCTGATCTTGACTTCGCCGACGACCGCGGCGCGGAGCCTGGCGCTGCTCGGGCTCGGCCCCGCATTTAGTCCGTTCTATCGCACCGCGACTCGCATCCGCCGTCGGAGCACGCAGCGTGTGCCGTGGCAAGCACGTGGACGGCACCGAGCATCTGGCTGAACCGTTGTCCACAATGCCGGATCCCGTCATACACCACGCCACGGACTTGACTTCCGCCTAATCAGAACCTCCGTATTGCTACACCGAGGAAGGCGGACTACTCATAGCGGATCCGATTCACCGTAGATTCCAAAGACCCTTCTAGTTCGGTCCCGCAGAGACTCCAGCAGATAAGCGGTCATTGGGGACCTTGGGAGGGTGGTGGAGGAATCTCGACAATGATGGAACCTGACTATCAAGACCCGCCACGTGTACGGCCGCCCACAACCCGGCAACAGCCGAACTCACCACTGGAACGCCAAGCGACTCCTCTAGGACAAGCATCGCGCCCCTAGTACGGAAGCCACCACATGAGAGCACCAGAGCATCCCCAGACCCCCCAGCCGCGTCCCAAGCGCGGAACCCAAGCTCCACGACATCACGGGGGGACACGTCCGCGAGATCCGTGAGGGCAGTTATTTCGAGGTGCGCCCCATAGTGGGGTGCAAACCCTTCCTCTTGAAGATACGAATTCAATCGCCCGTGAACTTCCGAACTGTACGCGGAAGCTAGCACCGGCCGCTCAGACCCGGACCCCTGCAGCCCAAGTGAAAGTCCCGTACTCATTGTGACACACGGAAGTCCAGTTAATTCACTCACTGATTGCTCGATTCGCAAGTTGCCTTCCTTGCCATCGAAGAAGGTTAGCGAAGTCCCCATGACACCTATCGCCTCAACGCCCTGCATCTTGAGCTCGGTTGCTCGGCCGAGGATCCGAGAAACAGCTACGCTATAGTCATCCAATTCCATTCGTTGCAATCCAAGCCCAACAGCGGCAAATGCAACTTCTGGGTAAACCAATGGAGCGTCACTTGGGATATCCCCCTCTATTGGCGGTACAATCAGCCCTACAGAGGCGATTCCTTCGTGGCCCACTTTGGCGGATCCGCTACCGTCGATAGTGCTAGGCACCTGCGCCCCTGTCAATAGCGTATGGGCTGTCTTCGGGCGCCACAACCGTCCCTGGCGGCACATCAAGACGATGGCCCTCAATGATCACATCTGAGAGTCGCGCACGCACGGCTTGCCCCACACTTTGAACCATGTCAATAGCCGCAGCATTTTCTTGCAGTTGTTCTGGGCGGGAACTCCCTACGAGAACATTGCCAGTGTAAGGAAACGTCGCTGCGTAGATGAGAGACAATTGAGCCAGCGTCACATTGAAGTCTTCCGCGATCTTCCGCAATTCCGGGATTCGCTCTTGGATGCTCTGCCGGATAGCACCAGGATCCCGCCCGAGCACTCGCTGAGAACCCACTTTGCCAGCCAGGATTCCCCCCTCGAGACTATCCGACGCCTGCAAGAGAAGGTGTCCATCTTCCCAGATATTCAAGTACTCCGGTGATTCAACGATACTCCTGCGCGCCAAGTTGTATTTCATCTGCATAAGAACTGGGCGCGGGCGTCCTGCTTGGGAGAGTGCGCCGATACCCAAGCCCACGTCGTGCGCTGACCAGTTCAAGCCACCCCACCATGTGGACCGCCCAGACTCCACCAGTCCAGCCACCTCCGAGGCGTGGCCAACTGGGTCACCCACGTCCCACCGGGGCCCGTAGCACAGAACACCATCAACCGAGTCTAGACCGAGACGAAAGAGGCTTTCGTCCAACTGCGACTGCATACTCTCAGAGTCTCGACCCCAAACTTTCGTGATCAGACTGTAGTCCTCGCGGGGTATACCTGCATCCTTTAGAGCACGCGTCAAGACTATCTCTGTGTGTGGCGCGCGAGGATAGTGTGCTACGTCAAACAGTGTGACGCCCAATTCAAAGGCCACTGAGACAAGTTTGACAATTTCTCGGTACTCCATGTAGCAGAGAGTCTCGTATGACCCAAGCCCAAGCAAGGATACGGGCTTCTGTGTGCTGGGCAGTTCGTTGTATATCATCTGAAAGCTCCTAATGTGTCAGGCTTAGGTCGCAAGCGGCAGCAATGATTCAGGTGAAGCGTGAAGATACGCCGTAGATCCGGGGTCAAGGACAGAGTGCGTGTCCGAACTGATTGCCGCCAGCGTCTCATCACCAACAGCGACCTCATAACGAACAGTGTCCCCCAAGTAGGTAACCGAGCGGATTTCTCCCCGCGAGGCCCAGCCCGTCCAGCCTTCCACAGGTTCTGCTCTCGTCCGCAACATACTTGGGCGGATGCCGACAGCAGACACTTCCGGCCCCATAAGGCGAGAGGGAAAGTGAAGACCGCCAGCAGTCTGGTAGATATCGTTGTCACGCGTCAATTCGAAGACGTTCTCCACGCCCATGAAGCGAGCGACGAACACAGTCGCAGGATGTTCGTACACTTCTCGAGAGGTCCCTACCTGCTCAACATGGCCTCGATTCATGACCACGATCCTGTCAGACAGAGACAGCGCTTCCACCTGATCGTGGGTGACGAAAAGAACGCTCTGTCCCAAATCTTGCTGCAAAGCCTTCAACTCTAGGCGCAATTCGGCACGCAGTTTCGCATCCAGGTTAGACAAAGGTTCGTCCATCAATAGTATCCCGGGTCGCATTACCAGGGACCGCGCTACGGCCACGCGCTGCTGCTGTCCACCAGAGAGCTGCCCGGGGTAGCGGTCCTTTAACTCCAGAATGTCAACTAGGCGAAGGGCCCAGGCAACCCGTTCCTTCAACTCCTCGCGAGGAACGCGCTTGGCCTTTAATCCGTACCGAATGTTCTTCTCAACGGTCATGTGCGGGAAAAGCGCGTAATTCTGGAAAACAACGGCACTGTCGCGCTTGTGTGCAGGAGTATGGGTTACGTCGACGCCGCCGATCTGGACGGCGCCAGAATCTGGCTGAAGAAACCCCGAGACGATATTGAGCGTCGTAGTCTTGCCGCAGCCGCTCGGCCCCAGCAGAGAGACGAACTCACCATTCTGCACCTCCAGCGACAACTCTTCGAGCACCAAGTTTGAGCCATAGCTCTTGGTGATCGAGTCTGTCTTGAGTGCCGGCGTCTCTACATCGCCCGCCACTGAATCCGTCCGAGATGGACTTGGTCGTGTGGTTATCATGTTCTTTGCATTACCCTTCCAACGTTCACGAAACGACCCGCTAGCCAAAGCAGGACGGCCATCAACACGATCTGGACAGTTGCTATGGCGGCAAGGGACGGATCCATGCCGAGATGGGCGTACTGGATCATCGCGACAGGGAGTGTAATGCCGCCGGGTTCAATGAGAAACAGACTGATCTCGAGGTTTCCGAACGAGAAAATGAATGCAAATATGAAGCTCGCGAGGATTGGGGCTTTGAGAAGGGGAAGGTTTACATGCCATAACGTGTATAGTGCCCCTCTCCCCAGATCCCGGGAGGCTTTGTCCAGATTGTCTCCCAATGTCACGACGCCGCTATGGAGCAGTCGAAACGTCCAAGGCAACGTGACGAGGACGTGTCCCCATAGCAGAGCACTAGTTGACGGTACCAACCGCATCCCTAGCGTCGTGGAAAGCTGGAAAAACGCAATGTAAATTGCGATTCCCACGATAATCGACGGCAGGATCAGGGGAAGAATGAGTAGACCTCCAATGGCACCACTACCACGCATTCTTCGCTTCCCCAGGGCGAGGGCGGCCATTGCGCCAATTGTGACAGAAATAATCGATACTAGAACCGCCAGCCACGTGCTGTACCAAAGTCCACCCATAAGGGAACGGTTCTCGGGAAGGGACTTGAACCAGCGCAGCGAGTAGCCTTCAGGCGGGATCGCAATGAACTGGGAGGAGGTAACTGAGACCCACATGACGATGAAAACGGGCATCAGCATGAATATGAATGCTGCAATGCCAATTACCGTGAGAGTTCTGCTCCTGTTCATGAGATCACCCTCCACCGTTCAAACTGGCGCTTGATGAGCCATGTATACAATCCCACTATGCTGAGGCTGAGCACGAGGAGGGTGACAGCCATGGCTGAACCCAGTTCCCAGTTGTTGCCTTGGGCGATCGTCTCGTACACCACGGGTGCCATCATGGGAACCTGGCTCCCACCGATTAGAAGAGGCACTGAAAAGGTGTTGACGCTCATTACAAAGATTAGTGAGCTCGCTGCCAACAGTCCGGGTATAGCTTGCGGAAGAACCACTTTAAAGAAGGTCGGCGTCGGGGCCACCCCAAGTGATTGCGACGCCCGCTCGACGTCCGGGTTTATCCCTTCAAATGTAGCCTCAAGAATTAGGACTAAGATGGGGAGTATGGCGCTAGCCATGGCAATGACTATTGTCACTTCGTTGTGTTGCAGGTCCGCATCAGGACTCACTATGCCTAGCCCAACTAACGCTTGCTTTATCAAGCCGCTGTACCCAACCATGGAGGCCCATCCAATTGCCCGAATGACGTCACCGACGAGCATCGGGAACACAACTGCTACTAGTGCCGCCGTGCGCCATTTGGGTCCAATTGTGCTGATCCACCTGGCGACCGGGATCGCTAGGACTACCCCTAGCGTGGTGGCAGCGAAGGCAATAACGAGAGTCCTACCGAGTGTCGCCATGTAGGAGTTGTTCGAGAAGAAATCGGAGTAGTTCGTCAGGGTGTACTCACCGGTGAGTTGCCCCGCCCCCTGAGGGGTGAAGCTGAAGAGGACAAAGTAGGCGAGTGGGAGCACACACATCACGATGACGACAACGCTGGCCGGAACGAGCAGTATTCGGGCAAGGGGCGCAGACACGGTCGCGGCACCTTGCTGGTCCGGCCGTGGTGCGCGTCTTGAACGCTGCGGCCGGCGATCAAGCACCGGTGGCGCGGTCACTGCTGGAGCACCTCTTCCTGCCACCGCTGACGCCACTCATCGGTCTTGGAAGCGATGTACTCGTAATCGAGCATGATGGTGCGTTGCCGAGCGTCGGCATCACCAGCGACTTCGCTCAACTCGGCGTCGGGGATGTCAACGTTTGTGACAGCAGGTATGTACCCAGACGCATCGTAGATGGCGGCCTGTGATTCTGGGTCTAGTAGGGTGTTGAGAAAGTCATAGGCCTCATCGATGTTTGGCGCATTCTTCGGGATCACCGAGAGATCAACCTTTGCCCACGTACCTTCCTCGGGGATCACTCCAGCGATGTTCATCTCACTGTTCTCGTTCATGTCACGTGCGGCCGACATCGAGCTCATGACGATCCAGACTTCGCCACTATTCATTGCCTGGCTGGTGCTCTCACCATAGAACCGAGCCTGGTCCGGCAGTTGGAGGACCAAGTCCCAGCCTGCGTCCCACTCGGCGTCTGTCTCCGGTGGGGCACCCTTGACTGCGGCGGCTGCTGCGAAGAGCCAGTCCATCTCGTGGGAGGTCTCAATTCCGATGCGTCCCTTGAATCTGGGATCCCATAGATCTGCCCATGAGGTCGGAGGCTCGCCGACGGCGTCTACGTTGTAGACGATGGAGCGTGCGCTGTAGAAGTTCGGAACTGCGAACTCGGAACGATACTTCTCATCGACGTGAGCCAGGTTGGGGACATCTTCCTCGGTGATGGGGGCCAGGAGATCTTCCGCTGCCATCTGCGTCATTGGTATTGGGAGAGTGCTGACGACGTCGTACGTCGACGTGCCACCGCGCTCAGCGCGCACCTTGGCCATGGATGTGAGGTCGTCCGTAGCAGTGAAGACCAGGCTGAAGCCTGAGGCTTCCTCGAAAGCGGAGACCGCATGGGCTTCGTAGGCCTTCTGAATCGTGCCACCCCACGTGGTCACCGACAGTTGCCCGCCCCCGCCCCCGTCGCCGGCTGTTCCGCTCTGTCCGCAAGCTGCCAGCGTCAGTGCTGCCATCGCGCAGACCGCCACAATGCTCGTCCGCTTCATGATGTGCTCCAATCATTTCGATGCACTTGCGTCCCGCCTAGTGGAACGCGTACCGTTTGGTGGTATGGAGGCTAGTGAGATGAGTAGTGGGAGTCAAGGGGTTCGCAGCGTTCTGCGCGGCCTGCAAGTGGTGGAACTTGTCAGTGAGTGCCAACCAGTGGGCGTTTCAGAGGTCGCCCGCAGGCTCAACGCACCTAAGAGTTCCATCCATCGGGTCATGTTGACGTTGGAGTCCGCCGGCTGGCTTGCGAGATCGCCAGGCGCTGAGCCGGGGTGGGTGCTGACTCGCAGAGTGGCGCGTCTCGCGAGTCAGGCGGGCGCCGACCTTGGGCTCCGCTCGGCGGCACTCCCCGTGATGGAGGAGTTGCGCCGACTGACGAACGAGACGATCCATCTTGCAGTCGCCGAACCACCATCCATGCTGCTCGTTGAGCGACTGGAGAGTACTCATCCAGTTCGATACGTAGAGGCGCTTGGAGGTCTCTCTCCGATGGCCCTGACCTCCACTGGTCGCGCAAGTCTGTCGACCATGCCGGAAGATATGATCATTGAGGTGCTGGAGAAGGAGCCTCGGTGTGCGGATCCCAAGCAGAGAGATCACATCATGCGGGCTGTGAGGCAAGCCGCAACCGATGGCTACGCCACGACATCTGAATGGCGGGACGGAGTGTTCGCCACCGCAGCAGCTATCACCTGGAACGCGGCTCCTGTGCCACCCCCAGCCCTCAGCATCTCGGCCCCGGAGACCCGCATGACGTCGGAGAAACGAGCACTCCACGCACAACTCGTCATCGAAGCAACCCAAACCATTCAGAGCAAGTTTTGAAACCCGTATCGGGCCACAGTCTCCCTTCATGCATGCAGATCACGCATGCGGTGGGTGCGCCGCGGGCCAGGTGCACGCCTTCTCCTTACCTGACCAGCACGTTCACGTACCCGGCCAGATGTCCACGGCAGTGGTCAGCGGCCCCGTTAGTGCGGGCCCCTGGTCCCAGGCTTGCACCGGCAGGTGCGCTCTGGACTATGGGTCGTCATCACGGACCACGACCATCGGCTTGACGTCCGTCAGGTCCATTCTGGCGACCGCGTTCGTGGCCGATGCCGCGGTCCGCTGCCGGGCGGGGTGTGCGTGTCCTGTTCCGGTCACCACGCGAAGCATCAGTACCGTTGCTCGTGACGTCCTCCTGAAGGCGATGAGAAACCAACCCTGACGAGCGCGTCATGAGGAGTCACCGGGTCCAGACCGCAGCGCCACAACCTCCTTCCTGCCGCTGCCGCCAGTCGCCTACCCTGTCGCGTCATCGAGTCGTCGCACACGTCGCACGGTTCGTTCAGCCCACGCCATCCAGGGCTTCGCTGGTGCCTTGATCAGCAACCTATAGGTCGCGCGCAGCGATGACGTCCACTCGTACTTCCACGGGTACGTGCCCGCGCCGAAGTCGAACTCGCGCGCGAGCTCGCGCCCGGGGTCGTGCTCGTCCAGATACTCAAGGATCTCCAGCTGCAGCACCGTGCCGAGGCTGTAGGTCTCGTAGTCCGGGAGGTAGCCGGTGTTCCAGGACAGCAGGCGGCCCGCGTGCCGCAAGACCGTGAAGTATCCGACCAGGCGACCGGTGCTCGGATCACCACCCTCGACGAGCGCAAAGGTCAGGGCATCGTCGGTGTCGATGAAGATCGTCCGGATGTGCTCGAGGCGCTGCGGGTCCTCGAAGAGCGAGTGGCGCTCCTGACGCCCCTGCTCGATCAGATGCTCCTTCTCCGCACGGTGCACCGCGGCAAGCCGTTCGAGGATGTCGTGCTCGTTGCCGTGGAAGACGGTGAATGACACGTCCCGCTCACGGTGCAGCTTGTTGCGGCGCTTCCGGGCGTGGGAAGGGACGGTGTAACCCTGTGACAGGTCGAGGTAGGGGTTTTCGATGTCGAAGGCCAGGTGCGGGTGGTGTTGCTGCGACTTGCGCAGGCACCAGGCGAAGGAGGACTCCGACGGGATCCCCCTGAGGTCGACGTAGGAGACCTCGCGCTCGTCGACCAGTCTGGTCACCTCGGTCATGACGAGACTCGTGATCGTCTTGGGCGTCGCGCCGTCCTCGCCGTAGAGCAATGACAGGTAGTCGCCGTGACTCGCCCACCCCAGGACCGGGACCGTTCTTCTGTGGCGCCGCCCGGGCCGCACCGCGAACGGGGCGATCCCGACGAGCCGACCGTCCTGCCGGACGGTGACGATGTGCAACCGGTGGTCGGGAAGCTGACCGAAACTCTCCCACCAGGCGGTGACGAAGCGGTGGGTCACGTAGTAGGGGGTCGACGGGTGCGACTCCAGCTGCTCCCACTCGGTCCTCAGGTCTGCCAGCCCCTCGGAGGTGGTGACGACGGCAACCTCCATCAGCCGTGGTCCCTCAGCCTGGCACGCCGTATCGCTGGCCTCGAGATGGTCCGGTGCCCCTGGGGCAGGTAGTACAGGACACGCCTGCGCGCCGTGCCGAACGGGGCATAGGACCTCCGGGACGCCCGGTTGTGTCTCGCGATGATCGTCAGCGCCTCCGTCCGCCCCTCCTCGGCGATCAGTTCCAGCCGCCGGGCGATCGAGAAGGTGTGCAGCCCCCGGCGGCGGTGGCCCGGGAAGATGCGGTCGTCCCACAGGTAGCCCTGGTGCGGGAGGACCTGGATCGCAAAGTTGGTTCGTTCGTCCGTGGTGTCTCCAAGGGTGATGTGGCAGTAGCCGCAGGCTTCACCATGCTCGTCCCGGATGATGAGGGTTCTGTCAGCAGAGTTGGCCAGTCGTTCGACGAGGATGCCGAACCTCCGTTCATCAAGGTCGCCGCTCTCCCGCAACTGGCGGAGCACGGGCTCCGTCGCGTCCTCGAGTAACCGACTGGGATCGGCAGGTGGCTGTGGCCCTTTTACGGGGAAGGCATAGAGGTCGAGCACCTCGCACACCTGTCGAGCGGACCTCCGCAGCGACCCCAGGGCACGAACGGCTCCTGCTCGGATCTCAGTCATGGCGATAGGCGAACGGGTCGCGGCGCAGCTGGTAGTCGAGGGAGCTCTTGACGCTGAACCGGCCGATCCCCCACTGGTTGCGTCGCAGGTCCCGGGCGCGGTAGGGGCGTTGGTGCTTGCGCGTGATGGGCGTGCCGGTGCCGACCCGGCTCAGCTCGATGCCCTCCGGGATGAGGTCGAGGCGTTCGGGTGAGATGAAGTAGCCAGCCTCCGGCACATACCCGTCGGCGACGAGGCGCTGCACGGCGACTCCGCAGGCTCGGTGGTCGGGGTGGCTGTCGTGGGCGCTGATCGTGAGGGCCGGTGTGCCGGGTGCCACGTGCGCACGGAACAAGGCCGTCACCGCGTCCGGCGTGGCCAGCCCGTCCGGGAGGCGGTCCTCGTAGGGCGGGATGATGGGTGTCGCGCCCATGGCCCGCACGGCACCGTCAAACTCCCGGTCGCGCAGCGCCGAGAAGTGGTGCGGTGAGGGCACGAAGCCCAGGTGCGCCGGGAGCTGCCGCCTCCGGAGCCGGCCCAGCGACCCTCTGGTGCGCACGATCGACGCCTCCCCTCGGCTCACGAGCAGCACCGCCACGACCTGCCCGGCAGCGACGGCCTCGAGGATCGCGGCGCCCATCGACAGCACCTCGTCATCCTGGTGCGGCGAGACCGCGACGAGGTCGGGGACGAGCCGTGGGTCGTCTGGCAGCGCCCCTCGGGAGGGAGCGGGATCAGTCACCAGGGTTTCCTGCCACGGCAAGACGCCGTCACCGCTTCGCGGGAACGGGGCGTCGTGCTCGCCGGTTGCTGAACGGACCCCGCCGGGACGCTGAGGGCGCGGTGTCCGGCGCATAGCCGTAGCCGTAGCCGTAGGGCGCGGAGCCGCTCGATGGCACCCGGTTGAGGACCAGCCCGAGGACCGGCGCCTCGACCTTGTCGAGGATCTCCAGCGATCCGCGCAGGTGGTCGCGCGAGATGATCGAGCACCCGACCACGAGGATCGTGCCGCCGACGACTCCGGTCAGGACGGCCGCATCGGTGACCGGCAGCAGCGGTGGGGCGTCGATCAGGACGTAGTCGTGGCGCTGCTCCAGCGTCGCCAGCAGCTCGCGCAGCGGAGGTGAGCCGAGCAGCTCGCTGGGGTTCGGAGGGATCGGGCCGGCGCCGATCATCGAGATCGTGCCCCACCGCTGCGTCACGTCGGGCAGCGTCAGCTCCCCGATGAGCAGGTTGGTCAGGCCCACCGCACCCTCGTGCCCGACGGCCGACAGCAGCCGCGGGCGGCGCAGGTCGGCGTCGACGACACAGACGCTGGAGCCACCCTCGGCCAGGGCGCGGGCCAGGCTCAGCACCGTCGTCGTCTTGCCCTCACCCGGCAGCGAGGAGGTGATGAGGAACGACCGGTGCTGACGGGCCGCCTCGATGAACTGCAGGTTGGTGCGCAGCTTGCGGAAGGCCTCGGCCCGCGGGCTGTGCGGGTCGGTGGACTGGAGCTGGACCTCGGGGCTGACCTGCCGGTCCACCCCGATCCGACCGAGGATGGAGGCGCCGGTCAGTGCCGTGACGTCGTCCTCGTCGCGCACCCGGGTGTCCAGCACCTCCCGCAGCACGGCCAGCACCGGCCCCAGCACCAAACCGAGCAGCAGGGCGATGAGCAGGTTGCGGGTGATGTCCGGGGAGGCCGGGGTCTCGCTCTCCCGGGCCGGTCGCACGACATTGGCCTGGACCGGGCTGACACCGGTGTCGTCCCGGACCTCGAGCGCCTCGACCATCAGGCTGAACTCCTCGGCGACGGCGTTGGCCTTGTCCGCAGCCAGGGTCGGGTCGGGATCGGAGGCGGTGATGTCGATCAGGACGGTGTTGGGGACCTCACGGGCGTGCAACGAGCGCTCCAGCGACTGGGTGCTGGGGATCCCCAGCGTCGCGGCGGCCGGCTCGAGCACCTCCGGGATGGTCACCAGGTCGGCGTAGGTCGTGACCTGCCGCTGGGTGAAGCTGCTCCCCTGGACCAGGTCGGCCACGCCCTGCGACCCGGAGGTGGAGATGTAGACCTGCGCCGTGGACTCATAGCTGGGCTCGGTGAGCCAGGTCAGCGTCCCCGCCAGGAGCAGCAGCCCCACGATCGCACCAACGACATAACCCCAGCGCTGACGCAGGATCTGCAGGAAGGCTCCGAGCGTCACGATCAGCCCCTACGAGGACGCCTCGGATGCGGCCTCGCGCACCGGGGTGTCGGACGGGCCACCGGTGAGGCTCTTCTGGTCCTTGACCCACAGACCGACCAGACCGCGGAAGTGCGCGAGGAACTTCTCGTGCTCGTGCGCCGGATAGGTCGAGCGGACCGTGTCGAGCAGGATCTTGTCGAACCTGTCGGAGTCGACCCACTCGAGCACCGCCTCGGGCAGGTGCGCGAGGTGGTCGTGGCAGAACTCCCAGTAGCGCTCGGTGTCGAAGTGGTCGTCGGCCAGCTTGCGGTAGGCCTGCATCTTGGCCTGGTAGTCAAGCGACTCGTCGTCGGCGATCTCGTAGTACTTGCGCGTCTCCAGGTCGACCGTCGCCGGCCGGTTGGTGGCCAGCGCGAACACCGACCAGCGGACCAGCGCGGTGATCGCCCACGGGAAGTAGTAGTGCAGCGAGGTGACCGCCACGTCCGGGCACGCGTTGGCGTAGTCGATCGGGTGCACCTCGTCCCCGGCGATGAGCATCTCCGCGGAGTTGAACTCCCAGGCGAAGAAGGCGTTGACCACCTTGCTCACCGTCTCAGCCTCCCACCCAGCCTGCGGGGACAGGAAGTCATAACTGACGGCATACCGATTGTGCATGGGTTGTTCGGGGCGGAAGTCCATGACGATCGTCTCCGGACCGATCGACAGTGCCCGGGCGAACTTGTCGTAGTCCACAGTCGCCTGCAGGTGCATCAGCATCTCGCCGGACTCGTCGTAGGACCGGTGCAGCCCGGCCTGGTCCTCCACGCGCGACACCCCGCGCCAGCCGCCGCCGTCGAAGGGCTTCATGTACATCGGGTAGCCGACCTCCTCGGCGATCGCGTCGAGGTCGAACCGGTCGTTGTACTTGGCGGAGGTGTAGGCCCAGCGCACGTTGTCGACCGGGTTCTTGTAGGGCACGAGGACCGTCTTGGGGATCTTCATGCCCAGCCGCAGCATCGCGCAGTAGGCCGAGTGCTTCTCCATCGACTGGAAGGTGAACGGGCTGTTGAGCAGGTAGGTGTCGTTCATCAGCGCGGCCTTCTTGAGCCACTCGCGGGGGTGGTAGTACCAGTACGCGAGCCGGTCGATCACCAGGCCGGGTTTGACCGGGTCGGTCAGGTCGAAGGGGGAGATCCGGAGCCGCTCGGAGGTGATGTCGACGCTCTCACCGCCCACCTTGAGCGGCCCGACGAGGCCGAGGATCTGCTCGAAGGCACGGGGCCAGTCCTCCTCAGCGCCGAGGAGGAGACCGATCAGCGGATTGCGCGTGGCAGCCATGACCCGAACCTACCCTGATCAGCAGAAGCGCGGCAGGTGGTAGGCGATCTGTTTGCGCCACCACGGCCAGTCGTGCGCCGAGTCGTGGCCCCAGATGTCGAGCTGGTGGGGGATCTGCTTGTCGGCCAGGACCGCGGCGAGCTGCCGGGCGCCGGGCAGCGACTTGGTCGGGTGCACCTCGAACGGGCCTTCTCCGACCACGAGCAGGATCTGCACCGCAGAGCGCAGCCACTGCAGGTGGGCGCCGTCGGCGCCGGCCACATAGGCCACCGGATTGTTCAAGTATGTCGACTCGCCGGGTTCTCCCCAGCCGCGCCAGTCCGTGGGGTCATAGTTGCCGGAGAGGCCGACGGCCACGGGGAACAGGTCGGCGCGCTTGAGCGTGAAGTTGACGGCGTGGAAGGCGCCCATGCTGCAGCCGGTCGTGACGATCCCGCTGTGCCCCGGGGAGTCGGTGTTGATGGTCGGCACCACGTGGTTGAGGATCCAGTTCTCGTAGAGCGCGTGCCGCTGCGCCCGCTCCTCGGTCGGCAGGGAGTAGTTGGCCCAGGAGAGGTGGTCGAAGGAGTCGACGGCGTAGAGCTTGATCCGGCCCTCGTCGATGAGCGGGCGGACCGCGTCGACCATCCCGTTGTTCTCGTAGTCCCAGGCCCGGCCCGCCTCGGAGGGGAAGGCGATCACGGGGCGCCCGAAGTGGCCGTAGCGGATCACCGTGCCCGGGTGGTCCAGGCCCTGCGCGCCGATCTCGACCTGTTCCCGCTCCATGGCGTTCCTCTCGACGGTAATGTGCAACTGCGGTCAGCCAACCACACCGCCATGTCGACCGAAAGGTCGTCGTCCCAAGTCGCGGCCTCCGAAAGATACATCTGCAGGATGACGCGCCCACCACTGCAAAGAAGGAGAGTAGTCACGTGCATCACAACAACGAGGTCAGCATCCATTTCCCAGGTTCTTCCCGGGACGAGTCACCAGCGGGGGTTGGCTGGCTCGTGGAGCCCAGCGTTGTCGTGATGAGGTCGCCCGGGCGTGGGGCCACGCCCGGGCGACCGTCGCACGTGACTGTCCCTGCCTCTTCGGGGGGAGGCAGGGGCGAAGAGATCTCGGTGCTGGACACCGATGACTCGGACATCCTGGAGGGGTGGACCGCGCTCCGGCTGGACCGCGAGAGCTCCCTGTCCCTGACGGGCGAGCTGCCCGAGGGCATCGACCTGTCCGCCATCTCCGCCGCTGACGTGTCACTGCAGACGGCGTCCTTCGACGGATCGAGGGAGACAGCCGCAGACGGCGGCGCGGTGCTGGACGGCTGGGTGTGCCGATGCTTCCCGAGACTTCCCGGTTGTCGCTGAGACGTTCGCTCCCGACCGTCCCCCCGGGCGGCATCGAGGCACTGGCACTCAACTCCGTAAACCGTGACAATGTCCCCCATGGTGGACCCCGTGACGTCACGCAAGCCTCCCCCGCGCGTTCCCTGGCGCACCGCTCCGTGGTGGGCGCTCCCAGGCGGTTCCCGGCTGGTCCTGGGCTCTCGCCGGTGAGCGGCGTCGAGCTGGAGGAGCGGGGGTCGGGCCCCAAGGCGCTCGACATTCCCATCGTCCTGATCTGTGCCGCGGTCGATCTGTTTGTCAGCGGCTACTTCAGTGGCGACCGGTTCGAGACGATCTTCGACACCGTTCTGCCGCACTGGCCGACCGTTGCCCTGATCACCCTCGGCTATGGCGTCCTCGCCTGGCGCCGCGCCGCACCCTGGCTCACCTTCCTGGTCATCCTGGGGATCGGACTGGTCGGCGGTGTGCTCCTGACGCTGTTCCAGCCGATCGTGGGCGTCGCGCTGGCCCTCTATGCCGTGGCCCGCCGCTCGCCGGCGCGCCGCGCCAACCCCGCGCTGGTGCTGGCAGCCTTTCTCAGCCTCAACAACGCCCGCACGGCCACCGGCGTCACCGACGAGAGCGGGCTCTTCGGCCTGGTCGTCATCGCCTGCATTTTCATGGCCGTGCTGACCGTGGTGTGGGCCCTGGGCCGCCGTGAGCGCCGGACCCGCTTCCGGGCCGCGGAGGAGCAGCAGCGCCTGAAGACCAGCGCCGAGGAGAGCCTCGGCCTGCAGCGGCAGCAGATCGCGCGCGACCTGCACGACATACTCAGCCACTCGATGAGCGCGATGATCCTGCAGTCCGCCGGCGCCAAGGCCGTCTCCAGCAAACTCGACTCCACCTCGGAGGCCAAGCAGGTCACCGAGGCCCTCGCGGCCATCGAGTCCACGGGTGCCGAGTCGATGCGCGAGCTGCACCGGCTGCTCGGGCTGCTGCGCACGCAGGACGGCGACGACGCCTCCGTGGCCCGCCTCTCGCTCGCCGATGTCGGCCCACTCATCACCGCGACGCGGCACGGCGGCCTCATGGTCGAGGTCCACCGCGAGGGCACCCCCCAACCGCTCGACCCCAGCGTCGACCTCGCGGCCTATCACATGGTCCAGGAGTCGCTCACCAACGCGATGAAGCACGCCGGCCGCGGAGCCGTCGTCGACGTCTACGAGACGTGGGAGCCCGGCGAGCTCAGCCTGCAGGTCCGCAGTGCCCGCGGCCTGGCCGAGGGCGCCACCCCGACCGTCACTACCCCCGGCTCCGGCACCGGCCTCTGGGGCCTGCGCGAGCGCGTCGAGCTGGCCGGAGGGTCCTTCGAGAGCGGCCGCGTCGAGGGCGGCTTCGTCACCTCCGCCGTGCTCCCCGTGCGCGCCAGCAGCAGCGGCAGCGGCACCACCACCCCAGCCTCCACGGACGAGCCGGCCAGTGCCGCTCCCGCCTCTAGCACCACCGCACCCGCCACCACGGCCCCACCCGCCACCGGCACTCCCGAGGCCCCCGGCCCCGCGCCCACGGCTCACCCTGACTCCGGCGCCGCCTCCACCGGCCCGTCACCACACCGCACGAACGGCGCAGCGACCGCGCCGGAGGAGGGTTCATGAGTGTGATCCGTGTTGTTCTGGCAGACGACCAGCCGATGGTGCGCCAGGGCATCGCCATGCTGCTGGGCGCCGAGCCGGACATCGAGGTCGTCGGGGAGGCCCAGGACGGCGCCGAGGCGATAGCCATGGTCGAGAAGCACCGCCCCGACCTGGTCGTCATGGACGTCCGGATGCCCGGCATGGACGGCATCGAGGCCACGCACAAGCTGATCCGCGAGAGCCCCGACAACCCCGACCAGATGGCGAAGGTGCTGGTCCTCACCACCTTCGACGAGGACGCCGCGCTCTACGGCACGCTGCGGGCCGGGGCCTCGGGCTACATGCTCAAGCACGCCGCCCCCAGCGAGCTGGCCAACGCCGTCCGGCGGGTCGCCGGCGGAGACGCCTGGATCGACCCCGCCGTCGCGCCCAAGGTGCTGGACACCCTGCGCGAGATGGCCTCGGACAACCCCGAGGGGCGTCCCAGCCTGGAGATGCTCACGCCCCGCGAGCTCGACGTCCTGACCGAGCTCGCCGACGGCGCCACCAACGCCGACCTGAGCCGCCGCATGGTGCTCAGCGAGGCCACCGTCAAGACCCACATCTCCCGCATGCTCATGAAGACCGGCTGCCACGACCGCGCCCAGCTCGTCGCCCTCGCCTACCGCTCCGGCCTCGTCACCCCCTGAGCCACCCCCACGACCGTCGCCCTCACCAGCACCAACGCCCCACCACCGCCTTCCGTCACCAGCACCAACGCCCCACCACCGCCTTCCATCACCAGCACCAACGCCCCACCACCGCCTTCCGTCACCAGCACCAACGCCCCACCACCGCCTTCCGTCACCAGCACCTACGCCCCACCACCGCCTTCCGTCACCAGCACCTACGCCCCACCACCGCTCACACCGCCTTCCGTCACCGGCACCTACGCCCCACCACCGCTGCCCCGCACCCCACGCCCGTCTTCGAGCGCCTACCTGTTCCTCGGGCCGGTTGCAGGGCCTGTTGCAAAATGGAGATCGCGGTGCGGGCCGCCGGACGATCTCCCGCACGATCGTTCCGGGCGCCTTGGATTGGCGTCGGTAGCGCGGTATTTGGACACTGTCCGGCCCAATTCCAGGCTCCGCGACTCGCGTGACCGGAAATTTTCCGGTCGCGCGCTGAGCGCCGTCCATTTTGCAACAGGCCCTGCAGTCGACACGACGAACGATTCGGCGCTCGAAGAAGTGGCCGGTCCGGCCAGCGCAGCCGTCAGTGGTCCGGCCAGGGCAGCCGTCAGCGGTGCGGCGGGATGGTGAAACTGGCAACGCGATCGCCGTCGACGACGAAGATGCCGTCGGACTCGCCATTGAACACGCTGCTCTCCCAGGCGAACCGCACCCGGGTGGTGTCGCCGTCGGTCTCGGCACTGAGGATCGTCATCCTCGCCCCGGCACCGATCGCATCGGTATTCGCCCAACTGCGGATGCCGTCAGCGCCACTCAGAACTCTGCCCCAGTCGTCCACGTGACCATCCGCCGTAAACGCATCGACGAACGCGTCCGTGTCCGCAGCATTGATGGCCTCGACCATCCTCTGCGCCGGCCCCGGCAGTGAGATCTCGGACATAGGGACTCCTCTCATCGGTGCGTCCAGTCAACCCTTGTCGACCAGATCCCGCATCTCGGCCTGCAGTGCCGCCCCGGCTTGCTCCGTGACCTGGCGAACGACAGTGTCAGATCTGCTGCTTCACGAACTCGAGCGGTTCATGTCGCGACCGAGCAAGAAGGAAGTGCTCGACCGCATCGCCGCGCGGGAACCCGCGCTCACGTCGGAGACATCGGCCGAAGCCATCGCCCGGGGTCGCGACGAGCGGTGATCGTCCTCGACGCCTCCGCGGCGGTGGACCTGCTGCTCCAGCGGGGACCGCACGCGCAGGTGGCCACGCTCCTCACGGATCACGACGCCGTCAGCAGCGAACTGCTGGTCCCAGATGTTCTTCATGCCCTGCGGCGCTACGAGCACCGCGGCGAACTGTCAGGACCGAGGGCGGCCGCCGCGCTCGACGATCTCGTCGACCTGCCGGTGGACCTCTATCCCGTGGGCCCGATGGCACGGCCGATCTGGGAGCTGTGCGGCGACATCACCCCCTATGACGCGACCTACGTCGTTCTTGCCCAGCACACCGGTGGAGACCTGGTGACGGCGGACCGGCGTCTGGCGCGGACCGCGAAACGGCACTGCTCGGTGGCTGCTCTCTGAGACGGTCCAGAACAGGACGGCGGGATGCGGTGATCAGGACACCGATCAGTCGGTCGCACCCACCTGCGTGATGTCGTGCACGTCGGTCTCCTCGAACATCAACCACGTGCGGGTGGCCTTGACGCCGGGGATCGCCTGGATCTGCTCGAGCACGGTGTCGCGCAGCTCGTGGTTGTCGCGGCAGCGCACGGTGACCAGCGCGTCGAACTCCGCCCCCACGAGGGCGACCCGCTCCACCGAGGGGACCCGCCGGAGCGCAGCCGCCACGGGCTTCCACGAGTTCTGCTCGATCGACACGGACACATAGGCCGACGTCCCCAGCCCCAGGTGCTCGGGCGCGACCAGCGCCGTGAAGCCCGTGATGACGCCGGTCTCCCGGAGGCGCTCCAGCCGGGCATAGGCATTGGCCCGGGAGATGTGCACCTGCTCGGCCAGCGCTCGGACGGAGAGCCGGCCGTCCGCCCGGAGCGCCCGAATGATGGCCCGGTCGGTGTCGTCGACGCGCGGCCGCGGACTTGTTGTCGGCATACCCGGCATGGTAGAGCCATCTGTCTCGTGGCGACCCGGACCGCACACCTCGGCCACGTGAACGATGAGCGGTTAGTCGGCCACCACCCAGCGGGCCAGGTGCTCGGCGATCACCTCCACCTCGCTGAGCCGGCCGTCGGCGATCGCAATAACCAGCTCGACGCGTTCATCCTCCGTGGCCCTCACGTCGCAGCCGTTCATCCCGTAGAACAGGAGGACAGCAACCAGGCCCAGGCACTTGTTGCCGTCCATCAAGGCGTGGTTGGTGACGATCGAGTGCAGCAGCGCGGCCGCTTTCCCGTTGCGGTCGGGATAGGCGTCCGCACCGAAGACGGAGGCTCTCGGACGTGCGAGAGCGGACTCAAGCAAACCCCAGTCGCGGACTTCGGGATTGCCGTCTACAGCCACTTCGGCAGCCGCGATGAGGTCATCAAGGTCAAGGTGCTCGACATCCCCGCTCACGAGTCAGCCAGTCGCTTGAGCGCACCCTCATTCTCGCTCTTGATCTTGGTCAGCAGGTCATCGCGCCTGCGACTGCGTCGTGAGGTGTACTCCAGGATCGCCGACCTCGCGACCTCATGCTTGGACCGGTGCTCCCGGGCCGCCTGCTCGGTGAGGGCCTTGTCCTCATCGTCCGAGAGTCGCAGCGTCATGGCCATATAACTATGGTAGCAACTGGTATCAGCGGGTATCAGAGTCTGCGACCCGTGGCAGTCCTGTCAGGCGAGACCGCCTGGCCACCAAACGGACTCGAGGCTCGAGATCTCACTCGACTGCCGGGTACGGATTGTTGCGGTTGACTGATTCAACCCATGCTAATTGACTGATTCAGGTCCTGCTGCTTGTAGTGTTGCGGGATGGACTATGCGCGCCGCGTGATGGATGACGAGCTGGATGGGCTGTTCGGGGAGGTCCCTGCGATCGCGATCGACGGTCCTAAGGGCGTGGGGAAGACGACCACTGCCGAGCAGCACGTGCACGGCTTGCTCCGGCTGGACTCGCGGGCTAACCGGACGGCGGTCGACGCCGACCCGGAGCT
Organism: Ornithinimicrobium sp. F0845; assembly: GCF_023015765.1. Classification (GTDB taxonomy): domain Bacteria; phylum Actinomycetota; class Actinomycetes; order Actinomycetales; family Dermatophilaceae; genus Ornithinicoccus. The sequence continues at coordinate 99,687 of NZ_JALKAL010000007.1, forward strand.
AGCGCTGCGCCGGGCCAGGCCGCTGCTGATCGACGAGTGGCAGAAGGTGCCCGAGGTCTGGGACGTGGTCCGTCGTGCCGTGGATGCCGACCCCAGCGGTGGGCAGTTCCTGCTCACCGGCAGCGCCTCACCTTCTCCGGGCGCGACCGCACACTCCGGGGCCGGCCGGATCGGCCGGTTACGAATGCGTCCGATGACGCTGGTCGAGCGTGGGCTGACCGAGCCGACGGTCAGCCTGTCGTCGTTACTCACGGGCCGTCGGCCAGGGCTGGCGGGCGGCTGTGAGATGGGCGTGGCCGACTACACCCAGGAGATCCTCGCCTCCGGGTTCCCGGCGATGAGACCCTTGTCGGCCCGTGCCCGCCGGTTCCAGCTGGACTCCTACCTGCGCGACGCGGTCGATCGCGACGTGCCCGAGCAGGGGCTAGCCGTGCGCAAACCAGAATCCATGCTGGCCTGGTTGCGCGCCTACGCCGCCGCGACCGCCATGACAGCCAGCTACACCCAGATCCTGGACGCGGCCACTCCCGGCGAGGCCGACAAGCCGGCCCGGTCGACCTCGATCGCCTACCGGGACGTGCTGACCTCGTTGTGGCTCATCGACCCCGTTCCCGCCTGGACACCCGGCGGGAACCTGCTCACCAGGCTCGGCCAGTCACCCAAGCACCACCTCGCCGACCCCGCGCTGGCAGCCCGCCTCCTCGGACTCGGACTGGACGCCCTCCTGGATGGTGAGGGCACGCCGATTGGCCCGCAGGCCGGGACCATGCTCGGCCACCTCTATGAGTCCCTGGTCACCCTGTGCGTCCGCGTCCCGGCCCAGGCTGCCGAAGCACAGGTCGCGCACCTGCGCACCCGCAACGGCGACCACGAGATCGACCTCGTGCTCATCCGTGACGACGGCCGCGTCCTGGCCATCGAGATCAAGCTGGCCACCACCATCACCGACCAGGACACCAAGCACCTGCGCTGGTTGTCCGACCGACTCGGTGCCCGCCTCCTGGACGCCATCATCATCAACACCGGTCCTCACGCCTACCGCCGCCCCGACGGCATCGGCATCGTCCCACTCGGACTGCTCACCACCTGACCGGGACCGACCATGCCGCGTGGTTACGGCGCCTCAGCTACTCAGCGCTCCACGGTTGTGCCGAGAACTCCTGGCGCCGCCCAGTGTCCGACTCCCGCCATCCGTAAGACACAGTTCACCCTACGCATCATCACCGCCACTCCCCCGTGCCTGACTCCCAATCGTCCAGCCACCCCCTGCGGAGGCGACGTGCACGCAGACCTCTTGACGGCATACTGCCGATCATAGATCCAGTTGTCTTGTCTCAGGCTCACTTGTCGCCCACTCAGTCCAGATTCGGGGACGATAGGAGGACCAGCCACCGGAGGAGACCATGTCGAAGACGACAGCCGACCTGTTGCCGTGCGGCGACCCCGTGCAGTTCCTGAACGAGCAGGGGGAGCTCACTGGACCGGGAGCCGAGGCCGAGGCGCGCGGCTACACGATGCCCAGCGACGAGGACCTGCTCGCGGTGTGGCGGCAGATGGTGATCGGGCGCCGGTTCGACACCCAGGCGACCGCGTTGACCAAGCAGGGGCGGCTGGCGGTCTATCCCTCCTCGCGCGGGCAGGACGCGTGCCAGGTCGCGCCAATGCTGGCACTGCAGGCGGATGACTGGTTCTTCCCGACCTACCGCGACTCGATGGCGCTGGTCAGCCGCGGTCTGGACCCGGTCGAGGTGCTGACGCTGCTGCGCGGCTCGTGGCACTGCGGCTATGACCCGGTGGCCACCAACACCGCCCCGCAGTGCACCCCGCTGGCGACCCAGGCCGTGCACGCCGCGGGCGCCGGTCACGGGCTGGCGCGGCGGGGCAGCGACGGCGTGGCGCTGTGCTTCATCGGGGACGGCGCGACGAGTGAGGGCGACTTCCACGAGGGGCTCAACTTCGCGGCGGTGTTCAACGCGCCGACCGTCTACTTCGTGCAGAACAACAAGTACGCCATCTCCGTCCCCCTCGCCAAGCAGACGAAGGCGCCCAGCCTGGCCTACAAGGGCATCGGCTACGGCATCCGCTCCGAGCAGGTCGACGGCAACGACGCGGCGGCCGTGCTCGCGGTGACCCGGACCGCGCTCGAGCACGCCAGCTCCGGGTCCGGGCCGTTCCTCATCGAGGCGCACACCTATCGTCTGGAGGCGCACACCAACGCCGACGACGCCACGCGCTACCGGGAGTCCGACGAGGTCACGCAGTGGTCGACCCGCGACCCGATCGCGCGGCTGCGGGCCTATCTGACCGGCACCGGCGCGCTCACGGCTGAGATCGAGGAGCAGGTCACCGCCGAGGCCGAGGAGTATGCCGCTCGCGTCCGTGAGCGCATGAACGCCGAGCCCGAGGTGGCTCCCCTCTCCCTGTTCGAGCATGTTTACGCCCAGCCGACGCCGCAGCTGCGGGAGCAGGCCGATCTGGTGCGGGCCGAGATGGACGAGGTGCGGGCATGAGCACGCAGACGCAGTCAACTGGCACGGTGACGATGGCCCAGGGCCTCAACCGGGCGCTGCGCGACGCGCTGACCGAGGACGAGGACGTCCTGGTCTTCGGCGAGGACGTCGGGACGCTCGGCGGCGTCTTCCGGATCACCGACGGGCTGACCGCCGACTTCGGCGAGGACCGCTGCTTCGACACCCCGCTGGCCGAGGCCGGGATCGCCGGCTTCGCGGTGGGGCTGGCGATGCAGGGCTTCCGCCCCGTGATCGAGATGCAGTTCGACGCCTTCGGCTACCCAGCCTTCGAGCAGGTCGTCTCCCACATCGCCAAGATGCGCAACCGGACACGCAGCATGCTGACCATGCCCATCGTCATACGGATCCCGTATGCCGGCGGCATCGGCGGCGTGGAGCACCACTGTGACTCCTCGGAGGGCTACTACGCCCACACCCCCGGCCTGCACGTGGTGACGCCGTCGACGCCGGCCGACGCCTACTCGCTGCTGCGCGAGGCGATCGCCAGCCCGGACCCGGTGGTCTTCATGGAGCCCAAGGCGCTCTACTGGTCCAGGGCCGAGCTGGAGCTGCCGGTGACGACCGAGCCGTTCGGTCGGGCCGCGGTCCGGCGCGAGGGCTCGGACGTGACCGTCGTGGCCTACGGCCCGCAGGTGCCCAACGCGCTCAAGGCGGCCGAGGTCGCGGCCGACGAGGAGGGCTGGGACGTCGAGGTGATCGACCTGCGCACCCTCGTGCCCTTCGACGACGAGACGGTCGCCGCGTCGGTGCGCAAGACCGGCCGCTGCGTCGTCGTCTCGGAGGCGGCGGGCTTCGGTGGCGTCGGCGGGGAGATCGCGGCCCGGGTCTCCGAGCGCTGCTTCCACTCCCTGGCCGCGCCCGTGCTGCGCGTGTCGGGCCTGGACATCCCCTATCCCCCGCCGATCCTCGAGCACACCCACCTGCCCGGGGTCGACCGCATCCTGGACACCATCGCGCGCCTGCAGTGGGACGACCAGCCCGACGTCGCGCGCCTGGAGGTCTCCCGGTGACGCAGGTCTTCCGGCTGCCCGACCTGGGCGAGGGTCTCACCGAGGCGACCGTCGTCGAGTGGCACGTCGCCGAGGGCGACACGGTCACCGTCGACCAGGAGGTCGTCACGGTCGAGACCGCCAAGGCCGCCGTCGAGGTCCCCTGCCCGTATGCCGGTGTGGTCACCACCCTGCACACCTCCGCCGGCTCGGAGCTCACCGTGGGCGAGCCGCTGATCACGGTCGCCGCGCTGGCCGACGCTGAGGCGTACCGCACCGAGGAGATGGCCGGCGCGGTCGCACCAGGTGTGTCGGCTTCCTCCGGTGCCTCGAGCGAATCCTCCGGCTCACCGGAGCGGCCCCTCGTGGGGTATGGCGCCTCCGAGGCACCGCGCCGCTCACGCCGCCGGCGGGCCGCCTCCGCGGAGTCCCAGCCTGCTCCCATCCCGCAGGCCACCGCTGCGCAGGCCGTCCGTGTCATCTCACCGCTCGTGCGCAAGCTGGCCGCTGACGCCGGCGTGGACCTCGCCACGATCACCCCGACCGGCAACGGGGGCGTGATCCGCCGTGCCGACGTCGAGGCCGCCCTGGCCGGCGGCGGAGCCCTCACGGCTGGCCACGTCGAGTCCGCGGCCTCCGCCTCCACGCCCGCCGCCACACCTGCCGCCGCTTCACCCACCTCCGCACCTGCCGCCGCTTCACCCATCTCCACACCCGCCGACGTGCGCATCCCGATCACCGGCATCCGCAAGGCCATCGCGGAGAAGCTGTCCACCTCCCGGCGCACCATCCCGGACGCCACCACCTGGGTCGACGTGGACGCCACCGAGCTCCTGGCGACCAAGGACGCCCTGAAGCGGGCACGGCCGTCGGAGGCGATCGGCATACTGGCTCTGCTGGCGCGGATCACGGTGGCCGGCCTGCGGCAGTTCCCCGAGCTCAACTCCTCCGTCGAGGGCGAGGAGATCGTGCAGCGCGGGGCGATCCACCTGGGCTTCGCGGCGCAGTCACCGCGCGGGCTGGTGGTGCCGGTGGTGCACGACGCGCACGCGATGACGACCGCCGAGCTGGCTGCTGCGCTGCGCGACCTGACCGACGGCGCGCGCGAGGGCCGGCTGACGCCCGCGCAGCTGACGGGTGGGACGTTCACGCTGAACAACTACGGCGTGTTCGGGGTGGACGGCTCGACGCCGATCATCAACCACCCCGAGGCGGCGATGCTCGGCGTGGGCCGGATCATCGACAAGCCGTGGGCGCACGAGGGCCAGCTGGCGCTGCGCAAGGTGACGCAGCTGTCGTTCACCTTCGACCACAGGGTGTGCGACGGCGGCACAGCGGGCGGCTTCCTGCGCTACGTGGCCGACTGCGTGGAGCACCCGGCGGTGCTGCTGGCCGGGATGTAGGCCACCTGCCCCAATCCACCCCGACCGCCTTCTTCGACGGCCACTGCCCGACCCTTCGTTGACCAGCGTTGTTTCTTGAAACAGTGAGTTTCCCAGATCGCGAAACAGCAAAGTTCAAGAAACACCCTTCCCAAGCCGACCGCGCGGCCACTCTGCCAACAGTTGGCACCCGGCGGCACGGCTGTCCACAGGCGCGATCCCGGCCCTCTTGGACAACAAGCGGTCGGCCAACGACACTTGGCGCATGCCCGCAGACCGTTCCACGCGCGCCTGGCTCGAGACCCTCGACGACGACGAGTTGCAGGTGCTCCTCGAGGCTCGCCCCGACATACGGCGGGGTGCAGCCCTCAGGGACCTGGACGACCTGGCGGCACGGATCGAGCACTCGATGTCGGTCACAAACGTGGTGCTGCACCTGCCGCAGCCCGCCGTCGAGGTGCTCGAGGTGGTCACCGCCCTCGGCGGCGGAGCCAGCACCATTAGGATCATCGACCTGCTCGACGACGGTGGTCGGGAGACGGAGGAGCACGCCCATCTGGCGCTGGACTGGCTCGACGTCCTGGAGAGCCTGGGCCTGGCCTGGCAGTTCGACGAGGTCTATGCCGTCAACCCCGGCATCCACCGGGTGCTGGTCGACCCGCTGCAGATGGGTGCGCCGGCGCGGGCGCTCGTCGACGGGCTCACCGTCGACCGGCTCAAGACGCTCTACTCCGGACTGGGAGTCGCGCCCCCACCACGCAAGGGTGAGTTGCTGGATGGCATCGAGGATCTGTATGCCGATGAGTCCCGGATCCGACAGGCCGTCGCCCGGGCGCCGGAGCAGGTTGCGACGATGTTGGCCGCGCACGCGGCCGAGGTGGGCAGGGCCTCGATGGCCGGTGTCGAGGTGGTGGACGAGGACATCGAGTACTGGAAGCCCTCCTATCGCGAGCGCTACCAGCAGGTGACCGCGATGCGGCAGTGGGCGGTGCAGAACGGCCTTGCCCTGGGTGAGGGTTACTACTCGTACAGCTACGCCCCGGTCCTTTTCCCGTCCGAGGTGATGCTGGCGTTGGTCCCGCCGAGCTATGTCGCGCCCTTCCATCCCCTGCAGCCGTCGGTGCCCACGACCGAGGTGTCAGACGTGCAGATCGAGCACGACTCCGCCTCGGCGGTGACGGCCACGGTGGCCGCGATGCTCGCGGTGCTGGAGAGCACCGTGCGCACCCCTGTCCAGGAGCTCAAGTCGGGCGGCGTGGGCACCCGGGAGCTCAACCGCGTGGCCAAGACCGTCGGCGTGGACGTCGCCGAGGTGCGTCTGGGGCTGGAGCTGGGGGCGCTCTGCGAGTTCTTCCCCCGCGACAGGCCCATCAGCGCCACCGGAGAGTTCGAGCAAGGCGCCGGCAGCCCCCTGCTGAGCGCGCCGCCGACCTGCTGCTTGCCTGGTGGCCGCTGAGCCTCCCGCCCACCCTCGACCGCGATGACGAGGACAAGGCGTTGCCGGCAATGAGCGAGCTGACCGCACGGACCGGTCCGCCTGGACCGCAGCTGGCGACCCAGCTGGAGACCCTGGACGGGGCGGTGACCGGCATCGGGCCACTCATCGAGCTGTTGGTATGGGCCCGACCGCTGGACCACATCCCCCAGCGTGCCCTGCGGTTCGCCTGGGACGAGGCCGCGCGCCTGGGGGTGATCTGCAGCGGCCGACTCACCCTGCTCGGGCGCGCGCTCCTCACCGGCGAGCGGGAGCCCGTGGTCGAGAGGCTGCGCGAGCTGCTCCCGCAGGAGAGCGGGGAGGTGCTGTTCGGCTCCGACCTGACCGTCGTCGCGCCGAGCACCCCACCCGCAGCAGTCGTCGACCTGCTCGACACCATCGCGGTGCGCGAGTCCCACGGTGTCGGCGCCACCTGGCGCATCAGCGAGACCTCCGTGCGGGAGGCGCTCGACCAGGGCTACCGGGTCGAGGACCTGCTGGCTGATCTCCGTGCGGTCGCCGGCAAGGCACTCCCCCAGACCCTCGACTACCTGCTGCGGGACGTCGACCGGCGCCACGGCATACTCGGTGTCCGTCCGGCAGCCTGCGTCGTGGTGTCGGAGGACGAGGCTCTCCTGGCCGAGCTGGCGGCGACCAGGGTCCTGCGGCCGCTCGGCCTGGCGCTGGTCGCGCCGACCGTGCTCGTGGGCACGGCCGACGTGCCGACGACGCTCGCGGCCCTGCGCAAGGCCGGCCACTTCCCGGTCGAGGAGCACGTGGACGGCACCCGCACCGTCCGGCTGCGGTCCCAGGGGCCGGCTGGTGAGCGCCATGGGGACGTGGCCGGGGCGTGGGCTGGCGCCGGGTCGGCGGGGCGCGAGGCGTGGGGTGACGGCACGGCCGAGGCCGACGCCCTGGACGCGCTGAGCCAGGCTGGCGTAGACGCGGCAGCCGAGGCCGACGTTCTGGACGCGCTGAGCGACGAGGACTTCAACAGGCTGATGACGCTCGAGTTCCAGCGCCTGGGCATGGCCCCCGGCGGGCGCCCCGCAGCGACGCGGACCGAGGAAGATCCGGCCGAACTGATCGCGCGGCTGCGCTCGGGAGCTGCTCCGCCCGACGGTGGCGTGGATGCCGAGGTGCTGACCATCGTTGAATCTCTCGCGCCCCAGCTGCGGCCCGATGAGCAGCGTCACCTTGCCGCCGCGGTCCGCGCCGGCGACGACGTCCTCATCCACTACCGCAACGAGAGCGGCAACGTGACCGAGCGACTGATCTCCGAGCTGGAGATCTCTGCGGGCTTCCTGACTGCCTACTGCCACCTGCGCCAGGACGAACGCCACTTCCGGCTGGACCGCATCACCATGGTGGCGCCGGTCTGACACGAGCCCCCGCCAGCGCCTCTCGGCCGCACCTTCCACCGTCTTCGAGCGCCCAAGCGTTCTTCGGGCCGACTGCACTGACATAGGCCCCCCGCCCCGCCGTCATCCCGGGCGCTCCCCCGCCCACCGACCCTTCGTTGGCGGCTGGCATGGGCACGTGCCCGGTTTCTACCCACGAAGTCGCCAGACCACGGGTAGATCCCGTGCACGTGCCCCGGTCAATTGGAAGGTGGACGGGCACGCCCGACCGCGAAGTGGGCCGACCCGTGGATAACCGCGGGTTGACGGGTCGAGCCAGGAGGAGTCATGCGCACAGGATGTCCGCGGACACGCGGACGACTGCGACGCCACCCGCGAGCGGTTTGGGGCCGAGGCGCGCGACCCACGCGAGGCGTGCGCGGCCGGCGGTCGGACCAAAGCGATCTACGCGCGTTGGGGGCGCGACCGGGGCCTCAGTCGACCTCGACCACGACCGGCAGAGAGCGCCGGCCCCAGTCCAGAAGTTCGTCGCGCCGCTGGTACTTCATCACCAGCAGCCGGCGCGCGAGCGCATCGTCAGTCGACTCCGGCGGCGCGACCGCAGCGATGCCCGAGCGCCGAACGCCCGCGATCTCAATCGCCACCCGCGGATCGGCGATCAGGTTCTTGACCCAGTCCGACCGGTCCCGCCCACCGGACATGAGCAGGACCCGGCCGCTGTCCAGGGCGAACCAGATCTCGATGCGATGCGGGCGACCAGAGGCCCGACCGATAGTCGTCAGGTAGGCGAAGGGTGCGTCGACAGCTTGCGCCGGCCACACGTCACCGTGCGGGGTCATGCCACGTCACCCATCGGCGGCCGGGTTCCTAGCAGCGACGAGCCACGTGGCCGCGGGGATGCGCACGACTCCGTCCACCCGACGACTCCGCAGGTCAGCGCGCACCTCGTCCAGGAGCTCCGCCTGGCGTTCCTCCCCAACCGTCGCCTGGAGCTGCTCCCACGCGACGCGGCCGTTCGAGCTCAGGATGACCGCGAGACGCTCCTCCACGCCGTCGCTGCCGTCCACGCCGTAGTCACACGAGAAGTCGAACGGCTCGACCTCCGCCTCACCCCAGCCCGCCCCGTCGAGGATCGTGCGCAGGCGGTCCGGGTCGGCGAACGCCGTCGGGCCGGGCGCGCCCGGCGGAGTGCTCGGCGGCGGCTCCGGCAGCGCCGCCGCCAGGATCTCCGAGCCCTGGCTGAACACCGGGTTCGCCTCACGCGAGCGCCAGCACACGAAGGTCAGGGTGGCACCCGGACGACTCGCCCGCCGCAGGTTGGCGAAGGCCGCCACCGGGTCGCTGAAGAACATCACCCCGAACCGCGACACCACCCGGTCGAACGGCGTCCCCGGAGCCGCCGCGAGCAGGTCGGTCGTCTGCGCGTCAGCCTCCACGAGCCGGGCGGCCGGCACGCGCTCGCGAGCGGCCTCGACCATCGCCGTCGACACGTCCACGCCCACCATCTCAACGCCTGCGCGGACCCCCTCCTCGAGCAGTGTCCCTGCGCCGCAACCGACGTCGAGCACGCGCTCACCGCCAGCCCAGCCGGTCCGCTCGATCAGGGCCGCAGTGAGCGGGGCGAAGGCCGCGTCGAAGATCCGCTGGTTCGCCACCCACCCCTGACCGCCCTGCTGCCACGTCTGTCGCACCTCGTCCGTTCCCACCCTCCGACAGTATGCCGTGAGTCCGGTCCGCGCTGCCGCGCACTGTCGGCCTGGGGTCGCCTCGCGGTCACCGGCCCCGTCGACCCCGTGCCGTCACGTCAGGCGAGACGACCCGACCTGATCGGCGACCCGCCGCATCCGGACCAACAGGGCAGCTGAAGGGGTGACGCGGCCGGTGCGATAGGTCGATAGCCGCGAGGCCGACGTGCCGATCCGTTCGGCGAACACCGCCGTGGTCAACCCGGAGCGCGCGATGAGGTCGTCGACCTCGCGGGCGACCTCCGCCCGCTCCGAGGCCGCAGCCGCCGTCCGCGCGGAGTCGATCACCCGCTCGAGGAGGGCGCCGACGCCAGCGGGTCGCTCGTAGGAGAGATACTCCTCCACCTGTCGCGCCACCGGCCCCCACGGATCGACCCGGATCTCACGGGTCAGGACGGCCCAGTCGGCGACCAGGCCCCGCTCGATCACTGAGACCAGCGCCTCATACGGCCAGGCGGCCACCGGGGTCCCGGGCGGGACCACCACGTTGCGAGAGGCGATCGTCATACACCCTCCTCCACCCGACGCAGCAGTCCATCGGCCAGGTCGTGGCAGGCCGCAACCACGACTGCCCAGTCGTGCCACCGCTTCTCAAGCCCTCGGTATGCCGAGAGTTGCGTGGTCACTCGCGGATCCCTCGGCAGGGGTTCTGACAGTCGGTGGACGAGTGCGGTCAGCACCGAACCCTCCGTGTCGCTGCGGTCTGCGTAGTACCGATCGATGCCGAAAAGCACCTCGACCGCCGACTCACCGCCCAGCCGGTGGGCTAACGCGGCCGAGTCGAGATAGTCGCGGGTCGCGTTACGCTGCACGACCAGATACGCCTTGACCCGAAGCATCTCCGGGAGCGTGGGCACGCGCACGGACTTCCCGCCTGGGAGCGCGTGCTGCTCCACCTCCAGCGGCCGAGTGCGGCGCAGCTGCCGAAGTCCTGCCTGAATGCCGTCCAGGAAGCCCAGCAGAGTCAGCGGGGGCGAACTCGCCCGCACGCTGGTCACCCACCCCTGCGACGCCTCGACCGCCTCGAGGACCTCGGCATACCGCTCAACAAGGTCTGGCAGGACATGATCATGGTCGTACGACAGGCGGTGGCCGGCGTGCAGCGCCGCTCCGGTGTCGCCGACCAGGACGGCGTCAGGGACCAGCCGCTGGAGTTCGGCGGCGGAGTGCAGGACCTGGTCCAGGTGGGATCGACCACTCTTTGGTCACATCCGTGCCGTGAGCACCACCATCAGTCGCCCGGCATCGCTGCAGGGCTCACGATTGAACGTATCACTTCTGATATTCCAGACGCTCGGTCGAGACCGGGGACGTCAGGTCGGTCGACTCACGCGACGCCGTGCATCGCGGCGGACAACTCCTCACGCGAGTGGATGTCGAGCTTGGTGTAGGCCTTGCGCAGGTGGTACTCGACCGTCTTGGGGCTGAGGAACAGTGCGGCGGCGGCCTCGCGGGTGGTTCGGCCCTCTGCGAGCAGCAGGCACACCTGGAGCTCCTGCGGGGTGAGTGCGCCCGGGCCGGCCAGCTCCCGCGGTGGCACCCGCTCACCGGTCGCCGTCAGTTCGGCCCGGCTGGTGTCCGACCAGATGTGCGCGCCGAGACCGTCGAAGATGCCCAGTGCCGCGCGCAGCGCCACCCGAGCCGCCACCCGCTGGCCGCTTCGTCGCAGTCGTATGCCGTGTGCCAGGTGGGTGCGTGCCGTCTCGAAGACGTCACGGGTGCGGTCGTGGTGCTCGAGCGCGGCCTGGAAGTGGCTGTCGCACTCCTCGTCGGGTGCGATGAGGCCAAGGGCACGCTCGGCCCGGGCCATGGACCAGGGTCGGCCCACGACCCTCGCGAGCTCGGCGAAGGCATGGGCCACCTCGTCCGCCTCCCGCGGCTCGCCGGTGCGCAGCAGTGCGTCGGCCAGGTCAGGCCCGGGGTGCAGGTCGGGATCCCGCAGCCCCAGGGCGTCCAAGTGTGCCGTCAGCGCCCGGTAGCGCGACACAGCCTCGGCCCCCTGACCTTCGGACAGCACGAGGTCCGCCAGCGCCAGCTCGGCCCAGATCTCGCCGAAGTGGATCGACCGCTCCCGGCACCGGGCCAGGGCCTCGGCCGCATGCTCGCGACAGGCCACACTGCGGCCCTGACGAGACTCCAGCGCAGCCAGCCCGGCGAGTGAGGCCGCGAGCTCCGTGCTCTGACCGGTCTCCGCGGCCAGACTCGCCGCTTCGTCATAGTTGGCGCCCGCCCGATCCCAGGCGTTGGAGGTCGCCTGGTCACGGGCGACGTGGAACAGCAGGTTGGGCAGGGCACCGACGCCCACCCGCGCTCGGACCCGGTCGATCACCTCTCGCAGGCCGGCCCCGGCCTGCGCGTCGCGCAGAAAGAGGGGCGGCAGCGCGAGCCACGGCAACCCCGAGTGATCCGTGACGGGGTCGACGTGCTCCATCAGCAGCGGCACCGCCTCACGGAGCAGGGCCGTCCCGTCCTGGCCCAGGAGCACGCGGGCCACTCCGCTGGCCGCCAGTCCGATCCCCCGCGTCGCGGGCGACTCGACCCCGGTCCGTCGCTCCGTCGGCCGTTCCGAATAGGGGTCCGTCGGCCAGTCCGGCTGCTGGTCGGTCGTCGGTGCCGCCAACCGATCGGACAGCCGGTCGCTGACCCGGCGCAGCGCTGCAGTGTCCGCCAGGTAGAGACAGGCATGGCAGGCCTCCGCGAGCAGGCGCACCTCCTGGTCGGGGTCGGCCAGACCGGCTGCCTCCTCCAGCAGCGACAGACCCTCGCGGATTGATCCGGAGCGGACCGCGATCCGTGCCCGCAACTGGACCCCGGCGAGCATCGTGCGCTCGGGCACGGCGCGCTCGGGCACGGTGCACTGTGGCAGGGCGCGCTCGGGCTGGGCGGCCAGACCTACTGGCTCTGCCTCCGCCAGCAGCCGCAGCGCAGCCTCGCGCTGGCCGCCGTCCCATGCCGCCTCCGCCGCGGCGACCAGCCGGGAGCGGGCGGCGCCGGCGTCCGGGCTCCAGCGGGCCGCTCGCTGGAACGCGGTGGCGGCGACCGTGAGCGCCGACCGGGCCGCAGCCCTCGCGCCCACCTCCTCCAGCTCCGCCGCGAGATGCTCATCCAGTTGCGTGGCGGCCGCCGCCCGGTGCCACACCCGAAGGTCCTGCTGCTCGTGTCCGTCGAGCTCCTCGGCCACCGCCAAGTGCGCGGCACGTCGCAGGTCCTCGGGCGCCGTCCGGTAGACGACCGATCGCAGGAGGGGGTGGCGGAAGGTGAGGCGGCCCTCCTCCGCGGTGACCAGGCCGGTCGCGATCAGGCGGTCCAGGTCTGCACCGTCGAGATCGACGCCATCCAGGTTGGGGCCTTCCAGGTCAAGCCGACGATGGACCGCGCGGGTCAGCCGGAGGTCGCCCCCCGCGACCACCACGACTAGCGCCATGGCCCGCTCGCCGGTCGTCAGCAGGTCGAGTCGTCGCGCGAAGGCGCTGTGCAGCCGGTCCGGCAACAGCTGGAGCAGCCCCGCCTCGCCACCGGTGGCAGGGTCCAGGAGCGCCAGGGCAGGTTCGGTGCCCAGCTCGAGCAGGGCCAGCGGATTGCCCCCTGTCGCGCGGTGCACACGCTCCAGGCTGTCGGCGTCAACCACACCGGGATGCGACTGTCGGAGCAACTCCGCGGTGGATGCCGGGTCCAGGCCCCGGACCTCCAGCAACGGGACGCTAGACAGTGCCTCGGGCACCTCCGCGCTCCGGGCGCCGAAGAGGATCGCGACCTGGTCCTCGTGCACGCGCCGGGCCGCGAAGGTGAGGGCCTCGACCGACGGTTGGTCCGCCCACTGGACGTCGTCGAGCACCACGACGACCGGTCTCTCCTCCGCCAGTCGGCTCAGCAGGCTGAGGGTCGCCGCACCGGTCGCGAACCGGTCGCCGGGTCCTTCCCGGCGCAGACTGAGGGCCCCACCCAGTGCGTCCGCCTGTGGTCCGGGAAGGTCGTCGAGCAGGTGCAGTGCCGGTCGCAGCACCGCGTGCAGCGCCGCGAACGGCAGGTCCTGCTCGATCTCCGTCCCGGTCGCCCGCAGCACGCGGACCTGGCCCTCGATATCGGACACCGCCTCGGCGAGCAGCGCGGTCTTGCCGACACCGGCCTCCCCGATGAGCGCGAGGGCGCCGCCCCGACCGAGGCGCGCCGAAGCCAGGAGGCGGGCGATCGTCTCCTGCTCCTCGGCCCGGCCCAGCAGCACCCACCAAGTCTAGGAGCGTGCAAACCTCCCCACATGCCGGCGAGGGCGTGCGGCGTGCAAAACCTCCCCAAGAATGCGTGGAGGGCCTACAAAACCTCCCCAAGAAATGGGAGAAGGGCGTACACAACCTCCCCAAGAATGGGTGCGGACTAGGTGGGGCACCGGACGCGGTGAGGGGTCCGCGGGACGCAGCCTTGCGGCATACCGACCCCGAAGGAGGCTCACCGATGAGCACCGACACCAGTCCCACCACGCCAACCACGACCACGGTCACCTCCACCACGCCAACCACCACCACGGCAACCACGACCACGGCACCCTCCACTTCGGCCGAAGCAGCGCCGGAGATCGACATGGACGCCCTCATGGCGTTCGTCTTCCGCGCCGTGGACGAGGTGGGCGCGACACTCAACGCGGCACTCGTCGTGCTGGGCGACAAGCTCGGCTACTACCGTGACCTGGCCGCGCACGGCGCGAGCACGCCGGGCGAGCTGGCGCAGCGGACGGGGACGGCCGAGCCCTACGCCCGGGAGTGGCTCAACGCCCAGGCGGCGGGCAACTTCGTGACCTACGACCCGGGGGCGGGGCGCTACACGCTCCCGGCGGAGCAGGCCGTGGCGCTCACCGTGGAGGACAGCCCAGCGTTCCTGCCCGGCCTCTTTCAGATCGCGCTGGGCACCGTGCACGACATGGACCACATACTCGCCGCGGCCCGCAACGGCGCCGGCTTCGGCTGGCACGAGCACGTCACCGACGTGCACCTCGGCTGCGAGCGCTTCTTCCGCCCGAGCTATCACGCCCACCTGGTCCAGGAGTGGCTCCCGGCCCTCGACGGGGTCGTCGACAAGCTCCGGGCCGGGGCACATGTCGCCGACATCGGCTGCGGCCACGGGTCGTCCACCGTGCTGATGGCGCACGCATTCCCGCAGTCCCGGTTCATCGGCTACGACTACCACCCGGAGTCGATCGCCATCGCCCGGCAGCGGGCCCAGGACGCGGGGGTCGCGGACCGGGTGCGGTTCGCGGTCGCCACCGCCCAGTCGCTCCCCAGCGGGGACTTCGACCTGATCACCATGTTTGACTGTCTCCACGACATGGGTGACCCCGTGGGTGCCGCCGAGCAGGTGCACCAGGCGCTGCAGCCGGACGGGACCTGGATGGTGGTCGAGCCGATGGCCGGTGAGCACGTCGAGGACAACCTCAACCCGGTCGGCCGGGCCTACTACGGCTTCTCGACCCTGCTGTGCACCCCCGCCTCGCTCTCCCAGGACGTCGGGCTGGCCCTCGGCACCCAGGCCGGACCGGCCAGGATCCGCGACGTCGCGACAGCCGCCGGCTTCACCCGGTTCGGCACGGTCGCCCAGACCCCGTTCAACCGGGTCATGGAGATCCGCCGTTGACCCTCCTCACCGTCCCGGACCGGGCGCATACTGGGCAGATGGGCCGGAGCGACCCGAGTCCTCCCTGGCCGCCGGACCGCACCGGGACCGCGGTGCGGGACGGCGTCCGGATCCCGTATGCCGTGCACGGCGAGTCCCGCACGCCGACCGTCGTGCTGCTGCCGACCTGGTCGATCGTCCCGTCCCGGATCTGGAAGCACCAGGTGCCCACCCTGGCCCGCGACTTCCGGGTCGTGACGATTGAGGGACGGGGCAGTCCCAACGGTGACCAGCCGCGTGGGCCGGACGCCTATCTCGCCACGGAGATGGCCGCCGACGTGCTGGCGGTGATGGACGAGGTGGAGGTCACGCAGGCCGTCCTCGTGGGGTTCTCCATGGGTGGCCCGTGGGCCGCCCGGCTCGCCGCCGAGCAGCCCGAGCGGGTGAGCGGCCTGGTCCTGCTGGCCTCGTCCGGCGGCGGGATCAGGGACGAGGTCCGCGCCGACCCCTTCGACGCACGTCACCCGGACCCGCAGGGATGGGAGAAGTACAACCTGCACCACTGGACGGAGGGAGGCTGGCACGACTTCGTCCGATTCTTCTTCGACCGGATGTTCCCCGAGCCGCACTCGACGAAGCCGCTCGAGGACGCGATCCGGTGGGCCGACGGCGCCGACCCGCTGCGGATGGTGGACACCATCCTGGCCCTCCAGCGTGACGGCGGCGCAGCCGTGATGGAGGAGCTGTGTCGCCGGGTGCAGTGCCCGACCCTGGTGGTCGAGGGCCGGGTGGACCGGATCCGGCCGTGGCGCAACGGCGAGCGCCTGGCCGCGTGGACCGGCGGGCGACTGGTGGTCGCCGAGGGCAGCGGGCACGCGCCGCACGTGCGGGACCCGGTCATGATCAACCGGCTGCTCAAGGAGTTCGTGCTGAGCACGGACACCTCCAGCACAGGCACGTCCAGCACGGGCACCTCCAGCACCGGCACGTCCAGCACGGACACCTCCAGCACCGGCACGTCCAGCACAGGCACGACGCGCACCTGGGTGCGGGCCCGCAGCAGACCGCGCCGAGCGCTCTACCTGTCCTCCCCGATCGGTCTGGGGCACTGCCGCCGCGACCTGGCCGTGGCCGGCGAGCTGCGGCGGCACCATCCTGACCTGGAGATCGGCTGGCTCACCCAGGAACCAGTGACCCGTGTGCTGCGGGACGCCGGCGAGCGGGTGCACCCGGCGTGCGCATGGCTGGCCAACGAGTCCTCGCACATCGAGGAGGAGTCCGGCGAGCACGACCTGCACGCGTTCCAGGCGATCCGGCGGATGGACGAGATCATGGTCAACAACTTCATGGTCTTCGCGGACGTCGTGGAGGAGGGCAGCTACGACCTGGTGGTGGGCGACGAGGCGTGGGACGTGGACTACTTCCTGCACGAGAACCCCGAGCTCAAGCGGTTCAGCTTCGCCTGGATGACGGACTTCGTGGGGTGGGTGCCGATGCCCGACGGTGGCGCGGAAGAGGAGGCGCTGACGACGGACTACAACGCCGAGATGATCGAGCAGCGGGCGCGCTATAGGCGGGTGCGGGACGCGTCGGTCTTCGTCGGCTCGGCGGAGGACGTCGTGGACCTGCCGTTCGGGCCGGGGCTGCCGGGCATCCGCGCGTGGACCAAGGAGAACTTCGACTTCGCCGGCTACGTCACCGGGTTCGTGCCGCCGACCGAGGCCGAGCGGGCCGCGACCAGGCGACGCCTGCGCGTGGGTGAGGACGACCTGCTCTGTGTGGTCACCGTCGGCGGGTCGGGTGTCGGCGGGTCGCTGCTGCGGCGGGTCCTGGACGCCGTCCCGGCCGCCCGCCGTCTGGTCCCCGACCTGCACTTCCTCGTGGTGACCGGTCCTCGGCTCGACCCTGCCAGCCTGCCGCGGCGGCGGGGCGTGACCTACCGCGGCTACCTGCCCGACCTCTACCGTGAGCTCGCGGCGTGCGACCTGGCCGTGGTGCAGGGCGGGCTCACCACCTGCATGGAGCTGGCGGCCGCGGACCGGCCCTTCCTGTATGTCCCCCTGCAGCACCACTTCGAGCAGAACGTCCACGTCCGGCACCGCCTCGAGCGCTACGGCGCCGGGACCTGCGTGGAGTATGCCGACGCCTCCGACCCCGACCACCTCGCCGAGGCGATGGCCAAGGAGCTGCGGCGTGAGACGCGCGGGCTGGCCGTGGAGACCGATGGCGCCGCTCGCGCCGCATTGCTCCTGGCTCAGCTGCTGTGATGCTGGCCGGCACTGACCCGGTCCTCGGCCACGGCCTCGCGCTGGTCAAAGGGCGCTCTCCGGGGACGTGACATCGGTGCACCGTATGCACCAGAGTCGCTGGTGGTGCACACGCTGCACCAGGGTTGCCGCTGGTGCAGACGCTGCACCAGGGTTGCCGCTGGTGCACACGCTGCACCAAAGTTGCCGTTGGTGCACGCGGCGCACCAGTGTCACGTCCCCGGCAGGCCCGTGCTCTGCGCCGTCTCAGACGGTCGGTCCCGGCGCTCCGAGTCAGGCGGGACGCAACTTGCTGCTCGACGGACGTCGAGTCCGCATCACGCAAACGGGTCGATGACTGCGGCGTCCAGGGCAGCCACATCGGCCTCCACGGCCCGCGGGGCAGGCCCGTTCCACACACGGGCCAGGGCGGACCCAGTCACCCACTGACGGCGGTGGGCCGGGGACAACCCTGCCACTGGTCGACCCGCGACGGTCACGGTGAAAGACTCCCCTGCCTCGACCCGCCGCAGCACCTCTCCCACCTGGTTACGGAGAACCTTCTGCGGGATCACGTCCATGACACATGACGGTAGCGCTTCTGCCACCGACGTGCCTGGGCGTGCCATCTCGTCGACACGCCGCAACGCTGCCGGAAGGCAGGACAAGTGGGCACCCGCAGGCCACCCGCGGAGGTGCGTGACGGCATACTCTCGGCATGCACCCCCGCAACGAAGAGGTCCGCGCCGCGCTGCTGGAGGCCGGTGTCGACTCCCCGATCGTCGTGCTCGACGTGCACGCCCGCACCGCCGCGCTGGCCGCCGACCAGCTGGGTTGTGAGGTCGCCGCGATCGCCAACAGCCTGGTGCTGCTGGCTGACGGCGAGCCGCTGCTGGTGATGTCCAGCGGCGCCGCGCGCATCGACCCGGCCGTCGTCGCCGAGGCGGCCGGGGTGTCGGAGGTGACGATGGCCAAGGCCCCGGACGTGCGGGCGGCGACCGGCCAGGCGATCGGTGGAGTCGCGCCGACCGGCCACCCGAGCCGGCTGCGGGCGCTGGTCGACGAGGACCTGCGGGCGCACGACACGATCTGGGCGGCCGGCGGCACCCCGGACACGGTCGTCGAGCTGACCTTCGACCAGCTGGTGTCAGTCACCGGTGGCACCGTGGTGCGGGTCCGCTGAGATGGCTGGCGTCACGGTCCGGCAGGTGACGTCGGCGGATCTGCCGCACCTGGAGGAGCGCTGGCCGGTGCCCGGTGACGTCCACGCCGCTCACCTGCGTGCCCAGGAGCATGCCGCGGCGACCTTCCTCGTCGCGTGGTCCGGCGACGAGCCGCTCGGGTCGGCGAAGGTCCAGTGGGGAGGGCCGGTGGGGGCCGCGGCTCGCGACGCCTATCCGGAGGCGGTGGAGGTCAACCACCTGCAGGTGCGCGAGGAGCACCGCGGTCGCGGCGTGGGCACGGCGATCATCGCGGCCGCGGAGGAGCTGTGCCTCGCGCGTGGTCGACGCCAGGTGGCCGTGGGCGTCGGGCTCGAGAACGACGGCGCGGCGCGGCTCTACGAGCGGCTGGGCTACCGGCGGACCGGGGCGGTGGACACCAGTGAGTACGACTGGGTCGACGCCGACGGCACCGTCCACCACGAGGTGGAGCAGGACGAGCTGCTGGTCCGAGCACTCTGACCGTCACCCCCACGTCCTCGTCGAGCTCCCCGAGCGGAGGTGTCGACGTAGTCGATCACCGCCTCTGCTCCGCCACGAGGTCGCTCACGCTCCCGGCGACCTCGACGGGCGGCGGCCTTCGCCCGTGACGGCGTCCGGGTGACACGCGGCCTGCTGCGACGAGCCGCTCGAGCGACTGCCTGCTGATGGCGCTGTGCATTCGACCTAGCGTAGCCACGATTCACCACTCCGGACACGGTCGTCGACGGAATGTCCCTCGAAGTGTCTCGGACGGCAACCTCCGACGGGGCCGTTGTCCACAGCGATGCTTGGTGGGCCGTCGTGACGCACAGACCCGCGGCGGGTCCCGTGCCGAGTGGCCACGTTGTCAGCCCCGGCTCATAGGGTCAGGGTCATGACCTTGTTCGTGCACCGCGCGGTGAGCACCGACGTGCTCGCCGACGGCCTCGCCGAGCTCCTGTCGACGCCGCTGGAGGACCCGTTCGCGCAGGAGGTCGTCGCGGTGCCCGCCAAGGGCGTCGAGCGGTGGCTGGCCCAGCGCCTGTCGCACCGGCTGGGCGCCGGCGCGGGACGCGGCGACGGGGTCTGCGCGGGGGTGCGTTTCCTCAACCCGCACTCCCTGGTCTCCCTGGTGCTGGGCATCGAGCGGGACGACCCGTGGCACCCCGAGCAGGTGGCCTGGCCCGTGCTCCAGGCGATCGACGAGTCCCTCCAGGAGAGCTGGGCCAGCGCCCTGGCCATCCACCTCGGGGCGGCGGGCGAGGCCGAAGAGACCGAGCGCGGGCTCCGCCGCGGACGGCGTTATGCCGTGGCCCGCAGGCTGGCAGGACTCTTCTCCTCGTATGCCGTGCAGCGGCCCGCCCTCATCGCCGACTGGCGCGCGGGAGGCGCCGGGGACGGCCTGGGCGCGATTCTGCCCGACGACCTGGCCTGGCAGCCCCACCTGTGGCGGGCCGTGCTCGAGCTCGTCGACGCCACGCCGCCCGACGTCCGGCACCAGCAGGTGGTGGCGGCGCTGCGCGGCGGTGGCGACCCCGCGGGGCTCGAGCTGCCCGGCCGCCTCTCGCTGTTCGGCCACACCCGCATCGCGGCCAGCGAGATCGAGGTGATCGCCGCGCTCGGCGAGCACCGCGACGTGCACCTCTGGCTGCCGCAGGCCTCCCCGGCCGCCTGGGACGCCCTGTCGGGGGTCGTCGCCGAGGGCCCGGTCCTGCGCGCAGACGACCCGTCCGTGGACCACGTCAACCACCCCCTGCTGGCCTCCCTGGGCCGGGACGCCCGCGAGCTGCAACGCTCCCTCGCTCCCACCGGTGCGCGTGATGCCCGCCTGGGCGCGCTCCTGCCCGCGCCCGGCACGCCCGGGCCCGCCCCCGGTGACTCGGCACCTGGGTCGCTGCTCCAGTGGCTGCAGTATGACGTGGCGCGTGACTACGTCCCCACCGCCGCCGAGGCCGCGGGCCGGGTCCTGGCGGTGGGCGACGACTCCGTCCAGGTGCACGCCTGCCACGGCCGCGGCCGACAGGTGCAGGTGCTGCGTGACGTGCTCAGCGCCCTGCTGCAGGACGACCCCGACCTCGAGCCGCGCGACATCCTCGTCATGTGCCCGGACATCGACGCCTACGCCCCGCTGGTCCACGCCGGCTTCGGGCTGGGCGAGGTGGTGCGCGAGGAGTCCGGCGACGGGCACCCGGCCCACCGGCTGCGGGTGATGCTCGCGGACCGGGCCCCACGGCATACGAACCCCCTGCTCGCGCTGGCCGCCCGCCTGGTGGAGCTCGCGGGTGGACGGTTGACGGCGAGCGAGGTGCTCGACCTGGCCCGCTCTGAGCCGGTCCGGCGACGCTTCGGCCTGGACGACGACAGCCTGGACCGGATCGCCGGGTGGGTCGAGGACGTGGCGGTCCGGTGGGGGCTGGACGCCGAGCACCGGGCGACCTACGACCTGGGGAGGTTCCCGCAGAACACCTGGCGCACCGGGCTGGACCGGGTCCTCACCGGCGCCGCCCTGGACGGCAGGGACCTCACGCACCTCGGGCAGACCGTGGCGCTGGACGACCTGGACAGTGGCGACATCGATCTCGCCGGGCGGCTCGCCGAGTTGGTGGAGCGACTCGGCTCGACCCTCACCGCGCTGCACGGCTGCCGGCAGGCGGGCGACTGGAGCCGCACGCTGCGGGCCGGCGTACTGGGGCTGGCCACCACCACCGCCACGGACGCCTGGCAGGTGACCCAGCTGGAGCGCGAGCTGGCCCGGATCGAGGCGTCCGCGCGACGCGGCACCAGCTCCACCGAGTTGGCGCTCTCCGATGTCCGCGCCCTTCTCGAGGAGCACGTCACGGGCCGGGCCACCCGCACCAGCTTCCGCACCGGCACGCTGACGGTCTGCACGATGGTGCCGATGCGTTCCGTGCCGCACAAGGTGGTGGCCCTCGTCGGGATGGACGACGGCATCTTCCCGCGCACCACCACCCCGGACGGCGACGACGCCCTGGCCCGCACGCCCGTGACCGGCGAGCGTGACACCCGCGCCGAGGACCGGCAGCTGCTCCTCGACGCGGTCATGGCCGCCAGGCAGACGCTGGTCATCACCTACACCGGCGCTGACGAGCACAGCGGGGCCGAGCGCCCGCCGGCCGTGCCGCTGGGTGAGCTGCTGGACACCCTGGCGGAGACTGCCCAACGTCCCGCCGGTGCGCCCCCGCTCGTGCGCCGGCACCCGTTGCAGCCCTACGACGCCCGCAACCTCGGGGCCACCGTCCCCGGTGAGCCCGCCCTCCTGCCCGGTGACCAGCCGTTCAGCTTCGACCCCGCCGCGCTCGCCGGCGGCCGGGCGCACCAGGCGCGGCGCGCGGAGCCCCCTGCGGTGTCCGAGCCCGCGTCCGAGCCCGTGTCCGCCGCCCTGCTGCCCGAGCCCCTGCCCCCGCTGGCAGCTCGGGACCTCGCGCTCGAGGACCTCCAGCGATTCCTGGCCCAACCGGCCCAGGCCTTCCTGCGCCAGCGCCTCGGTCTGCTCCTCCCGGACGAGCCGGAGGAGCCCTCCGAGGGCATCCCGATCGATCTGGACGGGCTGGAGAGGTGGCAGATCGGGGACCGGATGCTGCGGGCGGTGCTCGACGGCACGCCGCCCGAGCGCGCACGGCAGCACGAGCTCTGGCGCGGGAGCGTGCCGCCCGGCGAGCTCGGCCGCGCGGTGCTGGACGAGATCTCCGGCCACGTCCGGGGCATCCACCTCGCCTCGCTCGCCCTCCACGACGGGCCCGCCTCGAGCATCGACATCGACGTCGAGTTGCCCGACGGCCGGCGTCTCATCGGGACCGTCCCCGGGCTCTACGCGTCGGCTCGCTGCGTCGTCACCAGCACCTACTCCTCGATCAAGGCCAAGCAGCGGCTGCGTTCATGGGTCACGGTGCTGGCGCTGGCCGCTGCCGGCCACGAGGACGCCACCAGCCACGTCGTCGGTCAACTCAGACGTGGCCGCAAGCCCGGCGTCGGCCACTACACCCACGGTCCCGTCCCGCAGGACATCGCGCTCACGCTGCTGGGGCAGCTCGTCGACCTGTACGACCGGGGCATGACCGCACCCCTGCCGCTCGGCGTGCAGACCGCCTGCGCGTTCGCCGAGTCCTTCCACGCAAGTGGCGACGAGCGCAGTGCGCTCTTCGACGCCGAGAAGTCGTGGAAGAGCAGCACCGGCGCCTTCTCCTTCACGGGCGAGCAGGACAACCCCGCCTTCGTGCGGGTCCTTGGGGCCGGGGCGAGGCTGGCCGACGTCGCGGGCACGCCGGCCGAGGACGAGCGGTGGGTCAAGGGACTCAGCACCCGGTTCGGGCAGCTGGCGTTCCGGGTCTGGCAGCCGCTGATCGCCACGGACGTGGAGCGGAGGGAGTGGGTGTGATCCAGGAACGCACGGTGGGCGACTTCTCGATCACCGACCCGCTGCCCTCCGGGACGGTGCTGCTCGAGGCGTCGGCCGGCACCGGCAAGACGTGGACCATCGCCGCCCTCGTCGCGCGCTACGTCGCCGAGGGCCACGCCCTGCTCACCGAGATGCTCATCATCACCTTCGGACGGGCCGCCAGCCAGGAGCTGCGCGCCAGGGTGCGGGAGCAGCTGGTCGAGCTGGAGCGGGCGCTGCACCACCCCGGGAAGTCAGCCGCGGGGAGCGGCCCCCTGCTCGACCTGCTGCTGGACGTCGACGACGTCGAACGCAGCCTGCGGCTCGGTCGGGTCCGCCGCGCGCTGACCTCCTTCGACGAGGCGACGATCGCCACCACCCACCAGTTCTGCCACCAGGTGCTGCGCTCGCTCGGGGTGGCGGGCACCTCCGACGCCTCCGCCCACCTGGTCGAGGACCTCGACGACCTGCTGGTGGAGGTCGTGGACGACCTCTACCTGCGCGGTTTCGTGGGCTCACGTGAGGAGCCCTTCTTCACCCGCAAGGAGGCCCTCGGCATCGCCCGCGCCGCGGTGGAGGACATCCACTCCCAGCTGCGGCCCGACCCGGACACCGGTGACCGTTCCTCCCCACCGGTGCGGCGTGCGGTCTTCGCCCAACGGGTGCGCGACGAGCTCGACCGGCGCAAGCGCCGGCTGCAGGTGATGCACTACAACGACCTCCTCACCCAGCTCGCTGGCGCCCTCCAGGATGCCGACTCCCTGGCCGCGCAGCGGATGCGCAGCCGGTGGCGGGTCGTGCTGGTCGACGAGTTCCAGGACACCGACCCGATCCAGTGGGAGGTCCTGGACCAGGCCTTCCGTGGCCACGCGACGATGGTGCTGATCGGCGACCCCAAGCAGGCGATCTACGCCTTCCGCGGCGGCGACGTCGTCACCTACCTGCGCGCCGAGGCGCACGCCGGCGAGCGCCGGACGCTGCCCACCAACTACCGCAGCGACGCACCGGTGGTCGACGCGCTCCAGGCGACCCTGCGCGGGGCCGCCCTCGGCGACGAGCAGATCACCGTCGTGCCGGTCAGGGCACACCACAGCGGCTCGCGACTCGCGGGACTGCCCCACCCCGGAGCCGTCCGGTTGCGGCAGGTCCTGAAGAAGGAGCACCTGCGCAACAGCACCACGATCGGCCCGACCCGCACCCACGTGTCGCGCGACCTGGCACTCGACATCGCCGCGCTCCTGGCCTCCGGCGCCACCTTCGACGAGCGCGCGCAGGATGCCGCCGGCGCGCCGCTGCCGCCCCGGCCGATCCAGGCCCGGGACGTCGCGGTCCTGACCTACGCCAGCCGTGACCTGCTCAACGCCCAGGCCGAGCTGCGGCGGGTCGGCATTCACGCGGTCAGCGCCGGTGGCGCCAGCGTACTGCGCAGCGAAGCGGCTCAGGAGTGGCTTGCCCTGCTCGACGCGATGGCCGCACCGCACCGCTCGATGCTCACCCGGGCCGCCGCCCTGACCAACCTGGTGGGTCTGACCGCCGCAGAGCTGGACAACGGCGGTGACGACCTGGACGACGAGCTCGCCGCCCGGATGCGCCGCCTCGCCGACGTCTACGCCAAGCAGGGGGCGGCCGCCGTGCTGGAGTCCCTCACCATCGGCGGCCTGCCTGCCCGGGTGCTGGGACAGGTCGGCGGCGAGCGTCAGCTCACCGACCTGCAGCACGTCGGCGAGCTGCTGCACGAGACCAGCCAACAGTCCTCCGGCGGCGGCCGACTGGGCCTGGCGACTCTCATCGAGTGGTTGCGGGCCCAGATGGCCGACGACGCGCCCCTGGTCTCCGGGGCACGCAGCCGGCGCCTGGACTCCGACGCCGCCGCCGTGCAGCTCGTGACGATCCACGCCAGCAAGGGTCTGCAGTACCCCATCGTCTACTGCCCCGCCCTGTTCGACCGCTGGGTCAGCAAGACACCGACCATCCCGCTGTTCCACGAGGACGGCGAGGAGCGGCTCCGCTGCCGCGACGTGGGCGGTGAGGACCCGGCCAACCCGGGGTGGGCCGAGTCCGTGGCCCGCCACAAGGCCGAGGACGCCGGCGAGGCCCTGCGCCTGCTCTACGTCGCCGTCACCCGCGCCCAGTCCCAGGTCGTGCTGTGGTGGTCACCCACCAACAACACCGGCAACTCCGCCCTGCACCGACTGCTGTTCGGCCGCGAGCCGGGCGGCGAGCCCCGGGTCCCCGACAGCGTCCCGGTCCCGCGCAACGACGCGGAGGCCTCCGCTCGTCTGCAGGAGTGGGCCGACCGGGGGGCCTTCACGCTCGAGCTGGCCGACCACGCCACCGCGACACCGGCCCCGCCCGCCGCCACCCGGCCCCACCTGTCCATCCGCGCACTGGACCGGGCCATCGACACGACCTGGCGGCGCACGTCCTACACCTCACTGTCCACCCCACGGGACACCGAGGGGCACGAGCTCACTGGCGGGGTCGGCAGCGAGCCCGAGGTCGCGCCCCGCGACGACGAGCCGGACACACCTCAGCCGGCTGCGGCCGTCGAGCCCGCACTCCCCGGCCTGGCAGCGGTCATCCCGGGCACCGACGTGCCCAGCCCGATGGCGGATCTGCCGGTCGGGGCGACCTTCGGCTCGCTGGTCCACGGCGTGCTCGAACACGCCGACCCGCAGGCGCCCGACCTGCGCGCCGAGTTCCTCGAGCACATCCACGAACAACGCGTGTGGTGGCCCGTCGACCTCGATCCGGAAGAGCTCGCCGACGCCCTGGTCGCCGTCTGTGACAGTCCGCTCGGGCCGCTCGCAGGCGATGCGACCCTGCGTCAGATCGGGCGACCGGACCGGCTGTGCGAGCTCGACTTCGAGCTGCCGCTGGGCGGCGGCGACGTGCGCGCCCGTCCCTCCGGCGCACGGCTGGGTGATCTCGCTCCGCTGCTGCGCGAACACCTGCCGCCGGGCGACGCCGTCCGCGCCTGGGCCGAGGTGCTCGACGCACAACCGGCACTGGCGGACCAGGACCTGCGCGGCTACCTGACCGGGTCGGTCGACGTGGTCCTGCGCACCGGCGGCCGCTACCTGGTGGTGGACTACAAGACGAACTGGCTCGGACCGTTCGGTGACCCGGAGCAGCCACTGACTGCCGCGTCCTACCGGCCGGAGGCGCTGGTCGAGGCGATGGGCCACTCCTCCTACCCGCTGCAGGCCCTGCTGTATGCCGTGGTCGCTCACCGGTTCCTGCGCTGGCGGGTCCGGGACTACACCCCGCGACGGCACCTCGGCGGGGTGCTCTACCTCTATGTGCGCGGGATGTGTGGGCCGCGGACTCCCGAGATCGACGGCAACCCGTGTGGTGTCTTCTCCTGGAAGCCACCGGTCGCGCTGGTGGAGGCGGTCTCCGACCTGCTGGACGGTGCCGAGGAGGGAGCGGCATGACCGAGACGACAACAGGGCCGAGTGGCTCACCCGGCCCGACCGGCGTTGCCCCGCTCGAGCTGTTCGAGGCCACCGACGAGCACGACCGCCGGATCGCGCGCGGGGCCAGTGGGGTGCTCGGGCAGCTCAACGCGGCGTGCCTGCTGACGTCCGCGGATCTGCACGTCGCCCGCACCCTCGCGCGGGCGGCAGGCGGGATCGAGGAGTCCTCGGTCGACGCCGCGCTGGTGGCTGCGGCCCTGGCGACCCGCGCCGTGCGCACCGGCTCGGTGGCCGTGGACCTGTCCCAGCTGGACCCCGCGCTGCGCACCCTGGACGAGCCGCCCGACCTGCCCTGGGCGGACTCCGCAGACTGGACCCGCCAGCTCCTGGACAGCTCCCTGGTCCGTCAGGGCGCCCTCGTCGTCGAGCACGGACTGGTCTATCTGCAGCGCTACCACCACCAGGAGGTCCAGGTCGTGCACGACCTGGTGACCCGGGCGGCGCAGCCACCACCGGTGCTGGACACCGAGCGCCTCGAGACCGCCCTGGCTCGCGTCTTCCCGCAGGGTTGGGAGGAACAGCGCGAGGCCGCGCGGGTGGCCACGGCCTCGTGGACAAGCGTCATCACCGGCGGACCGGGCACCGGCAAGACGAGCACGGTGGCAGGAGTGCTCGCGCTGCTCGCCGAGCAGGCCGGCACCGACCAGCTGCTGCGGGTTGGGCTGGCTGCTCCGACCGGCAAGGCCGCCGCCCGGATGCAGGAGGCCGTCGCCGAGGCACTGCAGGACATCCTGGCGCGCACCGACGACCCGGCCGCCCGCGCGGCCATCGAGCCGCTCCGCGACGTCACCGCGGTCACCCTGCACCGGCTCCTGGGGTACCGCCCAGGCTCCTCCACGCGCTTCCGCCACGACCGCGAGCACCACCTCCCGCACGACGTCGTCCTCATCGACGAGACCTCGATGGTGTCACTGACCCACATGGCTCGGTTGCTCGAGGCGTTGCGCCCGACCGCCCGGCTGATCCTGGTCGGCGACCCGAACCAGCTCGTCTCGATCGATGCCGGGGCGGTGCTGGCCGACCTGGTGGCCGGGGACGTCGAGGTCAAAGCCGTCGAGGACTCCCGGCCAGGTTCTGGGACCCCAGCCGGTTCCGGGACCAGAGCCGGTGCCGCTCCCCCGCGTCCGGTGACCGTGGCCCGGCTGCGCACCTCGCACCGCTTCGGCGAAGAGATCGGCACCCTCGCGGAGGCGCTGCGGGTGGGCGACGCGGACGCAGTCCTGGACGCCCTGCGCTCCGGCCACGGGAGCGACGGCCAGGTGACCTGGGTCGAGGATCCCGACCCCACGGCATACTTGCGGCCGTTGCTGACCCGACACGCCCTGGGCGTCTACCGCGCGGCCCAGGCGGGCCAGAGCCTGGAAGCCCTCGACCTGCTGGCCGCACACCGGCTGTTGTGCGCCCACCGCGAGGGACCGTGGGGTGTGCGGACCTGGAACCGGGCGGTCGAGGGCTGGCTCACCGAGGAGACCGGCGACGGGCTCTACGACCCGATGTATGTCGGGCGGCCGCTGCTGGTGACGGCCAACGACTACGCGACCGGCGTGTTCAACGGGGACACGGGGGTGGTCGTGGCCATCCGTCGGGAGGACGGACACAGTGGTCGGGTCGCGGTGGTGCGGGGCAGCGAGGGTGACCAGACCTTCGGGACCAGCCGCCTGGGCGACGTCGAGACGATGCATGCCATGACCGTGCACAAGGCGCAGGGCAGCCAGGCAGAGGAGATCACCGTGCTGCTGCCGCCGGAGGAGTCTCCTCTGCTGACACGCGAGCTCTTCTACACCGCCGTGACCCGGGCGCGGACCCGCGTGCGGGTGGTCGGCAGCGAGACCGCGGTCCGGGCTGCGGTCGGACGTCGGGTCCAGCGGGCCAGTGGGCTCCGACAGCGGCTGGCAGAGGTCACCGGCAGGTAGTGCGGTCTGGGGCGGTGTCGACCTGACGGTCACCCTCGCGGTCCGCTCAGCGGTCGCAGGGCCCGGTCCGGTCAGCGTCCGCAGTGCGCGGTACCCGTCAGCGGCCGTAGCGGTCCTTGAGGTCCCGGATCTGGTCCCGCAGCTGCTGCTCCTGGGCGCGCTCCTCCTCGGTCGGCTCCGTCCCCCCGAGGCCGACGGTCACCTCGTCCAGGAAGTTGTCGACCTCTTCCATGTCGTAGCCGCCGCGCCGGGTCGCGAAGCGCGCCCCGAGGATGTCGGGCACCGGGGCGCCAGTCGCCAGCGCGGTGAACAGTTGGTCCACGAAGGCGTCGACGTCGTCCGTGGCGTAGCCGGCTTTGAGGAAGCCGGCCGTGCGGAAGGTGGGGCGTCCTGCGGGATCGGTCATGGTCCTCTACTCCGTCGTCGTGTGGTCGTCGGTCAGACCGTGGTCGTCCGGGACGCCGACGGCCAGGGGCTCGAGCCGATAGCGGAGCTCGTCGCCGCTGACCTCGGTCACCACGACCCGCACCCGGTCCACGGGCTGGCCGAAGGCGTCCTCGTCGACGAGTTCGACCGTGCACACCGCCACGGTGCCAACGGTCGCCTCGACACCGGTGGGGCAGGTGACCGACTGCACCTCGATGCCCTGGGTGGCCAGGCCGTCGCGGACGCTCTGCTGCACGTCCGCCGCCGACACCTCGCCCCCGGCGCAGCCGCCCAGCAGCAGCGCGGCAGCCGCCACCACAGCACTGATCAGCCCGCGCTTCCGGCGCACGATGCCTCCTCCTGGCTTCCCTGACCTCGCCAACAGGGTAGGCCAGCCCAGGTCATCGGCGACAGCCGTCGCGGTCGGGGTGTCTCGGCGTCACACGGTCCCGGGGTGACTCGGCATCACAGGGTCGCGCTGGACCAGACGTTGCCGGACTCCGCGACGAGGTCGACGCCCTCGACGCCGGGGTCGGCGATCACCCAGCTGTTGGGCCGGTCCGCGTCCAGGGTCCACTGGCCCGCGTCCTGCGTGCTGCCGTCCAGCAGCCGCAGCCGGCACAGATAGCTGCGCCCCGGCTCGCCCGAGGCGATGTCCACGACCAGCATCGGCTCACCGTGGCTCCAGCTGCGGGAGACCGTCCCGACGCGGGCACCGTCCGCAGTCATCAGCGCTGCGCCGGAGGACACCTCGGGCCCTATCGACCCAGGGCTCTCGGTCGGTGCCTGCCGATCGGCCGTCGACGGCTGCTCGGTCGCGGGTGCTCCCCCGAGCCCGTCCCCGAGCGCCAGGGTCAGGCCCGACCCCGCCCCAAGGCCGATCACGGCGGCGGCCGCGACCCCCGCCCAGGGCGGCACCCGGCGGGAGCGGGGTGTGGGCACCTGCTTGGCCTGACCACCGACCAGCCCAACGGGCCGCGGACCCGCCGGTTCCCCACCGCTCATGCCGAGCCGGTCGAGCACGGCTGCGGTGAACCCGGTGCCGGGCTCCGCGCGGGGCACCGCGGGCAGGGTCGCCTCGACGGCGACGGACAGCGCGTCGAGGTCGGTGCGGCAGGCGGGGCAGTCCGCGACGTGCGCCACCACCGCGTCCCGTTGGGGCCCGGTGAGGTGCCCGAGAGCCAGGTCGACGAGCACCTCGGGGGCTGGGTGGTCGGTGTAGGGCCCGGCGTGCTCGGTCACGGGATCACCTCCTCCGGGTCGCTGCCAGCGTAGGCCGCGCGCAGGCGTTGCAGACCGTCCCGGATCCGGGTCTTGGCCGTGCCGAGCGGGATCTGCTCACGCTCACTGACCTCCCGTGCGGTGCAGCCGCCGACCACCGCGAGCACGACGGCGCGCGCCTGGCTCGGGGAGAGCTGGTGCAGCCGCTGGACCGCCCGCTCAGTCTCGAGGCGGTGGGCGGTGGTCTCAGCGAGGTCCGGCGAGCCGAGCGTGTCTTCCACGAGCTGGTCGAGGAACTCGCCGTCCGTGGGCACCGGGCGCCGGGCTCGGACGGCGTCGATCGCTGTGTTCCGGGTGATGGTGAGCAGCCAGGTGAGCACCGAGGCCCGCCGGATGTCGTAGCTGTCAGCAGCACGCCATGCCTTCACGAACACCTCCTGACTCACGTCCTCCGCCAACCCGGGGTCCCGGGTGATGCTCAGCGCCAGGCCGAACACGGCGCCCTGGAACCGCCGCACGAACGCG
Source organism: Ornithinimicrobium sp. F0845 (assembly GCF_023015765.1). Classification (GTDB taxonomy): domain Bacteria; phylum Actinomycetota; class Actinomycetes; order Actinomycetales; family Dermatophilaceae; genus Ornithinicoccus. The sequence goes on from NZ_JALKAL010000007.1 coordinate 130,157, forward strand.
TCGGCCGCCTGGGGGTCGGCCAGCGCCAGCCCCGCGAGCAGCGAGGCATCGGCCGCCCGGTCGGCTCTCGGAAGGCGCGGCATGTCAGGGGATACGGGCGCACGACCCGGAGGGATTGGCCAATCTCCACGGCCACCCGGGGCCGTACCACCCTCCACGACAACTCCTATGACTGGAGGAACCATGAACCGCACACGCACGATGTTGCCCGCGACGGCGCTCATCGCCGCGACGGCGCTGGCCGCCTGCGGGAGCGACGACCCAGACCAGTCTGGCACCAATGCCACACCACCGGCCGAAACCACCACCGAGGAGATGACCGACGACGCGACGACGACGGAGGACATGACCGACGACGCGACGACGACCGAGGACACCGACGAGTCCACCGCCACCGACGACATGTCCGGGGAGACCGGCGGCGAGGCGATGGGTCCCGGGCCCGTGGTCGCGACGGCCGACACCGACCTGGGGACGATCCTGGTCGACGGCGAGGGGATGACCCTCTACCTGTTCACCCAGGACAGCCCGAACACCTCGGTGTGCTTCGACGACTGCCTCGCGGCCTGGCCCATCCTCGAGGGCGAGCCAACCGCCGGCGAGGGCACGGACGACAGCCTGCTCGGCTCGTTCGAGCGCGAGGACGGCACCGTCCAGGCGACGTATGACGGGTGGCCGCTGTACTACTTCGCCCAGGACCAGGCACCGGGTGACGTCACCGGCCAGGCCGTCAACGACGTCTGGTGGGTCATTGACGCCGACGGTGCGGCCATCACCGAGGCACCTCAGAGCGGTGGTCTGGGCTACTGACCAAGATCGCCCTGCCGAGCCCGGGCTCTGCCGCACGTGGGCCGTCGCCGTGGCTAGCCGGTGCTAGTCCGTGGCTGGGCGGGTGCGCTCGCGGCTGGCCTCACACCGCGGCCAGCCCAGCCGCGGGCGCCGTCCGGGCCGCCCGCCGAGCCGGCAGCACCGAGGCGAGCAGTCCCGCCGCGACCGCGACCGTGAGGATGACGACCAGTTCGGTCAGCGGGAACGCCAGGACCGTGCCCGTCCCGTCCGGTATGAGCGTCCGAACCCCGAACCAGGCGTAGGTGACGCCCAGCCCGATACCGAGCAGGGCGCTGACCACAGCGAGCAACACTCCTTCGACGGTCAGCATGCCGCGCAGCTGCGAGCGGGTCAGGCCGAGCGCACGGAGCAGCGCGTTCTCCCGGGTGCGCTCCAGCACCGACAGCGCCAGCGTGTTGGCGATCCCGACGACGGCGATCAGCACGGCCACCGCGAGCAGTCCGGTGGTCACCAGCACCAGGATGTCCAGCGCGTTGGAGAGCTCCTGGCGGGCCGCGGCGCCGCCATCGACCCACGCACCGTTGTCCACCGCCTGCCGGATGTCGGCGACCACGCCCCCGATGTCGGCGTCGTCGGTGAGCCGGATCAGCATGCCGGCCTCCACCGCCTGGGCATCCAGGGCCGCCAGGTCATCGACCGGCAGGACGATCTCGCCCAGCCCGAGCGTCACGATGGTGGCCTCCCGGCTCCCGTCCGGCCCGTTCACCGTGACCGTGTCACCCTCCTGCAGGGGACTGCCCTCCAGGTAGTCCTCCGGCAGACCGATCGTGCCCGGAGACAACGCCTGCACCGCCGTGGCGTCCCGCAGGGCCGGCGCGACGGCCACCGGATCGAGCCCGTAGGCCGGGCCTTCGATCTGCCAGCTGCCGTCCGGAGCCTCCAGCTCCAGCCAGCCCGCACGGAAGGGCACCGACACGGCCACACCGTCCAGCGCGGCCACCGTGGCGGTCAGGGAACGATCGAGCGGTTGCGCGACCATCCGTTCACCAGACGCGTCGAAGGGGTTGCCGCTCGGTTCGTCGGAGGATGTGCCGCTCAGTTCGTCGGCGGAGTTGCCACTCGGTTCGTCGGAGGACGTGCCGGTCGGTTCGTCGGACGGGTTGCCGGTCAGCTCGAAGGAGGGAAAGACCATCACGTCGGCGGGATACTGCCGGTCGATCTCGTCCTCGGCCGTGCGCTCCGCGGAGGCGGCCCCGACCGAGGTCATCGTGATCAGGGTGACACCGATCAGCAGCGCGGCGCTGGTTGCGGCCGCGCGGGCCGGGTTGGCGACAGAGTTGCCCACCGCCAGTCGGGACGGGGTCCCCCGCAGCACCGAGCCGAGGGCGCGGATCCCGGCCGGGACGAAGAACACGGCGGCCACCAGCACCCCGACGAAGCTGAGCAGGCCCGCGGCCACGCCGATCACCACGTCGTGCGAGGTGGCGGCCAGCACGAGCCCGGCGCCGCCGGCCCCCAGCAGCAGCACCGACAGGACGATCCGCACCAGGCCCGGGCGAGACGCCACGGCCGGTGCGCTCGCCGGCTGCAGCGCAGCCATCGGAGCGATGCGGGTCGCGCGGCGGGTGGGCCACCACGCGGCCGTCAGGGTGACGGCGACCCCGACAGCCCACGGCACGAGCAGGGAGACCGCTTCGAGTCCCGGGCGGAGGGTGATCGGCGTGCCCAGGTTCACCTCGCCCAGCAGCGAGGCCGTCGTCCAGGTGAGGCCGACGGCGAACAGCACGCCAGCCGTGGCCGCTGCGACACCCAGCAGCCCGGCCTCGGTCAGCACCGTGCGCCGCACCTGGGACCGGGTGGCCCCGACGCACCGCAACAGCGCCAGCTCCCGGGTGCGTTGGGCCAGCACGATCGCGAAGGTGTTGGCGATCACCAGTGCGCTGGTGGCCACCGCGACGGCACCGAAGCCGAGCAGCACGGGCCCCAGGACATCCAGACCGCCCGTGGCCTGACTCACCAGCAGGTCAGCCGCCTCCGTGCCGGTCAGCACCTCGACGCCCGGTACGATCGACTCGATCGTGGCACGCGCCGTGGCCTCGTCCGCCCCGGCGACATCGAGGGTGACCAAGGTCAGCGTCAGGTCCGGCTCCCACGTCCGCAACTGGCTCTCGTCGACGACCAGCACGTCCTGCCAGGTGAACCGGGGGGAGTTGCCGACGTCGAGGATGCCCACGACGGAGAGCGGCTCGACCGCCGCCGAGTCCCCCTCCACGAGGTAACGCTCGAACGCCACCTCGTCCCCCACGTCCAGGCCGCTCTCCGGAGGCACGGCCACCTGCCCCGGGTGCTCGGGCAGCACGCCCTCGACAAGCTCGACCCCGGGGCCGCGCGGTGCGGTGGTGGCCATCGCAGGCTCCCCGTCGGTCGTGCCGAGCACCTCCGCACCCACCTGTTCCACGACCAACCCGTCGGCACCACGCAGCTCGTCGAGCTCGGCGAAGCCGACCGAGCCCTCGGTGGGCAACAGGACCAGGTCGCGGTGGACCACGTCCCCGGCGACGGCCTCCCCGACACCACGCTCCATGGCGTCCAGCGCCAGCATCGTGGTGGCCACGAACGCCACGCTGAGCATGATTGCCAGTGCGGTCGCGCCGAGCCGTCGGGCGTGCCCCCGCAACCCGGCGAGCGCCAGTCCCCCGGTCCTCATGCCAGCGCCCCCAGCACCGTCTCGACGGTGGGGTCGAGGATCTCCCCGGACACCTGGCCGTCGGCCAGCAGGATGACCCGGTCGGCGTAGCCCGCCGCGACCGGGTCGTGGGTGACCATGACGACCGACTGGCCCCACTCGTCGACACTGCGCCGCAGGAGGGTCAGCACCTCCGCACCGGTGGTCGAGTCGAGGGCGCCGGTCGGCTCGTCGGCGAAGATCACGTCCGGCCGGGTCACCAGCGCCCGGGCCAGCGCCACGCGCTGCTGCTGACCGCCGGACAGCTCACCGGGTCGGTGGCTGAGCCGGTCCTCCAGGCCGAGCCCGGTCACCACCTGCCGCAGCCACGCCGGGTCCCCCTGCGACCCGGCGAGCTGCAGCGGCAGGCGGATGTTCTGCTCCGCCGTCAGGGTGGGCAGGAGGTTGAACGCCTGGAAGACGAAACCCACCCGCGAGCGGCGCAACCGGGTCAGGGCGGTGTCCGTCAGCCGGGTCAGCTCGGCGTCGCCGAGGAACACCCGTCCGCTCGTCGGGGTGTCCAGCCCGGCCAGCAGGTGCATCAGCGTGGACTTGCCCGAGCCGCTGGGCCCCATGATCGCGGTGAACCGGCCGGCCTCGATGCCCACGGACACCCCGTCGAGGGCACGCACCGCCGTCTCCCCGTGGCCGTAGGTCTTGGTGAGGTCGATGGCGCTCGCGGCCAGCGTGGTCCCCGGGTTCTGCGCCCGCTGAGTCGTCGTCTGAGTCATGACCGGAACGCTACGGACCGAGGGTGACCCGGCGCATCGGACCGCGGGCTGGACCGCAGGTCAGGTGCGGTGCGTCGGCAGGTGCACCCCCGTCATACTGCAGTATGACGACGGCTGGCCCCGCCGTCACAGTCCTGGGCGGACGGTCTTGCGACGGTGGTCACCGGGTTCGTCTACGGCGCGGAGTCCCAACTGGCTGGGAGTAGCCTTCGACCGTGGCATCGCGTGGCCGGTCGGCGATCTATGCACGCCGTCGCAAACGGCGGATGGCGAAGGTCGTGCAGGACCTGACGGACGGGCAGTGGGCGGCGCTCCTGGCCGCCTGGGACGGCTGCGCCTACTGCGGCGTGAGCGACGCCCGACTGCAGAAGGACTGCATGCTGCCAATCTCCCGGGGAGGGCGCTACACGGTCACCAACGTCGTGCCGGCGTGCGGTGGGTGCAACGCCAGCAAGTGCAACACTGAGGTCACCGTGTGGATGCGACGGAAAGGGCTGGATGAGCGCACCTTCCTGACGCGCCAGGTCCAGATCGCGGAAGCAGTCACCACTCCGGGGCACTGACGATGACCCCGGGCGTCACACGAGCCTCAGCCGTGTAGTTGCACTGCCCACTGCTGCACCAGACCGGCTGCCGCCTCGGGGCGGTCGAGATGGGCATTGTGGCCGGCGCCGTGCAGGGCTGTGTATGTGGCGTTCGGGTAGCTCCGGGCAGCGAGACGGAACTGGTCTTCATAGCCAACGATGTGGTCCTGGCGCCCAGTCAGGATCAGTGTGTGTCCGGAGAAGGGCGCTACGTCGTTGACCTCGTCGGAGTCGTCGTTCAGGAAGTACCGCTGTGCCAGGCGCGCCATCGCATCGGTGTCGGCGGCCCGGATGCCCGGCAGTGCGAACCGCCGGAACAACTCCCAGCTCTCGCGTGTCTGCATGGCTGCCATCGCGGTGAAGTCGGCGTGGTCCTCAGCGGATAGGGACGCCAGCAGCTCATCGTCGCTCCCGATCACCCTGAAGGCCGGCAGGGTCCGAAGCGACACATCAGGGTTGACGACTGGCGCGATCAAGGCGACCCCGATCAACTGATCCGGGAACGCGGTCTGCACGGCTCTGGCGAGAAGCCCACCGAGCGAGTTCGCGAGAAGAGCGAACCGTCGGTCCGCGACGAGGCTGCGGACCTGACCGATGAGCCACTCAGCCAACTCGGGTAGCCCGGCGACTCCGGCCAACCGCGGCGTCCGTCCGAATCCAGCAAGGTCGAGGTAGGTGCGTTCCAGCCCGCCAGCGGCGTCTAGCGCAGGGTCCAGGGCGAGCAGGAGTCGATGATCAACCCCGTTGCCGTGCACCGCAATCAGCGGCACCCCGGAACCCCGCCTCACGACGTGCGCCTGAGGCAGAGTGGCCGGACCAGGAGCAGGCATGGGCAGACCCTACTGTGAGCGCAGAACGTCTACCGCTGATGGTCCATGCGGCAGATCATGTTGCCCGTGAACGTGAACCACGACGTTGTGCCCGCCGCTGTCGAGCTTGGCGTCACAAGTGTGCAGCGGACTTTCGAGCGCTTCGGCCAGGGCGAGGTAGGCGGCGGCGTAGCTCCTGTACTGGTGATGCAGATCCCAGATACGTCCGGCCAGGGGCGCCGCCTCGTCGCCGGACAGTGCGTCCAGTTGCCCCTCCTCCACGTCCCGACCGACCAGCGCCTCGACCATCGCCGAGGCGTCGACGACGATTATCGGCGGGACTGCGCAAGGGCATCGAGGATGTCAGCGCTCGTGGGCCCTTCGCTGCGATCCAGCCGTCGGAGACGTTCCACGATCTCAGTGTTGGTGGGTCGCGACGCGCTGCGCCCGAGTTCAGCCGCGACATAGGCAGAGAGTGACTTGCCCTCTGCCGCTGCACGCTTCTTGAGGGTGGCCATCACCTCGACGGGAACGTCGCGCACGTAGAGTGTGGTCATCGATTTGACGCTGGCAGTTTGCAAGCGAGCGGGCCGAGATAGAGCTCCTGAAGTGAGGTGATCTGCATGGCAACAGCGAACATCAACGACATCGAGAAAGTGCTGGACAACCTTGACCCGGCAACGGTCCAAGCTCGCGACGCCGTTCACTTCCGCCGGATCATCGCGGCAAAGGAAGGAGTGGCTCAGGCCGAGCGCGAACTGCACGATGCCGTTCGTGCAGCACGCGAAGCCGGTGACTCCTGGTTGAGTATCGGTCTAGCGCTCGGCGTCACGAAGCAGGCCGCACAGAAGCGCTTCGGCCGCTAATCGTGTGCCACGTCGCGGCACGCCGCGTGTGAACGATTCGTCGGTTGCTGCTCGCCGACGTGGCCGCGCCCTCGTGCCCTGACCGACCTGCAGCTCAGGACACCAGGCCGGTCTCGTAGGCCGTGATGACCATGTGCACCCGGTCGCGGAGCCCCAGCTTGTGCAGGATCCGGCCGATGTGGGTCTTGACGGTGGCCTCGGCCAGGAACAGCTCGGCTGCGATCTCACTGTTGGACAGACCCCGGGCGACGGCGAGGAGGACCTCGCGCTCCCGGTCGGTGAGGGGCTCGAGGCGCGCCGCCGCGTCCGCGGCATCAGGCTCGTCCGCGCCACCGGGAAGGTGCTCGGCGAACTGGTCCAGCATCCGCCTCGTGGTGCTCGGCGCCACGACCGCGTCCCCGTCGTGCACCGCGCGGATCGCGGCGAGCAGCTCGGCCGGCCCGGCGTCCTTGAGCAGGAAGCCGGCGGCACCGGCCTTGAGCGCGGAGAAGGCGTACTCATCGAGGTCGAAGGTGGTCAGCACGAGCACCTTCGGCCGGTCGCCCACCGCGGACAGCCGCCGGGTGGCCTCGACGCCGTCCATGCGCGGCATCCGGATGTCCATCAGCACCACGTCAGGACGCGTCGCGGGCACGGCGGCGAGCGCCGCCGCACCGTCACCGGCCTCGCCCACGACCGTCATGTCGTCCTGAGCGTCCAACACCATCCGAAAGCCCGCCCGCACCAGCTCCTGGTCGTCAGCCAGGAACACCCGGATCGGCGCCTCGTCCATCGACTGCTCAGTCACTCCTGGCTCCTTCCGGGGCACTCTCGGTCACAGGCACCGGGTCCGCGTCGACGACCGGCACCGAGGCGCTGACCTCGAAGCCACCTCCAGCTCGTGGGCCCGCGTGCAGTGTGCCACCGAGGAACTCCACCCGCTCCCGCATCCCGATGATGCCGTTGCCCTGACCGTCGGGCACCGCGGCGCCCCGCCCGTCGTCGGTGACCCGCACGAGCAGCACCGCGGGGGTGCGCAGCACGTCGACCGTGACGCTGGCGTCCGGTCCGGCGTGCTTGAGCACGTTGGTCAGCGACTCCTGCACGACGCGGTAGGCCGCCAGGTCCACCTCCCGCGGCAACCGGTCGACCGCACCGCGCACCGCGAGCGCCACCGGCACCCCGGAGTCGCGCACGCGCTGCACCAGCCCCTCGAGGTTGTTCAGGCCCTGGGTGGGCTCGAACTCGGCGGCACTGCCACGGTCCCGCAGCACGCCCACCAGCCGGCGGGTGTCGGTCAGCGCCTCCCGGGCCGTGGTCGCCAGGGTCTCCAGGGTCTGCGCCGCCCGCTCCAGGGCGACCACGTCGCCGCCGGTGCCGCGGTCGAGGGCGGTGCGCGCGGCATACGCCCCGCCGTCGGCCTGGACGACCACCACCGAGAGGGAGTGGGCCACGATGTCGTGCATCTCCCGCGCGATCGTCGCGCGCTCGCCCTGGGCGGCGAGGGCGGCCCGCTGCGCCTGGTCCCGGGCCAGCGCCTCGTTCTGCTCACGGAGCCGCGCCACGACCGCCCGGCGCCGACGCACCACATCCCCGAGCACCCAGGCCACCGCGACCGACATCCACATGAACAGCAGCGTCGGCAGGAGCGTGACCAGCACGGACACCCCGTCGGGCTGGTACCTCATCTCGCGGACAAGCATCCAGTCGCCCACTCCCAGCACGGACCCGCAGAGCCCCGCAACGCCCACCGCCAGGGACTGCCAGCGCTCCTGCCCGTAGGCGGCGGTGGCGTAGACGATCGCCAGGGCCGAGACGTTGGAGATGAGCGGCAGATCGAGGGTGATCACCTGCAGCAGGCAGGCGGCGGCGATGACCATCGCGGCCGCGAACGGCTCGGTGCGCCGCCACGCGAGCGGCAGCACCTGCGCGGTGACCAGGAAGAGGGTCCAACCGTCGGCCGAGCCCCCCAGGACCAGAAAGGCGAGCCACGCCATCCCGGCCAGCACCGCATCCACCACGAACGGGGATCGGCTGGTCCAGTCCAGGGCACGCCGGATCAGTCGCATCCCCCGAGAGTATGGCGAAGGGCCGGGTCAGCGCGTCAGCCACCGGTCGCAGGTCGGTCCAGCGATGCTACGACCAGGGTCGTAGTCAGGCGGAGGAGTTCGCGAGCTGCAGCGACCCGAGGCGCCGCGGTCGTCACCATCGAAGGCGTAGACAAGGACCTTCGTGTCCAGGACTGTCTTCAACCGCGTTCATGGATCTCGTCGCGCGTCCACGCGCGACCCCCTGTGGCCTGCCCGTGGTCAGTCGCGCCAGGCAGACTGTGGCCATGGGCGAGCGACTGGTCACCGATGCCGAGCGACGCGCACGTCTCGGGCGTCGGCACGCTCTTGCTCCGCGGCACCGAGTTGCCACACCCGAGGACGCCACGAGGACCATGACGGTGCTGCACGCCACGGAGGCCCCGACGGTCTACCTGTCGGTGGCGGCGCGCAGCGATGCGACGGTCGGGGCCGTGGATCGGGCGCTGTATGACGATCGCTCGCTGGTCCGCCAGCTCGCCATGCGCAGGACACTCTTCGTCTTCCCCAGGGACCTGCTGCCGGCGGTCTGGGGTTCGGCCGCCGCCCGGGTGGCTGACATCGAGCGTCGCAAGATCGCGCGCAACGTCGAGGACGACGGTCGGACCGAGGACGGTCTCGTCTGGTTGGACGCGCGGGCCACGGAGATCGAGTCCCTGCTGCACGAGCGGGGCACCCTGTCTGCCAGGCAGATCCGGGAGGCGCTGCCGGAGCTGGACGGCAAGGTCGCGACGTCGACGACCAGTCCCTGGGGCGGCCCGACGCCGGTCGCACCGCGGGTGCTCACCATGCTCGGTGCCTCCGCGCTGCTCGTGCGCGGCCGCAACGCGGGGCACTGGCGGGTCAACCGGCCGACCTGGACCGTCATGGACGACTGGCTGGGTGCGGTGCCCGAGGCCCTGCCCGCCCGCGAGGGGTATGCAGAACTGGTCCGTCGGTGGCTGCGGACGTTCGGCCCGGGCACCGAGACGGATCTCGTGTGGTGGCTGGGGTCCACCAAGACGGCCGTCCGGCACGCGCTGGCGGACGTGGGTGCGGTGGAGGTGGACCTGGAGGACGGCTCCCCGGGCTGGCTGCTCCCCGACGACCTGGACGCCGAGCCGGCGCTCGACCCGTGGGCAGCCCTGCTGCCGACTCTGGACCCGACGACCATGGGGTGGAAGCAGCGGGACTTCTACCTAGACCCGGACCACACGCCATACCTCTTCGACAGCAACGGCAACGCCGGCACCACGGTGTGGTGGGAGGGCCGGATCGTCGGCTGCTGGGTGCAGGACCCGGACGGCGTCGTGGTCCCGGTGCTGCGCGAGGACGTCGGGGCCGACGGCGACGCCGCGATCGCGACCGAGGCGGACCGGCTCACCCGGTGGCTCGACGGCCAGGTGGTCAGCAGCGTCTATGCCTCGGCGCAGATGAAGCAGGCACGCCTGCCCTAGCGATGGGCAGACTGTGTCCGCGCACGAAATCGCGCATCGAGCCTGGCAGCGCGTTGACGCAGACGACGACCCGAGGCATCAGGTCAGCCCCAATCTGTGCGCCTCTGCTCCCAGATCATCCGCCACCACGACCGCACGATCCGCTGTTGAGCAGCTGGTTCCCCATCATCAGCGGTCACCACTCGTGATCCGGATGGGGTCCCGGGCTGAAGGGGTCCGACTCGGGGCCGTACCACTCGCTCGTGTCCACGCGGTAGTAGCCCGTATCCCGGAAGTTGGCAAGCCACCGCCGCGCGTCCCTGGCCAGGTTGCTTTCGAGCCGGTCGCCCAGATCCCGCCGCTCAATCTCCCTCGCCAGGTCGTCCCGCAGATCGACGGTGCCCGTGGCCTCACCCAGCCGGATCACCAGGCCCGCGATCGCCAGGAGCTCCTCGTCCTCGAGACCGGGTATGCCGCGGCGCACCTCAGGCGCAGGAAGGTGGTTGACGACGGGACGCGGAGGAGGCGTGGCTGCCAGGTGGTGCTCCCAGTCGTAGTCATCGTCCTCTGTCAGCACCCGGTGGAGGTGCGCGGTGATGCGATCCTCCGGGACACCGCGCTGGTCCAGGGGCAGGAGCCGTTTGGCCCGCAGCAGCACGGCTCGCTCCTTGCGCTCCAGCGCCTCGGCGAGCTCGGTGATCGAGGCACCCTCGCGACACCGGCCCACGAGAAGCTCGTAGTCCTCCGTGGTCCACGGCTCGCCACTGCGGCTCGGCGTCGGCGCTGCCGGACGATGCCGGCGGTTCGGTCCCGGAAATTGATGAAGACTCACCCCGCGACTGTGCCGCAGACGCCCGGACCTGCGCAGGAGTTGTCCACGGACCCCGGCCGCCGGCTCGGGTGCCCGCGGTCAACGGGAGTGAGGGGTCGACCGCGAGCGAGGGGCCGACGTGGCCCACGTGAGTGAGAGGACGACGCGAGTGAAAGGCCGACGCGGGTGAGAGTCTGGGGTCATGTCGCGTGCTCCGGTCGTGGTGCTGGCCCCCGACTCGTTCAAGGGATCGCTCACAGCGGCCCAGGTGCGCGGGGCCCTGGCCGAGGGGCTCCTAGCCGCCGCGCCCGATGTGCACGTGGTGGAGATGGCGGTCGCCGACGGGGGTGAGGGCACCGTGACCGCGGTCGTGGAGCACGGCTGGCAGCCGATCAGCGCGACGGTCTCCGGCCCATGGGGCGACCCGGTCCCAGCGACCTGGGCCCGACAACCCGACACCTCCACGGCGCTGGTCGAGCTGGCCGAGGCCTCGGGCATCGCGCTGGCCCCCGCGCTCGTGCCGTCCCGCCCCGCCGACGGGCCGACGAGAGCCCTGACCGCCTCGACCCGCGGGACCGGCGAACTGGTCATCTCAGCCCTCGACCACGGGTGCCGGCGCATCGTCCTCGGACTCGGCGGCAGCGCCACCAACGACGGCGGCGCGGGGATGCTGGCTGCCCTGGGGGTCCGGCTGCTCGGGCCCGACGGTCAGCCGGTCCCCGACGGCGTCGAGGGACTGGAGTCCCTCGCGGAGGTCGACCTGTCGGGACTGGACGCGCGACTGACGGAGACCGAGGTGGTGCTGGCCAACGACGTCGACAACCCGCTGCTCGGCGAGCTTGGTGCAGCGGTGGTCTTCGCGCCGCAGAAGGGGGCGGACGAGCAGACCGTCGCGCGCATCGACGCGGCGCTGGCCCGCTGGGCCCACCTCCTGGACGCGGCACTGGGCACGAGCCCCAACTCGCGCGTCACCACCCCCGGCGCGGGTGCCGCGGGTGGGACGGGGTATGCCGTGCTCGCCGCCCTGGGCGCGGGGCAGGTCCCGGGCGTGGAGCTCCTGCTGGACCTCGTCGGGATGGACACCGCGCTCGCGGGCGCAGACCTCGTCGTCACCGGGGAGGGGCGGCTGGACGAGCAGACGCTGTCCGGCAAGGCGCCCATGGGGGTGCTCGCCCGGGCGAGGGCACACGGCATACGGACTGTCGCGGTGGCGGGCCACTGCGCCCTGTCACCTGCGGTCGCCCGGGAGGTCGGCTTCACCGCGGTCCACGCGCTGACCGACATCGAGCCGGACGTCGAGCGGTGCCTCGCCGAGCCGGGGCCGCTGCTGGGGCGGATCGGGGCGACGCTGGCCGACCACCTGCCGTGATGGCAGGCCTTCGTGGGGTGCCTCAGACCTGCAGCGTCTTCACGATCGGGACGCCGATGCGGTAGGGGATGTGCAGGTAGCTCGGAGCGCTCACCACGGCCAGGTCGGCCCGGGTGCCGACCCGGACCACGCCGATGTCCTCGCGACGGAGTGACTGTGCCGCCACGACCGTGGCGGCGCGCACCGCCTCGGCCGGGGTCATCCCCATCTCCCGGACCGCGAGCGCGATCATCAGCGGCATCGAGGAGGAGTTGCAGGTGCCCGGGTTGCAGTCGGTGGCCAGCGCCACGGTGACCCCGGCGTCGATCAGCGCCCGCGCGTCCGGATAGGGCGACCGCGTCGAGAACTCCACGCCGGGCAGCAGCGTCGCCACGGTGTCCGACCCGGACAGCGCCTCCACGTCGGCGTCGGACAGGAAGGTGCAGTGGTCGACGCTGGCGGCCCCGAGCTCCACGGCCAGCTGCACGCCCGGGCCGTGACCGAGCTGGTTGCCGTGGACCCGCAGACCCAGCCCGGCGTCCTGACCGGCCTCGAGGATCGCGCGAGCCTCCTCGCCCGTGAACGCGTGCGGGGAGTTCGGCTCGCAGAAGACGTCGACCCATCGCGCGTACGGCGCTGCGGCGTCCATCATCTCGCCTGCCACCAGGTCGACGTAACCGGCGCGGTCGTGCCGCCACTCCGGCGGGACCACGTGCCCACCCAGGAAGGTGGTCTCTTCGGTGACCTCGTGCGCCAGCCGCAGGTGGCGCACCTCCTCCTCGACCTCCAGGCCGTAGCCGCTCTTGATCTCGACCGTCGTGGTGCCCTGGGAGCGCATCTCGTCGATCCGTGCCGTCAGCAGCGACCGCAGCTCACCGTCGGAGGCATCGCGCGTCGCCTCGACCGTGGTGGCGATGCCTCCCCCGTCGTAGCCCTCGCCCGTCATGCGCGCGGCGAACTCGGCGGACCGGTCGCCGGCATAGACCAGGTGGGAGTGGCTGTCGACGAAGCCCGGCAGGAGGGTCTGCCCGCCCAGGTCGAAGGACCAGTCGGCCTCGGGAGCGCTGACCGCGGGGCCGATCCACCGGATGGTCGTGGGCGAGTCCTCGAACTCCGCCCCCACGACGACCGCGGCATCACGCAGTATGCCGAGGCGCTGGCTCTGGTCAGCGCCCTCCAGGGTCTCGTCGCAGGTGACCAGTTCGCTGATGCCGGTGATGAGTATCGCCATGGCCGTTAGTTAAGCACCCTGCCGCCATGGCATTGCCAGTCCTGAAGCTCGAGTCGTCGCTCGCCGAGAAGAGCTCCATACTCACGACCTGGCCCCAGCACTCACGATCAGGGGCGGGTAGTCGTCGATGGTCGCGAAGACGCGCCTCAGGTGGTCAAGGCCGGTTGACGTAGCGACGAGTGTGATCAGAGCGCTCGCCGACGGCGTGGAGTGTCCCCGCGATGAGTAAGTCCCGATCTCGCGCCATGAGTGCCGTCACGGGGCGTCGAAGAAGATGCGCCCGTCGTTCAGGTCGATAACAACCGGGCCGGTGCACAGTGTGGTGTCTATCTGCACGGTCCAGTGCGTCCCATCCTCCGATCGCCAGACTGACACCTGCGGTGCGCCGCTGACCTCGCTCATGAGATGTAGTTGGCGGAATGCCCTGACAGACACTGGTCCGGCTGGTCCACAGTTGCACTTCTACGCGCCGCTCATGCTCGCGTCCATCCTGACACTCCCTTGATCTCTAACAGGGTCACCATGCCTGCCTGTTGCAGAGCGTTGACTATGCGAGCAGGGTTCGACACGCCGGTGACGGCGAACATGTTCACTGGCCCCGCGCCATAGATCTGTTCGCACAGGTACGCGATGAACCGTGCCGCCTCGTGGTCTGTCTCGGCCACCGTCTCAAGAAAGCTCCACCCCCGCCTGGGGACAAACAGCTCAGATTCGGGGTGGAAGGCGCGCCAGGCGGTCAAGGAAGCTCTGAACGGGTCTATAGATCCCGGCGCCTCGCGCGTCTGGTACGGAACCTCGGACCAAGCATGACGGCCACGGTGCTCCTCGCGATCGCGGGCCCTCCGTTGAGTGCGCTCCCGGTCGGCGGCCTCCTGCTCCGCCGCTTCACGCTGACCCATGATCGCCGCGTGCTCGTCCATGGCCTCCCTGAGCCCCGGCACCAAAATGCCGGCGCCGGTCATAGGGCAGTCATCGAGGAGAGACCACGCTTCAGTTGAGTGACTTCTCACGCCCAAGGCGACATCCTGGTCGATCAGGAGGGCCCAGCCGCGCACTGCTTGTTCTCGGCCTGCTCCCGTTCCAGCGTGGGGCCCGTAGAGCCACGTGACTTGGTCGACTGACTGTCTGTACAAGGCATCACGATCCGTCCATGATGCGTCGGTCAGGGAGCTGAGTTGCACCTCGATGGTGTGCGAGAGCCCGTCCACAAAGACCTGCAAATCCGCACGTCCACCCCGGTCGAAGGTGTGTTCGATGCGCGCGGTGAGGCCTTGATTCTTCAGCCAGGCAACCAAAGCGTTCTGGTAGTGAAGGTGCTCGTAGGAGCGCCCTGCGTACTCGGGGCGTTGTCGGTGCCTGCAGGAGACGTCGCTCTGGGCGTGCGCGAAGTAGGGACGGCGAACTTCGCCTGCCTTCAGCAGCAATGGGCCCCCGCAACCCCCCGAATGGGTCGAACATCAGAACACGTTTCGGTGCTTCTGGCGCAGGGCTCGCGCGGCAGTCGCATCTGCGGTGACTCTCACGACTTCGGTGCCCCCGGGGCTATCGCAGACCGCGACGCATAGTCGAGGCCGTTGCTGTGCCTCGGGGGTCGCGTGGACCGCTAGCACATGTTGCAAGCTGCGTGTAGAAATTGCGCCGTGGACAGCGGGAAGCTCCATGG
The DNA here is from genome assembly GCF_023015765.1 of Ornithinimicrobium sp. F0845. Taxonomy (GTDB): domain Bacteria; phylum Actinomycetota; class Actinomycetes; order Actinomycetales; family Dermatophilaceae; genus Ornithinicoccus. The sequence goes on from NZ_JALKAL010000007.1 coordinate 145,195, forward strand.
CCGGACCAGAGTGACGACACCGACAATGGCGATGCTTGCCTCCTCCGACCCGCATCGTCGGTGTCCCCCGCTCGTCCGCCAGCGCAATCAAGCATGGGAGTTGGCGCATGCCAGAGGCACTGACCGACGTTTCACGGTTTCGGGACCTGTGGACAAGTCCTGTGACTGTCGGCCCTTGGAGGGCACTGCGGGGCCTCTGAGGTATCCAGCGCGGCCGACCTGCCCGCCGCATCGGCGCTGCGGATCAGCCACTTCCCGCACCCGCACACCTGACGCTACCCCCCGCTCATCCCGCGCCACCAGACACGGCCGGGCCCGGCAGGGGCCAGCGAGCGTCGCCGTGTCGGAGCCGTCAAGGTAGTGTCGACAACCGACACCCCGACGGACCCAGGAGCCCATCTGGTTGCCCGAAGCCTACCCGCACCGATCGAGAGGCCGGGCGCTCGACCGGTGAAGTCGGCTTCCACACCGGAAAACCCCCGCTCGCCAACAAACATCCTCAAGGAGTCTCGCAGCCCTCTCAGGCCCCCAAGAGGATGCCGGACCGAGCCCCGAGGCAGTCAGGCGAGCGCGCAGGCCCCGTAACGCGACGTCATGGGCAGGCTGATCTGCAACACGCTGTGATCGATCCCGAATCACTCTATTGATGCCCTCGCCGCCACCCGAATTCGCGTTCGGGCAAAAGGCTGCCCAGTAGGGCGTCGCTGATAGGAGGTGCGGACGCTGACGTACGACTTCAAGCGCGAGGTGCTCGGCGGCGACTACGACGCAGCCCACCCTGTACGGAACTGGCTGCTGTACAAGCTGTCCGGCCGGGACTGCGACAGGATTGCCCTGGCCGCCCAACTGGCCTAGGTGCAGGCCACCGGGTTCCTCGCCTCGGCTGACTCGATGCACTCCTTCTGGACGACGTACAAAACTGCACTCAAACTCTGGTACGGCGAGACCTTGGGTTCAAGGAGTGGTTGCAACACCTCTGAGTTAGGGAGTGTTGTGATGGCACGGTTGAATCGTCCGAATCTGCCTACCGATCGGGCGAGGCGTCCGCGGTTGCCCACGGAGGTGGAGTACCGGTTCTGGGACTGGATCCGTCAGGGGTTCAGTGTCGGGGAAGCGGCGGCGCTGGTGTCGGTGAGTCAGCAGAGCGGGCACCGGTGGATGCGGGAACGTGGTGGTGTGCGACCACGTCAGCCGGTTAAGCCTCAGCGGTGTTTGTCCTTCGCCGAGCGAGAGGAGATCGCGCTGCTGCATGCTCAGGGGCACTCGGCGCGCGAGATCGGTCGCCGGCTGGGCCGTGACGGCAGCACGATCAGTCGGGAGCTGGCCCGGGCCAAGCAACGGCTCGGGCCGGGGACCCGGCGGGTGGCCCGGTACAAGGCCACGGTCGGGCAGGCCGATGCCGACGCCAAGAAGCGCCGGCCGAAGGCTGCGAAACTGGCGACGAACCTGCGGTTGCGGCGCGAGGTCAAAGCCAGGCTGGGACGGAACCACAGCCCCGAACAGATCGCCGCCCGGCTGAAGGTCGACTTCCCCGACGATCCGGAGATGTGGGTGTCTCACGAAGCGATCTACCAGGCGCTGTATGTGCAGGGCCGCGGCGCGCTCAACCGCGAGCTGACCAGGCATCTTCGTACCGGGCGGGCCATGCGTAAACCACGCCGCAAGACCGACCAGCGCTCCGGGCGCATCCCGGGGATGGTCAATATCGCCGACCGTCCCAAGTCGGTTGAGGACCGTGCCGTCCCCGGGGACTGGGAGGGCGACCTCATCCAGGGCTCGACCACCAGTACCCCTAACCAGACACGCCCGAGGGTGGGGCCAAATCAAACCAGCACAGTGGGGCCAAGTGGACTTGTCATTCTCACTTCAGAAACACCGACAACCAACAACGCCGGATACGGTGGTCCTGCACCCGCCAACACCGGCGGGCCACAGCCAAGGCGCCAAAGGTGCCCGCTCAACTCTGATGAGCCGGATTGCCACGCGGGGATGTGTCAATCGCGGCGATAGGACCCACCTCGACGCGCGTTCACGCACCAGTGGGCCTGGCGCGAGGCTCTGACAGGACGTGCAGGTGGAACTACGGGGAGTCGGTGCGGCAGTCCATGCAAGTTTCGCGCGCCACAGACAAGGGCCGTTCGCGAGGATCTTTGCGTGTCGGATGGGCACAGAGGGCACTTAGGTTGCGCTCTTGGTGGCAGCCTCAAGGGGAATCTTCAACGTGGCAGCCAAACCTTTGAACGATAGGGACGCGGCCGGCGGCAAGGCACCCACGTGCCTCTCTCGATGCTTCCAGGAGTCCTTGAGCGCAGTGCGAAGGACCGTGAAGCACTCTGATATTGGGACCGGTGGAACCGACCACTTATCAGCAAATTTTCTTTGACGTCCAAAGAAGGCGGCTGCCTTCGCCGATAGGTCCATCTGCCGACTCATCGTCTCAATTGCCCGGACAGCCAATTCGTACAACTCGACCTTCGATGGTTCCGTCAGAGTGAGTAGGTTCCCACCTATATTGGCCAAGGCTAACTCGGCGTGCTGAGATGAGGGTGCGGGAGTGTTCGTAAGATCGCTCAGGGAGATCGCCGATAGCCAGATTGCCACGTGTCGATTCCCCAAGGTTCCCTCAGAAGACGCCCATTCGTAGTAGAACGCCCTGAAATGATGCGGCTTGCCTTCGTAAGTGGCCAGATTCAGGCACGCTCGTTCGCAGATGAAGGAAGCTTCTTGGGCCCGCTCGTCTATGCGCAAGACGTGAGCCAGATTGTGCACGTAAGCCAAAATGTGGGGATCTTCTTCGACGGCCGCCCGAGCGGTAGCGATGGCAATGCTTGAATTCGTTGTTTCAAATCGTCTACACAGATATGTGAACCGTTCGTAGCCGGCAATGAACTCGCGACGGCCGACCTGAATCGCACTGCGAGTGATGGATCCGTATACCTCGGGAAGGTCCGCACCAAACTCCTCCGCAATGTCCACGACTGCTTGGGCGATGAGTGCGTGACGCGTCCACACCAGATCTTGCTTAGATGCAATGACGGCCTCGTCACTCAGGGGCATGATCACCGAGGATCGCACCTCCCCACCAGATACACCTAGCACGTTCGCTAGGATGTTCGGAGTCAACTCGACCTCGGCAAAGTGCGCAGCTGAAATGTGGAGCAGGGCCGTCGCCAGACTACCTTTGCCCACTCTCCTGCCCGCTAGAGAGCGCAGGAGCGTGCGCATTCGGTCCATTAGAAGTTCCCCGAAGCGAACGTGAAGCATGCCTCCGAAGAAGGCGCCCTCATCGGTCGTGGCCTGTTCTCGAGTGGCCTCGAGGAGCTTGGCAACGCGCTCACCTTGCACAACATTTGCAAGTGTCCCAAGTCCCACATCGCCCTGAGATGCCCACGCGTTGACGATAAGCTTTGCGTCCTCCTCGTCCAATCCTCTCAGCACCACCTGGCGAAATCCAACAACAGTCCGCCAAGGAAAGGTGGCCCCTCCAACAGCGGCCCAGTCCACAGTGCGGCTGGCCACCACAAAAGAGATATCCGGCCTCTTGTCGGTTGTCAGGAACTTGTATATCGTGGGGGCAATCTCATCACCGTCATCGGAAAAGACGAAGTAGTGGGAGCCAATCGGCAGTCCTTGCAGTTGCTCTGCTTCCAAAGAAGCGCCTGTGGGACGCCAGAGGACGGTACCCGCCCCGGTTAAGGCGAGATTACGGGCAAGTTGCATAAGGGCTGTTGACTTTCCTTCGCCACTCGGCCCCAAAAGCACGACCAAGCGGCCAACACGCTGCGATGGAGAGAGCTGCTCCAAATGAGCCTGGAGTTCGGCCACCACCCCGCGCTGCGGAGCAACTTCGGCCACGATGTCAGTCCAGTCCGGAGGGCGCCCATCGAAGTAAGACAGCGCGCTCGCGCTATCGGATTCCAACGACTTCGCGCGGTCAAGAAAATGCGAATCAACTGTTTCCCAATTGGCAGCCATCTAGCCGCTTCCCTCCGCTAGGGGCGTGGCAACACGCAAGGTCACCATCACGCGCTCCGGGCACTTATGTAACGCACGTCTGTCAACCCGAAGTGCGCGATGGGTTCAACGTCGAATGACTCTATCCGTCCATCGGAGCGACGAACCCAATACCTTCCGGACTGGTCTGTGAACGCGAGCTCAAGCGCAAGGCGTACATCCGAGCGCGCGGACGACAGCGGCATCAACCCCACTCTCCATCGGCCGGGCGGGAGGACGTCGACGGCCTGGATACCCGCTGCCGCATTGCTCGCGGCGAGCTCTTCGCTCGTCCTTTGTCCACTCACATCCGGGGCTACCAGGAAGACGAGGACTTGATACACCACCGAGGTGGATGCGTTATTGAGCGCCGCGGCGCGGAGGCCAGGGGCGAAGTCTTGCACCTCAAGCCACGCCGTAACCTGCTCAGCCTGCGCTCGCAGACGCTCTTCGATCCGTTGCTTCTGAGAGGCCAGTCGGAGGCGTCTTTCTCGGTAGATGAGCGCGAGTGTCACTATGAGAGTGATCACGACTCCGACCGATCCGACCCACGTGGCCCAATCGCCCTGCGGCATACAGAGTTGCCCGAGGAAGCAGGTATCGGGGTCAGGCGATGGGGCGTCGGTCATGAGTCCAGCATGACTTATCGATCCCGTGGATATGACGAGGCCGAGCGAGACGGCGCGGCCCAGCCCTGGGGGAACCATGCGGTCACCGGTCAAGTCCCACAGTGGGCTACTAGAGACTGGACGCAGGGTCGGTGTCTGGCCAGACTCGATCCAGGTGCCCGGCGGGACGCTCTCTTTTGGGCTGCCCACCCCCGGTGAAGAGCAGGGGGTGTGGCTCACTTTCGGTCTGCAGCCCGTCGGGCGCTGCTGACGAGGCGTGGCTCAAGAAGGGACTGCCCTGCTCGTAGTAGCACTGCCCACCTCGCCGTCCACATCGGTACGAGCGGCAGGTTGGGAGAAGAGTCATGGGACAGGTCATCATCGGGGTCGATCCCCACAAGCTGTCGGCAACCATCGAGGTCGTCGACCAGCAGGAGAAAAGGGTCGGCGCGGGCCGGTTCAGCACCGACCAGGCCGGGTACGCGGCGATGCGCAAGTACGCCAAGTCGTGGCCCGATCGCGTGTGGGCCGTGGAGGGCGCCAATGGTGCTGGGCGTCCGCTCGCGCAGCGGTTGCTCGAGGCCGGTGAGCACGTCGTCGACGTCCCGGCCAAGCTCGCCGCTCGGGTCCGGTTGTTCGACACCGGGCACAACCGCAAGACCGATGCGCTGGACGCGCACTCGATCGCGATCGTCGCCGTCCGCACCGAAGGGCTGCGGGTGCTGAAGGTTGACGGCGAACTCGAGGCGCTGCGGATGTTGGCCGACCGACGCGAAGCGCTCACCCGGCGACGCGTCCAGAGCGTCAACCGGTTGCAGGCGCTGTTGGCCGAGCTGCTGCCGGGACAGGGCAAGAAGGACATCACCACAGGTCAGACGAAGGCCCTGCTCGCCTCGGTGCGTCCGCGTGACATCGCCGGCAGGACCCGTCGGCGGATCGCGGCCGAGGAGCTGGCGGAGCTGGTCGCGGTGGAGGCCAAGATCAAGAAGGCCACCGCCGAGCTCAAAGCGCCGGTGTTGGAGCGGGGGTCGACCTTAATGGACCTTCACGGTGTCGGGCCCGTTGTCGCCGCGCGGATCCTGGCCGATGTCGGTGACATCGCCCGGTTCGCCGACCGGAACAGGTTCGCGTCCTGGACCGGCACCGCCCCTTTGGACGCCTCGTCAGGAGAGCAGAACCGGCACCGGCTCTCCCGGGCGGGGAACCGGCGGATGAACCACATGATCCACATCGCCGCGGTGACCCAGTTGCGGTTGCCCACCGAAGGCCGGGCCTACTACCGGCGCAAGCGATCCGAGCACAAGAAGCCGATGGAAGCACTGCGCTGCCTCAAGCGCCGCATCTCGGACGCGATCTACCGGCAGCTGGTGGCCGACGCACAACGCGCCGCCGCAGCCAGGTCCGAGGCGGGTCCGGGAGGGCACTGCGGGGCGTCACTTGAATCCAGCGCGGTCGACCTGCCCCCGCACATCGACACTTCGGATCAGCCACTTCCCGGACCCGCACCCACGACGCTACCCCTGACCACGCCCACTGCGAAGCCCCTCCCGGGACCGGCTCCCCAGCCACCGCAACGACGCGCCAGAGCCGTCAAGGTGCAGCGCCCCACCGGACGAACGACCTTGACGGCGACAAGCGCCGGCGCACACTCGAAAGAGCCGATCCCGACCCCTTGACAACAGAAGGGAGCCGAAGTGACGCACCGGCGAGGGCTGCATTGCCAAGCCCCGCCGCTTCGCCGTGTCCGATCGCCCGGACGGTGTGGGTGACGACCTGTGGGCGGCAGAGCGTGATGTGACGCCCTCCCAAGTCGGTGACTTTGAATCCCACTCACTCCTGGGGAGGGCGGGCGAGATCGGAGAGCTTGGCGGCGATCTCGGCGTCACGGCCCTGAGCGGCGTGCTGGTAGCGCAGCGCGGCGGCGACGGTCGAGTGGCCGAGACGTGCCTGCAGCTCGGCCAGCGTGGCGCCGGTCATGGCGGCCATGGTGGCTCCGGTGTGCCGCAGGTCGTGGATCCGAAGGTCCTCACGGCCGGCCGCGGCTCGGGCTTTTCGCCAGGCCGTGTGCAGCACCGTGGGTTGGAGATGACGCTGATGGTCGCGCATCGAGGGGAAGAGCAGTGCATTCGCTTCCTGCCCCACGTGGATCTCCAGGTGCTGCTCCAGGGCGGGGACGATGTGCGGCGGCACGCTCACCTCACGGGTGCCGGCGGCCGACTTGGGTGTTCCGATGATCGGCTTGCCGCGGACCCATGACACCGCCCGTGTCACTTTGACGACGCCGTGGTTCAGGTCGAGGTCGCGCCGGCGCAGCTCGAGCACCTCCCCCACCCGCAGCGCGCACCAGGCGCACAGGAGGACGAGGGCACCGAGCTGGTCGGGCATCTCCTTCACGAGCACGTCCAGCTCGGCGAGCGTGGCCGGACGGATCTCCTTCTTGGTCGGCGGGTTGGAGGCAGCTCGGACGCGGCCCGGGTTGCTGGCGAGGAGCTCGTCGGTGACCGCGGTGGTCAAGATGGCCCGCAGCAGCGCGTAGGCGCGGGCGTTGACCGTGGGGTGGTCCGGCGACAGGCCGGCCCACCACCGGCGCACGAGGGCCGGCGTGAGGTCGGAGACGAGCAGGTCGCCGAACTCCGGCTCGAGGTAGCGCCGCAGCAGGTGCTCGTAGCCCTCACGTGTCCGCGGCTTGAGGGACCGGTCGGTGAGCCATTGGCGGGCGAACTCGTCGAACGTCGGTGGTGCCAGCCGCTCTGCGAGCTCCACCCGCCGCTTCGGCGCGACCCAGCCGTCGCTGTTCACCAAGGCACACTCCTTGGCCAGCCAGGCCTCGGCATCAACCTTCGCGAGGAAGGTGTGCGGAGCAGTGTGGCGCGCGAGGTCAGGCCCCACGTAGGTGGCCTGCCAACGCTTGGAAGGCAGCCGCCTCAGCGTTCCGAAGCCTCGTCTCGATGCCATCACGTCCCCATTTCGTGCATCATCCGTGCACTAAGGGTGGCACTTCGTGCCCACTTCTGACAACACGTGACCACGCCAGCTCAGGACACACCTGCCGCGTTTCCCCAGGTCAGAGGGGTGAAACCGCTGGTCACGAGGAGAGCTGGCGAAGGGACTCGAACCCTCAACCACCTGTTTACAAGGCAGGTGCGCCCGCGCCCCAGGGCGCATCTGCACGCAACCGCCCGGGTGCACCATGCCGGGCGGTTGGAGGGATCGCCTGAGCCAATGGCCGTGGCAAGGCCTCAGTGGGCCCCCTCCCAGAGGGGCTCGATGGCCTCCGCGAGCTGGGCCCCCAACCGCCGCCCGTCCTCGAGGCGGTGCCGCCCGTCCGTCACCACGACCTGACCGTCGACGATGACGGTGTCGACGTCGGCGGCGGTGGCCGACAGCAGGACCTGCGCGGGGTCGGAGCCCGCCGTGCGCGGGCTGTCCAGCCGCACCGCGACAAGGTCGGCCCGGGCCCCCACCTCGAGTCGGCCGGCGTCAGGCCAACCGATCGTGTCGTGCGCGGTGGCCGCCGCGAGCAGCTCCCCGGGCGAGAACCGCCCGCGCTGCAGGCTGTCCAGCCGCTCGTGCATCTCCAGCGCCCGCGCCTCCTCGATGAGGTCGATGACCGCGTGCTGGTCGGAGCCGAGCGAGAGCCGCACCCCGGCGTCGGCGAGCGCGCGGGCCGGCCCGATGCCGTCGGCCAGGTCCCGCTCGGTGGTCAGGCAGAAGCACGCGGTGGCGTGCGCGCTGCCCAGCAGGCCGATATCCGTCTCGGTCAGGTGCGTGGCGTGAACGGCGGTCAGGTTGGGTGCGAGGACGCCCTCCTCCGCCAGCAGCTGGGTCGGCGTCAGGCCGTGGGCCGCGAGAGTGGCCTCGTTCTCCGCCGGCTGCTCCGAGAGGTGGATGTGTAGGGGATCCGTGCCGTCGGCGACCCCGCAGTCGGGCACCAGTGCCAGCTGGTCGCGCGGGACCGCGCGCACCGAGTGGATCGCGCCGCCCAGCCGCAGGTGCGCCGGCCCACCGGAAGTGTGGTCGGACAGCCCGGACACCCGCTCCGCCCACCGCTGCACGTCGCCGTCACCGAAGCGCAGCTGCGGGCCCTCGAGGGGCACGTGCCCGTCGGCGGTCAGCCCGCCGGAGAGATAGAGCGTGTCGAGCAGGGTCAGCCGGACGCCCGCCTCGGCCGCCGCCTGAATCAGCGCCTGGCCCATCGCGTTGGGGTCGTCGTAGGGCGTGCCCTCCAGCTGGTGGTGCAGGTAGTGGAACTCGCCCACCGCCGTCACCCCGGCCAGCGCCATCTCGGCATAGGTCGCGCGGGCGAGCCCGAGATAGCTGGCGGGGTCGAGCCGGGAGGCCACGGCATACATCCCCTCGCGCCACGTCCAGAAGGTCCCGCCGCCGTGGTGGGTGCGGCCGCGCAGCGCCCGGTGGAAGGCGTGGCTGTGGCAGTTGGCCAGGCCGGGCAGCACCACGCCCGGCAGCCGCTCGGCGCCGTCGGCCGCCGCCTGCTGGGCCGGCACCCCGGACGTCACCGCGACGAACCGCCCACCGTCCACGACGAACACGACGTCGCGGGCCAGACCAGTGGGCAGGTGCGCCCACTCCGCGTGCCACTTCCGCTCACCCATTCTTGGGGAGGTTTTGTCCGCCCCCCACGCATTTTCGGGGAGGTTTTGCCCGCTCATCGCGCACGCTCCCGGCCGGCAACGGACCCGCCGACCTCCGGGGCCCGTCCCGGGGCGACGCCGATGACCTCGAGGAGCTCCGCCACGGCGTCCTCGGGCGAACCCGTCGTCACGATCTCGTGGTCCGCGGCGCGTCGCAGCAGCGGCTCCACCTCGGCCTGGTCCGCCAGCACCTTGACCTCCTCCTCCGGGGTCTTGCCGAAGGGGTTGGTCAGCCGGTCGCGCAGCCGCTGCCGCACCACGTCCGGCGGGGCGCTGAGCAGCACGATCTGGTCGAAGTCGTCGTGGAAACGCCCCTGGTTGCTCGCGCACCCCGCGACGAACAGCACGTCCTCCGGACTGTCGAGCACCTCGCGCACCCGGTCCTCCAGCCAGAGCACCTCGCCCGGCAGCCCGACGCTCTCGGTGGTGCAGCCGTCGTCGAGGTCGACGGCGGCTAACCCGCGCTCGCGCAGCAGACCGACGATCGTCGACTTGCCGACCGCAGACATCCCGGTGAGCAGTATGCGGGTGCGCCCGGTCCGCGCACCCGTGGCGGCGGGTGCGGGGCCGGCTGAGGGGGTGGCCGATGGGCCCGCTATTGGGCCGGCCGATGGGGTGGCCGTGGGGGTGGCGGTGGCCGAGGCTGAGGACGCGGCCGAGGGAGTGGTCATGAGGTCACCAGGTCCGTCACGCACGTGGTCAGCGCGACGACGCCGGCGTGGCAGTCGTCGCGCTCGGCGTGCTCCTCCGGGCTGTGCGACACACCGGTCGGGTTGCGCACGAAGAGCATGGCCGAGGGCACCCCCGCCGCGGCCAGGATGCCCGCGTCGTGCCCGGCGCCGGTCCCGAGCACCGGCACGCTCAGGGCGTCGTCGCGGCCCAGCACTCCCCGCAGCCGGTCGCTGAGCGGCTGGTCGAAGCGGGTGGTGCCCGTCCAGGACTCCTCGGTGACGGTGGCCCCGAAGTCGGCGGCGCGGGCCCGCAGCTCCTCGACGGTGGCGCGCACCTCGCCCTCGTCCGGTCCGCGGCTGTCGAGCCAGCCCGTCACGTGGCTCGGGATCGCGTTGACGCCACCTGGGGTGACGGCGACCTTCCCGACCGTGGCCACGCACCCGCGCAGCTGCGCGGTCCTGCGGGCACCGAGCACCAGGTCGGCATAGCCGAGCATCGCGTCGCGCCGGTCCTCGAGCCGGGTCGTGCCGGCGTGGTTGGCCTCCCCCGGGAAGTCGAAGCGCCACCGGCCGTGCGGCCAGATGTCGCTGGCCACCGCGACCGGGACCCCCAGGTCGACCAGGCCCCGCCCCTGCTCCACGTGCAGCTCGACGAAGGCACCCACCCGGCCCAGCGTCTCCTCGTCCCGGCCCAGCGCCTGCGGGTCACGGCCGGCGGAGACGAGAGCCTCCGACATACTGACGCCGTCGGCATCGGTGAGCCCCAGCGCCCGCTCCGCGGTCATCGCCCCGGTGATCACCCGCGACCCGGCGCAGGCGACGCCGAACCTCGCCCCCTCCTCGTCGACGAAGTTGACCACTGCCAGGGGCCGGTCGGGCCGCACCCCGGCCGTGCGCAACCCGTCCACGGTGGCGAGGGCGGAGACGACACCCAGCGGTCCGTCATACGCCCCGCCGTCCGGGACCGAGTCCAGGTGGGAGCCGATCGCGACGCCGGGGTTGCCCGCGGCCACCGCGTCGTCGACGCTGCCCGGACCCTCCCACCACCAGGCCCACTGGTTGCCCATGCGGTCCTCGACCAGGTCCAGGCCGCGGCGTGCGCACTCGGCGGCGAACCACTCGCGCAGGGCGTGGTCCTCGAGGGTCCAGGCGAACCGTCGGTAGCCGCCCGAGGAGACGCGGCCGACCGGCTCGAGGTCGGACCACATGCTGTCGAAGGAGGCGGTGACGTCCGGCGAGGTCATCCTTCGACTCTAGAGGGGCGGGCGGCCGTGCGGCGGTGCGGACGATCGCAGTGGTGTCCCACGGACGGGACACCTGTCGTGGCCGGACCATCTGCGGGTGACCTTCGCCGTGGCAGCCGCGACAGCGCCTCTCCGGCTCTTCTCTCCGAGAAGTCGCATCAAGAAGAAATAGAGGACAGAGCCTGTCCGCTACCCTCTCTACCGTGGGAGATGACCGCACCACCAACGGAAGGACGCGGACATGATCCACGCGGAGGGACTGACGAAGGACTTCGTCGGCCACAAGGAGACGGTGCACGCCGTGCGCGGCATCGACCTGCACGTCGAGCGCGGCGAGACCGTCGCCGTGCTCGGCCCCAACGGGGCGGGCAAGACGACCACGATGCGGATGCTCACCACCCTGACCACGCCGACCGCGGGCACGGCACGGGTGGCGGGCTTCGACGTGCAGCGCGACCCGGCGCAGGTGCGGCGGCGCCTGGGCTACGTCGGCCAGGGCAACGGGGCCGGGCACGGGCAGCGCGCCCTGGACGAGCTCTACAGCCAGGGCGTCACCTTCGGCCTGGGCCGCCGGGAGTCCCGCGCCAGGGCCCAGGAGCTCATGGACGGGCTCGACCTGGCCGGCAAGGAGCGGACCAAGGTCTCCGACCTCTCCGGCGGTCAGCGCCGCCGGCTCGACGTCGCGATGGGCCTGATGCACGCGCCCGAGCTGCTCGTGCTCGACGAGCCGTCCACCGGGCTCGACCCGCACAACCGCGCCAACCTCTGGGAGCACATCGGGCAGCTGCGCCGGGAGCGGGCGATGACGCTGCTGCTGACCACCCACTACCTGGACGAGGCGGACGCCATGGCCGAGCGCGTGGTCATCGTCGACCACGGCAGCATCATCGCCGACGACACCCCCGAGCGGCTCAAGAGCCAGCACGCCGGTGACCGGCTGACCGTCACCGCCGGCGGCACGGAGTATGCCGTGCGGCTGGCCGAGCTGCTCTCCTCCTGGACGGGCACGGGGCAGGTCGAGGTCGCTGGCGCGACCGTCACCGCCGGTGTCGCGGCCGGGTCCACCCGCGTCGCGGAGCTGGTCCGCGCGGCGGACGCACACGGCATACTGCTCGCCGACATCCAGGTCCGGCGACCCACCCTGGACGACGTCTTCCTGACCCTCACCGGCCGCAGCCTGCGCGAGACCGGCGCCACCCACGAGGCCGAGGAGGCCGCAGCATGAGCACCACGACCCTGACCCAGTCCCCCGCCCCGACGGCCGAGCCGACCACCGAGCCGCCCCGGCGTTCGCTGGCCCGCGACACCGGCATCGTGCTGGCGCGCGAGCTGAGGCCGGTGCTGGGCGACCCGTTCTCGGTGATCTTCTCGCTGATCCAGCCGCTGTTCTTCCTCGGCCTGTTCGGGCCTCTGCTGGTCGGCAACCTGGAGGCCGGGGTGCCCGGCGGGAGCGTGTGGCAGTGGTTCGTCCCCGCGATCATCGTGATGATCTCGCTGTTCGGCTCCAGCACCGTCGGCGCCAACCTGCTCTTCGAGCTGCAGACCGGCGCCCACGAGCGGATGCTGGTGACCCCGCTGGGCCGCTCCTCGCTGCTGGTCGGCCGGGCGCTCAAGGAGATCGTCACCCTCGTCGTCCAGGCGCTGATCATCGTCCTGGTCATGCTGCCGTTCGGGTTCACCCTCTATCCGGTCGGCGCGGTGCTCGGCCTGGCGCTGCTCGCGGTGCTGGGCGTCGGGATCAGCTCGCTGAGCTATGCCCTCGCGCTGGCCGTGCGCAAGCAGGACTGGATGTTCTGGATCGTCCAGCAGACCCTCGTGTTCCCGCTGATGATCCTGTCCGGCATGCTGCTGCCGCTGGAGGGCGGGCCGGGCTGGATGCAGGCGCTGGCCAAGGTCAACCCGCTGACCTACATCGTCGACGCGGAGCGGGCGCTGTTCGCCGGTGACCTCGGGGCGCCCGCGGTGCTCTGGGGCTTCGTGGCCGCGGGGCTGACCGCCGTCGTCGGTCTCTGGCTGGGCATCCGGTCGATGCGGCACAGCGACTGACCGGGAGGATCTGAGATGCCCACACCCGCAGGACGCCTGCTCACTCTCCTGTCCCTGCTGCAGGCCAGGCGCGACTGGAGCGGCTCCGACCTGGCCGGACGGCTCGAGGTGAGTGCCCGCACGGTCCGGCGGGACGTGGACCGGCTGCGGGAGATGGGCTACCCGGTCCAGACGACCAAGGGACCCGACGGCGGCTACCGCCTGGCACCGGGGTCGGACCTGCCGCCGATGCTGTTCGACGACGACCAGGCCGTCGCCGTCGCGGTCGCCCTGCAGACCGCGGCGGGCAGCATCGGCGGGATCGAGGAGGCCTCCCTGCGGGCGCTCACCACGATCCGGCAGGTCATGCCCTCGCGGTTGCGCCACCGGGTCGACGCGCTGCAGGTCACCGCCGTGGGTTCCAGTGCGGGTCCGCCACCGGTCGACGCCCAGCGGCTGCTCGCGGTGGGCACCGCCTGCCGGGACCACGAGGTGCTGCGGTTCGGCTACACCGCCAAGGACGGGGTCGAGTCGGTCCGGCGGGTCGAGCCGCACCGGCTGGTGAGCTGGGGACGCCGCTGGTATCTCGTCGCCTGGGACCTCGAGCGCGACGACTGGCGCACCTTCCGGGTCGACCGGCTGACTCCCCGCGTGCCGACCGGGCCGCGGTTCACGCCGCGGGAGCTGACCGACGAGCGGGTCGCCGAGCTGGTGCGACCCCCTGAGTCGGCCTCGCCCTGGCAGGTCCGTGGGACGGTCCTGATGCGGGCGCCTGCCTCGCTGGTCACCCAGTGGGTGCCGCCCTACCAGGGCAGCGTCACGGCGGTGGACGAGGAGTCGTGCCTGGTCGACGTCGGCTCCTGGTCCTACCCGTCCCTGGCCGGGTGGCTACTGCTCTTCGAGGCCGACTTCGAGGTGATCAGCCCGCCCGAGCTGCGGTCCGCCCTGGACGACACCGCCGCCCGGCTGGCGCGGGCAGTGGCTGCCTCGGCCGAGAAGCCTGCGCGTCCCTGAGCGATGCTGCTGCTGTTCGTCTATGCACGACGCTCGTCTTCCAGCGGAAGGCGGCCGATGAGGCCCGCGGAACTCGACACCGCTGCCGACCGCGAGGCTCATCGCTCGTAGACATCACGACGATGGCCGAGCGTGACGACCACGACGAGCAGTCTGGTGTCCTCCACCGTGTAGATGATGCGGTAGTTGCCGACGCGGATGCGCAGGCCGTCCCGACCGCGGAGTGCCCTTGCTCCGGGCGGTCTCGGATCGGCAGCCAACAGAGCGATGGCTCCACGGATGCGGGCCTGGTGCTGTCGATCGATGCGTTTCAGCGCGCGTAGGGCGGCGGGTCGCACCTCGATCTCATACGCCACCAGTCACCACCCGAGGTCGGTCTTAACCTGCTCCCACGGGATGTTCGGGCCCTCTTCGGCCATCGCTGCGTCGAAGGCAGCGACATCCTCCGCCTCCTCCGCCGCTTCCATCAGTCGGTGGTATTCCGCAGGGCTGATCACGACTGCCTCAGTCTCGCCCCGGCGCTCAACGAAGACCGCCTCGTGCTGCGCGGTCTCAATGACGGCGGCAAATCTCTTGCGTGCCTCAGAGGCGGAAATGGCTGACATGCGCCAATTGTACAAAATCTGCAGTGAACTGTACATATCGACTCGGTCCCGTCTGCGCGTCCCTGAGCGATGCGACATATTGTGCGGCGTGCGTCAGGGACCGCACTCGGCGCACGATATGTCGCATCGCTCGGTGAGGTGCCAGGCCGCCAGCCGCTCCACGTCGAGCCGGGCAGCCGCCCAGCAGGAGGCATCGGGTCACCGGAGGGTGTCGACCCACTCGATGATGCTGGCTGCGGACTCCGCCGGGGACACCCCAACGGTGTCGAGGACGAGGTGCGGGTGCTGGTCGAGGAGCTCGCTCGCCACATGGTCACCGTCGGCCGAGGTCATCTGCCACGTGGCCTCCATCTGCCGAACGTTGTCGTCGGACCACTCGAGGTCCCGCTTCGACGCCTTGTGCAGGAGCCGTTCCTCCGTGCGGTTGCGAGCCAGCCGGGTGTCCAGGTCGGCTCGCAGCTCGACGAAGGCGACGCGCTCGAAGATGCCGACGTAGTCCTCCACCTCCACCAGATCGTCCTGGCTGTCGAGCGCCCAGACGACGGAGAAGATCAGGTCGACGTCATGCCTGGCCGCCTCCTCCAGCACGCGCCGCCGGAACTCCCGGTTGAGCGTGGTGAAGGGAGGGGTGCCGTAGCCGAAGGTCTCCAGCAGGGGCTCGATCGTCATGTGGTTGTGGAACAGGCGGAAGGAGCTGCTCTCCGCGACCGCCCGGCCTATGGTCATCTTGCCCACGGCCGGCGGACCGAAGAGCACGAGAAGCATGTGCCGCAGCATGGCACAGTGGCAGCGTGAAGCTGCTGCTGACCTCCGGTGGCGTGACCAACTCGAGCATCCACGCCGCCCTCGACCGCCTCCTGGGCCAACCGGTTGCCGAGTCCCATGCCCTGGTCGTGCCGACCGCGCAGTGGGGGCACCCGGCGTGCGGACCGGCCTCGGTGCAGGGACTGGTCGCGGCCGGCGACCGATGGCAGCAGCTGACCGGCCTCGGCTGGGGATCGCTCGGTGTCCTCGAGCTCACCGCGCTGCCCACGATCGGTGCACAACGCTGGCTCCCGTGGGTCCGGCAGGCCGACGTCCTCCTCGTCGACGGCGGCGATGCGACCTACCTGTGCCACTGGATGCGGGCGTCCGGCCTGGCCGACGAACTCGACTCGCTGACCGACACGGTGTGGGTCGGCGTCAGCGCCGGGAGCATGGTGCTGACGCCCCGCATCGGCACCCTCTTCGTCGAGTGGTCCGACGCACCCGACGACCGGACCCTCGGGGTGGTGGACTTCTCGATCTTCCCGCACCTGGACGCCTTCCCGACCAACACCCTGGCCGAGGCGGAGCGGTGGGCCGCACACCTCGGCGCTCCCGCCTACGCCATCGACGAGCAGACGGCCATCACGGTCGTCGACGGCACGGTCGAGGTGGTCTCCGAGGGACGGTGGAAGGCCTTCGGTTTCTAACCGCCCGGCCTCCGGGCGGTAGCGCCCCCATCACCGGCCGCGCAGCCGCAGGGCCAGCGCCCCGACACCGGCGAACCCAGCCACGGCCCGCAGCAACGAGGCACCAACCGTGGCCCAGTCGACCGAGGCCTGGCCGACCAGGTCGTTCGGCACGAGCAGGGTGACCGCCAGGAAGGTGCCCCACGCGGCCAGCGCACCGGTGCCCACGAACGCCGCGACCACGGTGACGCGCCCCGCACCGGGCCGCGTCAGGCCCATCAGCGCCAAGGCGGCGACGCCGCTGATCACGAGGTCGACGAGCCGGTTGCTCAGCGGCACGTCGGAGAGCACGAGGTGGGCTGCACCGGCCAGCACGGCGAGCGCAGCCGCGGCCCGCAGCGCCGCACGGGACCTCGGGCCCGCCACGGGGAGCGGGCGCCCGCCCCACCGCTGCCAGCCGTAGATCGCGAAGGCACCGAGCAGCCCGATGCCCAGGCCGGCGAACCCGGCATACACCATCCCGTAGACCCAGCCGTCGATCGGCGGCACCTCCCCGGTCGTGGGCTGTGCCGGGCTGACCGCCTGCCAGACCAGGTTGATCGGCAGCGTCACGAGGATCTGGCCGAGCAGACCGGCGCCGATCCACATCGGCGGCAGCACCAGCCACAGCGGCGCCCGGATGCCGCGGCGGAAGAAGAAGACCCCGGCCAGGACGAGCGCCACGACGTCGAGCCCCATGGTGAGACTGTTGAGCAGCGTCAGCCCCGCGCCGTGGCCGAACTCGGGGTCCTGCAGACCGACCCGCGAGCCGGACAGCCAGGCGATCTTGAGCACCAGGTAGGGCAGGGTCATCACCGCCGCGAACGCCGCCAGCGAGCGGCGGGCCGGCCCCACGGGTGGCAGGTCCGCGGTGGACGCGTTCCGGGCAGAGGGCATGGTGGTCGGGTGAGTGGGTGAAGAGGTCTGTCGCGTGTTCATGAGACCACCGTCCCCGCAGTATGCCGACGCTCGCCTCACCCGCACTGGTGGTCCTGCTCCCTCGCTCGGGTGAGCAGGTGCGGGCCACGGGCTGGGAGGATGGGGACATGGTCACCCGCTGGACGAAGGGACTGCTCCACCTCCTGGTGGGCGGTGCCTGCGCGGCTCTGGTGGCCTGGCTGGTCTTCGGGTTCAGCCAGACGGTCGTCCACACCTCCGGCCCGGTGCAGATCACGATGGCGGCCCTGGTGCTGCTGACCCTCGCCCTGGTCGGGTGGCTGCTGCTCACGCCACCGGTGCGCCCGGCCGAGGTGGCGCTGGCCCGCGCCCTGCTCGACGTCGAGCTGCCGGAGCCGGTGGACACCACCTCGTGGGGCGCCCGCGGCCGGGGCCCGGTGTGGGCGAGCGCCGTCATCGTGCTGGGCGGGCTGTCCCTGCTGGCCCTGCTGTGGTGCCTGCCCCAGGGCCTGGCGATGGTCGTCCTGGCGTTCAGCGACGACTCAGCCGCGCTGCTGCCCTCCGGGCTGGACGACCTGCCTCCGCTCGTGCTGGTGCCACTCGGGCTGCTGGTGGCGGCAGCGGGACTCCTGGTCCAGCCGCTGCTGGTCGTCCTGCTCCGGCGCCTCGCCCGGCCGATGCTCGGGCCGACCGCGCAGGACCGGCTGGCGCACGCCGAGCACCAGCGGCGCGAGCTGCTGCGTGCCCACGAGCTGGCGCGCGAGCTGCACGACTCCGTGGGGCACGCGCTGACGGCGATCGGGGTGCAGGCCGAGGCAGGTGCTCGGGTCGCCGGTGCAGATCCCGGCTTCGCCCGGGAGGCGCTGGAGCAGATCTCGGTGACCACGCGGGCGGCGGTCGCCGAGCTGGACGAGGTGCTCGGCACCCTGCGCACGGGGGCGGAGTCCCGCCACGCAACGCGCTCGGCGGGGGTGGAGTCGAGCTCGGCGGGGGTCGACTCCCGCCACGCGACGCGCTCGGCGGGGGTGGAGTCGCGCCACGCGCTGCAGGCACTGCTGGCTCCGTTCGGCCCCGCCGGCTCGGGGACCGTCCGGACCGACCTCGACGGTGAGGTCGCGGAGCAGGCCGGGCACACGGCATACCGGGTCGTGCAGGAGGCCGTGAGCAACGCCCGCCGGCACGGCTCCGCAGACCCCAGCGGACACGTGCGGCTGCGGGACGGCTGGATCGAGGTGCTGCTGGAGAACCCGGTGCCAGCCGACGCCCCGACGACTCACTCGGGCGGGCGCGGCCTGGTCGGGATGCGTGAGCGGCTGGCCCTGGTGGGCGGCAGCCTGGACGCAGGACCCGCGAGGGTCGACGGTCAGGACGGGTGGCGGCTGGTCGCCAGGATCCCGGCGCGGGAGGTCTCATGACCCGGGTGCTCGTCGTCGACGACGACGCGATGGTGCGCTCCGGCTTCGCGGCGATCCTCGGCGCCGAGCCGGACCTGGAGGTGGTGGGGCAGGCGGCCGACGGGGCCGAGGCGCTGACCCGGACCCGGTCGCTGGCTCCGGACGTCGTGGTGATGGACGTGCGGATGCCCCGGGTCGACGGGATCGAGGCCACGCGGCGCCTGCTGCGGCTGGACCCGGCGCCGCGCGTGCTGGTGGTCACGACGTTCGAGCACGACTCCTATGTCATGGAGGCGCTGGAGGCCGGGGCGCACGGGTTCCTGCTCAAGCGGGCCGGCGCCGACCAGCTCGTGCACGCCGTGCGCACGGTCGCCAGCACCGACGGGCTGCTCTTCCCGGAGGCGATCCGCGACCTGGTGCGTGCGGCCCGACCCGCGTCCGCGAGGCAGCTGCCCGAGCTCTCCGACCGGGAGGCCGAGGTGCTGCGGCTGCTCGCCCGCGGCCTGTCCAACGCCGAGATCGCCGGGGAGCTCTATCTCGGGCAGGAGACCGTCAAGACCCACGTGCGGTCCCTGCTGGCCAAGCTCGCGGTGCGCGACCGCACGCAGGCGGTGGTGGCGGCCTTCGAGTCGGGCTTCGTCGGCTGACGCACGGGCACCGGCCCGCGTGCGGGCTCATGGGCCGGGAGCCGGGTCAGGACGAATTGGAGTCGGTGTCCTCGCCGGGCGCTCGGTCAGGGCCGGCGTCGGTGCGCGCCGTCGGCGGTGCACCGGTCACCGACGCTGGGTCAGGGCCGGCGTCGGTGCGCGCCGTGGGCGGTGCACCGGTCACCGACGCGGGCTCCTTCAGCGGGCCGGCGCTGAGCTGCTTGAGATCGGGCACGCCGTTCTCGGAGTGCTCGACGACGATGGCGATCTCCTCGTCGCCGTGCGTCGCCACGCCCGTCACCACCGCCTGCCGGAGCATGTCGACGGCCTTCTCGCGGCGCCGCATCATCGGGTCGTTGCGCAGGTCCATGTGCAGCGCCAGACACAGGCCGGCCATCACCAGGACGAACGGCAGCGCCGACAGGATGGTGATGTTCTTGAGCCCGTTGAGCGCGGCACTGGGGTTGTCCCCCGTGCCGGCCATGAGCATCACCGCGGCCACGCCCCCGGTGAGGGCACCCCAGAAGATCACGGTCCTGCGCGAGGGCTCCAGCGTCCCCCGCTCGGACAGCGAGCCCATCACCATGGACGCCGCGTCGGCGCCCGAGACGAAGAAGATGCCGACCAGGACCATCACCAGGACGCTGGTGATGCCGGCGAGCGGCAGCTGGTCCAGCATGCTGAACAGCGCCAGGTCGAAGGAGAGCGGTCCGACCTCGACGGGGGCCGAGGTGTCCGCGATGGCACCCGTGGCCTCCTGGATGCGGATGGCCGCACCGCCGAAGACGGCGAACCAGATGACGCTGACGATGCTCGGCACCAGGATCACGCCGGTCACGAACTCGCGGATGGTGCGACCACGGCTGATCCGGGCCAGGAACATGCCCACGAACGGCGTCCACGACACCCACCAGGCCCAGTAGAAGACGGTCCATCCGGCCAGCCAGGCGTCCATCGCGTCGCCGCCGCTGGCGTTGGTCCGCGAGGCCATCTCCGTGAGATCGGTGAAGTACTGACCGATCGAGGTCGGCACGATGTTGAGGATCGCGACGGTCGGGCCCACGAGGAAGACGAAGACCGCCAGCAGCAGCGCCAGCACCATGTTGGTGTTGGACAGCCACTGGATGCCCTTGGCCACGCCGGAGACCGCGGAGGCGATGAACGCACAGGTCAGGATCGCGATGATCACGACCAGCACCGGCGTGCCGACCGTGCCGAACCAGCCGTTGAAGGTGAGCCCACCACCGATCTGCAGGGCGCCCAGGCCCAGCGAGGCGGCCGACCCGAAGAGGGTGGCGAAGATGGCCAGGATGTTGATGACCTTGCCGACCCAGCCGTTGGTGCGCTCCTGCCCGAGCAGGGGCTCGAAGACCGAGGAGATCAGCTGCGGGCGTCCCTTGCGGAAGGTGCTGTAGGCCACCGCGATCCCGACCACGGCGTAGATCGCCCAGGGGTGCAGCGACCAGTGGAAGATCGTGGTCGCCATCGCCTGCTCGAGGGCGGCCGCCTGCTGGGCCGGGGTCTGGAGCAGGCCGTCCGCGCCGACGTAGTTGGCCGGGTCGTAGGCGGTGCCGGGCGGCACGATGTAGTGGTAGAGCGGCTCGGCGACGCCGTAGAACATGAGGCCGATGCCCATCCCGGCGCTGAACATCATCGCGATCCAGGAGATGGTCCGGAACTCCGGCTTCTCGTCGTCCTTGCCGAGCGGGATGGTGCCGTAGCGGCTCGCCGCCAGCCACAGCACGAACACGACGAACATCGAGGCCAGGAGCACGAAGACCCACCCGGTGTTGCGCATCGCCCACCCCAGCGCCGTCTCGGCCGAGCTGCCGAGCGACTCGGTGCCCAGGAAGCCCCAGGCCACGAACGCCACCGCGATGACGGAGGCCACGCCGAAGATCACCCGGTCGACACCGCCACCGTGGTGGCCGGCCTCCTCGGCGGTGCTGAACATGTGCTCGAGCAGCTCGTGCTCGGTCTCCGCGGTGGGCCGCTCCTCCTCGCGGCGTGCGTCGGTGCTCTCCTCGGTGGGCGTCGTCTCCGTAGCCACCATTGCCTCTCAGCCCCCGCTCAGGGAGCGCGTATCACTTGACCAGCCTCTCCACAGTGTCGGAATCGACGTGGGACGGCAACCTGGTCTAGCCCTCGGCGGTCACGTCGGCGACCTGCGCGCCGAGGGCCAGCAGGGCCGCACCGGAGGCCACGGTGAGGCCCACCCCGTGCGCGCCGCCGCCCATCGAGATGGGCCGGTCCGGCTCGGCCACCAGGGTGTCGGCGATGACCGGCCAGGCCGTGGTCGACCCGAACGGCGTGATCGTCCCCCGCTCGTATCCGGTCGCGGCCAGCGCCGTGTCGGCGTCCGGCATCGACAGGCGGCTGACACCGAGCAGGGCGCGCAGCTTGGGCCAGGAGATCTCGCGGCCGCCGGGAACCAGCACGAACAGGTAGTCGCCCTCGGCCCGCCGCACGACCAGCGTCTTGATCAGGTCGCCCGGCTCGACACCGCGGGCAGCCGCCGCCTCCTCCAGGCTCCGGACCCGCCCGTGGCGCGTCACGGCATACTCCAGACCGGCGGCCTCGACCGCCGCGATCGCGCTCTCCTCAGCCATCCCGCCACGATACTGGCGCCCGCCCCGTGGTGCGGGGGCGGACGCCAGCGATCGGGTCAGGCCTGCGGGGTGAGCGTGAAGCCCACGCCCTCCTCGGTCTGCGCGGCGTCCAGCATCTGCCCCTCCAGCATCGGGGCGGCGTCCTCGGCGAGGTAGACGTGGCCGGTGCCCGCCTCGACCGACACGTCGGTGGGCTGCGGCTCCGGGACGACGCTCACCTCCAGCCGACCCTGGTCGGGGCCGAGCGCCAGGCGCAGGCCAGCGGTGTCGGGGAGCTCCTCGGCGTCGGTCAGACCCTTGACGACGGCCTGGGCGTTCTCGGAAATGGTGAGCATGTGCGACTCCTGTCTTCGGTGCGGTCGCCGGCGGCTGCCGACGTCGACGCTTACGACCACCTCGCGGGGCAATGCGCACGCGCCTCGGACACCTCCACCCTGCGCGACCACCGGGGGGTGGAGTCAAGTCGCCCGCCGATATGAGCGTCTGGAGTATGCCGTGGAGCAGGTCAGCCATGGCCAGGGCGCCCCAGTGCACGGTTCCCTTGAGTCATGAGCACCTTCTGGGCCGACGCCTCACTCGTCGGAGCGACACTGACCACCGGACTGACCGCCGGGCTGCTCTACGCCTTCGCGCACTCGGTCATGCCCGGGCTGGGCACCCTCGGTGACACCGACTCTCTCCGGGGCTTCCAGCGCATCGACGCGGCCGTCGCGAACCCCTGGATGGGCCTGGCCTTCCTGG
Source organism: Ornithinimicrobium sp. F0845 (assembly GCF_023015765.1). Classification (GTDB taxonomy): domain Bacteria; phylum Actinomycetota; class Actinomycetes; order Actinomycetales; family Dermatophilaceae; genus Ornithinicoccus. The sequence continues at coordinate 167,767 of NZ_JALKAL010000007.1, forward strand.
GCAGCCCGGTCCTGGCGCTCGCCGCGCTGCTCCTGCACCTGCCGGAGGGCGGGGCCGTCCTCCTCTGGCTGAGCATCGCGGTGGCCCTCATCGTCGTCACCCTGGCGATCACCGTGACGATCCACCTGCCGCTCAACGCCCGGGTCCAGCAGGCCGCGCCGGAGTTTCCGGCCGCGGCGGCCCTCCGGGAGGCCTTTGAGAGTCGGTGGGTGCGGTGGAACCTCGCCCGCACCGTCACCTCGGTCGCGTCCCTCGTCTGCCTGTTGGTCACCCTGCTCCTGACGCACCGGGCCGCCTGACCCGACCACTCGCCATACTCCCCCCGCTCCCACCACCCATCACGAAGGAGACTCCTCATGCACCTCACCGTCTTCGGAGCCACCGGCAGCGTCGGCTCCCTGGTCGTCGACCGTGCCCTCGCCGCCGGGCACACCGTCACCGCCCACACTCGCGACGCCGCGAAGGTCCGGCAGGAGCACGAGCACCTCCGCGTCGTGGAGGGCGATGTCACCGACCCGGCCGACTGCCGCACGGCCCTGGTGGGCGCCGACGCCGTGATCATCACCCTCGGCAACGGCCGGCACGGGACCGTCCGCGAGGCGGGCACCCGTGCTGTGGTCGAGGCGATGCACGACGTCGGCGTCCGCCGGATCATCTGCCAGTCGACGCTCGGCGTCGGCGCGAGCCGGGACAACCTGAACCTGCTGTGGCGCTACGCGATGTTCGGGGCGCTGCTGCGCCAGGCGTATGCCGACCACGTGCGGCAGGAGGAGGTCGTCACCTCCAGCGGCCTGGACTGGACGATCGTGCGGCCCAGCGCCTTCACCGACCAGGCGGTCGAGGGGGTCCGGCACGGCTTCGGCACCGACGCCCGGGGCCTGGCGCTGAAGATCTCCCGTGGGCAGGTCGCCGACTTCCTCGTGGCCCAGCTCGACGAGGACGGTCTCCTGCACCGGCACGTGGCCCTGTCGGCCTGATGGGCGACTTGGCGGACGCCGATAGCCTGATGGCTGTGGATGTCCTCGAGGCCCTGCTCGACGGACCGCGGGCCCGCGGCGCGTTCCTGCTGCGGGCCGTGCTGGACCCGCCGTGGTCCCTGCGCATCGAGGACGACGCGCCGCTCACCCTGATCGCACCCCTGCACAGCTCGCTGTGGGTGCGCCCCGACGACGCCGAACCCGTCGCGGTCCCGGAGGGCGGCGTGGTGGTCGTCCGCGGACCGGAGCACTACACGGTGACCGACACCCCCGGCATACTGCCCGATGTCGTGGTCTATCCGGGTGGCCGCTGCACCAGCGTCGCGGACGGCCGCGGCCTGTGGGACGAACGCTCCTTGGGCGTGCGCACCTGGGGTGTCCCCGGCGGCGCCGCGCAGATCCTGGTGGGCTCCTACGAGGGCCACGGCGAGGCGAGCCGGCCGTTGCTGTCGGCGCTGCCCCGGGTCGCGGTGCACGATCCCGGGGACGCGGGCAACCCGCTGCTGGACGTGCTCGTCGCCGAGCTGGCCGTCGAGTCGCCCGGCCAGCGGGCCCTGCTCGACCGGCTGCTCGACGTGCTGCTGATCTCGACGCTGCGCAGCTGGTTCACCGCGCAGGCGGACCAGGCCCCCGGGTGGTTTCGCGCCCAGCAGGACCCGGCGGTCGGGGCGGCCCTGACGCTGCTGCACCGCGACGTCGCCCACCCCTGGACCGTCGAGGAGCTGGCCGAGCGGGTCGGCGTCTCGCGGGCCTCGCTGGGGCGGCGGTTCACCGGCACCGTGGGCGAGCCTCCGATGAGCTATCTCGCGAGCTGGCGACTGGCCCTGGCGGCAGACCGGCTGACCTCCTCGGACGCGACGGTCGCGGCCATCGCCCGACAGGTCGGCTACGGGACGCCGTTCTCGTTGAGCACGGCGTTCAAGCGGGCCTACGGGATGAGTCCGCAGCAGTACCGCCAGGCGCCTCCGCCCTCGGTCGTGTCCGGCGCCTGAGCTCGCCCGGGGGCGGGCTCATCCCGTGCATCCAAGCGGTGCATCCCAATCCGGGATGTAGTTAGGTATGCTGGTCTCATGACCAAGCAGATCGCGATCCGACTGCCGGACGAGCTCGTGGCTTTTCTCGACCGCACTGTCGCCGAGGGTCGGGCGTCCAGTCGCGCATCCGTGGTGAGTTCCGCGCTGGAGCGCGAGATCCGCCGTCAGCTGGCCGAGCGGGACGCGGAGATCCTGCGTGCCGTCGGGCCAGAGGACGACCTTGACGACCTCGTCGCCTGGACAGTCCCCCACGCCGTGACCGAGGACTAGCCGATGCGTGAGATCTGCCTGGCCCGACTGGACACGACGCGACCGGTCCTCGTGCTGACCAGGGAAGCAGCCAGGGGCACGATGTCGAAAGTGACTGTCGCTCCGATCACCTCCACGGTCAAAGGCCTCGCCAGCGAGGTCCCCATCGGGCCCGGGAACGGGCTTGAGCACCCCTCGGCGGTCTCGCTGGACAACGTCCTCACCATCCGGTCCGAGCTCCTGGGCCGCACCATCGGGTTTCTCCACGACCGCGAGGAGCCCGCCCTGGCACGGGCCATCGTCGTGGCCTACGACCTGGACGTGCCCCTCCCACACTGACTGTCATTCACCGAACCCTGGTCAGGCACCCATCAGGGGCAGCTACGTCGCACCGCGACTGACCTCGGGCAGGGTCCGACTCACGAGCACCCCACCCAGACCGAGTATGCCGAGGAAGAGCAGGGCGACCTCCTCACCCAGGAGCGCCAGACCTCCCGAAAGCGCCCCGGCCACCAGCAGGAGGACCCCCATCGCGGTGTTGGCGACCGCGACATACTCCGTGCGCTGGTCGCCCTCGGCCAGGTCGACCACATAGGTCTTGCGCGCCACCCGCACCCCGGTGTGGGTCAGGGCCAGCAGCAGGTAGGTCACCGGATAGAGCCACCACCCCTCGCGCAGCGCGGGCACCAGGAGCAGGAGCAGGAACCCCGCGATCACCGCGGATGCTGCCCCAGCACCCCAGACCATCAGGTCCCGCGAGGACCGGTCGGCCAGGCGCCCGAAGGTCCGGCCACCGATGAGCCCGGCGATGCCCTGGGCGATCACGAATGGGCCGAGCCCGGACAGCCCGCCGCCGCCGGACTGCGCCGCGAGCGCCACCACGAAGGGCGGGCTCAGCGCCGAGACCAGCAGCAGGGTGCGGGCCAGGACGAACCGCCGGAAGGTGCGGTCCTCGCGCAGCAGCGCCACCGCACGCCCGGCCCAGCCCGAGGTCTCGGTGCCGGGGGTCGGCTCCTCGTCCGGCTCACGGATCCCGAGGAAGACCACCAGTGCCAGCACCCAGAGCACGGCGGCGATCGCGAGGAGCCAGGCGAGCACACCGGCACCGGCCCCGTCACCGCCGAGCAGCCGTATGCCGACACCCAGGCTGATCGCGACCGCGCCGGACAGGACCGTGGTCACGCCGGTGATCTGACCCCGCTCGCCCTTGGGCACGGTGCGGCCCAGCACATCCTTGCCGGCCAGTGAGGTGAGTGCCCTGGCCAGGGCGAAGACCGCGAGCGCCACCAGGATGACCAGCCCCGCAACGAGACCGTCCAGGACTGCGGCAGCACCCGACATACTGGCTGCTCCCAACGCCTGGCCGGCGGCCCCGAGCACCCAGAGGTGTCGGCGGCGGCGGGTCCGCTCGACCCACGGGGCCAGCGCCGCCTGCGGCAGCATCGACCCGGACTCCCGGATCGGCACCAGCAGACCGGTCAGGCCGGCGGGCACCCCGAGAGCGGCGAACAGCCACGGCAGCACGGTCTTGGCGTTGACCACCTGGTCGCCCGTGGCCTGGAGCGCCTCCGCGACGATCTGGCGCGTGCCGTTGGCCGCCACCTCGCGCTGCTCGTCGCGCGACTGGTCACTGCGGTCGGCACGGACGAGGCGCTGATAGACCGAGGTGAGGCTCACCGCCCCAGTGTGCCCGCGCCGTCGACCTCAGCGCGCCAGGTCGGCGGGCCGGAAGCTCACCGGGAAGGGCGCGTCAGTCTCGAAAAGGCCGTCGCCCTGGACGACCTGATCCGACTCGTAGGTCTCACCGACCAGCCGGAAGACGCGGATCGCCGGGTGCAGCGGATCGACCACCCAGTAGTGCTCGACCCCGAACCGGCCCAGCACCTCGGGCTTGCGCACCAGGTCGGTGCGACGGCTCGACGGCGACAGGATCTCCACCGCCAGCACTGGTGGCTGTGCCACGTACTTCCCGGACCGCACCTCCCGCGGGACGACCATGAGATCGGGCTGCAGCATGCTGCGCTCCCCCGCGAGCAGGTCGAGCGGGGCGGCGAGCACCCGAAGGCTTTCCGGGACCGCCCGCGCGAGAACGACGAAGAGCTCGCTACTGACGACTTGATGGGTCACACCGGGGCTCGGTGACACGACCAGCTCACCCTCGATGAGCTGGACGGTCATGTCGTCCCGCTGTTCCCGGTACGCATACAGGTCCTCGACCGTGTAGATGCCGACCTCGGTCATGCTCATGGTCTCCATGGTGCCCCTCCCGATTCATGGCGTCCACCGTGACACAGAGCGGCACACCACCTCAGGAGTTGTCCACACCCTCGCGGTCAGCGCGCAAGATCAGCCGGACGGAAACTCACCGGGAACGGCACCGCGATCTCGAAAAGGTCGTCGCCCAGCACGACCTGACCTGACTCGTAGGTCCCGCCGACCAATCGGAACGGCCGGATGGCCGGGTGCACCGGGTCGACCACCCAATAGTGCTCGACCCCGAACTCGGACAACACCTCTGGCTTGCGCACCAGGTCGGTGCGCCGACTCGACGGCGACAGGATCTCCACCGCGAGGATGGGCGGGGTCGTGACCTCAGCACCGCGACGATCGACGTCGTCGATCACGAGGATGTCAGGCTGCACGACAGTGCTCTCCCCCGCCCTCACGTCGAGCGGGGCAGACAGCACGAGGACCCTCCCCGGGGCCGCGGCCAGGAGGACGCCGAACAACCGCGAGTGGACGACCTGATGGACGACGCTCGGGCTCGGTGACACGACCAGCTCACCCTCGATGAGCTGGACTGTCATGTCGTCCCGCTGCTCGCGATAGGCATGCAGGTCCTCGACCGTGTAGATGCCCACCTCGGTCATGCTCATGGTCCCCATGGTGCCCCTCCCGGTTCATGGGGGCCAGCGTGCATGATCTCAGCCTGCGGGGTCAGACGTTGTCCACAGCAGTCGGCACGGCCTGTGCCGGGCCCGGCGGTCAGGCTCCTCCGACACCATCCGGGTGCTGCGTGCGCGTTCGCATCTCACGTTCGAACGGCGGTTGCTGATCGAGGCGCTCACCACTGCTCAGGTACGAGGCCCCGCCGAGGCGAGCCCACGGCATACTCACTCCTCGCGCATCGGCACCCGCACGCCGCGCTCGTCGGCGACCTCCTCGGCCAGGTCGTAACCGGCGTCCACGTGCCGGATCACGCCCATGCCCGGGTCGTTGGTCAGCACCCGGGCCAGCTTCTGCGCGGCCAGCTCGGTCCCGTCCGCGAGGGAGACCTGGCCGGCGTGCATCGAGCGGCCGATCCCGACGCCACCGCCATGGTGCAGCGACACCCACGAGGCGCCGGAGGAGGTGTTGACCAACGCGTTCAGCAGCGGCCAGTCGGCGATCGCGTCGGAGCCGTCGGCCATCGACTCGGTCTCGCGGTAGGGGCTGGCGACCGAGCCGCAGTCCAGGTGGTCGCGCCCGATCACGATCGGCGCCTCCACCTCGCCGCGGGCGACCATGTCGTTGAACTTCAGGCCCGCCTTGTCCCGCTCGCCGTAGCCGAGCCAGCAGATCCGCGCCGGCAGCCCCTCGAAGGCGACCTTCTCCCCCGCCCCACGCAGCCACTTCTGCAGGTGGTCGTTGTCCGGGAACAGGTCCATCACCGCCCGGTCGGTCGCGGCGATGTCGGCCGGGTTGCCGGACAGCGCGGCCCACCGGAACGGGCCCTTGCCCTCGCAGAACAGCGGCCGGATGTAGGCCGGCACGAACCCCGGGAAGTCGAAGGCCCGCTCGAAGCCACCCTTGCGCGCCTCGTCCCGGATCGAGTTGCCGTAGTCGAAGACCTCGGCCCCGCCGTCCAGGAACCCGACCATCGCCTCGACGTGCTTGGCCATCGACGCCTGCGCCCGGTCGGTGAACTCCTCGGGCTTCTTCTCGGCATACTCCGCCCACTCCCCCAGCGCCACGCCCTCGGGCAGGTAGGACAGCGGGTCGTGCGCGGAGGTCTGGTCGGTCACGATGTCGATGGCCACGCCACGGCGCAGCAGCTCGGGGAAGACCTCAGCAGCGTTGCCGACGACGCCGATGGAGACGGCCTCGTGCGCCTCCTTGGCGGCCAGCGCCCGCTCGACGCCGGCGTCCAGGGAGTCGGCGACCTCGTCCAGATAGCGGCTCTTCACCCGGCGCCGCAGCCGCGACTCGTCGACGTCCACGATCAGGCAGACGCCGCCGTTGAGGGTCACGGCCAGCGGCTGCGCACCCCCCATGCCACCGCAGCCGCCGGTCAGGGTCAGCGTGCCCGCGAGGGTGTCGTTGAACTTCTTGGCGGCGATGGCCGCAAACGTCTCATAGGTGCCCTGGAGGATCCCCTGCGTGCCGATGTAGATCCAGGAGCCGGCGGTCATCTGGCCGTACATGGTCAGCCCGAGGTGCTCCAGGCGGCGGAACTCCGGCCAGGTCGCCCAGTCCGGCACCAGGTTGGAGTTGGCGATCAGCACGCGCGGGGCCCACTCGTGGGTCTGGAAGACACCGACGGGCCGGCCGGACTGCACCAGCATGGTCTCGTCCTCGCGCAACGTGGTGAGCGTGCGGACCATGGCGTCGAAGGACTTCCAGTCCCGCGCGGCACGGCCGGTCCCGCCGTAGACGACGAGGTCGTCCGGCCGCTCGGCCACCTCGGGGTCGAGGTTGTTCATCAGCATCCGCAGCGGGGCCTCGGTGGCCCAGCTGCGCGCGGTGAGGGTGGTGCCGCGTGCTGCGCGGACGGGGCGGGCGCCTTCCATGGTGCTCTCCTTTGAGTATGTCGTGAGGCTGGGTCTGCGGGTCAGGTTCCGGTGGTCGGTGGGTGCGTCGGTGATCTCGGACGATCGGCAAAACCACTACGAAAATGCGGGCCCGGCCGACAAAACCACTATGAAAATTGGGGGGTCAGTGGAGGGGGCCGGTGACTGACTCGGCGGCGCGGCGGACCGCGCCGTCGGCGACCAGGTCGACCACCGTCTCGATCTCGGGGGCGAGGAAGCGGTCCGGGCCGGGGCCCTGGACCGGGTCGTAGCCAGCGCCCTCGATCTCCTCGGTGCCCTCACCGGGCACGTGGCCGGTGCGCAGCAGCGAGACCACCGCAGCGGTCGCGGGGGCCGGCGTGAGGGGTGCCCGCAGATCCAGGGCGCGGGCGGCGGTGAGCACCTCGACGGCGAGGACCCGGGTGAGGCCGTCGACGGAGCGGCGCAGCTTGCGGGCGGCGGACCACCCCATGGAGACGTGGTCCTCCTGCATGGCCGAGCTCGGGATCGAGTCGACGCTGGCCGGGTTGGCCAGGCGCTTGAGCTCGGAGACGATGGCCGCCTGGGTGTACTGCGCGATCATGTGCCCGGAGTCGACACCGGGGTCGTCGGCCAGGAACGGGTTGAGGCCGTGGTTGCGTGCGACGTCCAGGAACCGGTCGGTGCGGCGCTCAGAGATGCTGGCCACGTCGGCCGCCACGATCGCCAGGAAGTCCAGGACGTAGGCGACCGGTGCGCCGTGGAAGTTGCCGTTGGACTCGACGCGGCCGTCGGGGGTGACGACCGGATTGTCGACGGCCGCGGCCAACTCGCGACCGGCCACGGTGGCGCAGTGGCTCATCGTGTCGCGGGCGGCACCGTGCACCTGGGGGCTGCAGCGCAGGGAGTAGGCGTCCTGCACGCGGGTGCACGCCTCGGGGTCGCGGTGACTCTCCCGGATGGCGCTGTCCGCCATCAGGGCGCGCAGGTTCGCGGCGGACAGTGCCTGGCCGGGGTGGGGACGGAGCGCCTGGAGGTCGGCGGCGAAGACGTCGTCCGTGCCGAGCAGACCCTCGACGCTCATCGCGGCCGCGACGTCGGCGGTCGCGAGCAGGGTGTCCAGGTCGGCGAGGGCCAGGACGAGCTGGCCGAGCATCCCGTCGGTGCCGTTGATGAGGGCCAGCCCCTCCTTCTCGGCGAGCTGGACCGGCTCGATCCCGGCAGCGGCAAGCGCCTCGGCGGCCTCGGTGATGTCGCCGTCGTCGTTGCGCACCAGACCCTCGCCCATGACCGCGAGAGCGCAGTGGGCGAGCGGGGCGAGGTCGCCGGAACAGCCGAGCGAGCCGTACTCGTGGACGACCGGTGTGATGCCCGCGTTGAGCAGCGCGGCATAGGCCTGCGCGGTCTCGACGCGGACGCCGGTGCGGCCGGTGGCGAGCGTGGACAGTCGCAGCAGCATGGTCGCGCGCACCACCTCGCGCTCGACCTCCGGACCGGACCCGGCGGCGTGGCTGCGGACCAGGCTGCGCTGCAGCTGGGCGCGCAGCTCGGCGGGGATGTGCTTGGTGGCCAGGGCGCCGAAGCCGGTCGAGATGCCGTAGTGCGGGACCGGGTCCTCGGCCAGCGCCTCGATCACCGCGCGGCTGGCGGCGATGCCCTCCAGCGCCTCGGCAGAGATCTCGACCGGCACGCCGTGCCGGGCCACGGCGACCACCTCGGCGGGACTCAGGGGCCCTGCCTCGATCGAGACGGTGGACGGGGCGTCGGGGGTGGCGGTGCGGCTCATGGTGACATTCCACCGTGCCCAGGACCGCCCGACCAGCGGTCATGACCTCTTGGTGTCCCACATGTGGGACAACGTCGCCTCTCACGTGGTCGTGGCGCGTCGTGCAGGCAGACTGGGGTCAGGAGGTAGGAGATGACACACGACCCGGACCACGACATGCGCGCCATGCACCCCGGTCTGCGCAACGGGCTCGGCGACCGCAGGCTGGACGAGGCCTACCGCGCCGCGCAGGAGGGGCGGGGCGCGGAGCAGGTGCCGTGGGAGCTTCGCGGCACACGACGCCCCGCGTCCTCGACCACCTCACGCCGGCCGCGGGGTGGGCACTCCGCCACCACGCGGGTGATCCTTGCGCTGCTGCTGGTCGTCGCTCTCGTCGCTGCGCTCGTCGGCCGCTGGTAGCCAGGGGACAGGTGAAGGGCCCTTCGGCAGTATGAGTGCCAAAGGGCCCTTCGGGTGACAGGGTCAAGGGTGACGGTCCTGTCGATCCCACCGGCTTCCGTGATCCCACCCGCCCCGTCACCTGGGCTGGTGCGACGAGCGAACCCGTCGGATGGATCACCTTTTCCGGTGTATCCCACCGTCCCTTGCGGGATGGCGTGAGACATTTCTAGGTCACCGGGAAAGGTTCCGCAAGGGGTTTGGCAAAGATTTTTCGACGAATTTCTTTGTCCACAGGTTTATCCACGTCGCGCACCACTTTTCCACCGGTTTCAGGCCCTTATCCACGCCGTGTCCACACCCGCCTGTGGACAGACATGCCCAGGGCAGGGCCCCGCGCCAGGGTCAGAGGTACTGGCCCGTGGGGCCGGTCTCCTCGTCTCCACCGACGCCCGGTTGCCCCGGCCTTCCGGGGGCGCCCGGGACCTGCCCGGGAGCCTGGCCCGGGACGACGGACCCGCCCGGGAGCGCCAGCCGGATCTGCTGCAGCTGCTGCTGGGCGGCCATCTGCTGGGCGACGATCGCGGTCTGGATGCCGTGGAACAGCCCCTCCAGCCACCCCACCAGCTGTGCCTGGGCGATCCGGAGCTCGGCCTCGCTCGGCGCGGTGTCGGTCAGCGGCAGGGTGATCCTCTCCAGCTCCTCGACCAGCTCGGGGGCGAGCCCCTGCTCGAGCTCGGTGATGGAGCGGCGGTGGATCTCCGCCAGGCGGGCCCGCCCGGCCTCGTCGAGCGGCGCCTCACGGACCTCCTCGAGCAACTGCTTGACCATCGTGCCCAACCGCATCACCTTGGCCGGCTGCTCGACCAGCTCGGAGGGCTTGCGGCGGGCGGACTCCTGGCCGTCCTCGGGCTCGGCCACGCCCATCCCGTCCTGGGTGACCACCACGACCCGGCGCTGCTGCCCGTCGCCCTGGTCCTGGGGACTGCGGTCCTCGGGGGCCTGGGGACTGCGCTCCTCGGGGGCCTGGGGACTGCCGTCCTCGGGGGCGGGAGACTCTCCCTCTGGCTTCGGGGCGACGGATTCCGGCGGCTGGTTCTCGGTCATGCTTCCATCCTGCCAACGTCGAGCAGGATCTTCCCGATGTGGCTGCTTGTCTCCATCAGCCGGTGGGCCTCGGCGGCCTGCTCCAGCGGGAAGCGCTGGTGGACGATCGGCTTCACCCGACCGGCCGCGACCAGGGGCCAGACGTGCTCGCGCACCGCCGCGACGATCGTGGCCTTCTCCGCCGCCGGGCGGGCCCGCAGGGACGTGGCGATGACGGCGGCACGCTTAGCCAGCAGCCGCCGCAGGTCGAGCTCGGCCTTGGCGCCACCCTGAAGCCCGATGACCACCAACCGACCGTTCTCGGCGAGCAGGTCGGTGTTGCGGTCCAGGTACTTGGCGCCGACGACGTCCAGGATCACGTCGGCCCCGTGGCCCTCGGTGGCCGCCCGGAGCTCCTCCACGAAGTCCTGCTCCCTGTAGTTGACCAGGATCTCCGCGCCGAGCTCGGCGCAGGCGGCGAGCTTGTCCTGCGACCCGGCGGTGACGCCCACACGCGCTCCGACCTCGCGGGCGAGCTGGATCGCCATGGTGCCGATGCCGCTGGACCCGCCGTGGACCAGCAGCACCTCACCGGGCTGCAGGTTGGCGGTGAGGAAGACGTTGCTCCACACGGTGCAGGCCACCTCGGGCAGCGCCGCGGCCTCGGCCACGTCGACGCCCTCCGGCACCGGCAGGACCTGCCCTGCGGGGACGGCGACCTGCTCGGCATACCCACCACCGCTGAGCAGCGCGCACACCGGGTCACCGACCTGCCAGCCGTCCACACCGTCGCCGAGCTCGCTGATAGTGCCGCTGACCTCGAGACCCGGATACTCCGAGGCCCCCTCGGGCGGCGGGTAGAAGCCCTTGCGCTGCATGACGTCCGCCCGGTTGACACCGGCCGTGACGACGTCGATCAGCACCTCCCCGGCCCGCACCTGCGGGGCGGGGACGTCTGCGAGCACGAGGGCGTCGGCCTCGCCGGGCTCGGGAATGGTGATGGCGCGCATACCCCGACCCTACGGGGCCGACCGACGGCGCCCCCACGGCATACTCCCGTCGGCCGGAGGCCGTGCCGTCAGCTCTCGGCGGAGCCGCCCAGCCGCCGCGTCAGCTCGCCCGCGCACCACCGGGTGGCCGCCACCAGCTCGGCCCGGCCGGCCTCGTCGACCTCGCCCACGGGATAGGTGACCGCGATCCCGGCGACCGGGTGGTCGTTGTGCTCCTTGGCGGCCGAGGCCACCGAGGCCAGGCCCGGCGTGACCGAGTCCGACTCCGTCGCAAAACCGGCCGCCCGCACGTCCGTGAGGATCCGGCGGAGCCGGCTGAGTGAGGTCGGCCCCTGCCCGTGGCGTTGGACGAAGGCCTCCGCCGACGGATAGAGCGCGCGGACCTGGGCGGCCGGCAGCGCCGCCAGGATCGCCAGGCCGCTGGCCGTCAGCGTCGCGGGCAGCCGGACTCCGACGTCGGTGACCAGGGAGGGCCGGCCGACGACGCGCTCCTCGATGACGTAGAGCACGTCCCGTCCGTGCAGGACGACGAGGTGGGCGTTGTGCCCGGTCCGGTCGGCGAGCCTGGTCAGGAGCGGCCGGGCGAGGCGCTGCATCGGCTCCTGCCGGGAGTAGGCCGACCCGAGCTCGAAGGCCGCGACGCCCAGCCCGTAACGCCGCTCCTCGGGCAGGTGGGTCACGAAGCCCTGGTCCGCCAGGACGCCGAGGAGGCGGTAGGTGCTGGACCTCGGCAGGCCGAGCGACCGGGCGATCGAGGCGGCGGGCATCGGCCCGGCGTGCCGGCTGAGCAGCTTGAGCACCGCGAGGGCGTGCCCGGCGGCCGGGGCCTGCGAGGTGACCACCGCGCCAGTATGCCGTGTCCACAGTGTCCTGTGGACCGCCGGTGGATAAGGGGCGGGATCCGGTGGAAAAGGACGCATTCCTGTGCACAAACCTGTGCACAGAAAATTGACTGAAGAAATTCTCGCCGAACCCCTTGCGCTACCCGCTTCGGGTGACATAGAAATAACCCACGCACTCCCGAGAGGGAAGGCGGGATGGACCGGAATACTCGATCCGCAACGTAGGGCTTGCCCCTTCGCGACGACGGGCTCGCCTGTCGCACCAGCACGGTGACACCGCTGGTGGGAGTAGAGAGACCCGGCTCCATCGATGGGATGTCACCCTCGTCCCCATCACCCTGAAGGGCCCTTGGCACTCATACTGCCAAGGGCCCTTCACCTGTGTGGGGGCAGCTCTGTGTGGGGGCGGCACGTGTGCGGGGGCACGTGCACGGGACCGCCCCGGAGCTCCAGACCGGGACGGGCCTGCGGGCGGGAGGAGTGGGCTACTCGAACAGGATGTACTCCGGCTGGGGGTCCAGGCCGAGGACCTCCTCACCGGTCATGATCGGCCCGAGCACGAGGTCCTCCTCGTAGAAGAGCTTGAAGCCGGGGACCACGTGCTCCGGCTTCGTCTCGTTGACCAGGTCGTAGGTCTTGATCTTGTCCGACGGGGCACCGATGCCGTCGACCGACTTGATCAGCACGACCCCGTCGTGGTGGCGCAGGTCCTGCTCGTCGCGCACGACGCCGGGGTGCACCTGGTGATAGACCATGACCTTCTCCGGCAGCGCGTGCTCCTCGACGAGGCTGGCCAGGTAGGCGGCGACCTCGTCCAACTCCTCCCCGGTGGTCCGGCCGTAGACCCGCCCGGGGATCTGCCCGTCCTCGACCGCCCACTCGGGGTCGAGGGCGACGCCCACATCGGGCTCGACCAGCCACTTCTCGTAGTGCTTGACCTCGTCGATGAAGTCCGCCCGGCCGGGCTGGATGTTCAGCAGCAGTATGCCGTCGTGCCGGCGGGCGGCGTCCAGGTGATCCTGGATCACCGACTCGGGGATGTAGGTGCGGAACATCCCGTCGGCGCCGGGCGTCGCGTGGACGACGGTGGCGATGAGCTCCAGGACGGGCAGGAGGTCCCGCCCCCCGGCATACTCCTCACCACGCTCCTCCATCTCGACCACCCGCTCGTCCAGGTCACCGATGCCCATCCGGCCCATGCCGGGCGAGCCGGGCAGGCCGGAGTAGCCGAACAGCCGGAAGCGGGGGAAGATCTCGGTCCCGCCCCGCGGCAGCTCGATGGCCTGGGGGGCCTCCGTCGTCACCTCGACGTCGTCCGGGGGCGGCTGCTGGGTGGGCCCGGCCGTGGCGTCGCCGCCGTCCTGCTCGGGAGCGGCGTCGGCACGCGAGGTCGCCGGCGGCTGCGTGCCCTCGGGGGCCGCGTCCGAACAGCCGGTCAGCAGCACGGCGAGCGCGCTGCCTCCGGCGAGCAGGACCCTCCACGACCTCCGGCTCATGATGCCTCCTCCACCAGGCGCCCCGGCGCCGGCTCGTGGTCCACGCTGCCGGCGAGTTCCAGGATGCGCCGGGTCTCGTGGTCGGTCTCGGTCAGCTCGGCCGGGCTCCACCACCGCGCCTTGCGGGCCTCGGTCGCCAACGCGACCTGCGGACGTTCCGCGACCCGGACGCGGTAGATCACGTCGATCTGCTGTGTCGAGGCGTGCACCCCGACCGCGATCGGGTCGCCGGGCTCGATGTCCAGCCCGACCTCTTCGCGCACCTCGCGCCGCACGGCGTCCTCGGGCTCCTCCCCGCGCCCCAGCAGACCGCCGGGCAGGCTCCAGCCGAGCCGGTGGGGCTGCCACAGCAGCAGGACCTCCCCGTCGTGCTCGACCAGGCACACCGCCCCGACCGTGTAGCTCGGGGTGCCCGCCCGCACCAGCGTGCGCTTCAGCGGCCCGGGGATCCTGCGGAAGCCGACCAGCGCCGCCGTGCCGACCTTGCGCCGGAGCACCGACAGGTCCATCAGCCCCTCCGCAGGGAGGAGACGAGCGCGATCGTGTCCGGGCTGCCGAAGTAGTCCCGCACCAGGACGCCCAGGTCCAGGTCGTGCCACACCTGGGGCGTCATGGCGGCCTCCTCGGTGAGGCTGCAGGTCGCCCGCCAGGTCTCGTAGGTCACAGTCCGGCCGTTGACCTCGCTCTGCGTCGTGGTCAGCGGCAGGCCCTCCGCCGAGGTCACGAGCAGGTCGACCTCGGAGTCGTCGGGGGTCGTGGGCGCCTCGGTCATCGCCGCCGCGTCCGGGGTGCTGGTGACAGTCGCGGCGTCGGCGATGCCGCCGTCGTCGGCGAACGGACAGGGCAGGGGGCCGGGTGTGGTGTGCCAGCCCTCGACCTGGCGGGGGGAGTATGCGGTGCCCGCGTGCCCGGGCAGCCAGTCCGGGCCGGCGGCGAGCAGCACCCCCGCGCAGCCGTCGATGGCCGGCAGCTCGTCGGCCGGCACCAGGCACCACTGCTGCGGCAGCGTGGCGCTCGGGTCTGGTGGCTCGGTCCGCTGGGCCGTGCCGAGCTCGACGATCGACCACGTGTCTGGCATGTCGAAGGCGATCCGGGTGCCCCCGGGGACGTCCAGGACGGTGGGCACCAGGGTCGCCGTGGTGGGGGCCGCGTCCGTGACCTCGCCGTCCGTGGGCTCAGGAGCCTGCGTGACCTCCTGGGTCACCACGGTCGTGCGGCCCGCCGCGTCCGTCGTGGTGATCTCGACCGACTCGCCCTCACCGTCACCCAGCGTGCAGCCGCTGCACACCAGGGCGGTGACCGCCAGTCCGAGACCCATCCCACGCATGGACTCATGCAACCACACGCAAGCGCCCCTCCGGGCGCGCGCAGCGAGGGACACCACCGGCCGACACGATGCTCCACTGCTTGTCAGGCGGTGGGGCCGGCGCCCGCGACACGAGGTGCCGGGTGGGCCGGCCGCCGCGACACGACGCGCCCGGTGGCGGCGGTGGGCCGCCCCGCCCGAGCCCTGGCCGTCAGCCCAGGTCCGTATGGACCGTCCGGCCGGCGGCGCGGCCGCTGAACAGGCAGCCGCCGAGGAAGGTGCCCTCCAGGGACCGGTAGCCGTGCACGCCACCGCCACCGAAGCCGGCGACCTCGCCCGCGGCGTAGAGCCCGGGGACCGGGTCGCCGTCGACGCCCAGGGCACGCGAGCCCAGGTCGGTCTGCACGCCGCCGAGGGTCTTGCGGGTCAACACCCGCAGGCGCACAGCGTGCAGCGGACCCTTCTCCACGTCGAGGAACCGGTGCGGCGCGGCCGTGCGGATGAGCCTGTCCCCGCGGTAGCGCCGGGTCGCCCGGACGAGAGCGACCTGGGCGTCCTTGCCGAACTCGTTCTCCAGCTCGGCGTCGCGCGCCTCGATCAGCGCCCGGATCCTGCTCGCCTCCAGCAGCCGGTCGCCGGTCAGCTCGTTCATCGCGGCGACCAGCTCCTCCACGGTGTCGGCGCTGACGAAGTCGATCCCGTCGTCGATGAACCGCTGGACGGGTCCCGGCGCTCCCGGCCGCACCCGGCCGAGCACCTGCGCGATGCTCTTGCCGGTCAGGTCCGGGTTCTGCTCCGACCCGGACAGCGCGAACTCCTTCTCGATGATCGCCTGGGTCAGGATGAACCAGGAGTAGTCGTGCCCGGTCTGCCGCAGGTGGGCCAGCGTGCCGAGCGTGTCGAAGCCCGGATACAGCGGCGCGGGCAGCCGGCGACCCTCCGCGTCCAGCCACAGCGACGACGGGCCGGGCAGGATGCGGATGCCGTGGTGGTCCCACACCGGCGAGTGGTTCTGGATCCCCTCGACGTAGTGCCACATCCGGTCCCGGTTGACCAGGCGCCCGCCGACGCCCTCGACCAGGGGCAGCATCGAGCCGTCGACGTAGGCCGGGACACCGGCCACCATGTTCTCCGCCGCCGGCGGTGTGCCGAGTCGCTCCGGCCAGAACTGCCGCACCATGTCTAGGTTGTGCCCGATGCCCCCGGAGGTCACCACCACCGCCTGGGCGGTGTAGTCGAAGTGGTCGACGACGCTGCGGGTGCTGCGGACACCCCGCCCGACGCCGTCGGTGGACAGCACCTCGCCCCGCACCCCCGTGACGGTGCCGTCGGTGGTGACCAGCTCGGTCACCCGGTGCCGACCGGCCAGGGTGAGGCGGCCCTCGGCGGCGGCCTGACGGCATACTGCCTCGAAGGGGGCGACGATGCCGGGGCCGGTGCCCCAGGTGATGTGGAAGCGCGGCACCCCGTTGCCGTGGCCGTCGGCCGTGCCGTCGCCGCGCTCGGCCCAGCCGACGACGGGGAAGAAGCGGACGCCCTTCTCATGGAGCCAGGCTCGCTTCTCCCCCGCGGCCCACTCGACATAGGCACGGGCCCAGCGCACCGCCTGGCTGTCCTCGTCCTCGAGCCGGTCGAACCCGGCAGTGCCGCGCCAGTCCCGCCAGGCCAGGTCGAAGCTGTCCTTGATGCCCATCCGGCGCTGCTCGGGGCTGTCCACCAGGAACAGCCCGCCGAACGACCACCAGGCCTGGCCGCCGAGGTGATCGGCCGACTCCTGGTCGACCAGGATCACCGACCGCCCCGCCTGGACCAGCTCGGCGGCGGCCACCAGCCCCGCCAGGCCCGCCCCCACCACGATGACGTCGGCCGACTGCTCTGTGTCCTTGGCCGGGGCGTTCCTGTCCGAGGGGTTCGTGTCCGGGGTGTTCCTGTCGGGGGTCGGGCTCACGTCCGGCTCCTCTCCTCCGCCTCGAGGCGGTATTCGTCGCTGTGGCACCTAAGATTCCAGACGCGATGACTCAAGCGGAAGAGCCCGTGACCCGCAGCACCGCCCCACCCCGTGCGTGGGCCGGTCGGCTGCGTGCCGTGCTGACCGTCCTGGTCCTCGCCGTCGTGGGCTACGCCGGGGGGATGGCGACCACGAACCTGTGGCCGATCACGACCGAGACCGACAACTTCAGCGCCGCCGTGCGGGTCTCCCCCTCGCCGTTCCAGGCCAACGTGGTCCACACCCCCACGGTCTTCGGTGACATCGACCTGCACTTCGCCGGACCCCTGCCCGCGCCCGGCATCGAGGCCCGGCTGCAGGTCAAGGAGGAGATCACCGACCTGTTCACCCGGGGGCGCGTGGACGTGGACGCGCTGACCCCGCAGGAGGGTGAGGTGCGCGAGGCGATGAACAGCGGCCTGCGCAACCTGGCGCTCAAGTTCGTCGGCGGTGTGCTCGTGACCCAGGCCGCGGTCGTTGGGCTGTGGCTGCTCGGGCGCTCGCACCTGCCGTGGCGACGGTCGGCGACCGCGGTCGGCGTGGCGACGGTCCTGGCGGTGACGGTGCCGTCGCTGGCCGCGATCACCACCTACCGCGCGACCAACTTCGCCGCCTTCGAGGCGACCAGCCTGCTCGGCACGGTCCGGGGCAGCGGCGGCATGTTCACGGACATCCAGGGCCAGGCCCAGCGCGCGACGCCCTACGTGCAGAACCTGCTGGCGCTCTCGGACGCCCTGCAGAACGAGTTCGTCCCCGCCGAGACCGCGGCCGACCCCGGCGCCCGTTTCCTGCTGATCTCCGACGTGCACGGGATGAACTACTACCCGCTGGTGCAGCAGATCGTCGAGGACGAGGAGATCACCGCGGTCATCGACACCGGCGACATGCTCAACTTCGGCCGGGTGCAGGAGGGCGAGCTGGCCGGGATGTACTCCGCGATCGCCGACCTCGGCGTCCCGTATGTCTTCGTCCGCGGCAACCACGACGCGCTCAACGCCACCGACGAGTCGCTGCTGCGGCGGCTGGAGCAGATCCCGAACGTCATCCTGCTCGAGCCCACCGCCGGGCAGTATGTCGAGGCGGACGTCGCGGGGGTACGGATCGAGGGGTTCAACGACTGGCGCTACTTCGCCGAGGTGAACGACGACTTCGGCGCGCAGCAGGCGGCCGCGGCCGAGCGCTTCGCCGAGGGCACCCAGGGCTGGCCGCTGCCGGACGTCCTGGTGAGCCACCAGCCCTATGCCCTGCGCCCGCTGGACACCGGCGGCGTCAAGGTCAACGGCCACATGCACGCCCCGGACCTCGACGGCAACCGGATCCAGGTGGGGACGTTCACCGGCGGCGGCCTGGTCAACCACTTCCAGGTCCCCGAGACGACCGGTGAGGACGAGGAGACCGCCGGTGAGCTCGTGGGTCAGCCCTACGCCTTCGACATCCTGGCCTTCGGCACCGACTGCTCGGTCCAGTCGCTGACCCGCTACACCTACCGCAACCTGGTCTCCGGACGGCCGCAGTTCGACAATGTCACGGTCATCAACGGCAACCGGGTCGCGGCCGACCCCGAGGAGGGCCGGACCTGCGGGGCCGACCTCGGCGTCAGCACCCAGGAGATCGTGCCCGTGCCCGAGGAGGAGCTGAGCCAGGAGGTCGACGACGATCCGGCCGTGCTGCTCGAGCCGCCCGTCGCGGACCTGCAGGAGCCCGCCGTGGTCGACCCCGCAGTCGTCGACCCCGCAGTCGTCGACCAGGCACCGGCGACGGCCCGACCGGCGGGAGCAGCCCCGTGAGCGACCACGCGAACCCCAACCTGCCCTCCTCCGACCTGGCGCGGACCTCCGCCTTCTACGCCGCGCTCGGCTTCGTCGAGACCTGGCACGACGACGGCTGGCTGATCCTGGAGCGGGGGGAGCTCCGGCTGGAGTTCTTCCCGTGGCCGGACGTCGACCCGCTCACCAGCGCGTTCAGCTGCTGCCTGCGGCTGGACGACCTGGATGGCTTCTACGCCGTATGCCGTGGCGCCGGTCTCCCCGAGGCCACCACCGGGCACCCCCGCCTGCACCCGCCGCGCGTCGAGGACTGGGGCGGCCGCGTCGGCGCGCTGATCGACCCCGACGGCACCCTGCTGCGCCTGATCCAGAACTGACCTCCAGGGAGTCGGGGTTTGTGTCCTGCAGCCCCAGGGTCAGGGCCCTGCAGTTGCAGGACATAGCGGGGGTCTCCGGCGCCTGCAAAACCACTACGAAAAGGCGTGTGGGACCTGCAAAACCACTACATTTTTTGGGGGGAACCGAGGGAGAAGGCGTGGCGCACCTCGTAGCGCGGGGACCGGCCGGGCCCCTCCCCCAGGTGGGACTCGATGAGCACGACCTCGTCGACCAGGAACTCCGGGGACTCGTAGGCGTCCAGCGACTGCACCCACCGGCCCGCCTTCACCCTCCGCGGCGACCGGGCCACGGTGATGTGGGCCGTGAACCGCTGCCCGTCGACGTCCGCGCCGGCGTGGCTCGACAGGTCGCGCAGGGCCCGTGACCAGCCCGCCAGCTCACGGCCGACCTCCTCGTCGGTGACCCCGATCCACATCACCTTCGCCGCGCCCGGGTCGGGGAAGGCGCCGGCCCGGCCCCACCGCATACTGACCGGTCGTTGGCGGCCGGCCCACTCGGTGGCGGAGGCGGCCAGGTCGTCCTCGCGGTGGTCTGGCAGGTCACCGAGGAAGGCGAGGGTCAGGTGGAGGTGCTGGACGCGGGTCCACCGCCAGGTGTGATCGGTGTCGGCCTCCCGCCTCGGCTCGAGGTGGGCGGCCAGGTGGTCGAGGACGTCGGGCGGCGGCAGCACCGCGAAGAACGCGCGCATCCACCCATCGTGCCAGTGCGCGTGGCGTGCGCCGCGTCGCTGGTCGGGGCCGCCGGTCGCGGCCAGGATGGACCCATGGTCGACGTGGAGGTCCTCGGACCCGCTTCCTGGAACACCCTCATCCACCTGGACCGGCTGCCCGAGCCACGGCCACAGACGGTCTTCGCCCGGTCCGCGGTCGAGACGCTCGGCGGCACCTCCGCCGGCAAGGCGCTGCACCTGGCAGACCTGGGGCGCCCGGTGTCCCTGACCACGGTGGTCGGCGACGACCCCGCCGGGCGGTCGGTGACCGACGCCCTGGATCGCGCCGGCCTCGCCGTTGACCGCGTCGCGGCGGTGGCCGGGACCGAACGGCACACCAACCTGATGACCCGGGAGGGTGCCCGTCTCTCGATCTACCTGACCCTGCCCGAGCCTGCCCCCGGGGCCCTGGGCCAGGTCACCACCACCCTGGCGGGACGGCTCGCCTCGACCCGCGCGGTGGTGGCCGACCTCGCCGGTTGGACCCTCGAGGTGGCGCGCCGCGCCAGGGTGCCGCGGGAGATGCTGTGGACAGACCTGCACGACTACGACGGACACGCCGAGTTCCACGGGGCCTTCGCCGACGCGGCCTCCCACGTCTTCCTCAACGCCGACGGCACGGCCAGCCCCGGGGACCTGATGCACCGGTTGGTCGATCGTGGCGCCCGGGTCGTGGTCTGCACCCTGGGCGCGGACGGTGCCCGGGCCGTCGACGCCGACCACCGCGAGTGGTCCGTGCCCGCATCGCCGGTGGCCGAGATCGTCGACACCAACGGCGCGGGGGACGGCTTCCTGGCCGGCTTCCTGCACGCCACCCTCGACGGAGCGGACATCGGTGCGGCCCTCACCGCCGGGGCCCGCCAGGCCGCGCGGGCGCTCGGCTCGTGGCACCTCAACCCGCTGCTGGACGCCGGCGACTGACCCCCGCCCCGGCGTGGGAACCCGCACGCGTCGGGTGGGCACCCGACATACTCTCCCCATGCGGATCGTGGTGGCGCTGGGTGGCAACGCGCTGCTCCAGCGCGGGCAGGTGCCCGACGCCGAGTCCCAGGTGGCCAACATCCGGCTCGCGATGCGGCAGCTGGCGCCGCTGACCGACGACCACTCGGTCGTCATCACCCACGGCAACGGCCCGCAGGTCGGGGTGCTGGCGATGGAGTCCGCGGCGGACCCGCGGCTGACCAAGTCCTACCCCTTCGACGCGCTCGGGGCGATGACGCAGGGGCTCATCGGGTACTGGATCCTGCAGGCGATCGGCAACGAGCGGCCGTATCGCCAGTTCGCCTCGATCATCAACCAGACCCTGGTGGACGTCGACGACCCGGCGTTCGAGGACCCCACGAAATTCGTCGGGGAGGTCTATCACGAGCAGCAGGCCCGCGAGCTCGCCGAGCGGCACGGGTGGTCGGTGAAGGCCGACGGCGACGGGTGGCGGCGGGTCGTCCCCTCCCCTCGGCCGCGGGAGATCATCGAGACCCAGCTGATCGACCACCTGCTCGGCGAGTCGATCATCGTCGTCTGTGCCGGCGGAGGGGGTGTGCCGGTCGTGCGCACCGAGACCGGCGACCTGCGCGGGGTGGAGGCGGTCATCGACAAGGACCGCTCGGCCGCACTCCTCGCCCGGCGCCTCAACGCCGACCGGCTGCTGGTGCTCACCGACGTGGAGAACGTCATCGAGGGCTTCGGCTCCGACGACCCGCACCCCATCAAGCGCACCACCCCGGAGCACCTGCGCACCCTCGACCTGCCGGCCGGCTCGATGGGCCCCAAGGTGGAGGCGGTGTGCCAGTTCGTCGAGGGGGGCGGGCACGGTGTCGCGGCCGCCATCGGCAGTCTCAGCGAGGCGGCGGACCTGGTGAACGGCGAGCGCGGGACGTTTGTGACCCGCGTCTGAGGTGCCCCGCACAAGGACGGGTCAGGTCTCGCGCTCGGGCGGCGAGCGAGGGGCGACCCGCTGCTTGCGGGCGTCAGCCTCGCTTGCTAGCATCCTAAACATGACCGACAAGGCGCAGTTCAACGTCTATCTGCCCAAGGACCTGATCAAGGAGCTCAAGCACCGCGGCATCGACGAGGGCATGAGCATGTCCGCCCTGGTCGAGAAGATCGTCCGCGCCTACCTCGAGGAGGAGCAGAAGTGACCCACCAGCTGGCCGCACGCCCGATCCGTTTCACCGCCGACACGGCCGCGCACCGCCGGTGGCTGGAGACGCTCGGCGCGACGGTGGTGACCGACGCGCCCGGGTGGACCGTGCTGGCCATCGGCTCCGGCCGCCTGGCCCTGCACGCCGCGAGTGAGGACCGGCCCGCCGGGCTCACCACGCTGGGCTGGGAGGTGGCCGACCTCGACGCGTGGCACGCCCGGACCCGGGCCACGGTGCCGGGGACGCTCGGCGAGGCGCCCCACGGCAGGGCCGTCACCGTCACGGCCCCGGACGGCACCACCTTCACCGTCGACCCGGTGGCCGCGCCGGAGCAGCCGGCACCCGCGGACCCGGCGCTGTCGGTGCTCCCGATCTGGGTGACGCAGGACGTGGACGGCGCACGCGACATACTGCGCGGGATGGGAGCCCAGGGTCGACTGGTCGCGGACAGCAATGTCTGGACCGACTACACCCTCCCCGGCGGCGGGATGGTCGCGGTGCACGACACCGACGGGGAGCCCGAGGTGGAGCTGGCGTTCGAGTTCGACGGCGACGTGGAGACCCTCATCCCGGCGCTGCGGGAGGTCGGGGTCGAGGCGCTGCTCATCGACGAGACCTACGGCCGCACGCTGCAGGTGCCGGACCTGGACAACCCCGGCCGGACGATCTGGATCAACGAGGCCCAGCGCGACCTCTACGGCTACCGGCGGATGGGCTGACTCAGGCGATGCTGCCGATGACGACGTCCCACTCGCGGACGTCCACGGACTCGATCAGCCCCTGCTGGGCGAACGGGTCCTCGCGCAGCAGCTCGCGGGCCGCCTCGGCGGAGTCCTGCTCGAGCAGGATCAGCGCGCGGGACTGCCCGTCGCCGAGCAGCGGCCCCGAGGCGACGACGGTGCCCTCGTCGGCGAGCCCGCCGAGGAAGGCGCGGTGCGCGGGCCGGTGCTCGTCCCGGCCAGCCGTGTCGTCGGAGTAGGTGTAGACCACCGCAAAGAGGCTCATGCAGGCAGTATGCCGTGTGCTCGCCGTCGGCGGGTCGGGCCCGGTGGCCGATGATGCCGCTGGCCCGCTGTTGCGGGGTCAGGCCTGATCGAGGGCGCGGGACAGGTCGCGCCAGAGGTCCTCGACGTCCTCAATGCCGACGGACAGCCGGATCAGCGACTCGGGCACCGTCTCGACCTCGAGCGGCTGGGCGCGGCGGCGCTCGAGCTGTGACTCGACGCCGCCGAGGCTGGTCGAGTGGGTCCACAGCCGGGTGGCGGCACAGACGCGGTCCGCGGCGTCCGGGCCGTCGCCGACCTCGATCGAGACCATCGCGCCGACGCCGGGGTAGCGGACCCGGCTCACCGCGTCGTGCGCCTCGAGCCGCTCCACGAGGACGCGGGCGTTCTCGGAGGCGCGCTCCAGACGAACGGCCAGGGTGCGGATGCCACGGAGCACGATCCAGGCCTCCATCGGGCCGGGGATCGCGCCGTGCAGCGAGCGCCGGGTGAGGATCCGCTCCCGCAGCGCCCGGCCCTGCTCCGTGGGTGCCGTCACCACCGCGCCCATCAGGACGTCCGAGTGGCCGGAGAGGTACTTCGTCGCCGAGTGCACCACGAGGTCCACGCCGTCGGCGAGCGGCGTCTGGAGCAGCGGGGTGGCGAAGGTGTTGTCGACCGCGGTGAGTATGCCGCGTGCCCGGGCCTCCCTGACCAGCACCGGGATGTCGGCGACCTCCATCATCGGGTTGGTCGGCGACTCGATGTAGAGCAGGTCGCGACCGCCCGCCATTCCGTCGAGTGCGGACACCACCGCGTCGGTGTCGGAGATGTCGAGCGTGACGACCTCGAGCCGGCCCTCGGCGGAGGCCTCGCGCAGCAACCCGGTGGTGCCGTTGTAGGCGTGGCCCGGCGCGATGACGCGGCCACCCGGCGGCACGAGGGTCAGCACCGCGTCGATCGCGGCCAGGCCCGAGGCGAAGACCAGGGCGTCACCACCCTCGAGACCGCCGAGCACCTCCTCGAGCGCGGTCCACGTTGGGTTGCCGACGCGCGCGTAGGTCACCGACCCGCCCGCGACATAGGTCGAGGTGAACGTCACCGGCGGCGCCACCGCCTCCCCCGGCTCCCGCTCGGGTCGGCCGAGGGCGACCGCTCGGGTGGCTGGGGTCAGGTCGTCGTGCGGGTCCATGACCGCAGGGTAGGGCACGCCCGCGCGTCCCGTCGGTGGGGCTGGCGACCGGCTCAGTCAGCAGCCTGCCGTCGCAGGTGCTCCCGCAGGTAGGGCAGGGCGAAGTCGACCAGGCCGTGACCTGCCGGGGCGATCAGCTCCCGCTGGATCAGCCGGGTCCGGAAGACGTTGGCGTGCTGGGCCGTGAGGCCGAGCCGCGCCGCCACGGCGCCGGTCGACGACGCGCCATCGTCCTGGGCCATCGCTGCGAGGTAGGACCGCTGCGCCTGCGGGACCTCTCGCAGCGCGGGCTCGTGGACCAGCCGGCCCATCCGCTCGGACAGGAGCGGAGTGGTCCGGCGGACGTGGGCCTCGGTGATCGGGCTGTCCGCCGCCTCCCGCCAGGCGCGGTAGCCGGCGAGCTGCAACAGGTAGGGGTAGCCGTGCACGACCTCGACGAGCACGTCCAGGCCCTCACGGGAGATCGAGCCCCCGGCGTCCTCGATCGTGAGCCGCGCTGCCTCGGTGACGTCCGACGCGTTGAGTGCTGTGAGTTGGACCCGCTCGGCCCGCCGCAGGAAGGTCGTGCCGCTGTGCTGCAGCAACTGGTCGACGCCGACCGGCAACCCAGCGGCCGCCAGGGCGACGTCGCGCTCGTCCCGCACGAGGTGCTGGTAGAGCGAGGCGAAGGCGGCGACCGCGTCACGGTCGACGGCCTGCAGCTCGTCGAGGGTGAACAGCACGCCCGTGCCGTGGCCCGCGAGGACGTCGAGCAGGCGCTCCAGCAGCGTGGAGGCCGACTCCCGGACGGGATAGCGCTCCTGCGCGGTCGTCGTCACCGAGCCCACGCCGGCCACCCCGGCGCCGGTCACCCGGCGGCGGACCGACCGCTCGCTGTCGTGCTCCGCCAGCAGGCGCGGCAGCAGCGTGGAGGCCAGCTCCTCGAGCAGGTCGCCGGTCTCCGGCAGCCGGATCACCAACCACCCCCGGGTGCGCGCCGCCTCCTCCAGCTCGTTGAGGATGACTGTCTTGCCCATGCCCCGGGCACCGCTGACCAGGACGGAGCGCAGCGGTGAGCCCGGCCCCTCATCGAGGGCGGTGTCGAACTCCTCGAGCAGCTCGTCACGCCCGGCGAGGACCCGGGGCGAGACGCCGAAGCCGGGACGGAACGGGTTGGCACCAGCCACTGCGACTCCTCTCAGCCCATCCACGCGGACTGCCGATCGTGGCGGCGACCCACCCACGTGAGACTGCCGATCGTGGCGGTCAGCCCATCCATGCCGGACTGCCGATCGTGGCGGTCGCGTTGTTATATCTGTTATACACCACCAGTGGCGTTATAGTTGTTATACCTTGCTGCGCCTGGCCCGGTAGGCCTGGGCGGCCATTCGGTTGGTGCAGCCCGCATCGCAGTAACGTCGGGACCGGTTGCGCGACAGGTCGATCAGCACGTTGTCGCAGTCGTCGGCGGCACAGACCGCCAGGCGCTCCAGCTCACCCGAGCGGATCACGTCGACCAGCGCCATCGCGGCCTCGACGGCCATCCGCTCCCCCAGCGGCTGGTCATCGCGGGTCGCGTGCAGGTGCCAGTCCCACTCGTCGTGCCGGACCAGTTGGGGCAGCGCCCGGCAGTCCTGCAGCAGCCGGTTGACCTCGGCGACGAGCGTCTCCTCCGGCGCCAGCCACATCGCCTGCAGCCGCCGCCGCAGCCGCAGCACCTGCTTCAGCTCGGCCTCGTCGTGGGTCCGACTGCCCGTCCACCGCCACTCCGTCACGAAGGCGTCCAGCTCCTCGGTCGAGGTCAGGCCGACCGGCTCGTGGGCCGTGTTGATCAGCGCCACCGTCGAGGCGAGGGAGACCTCGGTGTCATGAGCAAATATCATCTTGACTCCTGACGTGGGGGAAGCGTACCGTCATCAGTGTAACTTCCGTTGACCCATGACGACCGTGTCTGGGCCGGCACACCATCCGTGAGGAGGATCCCATGCGCTCGCGCACGCTCGTCGGCCTCGCCCTGGCCGTCCTGTCGGCCATGACGTTCGGCACGTCCGGATCAGTGGCCAAGGGCCTGCTGGACACCGGCTGGTCGCCCGGCGCGGCGGTGACCTGGCGCGTGGGTGTCGCGGCTCTCGTCCTGCTGGTGCCGGGCGCCCTGATGATGCGGGGCCGCTGGCACCTGCTGCGCCGCGGCTGGGTCAGCATGGCGCTGTTCGGCCTGCTGGCCGTCGCGGCCTGCCAGCTCAGCTACTTCATGGCGGTCGAGCGCATCTCGGTCGCGGTGGCCCTGTTGCTGGAGTACCTCGGCATCATCCTGGTCGTCGGCTGGCTCTGGCTGCGCCACGGCCAGCGGCCCCGCCCCCTGACGGTTATTGGCGCCGCTGTCGCCGTGGCAGGACTCGTCTTCGTGCTCGACGTCTTCGGCGCGGTCCAGGTCGACATGATCGGCGTCCTCTGGGGGCTGTGCGCCGCGGTCGGGCTGGCCGTCTACTTCGTGGTGTCCGCCGACGACAGCACGGGACTGCCGCCCCTGGTGCTCGCGACGGGCGGCCTCACCATCGGCACGCTGGCACTGATCGCCGCCGGGCTGGCCGGGATCGTCCCGATGACCATCGCGACGACCGACATCACCCTGGCCGGGGCCAACCTGCCCTGGTGGGTCGCGATCCTGCTCCTGGGCGTCGTGGCCGCGGCCATCGCCTACGCCACCGGCATCGCCGCCACGCGTCGCCTGGGCTCCAAGCTCGGCTCGTTCGTCGGGCTCACCGAGGTGATGTTCTCCTTCGTGTGGGCCTGGGTGCTGCTGGGTCAGATGCCCGCAGCCATCCAGCTCCTGGGCGGCGCGCTGATCCTGACCGGGGTCGTCCTGGTCAAGCTCGACGAGCGGCCCGCGGACCTGCAGCCGGGCGAGCCGCAGCCCCGGGTGGAGGAGCACCCCGAGCCGGTCGGCGTCTGAGCCCCCGGGATGCGATCCCGGGATGCGACCTCGGGGACGTGGCCCGGGGAGGCAACCTCAGGGCATACTGCCTGGTCAGTCCCGGCCGTAGAGGTCCCGGGTGTAGAGCTTGTCCCCGAAGACTGCGGTGGACGGGTCGAGCCGGTTGGCGATGATCACGTCGGCGGCGGCGTCGAACTCCTCGAGGTCGTTCAGCACCCGGCAGCCCTGGAAGGTCGGCTCGTCGAGCGTGGGCTCGTAGATGACGATCTCGACGCCGCGCGCCTGCAGGCGGGACATCACGCCCTGGATGCTGGAGGCGCGGAAGTTGTCGGACCCGGCCTTCATGATGAGGCGGTAGATGCCGACCCGACGAGGCTTGCGCAGCAGGATGTCCGCGGCGATGAAGTCCATCCGGGTGGTGTTGGCGTCCACGATCGCGGTGATCAGGGTCTGCGGGACGTCGCCGTAGTTGGCGAGCAGCTGCCGCGTGTCCTTGGGCAGGCAGTAGCCGCCGTAGCCAAAGGACGGGTTGTTGTAGTGGGGGCCGATCCGCGGGTCCAGCCCGACGCCTTCGATGATCTGGCGCGTGTCCAGGCCGCGGGTCGCTGCGTAGGTGTCCAGCTCGTTGAAGTAGGCCACCCGCATCGCCAGGTAGGTGTTGGCGAACAGCTTGATCGCCTCGGCCTCCGTCGGCCCGGTGAGCAGGACCGGGACCTCCTTGTCGAGCGCGCCCTCCAACAGCATCTCCGCGAAGTGGCGCGCCTGCTCGGTGGTGTCGCCGACGATGATCCGGGAGGGGTGCAGGTTGTCGTAGAGCGCCCGGCCCTCGCGCAGGAACTCCGGGGAGAACAGGATCGTGGTGCCGGGGTGCTGCTCCCGCGCGCGTTCGGTGTAGCCGACCGGGACCGTCGACTTGATCACCACCGTCGCCCCGGGGTTGCGGGCCGTGACATCGGCCAGGACCGACTCCACGCTCGAGGTGTCGAAGAAGTTGGTGTCGGTGTCGTAGTCGGTCGGCGTCGCGATGAGCACCCACTCCGCACCGTCATAGGCCTCGGCGGGGTCGGTCGTCGCTCGCAGGCTCAGCTCCCGGTTGGACAGATAGTCCTGCAGCTCGGGGTCCACGATGGGGCTCACCTTGTTGTTGAGCTGCCCCACCTTCTCGCTGTTGATGTCGAGCGCCACGACCTCATGGTGCTGCGCCAGCACCACCGCGTTGGACAGGCCCACATAACCGGTGCCGACGACTGCGATCTTCATGAGGTCTCCTTCGGATAACGACCGGACGAGCAAGTATGGCCCGGTCTTCAGGAGAGTCCCGTGAGAACGGGCGCTCCGCACCGCCCCCGCTAAAGTGCCGCCATGGCACCGACGGTGAACGTCCGCATACCCCGTCGTGCCGTCGCTGGCTATGCCGCCGGCAGCGTCGGAACCGGTGGGTTCGGCACCCTGCCCGGGCTGGTGCTGGCGTACTACCTGACGGACACCCTGGCGGTGCCCGCGCTCCTGGCCACGCTGGTGGTCATCGTGCCCAAGGTGTGGGACGTCCTCATCGACCCGGCCGTCGGCGCCCTGAGCGACCGCGAGGCCGGGCACCGCCACACCCGCACCCGGCTGATGGCCCTCGGGGCGGTCACCCTGCCGGTCGGTTTCATCGGGATGTTCGCGGCGCCCGACGGTCTGTCGCCGGTGCTCGCCGGGCTGTGGGTGCTGGTCTTCTTCGTGCTCGCGACCACCTCGTTCAGCCTGTTCCAGGTGCCCTACATCGCCCTGCCGGCCGAACTCACCGGCGACTACCGCGAGCGCACCCGGCTCATGGCCTGGCGGATCGCGGTGCTCGCGCTGGCCATCCTGCTCGTGGGTGCGGGTGGCCCGGCGGTGCGCGACGCGGCCGGCGGCGGTGCGGGCGGCTACCTCGTGATGGGAGTGGTCATCGCGGCGCTGCTGCTGGGCGGGATGCTCGGCACGGTCCTCGGCGTGTCCCCCCGCATTTTCCGAGTGGTTTCGTCGCCCCGACCCGGTTTTTTTCAGGGCTTTCGCAGGTCGCACGGGGATACCCCGGCCAGGTTCGCGGAGTACCGGGCCGGGCTGGCCGCGCTCCGGGACCACCCGGCATACCGGGTCCTGCTGACCGCCTTCGTCCTGCAGGCGCTGGCGACCGGCGTGATGCTCGCCGCGGCGCAGTACGTCGCCACCTACACCCTCGCCGACGAGGCCGCACTGACCTTCCTCTTCGCTGCGCTGGTCGGCCCGGCGCTGCTGGTCATGCCGCTGTGGACGCGGTATGCCGGGCGCGTGGGCAAGCCGGCCGCGTTCACCGCCGCGTCGGTCCTGTTCGCGGTGGCCGCGCTGGCCATGGTCGGTCTGGTGTGGGCGCCGGGGGCGTGGGTCTACCTGCCGGTCGCGCTCGCCGGCGTGGGCTATGCGGGGATGCAGCTGTTCCCGCTGGCGATGCTGCCCGACGTCATCACCGCGGCTGGCCGCGAGCGCGGCGGGGCGATGAGCGGGCTGTGGACGGCCGGTGAGACGACCGGTCTGGCGCTCGGCCCGGCGGTCGTGCTGCTCCTGCTGGCGGTCGGCGGGTTCCGCTCGAGCACCGCTGATGAGGTGCTGACCCAGCCGGATGCCGCGCGGCTCCTGATCGTGGTGGCCTTCTCGCTGCTGCCCGCGGTGCTGGTGGGTGCCAGCCTGCTCGTGCTGCGGGCCTACCGTGATCCCGTCTCCTCCCGACCGAGCGCGAAGGTGAGCCCATGACTGACGGCCCCGGACACGAGGCATCGGCACAGCCCGTCGACAGCGAGGCCGTGCTGGCGCGACTGCAGACCTACCGCGCGCACGACGCCCCCACACACGGCGGGTCGGTCCTCTCCTATGTCTACGACAGCGGCCTGGCCGCCCTGGACGACCTGGCGGCTCGGGCAGCGGCGCTGGCGCTGCCGGTCAACGGGTTGGACCCGACCACCTTCCCGTCCGTGGCGCTCATGGAGGCCGACCTGGTCGGCTTCGGGCGCACCATCCTGCACGGGCCCGCTGCTGTGGGGTCGGTGACGTCCGGCGGGACCGAGAGCTGCCTGCTCGCGGTCAAGGCCGCCCGCGACCGGTGGGCCCGTGCGCGCGGCGGTGGTGCGGGCGGCGCGGGGGTCACGGCCGCCACTGGCCCGCAGATCGTGCTGCCCTCCTCGGCGCACGCGGCCTTCCACAAGGCTGCGCACTATCTCGGTCTCGAGGTGGAGGTGGTGCCGGTGGATCCGGCCACCGGCGTGCCCGCGGCGACCGACCTCACGGGTCGCTTCTCCGACCGGACGGCCCTGGTCGTGGTCTCGGCACCGAGCTATCCGCACGGCGTGCTCGACCCGGTGTCGGAGGTCGCCGCGGCGGCGGCCGCGCAAGGCATCCCCTGCCACGTCGATGCCTGCATCGGCGGTCTGGTGCTGCCGTTCTGGGCGGACGCCGGGGGCACGGAGCTCCCGCCCTGGGACTTCCGGGTGCCGGGCGTCAGCATCATCTCCGCCGACCTGCACAAGTTCGGCTACGCCCCCAAGGGCGCGTCCCTGCTGCTCTTCGCCGACCGAGAGCTGGACCTGGCGCGCTACTTCGCGCTGACCGACTGGCCGGGCTACCCGGTCGTGAATCCCACGATCCTGGGATCCCGGTCGGCCACCTCGTTGGCCGCGGCCTGGGCGGTCACGACAGCACTCGGGCCGGAGGGATACACCAGCCTCACCGCTCGGGTCGTGGCTGCCACCGGGGAGGTCGCCCGCTGCGTCGGGGAGATCCGCGGTCTGCGCGTCCTCGGTGAGCCGGCCGGCCCGCTGCTCGCGGTGGTCTCGGACGAGACCGTGACACCTGGGGATCGCGTCCATCCCCACCTGTGGGCCGCGGCGAGCGCCCGGCGGGGGTTCGTCCTGCAGGGCCAGCCGTCCCTCCGGCAGTCCGACGGGTCGCTGATCCCTCGGTCCACGCACCTGACGATCACCCCCGCGACCCACGACGTGCTCGGCGCCCTCACGGCCGTGCTGCACGAGGCGGCCGACGAGGTGCGCGGCGCCACCGTTGAGTTGCCGGCCGACCTCCCGGTGCCGGACCCCGCCACCCTCGCCGCTGCCGCTCGAGAGTCCGGCGACCTCGACCTGACCCAGGTGCTCGCCCTGATCGAGCAGCTCCCCCGCGAGGCCACCGCGGGACTGCTGGCGCGGTTCCTGCAGGCCTTCACCGCTCCCTGATCCGGCACACCGCGGGCGGCTGGACGGTCCACCTGTGCTCCAGCGCCGGAAGCGGACCGTTGGGAGGACCTGGGGTGCGTCAGGGGAACCAGAGCACGACCGTGAGCAAGTAGCGCTCTGGACTCCACCAGCGGCTCGCCAACCGACAGAAGCCGCCACGTGGTCCGCGGCATGTCAGTGTGTGTTGCCGGCTGTGACTGGGGTCCAGAGTCGGTCGATGGGCATGACGTGGAGGCGGTCGGCGTAGGTGTAGGAACGCGTGCCTGTGGTGAGGATGGTCCCCCCGGCGAAGCGCGGTCCGAGGGTGTCGCGGAGCTGGGTCAGGCCGCGGAAGTCGGAGCTGGGGGCGCGTTCGTTGGCCTTGACCTCGAAGGCGAGGACTGTGCCGTCCTCATGCTCGACGATCAGGTCGACCTCGGCTCCGTCGCTGGTGCGCCAGTGCCCCAGGGCGACGGGTGCCTCCAGCCAGGAGGCCTGCTTGCGGAGCTCTCCGACGACGAAGGTCTCCAGCAGGTGTCCGAAGTCGGCCAGAGCTGCCGGGTCCAGCCCGGTGATTTTGTCGGGCGTGAGCCGTAGCAGCCGGGCGGCCAGGCCGGAGTCGACCACGTGCACCTTGGGCTTCACGCTGACGCGTGAGCGAAGCGTCCTGCCCCATGCGGGCAGGCGCACCACGAGGAAGAGGTCCTCGAGCAGCCGCAGGTGGCTCTCGACCGTCGGCCTGCTCACGCCGAGCTTGTCGGCGGCGGCCGAGACGTTGAGCAGTTGCCCTGTCTGGGCCGCGAGCAGGCCGAGCAGGTCGGTCATGGCCTGCCGCTCACGGATCCGGCTCAGCTCTAGGGCGTCCCGCTCGACGGAGGCACGGACGAAGTCGTCGAACCAGCGCGCCCGGGCGGCGCTGGAGCGACGCAGCGCCAGAGGCAGGCCGCCGGCGCAGACACGATCCACGTAGTCCGCGCGCGTGGTAGCCGAGGTCGGGACCTGGCGGACGGTGCCCTCAGGATCGAGTCGCAGCGCCTCGAGCAGGTTCTCCCGCACGCCGTCGATCTCCCCCTGGGACAGGGGCCAGATCGTGAGCGCGTGCAGCCTCCCGGTCAGCGCCTGGGCGGTGGCGGGCAGGGCGTCCTGCCTGGTCGAGCCGGTGATGACGGCGGTGCCGGGCAGGCTGCCCTCACGGTTCAGCCGTGCCTTGAGCGCATCCAGGACGTCGGGCACGCGCTGGTACTCGTCGATGCACACGGGCGCCTGGCCACCGGTCACCGAGGACAGATTGCCCACGACCGCCTCGCGCACCTCGACGTCGTCCATATCGAGGACCGATCCACCCGACCCGGCAGCGAATCCGCGCAGCACCGTCGACTTGCCGACCGACCGTGGCCCGTGCAGCGCGACCACCGGCTCGACCTGCACCAGGTCGGCCAGCAGCCCGCTCACTCTCCGAGGCACGAGCGAATCGAGGATCATGTTCTCAACCTAGCAGGCCGCCGTCTTCGCACTATACAAACGTGAGGCAGTAAACCTTACGAACATGACTGATGGAACCTGCACTCTTGACGGCGACACTCGACAAAAGCACGGGCTGACGTGAGCCTGCCCAATGACGACGACAACTGCGGGCGGCGATAATGACTCTGCGTCACTGCCCCTGTCGACCCAGCTGAGGGACCCACTTCGTGAACAAGCTGACCCGCTTCAGCGTGCACAACCGTGCGCTGATCGCCCTGACGACCCTCTTCGCGATCTTCTTCGGGCTCAACGCCATGAGCTCGCTGCCGCGGGAGCTGTTCCCCTCCCTGCAGTTCCCGATCCTGGCTGTGGCCACGCCGGTGCCGGACGCGAGCGCCGCGGTCGTCGAGGAGCAGGTCAGCGACCGGATCGAGACCGCGGCGCAGGGTCTGGACAACGTCGTCGAGGTGCAGTCGCAGTCGATGGAGGGCTTCTCGGTCGTGACCGTCGAGCTCGACTACGGGACCGACCTGGGCGCCGCCCAGACGGACCTGCAGCGCTCGGTGCTGGGACTGCAGAACCTGCCCGAGGGCGCCGAGCCACAGATCGTGGCGGGCAATATCGACGACTTCCCGATCATCCAGCTGTCCGCCAGCGGCGGGGAGGACCCGGAGGACCTGCTCGAGCGGCTGCGCACGGTCGTGATCCCGGAGCTGGAGGACCTGGACGGGGTCCGCGACGTGCAGCTCACCGGCATCGCCGACCAGATTGTGCGGGTCGACCTGGACCCCGCAGCCGCGGCGGAGGCCGGGGTCAGCGCCGCCACGGTCGCCCAGCTGCTGCAGGCCAACGGCGTGCTGGTGCCTGCCGGCTCCGTCACCGACGACGGCGAGGAGCTGCTCGTGACGGTCGGCACCCGCCTGACCAGCGTCGAGGAGATCGCCGCACTGCCCCTCGTGACGCCGCCCGCCGCACCACCCACCGACCCCGCCGCGCCCACCGACCCGGCCGAGCCGGTCCCCCCGCTCACGCTGGGGGACGTCGCGGAGGTGGAGCTGACCGAGCAGGAGGTGACGGCATACTCCCGCACCAACGGCGAGCCGAGCGTCGGCCTGTCCATCACCAAGACCCCCGACGGCAACGCCGTGAACGTCTCGCACGCGCTGACCCAGATCACGCCCGAGCTCGAGGAGCAGCTGGGCGGCGGGGAGCTGCGGATCATCTTCGACCAGGCGCCGTTCATCGAGCAGTCGATCGAGGGGCTGACGACTGAGGGGCTGCTGGGGCTGGCCTTCGCGATGATCGTCGTGCTGCTGTTCCTGCTGTCGCTGCGGCTGACCCTCGTCACGGCCATCAGCATCCCGCTCTCGCTGCTCGTGGCGATGCTGGGGCTGCAGGCAGCCGGGTACTCCCTCAACATCCTCACGCTCGGCGCCCTCACCATCTCCATCGGGCGCGTGGTCGACGACTCGATCGTGGTCATCGAGAACATCAAGCGCCACGCCAGCCTCGGCGAGGACCGCACGACCGCGATCCTGCGCGCGGTGCGCGAGGTCGCCGGCGCGATCACCTCGGCGACGGTCTCGACGGTGGCGGTCTTCCTGCCGATGGCCTTCGTCGGCGGCCAGATCGGTGAGCTGTTCCGGCCGTTCGCGCTCACCATCGCCATCGCGATGGGCGCGTCGCTGCTGGTCGCGCTGACGATTATCCCGGTCCTCGGCTACTGGTTGCTGGGTCGCGGAGCCGACGTGCCGGAGCCGGCTGCCGAGGGCGAGGGCGAGGGCGAGGGGCAGTATGCCGTGGCGCGCGACGGCGAGCAGCTCGCCTCTGACGCGGGTCACCCGGCGCCGCTGCTGGCGGCCGATGCGCCGGACCGTCTGCAGCGCGGCTATCTCCGGGTGCTGCGGCCGGCCCTGGCGCACCCGGTGTGGTCCCTCCTGCTGGCGGTCGCGATCCTGGCCGGCACGGGCGCGGCAGCCACCCAGCTCAAGACCGACTTCATCGGGGACTCGGGCGCCGACAGCCTGACCGTGAGCCTCTCGCTGCCCTCGGGCAGCACCCTGGAGGAGACCGACGCCGCCAGCCGGGAGGTGGAGTCGTGGTTGTCCGGCCGGGAGGAGGTCGAGTCCTACCAGGCGACGGTCGGGTCCACCGGCGGCATCGAGGCCATCTTCCTGGGGAGCGCGGCCAACACCTCGTCCATCGCCGTGTCGCTGGCCGAGGGCACCGACGGGGACGTGTTCAGCGACGTGCTGAAGGACGAGGCACCCGTCCCGGCAGATGCCGACCTCACGGCCACCTCTGCCAATGCCGCGCCGGGTGCGACGCAGCTCGAGGTCATCGTCACCGGTCAGGACCAGGACGACCTGGCGGCCGCGGCCGACGACGTCGCCGGGGTGCTGACCGACGTGGGCGCCGAGGACGTCACGAACAATCTCACCGACACCATCCCGGGGCTCGACGTGACGGTCGACCGTTCCGCCGCCGCCGAGCTCGGGGTCACCGAGACCCAGATCGGGCAGACCGTCGCGGCCGCGATGGGCGGCAGCACCGTCGGGCGGGTCACGCTCGGCACGGCTCCCCTGTCGGTCGTGGTGCACCAGGGCGAGCCGCCCGCAGACCTCGCGGCCCTCGAGAACCTGACGGTCGCGGCGGGTCCGGCCGGCGAGGTCGTGCTGTCGGACGTGGCCAGCCTGGATCGCGTCGACCAGCAGGTGCGGATCACCCGCATCGACGGGTTGCGCAGCGCCACCATCACCGCCACGGCCACCGGCGACGATCTCGGCGCCCTGACCGCGGACGTCCAGGAGGGGCTCGACGGGCTGACTCTGCCCGAGGGTGTGCGCGCCACGATCGGCGGCGTCAGCGCGGAGCAGGCCGACGCCTTCGCCAGCCTGGGCCTGGCGCTGCTGGCGGCGATCGCCATCGTCTACCTCGTGATGGTCGCCACCTTCAACAGCCTGGTGCAGCCGCTGCTGCTCATGGTCTCCGTGCCGTTCGCGGCCACCGGCTCGCTGGCGATGCTGCTGCTGACCGACACGCCGCTGGACGTGGCGGCCATGATCGGCATGCTGATGCTGGTCGGCATCGTGGTGACCAACGCGATCGTGCTGATCGACCTGGTCAACCAGTACCGCCGCCGGGGCCACTCGGTGCACGACGCGCTGATCGAGGGTGCCAGGCACAGGTTCCGGCCCATCGTGATGACGGCGCTGGCCACCATCGGCGCGCTGACCCCGATGGCGCTGTCCATCACCGGCGGCGGGGCCTTCATCTCCCAGCCGCTGGCGCTTGTCGTGATCGGCGGCCTGGTCAGCTCGACCGCGCTGACGCTGCTGCTGGTGCCCGTGCTGTACCGCCTCGTCGAAGGCTGGACCGAGCGCCGCCGGGCACGGCGGGGCAAGCACGCACCGGAGGTCGTGGCCTCCGGCTGACCTCGACCAGCTCCACCACATACGGCTGTCGCCGGACCTGACGACCCGGCCCGCCGGCATACCCCCTCGGGAAGCCTTGCGACAGAAACCTTCCCAGGCGGGTACCGGTAGCGCTACTGTCGAGGATTGCAAGCTGCGGGTGACTGTCGACCGCTGAGAGCCTGCAGCGCCTCGGCTCGCGGGCACGAGTCGACATGCACCAGAAACGTCGTTGGGCAGCAGTTGCAGCAGTCGTCGGCCTAGGGATGGGAAGCGGCGTCGCGATCGCCGCGAACTCGGCCTCTGAGGTCATCTACAACGGATGCGTCAACCCGGCAGGTCTGCTCCGGGTCATCGACGCCGGTGAACAGTGCAAACGCAACGAGGAGCCGATCACCTGGAACGCGACGGGACCCCAGGGCCCTGAGGGTCCGACGGGCGCGACCGGTCCGACGGGCGCGACCGGTCCGACGGGCGCGACCGGTCCGACGGGCGCGACCGGTCCGACGGGTCCCGCGGGCCCGACCTTCACGGCGTCGGGCTTCGTTCTAGCCGACGGCACAATAATGGGTTTCAGCGGAGCGATTCCGACAATCGAAAAGGTTGGTCCCGGCCACTACACCTTTGCCATCTCCGGTCTCGGCTCCGGCTGCGTCGTGCCTCAGCTCACGTCCGTGAACCACACGAGAACGATGTACTTCAACGGTGGCACCTGCGCTGCTGGCCAGGTGAGCACGCATGTGTTTGTCGACGGAGCGGTGGACAGCCCCTGGGCCTACCTCATCGTCGGTGCCGACACTACCCAGACCCTGAGGACGACGTCCGAACGGATCCAACTGCCGGGATCTCCATGACCGTGCGCTGGCCTTCCTCGCCTCCACGCGGGTGAAGGGCGTCCGGCAGCGGCGAGGCACTCGTGGGTGCCTCGCCGCTGCTGGGCCGGACGCCGGACACGGTTTAGGGTCGGTGCGGTGACCATCTCCTTCGCCCGACTTGACCCCACCGGCACCGACCGGGTGGACCTTGTGGACTTCATGGCCCGCAACGAGTTCCCGTTCCACGTCCGGAGCAGGCCGACACGGGAGCAGGTCGAGGCCTCGATCGCCGAGGGTGCCTTCCGGGACGACGACAACGACTCGTTCTGGATCGAGCACGACGAGCTGGGCCGGATCGGCTTCTTCCGGCTCGAGGACCTCACCGACGGGGCGCCGCTGTTCGACCTGCGGCTCGACGCGCCGTTCCGTGGGCGGGGCCTCGGGCAGGAAATCCTGCGGGCGGCAGCCGACCATGTGTTCGGCACGATGCCGGAGGTCAACCGGTTCGAGGGGCAGACCCGCGAGGACAACATCGCGATGCGCAAGACGTTCCTGCGGTGCGGCTGGGTCAAGGAAGCGCACTACCGGCAGGGCTGGCCCGTGGATAGCGGCGCCCCCGTGGCCTCGGTGGCCTACGGGCTGCTGCGGCAGGACTGGCAGAGCGGCCAGACCACGACGTTCGAGTGGGAGGACCTGGCGGTCTGACGGGTCGTCAGCCAGATCGACGACTCCCAGAGCGGGGTACGAACCGCGCCCCCGAGAATGCAAGCGGAGCGTACTGACCCCCAGGAGGGCGTGGAGAGGCACGGTCCACGGCCTGGAGCTCGTGCTGCGGCTGGCGGCTGACCCATCGCACGGCAGTGCGTGGGATTGAGTCCCCCCAGTGGAACGATTCCCACGCAATGAGAGAACCGCATCGGGGCCAGCACCGAACTTGCCTAGACTGCGACCGGAGCGGACCGAACCTGCCCAAGACTGCGAGCGGGGCGACCCGAACCTCCCCCAGAATGCGAGGGGGAGGGTACAAACCTCCCCAAGAAGGCGTGGAGTGCACAAAACCTCCCCAAAAATGCGTGGAGTGCCTACAAAACCTCCCCAAGAATGCGGAGAGGGAGAACCACTACATCTTGAGGGGTGGGACCGTGCCCCAGCCGTCCGGCCCGGTCGAGCCGGCGGCATACTCCTGCATCGGCACCTCGTCGGCGCGCCAGGCGGCGAGGACCGGCTCGACGATCCGCCAGGAGTCCTCGGCCACGTCCCCGCGGATCGAGAGCAGCGGGTCACCGTCCAGGATCCGGTCCAGGACCTCGCCGTAGGGCAGCATCCGGGAGTCCCCGAGCGTGGCGTGCAGCTCCTTCTGCTCCAGGTCGAACGGGTCGCCCTCGGCGTTGACGGTCAGCGACAGGATCATCTCGGCGGGCTTGAGCTCCAGGACGAGGGTGTCCGGGGCGTCGGTGCCCGTCAGGCCGGTCGGCACGTGCGTCGGCGCCTTGAAGAAGACCTCGATCCGCTTGCCGGT
Source organism: Ornithinimicrobium sp. F0845 (assembly GCF_023015765.1). Taxonomy (GTDB): domain Bacteria; phylum Actinomycetota; class Actinomycetes; order Actinomycetales; family Dermatophilaceae; genus Ornithinicoccus. The sequence continues at coordinate 206,183 of NZ_JALKAL010000007.1, forward strand.
GACGCCGAGCGCCTTGCCGCTGCGCAGGATGAACGGCGTGCCCCGCCAGCGGGAGTTGTCGATGCCGACGATCATCTCGGCGAGCGTCTCGGTGTCGAGCGCGGGGTCGACCCCCTCCTCGTCGACATAGCTGGGGACACTCCGCTCCCCGATCGTGCCGGCGGTGTAGCGCGCCCGCCGGGAGGCGGTGGCCGGGTCGTTGCCCCAGACCGAGGTCGCGCGCAGCACCTGGGCCTTGAGGGACCGGACCTCGTCCTGGTGCAGGGACGCCGGCGCCTCCATGGCGAAGAACGCCAGGATCTGCAGCAGGTGGGACTGGATCATGTCGACCAGCGCCCCCGCCTTGTCGTAGTAGCCCGCGCGACCCTCCAGCGCCAGGTCCTCGTCATAGCTGATGACGACCTTCTCGATGTGCTCCGAGGACCAGACCGGTTGCAGGATCCGGTTGGCGAACCGGACGCCCAGCAGGTTGAGCACGGTGCTGCGGCCCAGGAAGTGGTCGACCCGGAAGATCCGGTTCTCGTCCACGACCTTGAGCAGCTGCTGGTTGAAGTCCCGGGCCGAGGGCAGGTCGGTGCCGAACGGCTTCTCCAGGGCCAGGCGGGTCTGGTCGGAGACGCCACGCTCCTCGAGCAGCCTGCACACCGCGACGCTGACCGCCGGAGGCAGCGCGAAGTAGAGCACCAGCGGGTCACCCAGGCCGCTGAGCAGGCTGTCCAGCTCCTCGGCGACCATGAGGTCGGCCTTGACGTACTCCGTGTCGGCGACCACCCGCTCCACCACATCCTCCGGTGCCCCGACCGAGGACAGGGCGGTGCGCACGGTGTCGGCCCAGGCCTCCTGCGTCAGGTCCGCGCGGTCAGCCCCCACGACCCGGACCGGCCGCTCGGCCTCCACCTCCAGCAACGACCCGAGCCCGGGCAGCAGCAGCCGCTTGGTGAGGTCGCCGGAGGCGCCGAGGATCAACAGGGTCGTGGTGGGCTCGCTCATGGCGCCAGTGTTCCAGCCAGCTCGACGATCGGCACCCCGGTCCCCCGCGTGACCCGGCGTCCCTCGCGTCACCCGGTCCGCCACGTGACCCGGCGTCCCCCCCGCGTCACCGGCGTCGGCGGCCACGCTCTGGCAGGGCAGTACGCCGGAACACCAGCACGAGGGCCCGTGCCGCCAGCACGAACCCGAAGAGGAACAGCGTCGCGCCCAGGAGCGGGTAGAGCAGCAGGTCCGGGGCCAGGGCCGGACCGGTGTCGGAGACGACGAGCATGATCCCGGCGATCGCGCAGGCCCCCGCGAGCAGCGTCATCGTCAGCTGCTGGACGAGGCCGGTGACGAAGGACCGGTCGCGCGCGTCGGCCAGCAGTCGCACGTTGACCGACAGCTCACCGCGGTGCAGGGCCTCGGCGAGCGCGTCGACCCGTCGCGGCAGCCGCTGCAGGAGCGGCAGCATCCGGGCGACCTGCTCCTCCAGGGTCCCGCGCAGCGCGTCCGGGGTGAGCTGCTCCCGGGCGAACTCCCGGCCGCTCGCCCGGCTGGCGGTGCCCAGGTCGGCCGCGGGGTCGATCTGCCGCAGCGTGCCCTCCAGCGCGCCCAGGGCGCGGAACACCGCGGCGATCTGCGGCGGCACCGACAGCCCGTGCCGCACGACCATCGAGAACAGGTCGGGGAACAGCCCGGCCGACCCGGTGCTGCCGAGGTGTCCCACCCGGGAGATCAGCGCCCCGACCTCGCGCTCCAGCCGCTGGTCGTCCAGCCCGGGGCCACGGTCCAGCACCTCCAGGAGCGCGTCGGTGGCTGCGATCGAGTCGCGCCGGTCGACCGCCAGGAGCAGCCGCCCGATGCCACCCCGGCCCGCGGCGTCCAGGCGCCCGACGGACCCCAGATCGAGCAGCACGAGGCTCCCGTCGTCGGCCAGGAAGACGTTGCCGGCGTGCAGGTCGGCGTGGAAGACACCGGTCCCCAGCACCTGCCGCAGCACCGACCCCAGCAGTGCCTGGGCGAGGTCCGCACGCCGGGCTCCCGGCATACTGTCGAGTCGGTCCCGGGCCCTGGAGACCGGCGCGCCCCGGACCTCCTCCATCACCAGCAGCCGGGGGCCGGACAGCTGGGAGTATGCCGTGGGGACGCGGACCGTGACCCCCTCCCGCGTGGCTCGGGTCGCCTCCGCGACGGCCGCCATGTTGGCCAGCTCCGTGCGGTAGTCCAGCTCCTCGGTGAGGCTGGTGGCGAACCCCTCGGCCAGGGTGCGGACGTCCATGCTGTGGCCCCAATCGGTCACGCGGTCGAGCCAGCGGGCCAGGCGCAGGACGATGTCGAGGTCAGCGCTGACCTGGGCCTGGGCATCGCTGCGCTGCACCTTCAGGACGACGGCGGTCCCGTCGAGCAGCGTGGCGCGGTGCACCTGGCCGACGGACGCGGCCGCCAACGGCTCGGGCTCGACGTGGGCGAAGACCTCCTCCGGCGGGCGGCCCAGCTCGGCGACGAGCGTCGCGCGCACGACCTCCCACGGCTCGGCCGGGACGTCGGACTGCAGCTGCCCGAGCTCCCGCGCGAAGGCCTCGCCCACCAGGTCGGGCCGGGTGGCGATCATCTGGCCGAGCTTGACGTAGGTGACGCCGGCCTCGGTCATCGCCTCGCGCAGGGAACGGGCGACCTGGGGCGCCTGGTCGCCGAGGTCGGTCCGGGCCCGGCTGGAGAGGAAGCCGCCCAGGCCGTGCCGGACGGCGAGCGCGACGATGCGGGCGTAGCGCTTGCTGCGGCGGCGCCGGGCGGGCAGGTCGCGCAGGAAGCGGGTCAGGCTGGGCACGGTCCCGGTGGGCACCAAGGCCTCGAGGATGACGAGGACGCCGAGGCCGAGCGCGATCCCCCAGGCGTAGATGAGGAGCAGCACGGCTGCGGCCAGCCCCTGGTTGGACGGCTCGAGGACGGCGCCGTCCTGGTCGACCACCACACCGAGCGCCTCGGCGACCGGCCTCATCACGGCCCCGCCTCCCGTGGCGAGCACCAGGCTGACGAGGAAGGTCCGGATCCAGCCGACGGGCACCCCGAGCAGCCGCCAGGACACCAGGCCCAGCAGGAGGGTGTAGCCCACGACCGATGCGATGACGAGCAGCGGCATACGCTCCATCCTCGCAGGGACGGCGTCAACACGACGCGCTCGCTCGCTCTCAGGGACGCGACACGAGGCGCTCGGTGGTCTGGGGACCGCGGCCTCGGGCCGCGTAGCGTCAGGGGGTCGCCACGCGGCGGCCGAGCAGGCCCAGCAGCTCCTCGTCGGGGTGGGCGTCGGCGCCGGTGGGCACGGGCGGGCCGAAGCGGTGCGGTCGGTCGGCCTCGGACACCAGCAGCGGCGCGTAGCTCAGCAGGTCCTCGGCCAGTGCCGTCGGGATCGGGTGGCGCAGCCTGCAGGCCTGCGCGACGTCCCAGCCGTGCACGGTGATCTCCAGCGCCCCGGCGGAGGCGAGCAGCCCGGCCTGCAGCTCGGAGCCGCCGACCCGGAAGATCGGGGGCGCGTCCCCGCCCAGCCACGATTCCAGCAGCGAGCACGCCCGGGTGGTCAGCAGCCGGACCTGGTCACGCACGCCGAGGTCGCCGCGCGAGCTCGCCGGCGGGTCGAACAGCGCGATGCCGCCGACCATGGCCGCCTGGTCCAGGGTCCTCAGCGAGGCGTTCATGTGGGTCAGCAGGTCATCGAGCGTCCAGCCCGCACACGGCGTGGGCACCTCCCCCGGCACGTCGAGCGCACCGACGAGCGCGACCCGGGTATACCCGACCGCCCGCTCCAGCAGCGCCAGCTCGGGCAGTGTCCCGGCTGGTGCGGCGCTCACGGAGCCGGGTTCCGGTGCGCGGGGACGGAGCCACTCAGGCCGGGGTCACGCAGTCCGGGGCCACTCTGGACAGAGCCACTCAGGACGGCGTCGGCCGAGATCGCCCCGGAGGGCAGGGACCCTGGCGGCAACGACTCCGGCAGGCCGCACAACCCGAACAGCGTGGTGTCGAAGAACGCGCCGACGTGGGAGACCTTCTCCTCCTGCAGCGTCAGCACCTGCAGGTGGAACGGCACGAACGACCCGTCGTCCTGCTTCATGTACAGCCCGAAGGCCGGCTGCCCGTTCGCCGAGGTGGGGACCATGATCATCTCGTGGACCTGGCCGGGGCACTTGCTGTCGATCAGCCGGACAATCGACTCGGGGCCGGTGTACCACTCCGGGAACGGCGGCATCTCCCAGACCGCGCGGTCGGTGAACAGCCCCACCAGGGTGTCCACGTCCTTCTCCCAGAACGCCTGCACGTAGCGCCGCAGCAGCGCCTCCTGCTCCGGGTCGAGCTCACCCGGCGCCTGGTCCCGCTCCAGCTGGGCAGCCTTCACCGCCGCGCGCGCCCGCTGCAGCGCCGAGTTGACCGCAGCCGTGGAGGTGCCCACGGCCTCGGCGACCTCCGCGGCACGCCATTGGAGCACGTCACGCAGCACCAGCGCGGCGCGCTGCCGCGGCGGCAGGTGCTGCAGCGCCGCGACGAAGGCCAGCTGGACGCTCTCGCGACGCTCGGCGGCGTCCTCGGGCCCGTCGCCGCCCATCGAGTCCGGCAGCGGGGAGAGCCACGGCACCTCGGTCGGCTCGGACAACGGGGTGTCGGGGTCGGAGCTGGGCTGCCCCAGCCCGGTGGGTAGCGGCCGGCGCGCCTTGCCCTCCAACGCGGTCAGACAGACGTTGGTGGCGATGCGGTAGAGCCAGGTGCGCATCGAGGAGCGGTCCTCGAAGTTGTCATAGGCCCGCCAGGCCCGCAGATAGGTCTCCTGCACCAGGTCCTCGGCGTCGTGTGCCGATCCCGACATCCGGTAGCAGTGCGCCAGCAGCTCCCGCCGGAACCGGTCGGCGCGCTGCATGAACTCGTCGTCCCCCGACGTCGCCGACTCCGCGGGCAGGTCCTGTCGGGTCCCGGTTCCTGAGGTGCTCATCGATCGCCCTTCCCTCATCCTCTTCCAGTATGTCGTGAGGCGCCGTCCGCGCGCCCGGTGGAGTTGACCTGTGGTCGCCCGGGAACTCATCGGTCGCACCTCAGATGCGGCGCCGGTGCGTCGCCGATCGGGCCCGGAGGGACGGCACCGGGGAGTGGCCGATCGGCCCGGACGGACGGCACCGGGGAGTGGCCGATCGGGCCCGGACGGACGGCGTCGGCGGGCCCCAAAGGTCACAGAATGGCCAAAATCTTTGCCAAGACGTGATCTTGCACGGCAAGCAACACTGTTGACCTGCTAAATCGTGACATGAATGTGACCAACATCACCACAAATGTGTGCAACATCTCCTGCGGGAGGGTGTAGGCGAATCGGCTCGCGGGGTTGCAGTCTCCAACGGGCCTTGGGTTCACTGGGTCCGGCCCGCTCCGGGTTCACCAGGTCAGCCCGCCCCGGGTCTGCCCCCTCCACTTACCCCTTGGAATGCCCATGCCCAGCCCCCGCCATGCCCAGCCCTCTGCCTTCCGCCGTGTGCTCGACAACCGCCCGCGGCACGCAGTGAGCGCCTCCGTCCTCGCGGCCGCCATGACCCTGCCGGTCCTGGCCGCCGCCCCCAGCTCCGCGGCCCCGGTGCCGGCCCCGACCTCACCGATCGTCGTGCCGATGGACACCCCGTCCACGACCCAGTACGCCCGGACCAACGTCAACGTGCGCTCCGGCGCCGGCACCGGCCACTCCATCGTCGGCAGCAAGGCGAAGGGCACCAAGGTCACCGGCACGTGGACCAGCAGCGGCTGGCTCAAGATCGGCAGCAACCAGTACATCTCCGGCAGCGTGCTGACCTCCACCCCGCCGTCGAGCAACACGGTGACCCGCTACGCCCGGACCAATGTCAACGTGCGCTCCGGCGCCGGCACGGGCTACTCCATCGTCGGCAGCAAGACCAAGGGCACCAAGCTCACCGGCACGCTGACCAGCGGCGGCTGGCTCAAGATCGGCAGCAGCCAGTACATCTCCGGCACCGTGCTGACCTCCACCCCGCCGTCGAGCAACACGGTCACCCGCTACGCCAGGACCAACGTCAACGTCCGCGCCGGTGCCAGCACCAGCCACGCGATCGTCGACCGGGAGACCCAGGGCACCAAGCTCACCGGCACCCTGACCAGCAACGGCTGGCTCAAGACCGGCTCCAGCCGCTATGTCTCGGGCGCCGTGCTCTCGACGACCCACCCGGGCGACGGGGGCGGCAACGACGGTCTCACCGGCGACGCGATCCTGGCCGAGGGCCGCAAGTACTTCGGCATCATGTACCGCTCCGGCGGTGCCTCGCCGAGCACCGGCTTCGACTGCTCCGGCTACACGCAGTACGTCTTCAAGCAGCTCGGCGTCACCCTGCCCCGCACCACCACCGGCCAGAAGGCAGCCACCACCCGGGTCAGCAACCCGAAGCCCGGCGACCTGGTGTTCTGGGGCTCGACCCCCTACCACGTCGCGATCTACGCGGGCGACGGCTACATCTACGACTCCGGCAAGCCCGGCCTGCCGGTCCAGAAGCGCAAGATGTTCTCCGGCGTCTCCAGCTACGGCCGCGTCGGCTGACCGAGCGCGCACACAGCACTCTCACGGCACCGGTCGGGCGTCCAGCCCGGCCGGTGCTGCACTATGTGTGCCATGCGCACACGTGAGATCGCCGAGGAGCTCCGCCCCGACCTGGTTGCCCTGCGGCGCGAGCTGCACCAGATCCCCGAACTGGGGCTGCACCTGCCGCTGACCCAGCGCAGGGTGCTCGACGCCCTGGCAGACCTGGACCTCGAGATCACCACCGGCGAGGGCCTCTCCTCGGTCGTGGCCGTGCTGCGCGGCCACGCGCCCTCCCCCGCGGGACGGGAGGACCGGCGCCCAGTCGTCCTGCTCCGCGGCGACATGGACGGCCTGCCGGTCACCGAGGAGCTGGAGCACCTCGACTACCGGTCCGGCCACCACGGTCAGATGCACGCCTGCGGGCACGACCTGCATACTGCCGCCCTGGTCGGCGCGGCGCGCATCCTGGACCGGCTCCGCGACCAGCTCGCCGGCGACGTGGTGCTGATGTTCCAGCCCGCCGAGGAGGGACCCGGCGGTGCCGAGCCGATGCTGGCCGAGGGGCTGCTGGGCGCGGCCGGACGCCCGGTGGAGGCCGCCTACGCGATGCACGTGTCGTCCTCGGAGTACCCGCTGCGCCAGTGGTTCTCCTGCCCCGGCCCGATCATGGCCGCCGCGGACACGGTGCACATCGAGGTCACCGGCCGGGGCGGGCACGGGTCCCAGCCGCACTTCTCGCTCGACCCCGTCCCGGTGCTGTGCGAGATCGTCCTCGCCCTGCAGACGATGCTGTCCCGCAGCTTCGACCCCTTCGACACGGTGGTGCTCACCGTCGGTCGGATCGCGGGCGGCACGAAGGACAACATCATCGGGGACACCGCCGACCTGTCCGCGACGCTGCGCACCTTCTCCCCCGAGACGCGCACCCTCGCCCTGGCCAACATCGAGCGGGTGGCGCACCACGTGGCGGCCGCGCACGGTCAGACTGCGCGGATGTGGACGACCGAGGCCTATCCCGCCACGATCAACGACCGCGCCGAGTACGACCTGGCCCGGCAGGTCGTCGAGGACCTGTTCGGGACGGATCAGTATGCCGATCGGCCGGCTCCCGAGATGGGTTCCGAGGACATGTCGTTCGTCATGAACGAGGTGCCCGGCGCCTACTTCTTCGTCAGTGCCTGCCCAGCGGAGGACTACGTCAACGCCCCCACCAACCACTCGCCGCGCGCCGAGTTCGACGACGTCGTCGTGCCGGATGCCGCGGCCTGGTACGCGGAGGTCGCGCTGCGCCGCACGGCACAGGGTTGACGGACCGCAGGCTGAGCTCAGTCCCTGGTCTCGACGAGCCCGGCGGCCTCGAGATCCGTGATCACGGTGCGCAACAGCTCGACGGCGTCGCCGGGCGGGGCGCCGTGCCGCTGCGCCAGTCGGTCGCCGAGCTCCTCCAGACCGATCCAGTCGGTCGCGAACTCCCGCAGGCTGTGCGCCAGGGCGCTGACCCGCAGCACCTGGCCGCCGACGAGGACGACGGCCTCGTCGCCGCGGACCACCTCGTCGAGCACCGTGACGGAGCGGACCCTCTTCGAGCCCAGGTCGCCGGTCACGGCACCCTCCCGCAGATCTCGTCGACGAGCGGCGCCAGGTCCTCCGCCGCGCCGTACGTGACCCGGACCGCGCCCCCCGTGCTCTCCAGCAGGTCGGCGAGCCAGGTGAGCGGGCGGTCGGTCCCCATGAACCCGGAGGTCTCGGGCGCCAGGTCGGTCAGCGCCTCGAGCGTGTCGAGCGGCGTGACCTCCGGCTCGCCCTCGCGGCCGTCCTCGCGCCGCAGCAGGACGACGCCGGCGGGCCGTGCGGGCACCGACGGCGCCACCAGCCCCAGCGCCGACGGCGCCACCTCGTCCTTGATGCCGGCCCAGTCCGGGCGCCGGGTGGAGATCGGCTTCAGGTAGGGCGCGATCGTGCCGTCCCGGCGGATGCCGACGGTCTCGTCGCTCAGGTAGCTGCGGGCCGGCCCTAGGACCCGGCAGGCGGTCGACTTGCCGGTGCCGCCGGGCGCGACGAGGACGACCGCGGCCCCCGTGACCGGATGGGCCAGGGCCCCCGCGTGGAGCATCAGCAGGTCACCGGTCCGGGCGTGGATCGCGGCCCGGGTCACCTCCTGGGTCAGCCGCTGGAGCAGCGAGCGCTCGTCGGTGCCCCGCAGGACCCCGTCGGGACGACCCTGGCCCCCGCCGCCCAGCTCCACCTCGACGCTGACCGGACCCTCCTCCGCCGGTGCCCCCACCGCCGGTGCCCCCACCGCCAGGGCCGCCACGGCCAGGTGCCACCGCTCGGCCACGGTCCGCGCGAACGCGCCCGCCCCCTCCCCGGAGACGACGACGTCCACGTCCGTGTCGAGGACCCGCAGGGGCACGACGGCCGTCTCCACGGCACTGTCCGTGGCGCTCCCCACGGCGCGGTCCGCGGCTCCCTCGGCGGCGCTTTCCCAGGCGGTCTCCACAATCCCCAGCCTAGAGACTCGCACGTCAACGCCGGGAACAGCACCTCGACGACTACGCCTCGCGGAGGTGGCCACGTACCCTGAGGGCGTGGACCTGACCCCTGCCCTCACCGCCTGGCTGCTGCTGGCGGCCGTCCTGGTGGCCAGTGGCGTCGGCAAGCTGCGGCACCCGGAGGGGACCGCGGAGGCCATGATCGCCCTCAAGGTGCCCGACGCCCTCAACCGGCCCTGGCTGCTGCGCGCCCACCCGTGGGCGGAGATCGTCCTGGCCGTCCTCCTGCTCACCCTGCCCCACCCAGCCTCCCTCGGGGTGGCGGTGGTCGCACTGGCCCTCTTCACGACGTACCTGCTTCTTGTATGGCGTGTGGTCGCCTCCGGCGAGGAGGCCTCCTGCAACTGCTTCGGCAGTCTCGGGTCGGGGACCGTCGACGGGTGGACCGTCACCCGCAACGCGGTGCTCGTGGCCGTGGCCCTGGTGACCGTGGTCGACGCGGCGACCGGCGGCTCGGCCATCGCCCGGTTCGGCGACCTGGGCACCGACTGGTGGTGGGTGCTCGGGCTGGTCGTCACGGCGGCGGTGACCTACCTCGTGGTGCGCGAGGGTGACGCCCCGGCCGCGGACGAGCTGGAGGTGATGGAGCCGGAGGAGGACTACCTGCGGCTGCCGATCCCCGACGTCCCGGTGCGCGCCCAGGAGGGTGGCGCCGAGACGTCGCTGCGCGACCTGGCCGGCGAGCGCGCGCAGGTGCTGCTGCTGCTCAACCCGGGGTGCGGGCCATGCAAGATGATCACCGGCCGGGTGGCCGACTGGGCCAGGGAGGTGCCCGAGATCGACTTCCGGGTGCTGCACGCGATGACCCACGAGAATGCGCGCGAGCTGGTCCCGGCGTGGGACCCGTTCTACGTCCAGGAGGTCGGCGGCGCGGTCGGCAGCGTCTTCGGACAGCCGGGGCGCCCCGCGGCCATCCTGTTGGGCATGGACGGCCTGCTCGCCGGCGGACCGGTGCAGGGGCACCAGGCCGTGGAGCAGCTGGTCGCCGACCTGACCGAGCAGATCACGGCGGCACGCGAGGCCAACGCCGAGGCCGTGCGTCTCAACGAGGAGCACGCCGCCGAGGCCGAGCGGCTGGAGTCCGAGCGGGTGGCGCAGGAGTGGGCCCAGTCGGAGGAGACGACGGACGGGGCGACTGAGGGGAGCGAGTCCGACTCGGCCTCCTCCCGGTCGGCCGGGGCGCGCTGAGTGGAGGGTCTGCTCGACGGACCGTTCTGGATCGCCCTGCTCGTCCTCTTCCTCGGGGCCATGGTCCGGGGTCAGGCGACCTACTGGCTCGCCCGCGTGGTGACCGAACAGGCCCTGGCGCACACGCACCCGGTGCAGGGGTGGCGGGCCAGCGTGCACGACTGGCTGCAGGGGGAGGGACCGCAGCGGGGCCGCGCCGCGATCGAGAAGTGGGGGCTGGTGATGATCCCGCTGTGCTATCTCACGGTCGGCTTCCAGACCCTGGTGATCGCGGCGGCCGGGATGCTGCGGATCCGCTGGCCGCTGTTCACGCTCGTGCAGATCCCCGGTGCCGTGGCCTGGGGCCTGCTCTACGCCACCATCGGCTTCGCGATGTGGGGTGCGGCACTGGCGGCCATCGCCGGCTCGCCGCTCGCGCTGGCGGGACTGCTCGCCATCCTGCTGGTCGTGGTCGTGACCATGGTCCTCGCCCACCGCAGGAAGCAGGACCGGCCCACCGACGTCTGACAAGCGGGATGTCGGTCACGGGTGGCAGGATCGGGGGCTATGCCGGAAGCCACGACCGCCACGCCGCCGTCCGCCCCACGCGACACCGTCCAGGCACCGCCGGACGCCGCGCCAGCCAGCGACGCGCACGACGTCATCCGCGTGCGCGGTGCGCGGGAGAACAACCTCAAGGACATCAGCGTCGAGATCCCCAAGCGGCGCCTCACCGTGCTCACCGGGGTCTCCGGGTCGGGCAAGAGCTCGCTGGTCTTCGGCACCATCGCCGCGGAGTCGCAGCGACTGATCAACGAGACCTACAGCACCTTCGTGCAGGGCTTCATGCCCACCCTGGCGCGGCCCGACGTCGACCACCTCGAGGGGCTGACGACCGCGATCATCGTCGACCAGGAGCGGATGGGCGCCAACATCCGCTCGACCGTCGGCACCGCCACCGACGTCAACGCGATGCTGCGCATCCTGTTCAGCCGGCTCGGCCAGCCGCACCTCGGCTCGGCGAAGGCCTTCTCGTTCAACGTCGCCTCGATCTCCGGCGCGGGGGCGGTGACCCTGGACAAGGGTGGTGAGAAGGTCAAGGAGCGTCGCGAGTTCAGCATCACCGGCGGCATGTGTCCCCGCTGCGAGGGCACCGGCAATGTCACCGACTTCGACCTCACCGCGCTCTATGACGACAGCAAGTCGCTGCGCGAGGGGGCCCTGACGATCCCGGGCTACAGCATGGATGGGTGGTACGGCCGGATCTTCATGGGCAGCGGCTTCCTGGACGCGGACAAGCCGATCAGGGACTACACCAAGAAGGAGCTGTCCAACCTCCTCCACAAGGAGGCCACCCGCATCAAGGTGGAGGGCATCAACGTCACCTACGAGGGGCTGATCCCCCGCATCCAGAAGAGCTTCCTGTCCAAGGACCGCGAGGCGATGCAGCCGCACATCCGGGCCTTCGTCGACCGGGCCATCACGTTCACCACCTGCCCGGAGTGTGACGGCACACGGCTCAACGAGGGCGCCCGCTCCTCCAAGATCAAGGGCCTCAGCATCGCCGACGTCTGCCAGATGCAGATCAGCGACCTCGCCGGGTGGATCCGGGACCTGGACGAGCCGTCGGTCGCTCCGCTGCTGGAGGGACTGCGCGACACGCTGGACTCCTTCGTGGAGATCGGGCTGGGCTATCTGTCGCTGGACCGCCCCTCCGGGACGCTGTCGGGTGGCGAGGCACAGCGCACCAAGATGATCCGTCACCTCGGGTCGGCGCTCACCGACATCACCTACGTCTTCGACGAGCCCTCGATCGGGCTGCACCCGCACGACATACAGCGGATGAACACCCTGCTCCTGCAGCTGCGCGACAAGGGCAACACCGTGCTCGTCGTCGAGCACAAGCCCGAGACGATCGTCATCGCCGACCACGCCATCGACCTCGGCCCCGGCGCCGGGACCGACGGCGGCCAGGTGGTCTTCGAGGGGACGGTCGAGGGACTGCGTGCCAGCAACACCCTCACCGGGCAGCACCTTGACGACCGGGCCAGGCTGAAGGACTCGGTGCGCACGGCGACCGGTGCCCTGGAGATCCGCGGCGCCGACACCCACAACCTGCAGGACGTCGACGTCGACGTGCCGACCGGGGTCCTCGTGGCCGTCACCGGCGTCGCCGGCAGCGGCAAGAGCTCGCTGATCCACGGCTCGCTCGCCCGCCAGGACGGCGTGGTCGTCATCGACCAGACCGCGATCAAGGGTTCGCGCCGGAGCAACCCGGCGACCTACACCGGCCTGCTGGAGCCGATCCGCAAGGCGTTCGCCAAGGCCAACGGGGTCAAGCCGGCGCTGTTCAGCCCCAACTCCGAGGGCGCCTGCCCGACGTGCAAGGGCGCCGGTGTCGTCTACATGGACCTGGCGATGATGGCGGGGGTGGCCTCGACCTGCGACGAGTGCGACGGCAAGCGGTTCCAGGCGTCGGTGCTGGACTACACCCTCGGCGGGCGCAACATCAGCGAGGTGCTGTCGATGTCGGTGGGCGAGGCGGAGGACTTCTTCGCCGAGGGCGAGGCCCGCATCCCCGCGGCCCACAAGATCCTGACGCGGCTCGAGGACGTCGGGCTGGGCTACATCACTCTCGGCCAGCCACTCACGACGCTTTCCGGCGGCGAGCGCCAGCGGCTCAAGCTGGCCGCCCAGATGGGTGACAAGGGCGAGGTCTACATCCTCGACGAGCCCACCACCGGTCTGCACCTGGCCGACGTCGAGAACCTGCTCGCGCTCCTGGACCGCCTGGTCGACTCCGGCAAGTCGGTCATCGTCATCGAGCACCACCAGGCCGTCATGGCGCACGCCGACTGGCTCATCGATCTCGGTCCCGGCGCCGGCCACGATGGCGGGCGGGTCGTCTTCGAGGGCACGCCCGCCGACCTGGTCGCCGACGCCTCGACGCTGACCGGGCAGCACCTGCGCGACTACGTGGCGTGACCGCTCACCGTTCGCTGGTCGAGGCCGTCCGGGAGGCGCTCGCCGCAGCGGCCGACCCCGAGCGTGCGGCCGGGCAGCAGCGCTACATGAAGTCCGCGATGCCCTTCCGTGGGCTGACCAGCCCCGTGCTCAGGGCGACGCTGAAGCCGATCCTCAGCGACTCGTCATACTGGCTCGGCGATCGGGCCACCTGGGAGGCGACCGTCCGAGCGCTGTGGGACGAGGCGACCTACCGGGAGGAGCGCTACGCCGCGCTGGCGCTCGCGGGGCACCGGCGCTATCGGGAGCACTGCGGCGTCGGCACCCTTGAGCTCTACCGCTATCTGGCAGAGACCGGTGCGTGGTGGGACCTGGTCGACGACATCGCCAGTCACCACGTGGCACCCGTGCTGCTGCGGCACCGCGAGGCGGCGACGCCGGTGGTGCGGGCGTGGGCCGAGGACGACTCGCTGTGGGTGCGGCGGGCCGCGATCCTGTCCCAGCTGCCCGCCAAGGGCGAGACTGATCGGGCGCTCCTCGGGCACTGCCTGGAGGTTAACCTGCCGGGCAGTGAGTTCGGGTCGGAGTTCTTCATCCGCAAGGCGATCGGGTGGGCGCTGCGCGAGCTCGCCAAGACCGACCCGGAGTGGGTCCTGGACTTCGCTGCTGCCCATGAGCTCAGTCCGCTGAGCCGCCGGGAGGCCCTGAAGCACCTGGGGTAGGGGTGTGCTCCGGTCGTGTGCACAGGGCTCTCCGGTCGGTGGCCACCGCAGTGGCGGGGCCTTGTCGATCGCGCAAGAATTTCTGTGCCGGGTCTGTCGATCTGGATCCGGCCCGTTCGACCAGAGAGTGAGAGGGACCACCGAGGTCACTCCACGACCCAGGAGCAGAACGATGAAGTACATGCTGATCATGCGCTCGACCGACGAGGCCGAAGCAGCCTTCGCGGATGTCGACTTCACCGAGGTCATGGACTCCATGGGCAGGTACAACGCTGACCTGATCTCCGCGGGTGTCCTGGTCGCCGCCGAGGGTCTGGACGATGCCGCGAAGGGCGTGGTCGTCGACTACTCCTCGACCCCGCCCGTGGTGACCGACGGTCCCTACGGTGAGACCAAGGAACTCTTCGGCGGCTTCTGGATCCTCGACGTCGCCTCCCAGGAGGAGGCTGTCGAGTGGGCCAAGCGTGCACCCTTGGCCGGCCCGGGCACGAAGGCCGAGATCCGTCGCGTCCCGAGCATCGACGAGTTCCCTGCTGACAACAAGTGGATCCAGAAGGAGCGGGCGTGGCGGGAGTCGACCGGCCAGCTATGAGGGTCCGTGCCCCAGGAGTCTGATCCCCGAGCTGCCGTCGAGGCGGTCTGGCGCATCGAGTCAGCCCGCCTCGTCGGCGCGCTCGCCCGCGTCACCGGGGACTTCGCCCTGGCTGAGGACCTGGCCCAGGAGGCGCTCGCCGAGGCCCTCATCTCCTGGCCGCGGGACGGGGTGCCCCAATCGCCGGCCGGATGGCTGATGACAGTGGGCAAGCGACGGGCCATCGACCACTTCCGCCGGAGCTCCGCCCTCACCGACCGCTACGCCGCGCTCGCTCGCGACCTCTCCGAGGGTGAGGCGGCGGCTGGAGCGTCCAGAGGTGCGGCCGGACCGCTGGCTGGCTCCTGGGAGGGTGCGGGTCCCGGTGGCGTCGGTGCTGGCGCAAGCCACAGCGATCTGCTGTGGGACCCGGACCGCATCGACGACGACGTCCTGGCCCTGATCTTCGTGGCCTGCCACCCGGTGCTCTCCCGGGAGTCCAGCGTGGCCCTGACACTCCGCGTGGTCGGCGGGCTCGGCAGCGAGGAGATCGCGAGGGCTTTCATGGTGCCGACCGCGACGGTCCAGGCACGCATCACCCGGGCGAAGAAGACCCTCGCGGCGGCTCAGGTCCCGTTCGAGGTTCCGGCAGAGCAGGACCGGCCCGAGCGCCTCAGCCAGGTGCTGTCCGTCATCTACCTCATCTTCACCGAGGGATCGACCGCTACGGCTGGATCGACCCTGATGCGCACCGACCTGGCGCACGAGGCGATCCGACTGTCCCGGGTGCTCGCCCAGCTGTTGCCGCAGGAGGCCGAGGTCCACGGTCTCCTCGCCCTGCTCGAGCTGACCGCCGCACGCTTCCCGGCCAGGCTCGACCCGGAGGGGCGACCCGTGCTGCTCGACCACCAGGACCGGCGACGCTGGGACCGGTCCGCCATCCGGCGTGGGAGCGCGGCGCTCCGACGAGCGGCGACAGTGGGACGCGGTCTGGGTGCGTACGGTCTCCAGGCCGCGATCGCGGAGTGCCACACGACCTCGCCGCGTTTCGAGGACACGGACTGGGATCGGGTCGTGGTGCTGTATGAGGCGCTCGGACAACTGGCTCCCTCCCCGGTCGTGGACCTCAACCGTGCTGTGGCGGTGTCGATGGCCGAGGGACCGGCCACGGCTCTCCGCATCGTCGACCGGCTGAGGACGGACAAGACCCTCCAGGGTTCACACCTGCTCCCCACTGTGCGAGGTGAGCTGCTCACTCGCCTGGGGCGGGCCAACGAAGCGCGCGAGGAGCTGGAGGAGGCGCTGCGGCTCTGCGGCAACGAGGCGGAGCGCCAAGTCCTGAGGACCAAGTTGGACGCACTGCCGGCCAGCACCTGACCGAGGTTGCACCGAGAGTGCAAACGGCCCGAAGGTGGGGCAGCCACCGCTCGGCACAACGTCGCACGTCACGGCAGCACCGACTGGGCAGGCACTCGAAGGCAGGCAGCACCGACTGGGCACTCGCGTCACACGTGCTGCAGTGCTCGGTCACTCCCTCGGCTGTTCGGCCCCGGCCGCGCGACCCGCAGGTCAGGCGGCCGAAACTTCTCGATGGTCGCGGGGATAGGTCACCCACTGCTGGCCATAGGGGTCGGTCCAGATCACGCGACCGTCCTCAAGCAGCTCGGCCCGCCAGGCGGTGGCGTGCTTGAGACGGTGATGGTGCCGACACAGACAGATCAGGTTGCGCGCCTCGGTCGGGCCCGCGGGCCAGGGCACCACGTGGTCGATGTCGCAGCGCTCCGCGCGTCGAGAGCAGTTCGGGAAGCGGCACGTGGCATCACGCAGCCGCACGAATCGGGCAATGCCTGCCGGCGGCCGATAGCCCGTCGCGCGGGTCTCGACGGTCGTCCCGGTCTCCGGGTCGATCAGCATGCGGGTGATGGAGACCCCCAGGTCCGCGGCCATCGACAGGACCAGGGGCACGGGGATCACGCCGATCCCGGGGACCTCGACCCCCACGCCGTCAGGGTCGGAGGGGGCCAGCTGCGGCCAGTACTGCTCCCACGCCGAGCCGGCGGGTCCGGTGCAGTCAGGAGCGCGGGGGCCGCCAAAGGCCTCGGGCACGAGGTCACCCTCACCGGTCTCGGCGTCGCCGGCAGGAACCTCGGCACCGGCGTCGGTCTCCGTGGCCGTGCCGGTGACGGGAACCGCCAGCGTCAGCGCCGCCTTGATCGTGGCGTTGCCCAGGATCAGGTCCAGCAGTGCGTCGGCGCGGCACTGGTCGAGACTGCGCTCGGGGTCGTCGAGCTTGCTCTGGTGGGCGAGGGCGTCGATCGCGGCCCACGCCTGGGCCGACTCCGCCGCGGGCAGTTGCGCCATCCACTGCGTCATGCCGGGCAGGTGTGAGGCGCGCGTGCTCACGAACCGCTCAAGGCGCGCCCGGGCCGCGCGCTGCCGCACGGCGTCAGGATCGATGTCGGCGAGCTCCTTGCGGATGCGCGAACGGATCCGGCCGGGCGTCTTCGAGTGCGACCACGGGTGGATCTTCTCCTCCACCGCCGCGCAGACGTCATGACTGGCCTCGGCCAGCTCTCCGCGATCACCTGCGCGCGGAAGAGGTCAAGGTCCCCCGCGGCCAGCGCGGCCAGCGTCCGCGGCAGGTCAGCGGCCAACTTGGCCGACGTGCGCACGCGGGTCGCCGCCGGACCGTGCGACATCCCCAGCAGCGGCGCGAGGGTGTCGGAGGCGAACTCGTCGACGAAGCCCACCCCGCGGTCCACCCGCTGCAGACCGGTGTCGGTGTCCACCAGGGTCCGGGCCGCGAACTGGGCGATCCGCACGACCTGAGCAGCCTGGGCGGACCCGGCCATGATCTGCAGGCCACGGATCTGACCAACGAGGTCGGAGTCCGTCAACCACTCCCCTCCATCGACCGCCTCGTCGAAGACCTCATGAGCGCCCCCGCTCAGCTCGGAGAGCAGCTCAGGGACGGGCAGCCGCACCGCGGCGCCGTCCTCGCTGAACCCCTCGACCATCATGCGAACAAGCGTATGACGAGCCACCGACACTCGCCCTCAACTGTCCACAACCGGCCTAAGTCCCAGGGGTGGGTGGGCTCCTTCCGGCGCCCGCGACGCAAGCCCGGTCAACCGTCGCGCGCCGGCACGGCACCAAGGGTCACCACGCCGGCCGGCCCGGAGACGGTCACCACGTCCTGCAGCTCGGCCCCGTCTGCGATGGCGGGCAGCGTCTCCTCCTCCACCGCGAAGTACACGTGGTTGCGCGGCGCCCAGGGCCACCAGGCATCGCGCCACATCACGACACCTCCGTCGGACGGACCGTTCGCGTCGGACACCGAGAGGAAGACCATGCCCTCCGCGTCCACCAGCTGCGGCCAACCCTGGCCGTCCGCCGACACGACATAGGTCTCACCGAGCACCACCACCCGGCCCCCGACATCCACCGGGTCGACCTCCACTCCGGCAACGGTCGGGTCGTCGAGGTCCTGGTCGTGCCAGGCCAGCGCATCGACGGACCACTGCACTCCCGTGGCGTCAGTGCCCGCCTCCCAGTCAAAGACCGCCAGGTCCGCCGTGGCCAGCTCACGGGTCTGCACGACCGGGCCGGCCACGACACCGTCGGGCTCGCCGTCCTCCGGGAACAGCTGACGCGCAAACACCGCCTCCTGCGGCAGCCTCGCCGCCGTGAACACGCCGCCCACGCCGACAGTGGTGTCCACCTCAAACAACGTCTCATCATCGGCAACGCCGATCATGCCCAGGTCCGGCAGTTCGAACCCGGTGAGATCGACATCGCCGTCGCGCAGCTCCACCGTCTCAGCCACCTGTCCACCCGCCGTCCAGACCCGATCACTGTCGTGGAAGACGATGTCGCGCGGCGTGTAGTCCGCGGCCCCGAGGGTGTACCAGTAGGTCAACTGGTCGCCATCGGCCTCGACCGTGCCCAGCGACGACGAGCCGTAGGTCGTGGGAGCGACCACGCTGCCCGGCTCCCCTGCCGGGGTCCGCCAGATCAGGACCGTGGCGCGCTCGCCGACGAACAGGTCGGCCCCACCGGCCATCGGCCGACCTACCACCGTCTCCTCATGACCGCTGACCACGAAGGTGGCGGACGAGCCCTCCGGTCCCTTGGTGACGGTGAGCGGAGCGACCTCGCCACCCCGGGTCACCCCGTCGAGGATCGTCACGGTCGTCGGCTCATCCACCTGCCAGGTCACGCTGGCCGGTGTGATCTCCTCGGCGCCGAGCAGCCCGCTCCCCGGCCCGACGCCCCACCAGAGGGCACCGGCGGAGGCGGCGATCGTCATACTGCCGGCCAGGACGCGGCGGCGACGCACCCGTCGGCGCCCTGTGGCCACCACCCCCGGCACGTCCACGTCCAGGTGCGGGGTGTGCGCCGCGACCCGCTCCAGCAGCGCCGTCACATCACGATCAGACACGGTCGTCCTCCTTGAGCGAGGCCCGCAGGGCCGCCAGCCCGCGGGAGGTGTAGCCCTTGACCGCCCCGACGCTGACACCCATCGTCTCGGCGGTCTGCTTCTCCGACAGGTCCAGGTAGTGCCGCAGCACCACGCTCTCCCGCTCACGGGGACCGATGGCCTGCAGCGCGCGCACCACGTCGACGACCTCGGTGTCCAGGGAGTTGGTCAGTATGTCGTGGGGCTGGTCCACGAGCACCTCGCGGCGGGTGCGTCGCCAGCGGTCGGTGTGCAGGTTGGCCAGGACGCGGCGGGCGTAGGCCGTTGGCTGCTGACCCCCGATGCGCGGCCACTTCAGATAGACCCGGACCAGCGTCTCCTGGACGAGGTCCTCCGCGGCGTGCCGGTCGGCGGTGAGCATCCACGCCGTCGTCAGGAGCCACGGCTTGACGGACGTCGCGAACTCGACGAACGACTCCTCCTGCGCCCGGCGCACCTGACACCTCCCTTGCCGCTGGCCACTCTGCCCTGTCGACCGTCCCTAACGCAGCACCCGGTCAGAAGGTTGTAGCCCACGCGGCCCCCGCGGGATCCGTAGGCTGACAGGGTGAGCCCTGCTGAGGACGCGCTCGACGCGGAGGACCGGCTGGTCCGTGCCGCCGCCACCCAGCTGTATGCCGGAGCACCGGCGGACTTCATCGCGACCCGGACCGCTCTGGTCAAGTCCGCGAAGACCGAGGGAGAGAAGGGCGCCGCCACGGCGATCGGCGCGCTGCGCCGACCGAGCGTCGCCGCCTGGGCGCTCAACCAGCTGGTGCATCGTGGAGAACCCGTCATCGAGGAGCTGGCTGATCTCGGTGCGCGGTTGCGGCACGCCACCTCGGCGCTGGACGCGGCCGGTATCGCCGGCATGCGGGGCGAGCGCGACGCGGTCCTCGCCGCGCTCGTGGCGGCGGCCGCCCGGGTCGCCGGCGAGGAGGGGCAGAAGCTCACGGCGACCGTCGAGGCCGAGGTGCGCGACACCGGCATCGCTGCACTGGCCGACGAGGCTGCCGAGGCGGTGCTGCGGTCGGGCACGCTGACGCGCGCGCTGAGCTATTCGGGGTTCGGCGAGGTCGACGTGTCCGAGGCCGCCGCCACGACGAGCACGGGCGTGGTGCTCACGTCCATCCCGGGTGGGCGGACCGGACGTGAGGCGGCTGCCCCGGAGCCTGACGCCACAGAGTCGGAGAGCTCGGAGCCCGATGCAACGGAGCCTGACAGGGCGGAGTCCGACAGCGCGGAGTCCGACAGCGCGGAGTCCGACAGCGCGGAGTCCGACACGGATGCGGAGGGCGGTGACGCTCAGGGTGAGGGCGACCACGTGGAGGCCATTGCGGAGGCGGCGGCCCAGGAGCGTGAGCGCGAGATCGCCGAGGCAGAGAAAGCCGTGAGCGTGGCCGAGCAGGAGGTCGGTCGGCGACGGGCCTCGGTGGAGGCCGCCCGCAACCGCACCGAGGCCACGCGACAGCGCCTGCAGAAGCTGGAGCAGCAGCTGGAGACCGCACGGGCCGAGGACGACGACGCCCTGGAGAAGCTGACGTCGGCGGTTAGCAGCGCCAAGCGGGCGGACGCCGAGCTCAAGGACGCCCGCGACCGACTTGACCGAACGCTGGCCGAGACTTGACCTGAACCCTGTGGAGTCCTCCGTCGGACCGACCTAGCCTGCGCCTATCGGGAGACCGATTGGCAGACCCCAACCCCCTTTCAAAGGACTCACATTGATGACGCGCGTCCATGCTCGACGCCTCGTGGTGCCGCTCACGACGACGGCTTTGCTCGCCACGCTCTGCGCGGCCCCCATGGCCACCGGAGCCGAGGTCGCTGAGGCCTACGACACCCTCGAGCTCCAGGCCCGCACCAACCTTCTGGTGAACGACGAGGGCTTCAACCTGCCGCCGGGCAGCAGCTTCAACAGCATCACCCCGGACATCAACGACGCCGCACAGGTCGCGTTCCGGGTGCAGTACACCGCAGCCGAGGGCAACCCGTCCTCCGGTGCGCCAGGCATCTGGTTCGGTGGTGACGGCACCGGCTCCATCGTCCACCGTGGCACCGAGAGCCAGTCGGTGCCCAACGACGTGAGCCTCAACGAGGCGGGGGACATCGCCTTCACCTTCGGCGACGGTGCCCTGGACAACGCGCTCTTCCGCTACGACGGGGCGGCCGGCACCGTCAACCAGGTGGGGACCTCCCCGGTCCTGCCCAGCAGCTACAACCACCCGGTCATCGACGAGGAGGGTGACATCACCTTCGGCGGCACGTTCGGGTCGGGCCGGGCCTGGGCCGGTGTCGAGGACGCCATGGGGGTGTACTACGTGCAGGACAGCTCCCTGGACCCCGACAGCCCCTTCGGCTACCTCTACACACCCCGAGGCAACGACGCTGCCCAGATCGCCGGCAAGGTCGGCCTCGAGAGCAACATCAGCACTGACGTGGAGATCCGGGTCTTCGAGGCGGACGGGACCAGCCAGCTGATGGCGGCCTCCACCTCGGTGGACGAGACCTCGGCATACTCCCGGTTCGACAACTCGGTCGGGCTGAGCGATAACGGCCTGGTCGCCGCCATCGCCACCCGGGCCGCCGACGGCACCAAGGTCGTGCTCCGGCTCGACGGCACCACGGCCACCGAGGTCGCCGTCGCCGGTGAGGACGGCATCGAGTCGTTCGACTTCTTCGCGCCGGACATCAACGACGCGGGCCAGGTCGTCTTCCGGGCCGTCGACGCAACGGGCCAGGCCGTCTACGTGGCCGACGGGGAGACCGTGACCCGGGTCGTCGGCAAGGGCGATGAGGTCCAGACGGACAACGGCCTGGCCCAGCTCGGGCAGCACGACGGCAGCCCCGTCTTCGGCGGCGCGCCGCGGATCAACAACCTCGGCGACGTGTCGTTCACCGCCGGTGTGCATCCTGCCGGTGACAACCAGGTCGAGTGGGGCAGCGGGGTCTTCGTGGCGTATGCCGGGGACCAGGTCCCGCCGGAGCCGGAGGGGCCGGAGACGGTCGAGCGGCTGAGTGGGTTCAACCGGTTCGCGACGGCCGCCAACGCCGCCCTCTCCGTCTACCCCGAGGGCGCCGAGGTCGTCTACATCGCGACCGGACGCGCCTTCCCCGACGCCCTGACGGCGACGGCCCCCGCAGGTCACGAGGACGGCCCGGTCCTGCTCACCGAGGCGGACCGCATCCCCCTCGACACGCGGACCGCACTGGAGGCGCTCACCCCCGCCGAGATCATCGTGACCGGCGGCTCGGGCGCGGTGTCCGACGACGTCCTGGCCGCCCTGGAGCAGTTCACCGACGGGCCGGTGACCCGCATCAGCGGCGTCGACCGCTACGGCACGGCCGCAGCGCTCGCGGCCCGCTTCGAGACCCCGGAGACCGTGTTCGTCGCGACCGGCCTGGACTACCCGGACGCGTTGGCCGCCGGTGCGCGGGCCGGTGCCGTCGGAGCACCCGTGCTCCTCGTCCGACAGGACGGGGTCCCGGTGAGCACCCGAGCTGCCCTGGAGTCCCTGACGCCAGGCAACATCGTGGTCGTGGGCGGGGACGGGTCGGTCGCCGACGAGGTCCTGACGGCCCTGGAGGCCTACACCACGGGCGAGGTCACCCGCGTGAGCGGCACCGACCGCTACGCCACGGCGGCCGCCCTGTCCGAGGGGCTGACCACCAGTGAGTTCGGCTTCGTCGCGACCGGTCAGGACTGGCCGGACGCCCTGGGCGCCGCAGCCCTGGCCGGCCACCTGGGCTCACCCGTGCTGCTGGTCAAGGCCGACGAGCTCCCGGCGGCGACCTCGACCGAGCTGGAGCGGCTGGAGCCGCCGCACCTGCGGGTCCTCGGCGGCACGGCCGTGATCCAGGAGTCGGTCAAGGAGGCGCTGGAGGCACTCGACTACACCGACGAGTGAGGTCAGCTCAGCGATGCGCCCGGACAGACCAGGCGGGTCGCCTACGCTGAGCAGGACACCACCGCCCCGGGGGCCGGCCACGACCGGCCGGTCCCCGGGACGGCACCAGCGACCGAGGATCGGCGGAGCCCGTGGGCGAGCACATCACCTGTCACATCGAGGGCCCCCTCGCCCGCGTCAGCCTGAACCGGCCGGACAAGCTCAACGCCCTCACGCTCGACATGCTCGGCGACCTGGCAGACACCGCGCACCGGGTGCGGGCGGACCGGCGGGTGCGCGTCGTCATACTGTCCGGGGTGGGGGAGTCCTTCTGTGCCGGACTGGACTTCGCCTCGACCCTGGCCGACCGCGGCGGGCTGGCCAAGGCCTTCGTGCCCCGCCCGTGGCGCGGCACCAACACGTTCCAGGAGGCCTGCTACGGCTGGCGCCGCATCCCGTTGCCGGTCATCGCGGCGGTTCACGGCAACTGTCTCGGCGGGGGCCTGCAGATCGCGCTCGGGGCCGACTTCCGGTTCACCACCGCGCAGGCCCGCTGGTCGGTCCTGGAGGGCAAGTGGGGGCTGATCCCGGACATGGCCGGCGTCCGCCTGCTCGCCGACCAGATCGGGATGGCCGAGGCCAAACGGCTCACCATGACCGCCGAGATCATCTCCGGGACCGAGGCCGCCCGGCTCGGTCTCGCCACGGAGGCCACCGACCCGCACGCCGCCGCCGAGGAGCTCGCCGCCACCCTCCTCACCCGGTCGCCCGACGCGCTGGCCGCCGCGAAGCGGCTCTTCGAGAGCAGTTGGAACTCCACGGCCCGCGCCACCTTCGGCCGCGAGCGCCGGGAGCAGCTGCGCCTGCTCGCGCTGCCGAACACGGCCCGGGCACGCAGGGCCGCCTTCGGCCGGGAACACGCCGACTTCGCCGACCGGGCGCGCCGCTAGGCCAGGTGGGTCAGGATGGAGTCGTGAAGTTCCTGATCTTCGGCGGCAGCGTCTTCCTGTCCAAGGCGATCGCGAAGGAGGCCCTGGCCCACGGCCACCAGGTCTCCTGTCTCTCCCGCGGCGACAGCGGCCCTTCCCCGCGCGGCACCCACCACATCGTGGCCGACCGCGACGAGGAGACCGACCCGCGGGCCGGGACGTGGACCGGGCTCGCCTCGCACGACTGGGACGCGGTGATCGATGTCGCCCGCACGCCCTCCTGGGTGGACACCGCACTGGCCGCGCTGGCCGACCGGGTGAGGCACTGGACCTTCGTGTCCTCGATCAGCGTCTACGCCGACCTCTCGACGCCCGGCGGCACCCCCGAGGACACCCCCACCCTCGAGCCGGCCGACGGCGACCTCGACGACAGCGCCGACCCCACGTCATACGGTCGCAACAAGGTGGCCTGCGAGCGCGCGGTGCAGCGCGCCATGGACGGCCGCTGCCTCATCGCGCGCCCCGGCCTCATCGCCGGGCCGGGTGACCCGAGCGGTCGCTACACCTACTGGCCCGAGCGGCTCTCCCGGGGCGGAAAGGTGCTTGTGCCGCGACCGCCCGGGGCGCAGACCCAGCTCATCGACGTCCGCGACCTGGCGCAGTGGCTGGTCCGGATGTCGGAGGAGGGCGGCACGGGCGTCTACGACACGGTGGCGCCGGCCACCACCTTCGAGGAGCTCCTCGCGCGCACGGCCGAGGGCGTGCGGCGCGCGACGGTGCCGGGACGCGACCGGCCCCCGCCGACCCGCCTGGTCTGGACCGAGCCGGACGCCCTGCTCCGGGAGGACGTGCGCCCGTGGGCCGGGCCCCGCTCGCTCCCCCTGTGGCTCCCTGACGAGGAGTATGCCGGGATGCGGGACCGCGACGTGACCTCCACCCTGGCCGCGGGGCTGAGTCCGCGACCACTGGCCGACACCGCCCAGGACACCCTGGAGTGGGTCGCCATGGGCCACGGGGCCCGCAAGTCCGGGCTGACCTGGGACGAGGAGCGGGACGTGCTCGCGTCGCTGTCCGAGAGCGACTCCAGCCCCGTCACGTAGTCAGCCTGCGGGACCGAACCCACCACACCCGGCCGGGCCCACATCGACCACTCCGGGTGCCAGAGCGGACCGGAAACCGTCACGGAGGGCTGGCTACGTCACCGGTCGCTGCGCTGTGCCAGCCAGAAGCCCAGCTGGATCCTGCTGGTGGCCGCGGCCCGGTCCATCAGGGCACGCACCCGGCGCTGCACGGTGCGCGGGGAGACGGCGAGCTGGTGGGAGATGGCCTTGTCGCCGTAGCCCTGGAGCAGCAACGAGACGATCTGCTCGTCGAGCTCCTCGCCCCCGTCGAGGGGCACGAGCACGTCCCGGGACCGCTCCCAGGTCCGCTCGAAGAGACCGACGAGGGCGTCGAGCAGGCCGCTGCGTCGCACCACGACCGCACCGACCTCGCCCTCGGCCGACAGCGGCACGAGCGCGACGTCGTGGTCGGCGATGAGCATCCGCAGCGGCAGCTCGTCGGTCGCACGGATCCGCTCACCCGCTTCGACGGTGGCCGCGATCTGCTCCAGCATGCCCGGCCGCTCCAGCAGGGGCCGCTCGACCACCACGTCATAGCGGACGCCGCGCCGCAGGGCCTCACCCTCGGCGGAGTTGTCCTGGGCAGCCACCACGGTGTGCTCGGCCTTGACGAAGGCGCGGACCCGCTCGGTGGCCGCGGACTGCACCTGCGCGAAGCGCCGCCGCACCTCGTCGGCGCCGACGACGACCTCCACGAGGGTCCGCAGGGAGTCATCTCCCTGACCGGTCTGAAACGCGGCCGCCAGGTCGGTGAGCGCCGCCTCGGCCCGCCCGAGCTCGTCGCGGCGCCGCACCAGGAGGCTGCGGAGCGCCAGCTCGGGTGGGGCGGCCCGGTAGACCTCGTCCTCGACCGAGACCAGCCCGGCCTCGTGGAGCGAGCCGAGGACGGCGGTGGTGTCCTGGACGGGCAGCCCCAGCGCCGCCGCGACGTCCGTGGCGCGGTTGCGGCCGCGCGTCACGAGGTGCCGGTAGGCACGCTCCTCGTCCGCGGCGATGCCCAGCGTGGCCAGGTCCATGCGCCTACGGTAAGCCCCCAGGATGCCGACCGGCGCGGCCCCGCGGCGGGGCCGCGCCGGCGCGGTGGTCAGACCAGCGATCTCACTGCACCCCGTAGGCGTGTCCGAGGTACTGCTCGACGCGGTTGCCGTCGGCGTCCACCGCCACGATGTGCAGCGCGGGCAGGCGGCCGGCGTAGGTGCTGTTGTCCACGACCAGGGTCCACACCCCGTCGCGCTGGACGACCTCGACGTCCTGCCAGTCCAGCCCGGGGAAGGCAGCCCAGTCCATCCACGGCAGCTCGTCGCCCGTGACCTGTGCCGTGACCTCGACGAACGGGATCTCCTCCTGGCCCTCCTGGTAGCGGAAGCCGAGGGCGATCTCGGTGCCTGCCTCCGCGGGGACCAGGTTGCGCTCGTCGACCGGCACGTCATAGGTCGGGATGGGCACCGGCAGCGTCTCGATCGAGTCACCCTCGGGCCGGGTGGTGTCGAAGGAGTATGTCGTGTACGCGCTGGTCCCGATGATGGAGGCCCGGTTCCAGGCGTTCGGGAGGGTGAGCTGGTTGACGCGCACGTCCAGGTGCGCCTGGTCGGGCACCTGCCACTGGCCGGAGGCCCAGGCACTGCCCTCCTGCTCCTCACCGTCGATCCAGACCTGCAGGCTGCCGAGGTCTCCGAAGCCGCTGATGCCCGTGCGGCCCTGCACGCTGTCCTTCCACGGCGCGAAGGCGAAGCCGACCAGGTTGCCCTGGCGCTCCCCGATCCGCGACGGGGACCCGTCGGCCAGGTAGTAGAGCCCGAGCCTTGAGGGCAGCCTGTTCCACTCCGTGCTCAGCCGCTGGCCCGCCTCGTAGACCCGCTGGGGGTCCTGCATCATCGTGGCGTTGATCAGCGAGGTGCCCGTCGCCTGGGTCCACGGGATCCCGGGGGTGTAGAGGGCGGTGCGCCCGTGCGGTGCGGCCACCGTCCGCAGACCCCGGCCCGGCGTGACCGCATCACCGGTGATCGGGTCCGCCGTCCAGGTGAAGTCGTAGGCCAGGACGTCGTCACGCTGGGCGTGCCACGTCTCGTCAACCGTGGCGAGCCGGTCGTCGCGAACCCTCTGGGTCTGGTGCCGCGAGACGCGGTGCTCCTCGTAGAAGGCCAGGTTGTAGACGTAGTCGGAAGCGCTGGTCTCCACGCCCTCCTCGCTCAGGCTCCAGTAGGTGCCGAAGGTGAAGTCGGTGTCGTGCGCCCGCTTCGTGGGCAGCGCGAAGATGCGCGAGCCGGGGCCGGCCATGATGGCCGCGCCGGAGTACCAGTAGTCCTTGAAGATCTGTCCGTAGGACATGGTGGCCCCCGCGACGTCGGTCGGACGGTCCGTGCGGACGCTGACCTCAACCGCCTCGCGCGCGTCGAGGACGAGCGTGGTGTCCCTGACCACGTCGATCTCGGGGCGCCCGGCGTAGGTGTAGTCCTGGGCCGTGCCCTCGCCGGCCTCGGCGATGAAGCCGTTGACCGACAAGGCACCGGCGCGCACGCGGACGGTCACCGGCTCACCGGTCAGCGCGACCTGCTGCGCGGTGACGTCATCGGTCTGGATGACCGTGATGACGCCCGAGGTGGCGGGAGCGCCGTCGTGGTCGCGGACGTCGAGGGTCAGGTCCACCGACTTCGGCTCGAGCCAGTAGCCGAAGCTGCTGGTCACCTCGCCGCCGTGCTGGACCCTGGCCACCACGCGCCCGCCGACCCCGCCGAACGTCGAGGGCTTGAGGCCCTGCGCGCGGTCGGTGGCGGTGACCTGCACGGTGGTGCTCTCCCCGGCCGCCAGGCGGACCGTCGAGCGGTCCAGGCGCACCGTGTTGCCCGGGAGCGACCGACCGTCGGCGCCAGCGAGGTCGCGGACCCTCAGCTTGAGCCGGACCGGCTCGGTGCCCAGGTTGGTGTAGGTGATCTCACCGGTGAGCTTCTCCCGGCCGGTGTGCGGCCAGGCGAACTCGCCGAGGGTGACGCTGCTGCTCGCGAGCACCTGGGCCTCGACGGCCCCGGGCACCCACAGCTCACCGGAGCCCTGGGCAAGGACGCCGTCCTCGGCCCGGGTCTTGACCGAGGAGGTCAGCGCCTCCCGCAGCTCCTGCACGCTCCAGTCGGGGTGTGCCTGGCGGACCAGGGCGGCGGCGCCGGCCACGTGCGGGGCCGCCATCGAGGTGCCGCTCATCTGGGTGTAGCCGCCACCGGCGGCGGCACCGGTGATGGCGACACCGGGCGCGGCGATGTCCGGCTTGACCCGGTGGTCGGGGGTCATGCCCCGGCTGGAGAAGCGGGCGGTCTCGGAGTCGGAGTCGACTGCGGCCACGGTGAGCGCACCGTCGGCGCAGCCGGGGGAGGTGACCGTCTGGTCCGCGCCGAGGTTTCCGGCGGAGACGACGAAGAGCGACTGGTCCGCGAGCGAGTCGAGGGCCTGGGCGATCGGGTCGGTGCAGTCGTTGGGCTGCTGGAGGCCGAGGCTCATGTTGACGACGTCCGCGCCGGAGTCGACCGCCCATTCCATCCCCTCGATGATCCAGGACTCCTGGCCGCCGAACGTGCCCAGCACCTTGCCGACGAGCAGGTCGGACTCGGGGGCCATGCCCGCGCGCGCACCGTCGGACTCGGCACCGGTCCCGGCGATCGTGGACGCGACGTGGGTGCCGTGGCCGTTCGTGTCGTTCGGGTTGTCCCCGCCGGTGAAGTCCTGGGCGTCCACGATCCGGTCGGTCAGGTCGGGGTGGTCGGCGTCGATGCCCGTGTCCAGCACCGCGACGGTGACCCCCTCGCCGAGCAGCCCGTCGGCCCACACCCGGTCCGCTCCGGTCTGCCCGACGCCCGTGGTCGGGTCGAGGTCTGCGGTCACGTCGACCTTGGCGTCGAGCCAGATCCTCGTCGCGCTGCGGGACCGGCTGAGGCTGGCGAAGGTCGTGTCGGGGCTCTCCTTGTCGATGCTGACGGCGGTGGCGCCGATCGACTCGAGGACCGCCCCGACCTGCACGCCGCGACTGCGGGGCAGCGCGCCGGTGACGATGACGGGGATGTCGTCCCGGCTGGCGTCGTCGTAGCCAGCCTCGACGAGGCCGGTGACGTTGAACAGCTCGCGGTCCAGCGTGCCCGCCTGCACCGCGGCCTGCGCGGAGACCGGCACCAGGTAGAGGGCGTCCCCCTCACGCTGGCGCAGGTAGTCCTGGTCGGTGCGCAGGAACGCCGAGGCCCGGCCGTCGGCGTCGTAGGAGACGACGGCCTGGTCTCCGGTGATCAGCGTGACCACCGAGCCGGGGGCCTCCTCGGCGACGACGCCGCCGCCGACGATGTCCGCGGACGTGCCGGCTCCCGCCGCGTCGGCGCCGGGTGTGCTGGTGGCCAGGGCCGGGGTGACGGCAGCGGTCGCCAGCAGGGCTGAGCTGAGCGCCAGGGACAGTGCGACCGGCGTGCGCCGGCGCGGGGATGGTGTGTGCATGGGTGCCTCTCGACGGTGACGAACGGCCCCACGTTGACAGCGGATCACCCCGTCCGAAAGAGGTTGGTGGCGGCGACTAGTCGTCCTGGCGCAAAGACGCCACCAGCCCAGCACGGCTCCCCGAGGGGACGAGGGCGAGCCCGTCGTCGGCGACGACGGCACATCTGCGGTCTGTCAGCCGGGCGCGACCTCGTCGCCCACCCGCAGCACCCCGTCCCCCAGCGGCACCAGGCGGGTGCCGAGCCAGGTCTTGCCGTCCCACTTGCGGTGGCGGGCCAGGGTGGCGATCGGCTCCCGGCCGGTCGTGAGGGTGAACGGGTCGATCTGGGTCATGACGCACCGGTCGCAGGGCTCCGCGGTGCGGAACTCGACGTCGCCGAGCCGCACGGTCGGCCAGCGGTCCTCGGCGAACGGTTCGGAGCCGTCGATCACCACGTTGGGGCGGAACCGGATCATGCTCGTGGCCGGGTCCTCGTCCGCCCAGGCCGGCCCGATCCACTCACGGAGCTGATCCAGCGACCGTTCGGAGACCATCAGCAGGGGCCCGGCGTCGGCGAGCGAGAGCACGTCCCCGTCCAGCCCGCCGTGCGCGCCGGAGACCCGGCGGACCTGCGGGTCCTCCTGCCAAATCAGCCGGAGCGGCTGACCCACCCGCTCGGCGATCCACCAGTTGACGTCCTCGTCGGCCGGGTTCGCGAACCCCTGCCGGGAGTGGCTGACCGGCACCGGTCCGAGCCCCAGCGGGGTGTCCACCAGGATGCTGTCCCCGGCGCCGTCGTGGATCCGGATCGTGTCCTCGTCGACCTGCTCGGCGCGCAGGCCGAGGAGGGCGTGCACCTCGCGGGCGGTGACCTTCTCGCCGGCCTCGTCGACCAGGCCCCAGCGGCGGTCGCCCTCCAGCCCCCAGGGCTCCACGACGGCCTCGTCCACGGAGTCGCCGGCGAGCGACTTGACCGGATAGATGCGCAGGTCGGTGATGCGCACGTGCTCTCCCTCCTCGGTCGCGGCTGTCCAGCTCTGCCGCTCAGGCGGTCGCGTCGGCCGGCCCGGGCAGTGCGCCCTCGATCGCCGCGACCACCTCGGCCGACTCCGGCTCGACGCGTGAGCGGAAACGGGCCACGACGTCGCCGTCCGGCCCGACCACCCACTTCTCGAAGTTCCACCCGACGTCGCCCGCCGTGCCCTCGGCGTCCTCGGCCCTCGTCAGCTCGTCGAACAGCGGGTGCCGGCCCTCGCCGTTGACCTCCACCTTGTCCATCATCGGGAAGGTCACGCCGTAGGTCGAGGCACAGAACTGGGCGATCTCCTCGTTGGTGCCCGGCTCCTGCCCGTTGAACTGGTTGCACGGGAAACCGACCACGGTGAGCCCCTGCTCGCCGTAGCGTTCCTGCAGACGCTCCAGCCCGGCATACTGCGGGGTCATCCCACAGCGGGAGGCGACGTTGACGAGCAGGAGGGCGCGCCCGGCGTAGTCACCCAGGGTGGTGGGGCGGCCGTCGAGCGTGGTCAGCGGGATGTCGTGGAGGCTCACGGCCTTCACGATACGACGACCGCGGCAGGGCCTCGACGTCGCCGGGCCCCGGTGAGGGGCGGCGGATTGGTCTCCGGGGCGCGGACCCGACAGACTGTGCTGCGTGAAAATCGGCATCCTGACCAGTGGGGGCGACTGCCCCGGGCTCAACGCGGTGATCCGCGGGATCGTGCTCAAGGGCGACAAGGTCTATGAGCACTCCTTCGTCGGCATCCGCGACGGTTATCGCGGGCTCGTCGAGGACGACATCTTCACCCTCCCGCGCAAACAGGTCCGCGGCCTGTCCAAGCAGGGCGGCACCATCCTGGGCACCTCCCGGATGGGTCCCTTCGAGCACGGCGGCGCCGACCGCGTCAAGGAGGTCATGGAGGCGCACGAGATGGATGCCTTCGTGGCCATCGGCGGCGAGGGGACGTTGACCGTGGCGCGGATGCTGCACGAGGAGGGCGTGCCGGTGGTCGGCGTGCCCAAGACGATCGACAACGACCTGTCAGCCACGGACGTCACCTTCGGTTTCGAGACCGCGGTCGCCATCGCCACGGAGTCCATCGACCGGCTCCGGACCACCGCCGAGTCGCACCACCGGTGCATGGTCGTGGAGGTGATGGGCCGGCACGCCGGGTGGATCGCGCTCAACGCCGGCATCGCCTCCGGGGCGCACGCCATCCTGATCCCCGAGGTGCCGGTGACGCTGGAGCAGGTGACCGGCTGGGTGCAGGCCACCGTCAACCGCGGCCGCGCCCCGGTCGTCGTGGTCGCCGAGGGGTTCCGCCTGGCCGGCGAGGACGTCTCGGCCAAGCACGGCGTGGACCACATGGGCCGCCCGCGCTTCGGCGGGATCGCTGACCAGCTCTCTCCCCTGATCGAGGAGCTGACCGGCATCGAGACCCGCAGTATGACGCTGGGTCACCTGCAGCGCGGAGGTGTCCCCACGTCCTACGACCGGGTGCTGGCCACCCGCTTCGGGACGCACGCCATCGACGCGGTGCACCGCAAGGAGTGGGGCACGATGGTCGCGCTCAAGGGCACCGACATCGTGTCGGTCGCGCTGGCCCAGGCCACCAGCGAGCTGAAGTCGGTGCCGAAGCACCGGTGGGACGAGGCCGCCATCCTGTTCGGGTGAGGCCCGTGCCCCCGCAGTCCTTAGCACGCCAGCTGGTGGCCGGTGCTGGGCGCCGGCTGGTGGCCGGTGCCGGCGTGGTCGCGACCCTCGCGCTCACCAACCTCGTGGCGGCCCCGCGGCTGGGCCGGCCGGCTGCGATGGCCTGGAATCTCGGCGCCACCGGGGTGCTGCTCTGGTGCGGCCGGTGGGCCAGGCTCGACCTGCGGGCGGTCGGCCTCGAGCCACACGACCTGCGGCGGGGTCTGGCGGTCGGGTCGGCCGGGGCGGCGGCCGTGGGCGCGCTGATGGCCGCGGCCGCCTCCACCGAGACCGGGCGGGAGCTCCTCGACGACGACCGGGTGGTCGACGCGACCTGGCCGGCGACGCTGCTGCACGTGGGGGTCTTCATCCCGTTCGGCACGGTGGTCCTCGAGGAGGTCGCCTTCCGCGGTGTGCTGCCCGGCCTTCTCGACCCCCGGGCCCGCTCCGTGACCGCCTCGGTGGTCGTGCCGGCGCTGGCCTTCGGGGCGTGGCACGTCGTCTCCGCGGGTGACTTCGTGGCGGCGCACGAGGAGGGTGACCGGGCCACCGGGAGCGTGCGCGGCATCGTGGCGGCCACGACGGCAGCCGGTCTCGTGCTCGGTGCCGCCCGCAGGGCGGGTGGCCACCTGGCCGCCCCGGCCATGATGCACCTGACCGCGAACGCCCTGGCCACTGTGCTCGGGCGGCACGTGGGTCGGCGCCGTCGGCATTAGGTGCTCGAAGTGGTCAACGGGCACCGCCGTCGTGGTCAACAGGCGCCCGCGTCGACAGACCCTGCGGTCCCTGTGCAGTCCGGACTGACCTGCGGCCAGTCACCCGCTCCGTCCCGCTACCGGTCCCCGTCCGCCCCGGCTCCGGAGGCGACCAGCTCGCCGTCGGCGAGCGTGAAGCGGCGCAGCGGACGGTTGGTCGCCGCCACCGCGAGGACGCCGACCACGCACAGGATTCCGCCGGACGCCAGCGCCACGGGGGCGGAGGTCAGGCCGGCGACGACACCGCCGCGGAAGTTGCCCAGGTTGGGGCCCGCGACGCCGATGACGTGCTCGACCGAGGAGACCCGGCCGAGGTGGCTGTCGGGGGTGGCGAGCTGGATGGTCGCGCCACGGGAGGTGACCGACACGGTGTCGGCCGCCCCCGCCAGGGCGAGGCACGCCAGCGCCAGCCACAGCGGTCCGGCGAGACCGAAGCCGGTCAGGCCCACACCCCATACTGTCGCGGCCCCCAGCTGCACCGCACCCAGCCGACGGGCGCGCGTGGTGTAGCCCGAGAGCAGGCTCGCCGTCACCCCGCCCACCGCGACCGCGGAGAGGAACCAGCCGAGCGTCCGCGGGTCGCCGCCGAAGCGGATCTCGTTGATCATCGGGAACAGCGAGATCGGCATCGCCAGGACGGTCGCGATCAGATCGGTCAGGCAGGACCCGTGCAGCACGGGACGGCGCCGGATGAGCGTCAGCCCGTCGGCGATGGCCCGCAGTCCCCGCGCCGGGCCGGTATCCCCGAGCGGCGGCAGCGGCGGGAGCCCCAGGACGCCGACGAGTCCGGCGCAGACCGCGACGGCGTCGACCAGGTAGCAGACGGCCAGGCCCCACTCGGCGATGAGGAGGCCGCCCAGGGCGGGACCGACGAGCATCGCGACGTGGAAGGACATCAACTGCAGGGCGATGCCCGCGGCGACCTGGTCGCGTGGCAGCAGCCGGGTCGGGAACGTGCGCCGGGCCGGCGCGCCGAGGGCTCCGCACCCGGCGACCACGGCCACCAGTCCGAGGAGCAGGGGCAGCGACTCGACGCCGGCGAGCGCCTGGCCCGCCAGCCCGAGCACGGCGACGATCTGCCCGGTCGTGGTCCAGCGGACCAGGGTGCGGCGGTCCATGGTGTCAGCGAGGGTGCCGCCCCACAACCCGCAGACGATCATCGGGATGGCGTGCGCCAGGCCGATCGCGCCGGTCCAGAGGGGGCTGTGGGTCATCTCCCAGACCTGGTAGAGGACCGCGACCGTCGTGATCTGGGCGCCGATGGCGGACAGCGACGTGCCGGCCCAGAGCCGCGCGAACGGGGCGCTCGTGCGCAGCGGTCGCAGGTCGACCAGGCCTCGGGCGAGGCTCACGGGTGGTCGGTGTCGGGCAGGTGGACCGTGTCGTGCAGGTGGTCCGTGTCGGGCCGGTGGTCCTTGTCGGGCACGTGGTCGGCATCGGGCAGGTGGTCCAGGATTCGGTCCAGGAAGGGTCGGTCCGCGAGGTGCTCCCGCAGGGCGTCGGTGAACTCCACGAGCGAGACCGGCAGGGCTGCGTCGAGCTCGGCGGCGGCCGCCTCGGTGGCTCGCCACTCCGCCTCCAGGAACGGCACGAGCTCCCGCCCGCTCTCGGTCAGGCCCACCACCCGGGTGCGGGCGTCCGGTCCTGGCGCGGTGTCGACCAGTCCCTGGGCGCGCAGCGCAGACACAGTCTGGCTGACGGCGGAGTGCGTCAGCTCCAGGCTCTCGGCCAGCTCCTTGATGGTGAGCGGCCCGGTGTGTGCCAGCCGGATGAGGGGGTAGGCGAACCGGGGACGCACCCCCTCGATGCCGCGCTGGTCGTAGAGCGCGGCGATGCCCTCCTCCATCTGCTGCTGGAGCTGACGGAGCGGTCGCCAGTAGCCGTCGGTCGTCGGGTCGGGGCCAGTATGTGGCGCGTCGTGGAGATTTGTCACAGCACTAATGTAACAGCCCTTATGGGTTGTCGCCGCCAGCGATCCCGCCTACTGGATGCAGAGACAGAAGGGATGCCCGGCCGGGTCGAGGAACACCCGGAACGTCTCGCCGGGCTGGTGCTCGGCCTTGGATGCACCGAGTCCCACGACCGCGGCCTCTCCCTCGTCGAGGTTGTCGACCATGACGTCCAGGTGCATCTGCTGCGGCACGTCCTGAGCGGGCCAGACCGGCGGGGAGTAGTCCGCGACCTTCTGGAAGGAGATGCACGCACCGTAGGGTGCCCGGATGTCGGCCCACCCGTCGTCGGACTCGATCTTCCAGTCGAGCATCGTGCCGTAGAACTCGGCCAGGACCGTGGGGTCGGGGCAGTCGATCACCACGCTGGGGAAGGTTGCGATAGCCATGGCCACGACGCTAGGACGCAACCAGGACGATCAGCATCCGCGACGCTAGCCCACCCCTGAGAAACCCCTCCGCGCCCCCTCCGGCCGGCCGCCGCCGGCCACCAGCCGGCCCTCGGTCTCGTCCCGGGCGGTCACTGGGCCGCGATAGTGTCTCGGCATGCCTCCAGCACAGGGTGACGCGCCCACGCCGTCCGCCTCCCGTGCGACGGTGAGCGCAGCCGATGTCGACGCGGCCGCGGAGCGGCTCCAGGGGCTGGTCAGCATCACGCCCCTCACGCGGAGCCGGCGGCTGTCCGAGGCCACCGGTGCCAAGGTGCTGCTCAAACGGGAGGACCTGCAGCCGGTCCGCTCCTACAAGAACCGCGGGGCCATCAACCTGATCTCCCAGCTCGCACCGGGACAGCGCGACAGCGGCGTGGTGTGTGCCAGCGCCGGCAACCACGCCCAGGGTGTCGCCTTCGCCTGCTCGACCCTGGAGGTGCCTGCCCGCATCTTCCTGCCCCGCACCACCCCCCGGCAGAAGCGCGACCGGGTGGCCGCCATCGGCGGCGACTTCGTCGAGATCGTCGTCAGCGGCTCGACCTACGACGCCGCCGCGGCGGCCGCGGCCGAGGACGCGGAGCAGACCGGGGCGACGCTGGTGCCCGCCTTCGACCACCCGATGACGATCGCCGGCCAGGGCACGGTCACCCGCGAGATCGTCGGCGTCATCGGGCACGCCCCGGACGTGCTGGTGGTGCCCGTCGGCGGCGGTGGGCTGCTGGCCGGGAGCCTGGCCTGGCTCCGTGAGCAGTATCCCTACGCCCGCGTCGTCGGGGTCGAACCCGCCGGTGCGGCCTCGATGGCCGCGGCGCTGGTCGCGGGCTCTCCGGTCACCCTCGAGGACATCGACCCGTTCGTCGACGGGGCCGCGGTGCGCCGCGTCGGCGACCACACCTTCCCGATCGTGCGCGACGGCAACGCCGAGCTGGTCTCGGTCCCGGAGGGCGCGGTCTGCCAGGAGATGCTGGCGATGTACCAGACCGAGGGGATCATCACCGAGCCCGCAGGCGCCCTGGCCGCGGCGGCGCTGCCGAGCCTCGGCATACTGCCTGACCAGACGGTCGTCGTGGTGGTCTCCGGTGGCAACAACGACGTGCTGCGCTACGCCGAGGTGGTCGAGCGGGCCCTGGTCCACGAGGGGCGCAAGCACTACTTCCTCGTCGACTTCCCGCAGGAGCCGGGAGCCCTGCGCGGGTTCCTGCGTGACGTCCTGGGACCCGACGACGACATCGCCCTGTTCGAGTACACCAAGCGCAACAACCGTGAGACCGGGCCCGCCCTGGTCGGCATCGAGCTCGGCTCGCGGGACGACCTGCGGCCGCTGCTGGACCGGATGGCCAGGAGTCCGATCGAGGTCGAACCCATCCCGCCGGACAGCCCGCTGTTCCGGTTCATTCTCTAAGGGGCCGGACGCCGCTCGCGAGCGCCTCGGCCTATGCACGGTTCTCCGGGCAGAGCCGTGCATAGGCGGGACGCGCGCGCCACCGACGTTGGATCGGCGGTCCTCAGCTGCCGCCCGGCCCCCTGTTCTGGAAGTTCAGCGCGCGGCCCATCACCCGGAAGCCCATCGCGTCGTTGACGGCGATCATGTAGGAGTTGGACTCGGCGTTCCACGTGTCATATGAGCGGACCTGGGGCTCGACCTCGCGCAGGTACTCCAGCAGCAGCCCCTTGAGCACGATCCCGAGCCGGTGGCCGCGGTGCGCCCGCACGACCGAGGTGTCGTGCTGGTCCCCGAAGTGCGGCCGCTCCGCCTCGACGGCAACGATCGTGTGGCCGGCCAGCTCCCCGGTCTCCCGGTGCCGGGCGACCACCCGGTGCAGCCGTCGCCCACGGCCGGCCTGCGAGTGCTCGTAGGCCCGGATCCGCTCGATCGGGAACACCTCCGGCTCCATCTGCAGGTCGTCCAGCGGGGCGTCGTTGATCGCGGCCCACAGCACGGTCATCGGCTCGGCGAGCTCGTCCGGCACGGGTCCGGTCATCGTGAGGAACTCGTAGGCGCCCGCCTCCTCGCGACGACTCCGGGCCACCAGGTCGGCGAAACCGTCCGGCACGTCGTCCACGTCCAGCCGGCGATTGATCTCACTGAGCACGAACCGGTAGCCGACCCGCTCTGCGAAGCCCCGGGTGGCCGCGGACTCCCAGCCGCCCATGCCGAAGCTCGTGCGCCCCAGCTCCGCCGCCCGGTCCGAGAGCGCCGCGAACAGGCGCGTGCCGTGACCCTGGCGCCGGTGGTCGGGGTGCACGCGCACCGAGAGCCACGCCAGGTCCGGGTTGTCGTAGCTGCTGTACCCGACCTCGCCGGCGGCGACCAGCCGTCCTCCAGACCGCAGGGCGAACAGCTCGGGCGGGTCGCCGTCCCACCCGTGCACGAGCCAGCCGGTGACGGAGGCGACGGTCTCCGGGTGCCCCCACGGGGAGTCGACCTTGTCGACGGCCTCACCGAGGTGCACCACCTCCTCGACAGCTGCCCTGTCGTCGACCGTCACGCGCGTGATGTCCATGCGTTCACGGTCCTCCCCTGGGGTGGGCGAGCGCCACTGGTTTTTGTGACCGTCATCACAACCGGGCAGTATGCCGTGCGCCCGTGGAGCTGTGAGGGTCCACCCCGCGCGCCCGGTGGGGCCTGTGAGCGTGCAGCGCCCGACGTCTTCGTGGGGCCGGCGCCCGCAGCACGACGCACCAGCCCGTCAGACGCACCAGCCCGTCAGGTGAGCAGGAGGTAGCCGCCGAGCACCAGGCAGACGGCGCACACCAGCCAGAACACTCCGATCCAGAAGAGGGCTGGCAACCCGGTGAGGTGGGCCAGTTGGTCCGCGTCCGAGCCACGCGCAGCGCCCCGGCGACGCAGCCGCTGTAGCTCGACGACGGATCTCGGGGCAGCGAGCAGCAACATCCAGACCACGAGGTAGGCGATCCACGAGGCCGTCTCCGGGGGCAGCAGCCAGGTCGCGCCACCCACGAGCACCCCGGCCACGAGGAGCACCCACAGTCCGTAGAAGTTGCGGATCTGGACCAGCATCAGCACACACAGGAGGACGAGCGCCCAGAGGAGCGCCACGGCATACTCCCGCTCCAGGACCAGCGCTCCGGCGAGCCCGAGGACGGCCGGTGCCGGGTAGCCGGCCGCGACCGTAGCGACCATCCCGGGCCCGCGCGGCCGCCCCCGGCTGACCGTCACCCCCGAGGTGTCGGCGTGCAGCTTGATGCCGCGCAGCTGTCGGCCGGTGAGCACTGCCAGGGTCGCGTGTCCGGCCTCGTGGACGATCGTCACGCCGTGCCGCACGACGCGGTAGCCGGTCGGCGTCCAGGTGACCAGGACCGCGACCGCGGCCAGCACGAGGGCGCCCGTGGTCCCGGGGCTCGGCTGGGTGGACGTCGCAGCGTCCCAGATCTCGTGCACGCTGTGAGTGAACCACGCCTTCTCGGGCGCAGGCTGGGTGTCGCAGCCCGCCCGGTCGTCCGCCCGCGGGTCTACGCTGCTCGGGTGACGATCGTGGCGAGCCTTGTCGTCGGGCTCGCGGCCCTGCTGCACGGCTACATCTTCTGGATGGAGAGCCTGGCGTGGACGCGGCCCGCGGTCTGGCGCAGGTTCGGGATCCGTGAGCAGGAGACGGCAGAGACGATCCGGCCGATGGCCTACAACCAGGGCTTCTACAACCTGTTCCTCGGCCTGGGCGCCGCGGCGGGGGTGGCGCTCTTCCTCACCGGGTCGGAGACGGCGGGGCGGACGCTGGTGCTGTTCACCACCGGCTGCATGGTCGCGGCCGCGGCGGTGCTGCTGTCGACGGGGAGGTCCTATCTGGTGGCAGCGCTGACCCAGGGGACGCTGCCGCTGATCGGGTTCCTGCTCTTCCTCGTGGTCTGAGCCTCACCACGGGCGTTCCCGTCCCGCCAGGATCGGTGCGCGGAGAGGCACCGTTACAGCGCGGGCTTGCCGTCGATGACGGAGAGGCCAGGATCGGCCCGCCGAGAGGCACCGCACAATGTCCGGCACAAAAGGTCGCGCAGTTCTTGTCGCATGCGACCAAGAACACGCGACCAAAACCACTCATCACAGCCAGAGGCGGGGGATAGCGGCACGCCGGGGGCCGGAGATAGCGGCACGCCGGCGGCGTGGGATAGCGGCACGCCAGGGGCAGGGGATAGCGGCACGCGGGGAGCAGGGGATTGTGGTGGAGCGCGGACGAAGGCGATGAGCGCGCGAGGGAGCGAGGACGGCGGGGCAGGACCGCCAACTCAGTAGGCCGTGCGGTCGGCCTTGTCCAGCCACTCCTGGAAGACCTCGTCGGCCTTGGGGACGTCGAGCCGCCGGAACGGGATGGACCGCTCGGCAGGGTCGAGACCGATCTCGTCGTAGATCACGGCGTCGCTGAAGTCGGCGCGCGCGGCGTCGTGCCGGGTCGAGGCGTAGTAGAGGGCCGCCGGCCGCGCCCAGTAGACCGCACCGAGGCACATCGGGCACGGCTCGCACGAGGCGTAGACCAGGGCACCGGTCAGCTGGAAGGTGCCCAGACGCTGGCAGGCCGCGCGGATCGCGACGACCTCCGCGTGGGCGGTGGGGTCGTTGCTGCTCAGGACCCGGTTCCACCCCTCGCCGATCACCTCGCCGTCCAGCACGACCAGCGCGCCGAACGGCCCACCGTCGCCGGCTGCGACGCCCCGGCCGGCGAGGTCGACGGCCTGCTGCAGGAAGCGGCCGTGCTCGTCGTGGGCTCCGGGCTGGTCCGCGGGCGAGGTGCTCATCCCGCCAACGGTAGCGTCCGGCGCGGTGGATGGCGGCCCGATTAACCCGACGGCGGCGGAACGGCGTGATTCCCCCGGCCGGATGCGCCGCTTGCTCCAGACAGGCGGCGAATCGCGCCGTCAGGTGCTGCGTTCCCCGGCGATTCGCGACAAGATGGGAGTAGCCACCCAGGAGGTTCCCGTGACTGACAGCCCCACCCCGACGGCCCCCTCGAACTGGCCGTCGCAGCGCCCGGAGCGGATCGTCGTCGTCGGAGTGGACGCCGACCAGGCCCCGCACATCGTGCAGGAGACTGCCAGGCTGGCGGCCGCGATGTCCGCCGGTCTGGTGTGCGCCTGGGTCGACTCGACGCAGGTCATCTACGGCGCGAGCCTCGACGGCACCCGCCTCATCACGCCGCTGGACCCCGACCAGACGGCCGGGGCCAGCGAGGCGCTGCACGAGCGGGTCCACCGCTTCCTGGCCGAGCAACTCGCCGGCTCGGACGTGCCCTGGCGGCTGGAGTCCACGGTCGGGGACATCGCCTCCGGGCTGACCGAGGTCGCCCAGGAGTGGGACGCCGACGTCATCGCCGTCGGGGGCCGCCGCCCCGGTTTCAGCGGGTGGATGAACGAGGTCATCGGCGGGTCGATCGCCGGCCATCTGGTGCACACCCAGCATCGCCCCGTGCTCGTCATCCCGGGTGCCCGGGACGACTGACACGCGGGCGCGGCCCACGCCCCTGCTGATCCTGGCCGTCGCCCTCGGTGGTGCGCTGGGCACCAGCGGACGGTATGCCGTGAGCCTGCTCCTGGGGGCCGGTCACCACGCGCCGTGGGCCACCCTGGCCGTCAACGTCACCGGCGCCTTCCTGCTGGGGCTGCTCCTGGAGCGGCTCGCCAGCGCCGGGCCCGAGACCCCGCGCCGCAGACTGGCCCGGCTCGCTCTCGGGACGGGCCTGCTGGGCGGGTTCACGACATACTCCGCCCTGGCCCTCGAGCTGCACCAGCTGCTCGAGACGGCCGAGATCGCCGCGGCCGTCCTCTACGGGCTCGGCACGGTGTGCGCCGGGCTGCTGGCCTGTGCCGCCGGGGTCGCCCTGGGTGCGCGGGGACCCGGTCGTGGGATGCGCCGGCCTGGGGCGCGCGGGCTCGGGGAGGCACCGTGAGCCTCCCGGCGACGACCGTCCTGCTCCTGGCCCTGCTCGGAGGAGTCGGCGCGGCGGCCCGCTATCTGGTCGACGACCTGGTGAACCGGCGGTGGACAGGTCGCTTCCCGCTGGCCACGCTGCTCGTCAACGTCTCCGGCTCGTTCCTGATCGGGCTGCTGGCGGTGACCCTGGGACCCGGGTGGCAGCAGGTCTATGCCGTCGGTGCTACCGGCTTCTGCGGGGGCTACACCACGTTCTCGACCGCCACCGTGGAGACCCTCCGGCTCGTCCGGGAGGGAGCCTGGCGGGCCGCCGGGCTGGCCGCGGCCGGAAACCTGCTGCTCTGCCTCAGCGCCGCCACGGCCGGCGTGCTCACCGGTCGGGTGCTGGGCTGATCCCCCGCTGGTTGTAGCGCCGCGCAGCCCTGGACCCCAACCCGGTCAGCGTCCGGACGGCGACGGCAGCGGGTCGACCCAGCTCCCGGCGGGCCTGACGCCCGGCACGGTCCTGCTCGTCGTCCGCATCGCCCGAGGGCGAGGGCAGCAACCGGTTGACCACCCCGAGCAGCCGCACGGTGGTGGCCGGCGCCAGACCGTGCACGCGGCCGGCCACGCGCGTGAGCGGTGTCAGCTCGACCCGGGGCCGCCCGGCGAGCACCCCGTCGACCATGATGCGGGCGGCCCGCTCGGCCGACATGGTGAGCGGGGGCAGTGAGGCGGCCGGGCCGAACCAGGCGTACTCGGCGCCCTGGTTGCCGGTGAACCGGGCTCTTTCGTGGGACCCCGTCCGCATCAGCCCGGGGACGATCGTCGTCGAGGTGACGCCGGTGCCGGCAAGCTCGGCCGCCAACCCCTCGGAGAAGCCCACCGCCCCGAACTTGGCGACGCTGTAGGGCACCAGGTGCGGCGGAGAGATCACGCCGCCGACGGAGGTGACCGTGCCGATGCGGCCGTGGCCCCGCTCCCGCATCCCCGGGAGCACCGCGCGGGCCAGCCGGACCGGCCCCCACAGCATGGTGTCCACGGCGTCGCGGAAGTGCTCCTCGGTCATGCTCTCGACCGGCCCCACCTGGATGACCCCCGCGACGGTGACCAGCACCTCGACCGGGCCGTGCCGCTCCTCGACCCCGGCGATCAGCCCGGCCACCTGCTCGGGGTCACGCACGTCGCAGACGGCCGAGTCCACCGGCCCGTGCGCCGAGAGGAGACCGACGGCACGGTCCAGGTCGGTGCGCGTGCGAGCACAGATCGTCACGTGGTGCCCACGGTCGAGCAGCTCCCGGGCGATCAGGAGACCGAGTCCCCGCGACCCTCCTGCCACGACCGCCACTGGTGCATCCATCCTCCGACGCTAGGACCCACGTCCTGCGCTCGCACCCCGATCCGGTGGGCCCTACCGTCGAATGATGAGAGCACTGACCTGGCAGGGACTCGGCGACGTGGAGGTCAAGGACGTCCCCGATCCTGCGATCGAGCAACCAACCGACGCGGTCGTGAGGGTCACCTCGACCGCGATCTGCGGCTCCGACCTGCACCTGTATGACGTCCTCGCACCCTACCTGCGCCCCGGCGACGTGCTGGGTCACGAGTTCATGGGCATCGTCGAGGAGGTCGGGCCGGAGGTCGGGCGGCTCCAGGTGGGCGATCGGGTCGTCGTGCCGTTCAACATCTCCTGCGGGACCTGCTGGATGTGCAGCCGCGGGCTGTTCGCCCAGTGCGAGACGACCCAGGTGCGCGAGCAGGGCTCCGGGGCGGCGCTGTTCGGCTACACCTCGCTCTACGGCTCGGTCCCGGGAGGCCAGGCCGAGTTCGTCCGGGTCCCGCACGCCGACTTCGGCCCGGTCTGGCTTGACGACGTCCACCCCGACGAGCGGTACCTGTACCTGTCCGACATCCTGCCCACCGCGTGGCAGGGGGTGGAGTATGCCGCGGTGCCGGAGGGCGGGACCCTGGCGGTCATCGGTCTCGGGCCGGTCGGGCAGCTCGCGGTGCGGGTCGCCAGGCACCAGGGGATCGAGCGGGTGATCGGGGTGGACCTGGTGGACGAGCGGTTGGGCCTCGCGGCGGCGTACGGGGCGGAGGTGGTCGACCGCCGCTCCGTCGACGACGTCGCCGAGGCGCTGCGCGACCTCACTGACGGCCGTGGACCAGACAGTGTGCTGGACGCGGTGGGGATGGAGGCGCACGGCAACCCGGTGGCCGAGGCGGTCATCAACGTGGTGGCCAGGTCACCCAAGCCGTTGGCCCGCAAGGGGATCGAGACCGTCGGCATCGACCGGCTCGAGGTCCTCCACACGAGCATCGACGCGGTGCGCCGGGGCGGCACGGTCTCGCTCTCCGGCGTCTACGGCGGGATGGCCGACCCGATGCCGATGATGCAGCTCTTCGACAAGGGGGTGCAGCTGCGGATGGGCCAGTGCCACGTGCGGCGGTGGACCCCGGAGCTGCACCAGCTCCTGTCCGGCGCCGACGACGTCCTGGGAGTGGAGACGCTGGCCACCCACCGCGTGCCGCTGGAGGAGGCGCCGGAGGCCTACCGGATGTTCCGGGACAAGACCGACGGGTGCGTCAAGGTCGTCCTGCAGCCGTGAGGTGACGTGACGCGCGACGACACCTTTCGGCCGCTGCCGCCGGCGCCCGGTCTCGCCCGTGCACCCCTCTCGCGCAGCCCCATGTCCCTTTCGCGGCGGGACTGCCTAGAGTGGGGAGCATGAGCAACACCGCAGGCGCGCCCGACACCCGAGTTCTGGTGATCACCGTCTCGGACCGTGCGTCAAACGGTGCCCGGGAGGACCGCTCGGGGCCGCGCCTGGCCGAGCTGTTCACCGAGGCTGGCTACGAGACGACGGGCCCCCGCCTGGTGACCGACGGTGTGGAGCCGGTGGCCGAGGCGCTCCGGGTGGGCATCGCCGAGGGGTTCGGGCTCGTC
The DNA here is from genome assembly GCF_023015765.1 of Ornithinimicrobium sp. F0845. Lineage (GTDB taxonomy): Bacteria > Actinomycetota > Actinomycetes > Actinomycetales > Dermatophilaceae > Ornithinicoccus. Next base: position 250,162 of record NZ_JALKAL010000007.1, read on the forward strand.
GCGACCACCGGGGGCACGGGGGTCTCGCCGCGCGACTTCACACCGGAGGCCACCCGCACCCTCGTCACCCGGGAGCTGACCGGGGTTGCCGAGCACCTGCGGAGTGAGGGCGCACGCCATACTCCCCTGGCCTGCCTCACCCGGGGAGTCGTCGGCGTCGCCGACGCGAGGACGCCCGAGGAGACCGGGACCCTCCTGGTCAACCTGCCGGGCAGCCTCTCGGGGGTCGAGCAGTCGATGGACGCGCTCGTGCCGCTGCTGCCGCACATCCTGTCGCAGGTCGTCGGGTGGGATCACTGATGGCCCTCCTGGACACCTACGGCCGGGTCCACCGGGACCTGCGCATCTCGCTGACCGACCGGTGCTCGCTGCGCTGCACCTACTGCATGCCCGAGCAGGGGCTGCCGTGGCTGGCCAAGCCGACGCTGCTGACGACCGAGGAGCTCATCCACCTGGCCCGGATCGCGGTCGACCTCGGCATCGAGGAGGTCCGGCTGACCGGCGGCGAGCCGCTGCTGCGGCGCGACCTGGTCGACGTGGTAGCCGGTATCGCCGCGCTGGGCGTCGAGGTGTCGATGACCACCAACGCGCTGGGCCTGGACAAGCTCGCTCCCGCCCTCGTGGAGGCCGGCCTGACCCGCGTCAACATCAGCCTCGACACCCTCGACCGCGACACCTTCAGGGAGCTGGCCCGGCGGGACCGGCTCGACGACACCCTCGCCGGCATCGCCGCCGCTGATGCGGCGGGACTGGCGCCGCTGAAGCTGAACACCGTCCTGATGCGCGACATCAACGACCACGAGTCGCCGCGGCTGCTGGCCTTCGCGCTGGAGCACGGCTACCAGCTGCGCTTCATCGAGCAGATGCCGCTGGACGCCGGGCACACCTGGCGGCGGGACAACATGGTCACCGGCGAGGAGGTGCTGACCCGGCTGCGGGAGCACTACGAGCTGACGCCGGTCGACCAGCGTGGCAGCGCGCCCGCCGAGCGCTTCCTGGTGGACGGCGGCCCCGCGACGGTCGGAGTGATCGCGTCGGTGACCGCCCCGTTCTGCGGCGCCTGCGACCGGGTGCGGCTCACCGCCGACGGCCAGGTCCGCAACTGCCTGTTCGCCCGCACCGAGACCGACCTGCGCACACCCCTGCGCGAGGGCGCCAGCGACGAGGAGCTGGCGGATCTCGTCCGTGCCTGCATCACCGCCAAGCTGCCCGGACACGGCATCAACGAGCCGGGCTTCCTGCAGCCCGGCCGGCCGATGAGCGCCATCGGCGGCTGAGGGCGAGAGCCGCCCGCGTCAGAGCGCGAGGGCGTCCGGCGGCAGAGCGTGAGGGCCGTCGGTGACAGGGCGTGAGCACCGTTGGCGGCAGGGCGTGAGCGCCGCTCTGTTAACTTTTCGTGAACTTCGTTATTCTGCTCAGTGATTCACCTGTCCAGGAAACGAGGGAGTGGGCGCGTGATCACTGCCTTTGGCGTCCCCTGCGCCGTGAACCCCGGGGCGCTCAGCGCTGGCGACAGCTCGGTCTGACCCATGCCGCCACACGCCCGAGCCCCCGACGGGCTCCGGCGTGCCACGGCAGCCGGCGGACGGGTGGGCATCCTGGCCAGCAGCGGGCCCCACCTCGACTCCGTCTTCGTCCGGGTGGGTGACCTCCTCCGGTCCCGGGGGCACGAGGTGCACTACGCCGCAGGAACCCCCATGGAGAGGGCGCCGGGCGTGGTGGTGACGTCGGTGACCGAGCGCTGGCAGCTGGCCAACCTGCGCGCCGGCAAGGACCTGCGGCGCTGGGTCGAGGAGGTGGACGCGGACGTCGTGCTCGTCAGCACCTCCACTGCCGCGCTGCTGGCACGCCGGGCCGCGCTGCCGGTGCCCGTCGTCTACTTCGCCCGGGGTCTGGGCTTCCGCGAGGCCAGTCCGGCACGAACGGCGCACTGGGAGCTGCTGGAGCGGTGGGGGCTCCCGCGCACCTCCTCCGTGATCACCCTCAACGACGAGGACGAGGCGTGGTTCGCGCGCTGGGCGCCGGACCTGCCCGTGCACCGCCTGCCGTTCGGGGTCGGGCTGCCCGTGGAGACGTTCCCGGCCTCCCCGCAACCGGACAACAACGTGGTCCTGTGGGTCGGTGGGCATACGCCACGCAAGCGTCCCTGGCTGGCGGTCCAGGTCGCCGCGGAGATGCGGCGACGGGGCACCCCGATCCGTCTGCGGATGCTCGGCTGCGGACCACTGACGGCGGAGATCACCCGGCTCGCCGGGCGGCTCGGCGTGGCCGACGACGTCACCGTCCCCGGCTATGTGCCCGTCGCCCCGGAACTGCAGGGGGCAAGGATGCTGCTGCACACGGCCGACCGGGAAGGGTTGCCGAGGGTGGTCGTCGAGGCGCTGGCCGTGCAACGCCCCACGGCGTCCTTCGACGTCAAGGGGATGCGGCGACTGCCGGCGGTCGAGCTCATCGCCGACGGTGACGTCCCGGCCATGGCCGACCTCGTGGCTCACCTGCTGACCCACCCGGTCGCGGACGGGGCGTTCCCCTCCGCGGAGGAGCTGTCCGACGAGCGGGCTGTCGTCGCCTTGGAGACGGTCCTGACCGAGGCCGTGAACACCACGCCCGGAGGCCTCAGCGAGCGCAACTGAGTGCTGCGCCTGTCCACGTGCGCGCCCGCGCAGCCACGTCAGCCGAGGGCCGCGGACCTCCGCGCTCTCACCGGGACAGGGTGAGGAGACACACGGTGTCGGTGACCGCGTCGACGTGGTGGCGGGCCGTCGGGATCGGCAGCAGATCACCCGCCCCGAGCGGCCACCGCTCCTCGCCAGCCACCAGCACCACCTCGCCCCGGAGCACCTGCAGGGTGGCGGCGGGGGGCGCCTCGTGCTCCGGCAACTGGCAGCCGGAGCGCAGCGCGAACAGGACCGCCTGCTGCACCGGGCCCCGGATCACGGGTCGCGTGCGCAGCCCGTTGGGTCGTTCCGTGGCCTCCTGCAGCAGCTCACGACCCAGCGTGTCCAGGTCCACCGGCTCCGCGCGCTGCGGCTCGGCCAACGGCAACCCGGCCGACGTCACCGCAGGTCACCACCGGCTGCCGCGTCGAGGCGGGGCACACCCTTCCAGAGTGCGGGGATCACCGCGGCGGCGATGAGCGCCTTGACGATGCCGCCGGGGATGAAGGGCCACAGGCCCCACTGCAGGGTCTGCGCCAGGTCGGCGCCGGTGACGACCGCCAGCCACGGCAGACCGACGAGAAAGACCACGCCGGACCCGGCCAGGAAGGTGACCGCGGCGTGCAGGAACCTGCGGTCCCACTGCCGCTGCGCCAGCCACCCGGTGAGCGCCGCAGCGAGGACGAACCCGACGATGTAGCCGCCGGTCGAGCCGAGCAGCACCCCGACGCCGTGCCCGGCGTCGGAGAACCAGGGGACCCCCGCGACACCGACGGCGGCGTAGAGCAGCATCGCCAGTGCGCCGCGGCTGGCACCGAGCGTCGAGCCGACGAGCAGCACGGCGAGCGTCTGCCCGGTGATCGGGACCGGCCACAGCGGGATGGCCACCTGGGCCATCAGCCCGGTGAGGACAGCGCCCCCCGCGACGAGGGCGACATCGGTCACCAGGGCACGCGGGATGACGTGGTCGGCGAGGGTGGGCCGTCCGACGGCGAGCGAGAGAGTCATCTGCCGATCGTAGAGGCAGGCTCGCGCGACGGGCATCTCGCCCCGGCTACCGCCAGGTACTGGAGGGGGCTGGGCAGCACGACGCCGACCATCAGTCCGCAACCTTCGCTTCGAGGGGACATCGTCGGTCGGGTCGTCGGCACGGACCTCGTCAGCCGATCGTCCCCTCCGTGCTGAGCAGGACCACGACCGCGTCGCCCGGCAGGTCGAGCTGGGCCCGGCGGGCGGGGTCCCCGAGGGCGGCGCGCACGCCGGCCAGGGTCGCCGCGCCGCACGGCCCGGACGAGACACCGAGGTGCCCCAGATCGGTCGAGGCCGCCAGGGCGTCCTCATCACTCACCACGACCGCCGCGTCGCACCCGTCACGCAGCACGGGCCAGGCGAGGGCCGAGACCGTGCCGCAGTTGAGACCTGCCATGACCGTCGCCGCGGTGGGGACCGCGACCGGCTCACCCGCCGCGAGGCTCGCCAGGACGCAGGCCGCCGTGTCCGGCTCGACGGACAGCACCCGGGTCGTGGCCGGGCCGGCGACGCGGTAGTGCCCCACGACCGCCTGGGCCAGGGAGCCGACGCCGACCGGGACCGCGACGAGGTCCGGGGCACGCCCCAGCTCCTCGTCCACCTCCTGCAGCAGGGTGTCATAGCCTTCGACGATCCAGCCCGGGACCTCCTGGTAACCCGGCCATGCGGTGTCCTGGACCAGCTCTCGCGAAGGGGCCGCCCCGGCATACTCCGCAGCGGCCTGCACCGTCTGGTCGTAGTCGCCGGCGGTCCGCACGACCTGGGCCCCCTCGGCGGCGATCAGGGAGGCCGCCCGCTCGGTCATCACCGCGGGGACGAACACGCTGGCCCGGGTGCCGAGGTGACGGGCCATCCGGGCGACCGCCCGCCCGTGGTTGCCGTCGGTGGCCGTGACCAGGACCGCACCGGGATGCCGGTCCAGCACCCGGGCGCACGCCCAGGAGGCGCCCAGCACCTTGAAGGCGGGGAGCCCGAGCCGGGAGGACTCGTCCTTCACCAGGACCCTGCCCACCCCGAGCTCGGCGGCGAGGGTGGGCAGGTCGACGAGCGGTGTCGGCTCGTAGCCCGGGAGGGTCCGGTGGAACTCCCGCGCTCGGCCGTCGGTGCTCGGCCAGCCCGTGGAGCGGACCCTGGGGTTGCGGTGCCATCCGGTCATGCCTCCATGCTCGACCACCGGCGCAGGGTGCGTCCACCACCGCCTCGGAGGTCCGGGGGTCCGCGGTCGCGTGCCGTCGTGGGACCATCGGAGGATGACTTCTCCCGTTGCCCTGACGATCGCCGGCTCGGAGGCCACCGGTGGTGCCGGCGCCCAGGCCGACCTGCGCACCTTCCAGGCCCACCAGGTGTTCGGCGCGGTCGCCCTCACCTGCATCGTCTCCTTCGACCCGAACGCCGACTGGGGTCATCGGTTCGTGCCGGTCGAGCCGCAGGTGATCGCCGACCAGCTGGAGGCCATCACCGCGGCCTACGACGCGGACCAGCTGTCAGTCACCAAGATCGGCATGCTCGGCACCCCCGCGACGATCGAGACGGTGGCCAAGGTGCTGCAGCGGCGGCCGTTCGGCCAGGTCGTGCTGGATCCCGTCCTCATCTGCAAGGGGCAGGAGCCGGGTGCCGCGCTGGACACCGACACCGCACTGAAGGCCAAGGTGCTGCCGCTGGCCACGTTCGTCACGCCGAACCACTTCGAGGCCGAGTCGCTGTCCGGCCTGCAGATCCGCAGCGTCGAGGACCTCACCGAGGCCGCGCGCCGCATCCACGAGACGTCTGGTGCGGTGGTGCTCGCCAAGGGTGGGGTCAACCTGCCCGGACCGGACGCGGTCGACGTCTTCTTCGACGGCACGACCACCGAGACCCTCAGCGCCCCCAAGGTCGGGGAGGTGCAGGTGGCCGGGGCCGGCTGCACGCTGGCTGCCGCCGTCGCCGCCCGCCTGGCGTTGGGTGACTCCCCGCTGGAGGCCGCCCGGGCGGCCAAGGCGTTCGTCACGGCGGGCATCCAGGAGCGCCTGGTCTCCCAGGCGCCCTTCGACGTGGTGCGCCAGCGGGCCGTATGACGGACGCGCGGGCGGCTGCCCGCACCGGGGCGCTCATGGCGCTGGCCTCGATGTTCTGCGTGCAGCTCGGTGTCGTCGCGGCCTTCTCGGTGTTCGACCGCATCGGCCCGGACGGAGCGGCCTGGCTGCGGCTGTCCTGGGCCGGGCTCATCTTCGTGGTGCTGGTGCGGCCACGCCCCCTACAGCTCCCGCGGCGGGACCTGGTGGCCTGCCTGGCCCTCGGTGTGGTGACCGCCTTCATCACCATCCTGTTCATGTTTGCCGTCGAGCGCATCCCGGTCGGCACCGCGAGCGCGCTGGAGTTCCTCGGTCCCCTGGGCGTGGCGGTGCTGCGCAGCCGCAACCGCCGGGCGGTGATCTGGCCGGTGCTGGCCCTCGTCGGGGTGCTGCTGCTCACCGAGCCGTGGCGCAGCACGGTCGACCCGGTCGGCGTGGCCTACGCCCTCGGCGCCGCCGCCTGCTGGGCGCTCTATATCCTGCTCACCCAGCGGGTTGGTGACGCGGTCTCCGGGCTGCAGGGGCTGGCGATCTCGATGCCGGTAGCCGCGATCGTCGCGACCGTCGTGCTGGGCGGCTCCGTCATCCCCGACCTGACCTGGACGAACGCGCTGATCGGGCTCGGCCTAGCGGTCCTCCTACCGGTGGTGCCGTTCGCCCTGGAGATGCTGGCGCTCCGCCGGATGACGACTGCCTCCTTCGGCACCCTCATGGCGCTCGAGCCAGCGATGGCGCTGGTGCTCGGCCTGGTGATCCTCAGCCAGCAGCCCGGGGCGCTCCCGGTCGTGGGCATCCTCTTCGTGGTCGCGGCCGGCATCGGCGCCGAGCGCACCGGCGCCCGGGACGACCGCCCGCCGGAGCAGACCCGCGACATCGACCCGGGCTACGTCGTGCCCTAGCACCAGCCCACCAGCCCACCGTTCGGCGCTGGTGAATCGGAGAGGTAGACCGGCAGACGTCTCCACCGCTGCTCAGGGCAGGGCAACCACCCGCAGGTTCCAGTCCACGGAGTCCCCGGTCTCGACCTGCAGGCGGTAGGAGCCCGCCAGCGGCAGCCCGGTGGCGCCCTCGGCCGTCCCGTTGACCTCCACGAGCACAGCCACCTCGTTGTCGTCGGCATCGACCACGGAGACGGTGTGCTCCCCGTCACCGGTGAAGGAGTAGGCCAGCACGTGCCGCGTCCCACCCGCCAGCTCCGCCACATCGGTGGTGGCCGGCCCGGTCCCCTCGGCGTCGAAGACCGTCTCCGCCTCAGGGTCGGGGGCCGGGTCCGGCTCGGAGGCCACGCTGACCACCAGCGCCGCCCCGGACAGCATCGGCGTGCCGGACGGCGGGGTCTGCGCCACGACCGTCCCGGCGTCGACCTGATCGGTCGCCGAGGGGATCTGCACCAGGAGCCAGCCGTTCTCCTCCGCGACGGTGGCCGCGTCCTCGGAGGTGCCTCCCACGAGGTCGGGCGTCGCGACCATGGCCTCGTCGAAGTCCGCCAGGATCTCATCGATGCGCTCCTGGAGCCGGGTGTTGTCCGCCTCCAGGTCGGCGACCTGCTCGGTCAGATCCTCGTTGTCCGTCGTCAGGCCCGCGACCTCCTCCGTCAGGGCGTCGACGTCGGCAGCCAGTCCCTCGTTCTCGGCGGTGAGCTCGGCCACGCGGTCCTCGCCCGCCGTCCCCTGCGCCTCGAGCTCGGCTGTCAGATCCTCGACCTCGGCCTCCAGGTCGGCGTTGGCTGCGGTGAGGCGGTCGACCTCAGCCTCAAGCTCTGAGGAGTCGTCACCGCCGGAGAAGATCAGCCAGCCCAGCACCAGACCGGCCACGAGCGCACCGAGCGCGGCGAGCAGCGGGACCAGCCACTTCGACCCGGCCTCTTCCTCTGGCACGGGGTCCGGCGGTGGTCCTCCCTGGTCCGGGTAGCCACCCGGGGTTCCCTGCTCCGGGTAGCCACCCGGGGTTCCCTGCTCCGGGTAGCCGCCCGGGGCACCCTGGCCTGAGTAACCGCCCGGTGCACCCTGGCCCGGGTAGCCGCCCGGGGCTCCCTGTCCAGCCGACCCGTAGCCCGGGCGCGGGATCTCGCGGGTAACGTCGGCGTCACCGGGCTGCGGTGGCTCGTCCCAGGGTCTGTCGGTCATAGCGGACCTCCTCGTCACCCAGATCCTCGCGGCTCTGGCCATCGCATGTCCAGAGGGGCCGTGCGGGACGGCCCTCCCGCGACCCGGCTCGACGGGCCTACCTGCGCACCTTCAACCCTCGCGGACCTACCCCTCGCGGGCCTGCTGCCACAGGTCGATGCCGGCGTCCACGGCATACTGCTCGATCTGGGCCAGCTCGTCGGAGGTGAAGGTGAGCTGGTCCACGGCCCCCAGGTTCTGCTCCAGCTGCTCGACGCTGCTGGCGCCGACGAGAACCGAGGTCATCCGGGCGTCGCGCAGCACCCACGCCAGCGCCAGCTGCGCCAGGCTCTGTCCGCGGCCCGCTGCCAGCTCGTGCAGCGCCCGCACGTGGGCCAGGGACTGCTCGGTGAGCATGTCGGGCGAGAGGGACTTGCCCTGACTGGCGCGCGAGCCCTCGGGGATGCCGTGCAGGTAGCGGTCGGTGAGCATCCCCTGGGCCAGCGGTGAGAACGCGATGCAGCCGGCGCCGACCTCCTCCAGGGTGTCGAGGAGCTGGTCCCGCTCGATCCAGCGGTTCAGCAGCGAGTATGACGGCTGGTGGATCAGCAGCGGCGTGCCCAGGTCGGCCAGGATCGCCGCCGCCTCGCGGGTTGCCTCGGCGGAGTAGGAGGAGATCCCGACATACAGCGCCCTGCCCGACCGGACGATCGCGTCGAGGGCGCCCATCGTCTCCTCCAGCGGCGTCGAGGGGTCGGGACGGTGGTGGTAGTAGATGTCGACGTAGTCCAGCCCCATCCGCTGCAGCGACTGGTCCAGGCTGGCGATCAGGTACTTGCGCGAACCGCCGATCTGGCCGTAGGGGCCGGGCCACATGTCCCAGCCGGCCTTGCTGGAGATCACCAGCTCGTCCCGCACGCCAGCGAAGGAGCGGCGCAGGTGGCGACCGAAGTTCTCCTCGGCCGCGCCATAGGGCGGGCCGTAATTGTTGGCCAGGTCGAAGTGGGTGACGCCGAGGTCGAAGGCGCGGCGCAGCACCTGCTCCTGCCGCTCGAACGGCACGTCGTCGCCGAAGTTGTGCCACAGCCCCAGCGACACGGCCGGCAGGTCGAGGCCGGAGCGACCCGTCCGGCGGTAGGGCATCGAGTCGTAGCGCGCGGGGTCCGGGGAGTACATGTGGCCCATCCTGCCCCGGGCGCGCCGGGCCCGCGTACCGAACACCCCCAAGAATGCGTGGGAGGCGAACAGAACTTCCCCGTCGTGGCTGCGGGTCACCGCCACCGACCGGGATGCACCTCAGCCCGGACAGGTCTACGTTCAGTCCATTAGCCCGATCACGGATGAGCCGACGCACGGATGGGGGAGAGCCGATGAACGTGAGCCTCCGGGAACAGTTGCTGCGACGCAAGCCGCTGGACCGGGTCACCGCCGGCGGCAGCGACGAGCACCTCCAGCGCAGGATCGGCACCTTCACGCTGATGCTGTTCGGCGTCGGGGCCACGGTCGGGACCGGCATCTTCTTCGTGATGCAGGAGGCGACCCCGGACGCGGGACCGGCCGTCGTGGTCGCCTTCATCGTCGCCGGCCTCGCGGCCGGGTTGTCAGCGATCTGCTACGCCGAGCTGGCCAGCGCCATCCCGGTCAGCGGGTCGACCTACTCCTACGCCTACCACTCGATGGGCGAGCTCGTCGCGATGGTCATCGCGGCCTGCGTGCTGCTGGAGTACGGCGTGGCCGCCTCCGCGGTCGCGGTCGGCTGGAGCGGCTACTTCAACGAGCTCACCAGCAGCCTGATCGGCTGGCAGCTGCCCGACGCGCTCTCCTACTCCCCCATCCCCTTCGAGGAGAACACCACCGGCCTGATCAACCTGCCGGCCGTGGTCCTGGTCTTCCTCTGCATGCTGCTCCTGATCCGGGGCGTCACCGAGTCGGCCCGGGCCAACACGATCATGGTGCTGATCAAACTGGGCGTCCTCCTCATGTTCGTCATCATCGCCTTCACCGCCTTCGAGGCCGACCGGTTCGACAACTTCTGGGCCGCCGGGCCCGCCGGGATCAGCGCCGCCGCGGCCACGATCTTCTTCTCCTTCATCGGCCTGGACGCGGTCTCGACCGCCGGCGAGGAGGTGCGCAACCCCCAGAAGGCGCTGCCGCGGGCCATCATGGGTGCGCTCCTGGTCGTGATCACGGTCTACGTCCTGGTCGCCATCTCCAGCGTGGGCGCCCAGCCGCTCGAGGATTTCTCCGACCCGGAGCAGCAGTCCGCCGGCCTGTCGGTGATCCTCGGCAACATCACCGGCAACTCCACGGCCGGCACCATCCTCGCCGCGGGCGCCGTCATCTCGATCTTCTCCGTCACCCTGGTCACCCTCTACGGGCAGACCCGCATCCTGTTCGCCATGGGCCGTGACCGGATGCTGCCCCGCAGGTTCGCGCACGTCAACCCGCGCACGCTGACCCCCAACTTCAACACCGTCGTCGTGGCGATCGTCGTGTCCCTCATCGCCGGGTTCGTGCCGGCCGACTACCTCTGGGACACCGTCTCGATCGGCACCCTGGGCGCCTTCATCACGGTGGCGATCGGCGTGCTCGTGCTGCGGCGCACCAACCCCGACCTGGAGCGGCCGTTCAAGGTGCCGGGTTATCCGGTCACCCCGATCCTGACCGTCATCCTGTGCGTCTACGTCCTGTCCGGCCTGGAACTGTTCACCTGGGTCGTCTTCCTCAGCTGGCTGGCCATCGTGCTCGCCTTCTACCTGGTGTGGGGCCGGCGCCAGTCGAGGCTGAACCCTGGACAGGCAGCGGCCGAGCCCGTGGAGATCTCATGACCGTCCTGGTCGGGCTCGGCCCGCAGGACGACCACTCGACGATCGAGTTCGCGGCGACCCTCGCCCGGTCCGACGGTCAGGACCTGGCCGTGGTGAGCGTGGTCCCGGCTCCCTGGCCGACGCCGATCTCCTCGGGGGTCGACAAGGAGTATGCGCAGTGGGCCGCCTCCCAGGGCAAGGTCGCCGCGGACCGGGCCCGGGCCTTCATCGACACGCACTGCACCGGCGTGCGCGCCGAGGTCACCTGGGTGCGTGGCCGGTCGGCGCCGGCGGCCCTCCAGCGGGAGGCCGCCCGGAGGAGGGCGGACCTCATCGTGCTGGGGTCCTCACGGAACATGGGCCGGATCGCGATCGGCTCGACGGCCGACGCCCTGCTGCACTCCTCCCCCATCCCGGTGGCCATCGGCGTCCACGGCTACGCCGCCCCACGCGGTGGCGTCATCGGGCGGGCGACGGTCGCCTTCCGGGGCGACCGGCCCTCGCACCGCGCGTTGCGCCGCACCGCCGAGGTGTGTCAGCGCGCCGGGGCGTCGCTGCGCGTGGTGACCTTCGCGGTGACCAGCCAGGGCATGTTTACCGCCGGTGTCGGACGCAGTGAACGGCTGATCGCTGACCAGTGGGTCGAGTCCGTCACCACCGAGCAGACCCGGGGTGTCAAGGCACTGGCTGACCTCGGGATCCGGCCCGGGGACGTGGAGCAGGCGGTGGCCCGGGGAGCCGACTGGACCGAGGCGCTCGGCCAGGTGGTCTGGCAGCCCGACGACGTGCTCGTGGTCGGGTCGTCCCGGGAGGGCCGACTGACCCGACTGTTCCTTGGGCCCACCGGCAGCCGCATCGTGCGGGCCGCCCCCGTGCCGGTGGTGGTCGTGCGCTGAGGTCACAACCTCTCGCGTCGGCCTAGAACCCCATGACCCGCACGAAGCGGGCGTCCCAGGCCTCGCCCGGGTGCGGCGCCCGGTCCGGATCCGGAGTGATGTTCTCCAGGTCGGCGTACAGCTGGTAGGCGCCGTCAGCCGTGCGGGACTCGACCTCGGTCACGCTCCCGAGCAGACGATCGAGATACTGCTCACCGTCGTCATAGGCGTCGACCAGCACGAGGGTGTACTCGTGGCCGACCTCGAGACGAGTGTCGGACTCCAGGACCGCCGGTTGCCCGTCGCTCCACCCCGGTGACACCTCGAGGGTGATGACCTGATCCCACGAGACCGGCGTGATGGCCTCCGGGTGTGACCACAGCACGTCCCGCACGAAGAGATCCACCTCTCGCGCCGCCTGGTCGGCGCGGAGGGAGGCCGGATGGCGAGGCTCGACCTCACGCTCGGCGAGGACCTCGACCCAGACCACGTGGGAGCCCCAGTCCGCAAAGTCCTGCGGCGTGGTCGCGATGAGATAGGGGTCGGCCATGATCTCGACCGGCTCGTCCCGCGGATAGGCCCACTGGATGTGGTCGTCGCAGGGCACCCGATACTCGGTGTCCTGACAGGCGAGGTCGAAGAGATCACGCTGGCCCAGCGGTTCGTCCAGCACGACCTCGACCTCGACCTCGTCGTTGCCGGGGCATGCATAGAGGCCCGATGGCAGCGGCTCAACGTCGATCCGGATCAGGACCCGGTCGCCCTCCGCGGTCACGACCGGCTCGAGCACCTGGCCGGTCCTGCCTCCCGAACACGCGGCCCGGGTGACGCCCACCCGTAGTGTCCGCGACTCCTCGGTCACACTGCCCGGATCGAGCAACCGCCAACTGGCGGGGTCACCGTCGGACTGTGCAGACCCTGTCGGGACCGGAGTCCCGGTGAGCTCTGCCCCGTCGGTCGGCGAGGGGTCAGTCTGGGTCGGCGACGACTCGGTCGGCACCGCCGGCGCCACGTCCTCGTCCGGGGTCAGTCCACCCGAGATCGTGAGGGCTCCGGCGACGGCCGCCGCCGCGAGCACCGCGCCGCCCCCGGCAAACGCGGCCCGTCGGCGGCGGCGCATCCCGAGGCCTCGGGCCCAGGCGGCCTCGGCCAGGTCGACCCGTGGGGTCTGGCCCACCGCCTGGTCCAGCACCTCATGCAGGTCCGTGCGAGTCATGCGTGCTCACCTCCCTCACCGGTCAGCACCGGCTCCAGCCCCGGCAGCAGCCGGCGCAGGTTGGCCAGGGCGCTACTGGCCTGGCTCTTGACGGTCCCGCGGCTGATGCCGAGGATCTCGGCGATCTGCTCCTCCGGGAGGTCCTCGTAGTAACGGAGCACCAGCACTGCCCGCTGACGCGGCGCGAGCTCACCCAGGGCAGCACGCACCTCGGCACCCTCCACCCACTCGTCGGCTCTGTCTGGCCCGGCGTGCCGGGTGACGAAGTCGCCGTCGGGTGAGTGGACGTCATACGGCTGCTCGCGGCGCCACTTGCGCCAGTGGGAGATCGCGTCGCGATAGAGAATCCGGCGGATGTAGGCCTCGGGAGACCCGTGGCGCACCTGGTCCCAGCGACTGGCCACCTTGGCGAGCGCGTCCTGCAGCAGGTCCTGGGCGAGGTGGTGGTTGCCGCACATCAGCACCGCGGCCCGCAGCAGCGGGTCCTGGCGGGCCCGGACGAAATCCAGGAAGTCCTCATCGACCTGCACGCTGCTCACCACCTCCGGCTGGGGCCATAGTGGTCTAACGGGTCCGGGGCGGCCCCAGGTTGTGTCGGCGGGTCACGATCTGGTCACGACTCTGACCGGTCACCCGTGGTCGCCCTGGCTGCGCCGGTAGGTGTGCCAGCTCTCGGTGATCTGGTAGCCGACCGCACGGTTCATCGCCAGGCTGGCGAGATTGCTGTCCGCGCCCCCCGTGCCGAAGTGGGTCTCGCCCTGCCCGGCGTGGGCGAGCACGGACGCAGCCTTCACCGCGCTCCCCAGCCCGCCACCGCGGTGTTGGGGGTGCACTGCCGTGAAGTCGGTCTCGACACGGTGCTCGAGCTTGCGGGTCACGGTCAGCGCGACCAGGGTCTCGCCCTGCCAGGCACCCCAGACCTGGCCGCGCTGCAGCAGTGCCGTGGCGGCGTCCTTGTCCAGCGGCTCGTGGCGAGTCGCCACCCCACCGGGATAGTCCGGCGCGGTCAGCCCGTCCAGTGCCAGCAGCTGGCGTATGTCGTCGGGCTGGGCCAGGCGCAGCACGTAGCCGGCGCTGTCCGCCCGGCCCACGAGCCGTTGCAGCCGGGCCAACGGCTCCGGGTCCGCCGGGTCGATCTCGAGCCGGGCGCCCCACGAGGTGGCGACGCGCTCCCACCCCTCCGCCTCCACCTGCCGGACGCGCGGGTCGGTGGAGCGCAGCACGATCTCGAGCTCTCGGGACGGCACGTCAGGTGTCGCCTCTGCGGGACGGCATACGAGCCGGGCTCAGTCCTGATGAGCCAGGTGCGCCTCGACCCGCTCCACCTTCGCCCCGAGCTGGTCGGTGAACCCCGGGCGGATGTCGGCCTTGAGCACGAGGCCGACACGCGGCGAGGACTCGGCGACGACGTCGACGGCCTGCTTGACCACCGCCATCACCTCGTCCCACTCGCCCTCGATGTTGGTGAACATCGCGTTGGTCTCGCACGGCAGACCCGAGTCGCGGATCACCTGGACGGCGCGGGCCACGGCCTCGCTCACACCGCCGGTCTCGTCCCCTCCCGCGGGGCTGATGCTGATGGCAACGATCATGCGGCCATCCTCGCAGAGACGCCCGCGACGGCGGTGCGGCGGTGCAGCAGGAGGGACAGGCCCAGCAACACCAGGCCGCCGAGCGACAGCACGACCCCCACCCAGCTGGCCGCCTGATAGCCCCAGCCCGCGGCGATCACCAGCCCGCCGAGCCAGGCGCCGAGGGCGTTGGCCAGGTTGAGCGCGGCGTGGTTGCTCGCCGCGCCGATGGTCTCGGCGTCACCGGCGACGTGCATCAGGCGCAGCTGCAGGACGACGACCAGGGACGAAGCCATCACCGAGGCGAGGAAGACCGTCAGCACTGCCGGCCAGGCCAGCGAGGACGTCACGGTGAAGAGGGCGAGCACGGCACCCATTCCGACCAGGCTCATCACCAGCCCCCGCAGCACCGACCAGTCCGCGAGCCACCCGCCGACGAGGCTGCCGACCGCGCCCCCGATCCCGAAGGCCAGCAGGAACCACGGGACCGCGGACTCGGGCAGGCCGGTCACCTCGGTCACGGTGGGGGCGATGTAGGAGTACATCGCGAACATCCCGCCGAAGCCGACGGCACCGATGCCCAGGGTGAGCCACAGCTGCGGGTTGCGCAGGGCGGCGAGCTCGCGCCGGCCGCTGGCCAGCGGGTTGCCGGGTGTCGCCGGGACCCAGCGGGCCACGAGAGCCAGGGTCAGCACGGCAATCGCCGCCACCAGGCAGTATGCCGAGCGCCAGCCGATCTCCTGCCCGAGCCAGGTGGCCACGGGGACCCCGACCATGTTCGCGATCGGGATGCCGAGCATCACCCGGCTGACGGCGCGGCCCCGCTGGTGGGCGGGGGCGCAGGCCGCGACGATGAGCGCCGAGACCCCGAAGAAGGCACCGTGCGGCAGTCCGGCCAGGAACCGGGCGAGCACGAGCGCGCCGTAGCTGCCGGCGAGCGCACTGGCCAGGTTGCCGAGCGCGAAGACGAGCATCAGCGCCAGGGCGAGCCCGCGACGCGGGAGTCGCGCGCCGAGCACGGCCACCAGCGGGGTCCCGACCACCACGCCGACGGCGTAGGCCGAGATGGTGTGCCCGGCGCTCGGGATGGAGACACCGATGCCCTCGGCGATCTGTGGGAGCAGCCCCATCGTCACGAACTCGGTGGTGCCGATGGCGAACCCGCCGACGATCAGGGCCGTCGTGATCAGGGCCAGGGGTGCGGTGCGGGTCGAGGGGCCGGGCGGCGCCGTCGCGGCGTCCTGGGTGATCGACATGCGTGCGGCTCCGGAGGTCGGGAGATTCGGGTGGTCCGGACCTCCCTGTCCGGCGTGCTGCTCGGGTCAAGGCCCCGCGCACTGCTCGGTTCAAGGAGCGGGCCGCGGCGTCCTATTCCCCCACTGGTGGCGCCCGGCTTCGTCGGCCCCGGCCGGCCACTCGTCTTCGAGCGCCTTCGCGTTCCTCAGGCCGACTGCAGTCGGCTCGAGGAACAACTGGGCGCTCAAGTGTGGGGGTCGAGGTGTGGGACCCGAAGGCGCTCGAAGTGGGGGTCGAGGTGTGGGACCGCGGAGGCGCTGGCCCGGGATGGCCGGTCAGCGCGAGACGGTGACGTCCTCAGCCCTCACCGGTCGTCGTCATCGTCATCGTCGTCATCGTCGTCGTCCCAGTCATCGTCGTCATCGTCGTCGTCATCATCATCGTCGTCGTCATCGTCGTCCCAGTCGTCCCCGGGGACGGGCGCGGGGGACACGGCCCTCGGCGGTTGCTGCTCGCGCGCCTTCTCCTCCTGACGGGCCCTCTCCTGTCGAGCCTTCTCGGCGGCAGCCTCCTGCCGCTCCTCCTCCGCCTGCGCGGCGGCCACCTCGGACTCGGCCCGGTTCCTGGCCTCGGCCAGCAGACCGGCCAGCAGGTCAGGGTCGGAGAGAACGGTCGCCGGCTGGTTCTTCCACAGGTCCATGGTCGCCTGCAGCCCGACGAAGGCGGCGGCGTGCTCGTCGGTCAGGCCGGGGATCACCCGTGCCGACTCAGGGACCGTGGGGTCGGCCCTGCCCGCGACGGGGCTGGGGATGTCGTCCGCGGCGCTCGAGTCGGGGGCCACGGTCGTGAGGTCGACGCCTGCGGCCTCGGTGTCGGAGGGGCCCTGGCCGAGCCACAACCACACACTGAGCGCCGCCACCAGCGTCAACGAGAGGAGGGAGGCGATCAACTTCATGTCTCAAGTCTCGCTGCTGAAGGTTGCACCGGCATGAGACGACGATGAGAGGACTCTCATCAACGCCCCGGACCGGCCTGTGCTCGCCATCGTGACACAGCGGCCCTGGTGAGGACCAGCCTCACCGGGGCGCGGACCAGGGCCGGACCCCTCGGCATACTGCCTGGGGATCAGCCCTCGGTGAGGCGGTATCCCACGCCCCGGACGGTGTCGAACCGCTCCGCGCCCAGCTTGTTGCGGAGGTAGCGGATGTAGACGTCGACCACGTTGGAGGCGCCGTCGAAGTCGTAGCCCCAGACGCGGGAGAGCAGCTGCTCGCGGGAGAGCACCTGCCCCGGGTGCTCGAGGAACTCCCGCGCCATCGCGAACTCCCGCGGGGAGAGTTCGACCGGGGTGTCACCGACGGTGGCCACGCGGGTGGTCAGGTCGAGTGCGAGGTCGCCGTGGCTCAGCACCGTGGACTCGGGCGCCCCGGGGCGGGGCCGGAGGCGCGTGCGCACCCGGGCCAGCAGCTCCTCGAACTTGAAGGGCTTGGTGAGGTAGTCGTCCGCTCCACCCTCGAGGCCGGCGACGGTGTCGGTCACCGCGTCCCGGGCGGTGACCATGATGATCGGGATGTCGTGCTCCAGTGTGCGCAGGACGCGCAGCACCGTGAAGCCGTCCATCTTCGGCATGCCCACGTCGAGCACCAGCAGGTCGTAGTCACCGCTCGAGGCGTGCTCCAGTGCGCTGACGCCGTCCGCGACGACATGGGTCTGGTAGCCGGCCGCCCGCAGGCCCTTGGCGACGAACAGTGCGATCCGTTCCTCGTCCTCGGCGATCAGGATGTTTGCCATGGCCCAAGCATCACACCTCGGCCGGGATCCAGATGCGGAAGGTGCTGCCCAGGCCCACCGCCGACTCCACGGTGACGGTGCCGCCGTGCGCCTCCGCGATGACCACGACGATCGGCAGCCCCAGCCCGGACCCCTCCACCGTGTGGTGCTCCTCGCTGCGGCCGAACCGCTCGAAGATGCGCTCGGACTCCTCCGGCGAGATCCCCACGCCGTGGTCCTCGACCGAGATGACCAGATAGCGCTGCGCGAGCTCGGCGACCTTCTCGGCCACCTCGTGGGTCGGCCGGGCCCAGGCCACGCGCACGTCGATGCGGGTGCGCGGCTCGGAGAACTTGGCGGCGTTGGCCGCGAGCTGGATCGCCGCCTGCTGCAACCGCTGGCGGTCCCCCACGACCGTGCCCGCGGCGGTCACGCTGGTGTCCCACTCGTGGTCGCTCAGCAGGTGCACCTTGTCCTGGATCTCGCGGCCCAGCTGCTGCACGTCGATCGGCGCCAGCTCGATGAAGTCGGGACGCTGGGACCTGGCGAGCATGAGCAGGTCGTCGACCATGCGCTTCATCCGGTCCAGCTCGTCGAGCACCAGCTCCCGGGTGGAGTCGACGTCCTCGGCGTCACCGACCTCCATCAGCTCCAGGTTGCCCCGGATGATGGTCAGCGGGGTACGGAGCTCATGCGCGGCGTCGTCGAGGAACTGCCGCTGGTCGGCCATCCCCCGCTCCAGCCGGTCCAGCATCTGGTTGAAGGTGAGCGCCAGCTGCGCGACGTCGTTGTCGGCGTTGGTGACCTTGACGCGCTGGGTCAGGTCCTCGGTGTCGATGGTGGCCGTCGCCTCGGCGAGGTCGGTCACCGGCCTCAGCAACCGGCCGGCGACCACGTAGCCCGTGGCACCGGTGAGCACGATCACCCCGAGCGCGACGAGGGCGTAGGTGCCGACCTGGTTCCAGATCGCCCGTCGCTGGACACCGGCGTCGATCCCGACGACCACGACGCCCTGTCGGTTGTCCCCGGGGATCGCGACCGACGCGACGATCATGCGCAACTGGTGCCCGTCGACCGGATAGTCGAAGATCGCCGCGCGCCCGGGGATGTAGCGCCGCAGCGCCTCCGCCACCACGGCCGGCTGGTTGAGGTCGAAGGGCTGGAGACCGCCGGGGATGTAGGCGACCTGCCCGTCGACCAGGGTGACCATCGACTCGAAGTCGTTGGGGATGGAGACGGTCAGATAGGCCTCGAAGAGCTGACCCAGGTCGTTGTAGGGTCCGTCGACCCCCGGCGGCCCGTTGCGGGCGATCTCCCGGACCTCGTTGATCTCCTGCACCAGCTCGCTCTCGATGCGCTGGTTGAGCTGGGTGAACTGGACGGTGAAGGCCACCGCCCCCGCCACCATCAGGCCGATCGTCAGCATCGCCACCACCAGCGCGATGACCCGCACGCGCACAGACCACGGCCGGCTGATCTCCGTCCGGAAGCGCTGCGGCATTGGCTCACTGTAGGGGACGACCGGCCCGATCCACCCGCTCACGACCGGGTGGATCGGTCCACGTCAGGACGTGAAGAGGGCGCTGTAGGCGTTGAGCGCGGGCTGCCCTCCCAGGTGCGCGTAGAGGACGTTGGAGTCCTTGTCGATCTCCCCGGAGGTGACCAGGTCGATGAGGCCCGCCATGGACTTGCCCTCGTAGACCGGGTCCAGGATCACGCCCTCGAGGGACCCGGTCAGCCGGATCGCGTCGAGCGTGGACTGCACTGGTATGCCGTAGCGGTCACCCGCCCAGCCCTCCAGTACGGTGATCTCGTCCTCACGCAGGTCCCGCCCCAGCTCGATGAGCTCGGCGGTGCGGCGGGCGATGCGTGCGACCTGCTCGCGGGTCTCCTCGAGCGTGGCGGAGGCGTCGATGCCGATGACCCTGCGCGGGCGGTCCTGACCGGCGAACCCGGCGATCATCCCGGCATGGGTCGACCCGGTCACCGAGCACACGACGACCGTGTCAAAGAAGACCCCGAGCTCCTGCTCCTGCTGCTCCACCTCATACGCCCAGTTGGCGAACCCGAGCCCACCCAGCGGATGGTCGGAGGCGCCGGCCGGGATGCCGTAGGGCGTGCCACCGCGCTGCCGCACGTCGTCCAGCGCCTGGTTCCAGCTGTCCTTGAAGCCGATCCCGAACCCGGACGGGTCGAGCCGCACCTCCGCGCCCATGATCCGCGACAGCATGATGTTGCCGACCCGGTCGTTGACACTGTCGGGCCAGTCGACCCACTTCTCCTGCACGAGGACGGCCTTGAGTCCCAGGTGCGCCGCGAGCGCCGCGACCTGGCGGGTGTGATTGGACTGGTAGCCACCGATCGAGACGAGCGTGTCCGCACCCTGGGCCCTGATGTCGGGCACGAGATACTCCAGCTTGCGGGTCTTGTTGCCGCCGAAGGCCAGGCCGCTGTTGACGTCCTCGCGCTTGGCCCAGATGCGGGCGCCCCCGAGGTGCAGGGTGAGTCGGTCGAGCGGGTGGACCGGGCTCGGCCCGAAGAGCAGCGGGTAGCGCTCGAAGTCCTGCAGTGCCATGGGTGCCTCCGTGAGTTCTGGTGGGTGTCAGTTCGTGGGTGTCAGTTCGTGGGTGTCAGGTGATGGCCGTATGCCGTGACGCACCGGCGGCGTCCGCGTCCGGGGCGTCGGTGACCACCGAGGCGGTGCCCGGTGCCTCGGTCTCCAGGACGTCGAGAAGCGGCTCGAGGGTGCACCAGGTGTCGTGCGAGACGGTCGCCGCCGCCTCGGCATCGCCTGCCGCGCAGAGGTCGATCATCTGCTGGTGGAGCGCCACCGAGGCCCGGCCGGCGAGGGACCCGAACCGCAGTCGCTCGACCCGTCGCAGAGTGGGGGTGAACTGGTCGAGCACCGCGATCACCGCACGGTTGGCGGCTGCCCGCACGGGCACCGCGTGGAAAGCGTCGTCCGCGGCCAGGGCTGCGTCGACGTCGCCGTCCCGCAGGGCCGTCGCGAAGCGCTCGTTCGCGGTGCGCATCTGGTCGAGGTCGACCTCCGTGAGCTGACCGACAGCCTGGCGCACGGCGAGCTGGTGCATCGACGCCACGACGGCCTGGGCGTCGCGGACTGCCGCGGCGTCCAGGCCGGTGACCTCGGTCGAACGGCCCGGGTGAGCCACCACGAGCCCGGCCTGCTGGAGGCGCAGCAGGGCCTCGCGCACCGGGGTGCGGCTCACGCCCAGCCACGTGGCGAGCTCGAGGTCGCGCAGCTTCTCCCCCGGCTCGAACGTGCCGTCCACGATCGCATCGCGCAGCCGCCCGTAGACGTCGTCACGCAGCAGGTTGCGAGCCACCGAGGCACTCGTTGCTGGAATCGGCATGCAATATATTGCAGCACGGAAGAGCAGACCAGTCAATGGGGCGTGATCGATGGGATGCGCGTGATCGATCGGAGGTGCGCCATCGATCGGAGGCGCGTGATCAATCGGAGGCCCGTGATCGATCGTCTCGTCGCCCAGGCCTACCCCGCGTAGCGGGGGAACTCCGTCCGCGGTCTCTACTCGGACCCGGGGTCCGGCACCCAGCAGAAGCCGTCCTCGCAGACGGCCGCCTCGGCGGAGCCGAGAGAGACGAGGCCGCCGACCAGCCCGCCCTCGACCTGCGGAAGGTCGCGGAGGCCGGACAGATCATCAGCCGACGCGCCCGATGGGGTCGAAACCTCGCCACCCGGCGCGCTCGGTGGGGTCGAAACCTCGCCAGCCGACGCGCTCGGTGGGGTCGAAACCTCGCCAGCCGACGCGCTCGGTGGGGTGGAGGACGCGTTCGACGGGGTGGAGGACGTGCTCGGTCGGGAGGGGGCGGTCATCAGGCGGCCCGCTCGTCCCAGGCCTGGGTCAGAGCCTGCACGAAGGTGTCGGTCTCCTGCGCGCCGGAGATGCCGTACTTCTGGTCGACCACGAAGAAGGGGACGCCGGAGATGCCGTACGTACGGGCCTGGGCGATGTCGGCGCGGACATCGGGGAGGAACTCCTCCGACTCGAGGGCGTCCAGCACCTGCTGCCGGTCCAGGCCGACCTCGGCGGCCAGGTCGGCCAGGTCCTCGGCGCGACCCACGTGGCGACCCTCCACGAAGTAGGCCTGCAGCAGCCGCTCCTTCATGGCGGACTGCACACCCTCGGCCTTGGCCAGGTGCAGCAGCTGGTGCGCGCGGAGGGTGTTGGTGTGCACGACCTTGTCGAAGTCGTAGTCGAGGCCGACGGCGCCGGCGATCTGGGTGACCCGGTCAAGCATCTGCTCGACCTGCTCGACCGGCATGCCCTTGCGCTCGGCGAGGTACTCGGTGGTGCTGCCCTCGAAGTCGACGGGGGTGTCCGGGCTGAGCTCGAAGGAGTGGTACTCCACCTCGACCTCCCGTCCGTCGGCGGCGAAGCGCTCGACGGCGCGCTCGAACTTGCGCTTGCCGATGTAGCACCAGGGGCAGGCGATGTCGGACCAGATGTCGACCTTCAGGGGACGGCGCGGCGCGGGGGCAGTCATGCCCCGGGAACCACCGGCGACGGCCCGACTATTCCCGGGACAACGGACCCGGCGCCTGCTCACCGTGCGTGAGCAGGCGCCGGGCCTGGTTGCGGTGCTGACCTCAGCTGGCCAGGTCCACCTCCGGGGGGATCCGGCCGGCCTCGACCAGGTCGGTGAACCACGGGGCTCCCGGCGCCCGGCCCCACCGCTCCCGGTAGAGGTGGGCGTCGCGGGTGGCCACGGCCACCTGCAGGGCGTCCGGCGCCTCCGGCGGCAGGTGCCGACGGTATGCCGTGGCGCCGGGCACCAGTCGGACCTGCCCGCCCGCGGCGGCCACCGCAGCGGCGAGGTCGGAGTCGTGACCGAGCCCGCCGACATACTCGGGGCACAGTCCACCCACCGACGCGAGGTCCTCGGCGGTGATGATCAGGACGGGACTGCTGAACCGGTCGGGGTCGAGGGGGGTGTCGCCCAGCCCGGGAGGCAGCGGACCGGGATGGTGCTCGGACTGGGACCACTCGTCCAGTCGCGTGAACTCGTATCCCTGGGGAGGAGCCTCTGGCAGTCGCTGCACCATGGAGGTCCACAGCGTCGGCGTCCCGTCCGTTGGGTGCTGCCGGAGGTGATCGAGGACCTGCTCCAGGAACCGCGGGCCGGGGATGCAGGTCACATCGACCAGGACGAGCAGCTCGGCGCCGGCCTCGACCGCGGTCTCGATGCCGAGGTGCAGTGCCTGTGCGGTCGGCAGCTGCTGCTTGACCGTCGGCAGCCCCGCGATGAGGGTCTCCCAGCGGTCGCTGGTGATGGGCAGGCGCCCCTGGGTGACGGCGCGGTCGGCCAATCCGACGACGACGTGGTAGTCGGGGACGTCGACGCCCAGGGAGAACCCGCTGACCTGGTCGACCAGCTCGTCATACTGCCGCCGGACGGTGGTGATGAGTGCGGTCCGGGGTGCGGTCACGAGATCCTCCTGGTCTCCATCAGCAGCAGCTCCTCGCGTTCCTCCTCCGTCATGCCGCCCCAGACGCCGTAGGTCTCCGGCACTCCCAGGGCGTGGTTGCGGCACGCGTCAATGACCGGGCACTGCTGGCACAGCGCCGTGGCACGCGCCTCGCGGGCGCGCTTGACCGATCCCCGCTCACCGTCGGGGTGGAAGAACAACTCGGGGCTGCGGGTGCGGCACAGACCTTCGTGCTGCCACTCCCACTGCGAGCCCATCGGGTGGATCGTTGAAGTCTTGTTCATGGCGAACCTGTCTGTCATGTCGACCGATCGCCAGGACCCGAGGGGGTCCATCCGCGACCACTGGCCGACAGATCACAAACCCCACTTCTAGAGGAACCCCCAGTATTACCGCGATCCCGTTGAGCGGCAACATATCAGCGGGATGAGCCGCTGACCTGCACGGATGCGTCAGACCGGGTCCGGGGCGGCCACCAAACCCTCGGACTGATCGAGCAGCCGCCCGCCCTCGACGATCTGGGCGGCCACGTCCCGCAGCTTGGTGTTGCTGTCCTGGGAGTGGCGCGACAGGACGGCGAAGGCCTGGTCGAGGGAGAGGTCGTAGCGCTGGATGAGCATGCCCTGCGCCACCCCGATGAGGTGTCGCGAGCGCAGCGCCTCGCGCAGGCCGTCGACCTGCCGGGACACCCCGAGCGCCCCGCCCGCGTGGGCGGCGAACAGGTGGGCCTCGTCCAGGTCGTCCCGGGAGAAGGCGCTGACCGCGCCGGCGTAGAGGTTCAGGGCGCCCAGGAGCTCGCCCCCCGGGCCGAGCAACTGCACGCTGAGGACCGAGAGGATGCCCAGGTCCGCGACCCGCGTGGACCACTGTGGCCACCGCTCGTCGTCGCGGGTGTCGCGGATGATGTGCGTCTCGCTCTCGATCGAGGAGTCGTAGCAGGGCCCCTCGCTCAGCAGCTCCTGCAGCTCGTCCGCCCGGTGCGTCACCTCGTCCGTGGACGCGGCCGGCTCCGCCGGCGACTGGGGGGAGCGCAGCGAGATCCCGGCCCAGTCGCACCCCGGCACCACCTGGACGGCGAGGTCCACGATCCGCTGCAGGGTCAGCGGTTCGTTCTTCTGGGCGAGGAGTTCGCGGCTCATCCCGGCATACAGCTCGGCGCGCTCGACCGGTTCCACAGGGCCTCCTGGCAGGCGATCACGGATCCCGCACATGGTACGCCGACGGGCTGGGAGCGGCGTCAGGTTTGTCGTGGTCTGGTCGGCATCCGCACCATTCTCGTCGTGGCTTCGTCGGCGCCCCGCCTCACGCCAGACGACTGCGGACCACCTCGTAGGCGGCAGTCACGGCCGTGGACAGGGTCGGCTCCAGCGTCGGGGCGAAGAAGGGCGAGTGGTTGGCCGGGGTCGGCTCCGGTGCGTCGATGACCTCCTGGGGCGTGCCTCCGAAGAACCAGTAGACGCCGGGGATCTCGAGGGCGTCCGGGAGCGCCCCGAAGTCCTCGCTGCCCATCTGCGCGGGGCGGGTCCTGACCCGGTCCGGGCCGATGGCTCCCGCCAGCACCTCCGTGACGTGCACCGTCTCGTCCGGGTCGTTGGTCAGCAGCGGGAAGGTGTAGAGCTCGCGCACGTCCGGCTCCGGCGCCCCGGAGGCTGCCGCCTCGGCGGACAGGATCCGTCGGATGGCGGCCAGGACCTGCTCTCGAACCCGCTCGTCCAGGGTGCGCACATTGATGGTGAAGACGGCCCGGTCCGGGATGATGTTCTCCTTCAGGCCGGCGTGGAAGGTCGCGACCGACACGACGGCCGGGCTCTGGGCCGGCACCTCCCGGGAGACCACGCTCTGCAGCCGCACCACCATGTGCGCCGCCAGCAGGACGGGGTCGACGGTGTCCGCGGGACGCGAGGCGTGCCCGCCCGTCCCGTGCACGGTGACCTCCCACGAGTCGGCCATCGCCATCGCCGGACCGCTGGAGACCCGGATCGTGCCGGCGAGGTCGTTGGAGACGTGCTGGGCATACATCACCTGGGGTCGCGGCGCCATGTCCCACAGCCCGTCGGCGAGCATCGCCGCGGCACCCGCAGCGGTCTCCTCGCCCGGCTGGAAGACGAACACGACCGTGCCACCCCATTCCTCCCGGCTCCGCACCAGGAGGGTCGCCGCACCGATCGCGGCCGTGACGTGGGTGTCGTGGCCACAGGCATGCATGACCGGGACGTCCGACCCGTCCGCGAGGGTGCCCCGGGCACGCGAGGCGTAGTCGAGGCCGGTCTGCTCCGCGACGGGCAGGCCGTCCGTGTCGGCGCGGAACCCGACGACCGGGCCCTCGCCGTTCTCCAGCACGGCCACCACGCCGGTGCCACCGCACCGGAGCGTGCGATAGCCCAGGTCACCCATCCGCTGCTCGATCAGCTCCGCCGTGGCGTGCTCCTGCATGGACAGCTCTGGGTGGGCGTGCAGGTGCCGGTAGAGGTCGTGCAGCTCGCGGGTCAGGTCTTCGGGGAGTGCGCTCACCCTGGCATCCTGACATCAGCCGCGCGCCACCACGCGTCGAGCAGCGCGGGGCGCGCACAGACCCTCGACAAGAATGCGTGGGAGCTTACAAAACCACTACAAAAAGGCGGGGGGAGCGTACAAAACCACTACAAGAATTGGTGGGCCAGGGTCAGGCGGGGCCGAGGTAGACCCAACGGCCGGCGCGCCGCACGAAGTGGCTGCGCTCCTCGAGCTGCCCGCGCTGGTCGTCGGGCGCGGGGGTCGCCCAGCGGGCGCGATACTTCACGAAGCCTTCCTCGTCGCCCTCACCACCGTCGGTCACGTCCAGCACCTCCAGCCCGACCCAGCGGATCGAGGGGTCCGGCACGGTGTCCGCCGGGCGGGTGCGCGGGTGCCAGGTGCGGAAGACGTGGTCATCGACACCGAGGGAGTATGCCGTGTAGCGCGAGCGCATCAGCGCCTCCGCCGTCGGCGCCGGCTGACCGTCGCCGACATAGGGGCCGCAGCACGCGGAGTAGGCCCGGCCGGTCCCACAGGGACAGTCCCGGGCCGCTGGTCCACCGACGGCGCTCACGGCTCCGAGCGTAGTGCCGAGCCCGGCACCAGCGACCCGGCGACCAGGGCCGAGCCGGTCACGAGCACGCCGACCGCACCGAAGGTCACCAGGTTGCCGAAGCCGATCGACCACAGGTCCCCGCGCACCACCGCGATCAGCAGCGGCGCCCAGGCAGCCGCGAGGCTCACGGCGAGCGCCGTGACGGCACGCACCGGGTCACCGCGCAGCGCGACGAGAGCACAGACGAGCAGCTGGGTGACCATCGTCGCCACCGGCAGCGGCCAGGGCAGCCCGGAGGAGGTGACCGTGAACACCGCCGTGACCAGCACCGCGCCCGCCGACAGACCCGTGGCCAGGCCCGGCCGGTAGGGAGCGAGCACCAGCGCCACACCGTGGCCGACCGCGATCAGGAAGGACATCGGCACGAAGACGCCGTAGAGGGCGCTCAGCACCGGGATGCTGACGGCGGTCAGTGCCAGCGCCGCGAGCCCGGCCAGGAGGCCGAGCCAGACCGGCGGGGTGAGACGTGCGCCGGGGCGAGGGAGCACCACGGCCGTCGCCCCACCCGTCGCCCCACCCGTCGCCCCACCCGTCGCTGCACTCATCGCTGCACTCATCGCTGCACCTCCGGCGCCGACCCGAACCCGCCGAGGAGCGCCCGTGCGACACCGGCATCAATGGTGGCGCACAACCGGGTGACCAGCGGTGCGGTCACCAGCAGGAGCAGCCCGGCGGCGAACATGAGCACCGACTCGACGAGGTACCGGCTCGAGGAGAGGTCGATCCCGGCCACGTGCACCAGCAGCCAGGTCAGCCCGTCGTACTCGCTCTGCGGGATGAAGTGCCCCCACAGGAACCAGGTCAGGCCACCGAGCGCACCCGCGAGCCAGGTGATCGCCACGCTGAACGTGGTGATGCGCAGCGGGAACGCGACGAGGGTGCCGTGCAGCGTCTCCAGCCAGGCCTTGGGGTCGGCGAGCATCGACAACGGTCGACGGCCGCGGTAGACGGGCTCGGCCACCGGGCGGCCCCAGCGGCGCAGCAGTTCCCGGTTCTCCCGGGCGAACCCGGTGGCGGTGAGCAGCATGAACCCGAGGATGGGTGCACCGATCCACAGCACGAGGGTGCTCAGGCCGATGACGAAGAGGGTCGTCAGCAGGATGAAGCTGAAGAGGGTGAGGAAGAAACCGGCCGTCAGGTAGGCCAGGTCGTTGGCCGCGGACCGCCAGGAGAGCAGCGGCACGCGACGGAGCGGGGGCGCGACAGCCGGCGGGCCGGGCGTGCGGGAGAGTGTCTGCGTGGTCATGTCTCGACCGTAGGAGCGGCACCCGAGCCCAGACATCACACCGTCGGGCCGTTCCGGGCTCATACCTGAGGGTGAGGGCAGGGCTCCGGTGACCCCACCCGACCGTCGACGGAACCCCGCCGGGCACAACGAGAGGGGACGGGTGTCAGCCGCCGGGCATACGACGGGTGTCAGCCGCCGGCAAACCACGGGTGTCAGCCGCCGGGCATACCGTGGCGCCATGGTGCACGAGCTCTCCCGCCAGGACGCGCGCCGCATCGCCGTCCGCGCCCAGCTGCTGGACGCGGAGCGGCCCACCGACCTGCTCGAGGTCGCGCGACGGCTGGCCGTCGTCCAGGTCGACCTCACGGCCGCGGTCGCGCCGAGCGCCGACCTGGTGTTCTGGAGCAGGCTGGGCACCGCCTACTCCCCCGACGACCTGGACGACGCGGTCGCCGGCCAGCGGCTGGTGGAGCTCCAGGGCTACCTGCGACCGGGCGAGGACCTGGCGCTGTTCCGCGCGGCGATGGACTCCTGGCCGGGAGAGGGTGAGGTGCCGGCCTACCGCCAGAGCGTCGCGGAGTGGGTGGAGGACAACAAGGGGTGCCGCCTCGACATCCTCGAGACGCTCCGGGCCGACGGTCCCCTGCCGGTCCGGGACCTTCCGGACACCTGCGACCGGCCGTGGCGCTCCAGCGGGTGGAACAACAACCGCAACGTCCGGATGCTCGTCGAGATCATGGAGGCCCGCGGCGAGGTGGCGGTCGCCGGGCGTGAGGGACGGGACCGGCTGTGGGACCTGGCCGAGCGGATCTACCCCGACGGCCCCGCGGTGCCCGTCGAGGAGGCGGAGGCGGTGCGCAACCGGCGCCGGCTGGAGGCCCTGGGCATCGCCCGGGCGAAGACGACGGAGACCCCGGGCGAGCCCAACTCGGTGGGCCCGGTCGGTGAGGAGGCGGTCGTCGAGGGGGTGCGCGGCCGGTGGCGGGTGGACCCCGCCCAGCTGGACCGGCTGGGCGAGCCGTTCCGGGGGCGCACGGCACTCCTGTCGCCGTTGGACCGGCTGGTGTTCGACCGCAAGCGGATGGTGGACCTGTTCGACTTCGACTACCAGCTGGAGATGTACAAACCCGCCGCCAGGCGACGCTGGGGATACTTCGCCCTGCCGGTCCTCCGCGGCGACCAGCTGGTCGGCAAGGTCGACGCCACCGCCGACCACGAGCGCGGCGTGCTGCGGGTCGACGCGGTGCACGACGACGTGGGTCTCAGCCGGACGGCGCGGGAGGAGGTCGACCGGGAGATCGCCGCGCTGGCGGACTGGCTGGGGCTGGAGGTCGCGCGCTCCTGACCGCGGTTCCGCGACGGCCGCAGACGATGCCAGCAGCAGGAGGGCCGCCAGATCGTGCCGAGGATGACAGCACCGGGACGATGTCGCCAGGGAGGCGATCAGACCGCTCAGGTCGGCTCGACAGACCTCCGCAGCCGGGCCGCCTGCCTGGTCAGGTGGTCCCGCTCGGCGACAGTGCTCGCCTCGTGCGCCGCGACCACATACAGCTCGGCGGCCCGGGCCGCCTCGCCCGCCCGCTCGCGCAGGTACGCCTCCGCCGCGGTGTGCCGCGGCACCGTCGCGGGCACGGGTTCGAGGGCACGCAGACCGGCCTGCGGCCCGTCGGCCTCGCCCACGGCCACCGCCCGGTTGAGCGCGACGACGGGGTTGTCGCCGAGGGCGAGCAGCTCGTCATACCAGCTGACGATCTGCGGCCAGTCGGTCTCCCGTGCCGTCGGAGCGTCGGCATGGAGGGCCG
Organism: Ornithinimicrobium sp. F0845; assembly: GCF_023015765.1. Classification (GTDB taxonomy): domain Bacteria; phylum Actinomycetota; class Actinomycetes; order Actinomycetales; family Dermatophilaceae; genus Ornithinicoccus. The sequence continues at coordinate 279,091 of NZ_JALKAL010000007.1, forward strand.
CGATGGCCGCCTCGATCTGGAACTTGCCGAGCCGGTCACGCGCCAGTGCCTGCTGCAGTATGTCGATCCCCTCCGTGATCAGGCCGCTGTCCCACCGCTGTCGGTCCTGTGCGGCGAGCGGCACGAGGGCACCGTCGGCGAACCGCGAGTCGCGGCGGGCGTGGTGCAGCAGCATCAGGGCCAGAAGTCCGGCGACCTCAGGGTCGGCGCTCACCGTCGACAGCTGCCGGGTCAGGCGGATCGCCTCGGCCGCCAGGTCGACCTCGCCGGAGTAGCCCTCGTTGAACACCAGATAGAGCACGTGCAGCACGCGGGACAGGTCGCCCGGTCCGGCCAGCCCCTCGGCGGCCACGGTGCGCTTGGCCCGGCTGATCCGTTGCGCCATGGTCGTCTCGGGCACCAGGTAGGCCTCGGCGATCTGCCGGGTGCTCAAGCCTCCGACGGCACGCAGGGTCAGCGCGACCGCCGAGGCGGGGGTGAGCGACGGGTGGCAGCACAGGAACAGCAGGTGCAGGGTGTCGTCCGCCTGCTCGGTCGGACCCGGCGGCGGCTCCTCGAGCTGAGCCAGCTCCCGCCGGTGGCGAGCCGTCTGCGACCGGTGCGCGTCGACATACTTGCGCCAGGCCACGGTGACCAACCAGGCCCGCGGATCCTCCGGCCGGCCCTGCGGCCAGCGGCGCAGCGCCTCGATCAGCGCGTCCTGCACGGCGTCCTCGGCCGAGGCGAACTCGGCCCCGCGACGGACGAGGACACCCAGGGCCTGCGGCCCCAGGTGCCTCAGCTCCTCCTCCACCGGCTCACTCGGCGGTGGTCGAGGGCACGTCCGCGAGGAGGGGCCGGACCTCCAGCCACTCGTGGATGGGCCGGCCGCCCTGACCGGGCGCCGCCGACAGCTCGGCGGCCGCCTCGTGCGCGCGCTCCTGGCTGTCCACGTCGATGATCATCCACCCCGCGATGAGGTCCTTGGTCTCGGCGAACGGGCCGTCGGTCACCGGCGGCGCTCCCTCGCCGCCGTAGCGGACGAAGGTGCCCTCCGGGGACAGGGCCTGCCCGTCGACATACTCTCCCCGCTCGCGGAGCTGGTCGGCGAAGTCCTGCATGAACTGGACGTGGTCGGCGATCTCCTGCTCCGTCCACCGGTCCATCGGGATGTCCGCCTCGGGCAGGTTGGTGGGCCCGCCGGTGCGGCGGTAGTGCTTGAGCAACAGATACTTGGCCATCGTCTTCTCCTTGTCCGTGGCGGCCCTCCTGGCCACCTTCACCCCTGGGACGGAACCGCGCCACCGTTCTCGACATCGGTCACGTCAGCAGGTGGTTCCGGTCAGGTCAGCAGGTGCCAGCACAGCGCGCCGAGCCACACCCAGCCCGTGATGATCATGGCCCGCTGCACCAGCCCGGTGCCCGGGGCGTCCCTGTCCCAGGCCCGCACGAACAGCGCGAGGAGGCCGAGGGTGAGCACGGCGGCGGCCGCCGAGAGCCATTGCCAGGTCCCGTCCAGGACGAAGGCGGCGATGGCCGCGGAGACCGGCAGCGCGAGGAAGACCACGATGCCCGCCTGGTCATGGCGCACGTGCGACCGGCTGGTCTCCGCCGGGTCACCCGCGGGGGTCCCGGGCGGATAGCCGCGGACCGGGTCCATCGGGAAGACGCCCGAGGCGATCAGCGCCAGCCCCCAGACCACGACGGCCGCCCCCAGCAGCAGGCTCCCGGTCGCGTCACCGACCCCGATCCCGCCCGCCGCGATGAGCGCCCCGCAGACCAGGAAGTTGGTGCCCTGGACCCAGCCGCGGTCCCCCGTCGCCAGCGCGCTCACCGCGTGATAGGTCGGGCGGTAGCCGGGCCGCGTGGCACCGTCGATCAGGAACGTGAGGACGAACCCGGCCGTGCCCACGAGGCCACACCACAGCAGCGCCGGCATCCCCCGACGGTAGCCGCGTCCGCGGTCCGCCGTCCACCGACCTGCCGTCGCGGGCTACTCCACGTCGAGCACCTGCGGCGTGCCCTCGACCCCCGCCTCCGGTAGCCCCTGGGCGAGGCGGCTCTTGTGGCGGCCGTAGACGACGTAGATGACGACACCGATCGCCATCCAGACGATGAACCGGATCCACGTCTCCACGGACAGGTTGAGGATCAGGTAGGTGCACAGCGCGGCGGACAGCCACGGCAGCACCGGGCTGAACGGCACCCGGAACCCGCGCTGGAGGTCGGGCCGCTTCCTCCGCAGGATCGGCACCGCCAGCGAGACGAGGACGAAGGCCGACAGCGTGCCGATGTTGACCATCTCCTCGAGCCGCCCGATGGGCGTCAGCGAGGCGATCAGCGCGATGAGTCCACCCAGGATCAGGGTCAGCCGCACCGGCGTGCCGGTCCGGTCGCTCGTCACGCCCAGCCCAGGGGGGAGGAGGTGGTCGCGGCTCATCGCGAAGGTCACCCGGGTGGAGCCGATGATCAGGGTCATCACCACGGTCGTCAGGCCGGCGACGGCACCGGCCGAGATCAGCGTGGCGAATCCACCACGGCCGACCTGTTCGAAGGCGTCGGCGAGCGCGCCCTGCGGGTTGATCTGGTCGAAGGGCAGCATCCCGGTGATGACGAGGGAGACCCCGACGTAGAGCACGGTGCAGACCGCCAGGGAGCCGAGGATGCCGATCGGCAGGTCGCGCTGCGGGTTCCGGGCCTCCTCGGCGGTCGTGGCCACGACGTCGAACCCGATGTAGGCGAAGAAGACCAGGGCGGCCGCCGACATGATGCCCATGACGCCGAAGGTCGCCGGTGTCATGCCGGTGATCAGCTGCAGCACCGGTGCGTGGATGCCGCTGGCGGCCTCGGCCCCCGGGGCGCTCGGCGGGATGAACGGCGACCAGTTCGTCGGGTCGATGTAGGCGATGCCGGCGACGATCACGAACAGGACGATGAAGACCTTGACGGCCACCAGCACCAGGTTGACCCGCAGCGACTCCTTGATGCCCTTGGCGACCAGGAGGGTCAGCAGGACCACGAGCAGGAACGCACCGGCGTCGAAGCGCGAGCCGGGGGCGATGGCCGCCGGGATCTCGATGCCGAGGTGCCCGAGGAGGATCTGCAAGTATGCCGACCAGCCCTGGGCCACGACACTGGCACCGAGCATCATCTCCAGCAGGAGGTCCCAGCCGATGACCCAGGCGATCACCTCACCGAGCGTGGCGTAGGAGAAGGTGTAGGCCGACCCGGAGACGGGGACCGTGGAGGCGAACTCGGCGTAGCACATGGCCGCGAGCGCACAGACGGTCGCGGCGATGACGAAGGACAGGACCACTGACGGTCCGGCGAACTGGTGAGCCGCCCGACCGGTCACCGTGAAGATGCCGGCGCCGATGACCACGCCGACACCGAAGACCACCAGGTCGAGCGCGGTGAGCCGTCGTTTCAGGCGGTGGTCCGGCTCGTCGGCTGCGGCCATCGATGCCTCGACCGACTTGGTCCGGAAGATGCTCATACAGACCACCGCCTTCGGCGACCGGCGCCCCCGGTGTGGAGGCCAGGACCCCATCGCTTCCGAAGGTCAACATAAACCCGTGGCCCCGGCGGGCGCGAGGCGTGAGTCACCTTCCGTCCGGTCGCGCGGAAGGGTCCCGGCACCGGGCCCCGGTTAGCGTCGCTGCCATGCAGGACCAGCGCAGCGACCTCGGCGCGGCCCTGGGCGACGGGGACGGCACGGCAGCCCGGACCGCGCTCCAGGGCATCCCCGCGACCGACGAGGAGGTCCTCCAGGAGCTGGCCCTTCGGGCAGCGGACGGGTCCGCCCTGGCCACCGAGCTGCTGATCGAGCGGCTCGACGACTCCGGGGTCGTGCGCCGTTTCGCGCGGGGCGCGCTGTTCGACGAGGCCGCCATCGACGACGTCAGCCAGGACACCCTCATCTCCGTCGCCAGCGGCATCGGCAGCTTCCGCGGTGACGCCAAGATCACCACGTGGGTCCACCGGGTCGTCCGCAACAGGGTCGTCGACCACCTGCGACGCCAGCGCGCCACGGCCCCCTTGCCACCGGAGGACCTGGCCCCTGCCGAGCGGATCGGCTCGATGATCGCCACCCGCGCGACCGTGCGGGACGCGCTGCGGGCGCTCCCGGATCTCTACCGCGACCCGGTGACCCTGCGCGACATCGAGGGGCTGCCCGACGCCGAGATCGGTGAGCGACTCGGTCGGAGCACCGGCACGGTCAAGTCCCAGGTGGCCCGCGGCCGCGCGATGGTCGCCTCGTCGCTGCGGGACCTCCATGAGGGGACGCCGCCGTCGAGGCGGTCCTGGCGATGCACCCGCAGACCACGCAGGAGTGGCAGCAGGCGATCCAGTCCCAGCTCCAGGGCGACTACGCCGAGGACCTCAAGGCCGCGATCACCTTCAACCCCAGTGTCGGCGAGGGGATCGCCCAGCCGACCGAGGGCGAGGTCGCTGCGGAGGACACGGTCGGCAGCAACCACTTCGCACTGCTCCTGGACGCCAGCGGGTCGATGGGCGAGACGTCCGGCACCGGCACCCGGATGGTGGAGGCCAAGGAGACGATCAACGGGTTCGTCGACTCCTTGCCGGAGGGCTCCACGGTCTCGCTGAGGGTCTACGGGCACGAGGGCGACAACAGCAACGCGGGCAAGCAGGAGTCGTGCGCCTCCACCGACACGGTCTATGAGGGTCCCGCCGACACGGCGGAGCTCTCGGCCCAGCTGGCCGCCGTGCAGCCGACCGGCTGGACCCCGCTGGCGTCGGCCATCACCGAGGCCGAGCAGGACATCCCCGCAGACGCGACCGACGGCATCGTCTACGTGGTCACCGACGGCATCGAGACCTGCGGCGGCGACCCCGTCGAGGCCGCGCAGGGTCTGGCCGAGAGCGGCATCAAGCCCATCGTCAACGTCATCGGATTCCAGGCCGGGGACGCCGACCAGGCGGCCCTGGCGGCCATCGCCGAGGCCGGTGGCGGGGAGTACACCCAGGCCGACTCCAAGGCCGACCTGGAGGAGTACTGGGACGCGGAGTACTCCCGGATGATGACCGCCTGGGCGGAGTGGCGGCAGGCCGAGCTGACGCGCATCGAGGAGTCCGGTCAGGCGAACCTGACCGAGGCGGACGCGGTGGGAGCAGCCCTGATGGCCGGTGCCGAGGCGGAGGGCGACCGCGCCATGGCGTTGACCGAGGCGCTCCACGCCGACGGGCACCTGGACTGGTCGACGCGGGGTGAGGTCTGGAGCTTCTTCTACGAGCGCAAGAACGCGATGTGGAGCTACGCCTACGGCCTCAAGAACGAGAACTGGTCAGCGGCCTACGGTCTCAAGAACGAGGCGTGGTCGCAGGCCTACGGCACGGGCAACGCCAAGTGGTCGGAGTACTACTCCAAGAAGCTCGGCAACTGATCCGCGCCGCGCGACCAGCGCCGCCTGACCCGACCCGATTCGGGCTGTCCGGCCCGTCCCGGCCCGGGCTGCCCGGCCCCCTTCCGGGCCGGGCTGCCCGGCCCCCTTCCGGGCCGGGCTGTCCGGACCCTGGCTGTCCGGACCCCGGGGTGTCGGTGCGGCGTGATTGGCTGGCGCTATGTTCGAGTGGGAGACGCACCCGGTGACCGAGGACCGGTTCGAGGACCTGGCCGACGTCATCAACCCCAGCCGGCGCGAGACGCACTGCTGGTGCCTGTCGCACCGGCTGCCCGCCCGCGAGATCGAGGAGCTGGGCGGCGGCTCGCGCCAGGAGGCGATGCGTTGCCTGACGCGGCGCGAGCACGCGCCCGGCGTGGTCACCTACCGCGACGGCGTGCCGGTCGGCTGGTGCAGCATCAGCCCGCGCGCCGAGATCCCCCGGCTGATGTCCTCCAAGCTCATCCGCCCCGTCGATGACGTGCCGGTCTGGAGCATCATCTGCGTGGTCGTCCGGAGTGGCCACCGCCGTCAGGGCGTCACCGGCGCGATGCTCGAGGGCGCGGTGGAGTATGCCGCGGGGCTGGGTGCCCCGGCCGTCGAGGCCTATCCGGTGGACCCGGAGGGACGGATGGATCTGACGATGGCGTTCGTGGGCACGAAGGCGATGTTCGAGCAGGTCGGCTTCCGGCAGGTCGGCACGACCGACGCCGTCGCCAGCCGGATGCCACGGCTCATCATGCGACGCGACCTCGTCTGATCCAGCGCGTCAGCGCAGGAGGGCCGCGACGAAGCGGTCCACGGCCGCGCTGTCGGCGCAGGGCAGGAAGAGCGAGGGCTCGACCAACTCGACCTCGAGCACGCGGAAGCCGCCCTCGTCGTCCCGCACGAGGTCCACCCGGCCGTAGGTCGGGGCACCCAGCTGGTCCGTGACCACCCCCATCGCCGCCTCGGCCACCGCGAGCTGCTCGGGACTCGGGTCGTGGGCAGCGTTGGTCTCCTCGGCGAAGAGCCCGTCGATCCGCCCGGCCCGGGGCAGGGTGATCCGCTTGTTGGCCGCGTGGCTGAAGCCGCCCTCGAGGAAGATCATCGGCCACTCCCCCTCGCCCGCCACGGACCGCAGGTAGGGCTGCACCAGGGCGACCTGGCCAGCCTCGTGCAGCCGCGTGACGTGCTCGTGCGCCTGCCGGTGCTGGCCCGGGCCGTAGGAGGCGACCTCCCGGCTGCCGGCGCCGACGGCGGGCTTGACCACGAAGTCGTCACCGGGGAGGACAACCTCCGACCCCGGCTCGACGAAGCGGGTCGGCGTGACCGGCACCCCGGCCGAGGCCAGCTCGGCGAGGTAGCGCTTGTCGTGGCTCCAGCGGATGACCGGCAACGGATTCACCAGGTCCGTGACCGTGTCCACGCGCTCGAGCCAGGGCCCGAACTCAGCAAGCCGCTCGGGGTAGTCCCAGGTCGAGCGCAGCACCACCCGGTCGAAGCGGGACCAGTCGACCGCGGGGTCGTCCCAGTCCACGACCTCCACCCTGACTCCCTCGGCCCTGAGGGCGGGCACCGCCAGGGGCGCGTCAACGTCCCGGCCCCGGGCCGGTGCCGTGGTGACCCACGCCAGGTGCTCGATCATCCTCCGGATCCTAGGTGCGTGCCCTCGCCGTCAGTGCCGCGATGCTGGCCTCGGGGCCGAGGTCCAGCCGACGCAACAGCTGGGCGTTGAGGGCGACGACCACGGTGGACAGAGACATCAGGATCGCGCCGACCGCCATCGGCATCACGAACCCGACCGGCGCGAGGACCCCGGCCGCCAGCGGGACGGCGACCAGGTTGTAGCCAGCGGCCCACCACAGGTTCTGCGCCATCTTGTGGTAGGCCGCACGGGACAGCTGGATGATCGACAGCACCGAGCGTGGGTCGTCGCTGGCGAGGATCACACCGGCGGACGCGATCGCCACGTCCGTGCCGGCGCCGATCGCGATGCCGACATCGGCACGCGCCAGCGCCGGTGCGTCGTTCACCCCGTCCCCGACCATGGCGACGGTGCGGTCGCGCTCCTGCAGCTCGGCGACCTTGTCGGCCTTGTGCTCGGGTCGGACGCCGGCGAACACCTCGTCGATGCCCAGGTCGGCGGCCACCGCACGGGCGACGGGCTCGGCGTCACCGGTGATCATCACGACGTGCACGCCGAGCTGGTGGAGGGCGTCGACGGCCTGCCGCGACTCCGGCCGGACCTCGTCGGCGACCGACAGTGCGCCGACGACGGCTCCGTCGCGGACGACGTGCAGGACGGTCGCGCCGTCATCGGCCCACCGCTCGCTCTCTGCCACCGGCTGGAGCCCCTCCTCCTCCAGCAGGTAGGGTCCTCCGACCCGCACGGTCGAGCCCTCCACGGTCGCCGTGACGCCGACCGCGGGTGAGGCGGCGAAGTCGGTGGCCGGAGGGACGGCGAGGTCTCGCTCCTGCGCAGCGCGCACGATCGCCCGGGCCAGGGGGTGCTCACTGTCCGCCTCGGCAGCCGCAGCCAGCGCCAGCAACTCAGCCTCCGACATACTGCCGCTGTGCACCGCGCCCACGGCGGGCTCGCCGCGGGTCAGGGTGCCGGTCTTGTCGAACAGGACGGTGTCGACCGAGCGCATCTGCTCCAGGGCCAGTCGGTCCTTGACGAGCACGCCACCGCGCGCGGCGCGCTCGGTGGTGATGGAGACGACCAGCGGGATCGCCAGGCCCAGGGCGTGGGGGCAGGCGATGATCAGGACGGTGATGACCCGCTCGAGGGTCGTGGCGGGGTCGCTGACCAGGAGCCACGCGACGGCGGCGACGACCGCGGCGGCCAAGGCATACCAGAAGAGCCAGGCTGCGGCGCGGTCGGCGAGACGCTGCGCCCGGCTCGAGGAGCCCTGGGCCTGCTCGACCAGGCGTCGGATGCCGGCGAGCGCGGTCTGCTCGCCGACCGCGGAGATCCGCACGCGCAGACCGGAGTCGGTGGCGACCGTGCCGGCGACCACTTGGTCACCCTCAGCGCGTCGAACCGCGACGGACTCGCCCGTGATCATCGACTCGTCCATGGCAGCGGCACCCTGCACTACGGTGCCGTCGGCGGGGACGCGTGCCCCGGGACGGACGATCACGACGTCGTCGACCTGCAGCTCCGCCGGCGCGACGGTGACGGTCGAGGACCCCTCGACCCGCTCCGCCTCGTCGGGCAGCAGCGCTGCGAGGGAGTCCAGTGCCGACGAGGTCTGCGCGAGCGAGCGCATCTCGATCCAGTGGCCGAGCAGCATGATGACGATCAGCAGCGCGAGCTCCCACCAGAACTCGAGCGAGGCGGAGATCAGGCCGAGGCTGGCGGCCAGGGAGGCGACGAAGGCCACCGTGATGGCCATGCCGATCAGCAGCATCATGCCCGGCCGGCGGCTGCGGATCTCGTCGAGGGCCCCGGTGATGAAGGGCCTGCCACCCCACAGGTACATCACGGTGCCGAGCGCCGGCGCGACCCACCCGATGCCCGGCACGGCGGGGAGCTCGTAGCCCAGCAGGTGGGCGAACATCGGGCTGGTCAGGACCGTCGGGACCGCCAGGGCGAGCATGATCCAGAAGAGCCGGGCGTACAGCGCGACGTGGTCACCATGGCCGCCGTGTCCCTCATGCCCGCCATGTCCCGCCTGGGCATCGTGTCCCGCATGGGCATCGTGGCTGTCGTGGGCACCGTGATCGGCCTGCGCCTCACGGACATCAGCCCGCGGCCCGTGGTGATGATCCTCGTGCGGATCGTGGTGGTCGTGCGTCGTCTCTGGCATCGTCATTCCTCCCTTAACCATACCCCATAGGGGTATGTCGACAACCGGGCCGGCGCGAGCCGCATTCCCAGGCGCAGCCGGTTGGGTGCGATCAGCCGCCACAATGCAGGACACTAGGTGTGGCCCGCACCTGCGGCTCACGACCGCCCTACCCGAGGAGTTCTCCAGCATGAGCGACGACGGGCATTTGCTCTGCCCCCTGACGGTCCGCCGCCGGCAGGGGGTTGACAACCCGTGAGCGCCGTCCTCTCACTCCTCGTCGGACTGGTCGTCATCCTGGCGATCACGGCAGCCACGGCCTTCTTCGTGGCGCAGGAGTTCGCCTACATGGCGGTGGACCGCTCCCGACTGGGGGCACGCGCCGCCGCGGGTGACACCGTCGCCCAGCGCGCCCTGGCCATCACCAAGCGCACCTCCTTCATGCTCTCCGGCGCGCAGCTCGGCATCACGGTCACCGGACTGCTCGTCGGGTATGTCGCCGAGCCCCTCGTCGGTCAGGCCGCCGGTGAGATGTTCGGCTGGGCCGGCGTGCCCCAGGGCACCGGCATCCTGATCGGCACCATCCTGGCCCTCGCGCTGTCGACCATCGTGCAGATGGTCTTCGGTGAGCTCGTGCCCAAGAACCTCGCCATCGCCCGGCCCGAGCCGGTGGCCCGGGCCCTGTCCCTGCCCACCACCATCTATCTGCGGCTGACCGGGTGGCTGGTCTGGATCTTCGACCAGTCCTCCAACCTCCTGCTGAAGGCTCTCGGCATCGAGCCGGTGCACGATGTCGAGCACTCCGCCTCGCCCCGGGACCTGGAGCACATCGTGGCCGAGTCGCGGCGTAGCGGCGATCTGCCCGATGAGCTCTCCACGCTGCTCGACCGCATCATCGACTTCCCCGCGCGGGACGTCGAGCACGCGATGATCCCCCGCTCCCGCGTCGGCGTCGTGCAGGCGGAGGACACCCTGGGGCAGATCCGCCAGCTGATGGCGACCGAGCACTCCCGGTATCCCGTGCTCGGCGACGGCGAGCAGATCCTCGGTGTGGTCCACCTGGCCGACGTGCTGTCCTCCACGGCCGGTGACGAGACACCCGCCCACGAGCTGGCCCGCCCGGCGCTGATCATCCCGACCGTGATGCTGCTCCCGGACGCCCTCGAACAGCTCAATGACGCCGGCAGCCAGTTGGCGTGCGTCGTCGACGAGTGGGGCGGACTCACCGGCGTGCTGACCCTCGAGGACCTCGCGGAGGAGTTCGTCGGCGAGATCACCGACGAGCACGACCCGGAGCCACCGCCAGAGACTGTCGAGGAGGACGACGGCACCTGGGTGCTGGACGGGGACGTCCACGTCGACGAGGTCGAGCGCGCCATCGGGCACAGCCTGCCCGACGGAGACTATGAGACGGTCTCCGGCCTGCTCATCGCCACCCACGGCGCCCTGCCCGACGAGGGCGACGTGATCGTGGTGCCCATCGAGCCCGAGAGCGTGCTGGAGAGCGAGGACGACCAGCTCGCGCTGCACGCAGAGGTGCTCGAGGTGGACCGGCACGTGCCCTCGCTGCTCCGGCTGACCCTCGCTCCAGCCCCGCCGACCGAGCCGGAAGCGAGCACCACGGTTGAGCCGGGACCAGGCGCCACGGACGAGCCGGAGGCTCCCACCAGCGACGAGCGGGGGCGGGCGTGATGGAGAACCCCTGGATCGTTGCCGTGGCGACCGTCGTCATCATCGCGCTGAGTGCGTTCTTCGTCGCCGTCGAGTTCGCCCTGATCGCCGCCAAGCGGCACCGTCTTGAGGACGCTGCGAGCTCGAGCCGTTCCGCGCGCGCCGCACTGCGCAGCTCCACCGAGCTCACCCTGCTGCTGGCCGGCTCCCAGCTGGGCATCACGGTGTGCACGCTGGCTCTCGGCGCCATCACCAAGCCGGCCGTCCACCACTGGCTGACCCCGCTCTTCGAGGCCTGGGGCCTGGCCTACTGGGTGGCCGACGTCGCCGGCTTCGTCCTGGCCCTGGTCATCGTGACCTTCCTGCACCTCGTGGTCGGCGAGATGGCACCCAAGTCCTGGGCGATCGCGCATCCGGAGCGCTCGGCCACCGTGCTCGCACTGCCGATGCGGGCGTTCATGTGGGGCACGCGGCCCCTGCTGCGCGCGCTCAACGGCTCCGCCAACTGGATCCTCGAGCGCTTCGGCGTGGAGGCGGTCAACGAGGTCGCGACCGGGCAGAACCCGGACGACCTGCGACACCTCGTGGAGCACTCGGCCAACGTCGGCGCCCTCGACGCCAGCTTCTCCTCCCAGCTCAGCGGGGCCCTTGACCTGGAGAACCTGCGCATCCTCGACCTGCTGGACGGGGTGCCGGTCACGCAGGTGGAGCCGGACGCGACCGTGGCAGACGTGCGGGCCGCGACCCAGCAGAGCGGCCACCTGAGGATCCTCGTGGGCAGCGGCACCAGCACCCAGGGCCTCGTGCACGTGCGGGACACCCTGCTGCACGACGACGCGACCCCGGTGACCGAGCTCGTCCGGCCAGTCTTCACGGTCGACCCCGAGACCAAGGTCTACGAGGCGCTCGCACAGATGCGGGAGACCGCGACCCACCTCGCCGTGGTGTCCGACCGGGGCAGGACCGTCGGGGTGGTCACGCTCGCGGACGTGCTGCAGCTGCTCCTACCTCAGACGAAGGGCCGCGTCAGCTCCCCCGAAGCGGCCTCGTAGGGCGGAGAGGCGGCGTCGCAGCACCGGAAAGCGGCGGCCACGAGCATCGCAGGAGGGCTCGGGTGTCCGTTCCCACCGCTACCTTCCTCACATGACTCTCACCGTAGGCATGATCACCACCGACACCACCGACGCCGAGGCCCTCGCCGCCTGGTGGGCGGAGCAGACCGGCGCCGAGATCGCCGAGACCAACGACGGCTGGTTCGTCATCATCCGGGGCGGCACCCTGCCGGTGTGGCTGGCGTTCCAGAAGGTCGAGGAGGTCACCCCGGGCAAGAACCGGCTGCACCTTGACCTGAGCACCGACGACCTGGACGCCGAGGTCGAGCGCCTCCTCGGGGCCGGGGCGACCCTGGTGGCGCGGCGCGGTGACGAGCACTTCCGCTGGGTGACGCTCGCCGACCCGCAGGGCAACCAGTTCTGCGTGTCCGGAAAACACTGACCGGCCGTCGACCCCGGGGCAGTAGGGTGCCCGGGTGATCGAGCGGGCCGCAGCCAGGGCGGCAGTATGACGGTGGGCGCGGGCTACCACGACCTCACCGACGAGGAGCAGGCTGAGGCGCTGCGCCCGGTCGCCCTCGAGGCGGCCGCGTGCTTCGGCCTCGAGGTGCACCGGCTGGAGGTGCTGCTGCACGCCTACAACACGACATACTCCCTGGAGACGGTGACCGGGGAGCGGTTCGCGCTGCGGATCAACACCAACTCGACCAGCGACGGGCCGGAGATCGCGACCCAGCAGGCCTGGCAGCTGGCGCTCGCAGAGCACACGCCCGTGCAGGTGGCCACGCCCCGACGCACGGTCGACGGACAGTGGTGCGCCTCGGTGGCATCGCCAGCCCTCGAGCGGGAGCTGCGGGTGACCTGCGCGTCGTGGTTGGAGGGTGACGACGTCGGCGACCCGTCCCCCGAGGTGGCCCGTGAGCTCGGCCGGGCGATGGCTCTGATGCACCAGCAAGCACGGACGTGGGAGCTGCCCGACGGCGGCCGCATGCCGCTGTTCGACACGCCGCTGTTCGGGGATCCCGACCTCTTGGACACCGCCGACCTGCAGGAGGACCAGCACGAGGTGCTCCGGATCGCCCGGACCCGCACCGAGGAGGCCTTCCGCAGGCAGTATGCCGGGGCGCCGGTCATCGCGCTGCACGCCGATCTGCACGGCGGCAACCTGAAGTGGCACGACGGCCGGCTGGCGGTCTTCGACTTCGACGACTGCGGGCTCGGCATCCCGGCGCTGGATCTGGCGATCAGCACCTTCTACCTGCGCGGTGATGACGAAGCGCCCGAGGTCGCGATGCGCGCCGGGTACGCCTCCATCGCCCCGCTGCCGGAGGTCAGCACCGAGGACTTCGAGGCGATCGTGGCCTCGCGGCAGCTGCTGCTCGCCAACTCGATACTGGCCAGCTCCACGACCCAGCTCCGGGCGATGGCCCGGACCTACCTGCCGGCCACGGTCGACCGGCTGCGGCACTGGCTGGAGACGGGCCACTTCACCCGTCAACTGGGTGGCTAGCCATGGAGCTGTCCGCCCGCGAAACCCTGAGTGACCCATTGCCGGGAGTACACCGTGAACGACATCCTTGACTGGTTGAGCTCCTACTCCGGACCAGTCGTCTTCCTGATCCTCCTGGGAGCTGGCTTCCTCTTCGTCGCCAGGACAGTGGTGCAGCGAGCGGTGGACGCCGCCATCGGTGCGCGCGCCGAGCGGGGGCGACTTCAGCTCGGCAGGCGCTCTGCGTTTGAGGAGAGAGTCCTGACCGACAGGTACGTGGCATTTCAGGACCTGTTTGCGCGGATTCAGAAAGTCACCACGACACTGAATGGGATTGCCCACGGCCAACGGCCCCCTGACGGTTTCTACAGAGACCTCGGGTCTGGTCGAGACATTGTTCTCCTCACCGCGGTTTTCGAGGACCTTGGCACACAGGAGCCCATCCTCGGACGCCGACTCCACTCGGCCCTGGATGAGCTGGCACAGGCCGCGATCGCCTTCGCCAACTCCCCAGATGACCTCGACCGGTGGGAAACAGCGCGCCAAGACCTCTTGGTCGCGGCGGAACAAGAGTTCGGCCTCTCGAGAATTCGGTGGGAGGAGCTGCGCGGATGAAGCTCTGGACAGGTCCCCGTCTACGCGTCTAGACATGCCAGTCAGCCGGTCCCCCACGCCAAACACCTTGACTCACGACGTTCGTAGTGGTTACCGTAGGAAACTACGAGCGTAGTGGATGGTCAGGCGACTGGACATCTGTCGCGGGGACCACACCGTCGTCGTGAGCGCTGCGCGCCATCGACTGGCCGTGCGAACGGTCGAGAGAGGCAGAGATGTCAGACACGATGCAGAACTCCCAACCAAAGACCCTGACGCGACAGCGGAGCGAACCGAAATGGTCCACCGACCTGGTCGCCGTCGGCGCCGCGGTCGTGTGTGTGGTGGTGATGTGGCTGTGCCTCGCGGTCTGGAGCGGCGTCGACCTGACGGTCACCCTCGGGGAGGAGACCCGCGAGATCCAGGGGGTCGCGGTCGTGATGGGCGCGGCGGTCGCCGGTCTGCTCGGCGTGGGCACGCTGCGGCTGCTGGAGCGGATCATGCTCCGCGCGCTGCAGATCTGGACCGTCATCGCGATCGCGGTGACACTCGTCTCGGCGCTGGGGCCGCTGTCGGCGACCAGTGCCGCGGCGACCGGCGTCCTGCTGGCGATGCACGCCATCGTCGCGGTGGTGCTGATCGTCTCGATGCACCGCATCCGACGCCGGTGACTCAGCCCGTCAGCTCCCGCGCCAGGTTGGCCGGCAGGTAGTCGTAGCGGGCGAAGCTGCGCGTGAAGCTGCCGGAACCGTGGGACACCGAGCGCAGGTCGATCGGGTAACGCGCCAGCTCGTGCTGCGGCACCTCCGCACGGATCACGGTGTGCCCCTCGCGCTCACCTGGCTCGGTGCCCTGCACCTGTGCGCGCCGGCTGCGCAGGTCGGCCATCACCGCTCCGACGAAGTCGTCGGCGACGAGCACCTCGACCAGGTCGACCGGCTCCAGGAACGAGACGGTCGAGTCGTTGGCGGCGGCCCGCAGCGCCTGGGCCGCCGCGTTCTGGAAGGCCTGGTCGGAGGAGTCCACCGAGTGGGCCTTGCCGTCGGTCAGCGTGACGCGCACGTCGATGCACGGATAGCCGCCGAGGACGCCCTCGGCCAGCTGGTGGCGCAGGCCGCGCTCCACCGACGGGATGTAGTTGCGCGGCACCGCGCCGCCGACCACCTTGTCCACGAACTCGAAACCCGACCCCCGGCCGAGGGGCTCGATCTCGAGCTGCACCACGGCATACTGCCCGTGCCCGCCGGACTGCTTGACCAGCCGGCCCTGCTGGGACACCCGGCGCACGAAGGTCTCCCGCAGGGACGTTCGCACCGGCTCGGTGACGACCTCGACGTGGTGCCGCTCCCGCAGCCGCTCCAGGACGTCGTCGACATGGGCGGGGCCGAGGGTCCACAGCACCAGCTGGTGGGTCTCGGCGTTGCGCTCGAGCCGTAGCGTCAGGTCCTCGGAGATCAGCCGCTGCAACGCCCCCGCGAGCTTGTCCTCCTCCTTGGTGCTGGCCGCCTGGATCGCTACCGGAAGCAACGGCTCGGGCAACAGCCACGGCTCGACGAGGGCGGGATGATCGTCGTCGGAGAGCGTGTCGGAGGTCTCGGCACTGGCGAGCTTGGTGACCAGGACCAGCTCACCGGCGATCGCTGAGTCGCGCGGCGCCGTGCCGCCCGCCACCGGCGAACTCAGCTGACCGGGCCGCTCGTCGGCCTCGTCGTGCCCGGGGTGGTCCTCGAGGTCGTGCCCGACGGCCCACTCCAGATGGCCGCTGACGTGCAGCCGGGACGTGGGGGTGAGGGTCCCGGAGAAGATGCGCACGAGCGCGAGCCGCCCGACATACGGGTCGGTGCTGGTGCGGATGACCTGGGCGACCAGCGGGCCATCGGCGGCGGCGGTCAGCTCGCCGAAGTCACCGCCGTCCGGGGTCATCACGGCGGGCAACCACGCCTGCGCGGGCGAGGGGAACGCGTGGACGACGAGGTCCAGCAGCGCCGGGATCCCCACACCGGTCGGCGGGTTGACCGGGACGATCGGGAAGAAGCGGGCGGTGGAGACCGCTGCGGTCAGGTCGGCCCACAAACCCTCGGCGCTGATCTCCTCGCCGCCGAGGTAGCGCTCCAGCAGACTCTCGTCCTCGGACTGCTCGATGATCGCCTCGATCAGCGCCCCGCGGTGCTCCTCGACCCGGGTCGCCTCCTCCTCGGTCAGCGCCCGGCTCTCGCCGGTGGCGTCGTGGGCGACCTGGCCGAGCAGGTCGAGCACGCCGGTCAGCTGTTGATCCTCTAGGACCGGCAGCCCCATCGGCACCGCCTCCCCGAAGACCCGGCCACACTCCCCCACGACCTGGTCCCAGTCGGCGCGGGCCAGCTCAAGCTGTGTGACCGCCACCGCACGGGGGATGCCGACGGCTGCGCACTCACGCCACAGCATCCGGGTGGCCTCGTCGATGCCGCTGCCCGCCGCGACGACGAACAGCACCGCATCCGCGGCCCGGAGCCCGGCCCGCACCTCGCCGACGAAGTCGGGGCGCCCCGGCGTGTCCACCAGCGTGACGACGGTGCCGGTCAACGGGTGGACCGCACTCACCACGCCCAGCGCGGTCGAGGGGTCCTCGGCCTCCTTGACGTGACCGAGCTGACCCGTCACGAGCTGCTCGACGAGGGCGCTCTTGCCGGTGCCCTGCGGTCCGACCAGGACCACGCTCCGGATCTGGTCGACGGACTCGGGTGTGGTGAACGTCGCGTCGGTGCGGTTCATTGTCCCAACCTAGGCCCCATCGGTCCCCGCCGAAAGGCCGGACGTGGACGGCCCGCGCGGTCCCTGTCGGAACGCCGGACGTGGACGCCGCGTGCTGCGGGGACCGCTGAGTCGGACCGCGCGATCACGCTCGCTTACTGCCCGTCAGAGCCAGCCAGCTCCGCCGCCAGCTCCGACTCGTCCTCCTCCGACAGCGAGGTCTGCAGGACGGTGCCGCCGAACTCACTCATCGCCGCGTTGAACTTGTCCTCGGTGATCTTGCTGGCCATGATCACGACCGCAGCACTGCCGGGCTCGAGCAGTCCCTCGACCCGCTCGCGGAAGGCCTTGTTGATGCCCACCTTGCTGAGCTTGCCGCTCAGCGCACCGACGGCGCCTCCCACCAGCAGTCCGAGTCCCGGAGCCAGGAACAGGATGCCGATCAGCACACCCCAGAGCCCGCCGGCCGCGGCCGACGCGCCCACGATCTTCTGCGGCATCTCGACGTGCTTCTTCCCCTCGTCGTCGATGTGGACGGTGGCCAGGCCGTTGAGGGCGACCACGAAGTCGCGCTGCAGCTGCAGCACCTTCTGATAGGCGCGGTCGGCGGTCGCGTGGTCGTCGTAGCCGATGATGATCAGCTCGGACATGGTGTGCCTCCTCTCGGCAGGTGATCGCCAGGGAACCCCAGCGGGACGATTCTGCTCCTGCCCGGCTCCCGCCGCTACCCGGCGATCAGCGGGCAGGCGGACCGTGGGCAGGCGATCAACGAGCCCAGCCGGACCGCGGGCTCAGGTGGTCCGGCGCGCGAAGGTCAGGTGGGTGACGCCGCTGGGAGTGGCGACCGCCTCGATGTCGTAGGTGTCCTCGAGCGCCTCCAGCCCGTCCCACACCCGGACGCCACGACCCAGCACGATCGGGACCTGCACCAGGTGCAGGTGGTCGACGAGCCCGGCGGCGACGAAGTCGCGCACGACGGTGGGGCCACCACCGATCCGCACGTCCAGACCGTCGGCTGCCGCACGGGCCAGGTCCAGTGCCGCTGCGGGTGTGGCGTCCAGGAAGTGGAAGGTCGTGCCGCCCTCCATCTCCACGGGCGGCCGCGGACGATGGGTGAGGACGAAGGTCGGCGTGTGGAAGGGTGGGTTGGGCCCCCACCAACCGCGCCACTCCGGGTCGTCCTGCCAACCCGGCGGGCCGAACTTCCCCGCACCCATGATCTCGGCGCCGATGCCGACGCTGTGCTGCTGTGCGAGGGCGTCGTCGACCCCCGCCGCTCCCGCCGGGTCCCAGAAACGGGTGGCGAACATCCAGGTGTGCAGGCGCTCGCCGGCATGGCCGAACGGTGCCTGCTCCGACTGCGGCTCACCGGTGGCAAACCCGTCGAGGGAGAACGAGAGGTTGTGGACCCTGACGCGTGACATCTGCGAACTCCTTGCTCCGTGGGGGGCGTGCGCCCTCTAGGAGGTCAGACCATCGGCGTCGGAGAACTCATCGGTGCGTGCCCACCGCCTGCGCCTCGTCCGCGCCGCGACCGGGCCGCGCCGGCACCCACCAGACGATCAGCAGGCCGACCAGGACCAGCAGCGCTCCCGGTGCCGGGGCGAAGGTCAGGCCCGCCAGGGAGACACCGCCGCGCTCGAAGGGGTGGGCGAAGCCGGCCGAGGCCACCATCGTCATGCCGACGGCCACGAGCAGCGCGGCGGGCGCGGCCATGGGCGTGGCTGGCACGGCAGCCCGACTGGGCAGCCACTCGAGGAAGCTCAGCAGGCGCACCAGCACCGCCGTGACCGTGGCCGCCAGGACCAGCCAGAGGAGCTTGTGGGCCCACCACAGGCCGGTCCCCGGCTCGGGCAGCGGCACCCCCACCCCCAGGAGCACGGCCGCGACGATGACGAAGGCGGTGAGGTGCCACAGGAAGATCGTCATCACCGACCGGTTGACCACGACGACCGCCAGCCACGAGCGCTCGCGCTCCAGCCACCGGGTCAGCGCCGGCCTGGCCCACAACAGCAGCGAGATCTGGAGGACGCCGACGAGGATCACGCACACGCTAGGCGGCAGCATGTTGGACATCTCCTGCCCGGGCAGGCTGATCATGCTCACGGGGTAGGGCCCCAGCGAGGTGAGCAGCACCAGCAGTCCCACCGCTGCAGCCGCACCAGCGGGCCAGACCCAGCGGGGCCACCGGGTGAGCCGCCCCCCGGCATACAGCATCCCGACCTCCTGGGCGAAACCGAAGACGAGCAGGTAGTTCAGGAACCCGAGCCCGGCCCACGAGGTGTGCTGGGTGCGGTCCAGCAGGAGGACCAGGACCGGCAGCACGGTGACCAACAGCCACGGGTGCCGGCGGTGGACCTGCACCTGCACGGGCGCCACGAGCGCGAGCAGCAGGTAGACGGCCAGGAACCACAGGATCATCGCCGCGTTCTGACCCGCCGCGTCCACCAGGCCCTCGTCCACCCCGACCGCGATGAGCACCACGCACAGCACCAGCCAGACGCCGATGAGGACCAGGCTGGGGCGGGTGACCCGCTCGACGCGGCCGACCAGGAAGGCCCGCACCCGGCCGGGACGGCGCAGAGCGAGGGCATTGGTGAAGCCGGCCGCGAAGAAGAACAGCGGCATCACCTGGAAGAGCCAGGTCAGCGGGTGCAGCCAGGTGGTGACCTCCATGATGTTGCCGACCCGCAGGCCGCCGTCGCCGGTCCGTTGCAGTGCCGCCATCGTCCAGTGACCCAGCACCACGACCACGATGCTGGTGGCCCTGACCAGGTCGATGAACCGGTCGCGGTCCGTGGATCGCGCCCGTGGGTGCGCCGACCGACCACTCTCCATAGGCACAGTCTGTCAGCGGCCACTAGTGTTCGGCCATGGTCAACGCTGCCTTCGTCGCACCGTTCCTGCTCGAGGCCACCAGCCACTTCGTCCTGGCAGCGGCGCGGGTCCCCGGGGTGCGGCTGGCAGTCATCACGACCACTCCGCGCGACCAGCTGTCCCCCGAGCTCCGCGAGGCACTGGCCGGCCACTGGCAGGTGGCCGACGGTCTTGACCCGCAGCAGCTGGTCGACGCGGTCCGTGGCCTGGAGCACCAGCTCGGACCGATCGAGCGGCTGGTCGGCATCCTCGAGCAGCTGCAGGTGCCGCTCGCCCAGGCCCGCGAGGCCCTCGGCATCCCCGGGATGGGCGTCGACGCCTCCCGCAACGTGCGGGAGAAGTCCCGCATGAAGCAGGTGCTGCGGGCCGCCGGTCTGCCGTGCGCCCGCCACCAGCTCGTCCACCGCACGCAGGAGGCGACGGCGTTCCGCGACCTGGTCGGCTTCCCGCTCGTCGCCAAGCCGCCGGACGGCGCGGGGGCCAAGGCGACCTTCCGGCTGGACACCGAGGCGGACTTCGACTCCTGGCTCGCGATGGCCCGGCGCGACCCGTCGGAGGTGTGGCTGCTCGAGGAGTTCCTCACCGGGCAGGAGCACACCTTCGACTCGGTGACGCTGGGCGGCCAGACCCTGTGGTCCTCGATCTCCGACTACGCCCCGCCGCCGCTGGAGGTGCTGCGCAACCCGTGGATGCAGTGGACCGTGCTGCTGCCGCAGGACATCAGTGGGCCGCAGTATGCCGAGATCCACCGGGTCGGTCCCGCCGCCCTCGCCGCGCTCGGGGTCGACGCGGCGTTCTCCCACCTGGAGTGGTTCGCCCGGCCCGACGGGTCGGTCGCGATCTCCGAGGTCGGGGCGCGGCCCCCCGGGGCGCAGCTGGCCGGCATGATCGGCTTCAGCCACGATGTGGACTTCTTCACGCTCTGGGCACGCCTGGTCCTCCTGGGCGAGTTCGACCGACCGGAGCGGGTCTACGCCTGCGGCACCGCCTACCTGCGCGGGATGGGACGCGGCCGGGTCCGCGCCGTCCACGGGGTCGAGGAGATCCAGCGGGAGCTCGGCGACCTGGTGGTCGCCGCCCGACTGCCGGCGCAGGGCCAACCCGCCTCCACGTCATACGAGGGAGAAGGGTTCATCACCGTCCGTCACTGGGACACCCACGTGGTGCAGGAGGCCCTGGACCGCATCGTCACCGGGATCCGCGTCGAGCTCGTCGGGACCCGGTAGAGGACCACCCCAGTAGACAACTCTGCAGAGGACTCACGAGAGGAGCTGCCCGTGAACATCGTCATGCTGTCGCCGGGTTTCCCGTTCGAGCAGGCCTACTTCACCCGCGCGCTCGCGCAGACCGGCGCCCGGGTGATCGGCGTCGGCGACCAGCCGGTCTCCCAGCTCCCGACCGAGGCACAGCGGCACCTGGCGCACTACGAGCACGTGTCGCTGCAGGACGAGACCGCCGTGCTCGCCGCGCTGCGGGGGCTCTCCCGGCACGTGGAGATCGACCGGGTGGAGTGCCTCTGGGAGCCGTATGTCGTGCTCGCCGCCCGCATCCGGGAGCACCTGGGGCTGCCCGGCATGAGCGTGGAGCAGGCCACCTGGTTCCGCGACAAGGAGGCGATGAAGCAAGTGCTCGACGCCGCCGGGATCCGGACCCCGCGGCACGCGTCGGCCCGGCCCGGCGCAGAGGTGTGGGAGGCGGCCGAGCGGATCGGCTTCCCGCTGATCGTGAAGCCGATTGCCGGCGCCGGGTCGGCCGACACCTACCGCGTCGACACCGCCGAGCAGCTGGCCGAGGTGCAGACGATGATCCGGCATGTGCCGCTGCTCAGCGTCGAGGAGTTCATCGACGGTCAGGAGTTCACCTACGACACGGTCTGCGGTGGCGGCACCGTGCTCTTCGAGAACATCGGCTGGTATCTCCCCCGCCCCCTCGAGCAGCGCAGTCACGAGTGGATCAGCCCCGTCACGCTCTCGTTGCGCGACAAGGAGGAGCCGCGGCTGGCCGGCGGCCTCGCGATGGGGCGCGCCGTCCTGGAGGCGCTGGGGTTCACCGAGGGCTTCACCCACATGGAGTGGTATCTCACCTCCGACGGCGAGGCCGTCTTCGGCGAGATCGGGGCCCGGCCGCCGGGCGCCCGCACCGTTGACGTCATGAACTACGCGACCGACGACGACCTCTTCCGCACCTGGGCGCAGGCGATCACCACCGGCACCGCGCCGCCCGTGACCCACAGGTTCAATGCGGCCAGCATGTTCAAGCGGGCTCAGGGCAGGGGCCGGATCACCCGCGTCGAGGGTCTGGAACGGCTCCTGCACGATCTCGGCGAGCACGTCTGCGTCGTGGACCTGCTGCCGGTCGGGTCGATGCGCCGGGACTGGCGGGCGACCCTGCTCTCCGACGGGATGATCATCTATCGCCATCCCGACCTGGAGGAGACGCTGCGCATCGGCGACCGCTTCGGGCGCGAGCTGCAACTGTTCGCCGGGTGAGGGGCCGAGGTGAGGTGACCGAGGGGATGAGCCTCCCGCGGTGCACGACCGCGCCAGTTCGGAGGCTGCTCGCGGCAAAACGAGGTGCGCAGAGCAAGAAGTCGTGATGCCATCGGGCCGTGACCTTCGCCCTGGAGACGCCCGCTGTCGATGACCTGGACCGCGTCCTGGAGGTGCTGCGCGAGTGGCAGCACCCGGACGCACCGTTCCAGCTGCACCCCGGGGACGTGGGGTGGTTCTGGCGGACCGGCGCGGAGACCACGGCCGCCGCGATCAGGACCTGGACCCGGGACGGGCGGACCGTTGCCGTCGGGCTGCTGGATGGGGCCGACCTGCTGCGCCTCGCCATCGCCCCCGACCTGCAGCAGGACGAGGCACTGGCTGGGCAGGTGGTCGCCGACGTCAGCCAGCCGGACCGCGGTGTCCTGCCCGAGGGCACCGTGTATGTCGAGTCGCCGGTCGGCGCGCTCGTCCAGGACGCCCTGGGCCGGGCCGGGTGGCCGGCCGATGAGCCGTGGACGCTGCTGCGGCGTGACCTCTCCACTCCCGTGGAGGATGCCGGACTGCGGGTCGAGGTGGTCAGGCCGCAGCGCGCGTCTGCGTGGACCGCCGTGCACAAAGCGGCGTTCGGCACTCAGCTGAGCCACGAGCAGATCACCGAGCGCTGGCACGGCCTGGCGAGCGGGCCGGCCTTCGCCGACGCCCGGTGCCTGCTCGGTCTCGACGAACGGGGCAACGAGGTCGCCGCCGTCATCGTGTGGTCGGCAGGTCCTGGCAGGTGTGGTCTCATCGAGCCGATGGGAGCCCACCCCGAGCACCGCGGGCACGGCCACGGGCGCGCCATCACCGTCGCTGCTGCCGCTGCCCTGCAGGAGATGGGCGCCGCGGCCGCCGTCGTCGGCACCCAGTCCTCGAACGTCGGCGGCGTCGCCACCTACCGCTCCGGCGGCTACCAGGAGATCGCGCAACGTCTGGACCGCCGCCGGGACCGGCCTGCAGACGGGGAGTGAGGCGGACGGGCGGCGGATCAGCGTGAGAGGACCTGAGGAGCACCCGACCCTCGCGCCCGTCGCTGACCCGGCCCACGGCATACTGCCAGGCAGACCCCTGATGTGAAGGAGCACCTGCCGATGGCGTACTTCGAGCGGCTCAGCCCCACCGCCTTCCGGGCTACCGAGCACGTCAGCGGCGCCTGGGACGAGGCGACGCAGCACATCGCACCCGCTCTCGGCCTCATGGTGCACGTGGTGGAGGCCGACCGGGACGCCCGCCGTGACGACGGGCTGGTGGTGGGGCGGCTGTCCTACGACATCCTGGGCACCATCCCGGTCGACGAGATGGACTCGACGGTCACCGTGCTCCGGCCGGGCCGCACCATCGAGCTCGTGGAGGCCCGGTTGAGTCACGCCGGTCGCGACGGGGTCGTGCTGCGCGCGTGGCTGATGCAGCCGGGTGACACCCACGCGCTGGCCGCGACGCCCCTGCCCAGGATCCCGGGACCGGACGACATGCCCGCGTGGGACCCGAGCTCCGAGTGGCCGGGCGGGTTCATCGCCTCGGCACAGGTGCGCCGCGCGCAGGTGGAGCCCGGCCGAGCCGCCTTCTGGGTCCGGTCAGATCGCGAGCTCGTGGCGGGCGAGCCGGTCAGCCGGCTCGCGCACGCAGCCCGGCTGCTCGACATCGCCAACGGGATGACGGTGCGCGCCAGTCCGCGGGAGGTGCTGTTCCCGAACATCGACCTCACGGCCCACTTCTTCGCCCAGCCGGAGGGTGAGTGGCTCGGCTTCGACACCTCGGTCAGCTTCGGCGCGACCGGTGTCGGGCTGACCTCCACCGTGCTGCACGACGTGACCGGGCCGGTGGGCACGATGTCGCAGGTGCTTACGGTCCGGCCCTCCTGAGGCAGCTCAGCCGGCGGAGATCACCGAGGCGGTGCTCCCGGCGGCGCGGCTCTCGCTGGCACGGCTCTCGGCGCTGCGCCGGACGTGGCTGCGGGCGTGCTCCAGCGCGGGCGGGAACTCGTCGAACAGGTGGCGCCGATCCCGTAGCGCGTCGATGACGCCGACCGAGCGCATCAGGGCCATGTGCCGGCTCGGCACGCCCTTGATCAGCACCGTGACGCCCTGCTTCTCGAGCGCCCGCACGATTTCGGCCAAGGTGTTGGCTCCGGTGGCGTCCAGCGTGCGGAGCTGGGAGAAGGCCAGGATGACGACCTCGACGTCGCCCTCCGCGCTGACGTCGCTGCGCACCCGCTCCGCCGCACCGAAGAACATCGATCCGGTCAGGCGGTAGACCGAGATTCGTGCGTCGGCCGGGTCCGGGGCGCTGTCGATCGGCTCAATGCGCACCCCGCTGGTCCGGGCCACCGCGCGCAGCGCGAACACCGCCGCGACCGCGATCCCGAACTGGACCGCCTCGATGAGGTCCACCATCACCGTGATCACCATCGTGAGCAGCAGCACCGCCGCGTCGGAGCGGGTGGAGCGCAGGATCGTCCGCGCCTCGCGGAACGGGACCATCCGCACCGCGGTCAGCATGAGCACGGCAGCCAGCGCGGCCATCGGGATCCGCGAGACGGGACCGGAGGCCAGATAGATGACGCCGAGCAGGACGAGGGAGTGGGTGATGACCGACAGCCTGGTCCGACCGCCCGCCCGCACGTTGACCGCGGTCCGCGCGATCGCGCCCGTGGCCGGGATGCCGCCGAAGGCACCCGAAGCCATGCACGCCATGCCCTGGCCCACGAGCTCGCGGTCGGGGTTGTAGCGCGCGTCGCCGGACAGGTCGACCGCGACCCGCGCAGAGAGCAGGGACTCGATCGCCGACAGTGCGGCGACGGCGAGCGCCGCGGTGAGCAGCGTCTGCAGCACGGCGGGGTCGATCGTCGGCAGCGTCGGGACGGGCAGCGACGAGGGGATCTCCCCGATGCGCGCCAGCGGCAGGTTGAGCAGTTCGGCGATCACGGTGACCAGCACGATCGCGAGCAGGGACACCGGGAACCGGTCGTTCCACAGCGGGACCACGAGCATCAGCAGGATGACGAACGCGACGGCGGCCAGCGCCCATGCCGCAGCACCCCAGTCGGCGTGCTGGACGGCGTGGAAGGCCGCCACGACGGGCCGGGTGCCCACCTCGTCGGCCGAGCCCAGCACCAAGGGCACCTGCTGGAGGAAGATGATCATCCCGATGCCGGCCGTGAAGCCGGCGATGACGGGCCACGGCACCAGTCCGATGAGCTGCCCGAGCCTCAAGGCACCCGCCACCATCAGGAGCACCCCGGCAATGATGCCGACGATCGCCAGCGCGGCGACACCGTGGTCGCCCACGATCGGCACGAGAACCACGGCCATGGCGCCCGTCGGACCGGAGACCTGGACGTTGGAGCCGCCGAACACCGCCGCGACCAGCCCCGCGATGACCGCCGTGACGAGCCCCGCCGCGGCACCGGCGCCGGAGCTGATCCCGAAGGCAAGGGCCAGCGGGAGGGCCACGATCCCTACGGTCGCCCCCGCCGCCACGTCCGATCGCCAGTGCCGAGGGACGTCGGCGTAGTCACTCGCGGAGGGCAGCAACCCCCGCAGCGTAGCCAGGTTCACTGCGCGGCTCCCCTGTCCGCGGTTCCCCCGTGGGCGGCGCCCACCTGCGCGGCGCCCACCTGGGCGGCGTCCAGCTGTGCGGTGTCCATCTGGATCGCCATCGCCAACTGACCCTGCTGCGCGGTCAACCGGTCGACCAGGAACGACCGCGCCACCGCGAGCAGGTCAGCCACCTGCGGGTGGGCGAGCTCGTAGGTCATGGTCTTGCCGACCCGGTGGGAGGTGACGACATGGTGCCGGCGCAGCACGCTGAGGTGCTGGGAGAGCAGGGACGCCTCAATGTCCAGAGCGCTGAGGAGGTCGCTGACAGGGCAGGGACCGTCGGCGACGACGAGCAGCTCGAGGATGCGCACCCGCACCGGATGGGCCAGCGCCTTGAACAGGTTGGCCTTGATCTCGTAGAGGGGCGCGTCGGGAAAGGCGTGGGGCACGGAGATCCTGACGACGAAGAGGTTCGGAACAACAATTGAACAGTTTAGCATATTCGCAATTGTTCGTTCGCCCGATGATGCGGGGCGGGAGCCCTGAGACGCGGACAGCGCTGCGGAACGGAAGGAATAGGTGAGAGCCACCTCCGGGGAGAGCTCGGCCAGCTCGTCGCCTTGACTAACCACGAACGACGGCTCGCAGTCTCTGTGGATAACTCCTGCACTCGACCGAGGCGTCGAGGCATGGTGGTCCCCATGGGGAAGACCACGATGCCAACGTCGTTCGGCGAGCCGGACATCCCGCTCACCGAAGCCCTCCTGGGCCTGCTGCGAAACGGGCCACGCGACGTCGGCTGGCTGGCTGCTCGAGCCCGCGCCAGGCTGCGTGACGCCACGATCGACGAGGAGTCCGTGATCACCGCCGTGCACGAGTGCACCCTTCTGGTCGGCCGCCCGGACGGTGCGGTCGTCCGGCTCCTCGACCTGTTGGAGGGACAGGTCCTCACCCACCGGGTCTCGGAGGAGACAGCAGGTCGGGTGGACCTGTGGACCGGCCTGGCCCTGATGCCCCTGACTGCCTGGGCCAGCGTGGAGCCACTGCGGCTCGCCTCGGGAGGAGGCGTCACCGCAGCCGAGTTCGGCCATCAGGCACTGGTCGGCCCGCCGGGATGGCTTCCCCAGGCCCGGCCCCATCAGCTGCTGGGGATCCGGGTCAGAGACGGCCGGATCTCGGTCGATGTCGTCGACGCGGTCACGAGCCCACAACGAGATCACCAGGTGCGCCTGGCGCTGACGAGCCAATACCGCAACGAGGCCTGGTGGACGGGGGACGAGCTGGCCAACCGGCCGGCAGCCCTGAACCGGGCGGTGGGGTACGCGCTCCTCCAGCAACCTGACCTCCTCGGCGAGCCGGGGACGCCGCTCAACGAGCTGCTCTATGACGCGCTCCGCGAGGACGACCGGCTCAATCACTTCCGTAATCTGCGCGCGTGGGAGGCAGGTGACTGCGTCAGCTTCGGCGTCGAGGGCATGCCGGAGGCTCTGTACATGGAGCTCAACGGGCGAGCGGAGAAGTACGGTATGGCGCTCGACCAGTTCATCATCCTGGCCCTGGGGCATCTGGCCTGGAGGACACCGTTCACCGATGACCTGGGGCCCTGGGAGTCCTGGGACGTCCAGCCTGAGGCGACGTCAACGGCCAAGCTCCACGCTCTTCCGACCCTGGATGACTGACGATCCTGCAGCCCGCGGTTCGGCGGACCGGCGGCACGGACCAGGTGCTGGTGACCGTCAATGCCTTCCCGAGCGAGGTCAAGGTGGCCAGCATGGGTGCCGGCCTCGAGCAGGAGCCTGACCAGACACTCACGAATGTCCTGGAACGGCGGGAAGGGGAAGACCTCGTGTGGCGGCCACCAACGTTCTGTCTGGAGGTGCTCGAGGAGCACTGACCGTTCTCGCGTCATACTGCCAACGTAGGCGAGCCGTCCCGACCTAGAAGATCACCTCGCCACTGACGCGCAGGTGCGCCTCGCCGCCGACCCAGACCTCCCCGTCCTCCGCGTGCAGCTCGACGTCCCCGGCCCGGCCCAGCGCCGTGCCCTGCCGCACGGTGAACGACGCCGGCGCCAGGCCCGCACCAATCATCCACACCCCGAAACCGGCATTCAGGCTGCCGGTCACCGGGTCCTCGTTGACGCCCAGCCCGGGCACGAACGCCCGCACCTCGTAGTCCGCCGGCCCACCCGGACCATGTGGCCCGATGACTCCGATGTCGAGGCCGCCGAACGCTGCGAAGTCGGGCTCCAGGGCGAGCGCCTCCTCTGCGGAGCCGAGCACGATCCCGACCCACCCAGGGCCGTTGTCGATCCACTGGGCGTGCCGGACCTGGTCGGGGCGGATCCGCAGGGCGTCCACGATCCGCTCGAGGTCGGCCTCCGACACCTCACCCGAGCGAAGGAAGGCCGGTGCGGCGAAGGCGAGCCGCGCGCCGTCATACCGGACCCGCACGAGACCTGCCCCGCACTGCTGGACGACCTCGCCCTCGGTGCGAGGCGCACCACCGGCAAGCAGCCAGGCGCGCGCGCTGCCCAGCGTCGGGTGTCCGGCGAACGGGAGCTCCTCGCTCACCGTGAAGATCCGCACCCGATAGTCCGCCTCGGGGACGGTCGGCGGCAGCAGGAACGTGGTCTCGGAGAGATTGGTCCAGTTCGCGAACCGGGCGAGCTCCTCGTCCGCGAGCCCCTCGGCGTCGTGCACGACAGCGAGCGGGTTGCCGCGGAAGGGGTGCTGGGCAAAGACATCGAGCTGGGAGAAGCGCATAACCCCAGTCTGTCGCCGATCTGGAAACACGGGAACGGCGGGCGCCGGCCTGGCTACGCAGGAACGGGGGGCACCGGCGGGGACTTCCTGGGTGGCTCGGTCGACCGGAGGTCCTCGGGGACGCGTGAGCGCAGCTCCTGGCAGAGCCGGTCCTGTTGCTGCTCCAGAAGTCGCCGGCGGGACGCGCTCGGCCTCTGCTCTGTGCGTCCCTGGAGGGCGTCCTCGATGATGGTGAGCTGGGCGAAGATCTCGCGGATGGTCAACGTCGACAGATCCATCATGGACTCACTTCAGTGTGATCCGAGCCCCCTTGTGGCTAGAAGGCACACCTCACTGTCGGCCCATCCGGCGCGACGCGCAACTGCTGAGCGACCCCGACGAGATGACCGTCAGAAACCTGTCCAGGGGTCCTCGCGTCGCCACAGCGTGGGCAGGTGCAGCCCGACGCCTTGCTCGGTGGCCAGCTCGGTGAGGATGCGCATCGTGACGTCCAGGTCGTCGCCCGCGTAGGGCAGCGCGCGCAGGGGCTTGTCGAGGCCACGGAAGAAGTCGTCCCAGTGCGTCAGCACCACCCGACGCGCACCGACGGTCTCGACCGTCTCCGCCCAGTACTGCCGGATGTAGCCCTCCTCCATCAACCCGAGTTGACCGATCCCGAGGTACGCGACCTCCGCCTGTCGGCCGACGAGCGCGCCCGCCACGAAGCCGGCACTGCCCTGGACCAGCGCGGATCGGCCGCTCGAGTGCTCGACCAGGATCGACCACGCCTCCCCGCAGCGGTAGGCCGCAACCTTGGCCGGCGGCACCACGGGCTCATCGATGGGGCCAGGGAAGCGGTCGGGCGGGCAGTGGTCCGACTCGACGTGGGTGACGGTGAAGGTCCCGTGCGTCTGCGACTCTCCGGGGGTCACCAACGCGATCTGTGCACCGGCTAGCCCAGCCCCGCGGCCGATATTGACCGACGACTCGCCGCCGACCAGCACGGCGCCCGTGCGCTGCGCCACCACCGCTGAGTCCATGGCGTGGTCGTAGTGCGTGTGGACCGGCAGCACCGCGGCCAGCCGTCGACCACCGGTGGGGCCGAGACCGAGCCGGCCCAACGCCATACTGACCCGCGACTGGTCGCTGTCGACGCGGCGCATCAGCACCCTCGCCAGCGACGGTCGGGAGAAGAAGCCGTCGGTCAGCACGGCCGTCTCACCGTCGTCGAAGAGCAGGGTGGAGACCCCTGCAAAGGTCACGCCCAGCTCACCGGTGGCGACAGGGGCGTCGAACCGGTCGGCATACGCCGAGAGGGCGGGGCGCCCGGGCTTGAGCCGCATGGGCGTCATCGTAGGCGTGTTGAGGTGAGGTCCTGGGCCGACATCAGGGTCGGCTGGTCGGGTGCGGGTTCACCCGTGCTGCAGCATGGCCAGCGCGGTGTCCGACTCAGCCTGCGCCAGGTGGTCGTATGTCGAGCTGAAGGCGATGATCTCGCGGGCACCCGTGCGGGACACCAGGTCAGCCAACTGGTCGGCCACCTCCCCGGCCGTGCCGTGGACCGTCCGGTCGACGTGCTCGTCCACCATGGCCTGCTGGCGTGCGGTGAGCCCCACGGGCTCGCGGTCCGACAGCGGAGGGAACACGCCCGTGGACCGGGACTCGACCATCGCCCAGGCCTCCGGCAGCATCAGCTCGCGGGCGCGCTCGGTGGTGCTGGCGATCATGACGTCCACGCTGACGATGACGTGCGGCTCCGGACAGCGGTCGGTCGGCCGGAAGCCGCGGCGGTATTCGGCCAGTGGGGCCAGGTCACCGTGCAGCACCGGACCACCGACCACGACGGGCAGGCCACGCTCTGCAGCGACCTTGAGGCCGGACCCGGTCGCCAGCACGAAGAGGGGCGGTGAGGGGACCCCGCGCGGCATCGCGGTCACCGGTCCGGTGTCGCCGAGGAGCGCCTCGAGCGCCTCCACGTCCCGGGCGAAGTCCTCCGGGGTGTAGCCCAGGACACCCAGGGCCTCGCGAACGGGAGCGGTGAAACCCAGCGAGCGTCCGACGCCCAGGTCGATCCGGCCCGGGTGGAGAGCCTCAAGCATCCTGGCCTGCTCGGCCACGATCAGGGGGCGGTGGTTGGGCAGCATGACGCCGCCTGAGCCCACGCGGATCCGGGTCGTGCTGGCGGCGATCGCTGCCATCAGCACCGGCGGGCTGCCGCTGGCGATCCCCGGGACGGCGTGGTGCTCGGCGACCCAGAAGCGGTGGAACCCCAGCTCCTCGGCGCGCACCGCCCGGTCGACGGTGGTGCGCAGCGCGGCGCCGTCGGGCTCGCCGCGACGCGTCCGGGACCGGTCGAGCACGGAGATGGGCACACCAGGTCCGACGATCGAGGTCTCCGGCGGCACAGTCATGGTGCTTCGACCGTACGCTGCCCGACACGGTCGAGCCCTGCCAGGCAGGAGCCGCCGCGTGGGATGGGCTCGGCCGGGTCGGTCCCGGCCAGACAGGGACCGCCGTGTGAGATCGCCCCGGCGCGCTCGGCATACTGGCCCGGTCATGAGGAACATCTACGTCGTCACCCACCCCGAGGCCACGCACCACGTCGAGGGCGTGGTCGGTGGATGGTACGACTCCGAGCTCACCAAGCGCGGCCGGCAGCACGCCGGGGCCATCGCTGAGGCCGTCCGGGAACTGGTCCCCACGGATGCACGGACAGAGCTGTTCAGCTCGGACCTGCGGCGCACGGCCCAGACGGCCGAGGCCATCAGCCGGGTGCTCGGCGTCGAGCCGGTGCTGCTGCCGGACCTGCGGGAGAAGTCCTACGGCGAGGCGGGCGGGCGCCCGCAGGCCTGGCTGGACGAGCGATTCGTGCCCCCTCCTGCTCTCGGCGAGCGGATGAGTCATGACGAGGGGATCCCGGGCGGCGAGACCAAGCTCGAGCTCGCGACCCGGATCTACCGGGCGATGGAGGAGATCACTGCCCGGGAGTGCGAGCACCAGGTCGTCGTCACGCACGGCGGTGCGCTCACCTTCGTCATCGCCGCGTGGATCCGGATGCCTCTTGACGCGGCGGGGTATGCGGCGTTCCGCTCCACCAGCGGTGGCATCACCCACCTGCGTGAGGACGACTTCTTCCACAACCGGCAGGTCGTGATGCTGAACTCTGTCGACCACCTGCGCTGAACGCCCCACCCGGCCGAGAGCGGTCAGGAGCCATAGACCCGCACGTGCCTGTGACCCCGCTGCCGTGTGGTGGTGGCGGGGTCGGGGGCGTGGTGGTTAGGTGTCGACCAGTGGTGTGGTGGGGTCGGTGGGTGCATGCCAGATCACCTCGGTGGGGGTGACGGTGGCGGTGTAGCCGTAGCGGTGGACGATGACGTGGTGTCTCCGGCAGAGTGCGGCGGC
The DNA here is from genome assembly GCF_023015765.1 of Ornithinimicrobium sp. F0845. Classification (GTDB taxonomy): domain Bacteria; phylum Actinomycetota; class Actinomycetes; order Actinomycetales; family Dermatophilaceae; genus Ornithinicoccus. The sequence continues at coordinate 310,877 of NZ_JALKAL010000007.1, forward strand.
GTTGGACAGGTCGGTCGCGCCGCCGAAGATCCAGTGGATGACGTGGTGGAGGTCGGTCCATCCCGCGGGGGCGGAGCAGCCGGGGAAGGAGCATCCCTTGTCTCGTAGCAGGACGGCCTTGCGTTGCGCGGGGGTGAACAACCGCCGCGTGGCGCCCACGTCCAGGGCCTCGGAGGGCCCGCCGAGGACGATCGGGATGATCTGCGCGTCGCAGGCCAGCCGGCGGATGGTCCCGGCCGACAGGTGCTGCCCGGTGCCGGTCCGCCCA
>NZ_JALKAL010000008.1 GCF_023015765.1 Ornithinimicrobium sp. F0845
GCGATCTTGAGCCAGCCGTTGGTCAGGGTGCCGGTGACCTGCGTGCCGCGGGCCTTGGAGCCGACGATGGAGTAGCCCAGGCCGGGGCCGGAGCGCACGTTGGCGGCGGTGGTCGCGGAGACGTAGCGGGTGACCTCGCCCGGCTCGTCCTGCCCGCCGTCGCCGGGCTGGGCGTTGGGGTCGGCGCCGCCGTTGTCACGGGTGAGGCCGGCCCGGACCGAGCAGACCGGCCAGGCGCCGGGGCCCTGGGTGTGCAGCACCCGGCGGGCGATCGCGATCTGCTCCGCCTTGGAGGCCTGGTGGGCGTACCCGGCATACTCCTGGCCGCCGAAGGACTTCCAGGTCGGGTGCCAGAACTGCAGGCCTCCGTAGAAGCCGTTGCCGGTGTTGATGTCCCAGTCGCCGCCGGACTCGCACTGGGCGACGCGGTCCCACACCTCCGGGGTGTAGGCCGCCTGGGCCGGCACGACAACCAGACCGGCTGCCGCGACGGCAAGCGTGGTGGCGCCGGCGAGCCGCTTGGTGAGGCGGCCGGTCACGGGGCCGCGGGCGTGCTTGGGGTGGTAGGTGGTCATGGCTCTCTCCTTCGCGCAGACGACCCGGCGCGGACACGCCATACTGCCGTCTGGCTCTCACGCCCGGGGCGGGGTGAGGTCGGGTCAGAAGTGTGCGCGGACGCGTCGGTGCGTCGGGGCAAGAGCGCGCAACAGGGGTCAGACTAACCAGTCCCTCCTATATCAGGCCAGTCGGCGACTGCCACACTGGGGTCGTGCGACCGCTGTCACGCTGCTGGACGACGGCTCAAGGTTGAGCGGAATAGACTCAACTTTGGTCAGGTTGACCACTGTGTAGCAGGAGGAAGACGCCGACCCGGCGCGATGAGGGACGTCCAGGAAGGGGACAGCACGACGATGGATCTGCAGTTGACGACCAAGGCCCAGGAGGCCCTGTCCACGGCTGTCCGTGAGGCGGCCACCGCGGGACACCCGCACGTGGAGCCGGCCCACCTGCTGCGCGCGCTCGCGCAGCAGACCGACACCACGACCGGTCCGCTGCTGGACGCGGTCGGCTCCTCGGCGGCCAGCGCCGTCCAGGCCGCCGACACCGTGCTGGTCGGGCTGCCCTCCGCCTCGGGTGCCACGGTCGGGACGCCGCAGGCCTCCCGCCAGCTGCACGGCATACTGACCGCTGCGCAGCAGGAGATGCAGGCGATGGGGGACACCTTCGTCTCCACCGACCACCTGCTCCTCGCGCTCGCCGGCGAGTCGCGGTTCGGGCTGGACGCCGCGGCGCTGCGCGAGCGCATCCCGGCCCTGCGCGGGGGCGCCAAGGTCGACAGCCAGGACCCGGAGGCGACCTACGACGCGCTCGAGAAGTACGGCACCGACCTGACCGGGCTGGCCCGCGACGGCAAGCTCGACCCGGTCATCGGTCGCGACAGCGAGATCCGCCGGGTCGTGCAGGTGCTGTCCCGGCGCACCAAGAACAACCCGGTGCTGATCGGTGAGCCCGGCGTCGGCAAGACCGCCGTCGTCGAGGGTCTCGCGCAGCGGATCGTGGCCGGTGACGTGCCCGAGTCACTGCGTGACAAGCGGCTGATCTCCCTGGACCTGGGGGCGATGGTGGCGGGCGCGAAGTACCGCGGCGAGTTCGAGGAGCGGCTCAAGGCCGTGCTCAACGAGATCACCGCCAGCGACGGCCGGATCGTCACCTTCATCGACGAGCTGCACACCGTCGTCGGCGCCGGTGCCGCCGAGGGCTCGATGGACGCCGGCAACATGCTCAAGCCGCTGCTGGCGCGCGGCGAGCTGCGGCTGGTCGGCGCGACCACGCTGGATGAGTACCGCGAGCACATCGAGAAGGACCCGGCGCTGGAGCGCCGCTTCCAGCAGGTGTATGTCGGGGAGCCCAGTGTCGAGGACACCATCGCCATCCTGCGTGGGCTGAAGGAGCGGTACGAGGCGCACCACAAGGTCGCCATCGCCGACTCGGCGCTGGTGGCTGCGGCGGCCCTGTCGGACCGCTACATCACCGGTCGTCAGCTGCCCGACAAGGCGATCGACCTCGTGGACGAGTCCGCGAGCCGGCTGCGGATGGAGATCGACTCCAGCCCGGTCGAGATCGACGAGCTGCAGCGCGCCGTCGACCGGCTGACGATGGAGGAGCTGCACCTGGACCGTGCCGCCGAGTCCGACGCGGGCGCTGCCGAGCGGCTGGCGCGGCTGCGGGACGACCTGGCCGACAAGAAGGACGAGCTGGCGGCCCTGACCGCCCGGTGGGAGTCGGAGAAGTCCGGTCTCAACCGGGTCGGTGAGCTCAAGGCGCGCCTGGACGACCTGCGCACGCAGGCCGACCGGCTGCAGCGCGAGGGGGACTACGAGGCGGCCTCGCGGCTGCTGTACGGCGAGATCCCCGCGGCGGAGCAGGAGCTCGGTCAGGCCCAGGAGGCCGAGGCCTCCGGCTCGACGGCCGGCGCCACGGGGGAGAACCCCATGGTCAAGGACGAGGTGGGTGCGGACGACATCGCCGACGTCATCTCGATGTGGACCGGCATCCCCGCCGGGCGCCTGCTTGAGGGGGAGACCGAGAAGCTGCTCCGGATGGAGGACGTCCTGGGGCAGCGGCTGATCGGACAGCACACCGCGGTCCGCGCGGTCTCCGACGCGGTGCGACGGTCCCGGGCCGGGGTCGCCGACCCCGACCGTCCGACCGGCTCGTTCCTGTTCCTCGGCCCGACCGGCGTCGGCAAGACCGAGCTGGCCAAGGCCCTGGCGGACTTCCTGTTCGACGACGAGCGCGCCATGGTGCGCATCGACATGAGCGAGTACTCCGAGCGCCACTCGGTGGCCCGCCTGGTCGGGGCGCCCCCGGGGTATGTGGGCTATGAGGAGGGCGGTCAGCTGACCGAGGCGGTGCGCCGCCGGCCCTACTCCGTCGTGCTGCTCGACGAGGTGGAGAAGGCTCACCCGGAGACCTTCGACATCCTGCTGCAGGTGCTGGACGACGGTCGGCTCACCGACGGCCAGGGCCGCACGGTCGACTTCCGCAACGTGCTGCTGGTGATGACCTCCAACCTGGGCAGCCAGTTCCTGGTCGACCCGACGACCGACCAGGACACCAAGCGCGAGCAGGTGATGGCCACCGTGCGCACCGCGTTCAAGCCGGAGTTCCTCAACCGCCTCGACGAGGTCGTGATCTTCGACCCGCTGAGCCGCGAGGAGCTGGCCACGATCGTCGGCCTCCAGGTGGAGCACCTGGCGCGGCGTCTGGCCGACCGTCGGATCACGCTCGAGGTGACCGACGCGGCCAGCGAGTGGCTGGCCGAGCGCGGCTACGACCCGGCCTACGGTGCCCGGCCCCTGCGCCGGCTCGTCCAGACCGAGATCGGCGACCGCCTGGCGCGTGGGCTGCTGGCCGGTGAGGTCGCCGACGGCAGCACCGTTACGGTCGACGTTGCCGAGGACGGCGAGGGCATCACCCTCACCTGACCGGGCGCGCCGGGCTGCCGCCTCCACGGTGACCGAGCGCGCCGGGCTCTGGCCGCCGGCGCTACCCAAGACGTCGGGCGGGCGCTGCTTCCGAACCCCGTGGGCCCGGACGGATCGGTGGGATGCAGCGTCGCGCGCCCGGACGGATCGGTGGGATGCAGCGCCGCGCGCCCGGTCGGTGGCGCAGGCGAGTGGCGGCATACTGTCGAAGACACATCCGCGAGCAGCACGGAGGGGACCGATGAGGATCAACCGGCACACGAGGCGGTCCACTCTGCCGATCGCGCTCGCGGCTGTGGCCGCACTCACGCTCTCCGCGTGCAGCGGCGACGGTGACGAGCCCGACGGGGACGAGGCCACCACGACCGAGGCCACCGCCGCCGACCGGCTCGCACAGGCGCACGCCACCCTCTCCGAGGCGGGCAGCGTGAGCCTCGAGCTCGAGGGCGTCGACCTGCCGGACAGCGCGATCATCATCAAGGCCGTCGGGGCCGGGACGATGGAGCCGCCGGCCTTCGACGGCACCATCACCGCCAAGGTCGCGGGGGTGCAGGCCGACGTGCCGACGATCGCGGTCGACGACCAGCTCTTCGTCAAACTCCCGTTCTCCCCGGGCTTCATCTCCACCACGCCCGAGGACCTCAACGTCCCCGACCCGGCACGGCTGTTCGACATCGACGACGGCCTGGCCGGGCTGCTCCTGCTCACCGACTCGGCGGAGTTCGGCGAGCAGACCCGCGTCGGCGCCGAGGTCACCCAGGAGATCACCGGCACCGTGCCCGGGCAGGCGGTCAAGGACCTGCTGGGCGTCGGCGACGAGACCGTCGACTTCACCGTCGAGTACGGCCTCATCGAGGAGAGCTGGGAGGTCCGCACGGTGCAGATCACCGGGCCGTTCTACCCGCCGGACGACGCGACCTACACCGTGACGCTCGACGAGTACGGCGAGCCGGTCACGGTCACCGCCCCCTGACGTGGGGGCGCAGTCGGGCACCGGCGCCGTGACCGGGGAGACCGGGCAGGCGCGGGGGGCCAGGTCGCTGCTGAGCGTCGCCTCCGTGGCGGTCGCCCTGGCCGCCGCCGACACGTATGTCGTGGTGCTGGCTCTGACCGACATGATGGCCGGGGCGGGGCTCGGGATCGAGTCCCTGCAGAAGGGCACCCCCATCATCTCCGGGTTCCTGCTCGGCTATATCGCGGTGCTGCCGCTGATCGGACGGCTGGCCGACCTCGTCCCGCGCCGCAAGATCCTGCTGGCCTGCCTGGCCGTCTTCGTCGTCGGCTCGCTCATCACCGGGATCGCGGTCGAGCTGCCGGTGATGATCGGCGGTCGCTTCCTGCAGGGCCTCGGGGGCGGCGGGCTCGTGCCCGCGACCCTGGCGATCGTGGCCGACCTGTGGCCGCCCGGCCGCCGCGGGACGCCGCTGGGGGTGGTCGGTGCGGTGCAGGAGCTCGGCTCTGTCCTGGGACCGCTGCTGGGTGCGGCGATCCTGCTGGTCAGCGACTGGCGCGGAATCTTCTGGCTGAACGCCGTGCTGGGTGTGGTGTTCTTCGTCGCCGTGTGGCTGATCCGCCCGGCCGGGCTGGAGGAGGACGCCGACGACCCGGACTACGAATCGCCCGGCACCCGGGGCACCGCCGAGCCCCAGCCGCGGCGCAACCGGCTGGTCACCGGCCTCGCCGTCGTGGTCGCCCTGGTGGCCGTCGCCGCGGGGTCGCTCGCACTCATCGCGCCGACCTCCCTGACCACCTCGGTCGCGTGGGGCGGGCCGTTCGTGCCGATCGGCGAGTCGACCTCCCGTGTGCTGACGCCCATCGGGCTGGTCGCGGTCGTGGCCCTGATGCTGCTCGCGCTGCTCAGCGCTGCTCGTTGGCTGCCCACCCTCGTGCGGGCCGACGTCCTCGGTGCGCTGTTCATCGCGGTCGCGCTGGGAGCGCTCGTGCTGACCTTCTCCTCGGCCGACCCCGCCAAGGAGGTGCTCGGTCCGTGGGGCCTGTGGCTGCTGCCGATCGGGGCTCTGGCTCTGGTGGCCTTCGCGGTCCGGCAGCGGACCGCTGCCAACCCGCTGATCGCCCGGGGGGTCGTGCACGGCCGGGTCATTCCGGCCCTCGTCGTCAGCCTGCTGGTCGGCACCGCGATCGTGGCCATCGTCGTCGACGTCCCGCTGCTGGCGCGGCTCACCGAGGGGACCACCGAGACCGAGGCCGCCTTCGTGCTGGTCCAGTTCCTCGTGGCCGTGCCCGTCGGGGCGGTGCTCGGCGGCCTGCTGCTCAAGGCGCTGGGCCCCGGCCTGGTCGCCGCCCCCGGCCTGGCGATGACGGCCGCGGTGCTGTGGGGGATGTCCGGCTGGACCCGCGGGGCCCTGGACGAGCCGGGTCTAGCCACGATGCTGCTGGTCGTGGCCGGCTTCGGCATCGGCCTGGCGATCGCCCCGGTCAACGACGCCGCCCTGGCCGAATCCAGCCACACCACTCACGGCACGGTGAGCTCCCTGGTCGTGGTGGCCCGGATGGTGGGCATGGTCGTGGGTCTCGCGCTGCTCACTGCCGTCGGCCTCCGCCGGTTCCAGGAGGCGGTCAACGCCCTGCCGGACCCGACGGACTCCGACGCCCTGCTCGACGCGGCGGTCGTCCAGGTGCAGACGGTCTTCGCCGGTGCCGCCCTCGCGACCCTCGCAGCCGCAGGCATCGCCCTGCTCCTCGGGCACCACCGGGTGCGGCACAGCACCGCAGCCGACCTGGACCCCGACGCGGCCGACCTGGACGTCGACATCCCGGACTCGCCGGACCGGGACGTGCCGGACTCGGACGCGCCCGACCCGGAGTCACTCAGCCAGCACAAGCCCTAACCGCAGGCCCCTCGACGCCGCCGGACGTCATACTGCCGCGGGGTGGCGGGCCGCTCCGCTAGCCCTGAGCGCGCACCCCGCCACAGGCCGACCGCGCCCAGGACAAGGCCGAGGGCGACCAACCACAGGGCGACGAGCTCGAGCGCACCGCCCGCGGGCACCTGGTCGAGGACCGCACCGACCAGGAAGACCGCGGGGGCGGCCAGCGAGGCGGTGCGCACTCGGACCAGGGCGATCAGCACGAGGAGCAGCGCGAGCGGGCCGAGGAGGGTGAACAGTCCGATCGGCACACCCCACGGACCGGGACCCTGGAAGCGCTCGACGACGAACTGCTGCATGGCGGCCGGGTCGAGCCCGGGCGCACCGGTCTCCAGGAGGATCAGGTGGAACGCGGCGAAGGCCCCGGCGCACGGGACGGCAACCATCAGGAGCACCCAGCCGATGCGCCCGGTGATGCTCGGCCACACGATGCGCCCGAGTCCCGCAGCGGCGAAGCACAGCAGGACCGCGGCGAGCAGTTGGGTGAGTCCGCCAGCGGCGAGTCGATCGCCACCGGCAGCGATCAGCGCCACGTCATCGGCCTGGTCGAGGTCGCCGATGAGTTGCTCGCCGGCGGCCAGGGCGATCCCCGCTCCGGCCAGCGTCACCGCCGTGACCCGGAGACCGGGCACGTGCGGCCTCGAGGGCGTCGGGGGCGCCAGGGCGGGACTGGTCTGGGTGTCGGTCATCGGAGATCTCCTCGGGTGTGTCGGTGCTGGAGGCCTTAGCGTGGAGGCATCGACCTCCGTGGCGGATCGACCGTGACATATCCGGCGCATCGTGCTGCGGGATGATCAACGGACTCCGCCAGGACGATGCCGCGGCCCGGAGATGAGCAGTAGGTTTCCTGCATGAGAGCCCCGGTGACGCTGCGGCAGCAGGTCGTGGACGCCGTGGTCGCGCTCGTCCTCACCGTGGTCGGGGTGGTGATGCTGGTCGCGCCGACCGAGGACGGCTACCGCGGCGGTCCGCTCTGGCTGAGCCTCGTCATCCAGCTGTTCACCACGCTGCCCCTGGCGGTCCGCCGCCGTTGGCCGACCGCGTCCGCCCTGGTCGCCATCGGCGCCCACACGCTGCCCAACCCGTGGATCGCGCACAGCCTCGGGTTCTGGGGGTCCGCGGTGCCGATCGCGATCCTGCTCTACACGGCCGGACGCCACGGGCACCCACGCCGGTCGTGGTGGGCCCTGCTGCTGGCGATGGTGTGCCTGCTGACCTCTTGCATCCACGTGCCAGAGTTCCGGGGGGCCGACGACGTGATCTTCGGTGTCGTGTGCTTCGGAGCAGCCTGGGGGGCCGGTCGGGTGATCGCCCGGCTGACGCACCAGCGGGAGGCGCTCGACGCGGCGCTGCTCGAGCTGGAGCAGCAGCGCGAGGCACACTCCCGGCAGGTCCTGCTCGAGGAACGCACCCGCATCGCCCGCGAGATGCACGACGTCGTGGCGCACGGCGTCAGCGTGATGGTCGTGCAGACCGGGGCGGCGCGGATGGACCTGGAGGACGACGTGGACTCGGCGCGCGACTCGCTCCTCGCCGTCGAGACCATCGGCCGTGAGGTGCTCACTGAACTGCGCCGCACGGTCTCGCTGCTGCGCAGCCCCAGCCAGCACGCCGACGGGACCGCCCCATCGCCAGGACTGGCACAGCTGCCCGACCTCGTGGAGTCCATGCGGGGCTCGGGCCTGACGGTCGACCTCCGCCTGGAGTCCCCGAGCGGGTCCGATCCCGGACGGGAGCTCGCCGTCTACCGGATCGTGCAGGAGGCACTGACCAACGCGCTGCGCCATGGCGGCGGCACCCGGGTCGAGGTGCACGTCAGCGCCGAGCCCCTGGCCGTCGAGGTGCGCGACCACGGGCCGGTGGCACCCACCGCACCCGGGGCCTCGGTGGGAGGCGGCCACGGCCTCATCGGTCTCCGGGAACGAGTGGCCATGTACGGCGGCAGCTTCCAGGCGGGCCAGGAGGCCACCGGCTTCGTCGTGCGGGCCGCGATCCCGACGGAGCCGGCGCGGTGAGCGTCGACCGGCCGATCCGCGTCCTGCTGGCGGACGACCAGGCGCTCGTCCGGGCCGGCTTCTCCTCGATCCTCTCCAGGCTGCCGGACATCGAGGTCACGGGGGAGGCCGGCGACGGCGCCGAGGCCGTCGACCTAGCGACGCGGCTGCGGCCGGACCTCGTGCTCATGGACATCCGGATGCCACGCATGGACGGACTCGCCGCCACCGAGCGCCTGATGGCATCCGCGCACCCGCCGAAGATCGTGGTACTCACCACCTTCGACGGCGACGAGTTCGTCTACGGCGCGCTCCGGGCCGGTGCCGTGGGCTTCCTGCTCAAGGACATCTCACCCGAGCAGCTCGTCGCGGCGGTCCGCAGCGCCGTGAGCGGGGACGCGATGCTGTCGCCGTCGGTGACCAGGCTCCTCATCGAGGCCTACGTCCAGAGCCCTGCTCCCGTGACCGGGGTGCCCGAGCAGCTCACGGACCTCACCGAGCGTGAGGTGGACGTGCTGCGCGAGGTGGCCCGAGGCCGGTCGAACGCGGAGATCGGCGCCACCCTGTTCCTCGCGGAGACGACGATCAAGACCCATCTCGCCCGCATCTACACCAAGCTGGCGGTCCGGGACCGGGTCCACGCGGTGGTCCTCGCCTACGAGTCCGGGCTGGTGCGCCCCGGCTCCTGACGGCCCGGTGGATAGCGGTCGCCGCACGAAGCCGTGCTTTCATGTGGCCCGTGGGTGAGCGCGTGCGCCGGCTGACCAGCGTCGCCGCGGTCCCCACCGCGCCCGACTCCTCGACCCCCGAGAGCCCATGACCTGGACACCCACGGCCGACTGGCCACGGCTGAGCCGTGCCACCGCCCACCTCGACACACCCCTGGCCGTGCTCGACCTCGGCGCCCTGCGGTCCAACGCCGACGACCTGGCCACCCGCGCCGCCGGCACCCCGATCCGGGTCGCCAGCAAGTCGGTGCGCTGCCGCCGCGTCCTCACCGAGGTGCTGGCCCGGCGGGAGTATGCCGGGGTGCTGGCCTACTCCCTCCCCGAGGCTCTGTGGCTGGTCCGGGAGGCCGTGACCGACGACGTCGTCGTCGCCTACCCGACCGTCGACCGGACCGCGCTGGCCGAGCTGGTGCACGACCCCGCGGCGGCCGCAGCCATCACGCTGATGGTGGACGACCCCGCCCAGCTCGACGTGGTCGACGCGGTCGCCTCCCCCGGTCGTCGGGAGTGCGTCCGGCTCTGCCTGGAGCTCGACGCCTCGCTGGCCCTGCCCGGGCTCTGGGTCGGCGTGCGCCGGTCTCCGCTGCGCACCGCGGACGACGCGCGCCGGGCCGCCGAGGTGATCGCCCGGCGACCCGGGTTCCGCCTCGTCGGGATGATGTCCTACGAGGCGCAGATCGCCGGGCTCGGCAACCAGTCCGTGGCGGGGAGCACGCCCGCCGCCAAGGCCCGGACCGCCGTGGTCCGCCGCCTGCAGGACAGGTCGTGGCGGGAGCTTCCCGAGCGTCGCGGGGCCGCTGTCGCCGCGGTCCGTGAGGTCGCTGCCCTCGAGTTCGTCAACGGAGGCGGGACCGGCTCGCTGGAGCGCACCACGACCGACTCCTCGATCACCGAGGTGGCCGCGGGCAGCGGGCTCTTCGGCCCGGGCCTCTTCGACGCCTACCAGGCCTTCCAGCCGGCGCCCGCAGCATCGTTCGCGCTCGACGTGGTGCGGGTCCCGGCCCCGGGCACGGTCACCGTGGGCGGTGCGGGCTGGGTCGCCTCCGGGCCGCCCGGGCCCGACCGGTTGCCGACGATCGCCTGGCCCGAGGGGCTGCACTACCTCGGGTCCGAGGCCGCCGGGGAGGTCCAGAGTCCACTCACCGGACCCGGCGCCGCCGGTCTCGGCGTGGGTGACCGGGTCTGGTTCCGGCACGCCAAGGCGGGGGAGCTGTGCGAGCGGGTCGACGTCCTGCACGTCGTCGACGGCGACCGCGTCGTGGACCGGTGGCCGACCTACCGCGGCGAGGCGAAGGCGTTCGGATGAGCTGGCGCAACTGGGGCCGCACCGAGTCGGCCCAGCCGGTCCGCGTGCTCCGCCCGGCCACCGAGGCGCACGTGGCCACGGCGATCGAGCAGGCCGCCGCCGACGGACTGCCCGTCAAGGCCGTCGGGTCCGGCCACAGCTTCTCCGGGATCGCGGTCGCCCCCGGCGTGCAGCTCGACCTGTCCGGACTCACCGGTCTCGTGGGTGTCGACCACGCCACCGATCGGGTCACGCTGCGCGCCGGCACCCCGCTCCACGCCGTTCCCGCGCTGCTTGCCCCGCACGGCCTGGCGATGCCCAACCTCGGCGACATCGACCAGCAGACGATCAGCGGTGCGGTCTCGACCGGCACGCACGGCACCGGCCTGACCTTCGGTGGCCTCGCGACACAGGTCGTCGGCGCGCGGTTCGTCGACGGCTGGGGCGAGGTGCATGTCGTGGACGCGAGCCACAAGTGGCTGCCGGCGGTCGCCCTCGGTCTGGGGGCACTCGGGGTCCTGACCGAGCTCACCCTGCAGTGCGTCCCCGCCTTCCAGCTGCAGGCGGTCGAGCGTCCGGAGCCGCTGGAGCAGGTCCTCGACAGCTGGGCGGAGCGGATCCGGGCCCACGACCACGTCGAGTTCTACTGGTTCCCGCACACCGCCACCGCGCTGACCAAGACCAACACCCGCCTGCCCCTCGGGGCGCCCACCCGCCCGCTGCCCGGCTGGCGCCGCAGGCTGGACGACGACCTGCTGGCCAACGGGCTCTTCGAGCTCACCTGCCGCGCCTGCTCCCGCCTCCCCGGGCTGACGCCGACCGTCAACCGGGCCGCGGAGCGGCTCACCGGCAACCGCACCTTCACCGACGTCGCCACCGCGGTCTTCACCACCCGCCGGTCGGTCCGCTTCCGGGAGATGGAGTATGCCGTGCCCGCCGGCATACTGCCCCAGGTCGCCCGGGAAGTGGGTGCCCTGATCGAACGACGCCGCTGGCGGGTCTCCTTCCCGCTGGAGTTCCGGGTGGCGGCCGCCGACGACCGGTGGCTGTCCACCGCCCACGAGCGGGACAGCGGGTATGTCGCGGTGCACCGCTACTGGCGGGACGCCGAGGACGACTACCTCACCGAGGTCGAGGCGCTGCTGCGGGACCACGACGGCCGTCCGCACTGGGGCAAGCTGCACACCCGGACCGCCGCGGACCTGGCCGGGGCGTACCCGCGGTTCGCCGACTTCCTGGTGTTGCGGGACGAGCTGGACCCCGACCGACGGTTCGCCAACCCCTACCTGGAGCGGGTGCTCGGTGCGTGAGGCCGTCCCGTCTCGCCCCTTGCGCCTGCGTGCGAAGATCGGGGCATGAGTCGTGAACTGCACCTGACCGGCGACCCCGAGGCGGACCGCCTGCTGTCCGAGAACCCGTTCGCGCTGCTGACCGGCATGCTGCTGGACCAGCAGATCCCGATGGAGGTGGCCTTCTCCGGGCCGCGCAAGCTCGAGGAGCGCCTCGGCGCGTGCGACCCCGGGCAGATCGCCGCCATGGACCCCGACGAGTTCATCGCCGTGTGCGCCACCCCGCCGGCTGTCCACCGCTTCCCGAAGTCGATGGGCCAGCGGGTCCATGACCTGGCCTCGGCGATCGTCCGTGAGTACCACGGGGACACCGGCTCGATCTGGGCGTTCGGCCACCCGGACGGGGCGACCATCCTGAAGCGGCTGAAGGCGCTGCCGGGCTTCGGCGACCAGAAGGCCAGGATCTTCCTGGCCCTGCTGGGCAAGCAGCGGGGGCTGTCCACCCCGGGCTGGCGCGAGGCTGCCGGTGACTACGGCAGGGAGGGCGTCCACATGTCGATCGCCGACGTGGTCGACGCCGACAGCCTGGCGCAGGTCCGCGCCTACAAGAAGGAGAAGAAGGCGGCCGCCAAGGCCGCCGCTACGCAGTAGGAACGGCTAACGGGTCGCTCGAGTTGGGGCGCAGCAACGGCCCCCACCGGTTGGGTGCCGGTGGGGGCCGTTGTGTTGTGGGGGATGGGTTGCGGGACTAGTCCTGACCGGTGGTTAGTCGGTGGAGGTCTGGTCCAGCAGTGCCTGGAGGGCGGCTTCGACCTCGGCGTTGACGGCGACCTCGCCACCGAAGATGGTGATGCCCTGCGGGGAGAGTCGCAGGATCTCCTCGGCGGTCGCGGCCGGCAGGTGGCCCTGCTTGGTCAGCAGCAGCGGTGCCTGCTGCGAACCGGTCAGGGAGGACCCGGCCAACGCGTCGGGGAAGTTGACGCCGGAGGCGATGTAGAGCACGTCGCCGTCGGTGCCGTACCCGGCCGTGAGCGCGGCCGCGGTCTGGTACCGGTCGGCCCCGTAGACCCGCTCGGTCGGGGCGATCGCGTTCAGCTCGGACAGCACGTCGTCGCTGACCGCGCCGGTGCCGCCGACGACCACGATGTTGCTCGCGCCCAGGTCGGTGATCACCGCGGCCGTGNCAGGATCTCTTCGGCGGTCGCGGCCGGCAGATGGCCCTGCTTGGTCAGCAGCAGCGGTGCCTGCTGCGAACCGGTCAGGGAGGACCCGGCCAACGCGTCGGGGAAGTTGACGCCGGAGGCGATGTAGAGCACGTCGCCGTCGGTGCCGTACCCGGCCGTCAACGCGGCCGCGGTCTGGTACCGGTCGGCCCCGTAGACCCGCTCGGTCGGGGCGATCGCGTTCAGCTCGGACAGCACGTCGTCGCTGACCGCGCCGGTGCCGCCGACGACCACGATGTTGCTCGCGCCCAGGTCGGTGATCACCGCGGCCGTGGCCTCCGGCAGGCTGCCCTGGCGGGTCAGGACCACCGGCACACCCTGGCTGCCGGCGGCCGAGGCCGCCGTCAGCGCGTCGGCCAGCGCCAGGCCGGTGCCCATGTCGCCCTGACCGGTGGCCACGAAGACCGTGTCGACCGCGGTGTACTCGGCCGCGATCAGCGCGGCGGTCTCATACCGGTTCTCACCGGCGATGCGGCGCACGTCGGCGCCGGTGGCGGCCAGGTCGGCCTCCACCTGCTCATCCACCGAGCCGGTGCCACCGACGATGATGATCTCGGCCGGGGCCAGGGCCGCCAACGCGTCCCAGGTGGCGTTGGGGATGCGGTCGGCCTTGACCAGCAGGATCGGCGCCGGGTCACCCTCGGGCGTGGTGTCGGGGATGAACTCCAACGCCCCGACCGCACCGGCCGCACCCGCAGCCAACGCATCGGCCCCGTCCGCAGACTCGGTCCCGTTAGCGATGTACACCGTGCCCACACCGTCAGGGAACTGCGCCGCGATCTCACCCGCGGTGGCGTACCGGTCGGTGCCGTAGACCCGCTGCACCGTCGCCGGCTCCACCGGGGCATCGGCCACGGTCAACGTCACCGGCACGTCCACCACCGGGTTCGCCGGGTCGTTGGACTCCACGCACAGGTTGGCGGTGTAGTCACCCTCGGCCAGGCCCGTGGAGTCCAGCCCCACGGTGACCGCCTGCGTCCCGTCCGGGGCGACGGTGCCGCTGGCCGGGTCCACGGTCAGCCACGGCACGTCCGTCGCCTCGCACGCCGACGGTGGCGGCGGGACGTCAGCCTCGTAGGAGAGGGTGTCGATGCCGATGTAGTTGGAGTTGTTCCCGAAGGGACCACCCTCGGGCACCCAGTAGTGGAACGCGATGCGGCCGGTGGTCTGGGCCTCCAGGCCCTCGATCGTCGCGGTGTACTCCGTCCACGCACCCGGATAACCCGTCGTGGTCAGGTCCGGGTTGACCGACACCAGCAGCGTGTCGAAGTCGCCCACACCCTCATAGCCGGTGCCCACGTCCGTGGAGTCACCGTTGGTGGACAAGCGCACCTCCAGCCGGTCCACGAAGTCGGCCGGGTTCGCGACGGTTCGTGTGTAGAACGACAGCTCCGCGCCGTTGACCAGGTCCAGCTCCGGGGTCATCAGCCAGTTGCTGATGTTGCCCGGACTTTCACCCGCGTTGTTGTAGTTCGCACCGACATATGCCTCCGGCGCCCCCTCGTGCGAGGGGAACACCTCGGCGGCGCTGCCCTGGAACCAGCTGGTCCCACCGACCGGCTCGCTGTTGTTCTGGATCGCCCAGCCGTCACCCGGGAGGTTGTTGATGTTGTCGAAGCCCTCGGTCAGCGTGGCCACCGTGGGCACCACGGCGGGCGCCACGACCGCAGGTGCGCTCGGTCCGCTCGCGCTCTCGCCGGAGGCGTGCGAACGGTCCGCGCCCTGGGGGAGCACCAGTCCTGCCGCGGCGCCAGCCTCCTCGGCGATCGTGAACTCCAGGTCCTCCGTGCCGGTGTTGCCGACGGTCAGGGTGTGCTCGGTCGTCGTGTCCGGCTCCTGGCTGCCCTCGATCGAGGTCGGGTCCACCGTGATGGCCGGGCCCGGCACCGGCGGGTCCTCGCCGAAGATTAGTTGGTAGGCGTCGAGACGACCCTCGCCCCAGACGTTGTTGTCCGCGGCGGTCCCGCCGCACTGCAGGTCCTCGGTGTCGATGGCCGTGCCGTCGAGCAGGGCCCTGGTGGCGTCCACGTCACCGAGCGCCGTCGCGTCCTCCGACCAGAGCAGGGCGACCGCCCCGGACACGTGCGGCGCGGCCATCGAGGTGCCGCTGATGGTGCCGTAGGTGTCACCCGGGAAGGAGGAGCGGACGTTGCCACCCGGGGCGGCGATGTTGGGCTTGATCTCGCCGTCCTGGCCGGGACCGCGCGAGGAGAAGCCGCTGATGGCGTGGAAGGCGTCATAGCTGCCGACGGAGTAGGTCAGGGTCCGGCTGCCCGGCGACCCGGAGGTCGCGCAACCCGGGCCCGAGTTGCCGTTGGAGAAGACACTGAAGATCCCGGCCGCGTGCCAGGCCTCGATGATGTCCTCCATGAACGGGTCGTTCGACGGGAACTCGGAGCCCCACGAGTTGTTGACCACGTTCGGCCGCATCGTCGGGTCGGGGTTGGCGCCGCCGACCTCGGTCGGGGCAAGCATCCACTCGCCCGCCGCGAACATCATCGCGTCGCTCAGGTCCGTGGAGGCGGCGATCCACTGAGCGCCGGGGGCGACTCCGATCTGGTTGCCGCCGCCGTCGTCGCCGACCATGGTGCCCATCGTGTGGGTGCCGTGGCCATCCCAGTCCCACGGGGCCGGCTCGTTGTCGGGGGTGCCGTCGAACCAGTTGTAGTCGTGGTCGGCGGTCGCGCCGTCCCATCCGCGGTACTGGTTGATCAGAGCCGGGTGGTCCCACTGCACGCCGCTGTCGATGTTGGCGACGACCATGCCCTCACCGGTGACACCCTGCCCCCAGGCGTCGTCGGCGTTGATGTCCCGCACTCCCCACTCGACGGCGTTGAGGCTGTTGCCCGGCTCGGCCGGTTGGGTCACCGGTGCGTCGTAGTCGAAGGACGCGTAGATGCCCTCGACGCCAGGAGCTCGGGCGAGGTCGTTGACGACGCTCTCGCCAGCGCCCTCCACGAGGATGGCGTTGGTCGCCCAGTAGCTCTCGAAGCTCAGACCGTCGGCGTCAAGCTCAGCCCGCACGTCGGCCTGCGCGGCGTCTGCGGTGCTGGTCAGGGCGTCATAGACCGCGACGCCCCGGGCGTCCCAGTCGGTGATGGTGGTGAACTGGCTCATGTCCGGCCGTGCGTCAAAACGCACCCAGAACGTGGCCGTACCGTCGTCGGCCAGCTCGGTCAGCACCTGGTGCTCGATGTGTGCCGGCTCGGCAGTCCGATCATCCGAATCCTGCGCGGTGGCCGTCGCGGCGGTCAAGCCGGAGACGACGAGCGCCGCGCTGGCGATGCCGGCCAGTGCTGGCCGCCCGCCGTATGCAGAACGCCTCATTGCGTAAACCCCTCAATCCCAACGTGGTTGAATGAATCATCGGCGCCCGCCGTCAGTGGGTGTGTCGGCCTGCAGCCAATGCACTTGACAACCTAGGCAACCTTGGCGAGCCGTGGTGAGAACCTGGACAAATCGTTACCTTTGCCTGCAGGGGGTGCGGTCCATGACGGACTCAGACCTGACCAGCTCGGCGGCTGTCGCCCGCCTGACCGCAGAGCATCCGGAGTGGTTCGACGACGGCCGTGGAGTGCCGGTCGAGCCCTCGCCGGACGCGACCCTGATCGGCACCGGCGAGTCGTATGCCGCGTGGCTGGTCGTCTCGCGCGAGGCCCAGGACCTGCGCGATCCGGCCGGTCCCCGTGCCCTCGTCGTCCGGGTGCCACACCGTCCCGAGGAGCTGCCGCGGCCCATGGCCGAGGAGTTCGCGGCCCTGCTCGCCGCGCCCGACGGGATCGGCCCCCGACCCATCCACCTGGCCACGGCTGGCGACCCCCGCGGGACCGGACCTGGCAGCACGCCGGAGGGCACGGCATACATGGTCGTGGAGCATGTGCGCGGCCAGGTGCGGCCGGCGTCGGCCTGGACCGACGACCTGCTGGCGGCCCACGCCCGACAGCTCGCGCGGCTGCACGCGGTGCGGTTCGGCGGCCACGGCGACGTCACCGCCACGGACAGACTCCAACCGACCCTGAGCATGACGGGGTCCGGTGAGGCCAACTGGCAGTGGTGGACCGAGCACCACCCGGAGCTGGCGTCGGCGGCGGACGTCGCCGGGCTGTGGCCGCGCGTGCAGCGGCTGTTCGCCGGGACCGAGCCGCACTTCGCGCGGCTCGAGGAGTTCGCGCTGGTCCACGGTGACCCGGCGGTGCCGAACATCCTGGTGTCGGGCGGGGTGCCGCGCTATGTCGACTGGGAGTGGGCCCACATCGGCGACCCCGCGCGGGACCTGGCGTTCAGCGGCGGGGCGGTGTGGCTGGACCCCTGGTATCTGCGGCTCGGTCCCGACCGGCTGGAGCGGTTCGTCGCGGCCTACTGCGCCGCCGCCGGGCCGGGCGCCGATCCCGCGGCCCTCACCGCACGGTCCCGGGCGTGGCTGGTCAACGAGGTGTTCTTCGTGGCGCTGCACTTCCGCCGCCAGGCCGCGCGTGGCGAGGGGCGGGAGTATGCCGAGCGCGCCGCCACGCTGATCGCCCGCCTGAGCGCGGTGCTGGAGTAGGCGTCCAAAGTTTGCGATCCCAGTGGCCCTTCAAACCATCAAGACCGCACGCAGTCAGCGTCCGGTGGGGTTACTGCGTGGGATTGTGTCCACCCCAGGGACCAAAACCTCCCCGAGAATGGGTCAGGCCAGGTCGATGACGACGGGCGCGTGGTCGGAGGCGCCCTTGCCCTTGCGCTCCTCGCGGTCGATGAACGCGTGCGTGACCCGCTCCGCCAGCGCCGGTGAGCCGAGCGCGAAGTCGATGCGCATCCCGCGCCGTTTGGGGAAGGCCAGCCGGGTGTAGTCCCAGTAGGTGTAGACGCCGGGGCCCGGCGTGTGCTCGCGGGTCAGGTCAGTCAGCCCCGCGTCGAGGACGGCCCGGAACGCGGCCCGCTCAGGCTCCGAGACGTGGGTCTTGTTCTCGTAGTAGGCCATCGACCAGACGTCCTCGTCCAGCGGCGCGATGTTCCAGTCGCCCATCAGGACCAGCGCCTCCTCGGGTGCGGCGGCGAGCCGGCCCGCGGTGTACTCCGCCAGCCGTCCCAGCCAGTCCAGCTTGTAGGCCATGTGCGGGTCCTCCAGCGTCCGCCCGTTGGGGACGTAGAGCGAGACGACCCGGACGCCCTGGCACACGGCGGACAGCGCCCGCGCCTCGGGGTCCACGGGGTCGCCCCACCCCGGCATCCCGTCGAAGCCCGCCTCCACGTCCGCCAGACCGACCCGGGAGGCGATCGCCACACCGTTCCACTGGCTGTGCCCGACGTGCGCCACCTCGTAGCCCGCTGACTCGAGCAGCAGGTAGGGGAACTGGTCGTCCCGGCACTTGGTCTCCTGGATCGCGAGCACGTCGACGTCGTGCCGCTCCAGGAAGGCCATCACCCGGTCGATCCGGGCGCGGATGCTGTTGACGTTCCAGGTCGCGAGGCGCATCCGCCCAGCCTAGGAGGCGCGTTCGCGGGCCGTGCGGCGGCGCTGGGCCAGCAGCCCGGAGACGCGCCGGACCGCGCCGCGCGGGACCACCTTCAGTCCGGTGGTGACCGCCTTGTAGGTGAGTGACGGCACCGAGACGGCTCGTCCCGCATCGAGGTCCCGCAGCGCCCCGGTCACGACCTGGTCGGCAGTGAGCCACAGCGGATCGGGCAGCGCGGACATGTTCATCAGGGCGCGGTCGTGGAACTCGGTGTGCACGAATCCGGGGCACACGGCCGTCGCCGTGACCCCGGTCCCCTGCAGCTCGACGGACAGGGCCTCGGTGAAGACGGTCACCCAGGACTTGATCGCCGAGTAGGTGCCCATCACCGCGAACGACGCCACGGAGGAGACGTTGAGTATGCCGCCACGCCCGCGGGTGCGCATGGCGCCGGCGGCCGCGTGGCTGAGGACGAGGACGGCGCGCACCATCACGTCCACGGCCCGCTCCTCGTCGGCCAGGTCTCCCCGGCTGAAGCTGCGCCTCAGGCCGAAGCCGGCGTTGTTGACCAGCAGGTCCACCGGGCGCTCGGCGTCCCGCAGCCGCTCGGCCACCCGCTCGGTCTGGTCCCGGTCGGCCAGGTCGGCGGGCAGGACCTCGGCCGTGACGGCATACTCCCGCCGCAGTTCCTCCGCGAGCTCCTCGAGGCGACCCTGGTCGCGGGCGACCAGCACCAGGTCGTGCCCCCGGCGGGCCAGCTCGGTGGCGAAGGCGCGGCCGAGGCCGGCCGAGGCGCCTGTGACGAGTGCGGTTCCCATGTGCGCAACCTTAGGTGAGGTGCGCGCCCCGGTAGGCTGCGATCCCGTGACCGACGCGCGCGCCAGACTCCTTGACCTGATCCGCACCCTCGCCATCGTCCACGGGAGGGTGACGCTGAGCTCGGGGCGGGAGGCGGACTACTACGTGGACCTGCGCCGCATCACCCTCCACGGGGAGGCCGCCCCGCTGGTGGGACAGGTGATGAACGACCTGGTCGCGGATCTGGAGTTCGACGCCGTCGGGGGTCTCACCATGGGTGCCGACCCCGTCGCGACCGCGATGCTGCACGCCCGGGCTGCGTCGGGTGGACGGCTCGACGCGTTCGTCGTGCGCAAGGAGGGCAAGGCGCACGGCCTGCAGCAGCGCATCGAGGGTCCCTCGATCGCCGGTCGGCGCGTGCTCGTCGTCGAGGACACCTCGACGACGGGTGGCTCTCCCGTGACGGCCGTCGAGGCCTGCCGGGACGCCGGTGCCGAGGTCGTCGCCGTGGCCGTGATCGCCGACCGGGCCAGCGGCGCCGAGGAGGTCATCCGGGAGCAGGGGCTGGACTACCGGGCGGCCTTCTCGATGGCCGACCTGGGCCTGGCCTGAGCCTCCGGGCACGTGACAAGATGACCAGCCCTGTGTAGAACCGTCGCACTCCTCGCGCGGGGTGCGACGTCGACCTCAACCGCCGATGTGCGCGAGCCAACTAACGACACCAGCCACACCCGCCACTCGGGTCACAGCCACGCGAGCACGTGCCCGAGAACTACCCCGCCGAGCGGCGGAGAGCGAGTATTTTCCGGACACGTGCCAGCCTGGTTGGGGCGCAAGCGGATCACCGGACATGCCGCGGATAGGTGCTCATCCGTAGTGGTAGCGGCAGGCTGCGACTCGGATTTCGGCGCCGGCGATCTTGTACACGAGTCGGTGCTCGTCGGTGATGCGGCGAGACCAGTAGCCTGCAAAGTCGTGTTTCAGTGCCTCAGGCTTGCCGATGCCCTCGTTACCGTTGTGCTTGATGTCCTTCAGGAGCAAGTTGATGCGTTTGAGCACCTTGCGGTCCTGCCCCTGCCACCAAAGGTAGTCCTCCCAGGCGTTCTCGTCCCAGACCAGCAGCACTCGGTCAGTCCGTCTCGACCAGCTCGTGCGATTGCCCCCGGCCAGCCTCTAGCCGCTGCATGGCGTCCAACAGCCGCCGGGCGTTGGCGGGTGAGCGCATGAGGTAGGCCGTCTCACGTAGCGACTCGTAGTCCGCCAGGGAGACGATGACGACTGGCTCGTGGCCGACGCGCGTGATGACGACCTCTTCACGGTCGTTGGTGACGCCGTCCAGCACTTCTGCGTAACGTGCTCGTGACTCGGTGTAGCTCATAGTCTTCATACATACCCTCCTGTACAGAGAACTGTACGCCTGTCAGCGTGGGATGCCAAGAGGGTCCATGTCCGCCGCCGCAGGCAACGCACGCATCTGCCGCAGGTCGTGACTTGCTAACCGCGGGTGCTCTCCCGCCACGTCGTGGCTGTTTCCTCGTCGTAGTAGCGGCTGAACCCACAACCCCAGGCGATCGGTGAGTCCAACGGTGCACCTCCCCAGCGCGGCTCACCGCTCACGAGCAGCCGTGTGCCGACCTGGAAGGGTAGATCTGCCTCGGCCGTCCCTTCGGCGACGCCCTGGAGGTCCACCGTGACC
Source organism: Ornithinimicrobium sp. F0845 (assembly GCF_023015765.1). Classification (GTDB taxonomy): domain Bacteria; phylum Actinomycetota; class Actinomycetes; order Actinomycetales; family Dermatophilaceae; genus Ornithinicoccus. Next base: position 20,825 of record NZ_JALKAL010000008.1, read on the forward strand.
TCATCTGCGTCACCACCCGCGAACCATTCGCGCACCTCGAACGTGATACCGGGCAGGTCGAGGTCACCCGAATCGGCCCGGTCCGAAACTGACGGACCCATCGCGATGACGACCCCATCGAAAGCGAAGTCACGATCCTGCAGCGACTCGGGCGAGTACGACTCAACACAGGAGACCGCGCCGCCATCTGGCAAGGGGCCACCTGCCTCGCCCGAGCCGCCCTCGCTACTGCCAGGAGAAACAGTCGCTTCGTTCGCGGGTTGATCGCCTGCAGAGCTGTCCGAGTTGATGGCGCAGGCCGTCAGGATGAGGCCAAGACCGACAAGCGTCCCCGCCAGTGCGTGAGTGTGCATCATGTGCTCCAGGTTGACGACGGCTCTGGATGAGACGCCGGACACATCACCAGAGTTCCACAGTTCCGCGCATCCGGTTATGCCGCCGAGCGGTCACATTTTTCAAGGCCCTCGCATCGGATGCGCAGGGCCCTTGGCGTCCGGCCCGACTCGAACGCCTCGCACATCGGGTTTCCTTGGCCGCCAACCAAGGCTCGAGCCAGCAGTAGGCTGCCAGCATGTTGCCTGTATCTGGCATCGACCACGTCGTCATCGGCGTCTCCGACTGGACTATCTCTGCACGGTTTTATCAAGAGGTCGTCGGCGCGGAGGTCATCAACGTAGGCGCTGGACGGCTCGCGTTCCGAGTTGGCTCGACGCAACTGAACGTCCATGGTCCAGGAGTTGACCTCCGCTCCAACGTCGCGCGAGTTCCGGTCACGCCAGGAAATAGCGACCTCTGCTTCGCCTGGCTCGGAGGGATTGAGGAGGCGATCACCCATCTCGAAACCCACCGCGTTCCTGTGGAGACAGGACCAGTGACACGGGTAGGTGCTCGAGGTACTGGTACGAGCGTGTACTTCCGTGACCCTGACGGCAGCCTGCTGGAGTTCATCACCTACGACGCGCCTAGCTGATAGGACATGTGGTGGGCCTCGCTTCGGTGAGGACACCGATCATGGCGATGATCTCGGGCCCCCCGACACCGCACTGCGCCCCGCCTCCGAGGGAGACGGGGCGCAGACTCTCGGCCGCGACGTGGGTCAGCGCTGCTTGCGATCCCAGTGCGCGAAGCCGGCGGCCTTGGCGGCCTCCTCGGTCTCGAACCACACCTCGGCCCTGGCCGCCTCGTAGGACGGTGACTCGGGCGTGTGGAAGAGCATCGACCCGGCGTTGCCCTTGATGGACCAGCCGGCGGGGCCGGACCCGTCCTCGGCGGGCTCGGCCGAGCCGGCACCGAACGGTCCCTGGGCGTAGTTCCCGGCGGCGGCACCGGCGTGGGCCTCGTCGTAGCCGTAGTCACCCGCGTCCGCCGCGGGTGCGGCGACCTCGGCCTCGGCGTAGCCCGTCTCCGCAGGTGCGGCCGGCTCGACGTAGGTCGTCTCGGTCGTCTCGGTGTACTCCACCTCGGTGACCGGCTCGGCGAAACCGGACTCCGTGGCGGCGGCGTCCTCCGTGCCGAAGTCGGCGGCCGTCTGGACCGGCTCACCCTGACCCCAGGACGCGTCGTCGGAGGCGGCTCCGGCGGTGGTGGCGGCTCCAGCGGTGGCGTCTCCAGCAGTGTCGGCGGGGGTCTCATCGCGGTCAGCCCAGGCTTCGGCGCCACCCCCGCCGGCCACGGCCCCGGCGACCGCGGCGGCGGCCGTGTCGCTGTCGGACGGCGCTGTGGTGTCGGTGTAGCCGGTGTCGGCCGCGGGCTGCTCGTACGTGTCAGCCGCCGGAGCCTCGTAGACCGTGTCGGCCTCGGCGGTCTCGCCGGTCGCCGTGTCGGTGTAGGTCGCGTCCTGCCCGTAGTCGCTGGCGTCAACCGGAGCTTCGCTCGCCCGTGTGTCGGCGGGAGTCTCCTGGTCCTGGGCGGCCCAGGCCGCGGCACCGCCACCTGCGGCGGCTGCCCCAGCACCGGCCGCGGCATTGTCGGGGAGCACCGCCGTGTCGCCGGATCCGGGCTCGGTGGTCGACTCCTCGTAGACCGCGTCCGTCGTTGAGGTGTCGCCGGTCGCCGTGTCGGTGTAAGTCGCGTCCTGGTCGTAGGTCGCGTCCTGGTCGTAGGTGGTGTCCTGGGGCTGCGCGTCGTGGGTGGTGTCCTGCGGCTGCACGTCGTAGGTGGTGTCCTGCGGCTGCACGTCGTAGGTGGTGTCCTGGGGCTGCGCGTCGTAGGTGGTGTCCTGGGGCTGCGCGTCGTACGTGGTGGCCTGGTCGTAGGCCTCCGCCGGGTAACCACCCTGATCGGTCGCCGCCTCGGTCGGCGCGGGCTCGGCATAGGGATCGGGAGCGGCGTCGGCAGCCTGGTCGTAGGGACCGCTGGCGTAGGACTGTGCGTCGGACTGGTCAGCCACGGGGGTGGCCTCGAATCGGTCACCGGCGGCCTGCCCTGGCGGAGCCGCGCCCGCGCCCGGTTCTGTCAGGCCGGCGTCCCCGGTGTCCGAGCTGTCCACGGCCCCGCCCGGGCGACGCAGCAGCAGCCAGACCGCTGCGGCAATCACCAGCAGCAGGAGTATCAGCCACACCCATTTCCATTCCATGGTCACACCGTCCTCGCCGATCGAGGCCTGCGACGACGGGTGCCGCCGCTGTGGCCCAAGCACCCGGCCGAAGCCGCTCTGGTGCCCTTGCGTGTCAACCGTAGTGTGATTGTGCGTTCGGCTCCACGCGTGAACGCCTGCGACACTTGCGGTCGGACTCTGGGACACACGATCACCGAGACACACGAGCACCGACACACACGATCACCACTGAGGAGACAGATGAGCGACGAGGCGGAGCTCACGGGCGTCGCGGGCTGGGCCGTCGATCTGATGGAGACCCTCGGGGGCCCCGGCGCCGGCCTGGCGATCGCTGCGGAGAACCTCTTCCCGCCGATCCCGAGTGAGGTCATCCTGCCGCTGGCCGGGTTCACCGCGAGCCGGGGCTCGTTCACCATCGCCGAGGCGATCTTCTGGACGACCGCCGGCTCGGTGGTCGGCGCCTTCGTCCTCTACACCCTCGGGGTGCTGCTCGGGCGCGACCGGCTCCGGGTGATCTGGGGCTGGCTGCCCCTGGTCAAGATGAGCGACCTGGACAAGACCGAGGCCTGGTTCGCCCGGCACGGCAAGAAGACCGTCCTGTTCGGGCGGTTCATCCCCATCTTCCGGAGCCTGATCTCGATCCCCGCGGGCATCGAGCGGATGCCGCCGCTCATCTTCGGCGTGCTCACCCTGGCCGGCAGCCTGGTGTGGAACACGATCTTCGTGATGGCCGGCTACCTGCTCGGGGAGAACTGGCACCGCGTCGAGCCGTATGCCGACTGGTTCCAGAAGGTCGTCATCGTCGCGGTCCTCGTGTTCATCTGCTGGTGGGTGGTCACCCGGGTGCGCCAGCTGCGCCGCGAGAAGAACGCGGGTGTCTGAGCCGACCGGGGTGGGCGTCGGCCCGTGGGAGGGGGACTGGCCCGTCAGCGCCGACGGCGATCTCCCCGACCACCTGGACCCGGACCTGCTGCGCGAGGGCGACCGCCGCAACGTCGTGGACGCCTACCGCTACTGGCGGCACGAGGCGATCGTGGCCGAGCTGGACACCCGGCGGCACGGCTTCCACGTGGCGGTGGAGAACTGGGGGCACGACTTCAACATCGGCTCGGTGATCCGCACCGCGAACGCCTTCAACGCCGCAGCCTTCCACATCGTCGGCAGGCGGCGCTGGAACCGCCGCGGGGCCATGGTCACCGACCGCTACCAGCACGAGCACCACCATCCGGACATCCGGCACCTCCTCGAGTGGGCGGCCGCGCAGGACGACGGGCGCGGCATCCCGGTGCTGGGCCTGGACAACGTGCACGGGGCGGTGCCCCTGGAGACCTATGCCCTGCCGGAGCGGTGCGTCCTGCTGTTCGGGCAGGAGGGCCCGGGCCTGAGCTCGGAGGCCGTCGCCGGGTGTGACGCACTGCTGGAGATCCGGCAGTTCGGATCCACCCGCTCCATGAATGCTGGTGCGGCAGCGGCGATCACGATGCACGCCTGGGTCCGCCGGCACGTCTTCGACCAGCACCCCTGAGGCAGGCGTGATGCGCCCTGGTGCACGGCCCACGAGGACCCTGCTCCACGGCATACTCCGTGTGGAACGATGGGCAGCAGGACGCTCACCGCAGCTCATCGAGGAGAACCGCTATGCCCATCGCGACCCCCGAGGTCTACGCCGACATGATCGACCGGGCGCAGGCTGAGAACTTCGCCTACCCGGCCATCAACGTCACCTCCAGCCAGACGCTCAACGCCGCCATCAAGGGTTTCGCCGACGCCGGCAGCGACGGCATCATCCAGGTCTCGACCGGTGGGGCCGAGTACTTCTCCGGCCAGGCCGTCAAGGACATGGTGACCGGGTCGCTCGCGTTCAGCGCCTTCGCGCACGAGGTGGCCAAGAAGTATGACGTGAACATCGCGCTGCACACCGACCACTGCCCCAAGGACAAGCTCGACGGCTTCGTGCGGCCGCTGCTCGAGGCGTCGGTCGAGCGGGTGAAGCAGGGCGGGCTGCCCTACTTCCAGTCGCACATGTGGGACGGCTCCGCGACGCCGCTGGAGGAGAACCTGCAGATCGCGCAGGAGCTGCTCGAGCTGTGCACCCAGGCCCGCATCATCCTCGAGGTCGAGATCGGCGTCGTCGGGGGCGAGGAGGACGGCGTCGCCAACGAGATCAACGACCAGCTCTACACCACCCCGGACGACGCGATCGCCACGATCAAGGCGCTGGGTCCCCGCGAGGAGGGCCGCTACCTGACGGCCCTGACGTTCGGCAACGTGCACGGCGTCTACAAGCCCGGTGGGGTCAAGCTGCGCCCGGAGATCCTCAAGGCCGCGCAGGCGGCTGCCGCCAAGGAGCTCGGCCTGGAGGAGGGGGCGCTGCCCTTCGACCTGGTCTTCCACGGTGGCTCCGGCTCCAGCGCGCAGGAGATCTCCGACGCGGTCGACTACGGCGTGGTGAAGATGAACGTCGACACGGACACGCAGTACGCCTTCACCCGGCCGGTCGCCGGCTTCATGATGCGGAACTACGACGGCGTGCTCAAGGTCGACGGCGAGGTCGGCAACAAGAAGATGTATGACCCGCGCACCTGGGGCAAGGAGGCCGAGGCCAGCATGACGGCCCGGGTCGTCGAGGCCTGCGAGAACCTGCGCTCGGCGGGGACCTCCCGATGACTCTCGGCAGCGGAGCCGTGATGGGCGACGGCAACCTGATGGGCATCCCGGAGACGCTCCTGCCCGAGGACGGTGCCGCGGCCCGCCTCGAGCAGGGCATCGACCCGCGCGAGGTGGCGACCGGCCAGCCGACCTCGAGCCTGGCCTGGGCCGTGCTGGCCGAGGACGCGCTGTCCGAGGGCGACGACATCGAGGCCTACGCGTTCGCGCGCACCGGCTACCACCGTGGGCTCGACGCGCTGCGCCGGTCCGGGTGGAAGGGCCAGGGGCCGATCCCGTGGAGCCACGAGCCCAACCGGGGCTTCCTCCGCGCGCTCGCTGCGCTGTCCCAGGCGGCCGGCCGGATCGGTGAGACCGACGAGGAGCGCCGCTGCGCGGACTTCCTGCGCGACTCGTCCGCAGAAGGCGCCCGGGAGCTCGGCCTCTAACCAATTTTGATAGTGGTTTTGCTGGTCCCCCACGTCTTTTCGTAGTGGTTTTGCAGGCGCCTCACGCATTTTCTAGCGGTTTTGTCGCCTCCACGGGGCGCTGGGTCTCGGGCCGGACGGCACGCGCGAGCTGGCGCGCTTGGTGCTGGCTCCAGTGCGACGTACGAGCGCGGCACTCCAGTGCGCACCCCGGGATATGGAGGCGGCCGGAGGCCCCGTCCGAAGACGGCGGCCCCGGCCGCTTCCCCCCTGTGAGTCAGGTCTCGCGTCCCCGTGCGGTGCGACCCAACGGGATAGATCTTGCCCCACAGAATCCTCGAAACCTGACATTTGCCTGCCACTGGCCTTAACCTGCCATGCATGAACCCTCAACGTTCTGCCCTCGACTTGGACGACGAGGCGCAGGTGCTCTACCGCCATCTCCTGCGTCGTGCTCCTGCCACGATCGAGGAGCACGCGGCCGAGCTGGGGTGGACGAGGACCAAGGCCGCCCGGCGGTTGGCGGAGCTTGAGGCCATGCGGCTCATCCACCTGGCCGAGGGCGCGATCATCCAGCCGGAGGATCCCAGGATGGCCCTCGGGAGGCTCCTCGACTCGGAGGAGGCAGCCCTCACGACCCGGCGTCAGCAGCTCATCGACGTGCGGCACTCCCTCGAGACCTACGAGTCCGACTTCCGCCGGGGACAGCTGCTGTCCGGGCCGAGGGTCCCCCCGTGGGAGCGAGTGCCCGCCTCCGAGGTCCCCGCGGCCATCGAGCGACTCGCGCGCAGCTCGCAGGGGCCGGTGTGCCAGGTCGCCTCCACGCTGGGGCGCGGCCCGGGCCATCTCAAGGCGGTGAAGGAGCTGCGCGCCGAGATCCTGGCCAGCGGACGGGTGCAGCAGTCGGTCTTCCCGCTGTCCGTGCTCGAGGACGCGCACTGGCGAGAGTTCGCCGAGGCCAGGAGTGCGGCCGGGGAGCAGCAGCGCTATCTCGAGGACGTGCCGCTGGACTTCATCATCTTTGGCGACCAGGGCGTCCTCGTGGCCGACGAGGAAGAGCCGCACTTCCAGGCTCCCGACATGCTGCTCGTGCGGTCGGAGAACGTGCGCTCCATGTTCGTCGCGCTCTTCGCCGAGCTCTGGCGCCGGGCGGACCCGGTGCACGACGGGTCGGCCGCCGCGGCGGACGTCCGGGTGCTCGAACTCCTCGGCCTCGGCTTCAAGGACGAGGCCATCGCCCGGCACGTCGGCCTAGGACTGCGCACCGTGCGCCGCCGCATCGCCTCGCTGATGGAGGAGCACGGCGTCGACACGCGCTTCCAGCTCGGCGTCGCGGTGTGCCGCCGCGGGCTGCTGGACGAGGAGGGCGCCCGCTGCGGTGAGGCGCGACACTAGGGGCGCAGCGTACGTGCCGCCCTCTACGGGAGGACCTCCGGCCCGGCCACCGCCGGGTCGGCCCACGCGTCGAGGATCACGTGGTCGGCGAAGTGGTGCAGGGTCGCTCCGTGCGCCAGCAGCTGGCGCCACAGCTCAGCGTCGTCGGCGGCGGCGCCCGCACACGCCTCGGGCACCTCGGGCAGGGCGGCCCTCAGCACCGACTGGTTGTGCTCGCTCGGGCTCAGCCAGGCGGGTCCGGTCAGCGGCTCGGCACAGCCGACGTCCACCGTGATGGCGCCGTCCTCCCAGCCGATGGTCGTGCTGTGCCCGGGCCGGGGGTCACGGGCGTCGGAAACCCCGATGTCGTAGGCAGCTTCCTGGCCCGGCACCTCGACCAGTCCGGCCGCGAGATCCTCGACCTCGACCGGTCGGACCATCTCGGCGTTCGGGGGTGCCTCGCCCTGTGGGGCCAGCGCCATGCCGACCGGCTCCAACTGGATGCCGTCGCCCAGCCGGGTGCTGATCACCAGGATGTCGCCGTCGACGGCCAGATACGGCTCCCCGGTCAGCATCGCCGCCCAGTCCTCGGGGTATCGCGGGGAGACGCACGCGGCGCCAGGATCCGGGTTGTCGACGATCTCTGGCTCACCTGTTTGAGTCAGCACCCCGTCCTGAAGCCAGCCCCGGACCCGGACGTCGATGCCGCAGTCGCGGATGCGCCAGGTGGTGCCGTCGAAGGAGAGGCCGCGGTCTCCGATCGGATCCGCGCCCGCGTCCGGCGGGTCGGACTCTGTGGTCACGGGCAGCCAGCGCCTGCCCGTGGCCGCCTCCTCGGTCAGCGGGGTCAGCTCCCCGGTCGGCGCCCACTCGCCCTCGGACATCACCACCACGGTCGGCGTGCCAAGGACCAGGGGTATGTCGTCCCGATAGGTCGGCGTCTGGCCACCGGTCCCGTCGTCGGTCGGGTCCGCGGACTCCACGGGCGGGTCGCTGGTCGGAGCCGTGTCGTCGACCGGTGGCGGCGTGTCTGTGAGCATCGACTCGGGGATGGTGCCGCTGATGACCATGGTGTCATCGGTGAAGGCCACGGTCGGGTTGCTGCGCAGCAGAGCGAGGACGGCGGGAGAGGGCTCGGCGCTCGGCAGCGGTGCGTCACTGTCCGCCGCGCAGGCCACGAACGGTGCCGGCTCACCCACGAGGAGCACCCCGTCGGAGCGCAGCGACGACTCCAGCTGCAGGGGGCAGGTGCCCGGATAGCCGAGGGCCTCGACGTCGCCGCCCTGTGCTGCGGCAGACGCCCCCGGACGGTCCTCCAGGCCGATCTCGCTGATGCTCTGCAGGGCTGTGGCGTCGCCGGTCCCGCTGGTCAGCAGCTGGACGTCCCGGCCGAGCGTGAGCGGGGTGACCCCGGTTTCGGATGGCACGTCGGCCCACGCGAAGCCGGTCTCGTCGACCGGCCCGAGCGACATTGCCACGTAGACCCGGGGCTCGTCAGTGGTGCCGTCCAGGCCGCTGATGATGAGCGTCCCGCCGTCCATGCTCACCAGCGGCTGCCGGGTGATGATGGCGCTCCAGTGCGGCATGGCAGGGTCGGGCTCGACACAGTCTGGCCCGTCCGCCTGGGACATCTCCCACTCGTCGGCCGAGAGCCGCCCGTCCACCGTGACGGTGCCGGAGGACCGGATGGTCTGGCAGTTGGCGATGGTGAGAATCACCTGCTCGTCCTCCACGACGAGGAGCTCCCCGTGCGGGCCGTCCCACGTGCCCTGCAGGTCCTCCAGCGTCGCGGGCCGGGACGATCCGCTCAGCTGCTCGGCGTGCTCGGCGTAGATGGACTCGAACCGCGCGAAGTACGGCTCGCCGCGACCGGCGTCGTCCACCTCGACCGTCGGTCCAGGAACTGTGTCGGACGTCCCGTCAGCCGGCGGTGGCGGACCGGCCTCGCCGCCCGCCAATCCCTGCGCCCAGACGATCCCGAGGATGCTGGCTGCGGCGGCTGCGGCACCCACGCCCCCGAACCACGCCCGGCCGCGGGTGCGCTGACGCCGTCCGGCCGACCACAACTGCTCGGCACTGAGGTGCGCGCCAGGGCGGGTGCCCCGAGCACCGGACCCCTGGGGGTCGTCATCGTCCAGCCCGAGGTCCAGCAGGTCACGGATCTCGTCGTCGCTCATGGTGTCTCCTCCGATCCCACGAGGGCCTCGGCCGCCTCCGGGAGCAGCTCCCGGAGCCGCTTCAGCGCGGCGTGCGCCTGGCTCTTGACCGTGCCGTTGCTGACCTCGAGGGTCTGCGCGATCTGGGTCTCGGACAGGTCGTCGTAGTAGCGCAGGACCAGCACCGCGCGTTGCTTGTCGGTGAGCTCGGCCAGCGCCCGGCGCACGTCCAGGCCGGTCACCGCCCGGGCCGGATCGATCGGCTCCGTGCCGCCCAACGGCCGGGCCGACTCGGCGACCTCCCCGACCGGGACCTCGCGCCCGGTGCGGCGCCACCGCGAGACGTTGTCGTGGAACATGATCCGGCGCACGTAGGCGTCAGGGCTGCCCTCGCCCACGCGCTCCCACCGCGCCGCCAGCTTGATCAGCGCGTCCTGCAGGAGGTCCTGGGCCGTGTGCGGGTCACCGGTGATCAGCGTCGCCGAGCGCAGCAGGGCGCCGCGCCGTGCGTTGACGTAGGCGACGAAGGGCGCACCGGGATCGCTCATGACCACCTCCTACCCCACCAACGCTCCCGGGACCGGCAATGGTTGGCGCCTGTCGGCATACTGCCCGATCACGGTGACAGATAACCTGACCCTGGACATTTCCCAACAGCGAGGTGGGCAGTATGCCGGCAGTGGTCCTGGTTGGAGCCCAGTGGGGCGATGAGGGCAAGGGCAAGGCGACCGACCTGCTCGGCAGCAGCGTCGACTACGTCGTGAAGTTCAACGGCGGCAACAACGCCGGCCACACGGTGGTCATCGGCGACCAGAAGTATGCGCTGCACCTGCTGCCCTCCGGCATCCTCAGCCCCGGGGTCGTGCCCGTCATCGCCAACGGCGTGGTCATCGACATCAGTGTGCTCATCGAGGAGCTGGACGGGCTCGAGGCGCGCGGGGTGGACACCTCGCGGCTGCGGATCAGTGCGAACGCCCACGTCATCCCGCCCTACAACCGGACGCTGGACAAGGTGACCGAGCGCTTCCTGGGCAGCCGCAAGCTCGGCACGACCGGCCGCGGCATCGGCCCGACCTACGCCGACAAGATGAACCGCGTCGGCATCCGGGTCCAGGATCTGTATGACGAGTCCATCCTCCGCCAGAAGGTCACCGCCGCGCTGGACACCAAGAACCAGCTGCTGGTCAAGATCTACAACCGGCGCGCGGTCGAGGTGGAGGAGGTGATGGAGGAGCTGCTGCGGCACGCGGAGCGGATCCGGCCGATGGTGTGCGACACCGCGCTGGAGCTCAACGAGGCGCTGGACGCCGGCAAGACCGTGCTCTTCGAGGCGGGCCAGGCGACGCTGCTGGACGTCGACCACGGGACCTATCCGTTCGTGACCTCCTCCAACGCGACCTCTGGGGGTGCGTGCACCGGGTCGGGGGTCGCGCCGACCCGCATCGACAGCGTGATCGGCATCCTCAAGGCCTACACGAGCCGGGTCGGGGAGGGGCCGTTCCCGACCGAGCTGCACGACGACATGGGCGAGTTCCTGCGCAAGACGGGCGCGGAGTACGGCACGACCACCGGGCGTCCGCGCCGTTGTGGCTGGGTGGACGCCGTGATGGGGCGGTATGCGCAGCGGATCAACGGCGTCACCGACTTCGTCATCACCAAGCTGGACATCCTCACCGGTCTGGAGAAGGTGCCGGTGTGCGTGGCCTATGACGTGCAGGGTGTGCGGCACGACTCGATGCCGGTCAACCAGTCCGACTTCCACCACGCCACGCCGATCTATGAGGAGCTGCCCGGCTGGTGGGAGGACATCAGCCAGTGCCGCACCTTCGAGGAGCTGCCCGAGAACGCGCAGAACTACGTGCTGCGGCTGGAGGAGCTGATCGGGGCCAGGGTCTCGGCCATCGGCGTGGGCCCCGGGCGTGAGGAGACGATCCAGCGCTTCGACCTGCTGGCGCGTGAGCGCTAGGAGCCGGCCGATCAGCTGCCTCCGGTAAACGCTTGACCTTGGACCTGGGTCCAAGGTCTACCGTCGGTGACATGGACATCACGACGGCGCCGCGCCTGCGCGTCGGCCAGCTCGCCAGGCAGGCCGGGGTGACGACGGACACCATCCGCTTCTACGAGCGCGAGGGGCTGCTGCCGGAGCCGGCACGGACTCCGTCCGGCTACCGCGACTATGGCCCCGAGGCCACGGACCGGCTCGCGTTCATCCAGGGCTGCCAGCGACTCGGCCTGCGTCTGTCGGACATCCGGCAGTTGCTCGGGATCCGGGACACCGGCGTGTGCCCGTGCGGCCACGCCGAGGAGCACCTACGCCGCCGGATCGCGGAGGTCGACGCCGAGCTCGAGCGGCTCAGCACGCTGCGCTCCGAGATGGCGGCCATGGCCCAGGCATTGCCCAGCGCCGACTGCCCCGCACCACCGGGCGCCACCTGGTGCCCGCCCGACTGCGAAGGAGGTGACTGCACATGACTGACCCCACTTGCACCATGACCTGCGACTGCACGCAGTGCCCCGAGTGCCACGACTGCGCCGACTGCAGCTGCTGCTGAGGGCTCCGCCGGGGCGGCCCGGACGGCTGCCCCGGCAGCGCGCAGCTGCCGCGACTGCGGTGGTGACTGTCGGTAAGGGGGTCTAGCGTGCCGAAGATGGAGACACCAGCAGATCCGGCCGCAGACCGGCCGGTCTTCCCCGAGGGCTACGGGATCCCCGAGACGGCGGAAGGCCAGCTCTCCTGGTCCGACGTCGAGCCGCGGCTGGTCGCCGCCAAGCACTACTGGGTCAACAGCGTCCGCCCCGACGGGACGCCGCACTCGGTGCCGCGCTGGGGAGTCTGGCTCGACGGCCGGTTCTGGTACGACGGTGCCCCGACCACACGGCATACCCGCAACGTGGAGAAAAACCCCGCCGTGACCCTCACGCTGGAGAGCGGGACCGAGGTCGTCATTATCGAGGGTGAGTCAGTCGCGACCCGGGCCGACGCGGACGGGCTCGGTGCCCGCCTGGCCGCGGCCTTCAGCAAGTACGAGGACAGCGGCTACGCGCCCGGTCCGGACTCGTGGTCCGGCGAGGACGGCGGCGGTCTGCGGGTCATCACCCCACGACGCGCGATGGCCTGGTTCGACTTCCCGAAGGACGCGACCCGCTTCAGGTTCTGATCAGCCTGGGGTTCTACCCGGCGGGACCAGGCCCGACTCGATGGCGAAGACCACGAGCTGGGCCCGGTCGCGGGCGTGCAGCTTGACCATCGCGCGGGACACGTGGGTGCGGACGGTGTCCGGGCTGATGACGAGCAGCTCGGCGATCTCCTGGTTGGACCGGCCGGTGCCGACCCAGGCCACGAGCTCCCGCTCCCGGTCCGTGAGGTGGTGCAGCTCGGGGTGCACGCGGGTGGCGCGCGAGGTGGCACCGAAGTGCTCGATCACGCGCCGGGTCACCGAGGGCGCCAGGAGCGAGCCGCCGTCGGCCACCACCCGGATCGCCTCGAGCAGGGCGGTCGGCTCGGCGTCCTTGAGCAGGAACCCGCTGGCGCCGAGCCGGAGGGCCTCGAAGACGTACTCGTCCAGCTCGAAGGTGGTCAGCACGACCACAGGCACGTCGCTCAGGTCGGGGTCGCCGGCCACCTCCTGGAGCAGGCCGAGGCCGTCGAGCACCGGCATCCGGATGTCGCACAGCACGACGTCGGGCCGGGTGCGGCGGATCAGCGCGACGCCGGCCCGACCGTCCTCGGCCTCACCGACGACCTCCATGCCGTCCTCGGAGCCGATCAGGGTGGTGAGCCCGACGCGCACCAGCGCCTGGTCGTCGATGAGCGCGACCCGGATCATGGCGCGCTCGGTCTCCCCGCCAGCGTCACTCACGAGGCTCCGGTCGGCAGCTCGGCGACCACCTCGAAGCCGCCGCCGGCGGCTGGCCCCGCGCGCAGGCTCCCGCCGTGCCGTGCCGCCCGCTCGCGCATCCCGGTCAGCCCCATCCCCTCATGGTGCCCGGTCGCGCCGACGCCGTCATCCCGCACGACGAGCCGCACCAGGTCCTCAGTCAGGGCCAGCATCACCTCGGCATGCCGCGCGCGGGAGTGGCGCAGCATGTTGGTCAGCGCCTCCTGCGCGATGGCGTAGACCGCGGCACCCAGGTCCGCGGGCAGGTGCTCGACCGACCCGCTGACCTGCAGGTCGACCGCGATCCCGGCGGTGCGGATCCGCTCCGCCAGCCGGGGCAGGTCCTCGAGGCCGGAGCCGGGCCGGCGGGGCGCCACCTCGCCCGTGAGTCGGGAGACCTCCGTGCGCAGCGAGGCCAGGGACTCCCGGCTGGTGTCCCTGATCGCCTCCAACGCGGCACGCACCGCCGCCGAGTCGCGGTCCAGCACGTGCAGCGCGACACCGGACTGCATCGCGATCACGGCCAGCCCGTGGCCCACGCCGTCGTGGAGCTCCTGCGCGGTCCGCAGCTGCTCCTCGGTGGCGGCGTGGTGGACGCGCTCCTGTGCGGCCTGCCGGCGACTCCGGACCAGACCGGCCACCAGCCCCGCCGCCACCGCGGCCCCGCAGACCCCGGCGGACTGCCACACGACGCGGGCGGTGCTGCCGTCGACCTCGTGGAGAACCTCGCGGAGGACCAGCCCGACGACCACTGCCACCAGGGCGACCGCGATGCTGCGGGCCCACACCCGCAACGGAGCGTGCCAGCCGGCGACGAACGAGCTCATCATGAGCACCAGGAAGACCGGCCCGTCGTGGAAGCCCAACCCCAGGTAGGTCGCCACCAGGAGCCCGGTCGCGACCAGCGTGCTCCCCGGGCGGACCCGTCCCAGCAGCTGGATCAGGGCGGCGGCGGCCACGATGAGGACGGCCGGCAGCAGGTCGCCGGTGAGCAGGTCGCCGAAGTCGCCGTCCCCGAAGGGCGGGCCCTCGGCGAACGGCGGGCCGTCCGGACCGAACCGCCCGCGACCCCACCCGCCGTCCGCGCCGGAGGAGAAGACGGTGCCGACCACCGCGAACACGGTGAGCGGCAGCACCCACAGCAGGTCCTTCATCCGCATGCGACGGCTCCCTTCCGGCACCTGGCGACCCGGAGCGGGACGCCTCCAGCGACTCTAGGGCGGCCACTCACCGGCGCGCGTCCGCTCAGGTGAGCACACGGCATACGCGATCCTGCGTATGTCGATCACTCACCTCCGCGGACGACTTCACCCCGGCCGCGGCGCGAGTGTGGAGGGCATGAACGAACTGGTTGTGCAGACGGCCGGCCTCACCAAGAGGTACGGCTCACGGCTCGCCGTCGACCGGGTGGATCTGACGGTGCGACGGGGCGAGGTGTATGGCTTCCTCGGCCCCAACGGTGCAGGGAAGACGACGACCCTGCGCATGCTGCTCGGGCTGGTCCGGCCGACGAGCGGCACCGCGACCGTGCTCGGAATGGCGGCGGGGTCGCCCGCGGTGACGGAGCGGGTGGGAGCGCTCGTGGAGGGGCCGGGGTTCATGCCCTACCTGTCCGGGCGCGACAACCTCGTGGTGCTGGCGCGCTACCGGAGGCTGCCCGTGTCGGTGGTCGACGAGGCGCTGGAGCGGGTCGAGCTGAGCGGGCGGGGCGGGGACGCGTTCCGGTCCTACTCCCTCGGTATGAAGCAGCGCCTCGGGGTGGCCGCCGCGCTGATGGGCGACCCGGAGCTGATCGTCCTCGACGAGCCGACCAACGGGCTCGACCCGGCCGGGATGGCCGCGATGCGGGCGCTGGTCGTCGACCTGGCCCGGTCCGGGCAGACGGTGCTGCTCTCCTCCCACCTGCTGGCAGAGGTGCAGGAGATCTGTCACCGGGTGGGGGTCATCGCCGACGGGCGGCTGCTGCGCGAGTCGACGGTGACCGACCTGCTGGGCACCCCGCGCGTGCAGGTCCGGGCCGAGCCGGTCGAGGAGGCGCTCGCCATCGCGATGCGGCTGGCCGGCGACGACGGCGTGCAGGTGGACGGCGCCGAGCTCCTGGTCTCGCTCCCCGAGGAGCGGTCGGCCGAGCTCGTTCGTGCCCTGGTGGGGGCCGGCGTCGACGTGCACTCGGTGCACCCCAGCGACCGGTCCCTGGAGGACGTGTTCTTCGAGATGACCGCGGTCGGTGGCGGCCGCCCGATGAGTGAGGAGAAGGTGTCATGACGACGATCGTGGCGAGTGCCCGCGCGGACCTGCTGCGGGTGCGGAAGTGGTCGGCGACCTGGGTGATCGGGGCCGCCTGGCTGGTGCTGATGGTGCTCTTCGGCTATGTCTTCAACTACGTGGCCTATCGCTCCGGGAGCGGGAGCTTCGCGACCGAGGGCGTGGTGGGCGAGGCGCTGCTGCGCTCGGTCCTACCGGCCAACGTGCCGCAGACCATCACGGCCGGGACGCCGATGTTCGGCGGCGCGCTGATGATGGTGCTGGGTGCGATGGTCGCTGCCAGCGGGTATGGCTGGGGCAGCTGGAAGACGATCCTGACCCAGGGTCCGTCGCGGTTCGCGGTCGCCGTGGGGTCGCTGCTCTCGCTGACCGCCGTCGTGGCCGTCACCGTGCTGGCCTCCGTGGTCATGGCGCTCGGGATCTCGACGTCCCTGGCCCTCGTGGAGGGGGTCGACGTGGTCCTGCCGTCCGCGGCCGACCTCGGTCAGGGCGTCGGCATCGCGTTCCTGGTGCTCCTGATGTGGGCGCTGTTCGGCTACCTGCTCGGCACCCTCCTGCGCGGCCCGGCACTGGCCGTGGGTCTGGGGCTGGTGTGGTCGCTGGTCGTGGAGAACCTTCTGCGCGGCGTCGGCAGCCTACTCGGCTGGGTGGAAACCCTGACCACCGTGCTGCCCGGCACCGCCGCGGGATCCCTGGTCGGCTCCCTCGGCGCGAGCGGCGGTCCGGAGGGTGCGCCCGGGGTCCTGACCGCCCTGTCCGGCACCCACGCGCTGGTCACCGTCCTGGCGTATGTCGTGCTGCTGCCCCTCCTCGCTGTGCTCGTCATCCGCCGCCGCGACCTCGCCTGACTCTGAGGATTTCCGTTACCGACTCACCCACGAGGCACACCGGGTGGGGTCGGGGGAGTGCGGGGTCGCCTCTGGTTGGGTGGGGACATGGAGATCATCGACGCGGCCGAGGTGCAGCGGGTGCTGGACCCGGCGGCCCTGGTGGAGGCACTGCGGGAGGCCTTTGCCGGGCCGGAGCGGGCCGTGGTGCCGGAGCGGGAGCACTACCCGATCGACGAGTCGCTGGAGGCCACGCTGCTGGTGATGCCGGCCTGGCAGGTCGGGGGCTTCCTCGGGGTCAAGGTCGTCGGTCACTTCCCGCAGAACAGGAGCCGGGGACTGCCCGGGCTCTACGGGTCCTACCTGCTCTCCAGCGCCACGACGGGGGAGCCGGTCGCGGTGCTGGACGGGACCGAGCTGACCCGCTGGCGCACCGCGGCCGCCAGCGCCCTGGCCGCGGGCTACCTGGCCCCAGCGACGGTCGGTGAGCACCTGCTGATCGGAGCCGGCAACGTCGCCTCGGCCGTGCCAGCCTGCTACGCCGCGGTCCGGGAGGTCGGCCTCACCCGGGTGTGGAGCCGCACGCCGGAGGGTGCCGCTCGCCTCGTCGAGCGGCTGCGCGCGGACGGCCGGGCCGCCGAGGTCGCGACCGACCTGGCCGAGGCCGTCCAGCGCGCCGACGTCATCACCGCCGCCACGTCCGCGACCAGTCCGCTGGTGCACGCCGCGCACGTCCGGCCCGGCACCCACGTGGACCTCATCGGCGCCTTCACCCCGGCGATGGTCGAGGCCGACGAGGCCCTGGTCACCTCGGCCAGCCTGTTCGTCGACGTGCCCGAGGCGCTGCGCGAGGCCGGTGACCTGACCGGCCCGCTGGCACGCGGCATACTGCAGGAGTCGGACGTCCGGGGCACCCTGGCAGACCTCTGCGCGGGGCAGCGGCGGGGCCGCGGGGCACCCGAGGAGGTGACGGTCTTCAAGTCGGTCGGGACGGCCCTGGAGGACCTCGTCGCCGCCGGTCTCGTCTGGCGGGCGCGGACGGGCGCGGCCGCCGACCTACAGTGAGGTCCCATGGGTGAGCACAACAGTGGGTGAGCAGAGCATCGGCGAGCGGTTCCACAACCTAGGTTCGAAGCAGTCGCCGCTACATGTGGTGACAAGACATAAATCGTGGGCCGTGCATGGTCTGACGGCACATGGACTGCGGTTGGGTGCGGCACGGAGGATGCGGCCTGAGAGGTGCGCACGTCCCACGAGCAGGAGGGGCGCCGCGAGCCGTGACACGAGGAGCGAGGGATGACGATGAGGTCGGTACTGGTCACCGGGGCTGCCAGCGGGATCGGCGAGGCGATCGCGCGGCGCAGCGCCCGTGACGGCCACCGGGTGGTGGTCGCCGACGTCGACAAGCAGGGTGCCGACCGGGTCGCCGCGGAGATCGGCGGTGAGGCGTGGCACGTCGACCTGGCGGACACGGGCTCACTGGAAGGGCTGCGGCTGGAGTGCGACGTGCTGGTCAACAACGCCGGCATCCAACGGGTGGCCCCGGTCCACGAGCTGGATCCCGACGACTTCCGGCTGATCCACCGGCTCATGCTGGAGGCGCCCTTCCTGCTGGTCCGGGCCGCCCTGCCGCACATGTACGCCCAGGGCTGGGGGCGGGTCATCAACGTCTCCTCGGCGCACGGCCTGCGGGCCTCCGCGTTCAAGGTCGCCTACGTCTCGGCCAAGCACGGCCTGGAGGGCCTCTCGAAGGTGACCGCCCTGGAGGGTGCGCCGCACAGGGTGACCTCCAACTGCATCAACCCCGCCTACGTCCGGACCCCCCTGGTGGAGAAGCAGATCGCCGACCAGGCCGCCACGCACGCGATCCCCGAGGACGAGGTGATCGAGAAGATCATGCTCACCCGGTCGGCGATCAAGCGGATGTGCGAGCCCGACGAGGTGGCGGCGCTCGCCGCCTTCCTGATCTCCGACGACGCGGGCATGGTCACCGGAACGTCCCACACGATGGACGGCGGCTGGACCGCCCAGTAGATCGAGCGGACAGAGCTGCCCTCACGCGACGCAGAACTCGTTGCCCTCAGGATCCAGCATGACGACATGGCCGAGGACCTGCTGACCCGCCTCGTCGGCATACAGTTCCTCCCGGACCTTCGTGGCCCCCGCCCCCATCAGCTCACGCACCTTGTCCCTGATCAGGCCTGCGCGAGCCACCCAGTCCCACGGCGGCTCGCCGGCCACCCGGATGTCGATGTGCACCCGGTTCTTGGCGGACTTCCCCTCCGGCACCCGGAGCCAGCCGATGGCCGGGCCGTTGCCGTCGGGATCGATGATCGAGGCGCCGTCCGGGTCGTCATAGCCCGGCTCGGCGACATACCCGAGCGCCGTGGCCCAGAAGTCCGCCAGGAGCTGGGGGTCGTGCGCGTCGCAGCCCAGGGTCCAGTGCATGCTCATGCTCGGATGCTCGCACCAGACCCGGACGATGAGCGTCCTGAACTGACGGCGGTGTCGCCCTCACGGGCCGTGACCCTGATCCTTCGAGCAGGCAGCGAGGGATCACCTCGGCCCCGGTGGCGTGACGACGGACCCGGCTGCGGACCGTCGCGGCCGGCGTTAGCGTGAAGGCATGAGCGACTTTCGCGTGCGACCGAAGCTTGTCGTCGACGGGGCGGACCGGGCGATCGAGTTCTATCAGGAGGTGCTGGGGGCGACCCTGGTGAGCCGCTACGCGATGGGCGACGCCGTCGTCTTCGCGCAGTTGGAGCTGCCCAGCGGTGACGTGCTGCAGCTCAAGGACCCCGACGATGTCGACAGGGGCCCGACCGAGGGCGGCGCCGGGGTGGTGATGGACATCGTGTGCGACGACCCTGACGCGCTCGTCGCCCGTGCCGTCGAGTTGGGTTCGGAGGTGCTCTTCCCGGTGGACGACCAGCCCTATGGGTCGCGGCAGGGGCGCATCCGTGACCCGTTCGGGCACCAGTGGATCGCCGGCACGGAGCTCACCAAGACCGACGAGGAGGTCCAGGCTGCGCTCGACGAGTGGGCCGACGCGGGCGCGACGTAAGCCGCGTCCCCCACCTTGACCGGGCGCGTCGTGTTGCGGCCCTGGGGGACCCGGCGCGCCGCGCGCTCCTCCTGGCGCTCGGAGAAGTTCGGGGCCGTGCTGTGTGGAAAAAGTTCCAGTGTGTGGCTTTTGGCCCCCCTGGGGGACCAAAAGCCACACACGGGCACAAAGTCCACACTCGGGACCACGGCCACACGTCGACGGGACTTAGGGCGCCCAGCGCCCGGTCACCCCTCGGGACCGCACACCGCGCGCCTGAGAGGTGGATGCTCGCCGCACCACGGCGCGCTCGGTGAGGCACGGTTCGTAACACCCTGCGCCGCCGGACGTCTTCGAGCGCCCTCGCGTTCATCGAGCCGACTGCAGCCAGCCCGAGGATCACGGAGGCGCTCGAAGAAGCGTGGTGGGGCCCCGAGGATCACGAAGGCGCCCGAAGAATGCTGGTGTGGCCGCCGGCCGCAACACGACGCGCACGATGGGGCTGCCGGGTGCGACCGATGCGCTCCGTGGGGTGGATGCTCGCTGCGCGGCGTGCTTGGTCGGTCAGTCGACCCAGACCCGGGCGTTGCGGAACATCCGCAACCACGGGCTCGGTTCGTCCAGCGGGCCCGGCGTCCACGACAGCTGGGCGTTGCGCTGCACCCGCTCGGGGTGCGGCATCATCGCGGTGAACCGGCCATCGGGTGTCGTGACGGCGGTCAGCCCGCCGGCGGAGCCGTTGGGGTTGGCGGGATAGACCTCGGTGGGCCGGCCGTGGTTGTCGACGTAACGCGCGGCGGCCAGCACCGCCTGCTCGTCCCCGCGGGCCGAGAAGTCCGCGCGGCCCTCTCCGTGGGCGACGGCGATCGGGATGCGTGAGCCCGCCATGTCGCGGAAGAAGACCGACGGGCTGTCGAGCACCTCCAGCAGACTCAGGCGCGCCTCATACTGCTCGCTGCGGTTGCGGGTGAAGCGCGGCCACGCCTCGGCGCCCGGGATGAGATCGGCCAGCGCGGCGAACATCTGGCAGCCGTTGCAGATGCCCAGCGCGAAGGTGTCCGGCCGGGCGAAGAAGGTGCCGAACGACTCGGTGAGCCGCTCGTTGAACAGCACGGAGCGGGCCCAGCCCTCCCCGGCCCCCAGGGTGTCGCCGTAGGAGAAGCCGCCGCACGCCACGAGGCCCGCCACGTCGGAGAGGTCGAAGCGGCCCGACTGCAGGTCCGTCATGTGCACGTCGAAGGTGTCGAAGCCGGCACGGTCGAAGGCGAAGGCCGTCTCGACATGGGAGTTCACGCCCTGCTCGCGCAGGATCGCCACGGCCGGCCGCGCCCCGCGGTTGAGGTACGGCGCGGTGACGTCCTCCGCCGGGTCGAAGCTGGTCTCCAGGTGCAGTCCCGGGTCGTCGTCGGCCCCGAAGGCGGCGTGCTCCTCGTTGGCGCACTCCGGGTTGTCCCGCAGCGTGTTGATGCGCCACGAGACCTCGTCCCAGGCCTGCGCCAGCTCGCGCACCGGCTCGTCCAGCGCGAGGCCGTCCCCACGCACGCGCACCCGGCGCTCGGTGGTGGCGCGCCCCAGGTCGTGGGTCAGATCACCCAGCCCGTGCGCGGCCAGCTCGGCGCGGGCGGCCTCGACGCGGTCGGCCGGCACCCCGAGCACCACCCCGAGCTCCTCGGTGAACAGCGCCGCCACGGCGTCACCGTCCTCGACCGGGAGCGCGACGTCCACGCCGACGGCACCGGCAAAGGCCATCTCGCACAGCGTCGCCCACAGACCACCGTCGGAGCGGTCGTGGTAGGCGGTCAGCAGCCCCTGCTCGCGCAGCGCGGTGAGCGCACATCCCAGTGCGACCAGCCGGGACGGGTCGTCCAGGTCGGGCACCTCACCGCCGAACTCACCGAGCACCTGCGCCAGCATCGAGCCGCCCAGCCGGTTGCGGCCGGCACCCAGGTCGACCAGCAGCAGCGCGGTGTCCGGCACCAGCTGCGGCGTGAGCGTGCCGGTGACGTCGGGCAGCGAGGCGAACGCCGAGACCACCAGCGAGACCGGCGAGATGACCTGCTTGGCCGAGCCGTCCTCACCGGTCCAGGTGCTGCGCATCGACATCGAGTCCTTGCCCACCGGCACCGAGATGCCCAGCGCCGGGCACAGCTCCATCGCGACCGCGTGGACCGTGTCATAGAGCGCGGCGTCCTCACCCGGGGTCCCCGCCGAGGCCATCCAGTTGCACGACAGCTTCACGCCGCTGAGCGTGACGGGCGCGGCCAGCAGGTTGGTCAGCGCCTCACCGACCGCCATCCGCCCGGACGCGGGAGCGTCGACGGCGGCGAGCGGGGTGCGCTCGCCACTGGCCATCGCCTGTCCCGAAAGACCCACCAGGTCCGAGAGGGTCACCGCCACGTCGGCGACCGGCACCTGCCACGGGCCGACCATCTGGTCCCGGTGGCTCAGGCCCCCGACGGTGCGGTCGCCGATGGTGACCAGGAACCGCTTGGAGGCCACCGTGGGATGCCGCAGGACGGAGTATGCCGTCTGGCGCAGCACCGCGGGATCGTCCAGTCTGGTGCGGTCCAGGTCGTGCGAGGACCGGGTGAACCGCTGCACGTCACGGGTCATCTTCGGGGGTTTGCCGAGCAGGACCTCCATCGGCATGTCCACCGCCTGAGTGGTGGCGTCGCCGTCGTCGCCCAGGGTCAGCTGGCCGTCGTCCCGGGCCACACCGACGACGGCATAGGGGCACCGCTCCCGCTCGCAGAGCGCCGCGAAGGCCTCGAGCGACTCGGGGGCGATCGCCAGGACGTAGCGCTCCTGGCTCTCGTTGGACCAGATCTCCTTGGGGGCCAGGCCGGACTCCTCCAGCGGCACCGCGGACAGGTCGAAGCCCGCACCGAGGCCGGCGTCGTCGACGAGCTCGGGGAAGGCGTTGCTCAGCCCGCCGGCGCCCACGTCGTGGATCGCCAGGATCGGGTTGTCGCGGCCGAGCGCGGCGCAGTGGTTGATGACCTCCTGGGCGCGACGCTCCATCTCGGGGTTGCCCCGCTGCACCGAGTCGAAGTCCAGCTCCGCGGCGTTGGCGCCGGAAGCCATCGAGCTGGCGGCGCCGCCGCCCATGCCGATGCGCATCCCCGGACCGCCGATCTGCACGAGCAGGGTGCCGTCCGTGAAGCGGACCTTCTCGGTCTGGTCGGCGCTGATCTGGCCGAGGCCGCCGGCGCTCATGATCGGCTTGTGATAGCCGCGGCGCACGCCGTCGACGGTCTGCTCGTAGACCCGGAAGAACCCGCCGAGGGCCGGTCGGCCGAACTCGTTGTTGAACGCGGCCGCGCCGATCGGCCCCTCGATCATGATGTCGAGCGGCGAGGCGAGGTGGTCGGGTGTGCCGTAGGGGTCGGCCTCCCACGGCTCGTCGGTCCCGGGCAGGTGCAGGTTGGAGACGACGAAGCCGGTCAGCCCGGCCTTGGGCGCCGAGCCCCGCCCGGTCGCGCCCTCGTCGCGGATCTCGCCGCCGGCGCCGGTGGCCGCACCCGCGAAGGGGGAGATCGCGGTCGGGTGGTTGTGCGTCTCGACCTTCATCAGGACGTGGACGTCCTCCTCGCGGGCGGTGTAGCGGCTCGGGCCGCTCGCCCCCGCCTCGGGCAGCCACCGGGTGACCCGGCCGCCGACCATCACCGAGGCGTTGTCCTTGTAGGCTACGACGGTGCCCTGGCCGGCGACCTCCTCGGTGTGCCGGATCATGCCGAACAGGCTGCGCGTCTGGGCCTGCCCGTCGATGACGAAGTCCGCGTTGAAGATCTTGTGCCGGCAGTGCTCGGAGTTGGCCTGGGCAAACATCGTGAGCTCGACGTCGGTGGGGTTGCGGCCGAGGCCGGTGAAGGCCTCGACGAGGTAGTCGATCTCGTCCTCGGCCAGCGCCAGCCCCCAGGCGCGGTCCGCCTCCACCAGGGCCTCGCGCCCACTGCCGAGCACATCGACGTGCTCCATCGGTGCTGCCGCCCGCTCGGTGAACAGCTCGGCCGCCAGGTCAGGGGTGGGCAGCGCGGTCTCGGTCATCCGGTCGTGGAGCAGCGCCGCGGCCGCGGCCCACTCCTCCTCGCTGAGCGGGTCCGGTCCGTCCAGCGCCAGGGTGTAGCTGACCGCCCGCTCCACCCGGTGAATCGCCAGGCCGCAGTTGCGCACGATGTCGGTGGCCTTGCTGGCCCATGGCGAGATGGTGCCCAGCCGCGGGGTGACGACCACGACGGCACGGCCCGACGCGGGGTCGCTGTCCTCCTGCGGGGCCGGCTCGCCGTAGGTGAGCAGCGACTCGAGCCTGTCGCTGGCGGCCTGGTCGAGGGCCTGGTCCGTGGCGACCCAGTGGGTGAAGACCGCGGTCACCTCGGTCACCCGCGGCACCGCCGCCTGCAGCCGCCGCAGCAGCGCGCGGGCCCGGAAGTCGGAGAGGGCGGCACCGCCGGGGAACGTGGTCAACGCGTGGTCGGGCGCGGCCATGGGCAGGGTCTCCTCGGGTTACTGCTGGGCGGGGGATGACTGCTGGGCGGCCACGGTGAAGGTCGCCCCCGTGAGCGTCTCGTAGGCCTCGACGTAGCGGGCCCGGGTCAGGGCGACGACCTCGTCCGGCAGTGCCGGCGGCGGCTGCCCGCCCGCGCGGTCCCACCCGCTGTCGGCCGACAGCAGCCAGTCGCGCAGGACCTGCTTGTCGTAGGAGGTCTGCGGGCGCCCCGGCTCCCACTCGGAGGCCCGCCAGAACCGGCTGCTGTCGGGCGTGAGCACCTCGTCGGCTAGCACGATCTGCAGGTCGTCGGGGTCGACCGTGGCCCAGTCCACGTCCTCGTCGTCCGGGACGCCGAGGGAGACCGGATCCACGCCATACTCCACCTTGGTGTCGGCGATCAGGATGCCGCGCTCGCTGGCGATCTCGTTGCCACGGGCCAGTATGCCGAGGGTCAGGTCACGCACGCGGGCCGCCAGGGCGGCGCCCAGCTCGTCCTCGACGTCCTCGAACGTCATCGGCTCGTCGTGCTGACCGGGGGGCGCCTTGGTGGTCGGGGTGAAGACCGGCTCCGGGAGCCGGGACCCGTCCTCCAGGCCCTCGGGGAGGGGGACGCCGCTGACGTGGCCCGTGGCGAGGTACTCGCTGAGGCCGCCCCCGGTGAGGTAGGCGCGGGCGATGCACTCGACGGGCAGCATCCGCAGCCGGCGCACCATGACGGCGCGGCCGGCCACCCGGTCCGGCACCGTGGTGTCGATGACGTGGTGCGGGACCAGGTCCGCGAGCTGGTCGAACCACCAGAGGGAGAGCTGGGTGAGCACCGCGCCCTTGTCCGGGATCGGGGTGTCGATGACGTGGTCGAAGGCGGAGATCCGGTCAGAGGCCACCAGGAGGAGTCGCGACTGGTCCACCAGGCCGGTGTCGGGCGAGATGGGCGCGAAGAGCTCGCGGACCTTGCCGGAGTAGACCGGCAGGTAGCCCGGCAGCTCTCCCGGGAGGCCCGCGGTGCTGTCCTGCTCGGTCACGAGGGCACCGTGCCTGCTGCGTGTGTCGTGCCGACGTCTGCTGCGCGTGACGTGCCGACGCCGCCTGCGCGTGTCATGCCAGCACCTTCCCGTCCGGTCCGGGCTCGATCGGGAGCGGGATGCGGATGTCGCCCTGCTCGGCGGCCCGGGCGATGTCCCCGCGGAACTGGGCGCCCTCGCAGTGGAGGCTGTGGACACCGGCGTAGGCGCGGGCCCGCGCCCGCGCCAGGTCGGGTCCGGTGCCGACCACCGACAGGACCCGGCCGCCGGAGGCGATCACGCCCTCCGGGGTGTCCCGCGTGCCGGCGTGGAGGACCTGCACGTGATCCAGCGCCCCGCATTCCTCGAGTCCCGCGATGGCGGCACCGGTCACCGGAGCCTGCGGGTAGCCCTCGCACGCGAGGACCACGGCGACCGCGGCGTCGTCGTGCCAGCTCAGGTCGGGCAGCTCGGCCAGCCGACCGTTGGCGGCAGCGTCGAGCAGCTGACCCAGCGGGGTGCGCAGCCGGGCCAGCACGACCTGGGTCTCGGGGTCTCCGAAGCGGGCGTTGAACTCCACGACCCGCAGGCCGCGGGAGGTGAGGGCCAGCCCGACGTAGAGGACGCCGGCGAACGGCGTGCCCCGGCGGCGCATCTCGTCGACCGTCGGGCGGGCGATCCGGTCCAGCACCTGCTCGACGAGGTCGTCGGGTGCCCATGGCAGCGGGCTGTAGGCCCCCATCCCGCCGGTGTTGGGGCCGGTGTCGTTGTCGCCGATGCGCTTGAAGTCCTGGGCGGGGACCAGGGCCCGCACCTCGGTGCCGTCGCTGAGGCAGAACAGCGAGATCTCGGGCCCGTCGAGGAACTCCTCGACCACGACGCGCCCGTCCTCCTTGGCCAGGCAGGCCAGCCCGTGCGCGAGGGCCTCGTCGCGGTCCTGCGTCACCACGACACCCTTGCCGGCGGCCAGCCCGTCGTCCTTGACGACGTAGGGGGCGCCGGTGGAGTCCAGGGCGCTGACGATCTCGTCCTCGGTGGTGCAGATGTGGGCGAAGGCGGTCGGCACGCCGGCGGCGGCCATGACCTCCTTGGCGAAGGCCTTGCTGCCCTCCAGCTGCGCGGCCGCCGCGCTCGGGCCGAAGCAGGCGATCCCCCGCGCCCGGATCGCGTCGGCGACGCCGGCGACCAGCGGGGCCTCCGGGCCGATGACGACGAGGTCGGCACCGACCTGCTCGGCCAGCGCGGACATCGCGGCTGGGTCGGTGACGGGGCCGCAGTCGGGCAGACACTGCGCGACGAGGTCGATGCCGGGGTTGCCCGGTGCGGCCAGGACGGCATCGACGGTCGGGTCGGCAGCCAGTGCGCGGACGATGGCGTGCTCGCGCGCGCCGGAGCCTATGACGAGAACCCTCACGGTAAGACACTAAGCCAGGCACGGTCGAGATGGTGTCTCGGGGCCGGGTGATGCCTCCGCTCCATCGCACGCCGCCGCAACCAGACAGCTGCCACCCCCGGCGCTGCGCTACGCGGCGCCCGGGCACGTCCCGGCCCGCCGCGCGTGTGGGATTTGTTCCAGTGTGTGGCTTTTGAGCCCTATGGGGGACCAAATCCCACACGCGGGCACTTTTCCCACACGGGAGTGGACCCGAGACGTGCACCCGTGGCGTGCAGTTCGCCCGCGACCTGAGGCGCAGCGCGTGTGGGGTTTGTTCCAGTGCGTGGCTTTTGAGCCCTCTGGGGGACCAAATCCCACGCGCTGGCTCTTTTCCCACACGGGAGTGGACCCGATGTGCGGACCCACGGTCGGGGTGCGGGTGGCTTGGGGGTGGGACGGCGCACCTGCGAGGGACCTACGGAGGCCCTCTCGTCCCCCGTGCCAGCCGTCGGGGTGATGGTGGTCGGGGTGATGGAGGTCCAGGTGGACGTGATGGAGGCACGGCATGCGTGCGACTGATGGGGGCGCGTGGTCCCACCTGGGAGGCAGGGGGGGTCATCTCCCAGGTGGGCCACGCTGTGAGGCAGGGTCTGGTTGCTTCGGGGGGGAATAACAACCGACACTCACGATCCCCACTCCGGCTAGGCCGGTTCGCTAACTGTGGCACGTCCACTGACAGATGTCACGCCCAGCGATGACGGTTTATAGTCAATGGCGGTAATCCGACACCCCGGTTTCCCTGACTGCGGGGGTTCCGGCCCGGCCCCCTGACTGCGAGAGAACGATGGATCGACTCGATGACCTCACCGACCCGCAGTTCGAGGACTTCCTCTCCTCGCTCTACCTGACCATGCTCCGACTCGGGCGACCCACCCGCGGGGCCCTGGTCGAGTCGGGGCTGCATCCCGACGACGTCACCCGGGCCGCGATGTTCCTGGAGGGGCGGGGGCTGATCACGCGGCACAGTGAGGGCGTGTGGGACATCGTCCCGCCCGAGACCGCCATGCCCCGGCGGGCGGCGGAGCTGGAGGCGCGGGCCAGGTCCACCCGCAGCACCGCCAACGAGCTCGGGGCGCTCTGGCGGGCATCGCGCAACGACCCGGGGGAGCCCCACTACGCCGGCGTCGACATGCTGCGCTCTGTCGACCAGGTGGTCCTGGCGACATACTCCCTGACAGCCACGGCCGAGCACCACATCCGGGCGTTCATGGACGCCTCGCCGGCGGCGTTGCGGCTGCTGCTCGAGCAGGATCGACCGATCTCACGACCGAAGGTGCCCTCCTCAGCCATCAGCCTGGTGGTGGACGTCGCGCTCTTTGCGCACGACGGCCTGCTGGGCCGGTTGGAGGCGCTGGCCGGCTCCGGTCAGCGCATCGCGGTGGGTGACGGGCTCCCGTTCAGCGGGCTCGTGGTGGACGACAGCGCCGCCCTGGTGGACCTGTCCCGCCACGACGCGCGCGCCGACGGGTCCTTCGTGACGCGCCGTCCCGCACCGGTCGCGGCCCTGGGGGCGCTCTTCCAGTCGGCCTTCGACCTGTCCACCCCGCTGGGGTCCACGTCCGCGCGCACTGTGGACGGCACGGACCAGCCACCGCTGCTGGAACGGGACCGGCGCGTCCTGAGTCTGCTCGCGACCGGCGCGACGGACCAGCAGATCGCGCGGAGCCTGTCGGTCTCGACCCGCACCGTCGAGAGGCGGGTGGCGATCCTGATGCGCGGACTGGGCGCGGCCACCCGCTTCCAGGCGGGCGTGCAGGCGGCCCGTCGGGACTGGATCTGAGACGGGCCGGGGGACGCCCCACGCTGTAGATGCCGATCTCAGGCGGGGTGCAGCTGCTGACCGACCATGAGCCGTCGCCCCGACCCCGCGGCTGATGGAGTATGCCGACCGGTCCAGCCGGCGGGCACCATGATCCGGCGCCGGGACCGGTAGGCTAGTCCGACCCGTTGACGGAGCAACGCCCGTGACCGATGCCGTCGGGTGGAGGGGATGGAACCCAGGTGAGTGAAGCGGCCGAGGACGTCGTCGCACGTGAGATCGCCATCGAGCAGGAACACGTCGACCGGGTCTACACCGAGCTGGCCAAGGCCGTGGACCGCGCGCAGCTCGTGCACGCCGAGGGGATGTCGCGCGGCCAGACCGACCGTCGCGGCACCGGCGACCCCCGCGAGGAGGAGCTCGCCGGCCTGTTCGAGCGCGACGCGCTGGTCTACTCAGCCTCCCGCCGCACGGCGTCCCTGCAGAACCAGCACGAGGGCCTGGTCTTCGGGCGGCTCGACCTGGACCACGCGGCCGAGGGCGCACCGCAGGACCGGGAGGTCCGTTACATCGGCCGGCTCGGGGTGCGTGACGACGACTACGAGCCGCTGGTCATCGACTGGCGCGCACCGGCCGCGGCCCCGTTCTACCGCGCCACCCCCGTGGACCCGCAGGGGGTCCTGCGCCGCCGCGTGCTGCGCTGCCAGGGTGAGCTCGTCATCGGGGTCGAGGACGACCTCATGGTCGCCGAGGCGCCCGAGGACCTGGTCGTGGTCGGCGACGGCGCCCTCATCGCCGCGCTGACGCGCTCCCGCGGTCAGCGCATGCGAGACATCGTCGCGACGATCCAGCAGCACCAGGACGAGGCGATCCGGGCCACCGCCCGGGGGGTCACCGAGATCACCGGGGGACCGGGCACCGGCAAGACGGTGGTGGCGCTGCACCGCGCGGCCTACCTGCTCTACTCCGACCGACGCCGCTTCGAGTCCGGCGGAGTCCTCGTCGTCGGGCCGTCCGCGGCCTACACCGCCTACATCGAGCGGGTGCTGCCCGGCCTCGGCGAGGACTCGGTCGTGCTGCGCTCGGTCGGTGACCTGGTGGGCGGCATCACGGCCACCCGGATCGACCCGCCCGAGGCCGCCGCACTCAAGGGGAGCCTGCGGATCCGTCAGGTGCTCACCCGCCTGGTCCGCGAGCCGATCCCGGGGACGCCGGAGCTGTTCCGTGCCTTCGTGGCCGGACACGCCGTCCGCCTGGAGAAGCCCGCCCTCAACCGGGTCCGCAGGGCAGTGCTGCGGCACCACCAGCGCAACAACTCCTATGACATCGCGCTGCGCGAGCTCGGCGAGGCAGCGTGGGCCCAGGTCCGGGAGGGGGACCGCGAGGAGTTCCTCGACAAGTTCAGCGACTCCACCGACGTCGAGACCTTCCTGCGGGAGTGGTGGCGCCCGGTCGACCCCCGCGAGGTGCTGCTCTGGCTCACCGACACCGACCTGGCCCACCGCCTCGCGGGAGACGTCCTCGGTGCCGGGAGCTCCGACATACTCTCCGCGTCCCTGCAGACAGCCCTGGAGACCGGCACGTGGTCGGTGGCCGACGTGGCCCTGATCGACGAGCTGGCCTCCCGCCTCGGCCCCATGGTCGACCTGCCGTCCGAGGAGCGCGGGTTCTACGAGATCGAGGAGCTGGACGACGCCTCGCAGTACGGCATGTCGGCCCTGCGGGTCGGCCTGGACCGGGACACCTCGGTCGCTCCGGGCCAGGAGTCCGGGGGTGCCGGGACGCGTGTGTCCAGCGACCCACGGGACCGCCTGATGGCCGGCCGCGTGACCCCCGCCGACGAGTATGCCCACGTGCTGGTCGACGAGGCGCAGGACCTGTCGCCCATGCAGTGGCGGATGCTGGGGCGGCGGGGCCGCTGGGCCTCCTGGACGGTCGTCGGCGACGCCGCGCAGAGCTCGTGGCCGGACCCGCAGGAGTCGCTCGCCGCCCGCGAGGAGGCCTTCGGCAGCTCGGTGCGGCGCGGGTTCCACATGGACACCAACTACCGCAACGCGCGGGAGATCTTCGAGTATGCCGAGCGTCTGATCCGCCAGCACGTCCCCGATGCGGACATCCCGCAGGCGGTGCGCGAGACCGGGATCGAGCCGGTCGAGGTTGCTGTGCCCGCCGAGGGGTCGGCGGTGTCGGAGGCGGTCGAACGGGCCGTCGAGGACCTGGCCGACCAGGTCGGTGGCTCGATCGCCGTCATCGCGCCGCAGCGCTGGTGGGGGGACCTGACCGGCGTGACGAGCCGCTACGACGGCCGGGTGGTGCTCATCGACCCGCTGTCGTCCAAGGGGCTGGAGTGGGACGCCACGGTGGTGGTCGACCCGGAGGCGATCATCGAGGAGTCCCCGGGCGGGCCGCGGGTGCTGTATGTCGTGCTGACCCGGGCTGCGCACCGGATGACCGTGCTGCAGGTGGGGTGATCCACAGGCTGTGGGTGAGGGCGGTCGGCGTCGGGGGCGGCGACTAGGGTCTTCTTCGTGAGCACCGCGCTGTACCGCCGCTACCGACCCGAGACCTTCGCCGACGTCATCGGGCAGGAGCACGTGACCGGGCCGCTGATGCAGGCGCTGCGCTCCGGCCGGGTCAACCACGCCTACCTGTTCAGCGGGCCACGGGGGTGCGGCAAGACCACCAGCGCGCGCATCCTGGCGCGCTGCCTCAACTGCGAGCAGGGCCCGACGCCCGACCCGTGCGGGGAGTGCGAGTCGTGCGTGGCGCTGGCCCGCGGGGGCCCCGGGTCGGTCGACGTCATCGAGATCGACGCGGCGAGCCACGGCGGCGTGGACGACGCGCGCGACCTGCGCGAGCGGGCGGCGTTCGGGCCGGCGCAGTCGCGCTACAAGGTCTACATCATCGACGAGGCACACATGGTGACCTCGCACGGCTTCAACGCGCTGCTCAAGGTGGTCGAGGAGCCGCCGGAGCACGTGAAGTTCATCTTCGCGACGACCGAGCCGGACAAGGTGCTCTCCACCATCCGGTCACGGACCCACCACTACCCCTTCCACCTCGTGCCGCCGCAGCGGCTGGCCGGCTACCTCGAGGAGCTGTGCGCCGCGGAGGGCGTGACCCTGGAGCCAGGGGTGCTGTCCTTCGTGACGCGCGCCGGAGGCGGGTCGGTCCGTGACTCCCTGTCCGTCCTCGACCAGCTGATCTCCGGCGCCGACGACCGGGGCCTGACCTATGACGGGGCCGCGGCGCTGCTCGGGTTCACCGACGTCGAGCTGCTCGACTCCGTCGTGGATGCGGTCGCTGCCCAGGACGCGGCCGCGGTGTTCCGCCAGGTCGACCGGGTCATGGAGTCCGGCCACGACCCGCGCCGCTTCGTGGAGGACCTGCTCGAGCGCTACCGCGACCTCATCGTCGTCTCCGCCGTCGGCGACCGCGCGGGCGGGCTGCTCCGCGGCATGCCGGAGGACCAGGTCGAGCGGCTGCGCCAGCAGGCGTCGGTCTACGGCCCGAGCACCCTGACCCGGTGCGCCGACGTCGTCTCGCGGGGGCTCTCGGAGATGACCGGTGCGGTGTCCTACCGACTCCACCTTGAGTTGATCTGCGCCCGCCTGCTGCTGCCGTCGGCCGCCGGCGAGGAGGGGTATGCCGCGCGCCTGGACCGCATCGAGCGTCGGCTTGCCGCGGGCCCGGCCGCAGCCGAATCCGCCCCTGCGGCGCACCGCCCGGCTGCCGCGGCGTCGGCGCCTCCGGCTCAGGAGGCGCCTCCTGCTCAGCAGGTGCCTCCGGAAGCGGCTCCCGCTGCCCGGTCCCAGGACGGGCCTCCGGCAGGTGATCCCGGCGCACCCGCCCGGCCCGCGCCCTCGCCGCGGCAGGGTCGCCCGACCCAGCAGCCTCCTCCCACCCAGGAGGAGCCGCGCAGCGCCGGGGCTCCCGCTCCGGCGCCGCGGGAGCAGGCCGCGCCGACCGGAGGGCCGCAGGAGGTCCGGCGCGAGCAGCCGGTCGCCGAGCAGCCGGTCCCGGCGGAGGAGACGCAGCCACCGGAGCCGGCTGGTGCCCCCGGGTCGCTGGACACCGACGCCGTGCGCCGCTCCTGGCCCGAGATCCTCGACAAGGTCAAGGAGATCCGGCGGGTCACCTGGACGCTGGTCTCCGTCAACAGCACGGTGCTGGACTTCGACGGTCGGCGGGTGCTGCTCGGCCTGAGCAGCGAGGGCCTGGCGTCCACCTTCAACCAGGGGGTGCACGCCGAGGTCGTGCGGCAGGCCCTCATCGACGCGATCGGACTCGATGCCCGCGTCGAGGGCGGGGTGGCTCCCGGAGGCGGTGGGCCCGGCGGATCCGCCCCGCCGCCCTCGCGCGGTCCCGGCCCCGGCGTGAGTGCGCCGCCCCGCACGGGCGCTCCGCCCACCTCGACCACGCCGGACGAGCCGAGTGCGGCCGAGCAGCTCGGGGCCGTTGGCGGCCCCCGCGGTGGCAGCCAGAGCGGTCGGAACGCACCGGCGGGTGCGCCTCCAGCGCAGGAGTGGGCAGAGAGCGCTCGCGAGGCCCCGCCCACCTGGGCGACCGAGACAGTCCCGGACAACGCCGCGCCGCGGCCGACCCCGGCGGCGGAGACCGCCGACCCGCATCCGACGCCCGCACGGGGGAGCGCGGAGCCACACGCGAAACCTGACCCGGGTGCCGCTGGGCAGAGCACCACCGCCGCCGGGCCGAGCCCGGGTCCCGCCGGGCCGAGCCCCACGCCCGCCGAGCCGAGCCCCACGCCCGGCCAGCCGAGCCCCACTCCCGCCGAGTCACGTTCCACGCCGGCTCCCGCGTCCGCCCCGAAGCCGGCCCCCCAGCCGGGTGGTGACGTCCCCCGCGACGACGACGAGGACCTGGAGAGCTCCGGGGCCGTGGGACTGCCGGTGATCGAGAGCGTCCTCGGCGGTACCGTGATCGCTGTCGAGGACGACCCGACGCACTGACCGGTTCGAGCGCCCGCTGGAGGCCACATGCTCTATCGCGCACTTCGCGTTGTGGTGCGGCCGACCGCGCTCGCGATCTACCGACCCGAGGTGATCGGCACCGAGAACGTGCCCTCCGACGGCGCGGTCATCCTGGCGAGCAACCACCTGTCGTTCGCCGACAGCCTGGTCATCCCGTTGACCGCTCCGCGGCAGGTGTCCTTCCTGGCCAAGGACGACTACTGGACCGGCAAGGGCGTCAAGGGGCTGATCAGCCGGAACTTCTTCACCGCGATCGGCAGCATCCCCGTCAACCGCGAAGACACCCGCGCGGCGCAGCTGTCCCTCGACCTGGCGCTGACACACCTGCAGGAGGGGGGCGCGTTCGGGATCTATCCCGAGGGCACCCGTTCCCGGGACGGGCGCCTCTACCGCGGCCGCACCGGCGTCGCCTGGCTGGCGCTGACCGCCGGGTGCCCCGTGGTGCCGGTGGCCCTCACCGGCACGGACAAGCTGCAGCCCGTCGGCTCGCGGATCCCCAGGGTCGTCAGGTTCCGCGTGGAGTTCGGCGAGCCGATCGACTTCACGGGGCGGTTCGAGGGCGTCCCGGCAGGACGTGCCCGCCGGGAGGCGACCGACGAGATCATGGCGGCGATCCACGCGATGTCCGGCCAGGAGCTCGCCGGGAAGTACAACGAGCGCGCCCCCGAGCAGCCCACCGCATGACCGGAGCACCCGACCGCATGACCGGAGCGCCCGACCGCATCACCGGAGCGCCCGGCCGCAAGACCGCCGCGCCCCAACACCCAGTGGTGCTGTTCGACTTCGACGGCACCCTGGCCGACACCATCCCGCTGATCGTCGCGTCGTTCCAGCACACCGTCAGCCACCACCTCGGCGTGGAGGTCGGCGAGCAGGAGGCCCGCTCCTGGATCGGCCGCACGCTGATCGACACCTTCTCCGAGCGTTATCCCGGGCAGGCCGAGGCCATGGTCCAGACCTACCGGGACTGGAACCTGGCCCACCACGACGAGCTGATCCGTGCCGTGGACGGCATCCCCGAGGTCCTCGACGGACTCGAGGCAGCCGGATCCCGCATCGCCGTGGTCTCCTCCAAGTTCGGCGCAACCGTGCGCCGTGGCCTGGCCGCCGTAGGGCTGGACCACGACTTCGCGGCCGTCATCGGCCTGGAGGCCACGGACCGTCACAAGCCGCACCCGGACCCGCTGCTCCACGCCGCGGCGACGCTGGGCGTCGAGCCGACCGACTGCGCCTACGTGGGCGAAGCCGTCGTGGACATCCTGGCCGCGCGGGCCGCCGGGATGCGCGCCGTCGGGGTCACCTGGGGTGCCGGCGCACCGGGTGACCTGACGGCTGCCCGGCCCTCGGCCGTGGCCGACACGGCAGGTGAGCTGCTCGGCATACTCACCTGAGGATGGTGACGCACGGAAGGTGACGTGCTCGGCATACTCACCGACGGGTGCGCCTGGCGGGATTCCCAGCCGGAGCGCCTAGAGTCAGGTCACTGTGTATGAAGGTGTGGTCCAGGACCTGATCGACGAGCTCGGCCGGCTTCCCGGCATCGGGCCCAAGAGCGCGCAACGGATCGCGTTCCACCTGCTGGCGGCCGACCCCGACGACGTCACCCGGCTCGTCGCGGCGCTGACCGAGGTGAAGGACAAGGTGCGCTTCTGTGAGCTCTGCGGCAACGTCGCCGAGTCCGAGCGCTGCCGCATCTGCGCCGACCCGCGCCGCGACCAGACGTTGATCTGCGTGGTCGAGGAGCCCAAGGACGTGGTCGCCATCGAGCGCACCCGCGAGTTCCGCGGGCTCTATCACGTGCTCGGGGGAGCCCTCAGCCCGATGGACGGGATCGGCCCGGGTGACCTGCGGATCCGCGAGCTGATGACGCGCCTGACCGACGGCACGGTCACCGAGGTGATCATCGCCACCGACCCCAACCTGGAGGGCGAGGCGACCGCCGCGTTCCTGGCCCGGACGCTGGTGACCCTGGGGCTGCGGGTCAGCCGGCTCGCCTCCGGTCTGCCGGTGGGCGGGGACCTGGAGTATGCCGACGAAGTCACCCTGGGCAGGGCGTTCGAAGGGCGTAGGCTGATCGAGGCGTGACCCGCTGACAGCGCATCCGGGGAGGCGTGATGAGTGAGTCGATGGATCGACAGCTGACCGAGCTCGCGGCGGAGACCGCACGGGAGGCCAGCACCTTCCTCATCACGCTGCGCGAGCTCGCCTCCGGAGGTCAGCCCGACACCGCCCTGCCGCTGCTCCTGCTGGCCAGCACCCAGCTGCACGCGGTAGGCGCCCGGTTGGGGGCGATGGTCGACGTGGTGCCCCGCGAGCAGTTCGAGGCCGACACCGGTCCCGATGCCAACCTCGAGGGGGTCCGCAACGGCCTGCACGACCTGCTCGCCGGGGTGGATGAGTATGTCGAGGTCGAGGACCCCGTCCTGTCGGGCGAGGTGGTCCGCGGCCTGGTCTCCGACGACCTGACGCAGGTGGCCTCGGACCTGGCCCACGGGCTGCACCACTACGAGGCCGGTCGCTGCCAGGAGGCCCTCTGGTGGTGGCAGTTCAGCTATCTGTCGACCTGGGGGGAGCGGCTCGCCGCCGCCATCCGGGTCCTGCACAGCCTGCTGGCGCACGTCCGACTCGACGCGGACGAGGAGACCGTCATGGAGGCCGAGATGGCGGCGCTGCACGCCGAGCCGGAGCCCGAGCCCGACCCGGCCTGACCCCCTCCGCGAGCGAGCCCCGTGGGAACGGCAGTGCTGTGCCGCCCCGCTTCACGCTCGGATGCACTCACTGGCCCCAGCTGTCCTCTACCGGTCGCATCTGGCCACCTCTTCGAGCGCCCTCGCGTTCATCGAGCCGACTGCAGTCGGCGTGAAGAACACCGGGGATGAGAGCGGTGCTCTTGCATTTGCTCTTGAGTGGCGTCATACTCAAATGAGAGAGCAGTGCTCACGAAATAGAGGACATGATGGGCAAGCACGTCATCTTCGGTGCCGGACCGGTGGGGAGCGCGCTCGCGCGGCTCCTGGTGGATCGCGGTGAGAGCGTGCGGGTCGTGACCCGCAGCGGGTCGGGGCTCGCCGGGACCGAGCCGGTCGCCGCCGATGCTTCCGACGCCGACCGCGTGCTCGCGGTCACCGAGGGGGCCGAGGTGATCTACAACTGCGTGAACCCGGCCTATCACCGCTGGGCCACGGACTGGCCGCCGATCGCCAGCGCGCTGCTCGGCGCGGCGGAGCGGCACGGGGCGGTGCTCGCGACGACGAGCAATCTCTATGGGTATGGCGAGGTGTCCGCACCGATGACCGAGGCCACCCCGCTCGCGGCCACCGGGACCAAGGGCCGGGTGCGCGCGGCGATGTGGGCCGAGGCCGTGGCCGCGCACGAGGCGGGCCGGGTGCGTGCCTTCGAGGTGCGGGGCAGCGACTACCTCGGCGGCAGCTCGCTGCTCGGCATGATGACGCCACGGCTCGCGAAGCGGGCGACCGCGTGGTCACCGGCGCCGCTGGACGTTCTGCGCACCTGGACCGACGTGCGTGACGTCGCGGCCCTGCTCGCCACGGGTGCCGGCGACGAGCGCGCCTGGGGTCGGGCGTGGCACGTGCCCAGCGCCGAGCCCCTCACCCTGCGTCAGCTGACCGCCGTGGCGGCCGAGCAGCTCGGCGTGCCGCACCGGGTCCGCGAGGTGCCGTGGCCGGTCCTGTGGACCGGTGGGCTCGTGGTGCCGACGCTGCGCGAGCTGCGTGAGACACGCCACCAGTTCACCCGGCCCTTCATCCTGGACTCGGATGCCGCGCAGCAGACCTTCGGGCTCGTCCCGCGGTCGGTCACAGACTCGGTGGCCTTCGACCTGGCGCAGCATGACGTGGCTCGCGAGGTGCAGGCCACGGCTGCGGGCTGAGGAGCAGTCCGCCAGCCTCCCGTCTCATCGGTCGGGAACGTGGAGAGGATCTCCTCCCCGTCGTGGCTCAGTCCGACGGTGAGGCGGTGGGCAGCGCACCCTGCTGGTGGGTGCGAGCCGTCAGCAGCGCACGGCCCAGCAGGATCACAGCCAGGGCGATGCCGGCCAGGGTGGTCCACAGCCCCGGCGCGATGAAGACCAGGACCATGGCGACCAGCGTCGGGACCAGGTAGACGAAGGCCTGCACGACGTAGCCGCCGAAGCTCGGCATGGTCACACCCGCGCTGTCGGCCACGGCCTTGACCATAAAGTTGGGGCCGTTGCCGATGTAGGTGATCGCGCCGCAGAACACGGCACCCAGGCTGATCGCCACGAGATAGGGCTCATAGACCCCGGCGACCGCTGGTTCACCGCCGAGCTCGCGGGCCATCTCGAAGAACGTCACGTAGGTCGGGGCGTTGTCCAGCACCGAGGAGAGGCCACCGGTGAAGATGAAGAAGGTCACCTCGTTGAGTGGGAGGCTCGGCGCCAGCTGGGACAGGTACTTCAGGGCAGGGATCATCGTCAGGAAGATGCCGATGAAGATGGCCGCCACCTCCAGGATCGGTCCCCAGGTGAACTTGTTGTCCTCGAAGCGAGCCACCTTGTCGCCGGTGAAGTAGGAGATGGCGGCCGCACCGAGGATGATGACCTCGCGCCAGGGGATCCAGTCCCCGAGGCTGGCGGTGCCGGTCTCGACGGCGTGCAGGTCGAGCGAGGGGGCGAGGGCGACGGCGGCGACGATGGCTGCCAGGTAGATGAAGTTCACCTTGCCCTTGACGCCCAGCTTGGTGACGGTGGTCCGGTCCAGGGTCAGGTCCTCGGGCCGCTCCTTGGCGTGGTACCGGCGGTCCAGCGCGTAGTAGGTCGCCAGCAGCAGGAGGTTGACGAACAGCCACATCGGCCACAGGGTGAAGGTCCACGTGAACGGGACGCCGCGAAGCATGCCCAGGAAGAGCGGTGGGTCACCCAGCGGGGTGAGCAGTCCGCCGCAGTTGGCCACGATGAAGATCGTGAACACGACGGTGTGGACGCGGAACTTGCGCTCGGCGTTGGTGTTCAACAGCGGTCGGATGAGCAACATCGCCGCGCCCGTGGTGCCGATGAAGGAGGCGATGAGGCCGCCGAAGGCCAGGAAGAGGGTGTTGTTGCGCGGTGTCGCCTCGATGTCCCCCTTGAGGAAGATGCCGCCGGAGACGACGAAGAGGCCGAGCAGCAGGGTGATGAACTGGGCGTACTCAAAGAGCGCGTGCACGACGGCGCTGGTGTCCCCGCCGAGGATGAACCACAGCGCCACCGGCACGCCCAGGACGAGCGCGACCAGCAGCTGGACGCGCTGCTTCTCCCACCAGTGTGCGGTGGCTGGGATGAGAGGGGCCAACGCGATGGTGCCGAGCATCGCGGCGAACGGCAGGACGCTCCACCACTGGACTTCCATGTCCCCTCCGAATCTTCGGTCATGAGGTTGAGGTCACCCTATGACCCTCCCGCACGTCACGTGGGTCGTGTCTGACCAGGGCCGGAGGCGGGACCGCCGTAGGGATGAGGGGTCACCATCCCAGGACGGTGCTGCGCACGACGCCGCCTGATTACGCTTCCGATCATGCAGAGTCTGTCGATCCGGGCCTCGTGGTGGCTGACCGCCGCGAGCTATGTCTGGGTCTGGGGGGTCCTGTCGGTGGCCTGGCCGTCGCAGCCGCTGCGCTGCTTCGGCCTGGCACTGTGCTTTGGGGTCATCGCGTGGGTCACCACCCAGCACCCGCTACCCGGGGTCCTGCTCACGACCGCTGCGCTGTCCGCGCTCGGCGTGATGGGCGTGGCGCCGCAGGATGCCACGATCGCCGGCATCGGGGCCGCGACCCCGGCGCTGTTGGGCCCGCTGTCCGTGGCGGGGCTCGTCGTGGGGTATCGGACACCGGTGCTGTGGGGTGTCTGGGCGGTGCCCTTCATGCTGACGGTCACGGCATACTTCGGGCGCTGGGAGCTGCCGAGCCTGGTCTTCGGGATGCCGTTGCTGATGGTGCCGTGGTGGTTCAGCGCACAGGTGCGCTCCCGTGACGTGAGGCGCCGACAGGCCGCCGCGGACGCGGCGCGGCTCTCGCTCGTGGACCCGACCCTGCGGGCCCAGGTGGCGGCGGAGGCCGAGCGCGAGGAGGTGGCATCGGCCGCCTTCGACGCGGTCGGTGAGTTCGTGCAGCACATGACGCGCACGGCGCAGGACAGCCGGGAGGGTCTCGAGATCGACGCGATCGGGTCGATCCACCATGACGGGGAGCAGGCCACCGGCCGACTGCGGGCGCTCGTCGAGGTGTTGCGGGACGATGACTCGCCGGCACCCCATGACCCGGGGTCGGGGCAGGGCACCACGCCCCCTGAGTCCACCACGTGGGGGTGGCGCCGGGTCGCGCAGGACATCTGGCCCTCGCTCTGGCTGCTGGCGGTCGTCGCACTGGCCCCCCTGACCTGGCAGGCCCTCGGGGGCGTGGAGAGGGCGGTGCTGCCTCCGGCCCGCTTCGTCGTGCTGGCGATCGTCCCGCTCGGGGTCGCGCTGGCCCTGCGGAACCGGCTCCCGATCACTGCCCAGTTGACGGCCGCAGCGATCCTGGTGGTGGTGAACCTGACGGGGACCATCGACGTGGCTCGCGACGCGATCTGGCTGGCCGTCATCGGCGTGGGGCTCTCCTGGTCGGCGGGCCGCTCGGGCGACCGGCTGACGACCGCGGCATGGCTCGTCTTCAGTGTCGCCACCTGGTCGTTGGTCTGGGCGGACACCCGGGACTACCTGTGGATCCAGATCAGTCTGCACGTCCTGCCCTACGGGGTGGCGGCCGTCTGGGCGGGGCACCACGCGGCGGAGATCGAGCACCGCGCGCGGGCGTTGAGCCGTCAGGCGGAGATCGAGACGGCCGAGCAGGCCGCGGTCTCACGGGAGCGCCTGAACCTGGCCCGCGAGCTGCACGACGCGGCCAGCCACGCGGTCGGCACCATGATGATGCAGGCCAATGCGGCCCGTGTGCTGCGCACCCGCGACCCCGAGGCGGCCCGGGCGGCCCTCGACGCGATCGCCGACATCGGCCGGGAGTCGGCCCGGGAGCTGCACGCCCTCAGGTCGTCGGCGCCCCCGGCTCCCCGCACGCTCACCGAGGCCGCGACCGGCGCCGACGGGCGGGTCGACGTCGCCGAGGCCGTCGCCCCGCTGGTCACCGGCGCCCGCCGGGGAGGCGCACACGTCAGCACGACGCTCGACCTCCGGGCGGACCCGTCCCCGTTGGACGTGGTGCTGCTGCTGCGCGTGGTCCGGGAGGGTCTGGCCAACGCGGTGCGCCACGCGCCCGGCAGCGAGGTGACGCTGGAGGTGACCGTCAGCCCGACACGGATCGACGTCACGGTCAGCAACAGCCCGCCGCGCCAGGATCCGGGGCAGGATGTCCGCGTGACCTCCTCCATCGGGCTGGGCCTCGGGCTGCGCGGACTCCAGGAGCTACTCACCGAGCGCGGTGGCAGCCTGACGACCAGCGCCGAGGGCGACACCTACGCGCTGCGAGCCAGCTTCCCGGCATACTCCCCCGCCGACCCGGTGGTCATCCCATGATCCGCATCGTGCTCGCCGACGACCAGGCGCTCCTGCGGGCCGGCCTCCGATCGGTCCTGTCGGCCGAGGACGACTTCGCCGTCGTGGGGGAGGCCTCGGACGGCGCCCAGGCCGCACGCATGGCGCAGGCCCTCGACGCGGACATCGTGCTCATGGACATCCAGATGCCCACGGTGGACGGCATCGAGGGGGTGCGCCGCATCGTGTCCGGGGGCGTGCGAGCCAAGGTCCTCATGCTGACCATGTTCGACCTCGACGAGTACCTCTACGGCGCGCTCCGCGCCGGGGCCGCCGGGTTCCTGCTCAAGTCGGCACAGCCCGAGGAGATCGTGCGGGCGGTGCGCGACGTCCACGAGGGAGAACTGCTGTTCTCCCCAGAGGTCACCCGGCGGCTGGTCGAGGCCTACGTGCGGACTCCTCCCCCCAGCGACGGGGTGCCCCAGGCGCTCGAGTCACTGACCGAGCGTGAGCTCGACGTCGTGGCCGGCATCGCGCGCGGCCTGTCCAACGCCGAGATCGGCGGGGAGCTCTTCCTGGGTGAGACGACGGTCAAGGCGCACGTCAGCCACATCCTCGGCAAGCTCGCGCTCCGCGACCGGGTGCAGGTCGTCGTCCTGGCCTACGAGTCCGGCTTCGTGGGGCGCCAGGGCTAGGCACCGGCCGGGCGAGCGCCGTCCTCGCCGGTGCCTGAGACTGAGGCGATGAGGACGGTCGGAGTGGAGGAGGAGATGCTCCTCGTGGACATGCAGGACGGGCGTGCCCAGTCGGTGCAGGGGCAGCTGGTGCTGCGCTCGGCCCTGCAGGACCCGGGGATGGCGCCCGCGGTGGTCGAGGGCGCGCTGGAGGGTGAGCTGCAGCGGGAGCAGGTGGAGACCCAGACGGCACCCTCGCGGGACCTGGCCGAGCTGGAGGAGCAGGTGCGCTACTGGCGGGGCGAGGCCGCCGAGGCGGCGCGGGCCGCGCACTGCCGCGTCGCGGCCATCGCCACCTCCCCGCTCCCGTCCGGGCCGTCCCCCGCCGCCGGGGAACGCTATGCCTGGATCCGGGAGCACTATCAGCTCCTCGCCCGGCAGCACCTCAGCTGCGGGTTGCACGTGCACGTCGCCATCGACTCCGACGAGGAGGGTGTCGGCGTGGTGGACCGGGTGCGGGTCTGGCTCCCGGTGCTGCTGGCCCTCAGCGCCAACTCGCCCTTCGCCCACGGCGAGGACGCCGGCTTCCAGAGCTGGCGCAACCAGATGATGACCCGCTGGCCGTCCAGCGGGCCCACCGATCTCTTCGGGTCGCCGGAGGTCTACCACGCCCTGGTGCAGGACATGACGGCCACCGGGGTGCTCCTGGACAAGGGCATGATCTACTCCGACGCGCGCCTCTCGCACCACTACCCGACCGTGGAGCTGCGCACCGCCGACGTCTGCACACGGGTGGAGGACACCGTGCTGATCGCCGCGCTCTCGCGCGCGCTGGTCGAGACGGCCGCCGCCAAGTGGGCCGCCGGCACGCCCGCCCCGCAGGTGCCCTCGACCTTGATCCGCCTGGCGAGCTTCCAGGCCAGCCGTCACGGGCTGAAGGAGGACCTGCTGGATCCCCTGACCTCGCGCCCCCGCCCGGCGTGGGAGGTGGTGGACGACCTCCTCGTCTGGGTGCGACCCGCCCTGGAGTCCGCGGGCGACCTGCCGCGGGTCGAGTCGGCGCTGGGGGTGATCCGCCAGGACGGGACCGGTGCCGACCTGCAGCGCCTCACGCTGGAGCGCACCGGGCAGCTGGTCGACGTCGTGGCGCAGGCGGTGCGGGTCACCGCCGGCCAGGAGTAGCCCGTCAGCTGACGTGGGCGAGCGCCGAGAGCCCACTCAACCTTTCGCCACCCCGTCCCGTTGAGAGGATGGGTCCGGCCGTCCGGGACGGACCCATGAGGACCGAGGTGAGATGAAGAAGGCGCACGAGGAGGAGTTCACGGACTTCGTCCGTGGCGTCTCCCCCCGCCTGCTCACCTCGGCGTGGATGCTCAGCGGCGACCCGCACGTCGCCGAGGAGCTCGTGCAGGAGGCCCTGGCCCGGGTCTATGCCAACTGGCGGCGGACCCGGGGAGACAACCCGACGGCCTACGCCCGGCGGGTCCTGGTCAACCTCCACACCGACCGATGGCGCAAGGGTCGCCGGGAGACACTCACCGACAGCGTCCCGGAGTCGGCGCTGCGCGCCGCCCCCGGGCCGGAGCATCGCGTGGACCTGGCCCTCGACCTGGCCAGCGCCCTGCAGGGGCTCCCGCGCCGCGAGCGTCAGTGCGTGGTGCTGCGGCACTACCTCGACGTGTCCGAGAAGGACGCCGCGGCCACGCTCGGCGTCTCGACCGGCACGGTCAAGAGCTCAACGTCCCGCGGGCTGGCCGCACTGCGCGCCGCCCTCACCGAAGGGGAACCAAGCCATGTCTGACCAACTC
Organism: Ornithinimicrobium sp. F0845; assembly: GCF_023015765.1. Classification (GTDB taxonomy): domain Bacteria; phylum Actinomycetota; class Actinomycetes; order Actinomycetales; family Dermatophilaceae; genus Ornithinicoccus. The sequence continues at coordinate 63,634 of NZ_JALKAL010000008.1, forward strand.
GACAACTCCGCTGAGCCGGAGCAGTGGGCGCCCGTGGACCTGCTCGAACGGGCTGACCAGCTGTCACCGCAGATGTCCCTCGATCCAGGTGCGGTCCTGGCCGCGGGGCGCCAGAAGGTGCGCCGCCGCCGGGCGCTCGCGGGGGGCGTCGGAGCGCTGGCTCTGGCCGGGGCCGTGGGTCTGGGCGGCGTGCTGGACCCGTTCACCACCGACGCCCCGATGGTCCCTGCCGCGGTCGACTGGGCGCAGGGACTCTCCGTCGAGGTGCTGGACAACCAGCCGCACCCCAGCGAGGTCGGCCGGACCCACTGGCAGGGGGAGCTGCGCAGCGGCGAGGGCGATGCCCGTCCCGATCTGGTCGTCACCAAGGACGGTGTGCAGCTGGACCCGATCCAGGCGGAGGACGGACCGGGGGACGTGCTGGTCTACCGGTCGGGCACCCTGGTCGTCGCAGTCTGGGCCTCACCGGCCGGCAGCACCGGTGAGCGGCCCCTGTGGAACCCCGGGTCGGAGTGGGGCCAGGGTGGTGACTTCATGGTCGACGGCGCGCGACTCTGGTATGCCAGCACCGAGTTCGTCGAGAGTGCCGACCCAGGACTCCAGGAGCTCTACTGGTTCAGCGAGGACGCGGGACACGCGGCCAGCGGCGCACCCGTGGAGAGCACCGTGCTCACCGCGGGGGACACGCGCGCTGTCGTCATGATCGACGAGGCGCGGGGCGTCTGGGGCACCAGTGCCCGAGCCACCACCATCGACGGCAACGTGCACATCGGCGACCTGGTGTCCGGCGCCGGCACGACCGGGTGGCTGTCGGGCCCGGTCGTCCCTCCCCCGAACGGTGGTCCCGCCCCGGAGCCCGCCGACGTCGTGCCCACCACGATCGCGGTCCTGCCCCCGGGGGCCACCCTGACCCCGAGCGACTCCGCCACGACCGAGGTGGTCCAGGGAAGGATCGGGTCCCACACCGTGGTGCTGGCCAGTGACCCCACGCTGACTGGGTCCGTGCCGCAGATCGAGTATGCCGTGGGAGACCAGACCTACAACCTCCAGTCCTTCATGGAGTCCGGTGCGCGCACCCTGGAGGTGGGTGACGTGAGCGTCCAGCTCAGCGGCACCCCGGACGGACTGCAGCTCTTCGTCGCACCCGGACGCTCCACCGTCCTGCCCAACGACGCGCTCGAGGAGGGCGGTGCCGTCCTCACCGCCGTCGCGGGCGGCCGGCTGCTGGTGGTGCCGGGCTGGGAGCCCGCCGATCTCGACGACGTGCAGGTGCAGGTGACCGGCGACCCCGACGGCTGGGTCTCACCTGAGGGTGCCTACGCCGGGCAACTCTTCGACGGCACCCCGTTCGTCGCCCTCGCCCTCGACGAGGGCGTGCTCGCCGAGGGCGAGACGGTGCAGGCCGTCGGTGTCGCCGGGGGTGACACGGTCGCCCCGCACGACCTTGAGGAGGGGGTGCACCTCAGCGCCCTGACGCCGTAGAACGCGGGTGAACCACCCCGGCGTGCACGCCCCGGGAGGACCCCAGCGCGCGGCATTATACGAATGGCCCTAGCCGTCGACACCCCGACCACCCTAGGATGGTGGGTAAGCAATGAGTGCGCGGACGGCAAGGGACATGCCATGGCGACGTATTCAATTGAACAAATCTTCCAGGTGGCCCTGGATGCCGGATTCACTCCGAGCCAGGCCGCGACGTGGACGGCGATTGCGCTGGCCGAGTCCGGCGGCCGGGTCGACGCGGTCAACGACCAGGGCGAGGACTCCCGGGGGCTGTGGCAGGTCAATATCGACCCGGGCGTCCGCACCAACGAGTGGGGCAACCTCGCGGACCCGCGGGTCAACGCGCAGGCCGCCTACGAGATCTCTCGTGGCGGGATCGACATGCGGCCGTGGACCACGACGCACGACAGCAACCGGGGGACCGCGCACGACTACCGGACCTACCTGGATGACGTCGAGGCGGCCGTGGGGGTGCCGGGCAATTGGTCCGGGGTGTCGGGCTATAACGCTCCGGCCCCCACCGGTCCGTGGCCCGAGCCGGAGGTGGCTCCGGGGTTCTTCGCCCAGCGGACCACAGCAGCGCAGCACGTCCAGCAGGACGCGACGACGGCCTGGATGACGGGCGCCCGGCAGACCGACACCGACGGCGACGGCCTCATCGACGCGCTCGAGGTGGCGGCCGGCTCCGACCCGACCGTCGCGGACACCGACGGGGACGGGCTGAGCGACGCGATCGAGGTCGGGGTGCTCGGCAGCGACCCGACCTCGGTCGACACCGACGGGGACGGGCTCTCGGACGCCTATGAGTACCTGCAGGGCACCGACCCGACCCGCTCGGACACCGATGCCGACGGCCTCACCGACGCGGCCGAGCTCCGGTACGGCACCGACCCCCTGCAGCAGGACGCCGGCGAGGGCGTCCACGCTCCGGAGGTGCCCGTCGGGCAACTGCCCGGTATGTCGACGCCCGGTATGCCGACGCCTGGCATGCCGACTCCCGGTATGCCGCCGGGTGGGGTCGTCCTGCCCGCGCCCCCCACCCAGTTCTCGGGTGGCGGGCCGGACGTGGTCCGGGTGACCTACCACCCCGCCGGAGGCGACACCGGCGCCTCGACCCTGGCGGCGACCAACGGCGGCACGACCTGGGCGGCCCCCTCCACCGCCGTCGACGGCTTCGTGGATGCCGCACTGGACCAGTTCGGCGACCCCTACGTCTTCGGGACTGACGCTGAAGGGCCCGACCCCGAGCAGTTCGACTGCTCCAAGCTCACCCAGTGGGCCGCCGAGCAGGTGGGTGTCGAGATCCCCCGCACCTCGCAGGGGCAGTACCTCGACCTCAAGTCCCAGTCCGCAACGATCTCGGTGGAGGAGGCGCTGCACACCAAGGGTGCCCTGTTGTTCTACTTCCCCTACGAGCCGACCGGCGGACCCCGGCCACCCGGCGCCCACGTGGCGATCAGCCTGGGCGACGGGCGCACCGTGGAGACGACCCCGGGCACGGGCGTGGCCGTCATGGATGCCGGTGACCGGTTCACCCACGCCGGGATCGTCCCCGGGCTCAGCGACACGGCGGCCCTGCCCGCCGCCGGGGCCTTCCTCCCACCCGTCGCGCAGCCGGTGGAGCCGGCCGGGGCGGGATACGACCTCATCGACGCCGGGCTCCCGCCCGACCAGTCACGGGACTCGGACGGGGACGGCCTGACCGACGCGTTCGAGGCGCTCGCCGGCACCGACCCGATGTCGGCCGACACCGACGGCGACGGCCTCAGCGACGGCTACGAGGCGATGGTCTCCAAGACCGACCCGCTCAGCGCCGACACCGACGGCGACGGTGTCTCGGACGCCCAGGAGCTGATGGACGGGACCGACCCGGGCACGCTGCCGGGGATCGCCGGTGTCGTGGGCCGGGGCGAGTTCGCCGAGAACATCCGGGACGGCTTCGTCGACAGCGACGGCGACGGGCTCTCCGACACCTTCGAGATCCGCACCGGACTGGACCCCACCTCGGCGGACACCGACGGAGACGGGCTCTCCGACGCCTGGGAGGTGGCGACGGGCAGCAACCCACTGCTCGCCGACTCGGACGGTGACGGGCTCACCGACGGGTTTGAGCAGACCGCCGAGGTCAGCGATCCGGACTGGTCACCATGATGCCGGCGTCCGTGGGGGCGGACGCGGTGACCGTGCCGTTCAAGACCCAGCCCCCCAAGCCCGTCGGCCTGGCCCGGGCCAGGCTGGAGGACGTCCTCCTTGGTCCTGACGCCACCGGGACGGCGCTGGTCGTCGCGCCGCCGGGTGCGGGCAAGACCACCCTGCTCGGCAGGGTGGCGGCAACCTCCGGAGCCGCCGCGTGGTACACCGCGGCGGTCGAGGACCACGCGGAGTCCGCGCTCGTCCGCTACCTGACGCGCGCCCTCCTGGGCGAGGACGCACCTCCTCTCCCACCGGACGCGGGCATCGACGCACTGCTCGCGGCCCTGGGCGACGGGCCGGCCACCGGCGGACAGCTGCTGGTGATCGACGACGTGCACGAGATCGCCGGCACGGCGGCCGAGGACGCCCTCGAGCGCTTCCTGCTGCTGCGTCCCGGGTCCGTGCGGGTGCTCCTCGGGGCGCGTCGACCGCCGTCGTTCAACACGACCCGCATGCTGGCCTCCGGCGACCTGGTCGAGCTGTCGGGGGACGACCTGCGGTTCCGTTCCTGGGAGGTCGAGGACCTGTTCCGCAACGTCTACGGCGAGCCGCTCAGCCCCGAGACCGCGGCCCTGTTGTGCCGCCGCGTCGGTGGTCTCGCGGCGGCCCTCCAGCTCTTCCACCTCTCCGTCCGGAGCCTGACCCACGTCGAGCGGGAGGCCGAGGTGGTCCGTCTGAACGGCCGGTCACGACTGATCCGGTCCTACCTGACCCGGACGGTGCTCGACGGACTCACGACCGAGCGCCGCCAGTTCCTGCTCCGGACCTCCCCGCTGGGCATCCTGGACGGCGCGCTGTGCGACGCGCTCCTCGACCGGGCCGACAGCGGGTTGGTGTTGCGTGGCCTGGAGTCCGACCAGATGTTCACGACGAGCCCCGACGAGGGCCTGACCTACCGCTACCACCAGGTGCTCCGGGACCACCTCGAGGTGGTCCTTGAGGACGAGCTGCCGGTCACGGAGGTGACCGCGCTGCACGCGGGTGCCGCACGGCTGCTGGAGAGGGCTGGCCACCACAGCGAGGCACTCCGCGCCTACAAGCGGGCCGGTGACTGGGGCGCGGCCGCGCGGCTGGTCCGCGAGCGCGTCGGCGTTGCGGACCCGGACGTCGGGGCCTTGAGCACGGGTGACCTGCGCCCCGCGGAGCAGAACGACCCCTGGCTGGCCGTGGCCCGCATCCGCCGGCTGCTGCGGCAGGGGTCGATCGACGACGCGCTGCTCTCCCTCCGCCTGGTCGAGGCCGCGGCCGACGACCCCGATCTGGCCGACTACTGCGCGCACGAACGGCTCAAGGCCTCAGCGTGGCTGGGCAACCGTGCCACGACGGTGGACGTCGCGAGCACGCCGTTGGGTGCGGTGCGCGCCCTGACCCGCACCCTGCAACCTGCCGGTCTCCCGGTCGATGAGGACCGCGAGTGGGGCCTGGTCTCGACCGTCGGGCACCTGCTGGCCGGTCGGCTGGTCGAGGCCCGGCTCGAGCTCGATCGCGTCTATCCGACCTTCATGGAGGGGACCTGGCCCAGGCTGGCCGCTGGGATGCTCGGCACCCTGCTGGAGGTGGGCACCCCCCTGCAGCGGGGGCAGTGCTGCGCGACCCTGGAGAACCTCAGCCTGGCCGCCGATGTCGAGGGGTATCCGTGGCTGGCGCGGGTGGCGCAGGGGCTGCAGGCGTGCCTGGTGCTGGAGACTGCTGGACAGTCCTGGCGGATCGACGCCTGCCGCAGCGCCATCAGCGCCTGCCAGCGGGACGGCGATGCCTGGGGCGAGCTGCTGGTCCGGGCCCTCACCAGCGTGGCGCTGGCCCGGCAGGGGGAGCATGCCGAGGCTCGCCTCCACCTGGACCATGCGGCGGCGACCGCCGTGGCCCTCGATGCGCCGGTGCTTGAGCTGTGGGTGCGGGCGCTCACCCTCGCGGTGACGGCGGCGGCCGAGGACGCGCCCGCGCTGCCGCTCGACCGCACGGTGACCGGGCTGGCGCGGCAGGTGGGGCTCGAGGACGTCACCGCACTCCTGGCCATGTGCCGGGTCGCCGTGCACCGCAACACCGCCCACCCCGTGGCGACCGGGACGATGCGGTCCGGGCAGCAGTGGGTGAAGTGCCTGGGCGGCTTCCGGCTGCACCACGGCACCGACATCGATCTGCAGCCGCTGCGGCCCCGGGCCCGCCTGGTGCTGATGCTGCTGGCCATGGAACACGGCACCGACGTGCACCGGGAGCGGCTGATTGACAGCCTGTGGCCCGGTGCGCAGCTCGCCACCGGCACTCACCGGCTGCAGGTCGCCGTGTCCAGCATCCGGCGGCTCCTGGAGGACCACGGCGTGCCGGCGACGGCCGTCCAGCGGCACGGCGACGCCTACCGGCTGGAGCTGCCGGGTGCCCGCCTCGACGTGCACCTGCTCGAGGAGGGCATCGCTGCTCTCGTGCGGGCCACGCGTGATGCTGACCCGGTGCCGATGGCCGACCGCGCGGCCGAGCTCCTGCAGCTGTATCAGGGGGACCTGCTGCCCGAGGTCGGGGCGGCCGACTGGGTGGTGGACGAGCGGGACCGGCTGCGGCACGGCGTGGCGAGCGCCCTGGCCTCGTCGGCGGCCGCCTGCCTGGATCAGGGACGGCCGGATCTCGGGTTGTGGCAGGCCCGTCGCGTGGTGCAGCTCGACCCCCTGCGGGACACCGCCTGGCTGGTGCTGGCCCGCATCCAGCAGCAGCTGGGCGACCACAGTGCGGCGCAGGTGACGCTCGCCGAGCACGCCCGGGTCCGCGACCTGGTCAACGTGCGGGTGCTGGACCCCACCGCGATGTCGCCTCCTAGGACCTCAGCTCGACCTGCCGCAGCACGTGCGCGGGCGTGACCGCCGCGACGACGGCCTCGACCCGTTCGCTGTCCAGCGGGTCCCCGGTGCTGGCGGCACCCACCCGCACCGTGACCGAGGGCACCGGGTCGCCCGGCAGCGGCGCATGCGGGTCCGTGGACCAGGTGGACCCGCCGGACTCCTCGATGTCGGCGGTGGCGCCGAAGAGCGCCTCCAGGGACAGCTGGACGCCCAGAGGGGTGCCGAGCCACCCCTGCAGGTCCACCGCGGACTGGAGCAGCTCGCGCTGGCGCTCGACCGGCATCTGTGCCTGGAGCGCCATGCCGACCCACCTGGCCAGCCAGGGCACCAGGTCGTCCGGTGCCGTCGCCAGGTCGAGGTAGGCAGGCAGGTTGTCGAGGGTGCCGATCACCGGGGCCAGGACCTCGTCGAGCCCGGCGCAGAGGGCCTGGGCGAAGAGGTCCTCGGCATAGAGCCCGGGGAGCGTGTCGCCCAGGGGGTGGGGGGTGGCCAGGCCGGGGACGGTGCCGCGCATCAGCGCACCCGGACCTGGTGCTCGTAGGAGTACACGAGCGAGGTGGGGCCGAGCTCGACCCGCTGCACCGGCTTGTCCCGCCGGCCGGTGCCCGGCTCGGCGGGGAACAACGACACGGTGATCTCCTCGGACATGTCCACCCCGGGGACGTGGGCCAGCGTCGCGTGCAGCTCGTGGGCCTGGACATGGCGGCCGAATGGCCAACCGGTGCCGGCGGGGCCGCCGTGGAGTGGATGGAAGTGCTGGTAAAGCGCTCGCAGGACGGCCTCACGCACCTCCTGCGGGTCGTGCTGCGGCAGGGCCGTCACGCTGACGACCGCGGTCACCCACACGTAGTCCGGTGGGCTGACCAGGATCCGGGTCCCGATGAGCCGCCGCTTGTCCAGGCTCTCGCTGATGCGCTCGAGCATCGCCTGCGGCGGATCGAGCTCGGCCCGCTCGACGCGGCCGACGAGGTCGCTGGAGACATGCGGGACGATGAGGAGCCGGACTCCGCCTGCCTCCTCCGGCGTGTGGCTGGTCACGCACTCCACCCGTGCGACATCCGGCGCGACCTCGAGGGTGAGCTCCACGAAGTCCTCGGCCGTCACCGCCCGTCCGCGTGAGCGAAGCAGCATCGGACCCCGGACCTTGGCGTCCTCCAGGGTCTCCGGGTCCGCCCCGCCGACCGCGGCCGACCGGTTCTCCACCCGGCCGACGTAGGGCACGCTCGACTTCAGCACCCGGATCTGGCCGGAGGCCACGTTGCCCCGGCGGCCCCCGCCGCACCGGTAGCCCAGGATCCGCACGGCCGCACCGCGGGGCGGGACCGCGCCGTAGTAGCGCAGCCCGCCGTCGGCCTGCCGGACGGCCGGGCCGAACTGGATCTCCCCCGCATACGCGTCGAGGCGGAAGTGCCGGTCGTCGGGCTCGGAGGCCGCGAAGTGGGCGACCTGCTCCCACCGCTCCGCGCCGGAGTCGGTGATCACCTCGAGCACCACGGGGTCGTCGGCCGGCAGCACCGGGCGCCGGTTGAGCATCATCCGTTGGCCGGGGGTGCCGTCGGAGCGACCCAGGTCCTCCTGACCGATGACCTCGGCGTGCAGGAAGCCGGTGGTGCCGCCCACGGTCATCGCCTCGATGCCCATGACCCGGGGGGAGGCGGTGTAGGTCGGCTGGTCCGGCTCGGCCTCCACGAGCCGGCAACGCAGCCAGCCCGCCCGGTGCCGGGCGATCACCGACGCCTGGTGGTTGTCGGGCACGTGCAGCACGATGTCACCCGGCCGGTTCAGACCGCCGGTGCCGTCGCTGTCCACCTGGCAGGGGACCCACTCGCTGCCCTGCCACGCCTCCCACACCAACGGCGGCCGCCGCGGGTCGACCCCGACACCGGCCACGGTGCAGTCCATCCGCAGCAGGACGGCGCACGAGGGCACCGCGTCGGAGAGCCCCACGAGCAGCTCGTCGCCGACCTCCGGGGTGCGGGAGAAGGCGGCGAAGCCCTGGTCGCTGTCCAGCGTGCGAGTCGTCTCCGAGGGGTTCTTGTCCAGCGGCCGCACGGCCGAGTGCGCGAACGAGCACGGCAGGATCTCCAGGTCCTGCAGGGTGGTGAAGACCAACGCCTCCTGCAGGTCGGTGCGTGGTGTCGCCACCTGCGATCCGCCCCGCACCAGCACCGTCTGTGGCTGCGGCGCCGACAGCCAGAAGGTCACCGCACCCCGTGCCGCGGCCGCCGACCGGAGCTCGACACCGATCATCTCCAGGAACTTCACATAGTTGCGGTCCGGCACCCGGTTGAGCCGGTAGATCAGCTGGTCGACCATCTGGGCGAACGCCTCGATGAGGGTCACCCCCGGGTCGGACACGTTGTGGTCGGTCCACTCGGGGCAGCGCTGCTGGACCAGTCGCTTGGCGTCGTCGACCAGCTGCTGGAAGCGACGGTCGTCCAGGTCAGGGGCTGGGAGTGCCACGGGTCACCACCTCTTCCTACTCGGGCACGTCGGGGGTGTCAGGGATCACGTAGAACGGGAAGACCAGGTTGCGGGGGTCGTTGTCACCGCGCAGCGTGTAGCTGATGTCGACATACAGGGTGCCCTCGGCGTGGGCGTCGAAGCTGACGCCGACGTCCAGCAGGTCCACCCGCGGCTCCCAGCGCTCGATCGCCTCCCGCACGTCCTGGGACACTCGCCCGGCCGTGGTGGAGTTCGCCGGCCCGAAGACGTGCTCGTGGATCCGGCAGCCGAACTCCGGGCGCATCGGCCGCTCACCGGGCGCGGTGCCCAGGATCAGCCGCAACGACTCCTGGATCTCCCGCTCCCGGGTGACCAGCGCCACCCGGCCGGTGGGGTCCACCCCCAGCGGGAACGCCCAGCCGGCACCGACGAAGTCGATCCCGCCGTCGAGGTGACCAGTCATCGTGCTCATCCTCCGATCAGCACCGTCGGGAGGCCCATGACGATGGGCGCTCCGCACGCGGACATGTCGCCCATGCGGGCCGCCGGCAGGCCGCCGATCAGCACCGTCGGGCAGCCGGGCGGGATGATCACGGTGGGCGGGTGCGGGGTCGGCCCCGGGAAGGAGCAGATGTGCTGGGTGCCGACGGTCGCCGCGGGCTGGCCGCCGATCAGGACGGTGGACACACCGGGCGGACCGATCACGCCGGGGTGCCCCGTGGGGTCACCCACCCGGGCTGCTGCGGGCACGTCTCCCGCCTCCTTCAGTATGTCGTGAGCGCGGGTGCTCCGTGCTCGTGGGCTGGTGCGTGGGTCGGGTCAGTTGATGCGGACAAGGGCTCCGGAGATGGCGCAGGTGGCACCTCCCTTGACCTCGGTCTGGGTGCTGCCCTCGAGCTTGGCGGTGAGCCCGGTGAGGTTCAGCTGGGTCTGGGCCTTGACCGTCACGCTGCCCCCGCTGCTGCTGAGGTCGACCCCGTTCTGACCGGCGATGGTGATCTTGCCGCCCTTGAGGTCCAGGTTGCTGGTGGCCGCGTCGACCACGATGCCCTGGCTGCCCTCGATCAGCACGGTGCCGTCGCTGTGCATGGTGATCTTGGTGCCGGCGGCATCGAGCGTGAGCATGAGCTTGTCGTCCGCGGTCTGGATGGTGACCCCGTCGGCCTGGCCCTTCTGGTCGAGCAGGTCGATGTGGTGGCCCAGCCGCGACACCATGGAGCGCCGGTTGACGGCGCCGCTGTTGCCGTCGACCAACTCCGGTCCCTTGGCGGGGAGCTTGTCCACGCCGTTGTAGAGCCCGCCGAGCACATACGGTCTCCGGACGTCACCGAGCTCGAAGTCGACGAGGACCTCGTCACCCACCTCCGGCATCACCAGCCACCCCCGGTCCAGGCCGGCCCCGGCGTGGACCGTCCGCGCCCAGGGCGAGACGTAGGTTTCGTCCAACCACGGCATCTTGACCCGGACCCGTCCCATCTTCTCGGGGTCCTTGACATCGGTGACCTGCCCGATGACCGGACCGCGCGGGCCGGCGGGAGCCGCGCCGGAGGCTGCGAGCCCGAGCATCGTTCGGTCGTTCCGGCCGGACACGGTGAAGGTCGTGACATAGCCGGAGGTGGCGTCGAACCGGTGCCGGGTGGAGGTGACGGTGTACTTGCCGTCGAAGGGTTCGCCCAGGCCCGCCAGGGTGACGGCGCAGTTGGCGGCGAGCTCCGGGTTGCCCAGGACCACGCCCTCGACCGCTGCGAAGCTCCCGGCGACCTCCTTGGCCAGCGACCTGGCCGCGCCGGCCACCTCGGCCTGGACTCCGAACGGCACGTCGGTGGACACGTACGTCTTGTTGCCGAAGATCCCGGCGAGCTTCGTGGCGTCCACGTCCGGCAGGTCCACGGTGTCGGTCTTCGCGGGTTCGGTGGCGGTCAGGGCCTTCTTGGTCTTCACGTCCCAGCCGCGGACCTCGACCTCCTTGACCTGCTGGGCGGAGGTGATCACCGTCCGCACGCGCAGCAGCTCGTGTCCGAGCCGGAGCGCGAGCGGCACGCGGCGGCCCGGACCGCCGGGCGCGGGAGCCGAGGAGGCTTCCTCGGGCAGACCCAGGTGCACCTTGCCCTCTCGGACCCACAGGTCCATGCCCTCCTCGCGGGCCAGCGCCTCGAGGAACTCCCAGTCCGTCTGCCCGCACTGGGAGACCTGCTCGTACACGGTCTTGGTGGCCTGGAGCCGCCCGACCTTGAGCTTGGCGCGATTCACCACGGTGGCGACGATGTCGGACGCGGTCATCTGGGTGTAGGCGGCAGTGCTCCGGCCGTGGAACAGCCGGTGGGCCGGGTCGTAGCCGCGGATGACGGTGAACGTGCCGGCCGAGTCGAACTCGGCCTCGATCGCGGTCACCTCGCCGACCATCAGCAGCGTCGGGGACTGGCCCTCCACGGTCTGCACGGAGATCGTGACCTCGGCGCCGATCGCGGCGCCGCTCTTCTTCACGACGGTGCGGCCGACGTCGCGGAACCGGAGGGTGAACATGTCGGGCAACCGCTGGCTGTCGTCGACGTAGGCCTCGGTGAGCAGCCCGGCGATGTCCTGGGGCAGGGCCCCACCGTTGACCTGGATCTGGCAGGTGCTGCTGATCGGCATGGTCAACTCACCCCCAGCTCGGCGGGGGTCGGCAGCAGCAGCCGGGTTCCGCTGCGCACCCGCAGGGGGTCGTCGATGCCGTTGAACGCGGCCAGGGGACGCCACATCGTGGGGTCGCCGTACTCGGCGTAGGCCACCGACGCGAGGCTGTCGCCGTCGACCAGCTGGTGGGCGCGCCGGACCGACCGCCCCCCGGACGTCGGGTTCTGCCGCCACTTCGCGACGGGCATCTCCTCCAGGGCGACCTGGCAGAGGGCCCGGATCGGGGTGCCGGTGGAGCTGAACAGGGTGTACTTCGCATTCACCGAGGTGATGAACGCCGCGAAACTGGTGACCTCGCCCCAGTGCAGAGCGACCAGCGGCGGGGAGGGCTTCTCCTTGCCGGAGCTCTTCTCGGTCGGGGTGCAGCAGGCGAACAGTGTCTCCACGGTGGTGACCACGCTGGAGTCGTGGGTCGCCGTCGCGTCCAGGAACATCTCCAGGGTCATCTTGCACGGCTCGGCGCCGGTGAACTGTGGCGGCCCCGCCTTCTCCGCACCGGTGGCCGGCTTGCGCTCCCACTTGGCGGCCTTCTGGATGGTCAGTTCCTTGGGGTTGAACTGGAAGGTGATCTCGGCCAGCTTTGTGCCGACCTTGGCGGTGGTCCCGTCCGAGGCGGGCTGCAGCTCGTAGATGATCAGCTTGGCCCGCTCCAACTGGGCGCGCGACTCTCCGGTGGCCATCTTCTTGTCGGCCGGGACCGGCGGGACGAGCGGTGCCTTCCCTGCCGCGGACACGACCAGTGCCATCGCTGAGGACATGGTGCTCACGCCCTCCCGACGGTGAAGCCGTGGTGGGCCAGCTCGATGGTCTCGGTGGCCGCCTTGGGCGAGTCCGCGGACAGGCTGGGCCCGGTCCACCGGACCGGGATGACCCCCTGCAGGGTCCACGTGGTGACGACCTTGCTCTCGGCGGTGAGCGCCCGGATCGTGGCGCCCACCGGCTCGGTCTTCTGGATGATGTTGTTGATCCAGTTCACGACCTTGTCGGTGTCCTGGCAGATCGGCCGGGACAGTTTGATGTTGGAGTACTTCACCCGGGTGGGCAGCTGCCACACGAAGCCGTTGTTGCCGCCCTCCTCGCGCTGCTCCATCACCAGCTCCATGCCCAGCCCGTCACAGCTGATGAAGGCGCCGAGGTCGTCGCCGCCGACCTGCACGCTCCAGCACGTGGTCACCGTGAGCAGCTGCTCCGTCATGTCCTCATCCTCACCGTCGCAGGTTGACCATCAGGCCGGACCGTTCCCGGTCCAGCCACAGCTCGGTCTTCAGTCGGGCAGTCAGCGGCTCGTAGAGCCGCTCGACCAGTGCGTCCAGGGCCCGGCCGGACGGCAGGCTCTCCTCGGGGTCGGCCGGCGCCCGGCTGGGTGTCTCTCCCGACTCCGTGGTGGCGGAGGACTCCGTGACGTCGTCCGCGCGGATCTGCTGCGCGGACGAGCGCTGCAACTGGACCTCGGTGAAGCCGGAGGACGCGGGCCCCGGGTCCTGCGGGCTGGCCGCCTGGGTCGGGTCGGGCGCGGGCGTCGGTCCAACGCCGTGGTCGTATGCCGTGCGCTGGAGCGGGAGGTGCGCCATCCGGTCTGTGCCGGTCACGGTCCGTCTGGTGCCGGGCACCTGGCCGGTAGGCCCGGACAGGGGTAGACCGATGCCGAGCCGGGGACCGCGACCCGGAGCAGCTGCGGAGTCGCTGGGGGTGGCGTGAGCGGGATTGAGACCTTCGGTGAATGGGTCAGTCCTGAGAGGGCTTGTCGCGAAGGGGCCTGTCGTGAATGAGCCGGTGGTGGACGGGTCGGTGGTGGTGGAGGGGGCGGCGACGGTGAGGTCGTCCGGGGCACCGGAGAACATGCGGCTCAGGGGGACCAGCGTCCGCGGGCGCGACGGACCGGAGGCGTCGGGTGCGTGGCTGAGCCGTTGCACCGGGTCCGCTGCCCGCCAGGTCGTCACCGGTGCTCCGACACGTAGGGCCGCACGATGACGGTCGTCGTTCGTGCGCGCGGGGGACGCACCGTCCGGCACGTCGGCCCCGAGGGTCTGCAGGCGGCTCAGCGGGTCCGCCTGACCGGTGAGTGGCGCCTCGACCGGGCGGGTGGCGAGCGGAAGCCGCTGTAGCGGCATCAGGTCCTCCGGTGTCCCGGGCACGAGATCACCGTGGCCGAGATCGCCGTGGCCGTGATCGCCGTGGCCGTGATTGTCGGGACCGTGATTGTCGGGACCGTGATTGTCAGGACCGAGACTGTCGAGGCCGAGACTGCCGGCGACGTGTTCTCCCCGCGGCACCAACGGATCAGCGTCACCCGTCAGGGGCACCTCGACGCTCTCGACGTCCGCCGGAGGTCCTGGATGCTCCGAATCCAGTTGGGCTCGTGGCTCCGGGTGCATCGTTGGTTCCGGATGGGCTGGTGGTTCCGGGCGCACTGCTGGTTCCGGGTGCCCAGCTGGTGCCGGGTGGCCAGCTGGTTCCCGATGCAGAACTGGTTCCGGGCGGGTTGGTGGCTCGCGGTGCGCTGGCAGCTCGAGCTGCACGGGCAGCTCCCAGTGCCCCGGCCTGGCGGAGGTCGGGGTGTGAGGTGCGGAGTGCCAGGTGGTGTCACCGCCGGCGAGGCCACGGGACTGGGGGCTCTCGACCGGGCTCGTGCCGGCACCAGGAGCTGGGGCCGCGGTGGTCTGGCGGCTGACCACGGGGTCGGGTGTCGGCCGGGCCGAGTGCCCCGTCAGCGACTCGGTGTGCCCGGTGAGGGGTGCCTGGCTGGAGTCGACCGACGAGCCCGCGACCACCGGGCCGTCAGCCGACGGGTTTGCGCCCGACGGGTCGGTGGGGGAGGCGTGCCGGCTGACGACCACCTCTGGCCTGGATCCGCCCGTCGGGGGACCCGGGGTCGGCACCGGCCCCGGCAGGGGCGTGGGACCGGCTGGGGCAGGGGCGGCGCCCAGACCTGCTGGTGTTGCCGCGGGGGGCGCCGCGGGCGGGATCAGTGGGTCGGCCCCACCGGTCAGGGGGACCTCCACGGCGTCGCTCCCGATCGAGTCCGCCGCGGGTGTGATGACGGCTTCGCCGCTGTCGGGGTCGGGCCCGGGCACGTCGGCCGTGCCCGACTCCGGCGCGGCCCCGGCCCGCTCGGTCGGCCCGGATGGGGCGGCCAGCCTGCTGAGGGTGAGCTCAGGCCCGTCCGCCCGCGGCGCGGGAAGTGGGCCGTCGCTGTCGACCGTGCTGGTCAGCGGCTCCGAGTCGCCGGCCAGCGGGCCCACGCCCGACGCTGAGCCCACGGCCGACGGTGAGTCCGCCCCCGACGGTGAGCCCACGCCCGACGGTGAGTCCACCCCCGATGGTGAGGGTGGTTCTGCAGGCTCGCCCGGCACTCTTGTCGCGGTGTCGTCCGTCGACCCCACCTCACGAGCCGATACCTCGGCATCGGGCAGGACCGGGTCGGGAGCATCTGGCGGTGGCGACTCGCCGTCGGCGGGTGACGGGACGGGCGCACTGGCCCCCCGCGGAGGAGCGGTCGAGTCCTGGGCGCCGGAGGCGGACTGGACCGCAGAGGAAGTCTCCCGGCTCACCGTCACGGCCGGGGTGTCAGCGGGCGCAGAGGTGATCGCAGGTGCAGGGGCGACAGGGGAAGGTGGCTCGAACGGCTGGGTGTGGGCCTCGGAGGGCTGCGACCCCGCGGGAGCGTTCTTACCGGTCATCGGGTCGGCAGCGCGGGAACGCTGCACGAGCGGCGGGCCGACCACGGTGCGGTATTGCCGGGTGCCGGTCCCCGGGTCCTGCGGCGGCACAGCGCTGCGCTGGATCGGCAGCGGCGATCCAGCGGCCGGCCGCGGCGCACCGAGCAACGGGGTCTCGGTCGCTGGAGGTGCCACCGGGTCTTCGGTCTCGGTCGCTGGAGGTGCCACCGGGTCGTTGGTCTCGCTCGCTGGAGGTGCTCCAGCGTTGTCGGTCTCGGCTGCTGGAGGCGGCACCGGGTTGTCGGTCTCGGCCGTCGCGGGCTCGGAAGGAGCCGTCGGAGGGTCAGAAAGGTCCTGACGCTCCGACACCTCCTGAAGCTCGGCGTCGGCGGGGGACTCGGAGACTTCCTCCCGGGGTAGCGTGGACGTGACGACCGGGGTGGGGAACGGCTGCACCGGGGGGAAGTCGAGACGCAGCGGGGCGGAGTCCGGTGGCGCGGCCGTGAGCCGACCGAGTGTGAGCGGCGGTAGGACCGGCGCGTCCGTGGCGGAGGTACCCGTGGCAGTGGTGATGGTTGGGGAGGGCGAGCCCCAGGGACCGGGGAAGTGCTGCACGGTGTGGGCAGGCTGCGCGCGTGGCGGGTGCGCCCCATCGGGCCCGACCACCAAGGGGGCGGTGGCGGAGCGTTGCACCGGGGTGCCTGCCCTGACCAACCCCTCGACCTGGCCCGCTGGTCCGGTGGAGCTGCGCAGGTGGCTGAGGGGTGCCAGGAAGCGGGGGTCCTGCTGGGTGCGGAGGTCTCCGGTGAACCGGTCGAGCGGCGCCATCGGCTCGATGGCCCGGGTGCTGCGTTGCATCGGCGCCAGGGCCCGCCAGCCCGGGTCGGTGGATCGAGCGACTCGGTCGGACCCGTCGACCGGTGGGGAATCCGCCGGGCTCGCGGAGGACGCGACCGGGCTCGTGGAGGACCCGCCCGGACTCGCCGAGGAGCCGACCGGGGTCGCCCGGCCGGACCGCCACCTCTCGGGCCACCAGCCCATGGCTCAACCCCCCTCGCTGATCCGCCGGTTGATGTTGCCGATCTCGGTGACGAACCGTTCCCGCTCGGCGTGCTCGAGGTCGAGAATGTCCTCGCGCGACCAGTGGAAGTGGTAGGCGACGTACGCGACCTCCTCGTAGAGGCGCTCGGGCGCGTACGTCACGATTCCCCCAGGCGACCACCGGCGATGTCCACCTCGAAGGACTCCTTGCACGACGGGCAGGTCACCGCGGCACGGGTGTGACCCTCCTGGTTGATCCGCCGGTAGAGGTCCTGCAGGAACGCCAGGTCAGCGGCGAACAGCTCCTGGATGATCTCGGCGTGGACGTTCTCGATGCCCCCGATCCGGGTCACCACCCGGCCCAGCAGCACCACGGTCAACCAGGCAGGGTTCTCCCGGACGCGGTCGTCCGTGAGGGGGACCAGCTCGTCGCGAGCGGTGGCCAGCCGCATCACGCCGTCGCGGTGGACCGTCCCCTCGCCGTCGACGTAGCCCCGCGGGAGCACGAAGGAGAACTCGGTGCGGAACTCCTCGCGCTCCGCCCGGCGGCTCTCCCGGCTCGCGCTGATGTCCTCCCCGGAGTCGGGCCGCTCGTCAGCAGGGGCAGGGAGGACCGCCGAGCGGCGCATCACTCAGCCTCGAGCTTCTCGTAGGTCATGACGAGCTTCTCGGTCAGCACCGAGGTGTCGCCAGCCTTGAGGGTGCTCATCTCCAGGCTCTTGGGCCACGCGTTGGTGAAGTTGTAGCGCGCGACGGGCTGGTTCTCGTAGTCGTAGAGGATGACGGCACCGCCCTTGCGCACGTCAGCCATCTTCCCGAGCTGCGAGTTCTTGATCCAGTCCTTGAAACTGTTGTCCGCGTTCAGCGGCCGGGTCACGGTGAGCTCACCGGCCTTCCACCGACCGGGGATCTTCTTGATGACGTAGTTGCCCTTGGTGTCGTTCTGCTTGAGCTCGACCACGTCCTGTTCCATCTTCAGGCCGCTGATCTCGGTGATGTGCTTGATCTGGATCCCGTCGACCTCCAGGCCGAAGGAGTAGCCGACGCCCGCGTCATTCTCTGGCAATGGCATGGTGTGTCACCTCTCGTATGTCGTGGTGCTGGGTGGGTGCTCGGGTCCGGCTACTCCGACACCAGGCTGGTGCCACCGGAGAACTGGGAGAGCCGGAAGATCACGAACTCGGCCGGCTTGACCGGGGCGACCCCGACCAGGCAGACGACCTGCCCCGCATCGATGCCCTCGGCCGGGTTGGTCTCGTCGTCGCACTTGACGAAGAATGCCTCGTCGGGAGTGGACCCGAACAGGGCACCCTTGCGCCACTCGTTGACCAGGAAGGCGCTGATGGTGCGGCGCAGCTTGGCCCACAGGGCCTGGTCGTTCGGCTCGAAGACGGCCCAGTTGGTGCCGTTGAGGATGCTCTCCTCCAGGTAGTTGAACAGTCGCCGGATGTTCACGTAGCGCCACTCCGGGTCCGAGGACAGGGTGCGGGCGCCCCAGACCCTGATGCCCTGCCCGGGGAAGGCGCGGATGCAGTTGATCCCCACCGGGTTGAGCAGGTCGTGCTCGTTGCGGGTGATCTGGGTCTCCAGGCTCACCGCGCCGCGGACGACCTCGTTGGCCGGCGCCTTGTGCACCCCGCGGGTGTCGTCGTTGCGCCCCCAGATGCCGGCCAGGTGGCCAGAGGGCGGCATGAAGGTCATCTGTCCGGTGATCGGGTCTGGAGACTTGATCCACGGCCAGTAGAGGGTGGCGTAGGGCGAGTCGTAGCCGGCGGCCTCGACGCGCCACTCCTTGATCTGCTGGGCGTTCAGCCCGGGCGGCGCGTCCAGGATGGCCATCCGGTCACCCATCAGCTCGCAGTGCGCGATCATGCCCAGCTGGACGGCCTGCACCGTGTCCAGGTCGATGGCGCCCTGTTGGTAGGCGCTCATCAGGTCGGGGACCGACAGCATGGTGATCTCGTCGACCGACTCCAGACCGGCGAAGCCGGTGCGCTCGGAGACGTCACCGACGTAGTCGTCGGCGTCGATGTTGGCCGGCACTGCGGCCGGGGGCGGCGGTGTGGCCAGGGCCGTCTCGCCGGACTCCGGGCGGGCGAGGGAGCCGCTGCCGGCGTCCTCGATGGTGATGAGCTTGGACGCGGCGTTGACCACCGTCGCCACGTTGGCCTTGCCGGACTTCAGGGTCGCCCGGTCATACTCCTCGACGACCTTGCCGTCGCGCTTGACGACGAGCTTGAACATGTCGTCGCTGGGACTCTCGCCCCCGGCGTCGGAGACCTCGACCGCGATCGACTCATCCTTTGCGGCAGGGTCGAGGGCGCGGATGGTGATGCGCCCGAGGGTCGCCTGGGGTCCGGGCGCCAGCTCGGGTGGGGCGTCCTTGGACCGGGAGGAGCCGCGCCCTCCGGCGCCGTTCTCGTGGCCGATCCGCACGACGTAGCAGTTGCCCCCGCCGTTGAGGAAGTATCCCTGGACGGACGTGGCCAGGTAGGAGCCGGGGATGAAGCCACCGAACGTCGAGGTGAACTGTGTCCAGTTGCTCACCAGCGTCGGCTCGTTGAACGGTCCCTGGGCCGCCAGGCCCACGAACGCGGCGACTGCCGTCCCAACGCCCTCGAGCGGCTTGGAACCGGCTGGCACCTCCTCCACATAAACGCCTGGGGAGAGGTATGTAGGCATGGGCCCTCCTTCATCAGATGGTTGCTAGCCAGCGTGCTGTGGTCTGCGGCATGGCGATAGGGCCACGTGGACGAAGCCGGGGGCAGGGTCGGCTGCCTCAACGGGAAGATCGATGGTGGGTCCGGAGAACCCGGCTCGGCTGCCCGTTCGCGCACGACCGCCTGCCCCCGGTGTTGCATGCCCGCCACCCGTTTCGTTGCGGGTTGCCGCCCATGCTTGGTCAATGGGCGCGGCGCGTCAGATGACCGACCCCGCCCGGCGACAGGCTGCCCGGGCGCTGGAGGGTGCGCGCCGTCGGACCGACGGCCCGACGCACGGTGCGTCTGGCGGGACGCACTCCGGGGGTGCCGCTCTGCTGGCTCTGCAGCGCCGGGCGGGCAATGCCGCCGTCTCCGCGCTGCTGACCGGGAAGGGACGGGCCGAGGGTGCGCCGGCCGAGCGGATGGAAGAAGCCCTGGGTCAGCTGCGCCGTGAGGATCCAGCGATCGACGTGGTCGAGACCGGGCTCAAGGAGGCCAAGGCGGCCGGAGTGCCGGTGGACCTGGAGGGCACGCCGCCTCCCGCGGCGGCGCTTGCGGTCACGCTGACCGGGTTCGGCCCGGGGTCGGTGGCTCCCAAGAAGGCCCCGCTGCCGCCCAAGAGCGTCCCGAAGGTGCCCGCTCTGGGGAAGGCGGCCAAGGGTGCCGGCGCGGCAGCCAAGGGCAAGGGCGGTGCCGCAGCCGCCAAGGGCAAGGGCGGTGCTGAGGCCAAGGGCAAGGTCTCCGGTGGCGGACCCGGCCCGGTCCCCAAGGGCGGCGCCGGTGCTCCCGCCGGGCCGACCGCCAGTCCCGCGGCGGGCCTGGCTCCGGATCAGGTGACGCAGCCGCCGGTGCCGCCTCCCGGCATACTGCCCGGGCAGGACCCAGCCTTCACGGCGGTGACGGGCGGGCTCTCCGGTGCCGCTGCCACGGCGCGCGCCCACGGGCCGGCGGCCGCGAAGGCGAAGGAGGCGCAGGCTGCGGCGATGCCTCCGGCGGGCGGGCTGGCCGCGCAGGCCGAGGCGGCCAAGGTCGATGAGATGGATGCCCAGCAGCCGGGGGCCTTCGACAAGAAGGCGTTCATCACGGCGGTGAAGGCGGCCATCGAGGCGAAGTCGCCGAAGACGCTGGAGGAGGCGGACGAGTACCGGGAGTCAGGCAAGGCCGGTGACGTCAAGGGCGACGTCGCAGGGCTGGTGACGCAGGGCAAGGGGGAGCAGACCAAGGACATCGCGACCGCGACCGAGGCGCCGCCGGACCAGTCCAGGGCCGTGGCCAAGGAGGTCGTGCCGATGGGTGGGGAGCCCGTCGGTCAGGTCCCGTCCGTCCCGGCCGGGGGAGCGGTGCCCAAGCCGGCGCCGCCGGAGCAGACCAACCTGCAGGCCGGCAAGCACCAGGCGGAGGCCGAGCTGGCGGGGGCCGACGTCACCGAGGAGCAGCTGGAGCGGTCCAACGAGCCGGACTTCCAGCAGGCCGTGGCGGACAAGCGGGAGGCCGCCGAGCACGCCGACACCGCACCCGGGGAGTTCCGTCAGCAGGAGCAACAGGTCATCGAGCAGGACCGGGCCGGGGCCACGGCGGGGGTGACGGAGGCGGTGGCCGGGATGCAGGGGACCCGCGCCGGCGCGATCGCCGGACTGGTGGCGGACAAGGCCGCGACGAAGGAGGAGGACGAGGGCAAGCGGGGCGAGGTCGCCGGCAAGATCGACGCCATCTACGTCGCTGCGGAGCAGGACGTCAAGGCCATCCTGGACGGCATCGACCCCAAGGTGGAGAAGGCGTTCGGCGACGGGGAGGCCGCGGCCCGCGCGGCGTTCGAGTCCTACGTGGACGCCAAGATGTCCGCCTACAAGAGGGACCGGTACGGCGGGTGGCTCGGCGGCCTGAAGTGGGCCAAGGACAAGCTGCTCGGGATGCCCTCGAAGGTGAACGAGTTCTACGAGGCCGGCCGCGAGCTCTACCTGAAGAAGATGGACGGGGTGATCTCGCGGGTCGCCGACATCGTCGGCGGGGACCTGACCCGGGCCAAGAAGCGGATCGCGGCGGGGAGAGCTGAGATCACGGCATACGTGAAGAACCTGCCCGCGGACCTGCGCAAGACCGGCGCGAAGGCGGCCCAGGAGATCGGTGACCGGTTCGCCTCGCTGGAGGGGGAGGTTACGGCCAAGCAGGAGGCAGCGGTCGACATGCTGGCCAGCAAGTATGTCGAGTCGCGTAAGGCCCTCGACTCCCGGATCGAGGAGCTGCAGGCGGCCAACAAGGGCCTGGTCGACAAGGCGATCGGCGCCATCAAGGGCGTCATCAACACCATCCGCGAGCTCGCGGCGATGCTGGAGAACGTGCTCTCGCGGGTGGCGGGCGTGGTCGGCAAGATCATCAAGGACCCGATCGGCTTCCTGGGCAACCTCATCGCCGGGGTCAAGGGCGGGATCCTGAAGTTCCGGGACAACATCCTGGAGCACCTGCGCAAGGGGCTGATGGGGTGGCTGTTCGGGGCGCTCGCCGAGGGTGGCGTCGAGCTGCCAGAGAGCTTCGACCTCAAGGGCATCGTCAAGCTGCTGGCCTCGCTGTTCGGTCTGACGTGGCGGACCATCCGGGACCGGATCCTCAAGCGCGTCGGGGCCAGGGCGATGGGCGCGATCGAGCGGGGTGTGGAGATCTTCCAGGTGCTGGCCAGCCAGGGGCTCGGCGGCCTGTGGGAGATGCTGCTGGAGAAGCTGGGCAACATCAAGGACATGATCCTGGAGCAGGTCCAGGAGTTCGTGGTCGTCAAGATCATCAAGGCGGGCATCACCTGGCTGATCGGCCTGCTCAACCCCGCGGCGGCCTTCATCAAGGCGTGCAAGATGATCTACGACATCGTGATGTTCTTCGTCGCGAACGCGGCCCGGATCGGGCGTTTCGTCAACACCGTGATCGACTCGGTCGCCGACATCGTCCGCGGCAACGTCAGCGGCGTGGTGGACAAGATCAACAACGTGCTCGGCCAGATGTTGCCGCTCATCATCGGCTTCCTGGCCAGCGCCATCGGCCTCGGCGGCATCGGCAAGAAAATCCGAGAGATCGTCAACTCTCTCCAGAAGCCGTTCCTCAAGGCCGTCGACTTCGTGATCGACAAGGGGCTGAAGCTGGCCGGGCCGTTGATCCGGGGGCTGAAGGCCTTGGGAGGCAGGGCCAAGGCCGGGGCCAAGCGGGCCTTCGGGCGGGCGAAGAGTGCCTTCGGGTTCCGCGAGAAGACACCGGAGGAGGTTGCCAAGGACAAGCGGGAGCGTCTGGACAAAGGGATGGCCGCTGGGGTCGCTGCGGTCAATCGCTTCGCACGTAAGCCTGTGGGCAAGAGCCTGCTCGCGCCGTTGCTCTCGGCCATCAGGATCCGCTACCGCATGAAGAGTTTGGAGCCGGTTCTCACCGGGAGGACATGGAGCGTCGCCGGCACGGTGAACCCGTCCGAGACCAGGGGCACGAAGGCGATAGGTGAGGACAGCATCGCGGAGGCGAAGAAGCACCTCGGGGAACGCTACCTGGTCAAGGCTACGAACCGTGTCGGGCAAGTCACCAGCGTGCTCGAGGACCATGGTTTCGTCGTCCTGACCTACGACCGCCAGCGGACCATCGGGGGAACCAGCCAGACCATGGAAGGTCGACCGTCGTTCCCGGTGGGGACGTTCCTGGAGAATGTCAAGAACAACGGACCCGCGCTGGTGAAGGCTGAGGGAGGTGCTGGGCAGACGGCATACACCCTCGACGGACGGACGCTTCGAGAGCAGTATCACCGGGTCCGGGCGATGTTCTACAAGGGCGACTACCAGAAGCACCTTGAGGGGAAGTTGAGCGCCGTCACGTCCATGAGTCCCCCCGGAATGTTCTTGTGCCCAGGCTATGGGCGCGAACCCCACCTGGCGCCCATCGCGTCCGCGTCGCTTGATCATCGTGATTCTGTGGCTTTGCACTGGAACACCACGGGGCGGAGTTCGAACCAGGCGGAACGTTCCCGCTTCTGGACCGACGAGACAAACCTTCAGGTGCTGTGTGGAGGGTGCAACTCCAGGAAGGGTTCACGTGGCCCGGACGGTAAGAAGGCCAATTACATGAAGGAGGTCGAGATCCCCGGATTTAGTGGTCCCGACGGCAAGGAGTAGGTATTGGGGCGCCCTTTGACCACCAGCACCCTGGTTCGCTCCCCCGGCCTGGAGCTAGGCGGGCACGGGATCATGGGCGTCTTGCGAGGAATCCGCCTATGTACGCCGTCACAGCCCCGACCAGCACCACGATCGCTCCACCGTTGACGCCGACTCCCGCCCGCACGCTCAGGGCCGCCAGGAAGGCCACGACGAACAGCAGGCAGAGCAGGGCCGCGATCCGGGTAAGTCGGCCGGTCCGGCCGGTCAGGCCGAAGAGCGCGACGGCCCCGAGCAGCAGCGCGATAGAACCGCCGCTGACCAGAGTGTCGACGAGATCGTGGACGCCGGCCTGGTCAAGGGCGTCGGTCAGTTCCTGGTCCTCGATCCCGGTGAAGTTGTCGAAGTTAGTGATCGACCACTGGTGGCCGGTGCCACGGGGGTTGGTGGTCCACGGTTGGAAGCTCCCCAGCACGATGGCGGCGCTGCCCAGCGTGGTCAGGGCGGCACGGGCCATCGGTCGTCGGTCTGAGGACGACTGCACGAACTGCCCCCGCGTCTCGGACACGTCCTCGCCGTTCCACGCCGTCACCGTGATGCTGCGACTCACTTCCTGCCCACCGTCCGGCCGCGCGGCCCGGATGGTGACGCGGGCCATCGCGGACTGCCCCGCGGGCACCTCGATCTGCTCGGGGGAGACCGTGAGCTCCACGAGGCCCTCGTCGTCGTCCGCAGTGAGCGAGACGAGCTGCGGGCGGGTGCCCCGCCGGTTGTCCAGGATCACTGAGGTGTGCCCGGCCGAGGCGTTCTGCACCTTGACGATGCTGGGGTCCAGCCGGAGTGCGACCGGCGGGTCCTCCACGGGAGCGGTGGCGACCTGGATGAAGGTGCCCCGCACCTCGTGCTCCTGACGACCGTCGAAGGCGCTCACTGTCAGGGTCCGGGTGAGTTGCTCACCCGGGTCGGGCAGCGCCGCGTCGACCCGCACGCGGGCCGCGACGGCGGTGCCGGGTGGCACCTCGAGCTCGGGGGGAGTGAAGACGAACCTCGCTGCCAGCTCGGGGTCGTGGCCGGTGAACTGCACGAACTGCGCCTGGTTGCTGCGCCGGTTGTCCACGACGACGCGGAAGAGTGCGGTCGTGCTGTCTCGCCCGCGAAGGGTGCTCGGCTCCAGGCGCAGCTCCAGGGGGGCCGCCACCGCACCGATGACCAGGTCGACGCTGGCGTCCCGCCGCAGCGGGACCGCCGACTCGCCCTGGACCCGCAGACGGAGACGGGCCCGCTGCACCGGCACCAGGTCTTCCGGTCGGATGGACAGGTGCACAACGACGACCTCGTCGGTGCCCGGGAGCAACTGCAGACGGCCGGGGGTCACCACCAGCCAGGGCGGTGGGTGCACCACGGAGACGTCATAGGCCTCGACGATCGTCGAGCTGTTGCTGACGCGCACAGACACGGCGCCGGGTGCAGCGCCAGGAGTGACCACGACCTCGCGTTGCAGAATCTCGGCCTGCAGCGCGCTGTCCGGGTCGATGTCGTCGGAGGTGACCTCCCGGCCGTCCGGGGGAGGAGACCGATGGTCCCGGTGCTCCCCCCGGGCGTGCTGCGGCACCTGGATCCGGGTCGTCGCATCGGGTGGCGGTGGCGGTGCCGACGGCGAAGATGACACCGCAGGGGGCTCGGTTTCCCCCTCGTCCGGCACCTGCTCGGTCCGCACCCGCTCCCGGACGGGCTCGCTGAGCACGACCGGTGCGGTGGGTGCGTCCTCGTCGTCCCAGCCGAGGTAGGCACCACAGAAGTTGCAGAACTGCGTGCGGACCGGGTTGCGTTCGCCGCAGACGGTGCACGGTTCCTCGGCCACCGGTCAGCTCCCTAGCCGGTCGGCTCTTCGGCCTCCTCTTCGGGGGCCTCCTCGCGTTGGACTGCCATGGCCTGCACGGGCTCCTCTTCCTCCTCGCCCTCCTGACGCTGTATGCCGAGGGCTGGCTCGCCCGTAGACCGCTGCACCGTCCCGACGCCGTGGTCGTGCGCCGGGGCCGGCCCCGCCATGGCCCGCTCGGCGGTCGCGGCGGCCTCACGCTCGAAGCGGTCTCCGGGATCGCTCACCGCGATGCCTCCGCCGGCGGAGGTGCCGTCGACGGGGCCGGAGCGCTGCTGCACGACGTGGGTGAGCTCGTGGGCGAGGGTCTGCTGCCCCGCACTGCTCGACGGGTCGTAGGCGTCCCGTTGGAACACGACGTGTGAGCCCACTGTGTACGCGTGTGCGTTCACCGACGCTGCGGAGGCGTGGGCCGCGCCGTCGTCGTGGACCCGGACGTCACTGAAGTCGTGACCCAGCCGGGCCTCCATGTCGGCACGGACGGGATCGTCCAGGGGCCGGCCGGGAGAGCCGATGACGTCGTGGACCGGCGACCGCTCCTCCTCCACGGCGGCACTGACACCGGCATTGCCTGCCAGGCGCTGCAGACCGAGCACGTCGGAGGCGGAGAGCACCTCGGTCCGACCCTCCCCTGCGGCACGGGCCGCCGATCCCATCGGCTCCTCGTCGATCCGAGCAGACTTGGGGCGGAGCGATGTGGCATCGGACTCTTGGCTGTGGTCACGCATGATCTGTCCCTCCAGGCGCACGTGTGCTTCCTAGTCTCTGCCCAGGTTGCGCGCGGGGCGAGTAACTTCCAGACTCCCTCAGGTGCAGCCCTGATCGCCCCATGGGGCAGTGACTCGCGGCGTCTGGGCAGACCTGGAGAAGATCGCTCCCATGAGCCGTCGTGCGGGTCTACGGTCACGCCATGGAGGTCGGACCACGCCGACGGATCCGGGGTGCGCCGCTGATCGCGGCGGTGGTCCTGGCGATCCTGGCTGCCGCCGTGCCGGGTGGCTCCGTGGGCGCGGGTGCCACTGCGGTGGCGGCACCCGAGGGGGACGAGGACGGGGTCAGCCTGCAGTGGGAGGCCGCCATCAACGGCCGTCCGGTCGCCGAGATCGACGCCAACGACCCGGTCCGGCTGGACCCGGCGGAGGGGGCGCTGATCGAACTCACCCTGACCAACACCTCTGCCGAGGAGCTGAGCATCCGGAGCGTGCGACTGGACGGCAAGGTCATGGGGTTGACCATGTACAACTTCACCACCCGTATCGACCTGCTGATGCCACCGGACTCCGTCACCACGCGCACCTTCGACATCGATCTGATCGACCTGGCCGGTCAGGCCAACGGACTCATCCCCTCCCGGCTGCAACTGCTCGATGACGAGCGAGGCGTCGTGGCGGAGGAGAGCTTCCCCGCTGACATCCGCGGCTCCGTGAACTCGGTGTACGGCGTCTTCGGGTTTGCCGTCCTCGGCATCACCCTGGTCCTGCTGGGCTCGCTGCTGCTGGGCATCCGCCGCTCACAGATGCCTGAGAACCGCTGGAAGAGGGCCATGCGGTTCCTCCCCTTCGGTATCGGCCTCGGGTTCGTGCTGACGTTCACCCTCTCTGCCACCCGACAGTTGGCCCCCAGCGCCGCCTCGTGGACCACCGTGGTGCTGCTCTGCGCCGCCGCCGCCTTCGCGGTCGGCTACTTCCTGCCGATCGGAGTGCCCGACGACCAGGAGTCGGCGTCCGGCGACGTTGACTCCACCGGCGAGGAGGTGCAGGACGACACCGAGATGCTCGAGACGGTGGACGCCGATCTCGCCACGGCCGGCGGGGCTGCCGGGACGGCGAGGACCGGGCAGTCGACCGGACACTATTGGACGAGCGGCAGCCAGGGGCAGACCGGTCTGGACCAACCGGACGCACCCGAGGACGACTGGTGAGACACCGCGCGTCGGCCAAGTGGGTGGGGGTGCTGGTGGTCCTCCTGCTCTCCCTGACCGGCGCCGCGGCGGCCTTCACGGGACTCTCCGCAAACGGACTTGGAGTCTCCCCCGCCGCCGCGGCGTCACAGCCGTGCCCGGACGGGCAGCCCGACGCGGTGCTGCAGACCGCGGTGCCGCAGCCGGAGCCGACGGAGTGCCTCGCCCCGACCGCCCCAGAGGTGTCGGCCCCCACCGCGACCGAAGCGCCGGCCCCGACCATGACCGAGGCACCCACCCCCACCGTGACGGAACCCGTCCCGACCACCGGCCCGCCGCCGACTGTGACCGCCGGGGAGACGCAGCCGAACCCAACAGGGACGGTGCCCGCCCCGACGGCCACCGAGGCGGAGCCGACCGCGACCATCGGCGAGCCCACCGAGGCGGAGCCGACCGCGACCATCGCCGAGCCCACCCCCACGGATGCTGGCCTTCCACCGACGGCCGTCGAGGTGTCCCTGGTGGTCAGCGCTGCGACCAATCCGGTCGGTTCGGACCTGACGGTGACGGCCACGGTGCTGGAGGACGGGGCCGCGGTGGAAGACGCCAGCGTGCATCTCCTCGCCCAGATGGAGGGTGGCGGCGAACCGGACATCACGCTCGATTCCGACACCGACTCCAACGGGGTGGCGTCCTTCACCTACAGCCGGGGCGTCTCCGGGACCGAGACGCTGACCGTCACCGCCACCTGGGGGGAGGAGCAGGCCACGGCGGCGGACAGCGTCGTCTGGGTGGAACCCGAGGGAGACCCCGAGATCGACATCTCGCCCCGCGAGGGCACCGGGACGGTCGGGGAGATGGTCGAGTTCGTCGCCACCGTGACCCACGACGGACTGCCCGTCTCCGGCGCCGACGTGTCGTTCATGGCGTGGAGGGAGGGTCTCGACACCGTGAGCCTGGACGGCGTCACCGCGCCGGACGGGACGGTCGCTTTCGAGCACACCCGGAGCGCGCCCGGGGTGGACGAGGTCACGGTGGTCCTCGAGCCGGTCGAGGATGAGATCTTCGCGGACACGACGTTCACCTGGGAGGCTGCCGTCCCCGTGGCGGAGATCGCGCCGTCGGCCTCCAGCAGTCTGGTCGGTGAGACGGTCACCTTCGCTGTCACGGTGACCCAGGGCGGGCAGCCGCTCTCCGGGGAGAGCGTCTCCTTCTCGGCGACGATGCCCGGCGAGGAGTCGGTGTGGCTGGAGGGCACGACCGGCCCGGACGGGACGGCATACTTCGAGCACCGCCGGGACGTCGCGGGCGGCGACGCCATCTCCGTCTCCTCCTACCCTGCTGGCGCCTTCGCCGAGACCACCTTCACCTGGTGGCCCCTCGGTCCGGCGGTCGAGATCACGCCCCCAGCCGCGGGCGGACTGGTGGGAGAGCCTGCCTCGTTCGTGACTACGGTGCTCGTCGACGGGGAGCCGGTGCCCGCCGAGACGGTGCAGTTCACGGCCTCCATGGCCGGAGCCGAGACCGTCTCGCTGTCCGGGACGACGGACGTCGACGGGAAGGTCGCCTTCGAGCACGGGCGGGACGTGACGGGGGTCGACACCCTCACGGTCGAGGCGCTCGGTGTCACGGCGCAGTCCACCTACGCCTGGTACCCGTCGGGCCTCGCCGTGCGCGTCGACCCGCAGGGCTCCAGCGCCCAACCGGGCACCGAGGTCGAGTTCTCGGCGACCGTGACACAGGACGGCGTCCCAGTCGTCGGTGAGAACGTCGAGTTCTTCGCGGTCCTGGCTGACACCGACAACTTCGTGTCCCTCGACGGGACGACGGGCCCGGACGGCGTGGCCCACTTCTGGCACTACCGCGAGCAGTTCGGGGTCGACAACATCACCGTCTCCACCGTCGTGGGTGAGCTGGACGCCTCGGCGCAGACCGAGTTCACCTGGCGTGGGCCCCTGCAGGTGTCGTTGTCCCCCGAGGGCGGCAGCGCAGACACGGGGACACCGGTGGAGTGGACCGTCACGGTGGACGAGCTCGACGACCCAGCCTTTCTCGAGGACTTCGGGCCGGCCTGGCGCGAGGGAGTCAGCCTCCGAGTCCTCGCGCAGATGGATGGCGCCGCCGATGTGGAGCTGACCCTGACGCCGGATGCCGAAGGCATCGCCACCTTCACGCACAGCCGGCCGACGCCGGGCGCGGAGAGCCTCCTGGTCGAAGCGACGGTCGGGGAGGAGACCGTGACCACGGCCGGGAGCTTCCTGTGGATGCCCCAGACGCTGGAGATCCAGGTCGAGCCCCTGAACTCCAGCGCGACGCCCGGCACCACGGTCGAGTTCGCGGCCACGGTGACCGCCGACGGGGCAGCGCTCGCCGGTGCCGACGTCTCCTTCTCCGCACTCCTGCAGGGCACCGAGGACTTCGTGAGTCTCGACGGGACGACCGGTCCCGACGGGGTCGTGCTCTTTGAGCACGTCCGAGAGGAGTACGGGATCGACGACATCACCGTCTCGACCTCACTGGGCGAGTTCGAGACGTCGACGCAGACGGTGTTCACCTGGCGCCGGCCGCTGGAGGTGACGTTGTCCCCGGAGAGCGGCAACGCCGTCGTGGGGACGCAGACGGAGTGGACCGTCACGGTGAGCGAGGCTGACCCGATCATCATCGACGGTGCCGGACCGGAGGGCATGGCCCCCGCGTGGCGCGACGGTGTCAGTGTGCGAGTCCTCGCGCAGATGGACGGCGTGCCGGATGTCGACGTGATGCTGACCCCCAACGAGGACGGGGTCGCCACCTTCACCCACACGCGTCTCGCGCCTGGCGCCGAGACGATCGAGGTGTTCGCCACGGTCGGGGAGGAGACCGCCACCGCCTCAGGTAGTTTCACGTGGGTCCCCGAGGAGCTGGAGATCCAGGTCGAGCCCCTGGACTCCAGCGCGACACCTGGCACCACGGTCGAGTTCGCGGCCACCGTGACCGCCGACGGGGATCCCGTGGCCGGCGCGCCCGTGTACTTCTTCGCCGTCCTGGAGGGGACCGAGAACTCGGTCTTCCTCGAGGGGACGACGGGCCCGGACGGTGTGGCCCGGTTCGAGCACACCCGGGAGGCGTACGGCGTCGACGACATCAGCGTCTCCACGGTCGCCTTCGACCTGGACGCGTCCGCCGAGACCGTGTTCACCTGGCGCCGGCCGCTGGAGGTGACGCTGTCCGCGGGCACGGGCAGCGCCGAGGTGGGGACGCCCGTGGACGTCACCGTCACGGTGGGTGAGTCAGACCCCGAGCCGGGCGCCGCCGCGGTCGCCGCCCCCGGTGCCATCGCTCCCGCGTGGGTCGAGGGTGTCGAGGTCCGCTTCCTGGCGCAGATGCCTGGTGAACCCACTGTGGACGTCGCCCTGGTCCCGGGCGCCGACGGTGTCGCCACCTACACGCATAGCCGGTCGACGCCGGGCACGGAGAGTCTCCTGGTCGAGGCCACGGTCGGGGAGGAGACCGTGAGCGCGACGGGCAGCTTCGTGTGGGAGGCGCCGCTCTTGCTCACCGTCGAGCCGCTGGACGCCAGCGGTCCGGTCGAGGAGCCCGTGGAGTTCGCCGCCACCCTCACGACGGACGGCGCGCCGGTCTCGGGCGAGACCGTGTCGTTCTTCGCGGTCCTGGAGGGCACCGACGACTCCGTCGAGCTCGAGGCGGTGACCGATGCCGACGGGGTCGCGCGCTTCGAGCACGTCAGGACCGTCGTGGGCCTGGACCTCATCGAGGTCTCGGCGGACGACGGCGAGGTCTTCGCGGAGACCACCTTCACGTGGGAGGAGCCGCCACCGGTCCTCACGCTCTCCCAGAACGCGACCTCGGGTGAGATCGGGACACCGCTGGAGGTGACCGCGACGCTCACCGTGGGTGGTGACGCGGTGGCGGGCACCAACGTCCGGCTCCTCGCGCAGCTGCCGGGCGAGCCCGACATCGACGTCACGGAGCAGACCAACGCCGACGGCGTGGCCACCTTCACCCACACGCGCACGGCGTCCGGCACGGAGAGTCTCCTGGTCGGGGCGACGGTCGGTGACGAGACGGTGTTCACCTCCGGCTCCTTCGAGTGGGTCGTCCCGCCCGTGGTGCAGCTCGTGCTCGAACCGCTGGACTCGAGCGGACCGGTCGGAGCCACGGTTGAGTTCGTCGCAACAGTGACGGCTGACGGGGAGCCGCTCCCGGGGGAGTCCGTGACCTTCACCGCGGCCATGCCGGGCGCGCCGGGCGTGTCCCTGGCCGCCGAGACCGGAGACGACGGCACGGCTCACTTCGCGCACACGAGGTCGGTGGCCGGGGTGGACGGCATCACGGTGGGCGCGCTCGTGTTGGACCAGGCGGTGTCGACCGAGACCACGTTCACGTGGGAGTCGCTGCCACTGCCGCCCGCCGTCCTGACGCTGACGCAGAGCGGCACGACCGGAGAGGTCCAGACACCGCTGGTGTGGACCGCCACGGTCACATCCGGTGGTGATCCCGTCGCAGGGGCGAGCGTCCGGTTCGTGGGCCAGCTCGACGGTGCCGCCGACGTGGACGTCACTCACACCACGAACGCCGACGGCGTTGCCACGCACACGCACACCCGCTCGGTGACTGGCACGGAGAGCCTGCAGGTGACCACGACCGTCGGCGGGCAGAGCCTGGCCGCTACGGGTTCGTTCACGTGGACCCCCGTGGTGCCACCACCTCCTCCTCCGCCTCCCCCTCCTCCTCCGCCACCACCGACGACCCCTCCGACCGCCCCACCGGTGGTCACGATCCCACCAGTCACCCCGACCGCGCCGCCCACGACCACGCCGGAGGAACCCGAGGCCGAGGACGAACCCACCACGGCCGAGCCGACCACCGAGCCGGAGCCAGAGCCTCAGCCGGAGACTCAGCCAGGGCCGGAACCGACAGGAGACTCGGGCACCCAGGTGCAACTCGGACGGGAGTCGGCCATCCCGGGCGGAGACCTTGAGGTCAGCGGATCCGGTTGCGAGCCCGGCAGCACCGTGGTCGTCACCCTGGCGGACGAGACCCTGGGCACGACCACCGCCGATGCCACCGGGGCCTTCTCGGTCCGGGCCGCGGTCGCCAACGTGCCGCTGGGGCAGTATGCCGTGGACGTCGAGTGCGGTGGGGCGACCGGCCAGGCGATGGTGGATCTGGTCTCGACCGTCGAGTCGTCGACGGCCGTGGCCTCGGCGGCCTCAGCCGCAGCGGTCCTCACGTTCTTCGTGCTCCTCGGCACCGGTGTCCTGAAGCAGGTGACCGGCGGGGCGGGGTGACGCCGGCACAAGAAGAGCCGCAGAGTGGGCACTCCGGCCTCCCTGAAGACCCGCCACCCCGAAACGTTGCTGTCGACGGCTGCGACGCCCGCACCCGCAAGCAGAGGTGCCGGGGGTCTCACCGGACGTCTTCGAACGCCCTCTGTCTCTTCGGGCCGACTGCAGCCAGCCCGAGGAACGCGGAGGCGCTCGAAGAAGAGGTGGTGGGGCTCGAAGAGGTGCCGGGGTCGCTCGAAGGAGAGGAGTTGGGGCTCGCAGAGGTGCCGGGAGCGCTCGAGGAGGTGCTGAGCTAGCCGCTGGACCTGGTCACGCCCGGGGCGCGCGCCGCCGGGCTGGTGCGGGACCGGGCGCGGCCCTCCAACCCGAGCGGAAGCACCGCCGCAGCCAGCACGCACCCGACGATCGCCACTGTCACGGACACCGGAGAGAGCAGCCGGGCGGCCAGGATCCAGACCGCCAGCACGAGGACGACCCCGAGGACTGCGCCGACCGCGCCCATCCCCACGACCGTGCGAGCGGTGACGTGCTGCCCGCGCCGCAGGAGCGGGCGGAGCAGGGATTCGGCATACGCCGCCGCGAACAGCAGGCCTAGCACCACCACGGCGCCGGGCAGGCTCAGCAGCCGGCCCCACGGCGCACCGTCGGCCGGATGGAGCTGTGCCGTGAGGTCCAGGTCGGAGCCGTCGGGTGCGGTGACGTCGGCACGTAACGGGCCGACGGCGTAGATGCGGGCGCCGCTCAGGTTCACCGTCTGCTCGTCGCTGACGAGGGCACTACCGGCGGGCAGGTCGCGGCCCGCCAGTGTGAGATGCAGGCCGGAACCCGGCTCCAGGGGCACACCCTCCAGAGTGGCCATCTGTCGGGCCGCGTCCAGCCGGGCCGTCACGTCGGGGTCGGAGGAAGCAGCTGGCCCGACCAGCGTGACGAGGACGGCCAGGGCGGCCAGGATCCCGCTGATGAGCAGGCCGTGCCGCGCGACGGTGCTCAGGCGTCCGGGCGGGCCCGGTGTCGGGGCGATCGCGGGCCCTGGGGCAGTGGCAGGCGAGGGGGTCGGTGAGGTCCCGGGGACCTCGGACGTAGCGGGCCTGGCGGCGGCGGTGGACGGGGTCCCGCTGGCCGTGGACGCCGGTGCCGACCTTCCACCACCTGCGGGTGGGGCAGGTGTCGCCAGGCCGGACACCTGCGCGCCGACCATGGCCGCCCCGAGGGCGACGCCGTGCTTGGGCTGGGCGCTGACCGCGACCGGCCGCCCGAGCCGCCGGGTGAGCAGCTCGGTGACCAGCGGGATCCGGGCTGATCCGCCCACGAGCAGGACGGAGTCGAGCTCGGCGGCCGCCACGTCGGCGCTGGCGAGTGCCCGCTCCAGGGCCGCCACGGTCTCCTCCAGCGAGGGCCGGATCAGCTCCTCCAGCTCGGCCCGGCCCAGCCGCACGGTGCGGTGCTCGCCGCCGAGGTCCACCGGGATCGTGACGTCGGTGTCGACCGACAAGGCCTCCTTGGCCTCCGTGCAGTCACGCCGCAGCCGGGACAGACCGGTCAGCACCGCCTCGTCCTCGGGGTCGGCGTCGACATCGCCGAGGGTGGTCCAGATGTGCTGGAGCACGGCCGCGTCGAAGTCCAGCCCGCCCAGGTGCTCGATGCCCTCGGGAGAGCCGAGGAGGGCGAAGTCGGCCTCCCCGTCCTTGCGCAGCACCGCCGCGTCGAAGGTGCCGCCGCCGAGGTCGTAGACCGCCAGGGTGTCGCCGGTCTCGAGCCGCTCGGTGGAGGCGAAGTGGACCGCGGCTGCGGACGGCTCGGTGCAGATGACCACCGACCCCACCCCGGCCATCCGACCGGCCTGCTCGAGCAGCTCCCGCCGGTAGGGCCCCCAGTTCGCCGGGCAGGTGAGGACGACCGTCGCAGGCGGTCCGCCCTGACCCGCGCTGACGTGGGCCACCACCCAGGAGAGCAGTTGCGCCATCAGCGCGTGGGCGGACATCGGCGTCCCGCCGACCATGATGCTCGTGTCGTCCCCGACCCGGCGCTTGAACTCGGTGGCCAGCCGGCCGGGGTCGCCCGCGCCCCGGCGCACGGCGGGCTCGCCGACCAGGAACTCCCCGTCCTCGGTGCGGAACAGCGCCGAGGGGATCTGGGGGGAGTGGTCGCCCAGGGGGACGATCTCGGCCCGGCCCCCACGCCATACTGCCGCGGCGGTGTAGGTCGTCCCCAGGTCGACGCCGAGGCTGTAGCCGCCCCCGCCCGTGGTCCCTCCCGCGCCGGCCATCAGCGCAGCAGGCTGAGGTAGTCGCCGAACTCGCGCTCCAGCACGAGCCTGCCCAGCTTGCGGTACTCCTGCTGCACGGCCGCCACGACGTCGCCCATCCCGACGGGCCGGCCTGCGGCCGCGGCCAGGTAGGCGGCCGTCGTGCTGGCCGCGCGGATGTCACCCCCGGCCAGCTCAAAGGAGCGGGCGCAGAAGTCGAGGTCCAGGTCGTCGGCCACCGGCAGCGGCGGCGCCAGGCAGCGGGTCCACAGCTCGCGCCGGAACTCCTCGGTCGGCGCGGGGAAGTCGATGATCGCGTCCAGCCGACGGGTGAACGCCTCGTCGATGTTGGCCCGGAGGTTGGTGGCCAGCACGGCCAGCCCGTCGAAGGACTCCAGCCGCTGCAGCAGGTAGGCGCTCTCGATGTTGGCGTAGCGGTCGTGGGCGTCCTTCACCGCGCTGCGCTTGCCGAAGACCGCGTCGGCCTCGTCGAAGAAGAGCACCGCGTTGACCCCCGCGGCCTCAGTGAAGATCCGCTCCAGGTTCTTCTCGGTCTCGCCGATGTACTTGTCGACGACCGTGGCCAGGTTGACCGTGTAGAGATCCAGCCCCAGGTCGTGCGCGATGACCTCGGCCGCCATCGTCTTGCCGGTGCCGGAGTCGCCCGCGAAGAGGGCGGTGATGCCGATGCCCCGGCCGCCGCCGCGGCGCATCCGCCAGGTCGTCAGGACAGTATGCCGATGGCGTGCCCGGGCGGTCACGTCCCGCAGGGCGGTGCCCACCGCGGGGGTCACCACGAGGTCGTCCCAGCCGACCTCCGGCACGATCCGGCGGGCCAGGCGCTCCAGCCCGGCGGCGTTCTGGGCCTGGACACCGAGCCGCAGGTGCTGCGGTCCCAGCGGGGCGCCGTCGGCCGCGGCGGCGGTCCGGGCGGCAGCCACCGCGCGGGCGACCTGGGCCGGGGCCAGGGCCAGGTGCTCGGCCACGCCGTCCAGGGCGCCGCGGTCGGCGCCCAGGTAGGTGGCCCACACCTGGGCGCGCTCGGCGGGCTCGAGCGGTGGGACCGTCACGCTCAGCGGGGTCTGGGCCGTCCACCGCGGGTCCCAGGAGTCGTGGCCGGTGAGGATAACGGGGACGTCCGCGGTGGTCAGCGTGCGCAACGCCTCGGGGGCCGAGCCGGCGAGCGCCTCGACGGGACCGGCGACGAGGCCCGCGGAGCGGAAGAGCGCCTCGCGGCAGGCCGCCCGGAGCAGCTCGACCGGTGCCGGATGCTCGGGCACCCGGGTGAGGTCGATCGCGACGGTCCCGAGGCCGGCCTCGCCCAGTGCGGCGGCGGCGACGGAGCCGCCGGCGTCGGGGGAGGGTTCGCGCAGGTGGAGTAGGTGGGCGCCGGAGGCCAGGGCCCGTCCCAGACGGGTGGCGAGCGGCACGGGGAAGGGATGGGTGTCGAGCAGGTAGGAGGCCAGCTCCGGCGCGGGGTCCTGGTGCCCGAGCAGGTGGGCCGTGACCCGGTCGGGGACGCGGAGCGCGCGGGTCAGGAACGGCCGGTCCTCGTCCTCCACGTGTAGCAGGCCACGCCGCACGAGACGCCCGGCGGGACCGAGCCGGGCCCGCGCGTCGGCGTCCTCCGGTGCCGCCCCCACGACCTCGAGCGCCAGGCCGGTGGTCGCGCGCCGCCGACTCACGTCGTCGTTGAGATAGCCGTAGAGCCGCTCGAACCGGCTGTCCAGGTCGGGCAGCAGGGTGGTCAGCACCAGGTCGAGGTCCAGGTCGTCGAGATCGGCGTCCCGGGCCAACTGCCGCAGCACCAACTGGTGTCCCTCACGCTCCAGGCGGTCACCGAGATCGGCCACCTCCTGTCGGCCGGCGGTGTCCACGTCGGGACGCACGGCCGCTGACGCGAGCAGCCGCACGGCGGTGTCGTCGCTGACGTAGAGCCCGCGGAACGGGTCCTCCGGTGCGGGGTCGTCGGCCTGGCGGTGCTCGACCAGCGAGCGCACCCGGTCCTCGATGAGGGCCAACCGGGCGCGCAGGTAGGCGAGGTCGGGAGGGACACCGCTCATGGCTTCTTCCTCGCCCGGGCCGTGCGCTTGATCGCGGGACGGCGCGCCTCCTGGCGCGTCTCGGCGTTGCGCGGTTCCTCGCGGGACGGCCAGCCGTCGACGCCGCCCATGGAGACCAGCGGCGCCTCCTGCACGGGCGGTCCGGTCTCGAAGCCCTGGCGGGTCTCCAGCGGCGCGGTGACCACGAGGTCCAGGGAGGGTTTGAGTTCGCCACCCAGCGCGGTCCACACGTCGGCGAACGACCGGTCCTCCGGTGGTGGGAGCGCGATCGTCATCGCCACGGACGTCTCTGCCTCCGCCAGCGACCCGGTGAGCAGGTCCGGGGGGACCTGGTCGAACTTCAGGAAGCACTCCAGCAGGTGAGCGAGCAGGCGGTGCTCGTCCTCGGGGCGCGCGGTCCACGCGGTGATCAGGTAGGAGAGCTTGAAGTGCCGTGGGGGCAGGCGTCGACCGATGACGACCTGGTCGGGGGAGTACTCGTTGATCATGCCCCGCGTGCGGCGTCGCATGTCCTCGCGGATGTCGTAGAGGTAGACGTCGATCGTGGGCGCGCTGCGGCGCCCCGCCCACTCCTTGGTCGGGGCATCGAAAACAACCTCCACGTCCTTCGCGCCGGTCGCCTCCCGCTCGATCAGCGCCTTGACGGCGGAGTCCACCTCGTGGATCACGTCTGCAGTCTTCCAGCCCGGCGCGGGCCGTGGAACCGGACGCGGAGCCGCTCTCGGGGCACCTCCGGTTGCCCCGAGGGGCAGAGCCCCGTGCCCGGTATGCCGTACCTGCCCCGGTGCCCTGTCGGTGTACCCCCGGCGCCCGTACGCTGGAGCGGCGGGGCGGCACAGGCCCGTTCCGCTGTTGACCCGTTCCGCGTGTGGCTCGTTCCGCGTGTGGCCCGTGAGGAGGCGTTGCCCGTGGCCGATCCGGTGGTCGAGCTCGAGCCGGTCGCGGCCGCCGTCGAGCCGGGGGGCCAGACCCGGGTCGTGGTCACCGTCGTCAACGAGGGCACCATCGTCGAGGGCTACCGGGTGGAGGTGCTGGACGATGTCACCGGCACCGGTCGGGACGTGGTCGGCCCCGCGTCATGGTCCGAGGTGCTGCCCGCCGAGGGCGGTCGGACCGGGGAGGGCGGCGAGCCGGACCTGACCGTCTATCCCGGTCAGCAGGGTGTCGTCGTGGTGGTCTTCTCCCCGCCCGTGGGCACCCGGGTGCCCGGTGGCCGGTGCGCGTTCGCCATCCGGGTCAGCTCCGTCGTCGACCCTGACACCAGCACGGTGATCGAGGGCGATCTGGACATCGGGAAGGTCACCGCCCTGCAGGCCAAGCTCGTGCCGGTGACCTCCACCGGGCGGTGGCGCGGCAAGCACCTGGTGGAGCTGTCCAACTGGGGCAACACACCGGCAAGGTTGCGCGTGGTCG
This sequence comes from Ornithinimicrobium sp. F0845, assembly GCF_023015765.1. Classification (GTDB taxonomy): domain Bacteria; phylum Actinomycetota; class Actinomycetes; order Actinomycetales; family Dermatophilaceae; genus Ornithinicoccus. Next base: position 101,587 of record NZ_JALKAL010000008.1, read on the forward strand.
CGGAGGACCCGGACCGGGCACTGGGGTTCCTCGTGCAACCCGACACCGTCGAGCTGCCGGTCGGGGCGTCCGCGCAGGTGCGGCTGAAGGCCCGCACGCGCAAACCCACGTTGCGCGGCACCGCGGCCAGGCTGCCGTTCACGGTGCGGGCGGAGCCCGCGGACGGCGCGCCGACCCCGCAGGCGCCCCCCGTGCCCGGCATGCCGCTCGTCGAACCTCACACGGCGACCGTCGACGGGGCCTTCAACCAGAAGCCGATCCTGACCAAGGGCGTGGTGCTCGGCGCCGGACTGGTGCTCGTCGGGGTGGCCGGCCTCACGGCATACGGGCTCATGACCCGCGGCGACGGCGCGCAGAACTTCCAGGAGTTGGGGGTTCCCGACACCCCGGAGGTGTCCGTGGAGGCGACCGGGCCGGAGTCGGTGCGGGTCAGCTGGATCCCGCTGGACCAGGTCGAGGGCTACAAGCTGTTCCAGCTGGACGCGCAGGGGGCGGTGACCACCGAGATGCCGCTGGCGCCGGAGCTGGGGGCAACGCCGGTCGAGGGGCTGGCACCGGACCAGGAGCACTGCTTCACGATGGCGGCGGTCCGCGGTGAGGTCCAGTCCCCGCAGTCGGCCCCCGTGTGCGCGCACACCCCGGTAGCTGCTCCCACCGATGAACCCACGACCACCGGGCCGCCCGAGGAGACGACCGAGGCGGCACCCACGACCGAGGGGCAACCCACGGACACCGGAGCGGCGGAGACCACCGGGGCCCCGACCACCGACGGCCCGGCGGAGACCGGCGCCACCGCCACCGCTGTGCCACCGGCGCCGCCCACCGACGAGCCGCCCTTCGAGCCGGGTGAGTGGGCCGCGGTGGTGGGCGTGTTCCCGGCGCTGGGCACCGCCGGGGAGACCGGGGCCACCCAGCTCGTCGAGGATCTCGAGGCGGAGGGGGTGGAGGCGCTGGCCGTCAACACCGAGGAGTTCCCGGACCTGGGGCTCGCCGAGCAGGGATGGCTGGTCCTGCTCGACGGGAAGACCACCTTCGAGGAGGCATCCCAGGCATGCCAGGACGTGCAGGCGGCACTGCCCGAGCTGGTGGGTTTCTGCAACCCGCCGGTCCAGCCGGTGAGTCCTGTCCCGGTGGAGACCGGTTAGCCGCACGGCTCCCTCTGCGATCCAACGGCCGCACGGTCGCCGACGACGAACCGTCAGCCGCTCACGGCCGCGCCAGCAGCGTGAGCTGCGACAGCCCGGCGACGTCCTGGATCCGCTCGTCGTCTCCCGTGTAGGTCTCCCCAATACTGATCGTGAGACGGCCCACTGCCCTCTCCGTGTCGAAGGGCACCTCCTGCAGCTCGGGAGCGCGGGTCAGATCCACCGTCCGGCAGGTCCCGTCCGGCAGCTGCACGTGCAGCTGGGTGGGGATGTGCTGGAGCGGCCGGTCGGACGGGTCGGTGACGCCGGTGATCACGTGCAGTTCCCGCACCCGGGTCTCCGGGAAGGTCAGGACGACTCTGCCCCCGCGGCCGTCCCCGCAGGACGGCCGCCCTTCCGGTGGGGTCCAGCCGGTGACCCACGCGGTGGTCGGGTCGGCGTCGAGGAGCCCGTTGGGGTCGTTGTCCCCGATCACCGAGTCCTCCGGCAGCGCCTGGGCACCCACGTCGCGGACCGGGTCGAGCCGGTTGGTCACGTCATACCACCGGTCCATGGTCCATCCGACGGGGTCGCTGCCCACGACGGCGAACCCGCCGAGCACCACCGCTGCGATGAGCGCAGTCACGCCGACACGACGCCACCGGTAGAGAGGGGGCAGGCTGCGCCGGTAGGCGCGGCGGGCAAGCCGCGTGTCCGACCGCAGGAGCCGACTCCACCAGCCGCGTCGCCTCGGCTCGGGGCCGCGGGCCGGAGCTCCCGTGGCCAGGACCTGGCCGCAGTGTCCGCAGAACCGCCGGTCCGGCCCGTTCTCGTGACCGCAGTTCGGGCAGGCACGGCCGGAGGTGACAGCCGGTGCGGTCGCCACGGGAGCGGGGGGTGTTGCCGCGGTCTCCGGCGCTCGTGTCACGGCGAGCGGCATCGTGACGTCGCGCTGCGGGATCGGGGCGGTGGTGTCGGCCAGTGGCGCGCCCTCCGGCCCCCCGTCCGGTGCTGTCTCGGCCCTCGCGGCCGGTGCGGCGTCCCCGTCACGCTCGTCCCAGCCCAGATAGATGCCGCAGAACAGGCAGAACTGGGTGCCCGGCGGGTTTGGCTCCCCGCAACCGGTGCAGACGTCATTCACGACAGTCACCTCCGTGGGACGAGGGTCGACGGGACGGGACAAATGCTCGATAGTAGGCAGGAACCAGGCGCTACGAAGGGGACACCGTGGCCGTGTGCACCAGTTGCGGCCTCCGCAACGAGGAGGGCGCGGTCTTCTGTGCCCGGTGCAACCACTTCCTGGAGTGGGAGGACACGCCGCCGCAGCCCCCCGCCCCGGAGCCCGAGCCGGAGGATGAGTCGGTCCCAGAGCCCGAGTCCGACCCGGAGCCCGAGCCGGAGGGTGAGTCGGTCCCAGAGCCCGAGCCCGAGCCCGACCCGGAGCCCGAGCCGGAGGATGAGGCTGGGCCGCCGGAGGAAGAGCTCGAGCCGGAGGAGGACCCGGTTTCGGAGGTGCCACTCCCGGAGCCTGAGCCTGAGCGTGAGGTAGAGCCGGTCCGAGAGGTCTCCGAGCCAGACGTAGAGCCCGTCCGGGAGGTCTCCGAGCCGGACGTAGAGCCGGTCCAGGAGCACTCCGAGCCCCGGCCCGAACCGGAGTCGACGGAGTCCCAGACAGCTGGGTCCGGGTCGCTCCCACCCGTCACCAGGGTCCTGGAGACCATCGACCAGGGCGCCCGGCTGGCCCGGGAGCAGGGCCGTCCGGACCTTGTGGAGCACCTGGAGCAGGCCCGGGGGCGGCTCCGGCACGGCACCGCCACGGTGGCGGTCGTGGGCGAGTTCAAGCAGGGCAAGTCGACCCTGGTCAACGCCCTGCTGCAGACCGCGGTCTGCCCGGTGGACGCCGACATCGTGACGGCCGTGCCGACCGTGGTCGGCCACGGGGAGAAGGTGAGCGTCACGGCATACTTGGAGCCGGTCGGTGACGGCCCGGTGCGACCGGTCCAGGCCTCGCTCAACGACATCCGTGAGCTGGTGGCCACGAGCTCGGGCGACGGTGGTCAGCGGTATGTCGAGGTGCACCTGCCGCACCGGATGCTGCGGGCGGGTCTGCGGCTGATCGACACTCCGGGGGTGGGTGGACTGGACTCGGCCTACGGTCAGCTGGCGCTCGGTGCCCTGCAGACCGCGGACGGCGCACTGTTCGTCACGGACGCCTCGCAGGAGCTCACGGCGCCGGAGCTGGACTTCCTCCGCTCCGCCACGAGCCGCTGCCCGAACACGGCCGTGGTGATCAGCAAGACCGACCTCTATCCCGAGTGGCGCCGCATGGTCGAGCTGAACCAGAGCCACCTGCGGGCCGCCGGGATCGAGGTCCCTGTGCTGCCGGTGTCCTCGTTCCTGCGGCTGCGGGCGACGACGGACCCCTCGTTGAACGAGGAGGCGGGCTTTGCCCCGCTCGTGACCTTCCTCGCCTCCGTGGTGTCCACCCAGGCGGGGCGCGCTGCGGAGCAGGCGGCCGCCGAGGTGGACTTCGTGGCCGAGCACCTCGCCGCGGCGACCCAGGCCGAGCGGGCGGTGCTCGCCGAGCCGGTCCGGTCCGCGGACGTCATCGAGGACCTGGACCGAACCCGGCAGCGCGCGGCCGGCCTGGCTGCTGCCTCGGCCGGCTGGAAGGTGGCGCTCGCGGACGGCGTGCAGGACCTCATCGCCGACGTGGACCACGACCTGCAGCAGCGACTGCGGTCGGTGCTGCGGGAGGTCGAGGGCATCATCGACGCCGGCGACCCGGCGGAGACGTGGTCGGACATCGAGGTGTGGCTGCGCCGGCAGGTGGCCACCGCCGTCCTGCAGAACCGCGAGCTCCTGCAGTCCCGTGCGACCGATCTGGCGACGGACCTGGCGGTCGACTTCGAGCTCACCGGCGGTGCGTTCGCGCTCCGGCTCCGGGGTCTGAGCGATGTGTCCGAGACCGCTGCGATGCCGGATGCCGCCGCGATCGCGCTCCGGCCCGGCCGGCTGCAGTCCATCATGATGGTCACCCGCACGACGACCTTCGGCCCGATGCTGATCATGGGTGTGGCGGGCCTGTTCGGGCTCGCCATGCCGCTCGTCGGTGTGGCGGCGGCCGCCGTGGGCGCGGGCCTGGGGAGGCGGGCGCTGCGCGAGGAGACCGAGCGGGTGCGGTCGGGCCGGCGGCTGCAGGCCAAGGCCGCCGCCCGCAAGTATGTCGAGGAGGTCTCCTTCGTCCTGGGCAAGGAGAGTCGCGACAGCCTCCGCGAGACACAGCGTCAGCTGCGCGACGACTTCCAGGCGCGGGCCGAGGTGCTCGAGGCGTCGGTGGCGGCTGCGCACCGTGCCGCCCAGCAGGCCAGCGCCCTCACCCCGGAGGCGCGGGCGGCCCGGTCCCGCGAGCTGGACGCGCACACGGACCGGTTGGCGCAGCTGACGAGCCGTCCCCGCGGCACGGGCTGAGAGGAGGCTGGGGTCATGTCGGAGAGTCTGGTGGGTCGGGTGGGCACGGCGGTCGACCGTGCCGCGGACCGCGCCCCGACGGCCGAGGCGGCCCAGGAGCTGCGTGCGCTGCGTGCACGGCTCGACGGGCCGCTCCGGCTGGCCATCGCCGGACGGGTCAAGGCGGGCAAGTCCACGCTGCTCAACGCCCTCGTGGGGGAGAACCTGGCGCCGACCGACGCGGGGGAGTGCACCCGGGTGGTGACGTGGTACAGCTACGGCGCGGCCCCGAGGGTGCTGCTGCACCCGCTCGACGGTCCGCCGGTCGACCGCCCGTTCCAGCGGGACGACGGCGCGCTCAACATCGACCTCGGCGGGCGGTCTCCCGAACAGATCGACCACCTGGAGGTCCGGTGGCCCACCCGTCGGCTGCAGGGTCTGACGCTGGTCGACACCCCGGGCATCGCCTCGATCTCCACCGAGGTGTCTGCGCGCACCCACCAGGCCCTCACCGGAGACGTGGGGCAGGTCGCGGTCGCCGACGCCGTCCTCTATCTGCTGCGCCACGCCCACGCCAGCGACATGAACTTCATGGAGGCCTTCCGCGACCGGCAGGTCACCGAGGGGACTCCGGTGAACACGGTCGGCGTGCTGTCGCGAGCCGATGAGATCGGGTCCTGCCGGTTGGACTCGATGACGGTCGCTGCCCGGGTCGCCGAGCGGTATGCCCAGGACCCGCGGGTGCGTCGCCTTTGCCCCACGGTGGTCCCGGTGAACGGGCTGCTGGGGCACGCCGCGGCGACCCTGCGGGAGTCCGAGTTCGCCCACCTGGCGGCGATCGCCCGTGCGCCGCAGGAGGAGGTGGCTCGCCTGCTGCTCACCGCCGACCGGTTCGGCCGCAACGAGGCCCCCCACGACCCGGGCCCGGCCGAGCGTCAGCACCTGCTGCACAGGTTCGGGCTCTTCGGGGTGCGGGTCGCGGTGCAGCTGATCTCGAGCGGTGCGGTGACCGACGCGTCCGGGCTGGCCGAGGCGCTGCGGAGCCGGTCCGGTCTCCAGGAGCTGAGGAGCCTGCTGACGGTCCAGTTCACCGAGCGCAGCCGGCTGCTCAGGGCCCAGTCGGTCCTCGCCGGGCTCCGGTCGGTGCTGCACCGGGCGGACTGGCCGGAAGCCGCGGACCTGCTGGGGGAGGTTGAGCGGTTGGTGTCCAGCTCCCATGAGCTGGAGGAGCTGCACCTGCTCGGGGAGCTGCGGACCGGGGCGCTGGAGCTGCCACCCGACCGGGCCGCCACGCTCGAGCGGCTCTTCGGCGGTGTCGGGACGGGTGCGGCCGCCCGGCTGGGCGTCCCCGATGCCCCCTCCGATGAGCTGCGCCAGGAGGCGGTGGCGCAACTCGACTCGTGGCACCGCGTGGCGCGGCACCCGCTCACCAGTCGACAGGTCCATGTCCTGTGCCAGAGCGCCGTGCGCAGCCTCGAGGCGATGCTGGACGGCGATCTTGCCCCGAGGTCCTAGATCAGACCCTCGCGCAGCGCGTACGCCACCGCGTGGGAGCGGTTGCGCAGCTGGAGCCGCGTGGTCAGGTCGTGGAGGACGTTCTTGACGGTGCGCTCGCTGTAGCACAGCTCGCGCGCGATCTCGGCCGTGTCGTGCCCGTCGGCGACGAGTCGCAGCACCTGCGCCTCCCGCGGGGTGAGTCCGGTGAACGTCAGCCCGCGCGGCGTGAGCACCTGGCGCTGCAACCGGCCGAGCTGGGTCATCAGCCGGCCGAGCATGTCGCCCGGGACCTCTCCCTCGCCCGAGTTGACCCGGGTGACGACACGGACCAGGTTCTCCGGCGTCGCGTCGCCGCGTCGCAGCAGCCCAGCGACGCCGGACTCGGCGGCGGTGACCAGGCCGGCGTCGTCGATGGAAGTGGCCACCACGATCAGGTGGGGCTGGTCTCCGCGGCGCAGGCCGTGCAGGATGCGGGTCGCGGACTCGTCGATGTGCTCGGTGACGACGATGGCGACCGTGGCCTGGTCCAGGCGGGACTCCTCGACGAGCCGGACCTCGGGTCGGCCTCGCAGTTGACTGACGACGCCGGCCTGGGAGATCGGGTCCGCGCCATGGACGTAGGTGGTAACTGGTGCACTCACGACAACCCCTCGTGTCTTTCCTCGGATAGCTGAGGGGACATCGTGGCGGGCACCGCTCAACAACCGCTCAACAGCGCAGTACACCTCCAGGATGACGCTACGCCCTCCGTCCCTTCGCCCCGAGAGCCGGACGGGCGTCCCAGGGGGCAGGCGTGCCTGCGCCTACGGGAAGCCCTGCGCGACCGTCAGGCCGCTGACGGTCGCTCCCGTGAGCAAGTCGCACTACTACAGGGCGCCGCACTACTACAGGGCATAGTGGAAGGATAGGCTCAGGCATGACGATGAGTGAGGACGCGCGCGCGATCCAGGAGGAGCTCGTGGCCCTGCGGCGCGAGCTGCACCAGATCCCCGAGGTCGGCCTGGAGTTGCCCCGGACCCAGGAGATCGTGCTCCGGGCGCTGGAGGGCCTGCCACTGGAGGTCACGACCGGCACTTCCACCTCCTCCGTCGTAGCGGTCCTGCGTGGTGGGCGGCCGGGCCCGACCGTGCTGCTGCGGGGCGATATGGACGGGCTGCCGGTGACCGAGGCGACCGGGCTGGAGTATGCCGCCACCACCGGCACCATGCACGCCTGCGGTCACGACCTGCACACCGCGGGGCTGGTCGGGGCGGCGCGGCTGCTGTGCGCCCGGCGTGAGGAGCTGTGTGGCAGCGTCGTCTTCATGTTCCAGCCGGGGGAGGAAGGGTTCGGCGGGGCGAAGATCATGCTGGAGGAGGGGTTGCTGGCGGCCAGTGGCGAGAAGCCGATCGCGGCCTACGCCCTCCACGTCTTCCCTGGCCAGCCCGGGCTGTTCGAGTACCGCCCCGGGCCGGTGCTGGCCGGCTCCAACCGGCTCACCATCACGGTCACCGGCAGGGGCGGGCACGGCTCACAGCCGCACACGGCGGTCGACCCGGTCGCGGCGCTGCTGGCGATCGGCGCAAGCCTGCAGACCATGGTCACCCGCCGCTTCAGCGTCTTCGACCCGGTGGTCCTGACGGTCACCCAGCTGTCTGCCGGCGAGGCCGTCAACGTCATCCCGGAGACGGCCTCGCTCGGCGCGACGGTCCGCACGCTGTCCCACGAGAGCCTGACGAGGGTCCAGGAGGAACTGAACCTGTTGGCCGAGGGTGTCGCCGGTGCCCATGGATGCACCGCAACCGTGGACTTCGTGGTGCAGTACCCCGTCACGGTCAACGACGACGACGAGGCACTGTGGGCCGGGGAGCAGCTCCGCGAGGCGTTCGGCGACGAGCGGGTCGAGCGGGCGGCCGACCCGCTCATGGGGTCCGAGGACTTCTCCTTCGTGCTCGACGAGGTGCCCGGCGCATTCCTGTTCCTGCACTGCAGTCCGCCCGGCGTCGACCTCGAGACCGCGGCGATGAACCACTCCTCGACGGTGCTCTTCGACGATGCCGTGCTCGCTGACCAGGCGGCCGCGCTCGCGCTGCTGGCGCAGCGGCGCCTGGAGCGGCAGGCCGGCTGAGCGGAGAGCCGCCGGAGCGCCACATCCGGGTCAGCGCAGCTGCCGAGCGGCGTGGTAGCGGCGCAGGGCCTCGCGCCGCTCCTCCGCATGGTCGACGATGCGTCGCGGGTAGCCGTGGGTGTATCCCTTCGGGTGGTCCCAGGGGCGGTGCACGCTCCCTCCGGGAAGGTGGCCGAGCTCGGGCACCCATCGGCGCACGTAGGTGCCGTCGGGATCGAAGCGCTCGCCCTGGGTCACCGGGTTGAAGACCCGCACGTAGGGCGCGGCGTCGGTCCCGGTCCCCGCGACCCACTGCCAGCCGTGGTTGTTGGAGGCCACGTCCCCGTCGATCAGCCGCTGGAGGAACCACCGGGCACCGACGGGCCACCAGACGTGCAGGTCCTTGGTGAGGAAGCTGGCCGTCACCATCCGCAACCGGTTGTGCATCCACCCCGTCGCCTCGAGCTGGCGCATGCCGGCGTCGACGAACGGGTAGCCGGTGCGGCCGCGGCGCCAGGCCTCCACCGCGTCCTCCGGTGTGTCGTAGGCCAGGGCCGACAGACCGGCCCGCAGGTCGGACCAGGCGCTGCGCGGGTGGTGGTGGAGCACGTCCGCATAGAACTCGCGCCAGGCCAGCTCGGTCACGAAGCGCTCGACCCCCGGCGCGCTCTCATCCGCGAGGTCGGCCAGCAGCGTCCGCGGGTGGAGGGCGCCGACCTTGAGGTCGGCGGAGATCCGGCTCGTGGCGTCGCGGTCGGGCCGGTCACGCCCCGCGGCATACCCGGTCAGGCCGTCCTCGCGAAAGGCCCGCCAGCGCTCCAGCGCGGCGCGCTCACCGGCCTCGGGCAGCGCTGGGAGGTCGTCGACGGTCAGCGCGTCGTCCAGCAGCCGCTCGGCGCCGGGGTCGCTGTCGAGTTCGGCGAGCAGCAGACGCCGGGGGTATGGCGCCGGGCCCGGCCACCCGTGCGTGCGCCACGCCCGCGCGAACGGTGTGAACACCCGGTAGGGCTCACCGGACCCGGACCGGACCACACCCGGCCCGACGGCGTAGGGCGTGCCCGTCTCGACCCAGGCCGCCCCGGCGGTGCTCACCGCCCGCGCAACCGACCGGTCGCGCCGGGCCCCGGCCGGGGTAGTCTCCCGGGTCACGTGGACCGACGCGGCCCCCGTCTCCCGGACCAGGGCCGGGACCACCTCCCGCGGGTCACCTACGCGCACGGTCAGCCGGCCGTCATACTCCTCCCGAGCGGCCCGGACCGATGCCGCGAGCCAGGCGCGGCGCACCGGTCCGGCCGGCCCCCACAGCGCGGGGTCGATGACGAACGCGACGGCGACCTCGTGGGACCCGGCCTCACCGCTGGCCGCAAGGAGGGCGGGGTGGTCGCCGCGTCGCAGGTCGCGGCGCAGCCAGAGCAGGCTCCTCACGTCCGCGTCCCCAGGCGTCCCAGGGTCATCGAGCAGCCCCTGAGCCCGGAGCCCCGCCGCGCAGCGTGCCGAGCTGGGTGAGCTGCTCCACGAGCCAGGGGCTCAGCGCCCACGGAGCTGCGCCCGCCGCGGCGGACAGTTCCTCCGGGCTGACCCAGCGCAGCTCCATGACCTCCGCGGGGTGGGGTCGCGGGGTGTCGACCGTCCGGGCGGCGAAGACCGGGCACACCTCGTGCTCGACCACGCCGGAGGCGTCGGTGGCGCGGTAGCGGAAGTCGGGCAGGAGCGACTGCACGTCGATGAGCTCGATGCCCAGCTCGTGCCGGGCGTGCCGGCGGACCGCGTCGAGGATGTCCTCACCCGGTCGGGGGTGTCCGCAGAACGCGTTGGTCCACACGCCCGGCCAGGTGCGTTTGGTGAGCGCGCGGCGGGTGAGCAGGACGCGTCCGGCCTCGTCGGAGAGGTGGCAGGAGAACGCCAGGTGCAGGGGCGTGTCCGTGCCGTGGACGGACTCCCGTGGCGCGGTCCCGGTCGGGGTGCCGCGCTCGTCGAGCAGTACGACCTCATCGGGCAGTGTGGTCATCGAGTCACCCTTCTTCTGGTGTGCTGCGGGGGTCGGAGTATGCCGTGCCGGTCCGGGTGGGTGCGGGCCGCCCGAGCGTGACGGCCCAGCGCTCCCAGGGCGGGGCCTCGGCCCAGTTGAGCCGCAACGTGCGAAACGCCCGGAACAGGCGTCGCCGCAGCTGGCGGACGCCCACGAGGGAGCGCACGGACACCTCGACCCGCAACCACGGGTCGAGGTGGACGTGCGCCCCGGGGCCGAGCACGAGTGCGAGGTCCATGTCGTCGTGCAGTTCGGGGTCCTCCCGGTGGACCTTCCCCGAGGCGCGCCGCCAGGCCTCGCTCCGCACCGCCATCGAGGAGCCCCACAGCACGTGGTGCCCGGTCGCCGCCAGGCCGAGCACGTAGTAGGCGCCGAGGTAGCCGACGGCGAGCACCTGCCGCAGCACCGGCGGAGCGTCACGGAACACGCCGGTGCCGGTGACGGCGACCGTCCCCGGGCGGCGTCCGAACGTGTCGACGATCCGCTCGACCCAGTCGGGCGCCGGGAGCGAGTCCGCGTCGAGGCGGGCGATGACCGAACCGAGCGCGGCGTCATACCCGGTCGCGGCCGCTGCCGGGATGCCGACGGCGAGCTCTGTCACCACGCGGGCACCGTGGGCAAGGGCCACTCCGGCCGAGTCGTCCGTGGAGGCGTTGTCCACCACGACGACCTCGAGGGGCGGGACGGTCTGCTGGGCCAGCGCAGCGAGACAGCGCCGGAGGTGCTCGGCGTCGTCTCGGACCGGGATCACCACACTCACCTCAGTCACGAGACCTCCCGACGGCCAGGGCCACGCCTGCGGCAGCCGACCCGAGGACGCCTGCCACGAGATCGCCGACCGTGTCGTCATAACCGACCTGGATGGCGTCGTTGATCCAGGTATGGCCCAGCCACTCGCCGGCCTCCCAGAGCACGCCGAGCAGCGCTCCCAGGCCGGTGGTCAGCACGACCAGTCCGGAGGCAGGCAACCGCGGGGGGAGCATCCCGACCCGCGGCATCGCCAGCACCGCTGCGGCCGCAAGCAGGCCGTTGGCGAGCGCATGCACGACGAGGTCGAGGTGCGGCAGTGCGACGTACCAGTCGAGGACCGCTGCCCACGCCCCGAGCAGGATGGTCGCGCCGGTCGCGACCTGCAGCGGCCCCGGCAGCCGGGCCACACGCGGGACGGTCAGCCCCAGCAGCACGAGCGCGAAGAGGGCGACCGCTACGGCGTCCCACCAGAAGGCGGCGACGATCGAGGCGACGCCGCCCACCGCGAGGGCGTCCGTCGCCACACGCGACCAGCGCGGCCCGGGCACGAGGAGTTCAGGACGCAAGGGCCATCCACAGGAAGAGTTGGGTGATGAGGAAGCCGGACACCTGGTTGAGCCAGAGGAAGCGGCGCCAGCCGCCGTTGGCCCGTTCGCAGTCACCGTCGGAGATGGTGAGGTAGGGCGCGATGCTGGCGGCGTAGGGGAGGGCCAGCAGGCCGGCGAGCGCGGCAGGCCAGCCGGTGGGGATCAGGAGCGCACCCGCGAGTAGGTAGCCGACGAACGCGGCGCGGACGGTGCGGGCCGCCCCCAGCCAGGTCGCGATGGAGGCGATGCCGGCCTCGCGGTCTGGCAGGATGTCCTGCACCGCGCCGAACGCCTGGGAGGCCATGCCCCAGACGAAGAACGCGGTCAGCGCGAGGAGCACGGGCGGCGTGAAGGCCCCGCCGGCCAGCGCCACGCCCAGGACGGCCGGGCTGACAAAGTGGGTGCTGGAGGTGATCGAGTCCAGGACCGGTAGCTCCTTCCATCGCAGGCCGGGCGCGGAGTAGGCGATGACCGCGAAGACGCTGACGCCCAGCACCAGGGTCGAGGCGAGGTCGCCGAGGACCACGAGAGCCAGGACGAATGGCAGGTTGGTCAGTACGGCGGCCCACAGGATCAGCCGGTGCCAGCGCGGGGAGAGCACGATGCCCTGGACCCCGCCCTTGCGCGGGTTGCGCAGGTCGGACTCGTAGTCGAAGACGTCGTTGACGCCATACATGAGCAGGTTGTAGGGGATGAGGAGCCAGAGGGTGCCGACCACGAGCGTGACCGTGACCCCCCCGCCAGCCAGCAGGTAGGCGGCGGCGAAGGGGTAGGCGGTGTTGATCCAGCTCACCGGGCGCGAGGAGCCGACCAGTTGCCGGACGGCTGGACCGAAGCCGGACTGCGCGGTCGTGGTCGCGGTCGTCACGGCACCTCCGGTGGTGCGGTCAGCAGCTCGCGCAGCGACGGCAGGAGGAGGCCGGCGGCCAGCGGCCACGCGAGGTCCTCGACGGGCGCGCGCCACAGACGCACCCCGAGCAGCGAGCTCTCATCGAAGCGGAACAGGTCGGCCAGGATCATCACGCTGTCGAAGACGACGGTGAGCACGAGGAGGACGATGATGGTGACGCCCGTCGTCAGCCACCAGCGGGCGCCGAGTCCGCGGCGCACCGTGGCGAGGAGGGCCACGGCCGCGGAGAGGGCCACGAAGACGACAGCGAGGCCGGCGTAGCTCATCAGCCGGCCTCCCGGGAGGCCGGGGCGCGGGAGATGACGATCCGCACCAGACCGTGCAGGACCAGGGTGATGTAGCAGAGGAAGGTGATGAAGAGCAGCTCCTCGACCGGCAGCTCGGGAGCGAGCATCACGCCGGTCATCGCCGCGCTGTCGCCGCGGTGGTAGAAGCCGAGCGCGATGGCGACGATGTCCCAGAGCAGGAAGAATCCGATGCCGACCGCGAGCACCGCGAGTGAGCGGCGCCGGTCACGCCAGAGCACGAGCTGGAACCTGGCGTCGAGGAGCGCCATGCACCCGGTCGAGGCGAGCAGCGCGGCGGCATAGGCGAGGGCAGTCACGCGACCCCGCTGCGGTGTCTGGCCGGAGTCGGCACGGGGGAGGGGCCGGCAGAGGTGTCACCGCGCAGGTGCTTGAGCACCAGCTCGGCGCTGATCAGGCACATCGGCACCCCGATGCCGGGGATGGTGCTCGAACCCGCGTAGTAGAGACCGGCGACGTGGCGTGAGGTGTTGCGAGCTCGGAACATCGCGCTCTGCCGGAGAGTGTGGGCCGGGCCGAGCATGCCGCCTCGCCAGGCCGACAGGTCTGCGGAGAAGTCGCCGGGACCTACGGTTTGCCGCACGACGACCCGATCGGCGAGGTCGGGGATGTCGGCCCATCGGGCGACCTGGGCGACCGCGCGGTCCGCGATCGCCTCGACCGCGGCGTCGCCGCCGCCGTCCCGTCCGCCCCGGCCCAGGTCCGGGTCGGCGGGGACCGGCACGAGGACGAAGAGGTTCTCGTGACCCTCCGGCGCGACGGCGGGGTCGGTTGCGGACGGTTTGCAGACGTAGACCGAGGCCGGGTCGGGGACGTGGCCGGTGGAGATCGCCTCGAAGTTGGCCCGCCAGTCGTGAGTGAAGAAGAGCGAGTGGTGCGGCAGCTGCGGCAGCCGGTCGCGCACGCCGAGCAGCACGAGCACCGCCCCGGGACCGGAGGTGCGCCGGTCCCAGTAGCGCTGGGGGTAGGTCCGCAGCTGCTCCGGCAGGAGTCTCGTCTCGAGGTGGTGCAGGTCCCCGGCACCGACGACCACGTCAGCCCGGTGCAGGTGCTCGCCGCCGTCGGCGTCGCGCCACCGCACGCCGGTGACGCGCGCGCGGCACCTCCGGCCGCGCACAAGGGTGCGGTCGGCTGCGGCGGTGGTGACCTCGGTGACCGTCGCGCCGGTCCGGATCCGCACCCCCCGCTCGAGGGCGAGGTCGGCGACCGCCTCGACGAGCCGGCTGAAGCCGCCGTGGGGGTAGAGCACGCCGCCGGTGAGGTCGAGCGCGCTCATCAGGTGGTAGAGGCTCGGTGTGCGGTCCGGCGAGGACCCGAGGAAGACGGCCGGGTAGCCGAGGACCTGCCGCAGCCGGGGGTCGCGGAAGCGGGACGCGACGAGGGTCTCCAGCGACCGCGTCAGGAGTGGCAGGATCCGGGGCAGGTGGGCCAGGACCTCCGGGGAGGCGAGGTTCGTGGGCGCCGTGAAGCTGGTGTAGAGGAAGCGCCGCAGGGCGAGATCGTAGACCTCCCGGGCGGAGCGCAGGTATGCCGTCAGTCGCCTGCCCGCCCCCGGCTCCACCTGGTCGAAGGTGGCGGCGTTGGCACCGGCGTCGGCCACGACGTCCAGGTGCGGCGGCTGCTCCTGCCCGGGTGCTCCCTCGAAGAAGACGCGGTAGGCAGGGTCCAGCGTGTGCAGGTCGAGCTGGTCCTGCGCCGAGGTCCCCAGCAGCTGGAAGAAGTGGTCGAAGACCTCAGGCATGAGATACCACGACGGCCCGGTGTCGAACCGGAAGCCGCCGGCGGCATGGGAACCGGCGCGACCGCCCACGGCGGGCCGCTGCTCGAACAGCTCAACGACATACCCCTCCTCGGCGAGGAGGGCCGCGGTCGCGAGCCCGGCGATGCCACCGCCGACGATCGCCACACTGTTCCCTGTGCTGCTCATCGGGCCCCCAGCGCGTTCCGTGCCAGGATCTGCGCCTTGACCAGGTCCGGCACGCGCACCCGCTCGCGGGCGATCTGCACGGCGGGCGTCACACGCAGCCGTGAGGACAGGGCCGCGAACAGGTCGTGGGCGGCACGCACCGCGCCGCGGCTGCTGCGCGGCAGGCGCGGGATCGTGCCGGCCGCGGTGGCCAGGTCCGCGTCGACCTCGTCGAGGAGCAGGTCGCGCTCGCGGTCGGTGAAGGCGGCCGGTTCGGTCCCTGGCAGGTAGGTGCGGCCCAGCCGGCTCTGATCGGCGTGCAGGTCGCGCAGGAAATTGAGCTTCTGGAAGGCGGCGCCGAGGTGGCGGGCGCCCGGTGCCAGCTCGCTGTAGAGCCGGTCGTCTCCGTCGACGAAGACACGCAGACACATCAGACCGACGACCTCGGCGGAGCCGTAGAGGTAGCCGTCCAGGCTGCTCCGATCGTGCACCTGCACGGTGAGGTCGGCGCGCATCGAGTCGAAGAATGGGTCCACGAGCGCACGGCTGATGCCGTGCTCGGTGGCGGTGAGGGTGAAGGCGTGGACGACCAGGTTGGCGCTGCCACCGGACACCAGCGCACGGTGGGTCTCCTCCTGGAGGCCGTCGAGCAGCGCCGCGCGCCGGGCCGCGTCCCACGGCTGGCGGTCGTCGTCGACAAGCTCATCGGCCACGCGCACCAGCGCGTAGATCGAGCGCACGTCGGTGCGCACGGGCTCGTGCAGGAGGCGGGTCGCCCACCCGAAGGAGGTGGAGTAGTGACCGATGATCACAGCGGCGCTCGCCCGAGCGGCCTCGTCGTAGGAGGTCGGGGCGGCGGGCGTGCGGAGACCGTGGAGGAGCATGGTCACGCGGCTCCCCGCACGGTCTCCCCGTCCGGCGTGCGACCGGGGGTGCTGGGCTCGGCTGTTCCGGGGAGCGTGAGGGCGACCATCTCCTGCAGCGCCGCGCGTGCCGGCACCGGGAGCCCGGCCGCCGCCGTGAGCGCGGCGTCTCGCAGGTCCTGCACCAGGGCCTCCACCGCGCGGCGTGCCCCGCACGCCACGAGCAGCTCCCGGGCCCGCTCGGCACCCTCGGCGGTCAGGGCGGAGTCGCCGACGTAGCGAGACAGCTCGGCCCAGCTGCGGGTCGACCGCGCGATGGTGACCAGCGCGGTGCCCTTGCCCTCACGGAGGTCACCGAGCGGGTCCTTGCCGGTCTGCCTGGCTCTGCCGAACGTGCCGTCGAGGTCGTCCTGGAGCTGGAAGGCCACCCCCATGCTCCGGCCCACGGCGCCGAGCGCCGCCACGACCTCGTCGGGGGCGTCCGCCAGCACCGCTGCCGCCTGCAGGGGCAGCTCGAAGGAGTAGGCCGCGGTCTTCCACTCCGCGATGTCGAGGGTGTCGGCCAGCGAGGCGTCGGCGGTGAGGCTGGCCCGGACGTCGGCCAGCTCGCCGGCGGCGCTGCGGTGGAGCACCTCCTCCAGGAGGTCGAGGAGACGGACGACGACGTCGGGCCGGGCCCCGCAGAGGGCGACGGTGCGCACCGCGCCAGCCAGGGCCAGGTCGCCGGCGAGGATCCCTGCCGTCTCGCCGTAGCGCCGCGCGCGGTCCGACCCTGCACCCGCGGCACGGGCGCGGGCGCTGAAGATGCCGCCGACGTTGGGCCGCCCGCGGCGCACCTCGTCCGCGTCGATGACGTCGTCGTGGATGACGAAAGCGGTGTGAAGAAGCTCGATCGCGTCCGCCACCGCCGCAGCGGCCCGGTGGTCGTAGCCACCGAGCGCGTCGTGGAGACGGATGAGCAGGGCTGGCCGGAACCTCTTCCCGCCCTCGGTCTGGGCGCGCAACGCCTGCCAGAGCACCTGGTCGTGCTCGTCGACGACGCGGTCCTGGCCGTCCATGAGGAATCGTTCGAGCCCGAGCCCGGTGTCTGGCGGCCCTGTGGGTGCGGTGGTCGTGGTCATGTCGGCTGTCCCGTCGTTCTCCGGAGACCTCGGGGCGAGGTCCTGCCACGGTTGGGTCAAAGCCAGGATGCACCATGAACAGACATTTGACAAACTCTCGACGAGGCATGCATCCGCTGCCGCTCAGCTGGTTGGTGCGCGCCCCTGGATCGTCAGGTCTGAGCGCGCAGCCGCCCGGCGACCTCCCACGCCGCCGCCACCACCGACTCGGGCAGGGTCGTGGCCCGAGGAAAGTCCTCCCCCGCCGCGGCGCCCTGACCTCCGACGAAGACGAGGAGCTTGGCGTCCACCTGACGGAGCCGAGCGGTGACGGCGGCCGCCGCGGCCGTGTCCGCCCCGGTCGGGACCGACAGCACGGCTGCGTCAGGGACGAGTCGGCGCACCGCGTGGACCCAGCTGTCGAGCGGGACGTCGCTGCCCAACCAGCGGACGTCGACCCCGAGCCGGCGCAGGCAGACCGCGAAGGTGTGCGCACCCAGCTCATGCAGGGACCCGGGGGGAAGGCCGACGAGGGCAACCGGGCCGCCGAGCGCCGTGCCCGCCGCATCGAAGGCGCGGGCGAGTCGGCCCTGGACGGCTGCGCTGACGAAGTGCTCACCTGCGACGTCGACCCGGCCATCCGCCCAGGCCTCACCGAGGCCGTGCAGTGCCGGCAGCAGCCAGTGCTCGGCGACCGACTCGAACGAGCCGGCGGCAAGGGCCTGGTCCAGGACGCGGTCGACCTGTCCGCGGTCCAGGTGCTGGGCTGGTGCCACCAGGGCGTCGACGGCAGGCGTCGGGCCGGCAGGGGCGATCGGCGCGCCGGACTCTGCCCTCGGGGGGGACGGCTCGGCCGGCGTCGCATCCTCGGGCAGCTCGGCGATCACCTGCTGGGCGGCCAGCGAGGCGGGGGCGCCTGCGGCCACGAGCCGGGCCATCGTCCGCAGTCGGTCCAGGTCGTGGTCGTCGTAGAGGCGGTACCGCGACTCGCTGCGCGCGGGGGTGACGACTCCGTAGCGTCGCTCCCAGGCGCGGAGCGTGTCGGGGGCGACCCCGGTCATCGCGCTGACCTGCTTCACGGTGTATCGCATCTGTCCACCTCCTTCGAGGAGGAAGCCTAACGGTCTCTAGACAAACCCTGGACGACGTGTGGGGATCCCGGTCTGTCGACCGGGGTGCCTTGCGGCCCAGCCATGTCGTCCTGCATATGACAAACTATAGACAAAGATTTTGCGAACTTTGAATCCGTCGAGGCTGTCCGGCCCGTAGTAGTGGATGAGACGGAGTCGTTCCGTCCCGGACACGAGGAGAAACCCATGATGCTCAAGACCACCACCGCCGTCGTGCTGGCCGGCGTCACCGGCGCAGCGTTCGCCGTGCCCGCCGCAGCCGATGACCACGAGTCTGCTGTCTCCGTCCTGCACGGTGTGCCCGGCCTGACGGTCGACGTGTACGTCAACGGTGAGGAGGCCATCCCGGACTTCGCGCCGGGCACGCTCACCGAACCGATGATGCTGGCTGCCGGCCGCTACGACATCGAGATCTACGCGGATGGTGACGATCCCGAGACCGCCGAGCCCGCGCTCTCCGCCGAGGACCTGGAGGTGCCCGGCGGCGCCAACCTGACCCTCGCCGCCCACCTCTCCGAGGACGGGACACCGACGCTGGGCGCGTTCGTCAATGACGTGACCCGCACGAGCGCCGGTGAGGCCCGCCTGACCGTTCGCCACGCCGCGGCGGCCCCCGCGGTCGACGTCCGTGCCGGTGGCAGCGCCGTCGTCGAGGGCCTGACCAACCCCGACGAGCAGGTCCTGGACCTGCCCGCAGGCACCGTGACGGCCGACGTCGTCCTCGCCGGCACCGAGGACGTCGTGCTGGGCCCGGCCGACGTCAACCTCGCCGAGGGCACGAACACGATCGTGTATGCCTGGGGCTCCGCGGAAGAGGGGACCCTGGACCTCGCGGTCCAGGTGATCGAGGGCCTGCACACCCCGCCGGATGGTGTGCCGTCCGGGCAGGGCGGTCTCGCCGACACCGGTGCCCTGCTGGTGCTGGCTCTCGCGGGGGTTGCCGGTGCCGTCGTCACCGGTCGCCAGGTCATCCGCGCCACCGCCCGGGACTGACCTTGGCGCGCCACCCCGCCCCCCGTCGCGGTCCGACCCGAGCCCTCGCGCTCGTCGTGATGCTGGTCAGTCTCGTCCTGGCCGGGTGGGCGGCGCGTGGCCTGCTCGACGAGCCCGTCCCAGAGGTTGACGCGTTCGGGTCCTCCCCGCTCTCGCTCGGACTCCCGTCGCCCTCGGCCACCGGTATGCCGTCCAGCCCAGACGCACCGCACCTCGCCCGCAGCCTGCCCCGACCCGCCCGCGCCCCGGCTGCACTCGCGCCCGTGGCGGAGGGGCGTGAGCCCGTCCGCCTGAGGGTGCCTGCGGTCGAGCTCGACGTCGAGCTGGAAGCAGTCGGCGTCGCCACCGACGGGCAGATGGAGATCCCAGATGACGGGGACCGGGCCGGGTGGTACCGCCACGGTCCGAGGCCCGGCGATGACGGCTCCGTAGTCATCGCCGCGCACGTCGACACACGGTCCGGGCCGGGAGCCTTCCTGGCACTTACCGGTGTCGCCGAGGGTGACGTGGTCCGGGTCGAACTCGCCGACGGGAGCAGCACGGCATACCGCGTCGTGGGCGGCGAGCAGGTGGCCAAGCGCGACCTTCCGGTCGACGAGCTGTTCCGCCGGGACGGTGACCCGGTCCTGCGCCTGGTCACCTGCTCGGGTGACTGGTCACCGGGCGCGAGCAGCTACACCGACAACCTCGTCATCAGTGCGGTCCCGGTGGGACCAACGGAGGCCACAGAGGGTGTCTAGGACGAGCTCTCCACCCGCCACGGACGCAGCGATCGGCCTGGACTGGGCCAACGACGAGGACGGTGCTCTCGACCACGCCTACCAGCGCTGGGGTCCGCTGGTGCACGGTCTGGCGCGCAAGGCGGTGGGACCGGTCGAGGCGGAGGACGTGACACAGCAGGTCTTCCTCTCGGCCTGGCGGGCCCGCGAGACCTACAGCCCGGACCACGGGCCGCTGGGCGCCTGGCTGGTCGGGATCACCCGCCGCGTGGTCGCCGACACCCTGCGGGTGCGTCGGCGCAGCGCCCAGGTGCCGGTTGCGGACGACCAGGACGTGCCAGAGGGGCGCTGGGAGGATGTCGACCGCGACGACCTCCTGAGCGTCTATGAGGAGCTGGAGCGGATCGGTGACCCGCCCCGGCAGATCCTCCTGCTGGCCTACGTGCACGACAAGACCCAGAAGGAGATCGCCGAGCTGCTTGACCTGCCGCTCGGCACCGTCAAGACCCACACGACCCGGACGCTGGCCCGTCTCCGCACCCGACTGGGAGGTGCCCCATGAACAACGACGACCACCCCACGACGCCGCCGCCACGCGGCACCGGCGGACGGGTGGCAGAGGTGCTGGCGCGCGGCGGGATCATCGAGCACACCCCGCCTCCCCGTGTGTGGGACGCGATCGTCCGCTCGCTGCCAGGCCCGTTGTCGCTTCCCGACGACTCACGCCAGTCGCCCGTCCGGCGGCGCAGGACCAGGGGGGCAGGACCGTTGCTGGCGGCGGCCGCTGTCGGTGCGGTGATCAGCTGGGCCGTGACCGAGCTGATCGACCAGGACCCGGTGGTCAACCCGCTCGTGGCCGGCGAGCTGGCTGCCCTGACCGAGGGGGGCACCCAGGGCCGCGCCGAGATTGTGGAGGTCGCGGGCCAGCAGCACCTGCGGATCGATCTCGCTGAGCGTCTTGATGCCGGGGACGGTTACCTCGAGGTGTGGCTGCTGCGCCCCGATGCCTCGGGCATGGTCACCGTGGGGGTGCTGCGGGGAGACACCGGTGACTTCGTGCTGCCCGCTGGCCTCGACGTCGCCGAGTTCGCCGTGGTAGACATCTCACGAGAGCACCTGGACGGTGACCCGGAGCACGGTGGGGACAGCCTCGTGAGAGGGGAGATCGGATGAACAGCCTGCGCAGCGACCAGGTGGTCGTCACCCTCTCCGCAGTCATCTGGGTCGTGGGGACCCTCATCGGCACCGGCTTGGTCGGCAGCGACGGAGGAGTCGCGGAGCAGGGCGAGGGTCTCTTCTCCGATACCGCCACACTCATCGCCCCGGCCGGCCCGGCGTTCTCGATCTGGTCGGTGATCTACGTCTTTCTCGCCGGTTATGTCCTGTGGCAGTGGCTCCCCGGCAACGACGACTCGGCGTGGGCCGCACGGACCCGGCTGCCGGCCGCCGCCTCCCTCGCGCTGAACGGCATATGGCTCCTGGTGGTCTTCGCCGGCTGGGTGCTGGTCTCGGTGCTGGTGATCGCCGGGATCGCAGCCTCCCTGGGCGTCATCCTGCGTCGCACCGCCGACCTTCCGGACGAGGGGTGGTGGCCGCGGGTCCTCGTCTCGGTGACCTTCGGCCTCTATCTGGGGTGGATCTGTGTCGCGACGTGCGCCAACGTGGCCCTCTGGCTGGTCGACCTCGGGGTGCCGGCGGAGGGCACGCTCTCGACGGCCACCACGGTCGGTGTGCTCCTCATGGTCGTCGGCCTGGTGGCCTTCCTGTTCACCCGCACCACCGACCGCGTCCTGCAGACAGCCCTGGGCGCTGCCGTGGTCTGGGGCACCGGCTGGATCACCGCCGGCCGCCTCGATGGTGATCCGACCAACGAGGTCGTCGGCTATGCCGCCGGCGCGACGGCCCTGCTCGTCGTGGCCGCCTGGGGACTCCTGGCCGTCCGTCAACGGGTGTCCCACGCGTGAGGCCGCGCCCCCCGATGCCGAAGTGACCCCGCTGAGCGAGCTGCGCGACTTCCTGCGGGCCGCCCTCGTGACCCCGGTGCCGGGCCCACGGCGGGACCCGGTGCAGGCCCCACGTCGCCGGACCGTCTCGGCCGCGACGCTCATCGTCGGGGCGCCGGTGCTCTGGTGGACGCTGCAGCTGCGCCCTGGCGACCCTCTCTTCTACGCAGGCACCGCGGCACTGGCCGCCACCTGGCTGCTCGGTGCCCTCCTCGCCGGACCCCTCCACCTCGGCCACGCACACACCCGGACGGGCACGGCATACTCCCGCCCGGTTGTTCAGTCGCTCGCGCTCAGTGCCCTGCTGCTCGGGATCTTCCTGGCCGGGGCGCTCCTCGTGGCGCGGATGCCCTCCCTGCGCGGGCCCGTCGACGACTTGCTCGACCACGCGCAACACGGCTCTCTGCTGCTCGTGCTCGTCCTGACGGCCGTCACCGGCGTCGCGGAGGAGCTCTTCTTCCGCGGAGCCCTCTACGCAGCCGTCCCCGAACGGTGGGCCGTCGCCGTGACGACCGTCGCGTACACCTTGACGACGGTCGTCACCGGCATCCCGCTCCTGATCCTCGCCGCGGCCTGCCTCGGTCTCGTCTGCGGGCTGCAGCGGCGGGTCACCGGCGGAATTCTCGGCCCGGCGATCACGCACGTCACGTGGTCGGTCGGCATGCTCCTGCTCCTCCCGCCCCTCCTGAACGTCCTGAGGTGACCCATGGACCCACGCACCGCACTCGTCACGGGAGCGACCGGCTACGTCGGCGGTCTGCTCGTCCCTCAGCTGCTCGAGGAGGAGTATGCCGTGCGCGTCCTCACCCGCTCCGGCTCGCTCGAGGCCCCGTGGGCCGACCGGGTCGACGTGCTGCGGGGGGACGCCGCCGTCGAGGACGACCTGAGATCCGCCCTGCGGGGCGTCGACGTCGCGTACTACCTCATCCACTCGATGGACGGCGGCGACTTCGTCCGGCGCGACCGGGAACTCGCGGGAGGCTTCGGTCGCGCCGCCAGCCAGGAGGGCGTGACACGGATCGTCTACCTGTCCGGGCTGCACCCGGACGATCAGGAGCTGTCCACCCACCTGGCTTCCCGGGTAGAGGTCGGTGGAATCCTGCTCGACAGCGGTGTGCCGACCGCGGTGCTGCAGGCGGCGACCGTGATCGGCCGCGGGTCGGCCAGCTTCGAGATGCTGCGCTATCTCACGACCAGGCTGCCCGTCATGATCGCCCCCAAGTGGCTCAGGAACCGCGTCCAACCGGTGGGGATCGATGACGTGCTGCACTGGCTGGTGGCCGCCGCCCGGCTGCCGGCGGAGGTGAACCGCACCTTCGACATCGGCGGCCCGGACGTGCTGAGCTACGCGCAGATGATGCAGGTCTTCGCCGAGGAGACCGGTCAGCGCCGTCGTCTCATCGTCATGCTCCCCGTGATGACACCGTGGCTGGCCAGCCACTGGGTGGGGTTGGTGACCCCGGTCAAGGCCGGGGTGGCCAGGCCGCTCGTCGGATCCCTCGTGCACGAGGTGGTGTGCCGAGAGCACGACCTTGAGGAGCTGGTCGGCAGCCCTCCGGGCGGGAGCACGTCCTACCGAGAGGCGGTGCGCCGCGCGATGCGCAACGTTCAACCCGACCCACGTCACGCGGTCGGGTTCGCCACGGCATTCCTCGGGGTGGGGCTGCTGGTGGTGGGGGCGTGGACGGCGGCGCGGACCCGGAGCGGCCGTGCGGCACCTTGACCCGGCACAGGCTGCGAGCCGGGACCCGTCCTTCACGTCGGGTGGCCTCGTGCGGGCCTCACGTTCGAGCAGCGCGCGGCGGGCCTAGCGTCTAGGTTCGACCGAGGAGTCCCGCACCCGGATTCGGCACGCACGGGCTCCACCGGTCCGCAGATCACCGTCCGTGAAAGAGGTGCACGATGACCCAGCACGAGTCCCACGACACGAACCCCGCCGACACGGTGCGGGTGAGCGACGACCCGCAGGACGTCGCGCAGGTCCACGACCTGATCTCCGGCATGGACGTCGCGATGGTGACGACCGTCGACTCCAGCTCGCCCGACGGACGACTGACCAGTCGACCGCTGTCGACCCAGGTCGCGGAGGAGGACGGTGACGTGCTCTTCCTCGTGCGCCGGAGCAGCCCGGTGGCCAGCGACGTTCAGGTCGACCCTCGGGTCAACGTCGCGTACTCCTCTAAGAAGGCATGGGTGTCGCTGGCCGGCGTGGCGACTCTCGTCGAGGATCGGGCGCTCGTGGAACGGCTGTGGTCCAAGGGTGCGGAGGTCTTCATGGAGGGAGGCCCGCAGAACCCGGACAACGTCGTCCTGCGCGTCACCGGCGACACCGCACACTACTGGGGCGGAAGTTCTTTCGTGGGCACCGCCGTCAGCACCCTCAGGGCGCTGACCGGGCGCGCGGAGGGCGAGCCCTCGTCGACCGTCGTCGACCTGCCCTGATCAGGCCAGCCATGTGCGGGCCGGCCTGCGCACCCGAAGCCTGATCCCGTCCGAGGACAGCACGGCTCTTCTCCTTCGAGTCCTCGGCGACCTGCAACGCCCCTTCAGCTGGTTCTGGTGATCGGCGGGAGCCGGTAGCTGCCGTTGAGGACGGCGATCTGGAGCCGTACATACGCATGGTGAGATTGAACGGTCCTGTCGCAGGCGGGAAGCCAGTTGGAGGCGTCGTCGGGACGCTGATGCTGGATCTGGATCGTGAGGGACCCGTGTGCTGCGGTTGTGATTCAGTCGGTTGTGCTGCCGATCGAGTAGCGGCCGAAGTCGTTCTCGATGAAGGCCATCCCGGGTTCGTACATGCTCAGGTTCCAGAGCACCGAGACCGGTGGTGTCTCCCCGGCCTCGAAGCGGAGCTCGTAACGATGCTCGCCGCTGAGCGGTTCACCTTCTCGGTCGACGGCCGTATTGGGGTACACGAGTTGCTCGGGCACGTTCGCGCCGATCAGATACGTGGCGAACGCGGCCGTGCGGCAAGGTCCTGGCCGGCGCGTCCGGTGGCGAACGTGTAGCGCCAGCCGTCGACGGTGGTGGCCGCGCCGAAGTACGCGTGATCGATGATCTGCTCCGCCATGGGAATCGCTCGGGCCAACCCGCGCCTGGTCGCGCCATCCAGCATCTCCCCCTCGAAGCCGCGCGCCACGCTGAGCCCGATTCCGTGGAAGACCTGCAGCATATGCGGGGCGCCCAGCGGCGTACAGGATGTCTTCCTCGTTGGTGCCGTGTTTGAGCGCGGAGGGGTTGACCTTCACGCGACGTAGGCGCGGATCGCAGCCCGGATCACATCAGAGCGAGAGGAATGCTCACGCTCCGCCTGGGCGTCGAGGGCCTCCAGGAGGGTGTCGTCGAGTCGGACCGGCACCACTCGTGCGGGGCCGTCACCCTTGGGCTTACGCCCGCGCTTGCGCAGAGCTTCCACGGGCCGGACGGCCAACACCGAAACCCTCAACTGCCGCGTCGGGTGCTCTAGTGGCTTATCGGCGAACGTCTGTCGGCCATCCCCGGGACGTGCTCTGACGTTCCGCTGCCATGGGCTGATGGAAGCCGACCGTGGCGGCCTTGGTGCTGATCTAGGGCTGTTGCAGCGTCACGGCGATCGCATCGATCCTGCCGTTCTCGGTGAGGCGGAACCATTCCTCGTCGAGTTTTTCCCACAGTGCCTCATCCTCGGCGCTGATCTCCTCCTCACCGGTGGGGCGCATGCGGCGGTACTCGGCCGCGGCACGTTCCACCAAGTCTGCGACGTCGGTCAGGACGAAGCGACGCAGCCCCGCAACGCCATCGGCGATGACACGCGGGGAATCAGTGATGTGCAGCTCGCCGATGCCGCCGACCAGGCCGCCGTTGTCGGCCATGCCGCCGAGCATCAGGACGGCGCCGTAGGCGAGGTTCTCGTGCCGGGCGTCGGCCCCTGACAGGTAGGCGTCGATGCAGGCCTGCTGCAAGGCGAAGTCGTCCATGTGCGGAACCTATCTGCCGTGCCGGTCAAGAGATACCTATTGCTGCATCTCTCCGCATGGGGATGTTGCGAACTCCACCCTCACCCCCCCTGGGAGATCCGCGCTTCTACCCGCTGGGGCGAACCGCGCCGGGGTGTATGCACGTGCGGGCCTCACTGGACCCGCTCGAGATCCCCAACGGCTCCCCCTGATCGTGAGCGGGGCCGACCCACACACCCTCATGCCGCGCCGCGTGCTGGGCTCGGGGAGTCAGACGGGGCGAGACAGCTCGTGCTCGACGGCTCGGCGGATCCAGGCCGAGACTGAACGGTCGTCAGCTTCTGCGGCGCGCTTCACTTCCTCGAGCAGGTCCGGTGGGAAGCGCACCGGCACGGGTGTGCTCAGTGGACGCTTGCGGCGACGCGGAGGTCCCTGTGGCTCCTGGTTGCGCGGGTCGGCGTAGAACTCGTACTCCTGCTCCGGCGTCATCGGTCGGCTGTCGTCAGTGCTCATCACGGTCCCTCCCGTACGTAGCGGCGAGGCCCGAAGACGCCTCGTAGCAGCCGATCGGTCGGTACTTGCTCGGATCGCCCGATCGAGATGGAGCCAGCGGCACGATCAGTACTCGCCCACTGACTTCCGCGAGCATCAGCCAGTGAGCAGGCGGCCTGGCCGGGTAGAACAGCGGGTCGCTGCTCCACGCATCGATCACGTCGTCCATCCCCAGGTGGGGATGCTTGAACAAATGAGCGGCTTGCTTGTCGATCTCGAAGGGCTCGATGTCATCGAGCGCTTACAGGTCGAAGGGTTCGCTCATACGCCAAGTGTATTACATACGACTACGCACGCACATGCCGCGTGCCCGTGCCGGTTCAGAGGGACAAACGAAACCGGCTCCAACTGCGTTTCCGCAGGTCAGAGCCGGTTTTCAGATGGTCGGGGTGACAGGATTTGAACCTGCGACCTCTTCGTCCCGAACGAAGCGCGCTACCAAGCTGCGCCACACCCCGTGGCTCGTGCCGTGCGGCACGCAGCGTCGGCAATGTTAACCCAGGATCGGACGCTGCAACGAATCGCTCTCACACGAGGGTGAGCAGCGTCGCCTCCGGACGGCAGGCGAGGCGGAAGGGTGAGTATGGCGAGGCACCCAGTCCCGCGGACACCTCCAGCCAGGCGGCGCTCTGGGGTGCCGCAGACGACGGCGTCGACCCGGCACCCGGCCACCACCGGGACAGGCCCTTGACCCGACCCGTGTCCAGGTCGCAGTTGGTGACCAGGGCCCCGTAGAACGGCACGCAGACCTGCCCACCATGGGTGTGGCCGGCCAGCAGCAGCCGGGCGCCGTCGGAGGTCATGGCGTCCAGCACCCGCTGGTAGGGCGCATGGGTCACCCCGATGAGGAGGTCCGTGTCCGGGGCGGGTGGCCCCGCGACCTCGTCATAACGGTCGTAGCCCAGGTGCGGGTCGTCGACGCCGGCGAACTCCAGACGGACCCCGTTCACTTCAAGGCTCTGGCGCGAGTTGGTCAGGTCGAGCCACCCTGCCCCCGTGAACCCGTCCACGAGGTCCCGGGTGGGCAGTCGTTCCGCCGTGCGCTCGGCGCCCTTGGTGTGGCTGTCGTTGAAGTAGCGCAACGGGTTCTTCGGCGACGGGGGGAAGTAGTCGTTGCTGCCCAGGACGAACACCCCGGGCAGGTCCAGCAGCCCCTCGTAGCAGTCCAGCACCGCGGGGACCGCGTCCTGGTGGGCCAGGTTGTCGCCGGTGGTGACCACAAGGTCGGGGCGCAGCGCGGCCAGGGACCGCACCCATTCCTGCTTGGCGCGCTGTCCCGGCACCAGGTGCAGGTCGCTCAGGTGGAGCACCCGCAGCGGCGCCGCGCCACTGGGCAGCACGGGGACCTCGAACTCGCGCAGGACGAAGGCCCTGGGCTCCACGAGGGTGCTCCAGGCCAGCACACCCGTGCCGAGACCGGCCAGACCGGCTGCCACACGCCATACAGGGTTCACCGGTCGATCATCGCAAATCCGAGCCCTCCCGCCGCGCGGCGGTGAGAGACTTGGCCTCATGACCGAGCAGACCGCACTCAAGGACACCCTCCAGCACGACCTGCACGACGCGATGCGCGCGCAGGACAAGGTGCGCTCGGCGACGCTGCGCATGGCACTGACCGCCGTCTCCAACGAGGAGGTCGCCGGCACGCACGCACGGGTCCTCACGGACGAGGACGTCCTCAAGGTGCTCGCCAAGGAGGCCAAGAAGCGCCGCGAGGCCGCGGAGGCCTATGCCGGGGCGGGCCGTCAGGAGCTGGCCGACCAGGAGGAGGCCGAGCTCGCGGTGCTCCAGGGCTATCTGCCCGAGCAGCTCGACGACGCAGCGCTGGACGAGCTGGCGGTGGCCGCGGTCGCCGAGGTCGGCGCAAGCAGTATGGCGCAGATGGGCCAGGTCATGAAGGTGCTGCAGCCGCGGGTCGCCGGCCGGGCCGAGGGTGGCCGGATCGCCGCCGCGGTGAGGCGGGCACTCGGCGCCTGACGCCGCGGGCCGCTCGCGCGCTCAGTCCTCCTCACCGGGCGGGTCGTTGCCGGGCGGGTCCGTGCCCGGGGGTTCGCGGGGGCCATCGTCCGGAGGACCGGGCTGGCCGATCGGCGGCTCCGGAGTCGGCTCAGGCTCAGGCTCAGGCTCAGGCTCAGGTTCCGGCTCGGGCTGGGGATCCGGCCGTGACGACGGCGGGTCGGGCTGCGTCACCGGTGGCGGCGGAGGCGGAGGGATGTAGCCGCCCGAGATGTAGACGTAGACCGTCTTGCCGGCCAGCATCATCGTCCCGGACGAGGGCGTGGTGTAGAGGACCGTCCCCTCAGCTTGCGGCGAGCTCCGGGTGTACTGCTCGACGATGAACCCGGACTCCCCGAGGGTCCGGATCGCGTCCTCGATCTGCAGGCCGCGGACGTCGGGCACCGGACGCTCCTCGCCGTACAGGATCTCGTTGGACGGCGGGTCGAAGTCCATGACCGGCTCGTCCTCGAGCGCGGTGTCCATCAGGTCCTTCCAGAGGATCGCCGACAGCTTGGAGCCGTAGAACCAGCCGTCGATGTAGTGGTCACCGAGGGTGAAGTCCTTCAGGTCGCCCTCGTACTTGGCGCCGGGGCTGCCGATCCACACCACAGTCGACAGCTGCGGGGTGTAGCCGGCGAACCAGGTGTGCTTGCTCTCGTCCGCGGTGCCGGTCTTGCCGCCGGCCGGACGGTCGCCCGCGAGCACGGCGCGGAAGCCGGAGCCCCGAAGGCTGACGACCTCCTGCATCAGCTCGGCGGTGCCTGCGGCGACGTCGGGGTCGATGACCTGCTCGCACCCGGGCAGGTTCAGCGGGATCTCCTTGCCGTCGGCGTCGACGATCTTGGTGACCGGGACGGGCGGGCAGTACATTCCGCCGGCGGCGATCGTGGCGTAGGACGCGGCGACGGTCAGCGGGCTGGCGTTGTCGGCGCCGAGCACGAAGGTCGGCGCCACGCTGGCGGGGCCGGAGCCGTAGGGCTCACCGCTGGCGGCGTGCAGCCCGACCTTGGTCATCGTGTCGCGGATGTTGCACGTGCCGACCTGCGAGGCGAGGGTCGCGAACGCGGTGTTGACCGAGGACATGGTCGCCTTGCGCAGGCTCATCACCGACTCGTGGTTGGCGCCCTCGGCGTTGCGTACGGCCCACTCGTCCGTGCCGATCGAGCAGCCGTCCTGGAAGTCCTCGCGCTCGAAGATCACCGCCGGCTGCGTGTCGCCCTCCGGGTGCGATCCCGGGACTTCGGGGTTGGCCCAGTTGTTGTTCCTGTCGACCTGGACGGCGTCCCGGATGCTGAGCTGGGCCTCGATCGGGACACCGGTCTCCAGCGCGGTGATGAGGGTGAAGGCCTTGGCGACGGAGCCGATCTGGAAGCCGGTGCTGCCGCCGTAGCGGTTGTCGACGCTCCAGTTCACCGCGGTCTGGCTGAACCGGTCGCG
The DNA here is from genome assembly GCF_023015765.1 of Ornithinimicrobium sp. F0845. Taxonomy (GTDB): domain Bacteria; phylum Actinomycetota; class Actinomycetes; order Actinomycetales; family Dermatophilaceae; genus Ornithinicoccus. The sequence goes on from NZ_JALKAL010000008.1 coordinate 130,961, forward strand.
GGACTCCTGGATGTTGTACTCCGAGCTCTGGCCGAACGCCAGCACCTTGCCGGTCCCGGGCTCGACCATGGCGGCGGCCGAGGCGAGCTTGTACTCGTTGCCCGGCGGGGCGTACTCCGCCGTCTTCTCCGCGATGAGGTTGGACATGTCAGGCACCAGGGTGGTGGTGATGGTGAGCCCGCCGGTGGTCAGCTTGGTGAGCCGCTCCTCGCGGGTGGCGCCGAGGGCCTCGTGCTGCAGCAGCCACTCGGTCACGTAGTCACAGAAGTAGGGGTAGCGCGACTTCATGCACGAGCGCTGGTTCTCCCGGACGTCAAGCTCGATCTCGGAGTTGCGGGCCTTCTGCCACTCGCTTTCGGTGATCATCCCCTGCTGGTGCATCTTGTCCAGCACCACGTTGCGGCGGGCCAGGGCGTTCTCCGGGGAGTTGATCGGGTCGGTGGCGCTGGGTGCCCGCACGATGCCGGCCAGGGTCGCGGCCTCGGGCAGGTTGAGCTCGGCGGCGCTCACCCCGAAGTAGTGACGGGCCGCGGCCTCCACGCCATAGGCGCGGTCGCCGTAGTAGGCCAGGTTCAGGTACCCCTCCAGGATCTCGTCCTTGCTCAGCCGCTGCTCCAGGGTCACGGCATACTTCAGCTCGCGCAGTTTGCGGACGTAACCCTCGATGCCGCTCCGGGCGCGCAGGCTCCTGAGGGCCTCCGCGTCCTCCTTACGGAGCGCCTCGTCCTCCAGCAGCATCTTGACGTACTGCTGGGTGAGGGTGGAGCCACCCTGCGTGGAGTCCGAGGTGGCGTTACTGACCAGGGCACGGGAGAGCGCGCGCAGGTCCAGGCCCCCGTGGTCGTAGAAGCGCTCGTCCTCGATCGCGACCTGCGCGTTCTTCATGAACGGCGAGATCTGATCCAGCCCCACGAGGATGCGGTTCTCCTGGGCAGGGGTGGAGATCAGGTTGCCGTTGGCGGCCAGGATGCGGGACTGCTGGGCCAGCGGCCTCTGCTCCAGGTCGCCCGGGAGCTCCTCAAACAGGCCGACCCCCTCACGGGCAGCGGTGCCACCGGCGCCGATGACGGGCAGGAGGAGCCCCGCGCCGATCAGGCCCATGAGCACCGAGATCGCCAGGAACGCCCCCAGCAGGGACGTCACTCGGGCAAGGGAGGTGGCACGCATGGGCACCAAGAGTACCGGCCGACCCTGAGAAAACCGTGGTCTGAGGACGACCCCACCCCACCTACCGCACCCCTGGCGCCCACCTCCCGCACCTTGGCGGGACCGCGACACCCCACCACTGCGTCTTCGAGCCCCGAACGGTTCTTCGGGCTGGTTGCAGTCGGCCCGAGGAACACGTGGGCGCTCGAAGTGGTCGATGAGCCTACGGGTCGGCGGGTGGTGTGGCGGTGTGCAGGCGACCACCGACCCGGCGACGGGGTCAGGGCGTGGTGAGGGCGCGCCCGACCTCGCGCAGGGCCGGCAGGTCCGCGATGTCGGCACCGGCCAGGGGCACCTGCACGCTGGCCAGCCGCGGGTAGGCGGCGGTGGTGTCGCGGATCAGCCGCCGGTGCCGGGCCGCGACCTCGGCGTGGTCGGCGTGCACCCGCAGGACCGCGGCAGTGTGCCGGTCGCCGGCTTCCTCGAGCGCCTCGGCTGCGTCGCGGGCCCGGTCCGCGGAGATCCGGGCCCTTGAGATCGCCACGCGGTTGAGGACCAGCCCAGCCAGGGGCATCCGGTCCCTGGCCAGGCGCTGCACGAAGTAGCCCGCCTCACGCAGGGCGTCCCGCTCGGGTGCGGCCACCACCACGAAGCGGGTGCCGGGGGCCTGCAGCAGGGCGTAGGTCTCGTCGGCCCGCGCCCGGAACCCGCCGAACACCGTGTCCATGGCGGCGACGAAGGTGCTGACGTCGAGCATGAACTGCTTGCCGAGGAGCTTGCCGATGGTCGCCGCCGCCACGGACATCCCGACGCCGAGCGCCCGGGCACCGATCCGCCCGCCCGCCCGGGCCGGCGCGCTGATCAGCCGGATGAAGCGACCGTCCAGGAACGAGCCGAGGCGGGTGGGTGCGTCGAGGAAGTCCAGCGCGGACCGGGACGGTGGGGTGTCCACGATGATGAGGTCCCAGGTCCCCTCGGCGTCGGCCTGGCTGCGGAGCTGGCCGAGCCGCTCCATCGCCATGTACTCCTGGGTGCCGGCGAAGGAGGACGACAGCGCCTGGTAGATCGAGTTGTCCAGGATCTGCTGGGCGGTCTCCGGGTCGGCGTGGGTGAGCACCACCTCGTCGAAGGTGCGCTTCATGTCCAGCATCATCGCGTCCAGCGAGCCACCGGCCGCCAGGTCCACCCCGACGACCGGTCGCGGTGTGTTGTCCAGCTCGGTGAGCCCGAGCGCCTGGGCGAGACGGCGTGCCGGGTCGATGGTCAGCACGACCACCCGGCGTCCGCGCTCGGCCGCGTGCAGCGCCAGGGCGGCGGCGGTCGTCGTCTTGCCCACGCCCCCGGCGCCGCAGCAGACCACGACCGAGGTCTCGGGGTCCTCCAGCAGCGCGCCCAGGTCAAGGTCGCTCACGGCTGCACCCCTTGGTCGGTCAGCTCCGACGCCAGGCGCCACACGGCGTCCGGGCCGATCCCCTCGGGCAGGTGCGGCAGGGTCAGGACCGGCCGCCCGGCCCCGGCGACAGCCTCCTCGAGCGAGAGCTCCAGGTCGCGGCGCTGCACGGCCTCGGCCGCGGTCTGCACCAGGCCGTCGATCATGGCCGGCGTGGTGCGGATCGCCACCGACTCCAGCTGCTCGGCCAGCCGTGCCGGGTCCGGCTCCTGTGTCGCGATGACGTCGACGGTGGAGCGGACGGTGTCGTCCCGGGCCTGGTTGACGACGATGGCGCCGATCCGCAGGCCGTCGGCGCCGAGGTCGCGCACCGCGTCGAGGGTCTCCTGCACCGGCAGCTGCTCCAGCAGGGTGACGACGTGCACGACGGTGGTCCCGGAGTGCAGCAGGCCGTGGATCGCGTCGGCCTGGTTGCGGATCGGCCCGACCTTGGCCAGGTCGGCCAGCTGCCCGGTCACGTCCAGGAAGCGGCCCACGCGGCCGGTCGGGGGAGCGTCCAGCACGACCGCGTCGTAGGCCGGCGGGGCATCGCGGTCGCGTGTCCGCCGGGCAGAGGGTGACCGGCCGGAGGGTGACCGGCCGGAGGCCGTGCGGCGGACCGACTCATAGATCTTCCCGCCGATCAGCACGTCCCGGACGCCGGGCGCGATCGTGGTTGCGAACTCGATGGCCCCCATCTTCTGCAGCAGGTCACCGGCCATGCCGAGGCGATAGAACAGCCGGAGGTACTCCACCAGCGCCGCCCCGGCCTCGATCGACAGACCCCACACGGAGCCGCCGTCCAGTCCGGTGGCGACCTCCGTCTCCTCGGTGCCCAGCGGCGGGACGTCCAGCACCTGGCTGATGCCCTGTCGCTCCTCGGTCTCGACCAGCAGCACCCGGCGGCCCTCGCCGGCCAGCGCGGCGGCCAGCGCGGCCGCGACGGTGGTCTTGCCGGTGCCGCCCTTGCCGGTGACGATGTGCAGCCGGGGGGTCCCGTCGGTGCCGTGCCAGGTCATGGCCCCGCCGTCCCCGCGAGCTCGGCCACGCGCTGCAGGACCGTGGGCCAGGCCTCGGACGCCGGGTCGATCACGTCGAAGTGGTCGGCGTCCTCGAGCACGGTGAGCGTGTCCCGCCCCGCGGTGCCGCACCGCGCCATCCAGGACTCCGACACCGCGAGCGGCACCTGCTCGTCGGCACGACCGTGCACGAGGTGCACCGGCACGGGGGCAGGACCGAGGTCCACCGGGTCGGCCCCCAGGAAATCCGCCTGCCGCCAGGCGCCGCCGCCCATCAGGGCGTCCGCCGCACCGTCGTCCAGGTCGAGCCGACCCACCATCCGCAGGTCGAGGCAACCGGCGAGGCTCACCGCCCCGAGCACCCCGGCCGCCTCCGGACGGTGCAGCAGCCATACGGCCAGGTGACCGCCCGCCGAGTGCCCGACGAGCACGGTGGGCGAGGGCAGCCCGGGGTCGTCGCGGATGGCCTCCAGCGCGGCCGCGAGATCCTCCCCCGGTCCGGGCCAGGTGCCCCCGGGCATCCCGGAGCGGCGGTACTCCGGCAGCCCCACGGCATACCCCTGCCCGGCCAGCGCCTCGGCGGTCGCCCGCAGGTGGCTCCGGTCCCACGCGGCCCGCCAGAAGCCGCCGTGCACCAGCACCACGGTGACCTCGGCCCCGGGAGCCAGCCACACGTCATACTCCTGGTGCGGCGCCGGCCCGAGGGAGACGGTGCGGTCGGGGTCGCGCGCCGGGCGGCTCAGGACGTCACGGGACACACAGACAGTCTGCCCCGACCGGCCGCCCTGCGCAGACGCAACCCCACTTGGTAGCGTCCGCAACATGGCAACGTCGCCGCAGCACACGCGTGCACCTGAACACGTCATCATCGTCGGAGCCGGCATGGTGGGTCTGTCCACCGCGTGGTTCCTGCAGCAACGGGGGGTCCGGGTCACCGTCCTGGAACGGTCCGGCGTCGCGGCCGGCGCCTCCTGGGGCAACGCGGGCTGGATCACCCCGGCGATGGCGATCCCGCTGGCCGAGCCGGCCGTCCTGCGCTACGGCGTGAAGGCGCTGCTCGACCCGTCCGCGCCGCTGCACGTGCCGGTCCGGGTCGACCCCGGGCTGTGGAGCTTCCTGCTGAGGTTCGCGGCCCGGTGCACCGGCCGGACGTGGCGCAAGACGATGGCGGCGCTCGTGCCGCTCAACGTGCAGGCGCTGGACGCCTACGACGAGCTGGAGACCGACCCCGGGCTGTCGGTGCGCCTGTCCGGTGGGCCGATCATCGCGGCCTTCCGGGAGGGTGACCACGCCGACGGCCTGCTGGCCGAGTTCGAGCACATCCACGAGGCCGGGCTGGAGCTCGACTTCAGCGAGGTGCCGGTCGGTCAGATCCGCGACCTCGCTCCGGTGGTGTCCTCCGAGGTCAGCCGGGCGATCCGGATCGACGGTCAGCGGTTCATGAACCCGGCGGAGTATGTCGCCGGGCTGGCCGACGCCGTCCGTGCCCGGGGCGGGGAGATCCGCGAGGGTGCCGACGTGCGCGGCCTGCGGCACGGCCCGGGCGGGATCGCCGTCGACCTGGTCGGAGCCGCCCCGGTGCTGGCGGACGCGGTGGTGCTGGCGACCGGTGCCTGGCTGCCGACCCTCGCCCGGCAGTATGGCGTGCGCACCAGTCTGCGGGCCGGCCGCGGCTACTCCTTCTCCGTGGCCCAGCCCGAGGACGAGCGCACGGTGCGACACCCGATCTACTTCCCGCACGAGCGGATCGTCTGCACGCCGCTGGGCGACACCGGGCGGATCCGGCTGGGCGGCACGATGGAGTTCCAGCCCACCGACGCGCCGCTGGCGGTGCCACGGATCGAGTCGATCGTGGCCAACGCCGAGCCGCTGATCGAGGGGCTGGACCTCAGCGACCGCCAGGACCAGTGGGTCGGCGCCCGCCCGGTGACCGTCGACGGACTGCCCCTGGTCGGGCCGACCAACGCGCCCGGCGTCTGGGTGCACGGCGGACACGGCATGTGGGGCATGTGCCAGGGCCCCGCGACCGCCCGGCTCCTGGCCGAGCAGATGACCACCGGCACGACCCCCGCGGCCCTGCGTCCCCTGGCCCCCACCCGCTGACCCACCCCGCCCGCCCGTGCGTGGGTCCGGGCCGCCTCGGTACAGTCAGGCCATGGCCAACTGGGAATACGCAACCGTGCCGCTCATCGTGCACGCCACCAAGCAGATCCTCGACCAGTGGGGGGAGGACGGCTGGGAGCTGGTGCAGGTCCTCCAGGGACCTGACGGCGGCAACCTGGTCGCCTATCTGAAGCGGGAGAAGGCATGAGCGCCGTGGAGGCCCGCCTCGCGAAGCTGGGCCACACGGTGCCCGAGGTCGTGCCACCGGTCGCGGCCTACGTGCCCGCCGTTCAGCAGGGCGAGCTCGTCTTCAGCTCCGGCCAGCTGCCGATGGTCGACGGCAACCTCGTGGCCAGCGGCAAGGTGGGCGAGGGCGAGGGGCTGGTCGACCCCGAGGAGGCCAAGCGCCTCGCCGGGATCTGCGCCCTCAACGCCATCGCCGCGGTGAAGTCGGTCGTGGGCGACCTGGACAAGGTCACCCGGGTCGTCAAGGTCGTCGGGTTCGTCGCCAGCGACCCGGGCTTCACCGGTCAGCCGGGCGTCATCAACGGCGCGAGCGAGCTGCTCGGCAAGGCCTTCGGCGAGGCGGGCGTCCACGCCCGCTCGGCCGTGGGCGTCGCGGTGCTGCCGCTGGACACGCCCGTCGAGGTGGAGATCACCGTCGCCGTCGAGGTCTGATCGGTGGCCCACCGCGACTTCCCGATGCCCGAGCGGCTGCGGTACCACGCCCGCGCCTGGCTCGACCGGGACGGCGCGGCGGACGACCCGGCACCGGCCAAGCCGTCGGCGACGGTGATGCTGCTGAGGCCCGGCCGGTCCGGCTGTGAGGTCTTCGTGCTGCGGCGCGCCGCGACGATGGCCTTCGCCGCCGACATGCTGGCCTTCCCCGGCGGAGGTGTCGACCCGCGCGACGCCGACCCGAGCGTGCCCTGGGCGGGGCCCTCACCGGAGGAGTGGGCCGCCCTGCTGCGCGCTCCCGTGGACCGTGCGCGTGAGCTGGTGATCGCGGCTGTCCGCGAGGTCTTCGAGGAGTGCGGCGTGCTCCTGGCGGGGCCCGATGCCGGCACCGTCGTCGCCGACCTCACCGACCCGGTCTGGGACGACGAGCGCGATGCCCTGCTGGCGCGGGACCAGTCCTTCGCCGAGCTGCTGGTCCGCCGCGACCTGGTCCTGCGCACCGACCTGCTGGGTCTGCGGGCGCACTGGATCACCCCGGAGTGCGAGCCGAAGCGCTATGACACCCGGTTCTTCGTGGCGCTCCTCCCGGAGGGCCAGATCGCCGACGACCGCAGCTCCGAGGCGGCGGAGGTGTTGTGGGCCGACCCGCAGGACCTGCTCGACGAGCAGGAGGCCGGCCGGCACCTGATCCTTCCGCCGACCCGCGTGATGCTCGAGCAGCTCGCCCGGGCGGGGAGCCTGGAGGAGGCGGTGGGCGCGCGCACACAGGTGTGGCCCGTCATGCCGAGGCCCGTGGAGCACGACGGGCGGTTGTGGATGCGTGCGCCGATCGACGAGCGGGGGGACGGCGCGCCCGCAGACGCCGCACCGGCAGACCTCGCACCCGCAGACCTCGCACGGGCCGCCCAAGTCGCCGAAGACCCGGTCCGGGACCCAGCGGCGCGTCCCGACTGACGCAGCGAACGGCATACTGAAGGGAAGTCGAGATGGAGCCCTGGACCGGAGGTCCGCTGAACGAGCGGGTGACGTGCCGGCTGTGCCCGAACCCCGGGCCGATGACGCTGGACGGCACGAACACCTGGGTGCTGTCCGCCCCTGGCTCTGACGAGGCGGTGGTGATCGACCCCGGCCCCCTGGACGAGGAGCACCTGCAGCGGGTGCTGGCCGACGTCGCGGATCGTGGGGCGCGGGTCGCGCTGATCCTCGTCACCCACGGGCACTTCGACCACGCGGAGTCCCTGGGGCGGTTCGCCGAGCTGACCGGGGCGCCGGTGCGCGGCAACTGTCCCGGCGCCGAGCCGGTCACCGACGGTGAGGTGCTCGAGGTCGACGGCACCCGGCTGGTGGCGGTGCTGACCCCGGGCCACACGATGGACTCGGTGTGCTTCCGGCTGGAGCCCGACGGCGTCCTCTTCACCGGCGACACCATCCTCGGGCGCGGCACGACGGTGGTGGCCCACCCGGACGGACAGCTCGAGGCCTACCTGACCTCCTTGACCACCATCGAAAGCCTGGTCGAGCACGGCGCGGTCACCACCCTGGCCCCGGGCCACGGGCCCGTGCTCGCCGACGCCGCGGCCACGGTGCAGGAGTATGTCGTGCATCGCCAGGAGCGGCTGGCGCAGGTCCGCGAGGCCTCACGCGGGCTCGAGGACCTCGGCCGGTCGGAGCTGGCGGACCGGGTGGTGGCCAGCGTCTATGCGGAGGTGCCGCAGAACGTGTGGCCCGCCGCGCGGCAGAGCGTGCTGGCGCAGCTGGACTACCTGGAGCTGGGCCGCTAACTGTCTGCAGCTGGGCCGCTGGGCGTCAGCGCGACCGGCGGCGCAGCCGCTCGAGGTCGATCAGCGTGACGGACTTGGCGCCGAGCACGAGCCAGCCGCGGGTCGCGAAGTCGGCGAGGGCCTTGTTGACGGTCTCCCGGGAGGCGCCGACGAGCTGGGCGAGCTCCTCCTGGGTCAGGTCGTGCGCCACCTTGACCCCCGCGTCGGTGCGCTTCCCGAACCGCACGGACAGGTCGAGCAGAGCCTTGGCCACCCGGCCGGGCACGTCCGTGAAGACCAGGTCGGACATGTCCTCGTTGGTGCGGCGCAGACGCCGGGCCAGGCCGGCCAGCATCATCATCGCGACCTCGGGGTGGAGGCCGAGGAAGTGCCTCAGGTCCGCGTTGCCGAGCGAGATCAGCTCGGCCTCGGCCACGGCCCGGGCGCTGGTGAGCCGCGGGCCGGGGTCGAAGAGGCTGAGCTCCCCGAACATCTCGCCGGGCCCCAGCACCGACAGCAGGCTCTCCCGGCCGTCCCCGCTCGTGCGGGCGAGCTTCATCTTGCCGGTGACGATCACGTAAAGAGAGTCGCCGGGGTCCCCCTCCTCGAAGACGGCCTCGCCGCGCGCCAGGCGGATCGGCGTCATCGAGTCGGCGAGCCGCATCGCGGTCTCGTCGTCCAGGGCCGCAAACAGCGGGGTCTTCTTCACGACTTGACGGTCCACGGTGGTCATCCTGCCATTAACCCGCCTCGTCGTGTCGAGTGACCGACCCGATGTCTATGGTGGGACGCGTGATCGACCCCGCCCCCACTCCCACCGGTGAGACCCCGCTGGCGCTCACCAGGCGGGCCCGCCGGATGTATCGCCTTCTCGCCGAGCGCTATCCCGACGCCCATTGCGAGCTCGACTTCCGCACGCCGTTCGAGCTGCTGGTCGCCACGATCCTGTCGGCGCAGACCACGGACGTGCGGGTCAACAGCGTCACCCCACAGCTCTTTCGCCGCTACCCGGACGCGCACGCGCTGGCGGGTGCCGACCGCACCGACGTGGAGACGATCATCGCCTCCACCGGCTTCTTCCGGGCCAAGACCGAGTCGCTGCTGCGGTTGGGTGCCACCCTCGTCGAGGAATATGACGGGCAGGTCCCGTCCCGCATGGCCGACCTGGTGAAGCTGCCCGGTGTCGGCCGCAAGACGGCCAACGTGGTCCTGGGCAACGCGTTCGGCGTGCCGGGGATCACGGTGGACACGCACTTCGGCCGGCTGGTCCGCCGGTTCGGCTGGACCTCGCTGGAGGATCCCGTCAAGGTCGAGCACGAGGTCGGGGAGCTCATCCCGCGCAAGGAGTGGACGCAGCTCTCCCACGTCCTGATCTTCCACGGCCGGCGCACGTGCCACGCCAAGAAGCCCGCGTGCGGGGCCTGCCCGGTGGCCAGGCTGTGCCCGGCGTACGGCACCGGCGAGACCGACCCGGACAAGGCAGCCGCCCTCGTGAAGGACGGGCCGCCGCGGTGACCGTGCCGGGGTGGCTCACGGATCTTGCGCAGCGGGCCGGTGATGCCGTCGAGGGTGCGCCGTGGCGGCGTGACCTGCCGCCGACGGGTGGGCCGGGTCAGCGGCAGTCGGCGGTGCTGATGCTCTTTGCCCCGGGCGCCGGTGGGGATCCTGGCTCGGCGAGCCAGACTCCGGTGCCGGCCCCCGTGAGCCCGGTGCCGGCCCCGGTGAGCCACCCGCCGCAGGAGGTCACCATCCTGCTCACCGAGCGGGCGCACACGATGCGCTCCCACCCCGGGCAGGTGTCCTTCCCGGGCGGGCGGGCCGAGCCCACCGACCGTGACCTGGTGGACACCGCCCTGCGGGAGACCAACGAGGAGGTTGGTGTCGAGCCCGCGAGTGTCGAGGTGGCCGGGGTGCTCCCGCCGCTCAACCTGGTGGTGAGTTCGCACGACGTGTCGCCGGTGCTGGGCTGGTGGCCGGCGCCGGGTCGGGTGTGGGTCCGGGAGCCCCGTGAGGTCGCCCGGGTCCTCCAGGTGCCGGTCACCGACCTGATCGATCCCGCCAATCGGTTCCGGGTCGGACACCCGGGCGGTTGGGTGGGCCCGGCGTTCCAGGCGGACGACCTGGTCGTCTGGGGGTTCACCGCCCTGCTGCTCGACGGCATCCTGCGGCTGGCCGGCTGGGAGGTCCCGTGGGACGAGTCGGACGTGCGCCCGGTCCCCTGAGGGCTCTCATTCCCCTGAGGACCCTCATTGCGCCGCGACCTGGGTGCTGCTAGGCCGAGGCCTCGGAGTTGGTCGGCTTGACCGACGCCTTGAGCGTGTTGACGGTCTGCTGGGCGTTGGCGATGGCCTTTTCCGGCTTGGGCTTGACCTTCTTGAACTCCTTGATCCCGAACAGGACCAGCCCGCCCACGACCAGCAGGATCACGCCGGCCACGATGAGCAGCCCCGCCCACAACGGAAGGCCCGCTGCCTCGATGCCCCACGCGGCGGCGAAGAACAGCAGGCCCAGGGCGTAGAGGGCGAGCACCCCGGCGATGGCCATGGCGACCCCGCCCTTGCCCGCGCGGTTGACGCTCTCGGTGACCTCACTCTTGGCGAGTTCGATCTCACCCCTCACCAGGGTGGACAGATCGTTGCTCGCGTCGGACACGAGCTGTCCGATGGTGCGCTCGGGAATCTGGTTGCCGGTCGTCATGCGCAAACCCTAACGCCTGAGCGGCGGGCGCACAGGTCGATCCGCTGGCCACCCCGCCGGACCGGGTGGCGGGTCCACCCGGTCGCTGCCCAACTCCTCGTCACTGGAGCTCGCGCCGGAGGAACGCGAGCGTGAGCTCCCAGGCCCGGGCCCGGCCGGTCGTGTTGGCCTCCGCCGTGCCGCCCATCTCGAAGGTGGTCCCCGGGCCGGGTGCGAGGGTACTGGCGAAGGGATCCCCCGGTGGCCCGGCGATGGGGTGCCCGACGCCCGGCAGCACGATGTGCTCGATGTCGGTGGCCCGTCCGGCCGCAGCCATCCGGTCGACGGCCACCTGCGTGTAGGCCGCGCTCGGCCAGCTCTGGTCGTCCTCGCCGCAGACGGACAGGATCCGCCCGCTGACCCGCTCGACCGGGATGCTGACCAGCTCCAGCTGGGCGGGATCGGTCGGGACCGGCGGGAAGCCGAGGGCGAGGGGGACCGGCTGACCGGCGTCGACGAGGGTCTGGATGCGGTCGATGTTGGCATAGGGGAGATAGGGCAGTGGCTCGCCGCCGACCGTCCAGGACGGCACGTCGCGGCTCAGGATCTCGGGCAGCACCCCGGCTGTGAAGTCGATGCCCTGGGTGAGCAGCCCGCTGCCCGCGATGCTCACGGCGGCCCGGATGCGTGGCTCCCGCGAGGCCACCAGCAGGGTCGCCTCCCCGCCGCGCGATCCTCCGACCATGCCCAGACCGCCGCCCGCGCTCACCGACTCCAGGTGGTCGAGGGCGGCGGCGAAGAGCTCGAGCGGGATGTCGACCAGGACCGGCGTCACCCCCTCGTCCGCGAAGTAGGACAGCGAGAGCACCGTGAAGCCCTCAGCCGCGAGCAGCGCGGCGTCCCGGTCGTGCCGGCCACCCTCGGAGCCGCCGACGAGCAGCACCCCGGGCGCCGGGCCCCGAGCGGGCGAACAGACCAGGCCGGTGAGGCCCTGGTCGGTGACGCGGGTCCGGGTGATCTCCATGGGTCAGCACGCTACGGGGCACCACCGACAAGGGAAGCGTGGGTGAGGCCATCCGGGGGCAGACAAAGGGGTGTCCACCCGACACCCCCTGTTCGTGTCGGGTGGACACCCTGTCGACTCCGGTCCCGTGACAGCCGGTGCTTGCCGCTATCCGAGGGAGTGGACCGCGGCCGCTATGTCGATAACGACAAGTGTGCCGCGCCCACCCTCAGGAACGGCCCCCGAGATAGTAAGTTCTTCGCAAAGAATTCCCGGGGCACACGACATACTGCTCAGTCATCGCCGGAGTCCGAGCCGGACCCCGACGGGGTCAGCCCCTCCTTGATGAGGTCCATCACCGAGCTGTCGGCCAGGGTCGTGACGTCCCCGACCTCCCGCTTCTCGGCCACATCGCGCAGCAGCCGACGCATGATCTTGCCGGAGCGCGTCTTGGGCAGCTCGGCGACCACCAGGATCTGCCGCGGCTTGGCGATCGGGCCGATCTCCTTGGCCACGTGGTTGCGCAACTCTGCCACCAGCTCGGCGCCCTCACCGTGCTCGTCCGCCTCCTCGACGGCCTCGGAGCGCAGGATCACGAAGGCGACCACGGCCTGCCCCGTCATGGTGTCGGTCGCCCCGACGACGGCGGCCTCGGCGACCTTGTGGTGGCTGACCAGCGCGGACTCGATCTCGGTGGTGGAGAGCCGGTGCCCCGAGACGTTCATGACGTCGTCGACGCGGCCCAGCACCCACAGGTTGCCGTCCTCGTCCTTCTTGGCCCCGTCGCCGGCGAAGTACAGACCGGGGTAGCGCGACCAGTAGGTCTCCTTGTAGCGCTCCAGGTCTCCCCAGATGCCGCGCAGCATGCCCGGCCACGGGCTGCGGGCGACCAGGTAGCCGCCGGACCCGTCCGGGACCGAGTTGCCGGCCTCGTCCACCACGTCCAGCTCGACGCCGGGGATCGCCAGCTGGCAGGACCCGGGCCGGGCCGCGGTGACCCCGGGCAGCGGGCTGGCCATGATCGCGCCGGTCTCGGTCTGCCACCAGGTGTCGACGATCGGGGTCCGGTCGTTGCCGATGACGCGGCGGTACCACATCCACGCCTCGGGGTTGATCGGTTCGCCGACCGAGCCGAGCAGGCGCAGCGAGGACAGGTCGTGCGCCTTCGGGAACTCCTCGCCCCACTTCATGCAGGCGCGGATCGCGGTGGGGGCGGTGTAGAAGACCGTCACCTTCTTGTCCGCGATGATTTCCCACCAGCGACCCTGGTGCGGGGTGTCGGGGGTGCCCTCGTACATCACCTGGGTCGCGCCGAGGGCCATCGGGCCGTAGACGATGTAGCTGTGCCCGGTGACCCAGCCGATGTCGGCGGTGCACCAGTAGACGTCGGTCTCGGGGTGCACGTCGTGCACCACGTGCGAGGTGTAGGCGCACTGCGTCAGGTAGCCGCCGGTCGTGTGCAGGATGCCCTTGGGCTTCCCGGTCGTGCCGGAGGTGTAGAGGATGAACAGCGGGTGCTCGGAGTCGAAGGCCTCGGCGGTGTGCTGCGGCTCGGCGGCCTTGAGCTGCTCGTGCCACCACAGGTCGCGGCCGTCCTGCCAGTCCACCTCGGTCTCGGTGCGCCTGATGACCAGGACGTGCTCGATGGTGGTCTCACCGGAGATGGCCTCGTCCACGGCGGGCTTCAGGGCCGACGGCTTGCCGCGACGGTAGCCACCGTCAGCGGTGATGACGACCTTGGCCTCGCCGTCGGCGATGCGGCTGCGCAGCGCGTCGGCGGAGAAGCCACCGAAGACCACCGAGTGCGGGGCGCCGAGGCGCGCGCAGGCGAGCATGGCCACGACCGCCTCGGGGATCATCGGCAGGTAGATCGCGACCCGGTCACCGGTCTCGACGCCCAGGCCCGCGAGCACGTTGGCGGCGCGCTGCACCTGGTCGTGGAGCTCGGCATACGTGATGTCCCGGGTGTCACCCGGCTCGCCGACGAAGTGGATCGCGACCCGGTCCCCGTTGCCCGCCTCGACGTGCCGGTCGACGCAGTTGACCGCGGCGTTGAGCCGGCCGCCGACGAACCACTTGGACACCGGGGCCTCCGACCAGTCCAGGACCTGGTCGAAGTCGGTGTCCCAGGTCAGATACCTGCGCGCCTGGTCGGCCCAGAACCCCTCGCGGTCGGCGGCGGCCTGGTCGTACAGCTCCTGGGTGCCGTTCGCCTGGGCGGCGAACTCCTCGGAGGGCGGGAACGTCCGCTCCTCGTGCAGCAGGTTGGACAGGGTCTCCTCGGCCACGGTGCCTCCTCGATCGCGCGGGTGTCTCCCGACAGCCAACACTCTCACCCGCCCCGTGGCAACCGTCCCCTGCCCCCGCCGCGACGACCGGTGTCCCCGGTGGGGCCAGCGGTCGCCGCGAGCGGGTTCAGTGGTGGGTCACCACCGGTGGGCCACGTCGATCACGAGGCGGGCGCCGTCGCCGGGTCCGTCCAGGACGAAGGACCGGAAGGGCAGCCGCGCCCGCACACCGAGCCCGACGGTGGTCTGTCCCTCGAAGCTCCCGGCCATCGCCACCTGGCGGAAGGTGGTCCATCCCTTGACGTGCACCAGGTGGGCGGGATCGGCGGGGGAGTAGGTCGCGGCGCCGCCCTCGTAGGCCGGTGCGCGGACGATGACCTGCAGGTCGGCCCCGCCGGCCAGCGGGACGGCCGCCCCGGAGCCGTCCTCACGGACCGTGTCGACGTAGCGCACGTCGTAGGTCAGCGACCCCGGCACGTCGTCCACGTCGATCACCAGCCGGTCGTAGCAGGCGTGCCGGCCGGCCCGGACGTCGTCGACGGTGCCGGTCGTGTGACTGGTGCCGTTGGTCTTGGCCAGCGAGCCCCAGTAGATCCCGCAGTAGGGGCTGCCCTGCATGACAGCGCTGATGCCGGTGCTCGACGACCGGGAGTATGCCGTGGAGTCCGGTGGGCTCGCCAGCGCCGGTGCCCCGAGGCCGAGTGCCGCGGCGAGGGCCAGGGCGGCCCACGCGCGGGAGGTGCGGTGCGATCGGATGGTGCTCATGGTTCTCCTCCTTCGGTTCGGGTCGTGGCCCCCGTGGGTGGATGGTCCGTGCCCGTCTGTTGTTCCTGTATGACGTCGCACCCGTGGGTCTGGTTGGTCCCCGGCCCTCCTGGGGCCGGGACGGGGTCCGTACCCTGGGCAGGTGGACTCCGGGACGGTCGTCGCTGGCCAGGTGCAGGCACTGCTGGGACTGCCCGGTGTCGCCGACGCAGTGGAGGAGGCCCGCGGGGCCTGCACGCAGCTGCGCTGGCACCAGGCGCTGCGCCGCCGGATCCCCGAGGCGGCCGCGGAGTCACGGGTCCGCGGGGCCACCGCGAGCGCACTGCTCGAGGGGGCTGAACCGGCCGGTTCGCAGGGCACGGTCGCGCTGGTGCGGGACCTCGTGCGCGGTGCCGCGTCCTGGCCCGCCAAGCCCGATCCGGTCGAGCGGGTCCTGAGGTCGGCCGTCCAGGTCACGGCGGCGACGGAGTCGGCCACCGGGGCGGCGCTCACCACCCCGGCCCAGCTGCTCGCGGGCCTGCACGTCGCCGCGGCCGCCGGTCTCCTGCCGGCGGAACAGGTGGGCCGGCCGCGTCAGCCGGGCGAGACCTCCGCCGAGTTCGAGGAGTTTCTGGGCGAGGCCATGCCGGCCGAGGGGCTGCCGGATCGGCTGCACCTGGTCTACGACCTGCTGGCGACGCTGCGCACCGGTGGGTCCGCGCTCGTCGTGGCCGCACTGGTGCACGCCGAGCTGGTCACCGTTCGCCCCTTCGTGACCGGCAACGGACTGGTGGCCCGCGCGCTCGAGCGGGTCGTCCACCGCGTCGGGGGACTGGACCCCACGGGGGTGGCTGTGCCGGAGCTCGGCCATGCGCAGAAGGTGGGCGCGGACTACCGGGGTGCCCTCACGGCATACTCCCAGGGCGGTGCCGACGGAGTGCGACTCTGGCTGCTGCACTGTGCCGAGGCCGCGGTGACGGGGGCCGGGGCGGGCACCGCGGTCGCCGACGCCGTCCTCGCCGGACGACTGACCTGAGCAGGCCCCCAGCGCCTGCACTTCCCAAGGCGCCGGATCTGGAGTACAAAGGTGGTGTGTGGCAGAGCCACAGGCCCTGCCGCCGGCGGTGACAACCCGGGCACCCACGCGCGGGCAGTCCACTGGTGGACCGTTCGAGGCCCGGCTTGCCGGACCCGACAATACTGTGCACGCACTGTTCACCCGGGTGGTCACCGCCGCGGATGACGCCTCCGGAGTGAGGCGTCATCCCCATGTGGGGTGGTGGGGCGTCGTCCCCGGGTGAGGTCGCCGCTTCCCCGTCGCCCAGCGCTCCGGAGTGACCGCGCCCCGGTGGCGCGGTCACGCTCGGCACCCGCTCGCCATACGCCGTTCACCCGCAGTTTGCTCCCGCTGCCCGGTGTGGTGCATACTTGTCAGTACAGCGCTCCCCGCAAGGGTTGCAGCGCGGGCGTTGCAGGTCATCCCCCCCTGACCTGCAGCGTCGACGGCCCCCGCTCCCCCCGCGGGGGCCGTCCCCTTTCCCGGGCCTTTTCCACAGCCTTCCCGCGTCCTTTGCGGGGCCTCTCCCGGGTCCTTTCCACAGCCTTCCCGCGTCCAGTGCGCGCGGCCTCTCCCCGGGTCCTGTCCACAGCCTCAGCGCGCCCCAAGTCGGCGTCCACAGCGGCGGTGTCCTGCGTTGTCCGGCGTGACCTCGGCACGCAGGCTCGGGGCATGGATGTGACGAGTGAGGACAACGGCCCAGGAGGAGCGGCCAACGGCTTCGTGCTGGGAGTTCTCGGGGCCTCCGGCGGGGTCGGCTCGACCGCGCTGGCGACGGCGTGCGCGGTGCGTGCGGCGGCCGCGGGCCGGGAGGTCGTGCTCGTGGACGCCCACCCCTGGTCAGGGGGCATCGAGATCATGGCGGGCACGGACGCGACACCTGGCCTGCGGTGGGCCGACCTGCAGGGCGTCCGGGGTGACGTCGACCCCGGGCGTCTCATCGCTGAGCTGCCCGCCGGTGAGACCGGGTTCCGGTGCCTGTCGTGGGGGCCGCACCCTCCGGGCAGTATGCCGCCGGGCCCCGATCCCGTGCTGGCGGCAGTGCGGGCGGCCGCGGAGGTCGCCGTCATCGACCTGCCCCGCCCCGGCTCTCGTCACCAGGAGTGGTGGTCGGCCTGCAGCGACATCGTGCTGGTCGTCGATGCCTCCGTTGGCGGGATCGGCGCGGCGTCGGTGGTGGCCGAGGCCGTCTCCGGGCTCGCGGGCCTGGTGCTGCGGGTGCCCGCCGCGATCGACGACGGTGATCTCGCCGCCGCGCTCGGCGTGCCGCTGCTGGCGCGGCTGCCCGTCGACCGCACGGTCGCGCGGTGCCTCGACCGGGGGCGTGCGGTGGCCAGCGAGACCGGCCCACTCGCGGAGGCCGCCGACCATCTCCTGGCTGGTGTGTTGCCCGGGCTGCGGGCGGCCTGATGAGTGGCGACGCTCCTGGCGCGAACGACTATGTGTGGCAACAGATTCGGGACGGACGCGCGCCATCGGCCGACGCCGTCGACGGCATTGCCGATCGGGACGCGGTGCGCCTGGGCTCCGACGGCGTGGCCCGGCTCCGGCGTGACCTGCGTGGTGAGGTCCTGGGCGCGGGCCCGCTCGAGCCGCTGCTCGCCGACCCGGCCGTGACCGACGTGCTCGTCAACGGGGTCGACGGGGTGTGGGTCGACCGTGGCGAGGGCCTGCGGCCCGTTCCGGTGCGCTTCGCCGACCCCGACTCGGTCCGCCGTCTCGCGGTGCGCCTGGCGACGTTGGCCGGTCAGCGCCTCGATGACGCCTCGCCATGGGTCGACGGGTTGCTGCCCGGGGGAGTCCGGCTGCACGGCATACTGCCGCCGCTGGTGGCTGATGGCGCGCACCTGAGTCTGCGCATCCCGCGCCGGACGAGCCCGGACCTGGCGGCGCTGGAGCAGTGGGGGATGGTCGACGGCCCGTTGGCCCGGGTGCTGGGAGCCGTCGTGACACGGAGGGTGTCGTTCGTGATCACCGGCGGCACGGGTTCGGGCAAGACCACCCTCCTGGGGGCCATGCTGCGGGCGGTGGGTCCGGAGGAGCGAATCGTCCTGGTCGAGGACACCCGGGAGCTGGCCGTTGAGCACCCGCACGTCGTGCGCCTGCAGGGACGCGCCGCCAACGTCGAGGGACGGGGCGAGGTGACGCTGACCACGCTGGTCCGCCAGTCCCTGAGGATGCGGCCGGACCGGCTCGTGATCGGGGAGGTGCGGGGAGCCGAGGTGCGCGAGATGCTGAGCGCGCTCAACACCGGTCACGAGGGCGGGGCGAGCACGCTGCACGCGAATGCCATCGCCGACGTCCCGGCCCGGTTCGAGGCTCTGGGAGCCCTGGCCGGTCTGCCGACCGACGCCGTCCACGCCCAGCTCGCCAGCGCGCTCGACGTCGTCATTCACCTGGGGCGCCGCGAGGGCCGACGCACCGTGCGCGAGGTGGGCGTCGTGGTCAGGGAGGGTGGGGCACGGCTGGCGGAGGTGGTGCCGGCACTCGGCCCCGGTGGGCGAGAGCTGGCGGGATGGCCCGCGCTGAGCGCCCTCCTCGGGCCGCTCGAGGGCACGCCGGCGGGCGCCACGGCTAGGGTCGCCGAAGATGACGGAGCCCCGCCATGACCTGGGTGGCTACGCTCCTGATCGCTCTGGCCGTGCTCACGTGGCCGGGCCGCCGGACCGGGCGCGCGGTGCGGGCCGGCCTGTTGCGCCACCGCGGGCCGATGGACACCTCACCGGGACCGTGGCGCGGCCTCTGGGCCCGGGGACGCCGCCGACTCGGCTGGCCCGGACGCTCGCAGGCCCACCAGACACAGCAGTGGCTCCCGGTGCTCGACCACCTGTCGGCATCGCTGCGGGCCGGCCTCCCACCTGCCGATGCCCTGGAGCTTGCGCTCACCGGGGTCGGCCCGGGCGTGCGCGCCGTGCTGACGCCCGTCCTCGAGGCGGCTCGCGAGGGACGGCCCGCTGCACCGGCCTGGGCGAGGGTGGCGCGCGCGACGGCCAGCCCGGAGGTCGAGCTCCTCGCCCGGTCGTGGGGCATCAGCGAGCAGCTGGGCGCGCCGCTCGCCGACGCGGTGGACAGCGCAGCCCGGGCGCTGCGGTCGCGTCGCGACCTCGCCAGCAAGCTGGAGACGGCGACGGCCGGTGCGCGCACGACCGCCACCATCCTGACCCTGCTGCCGGTGGCCGGCGTCGGTCTCGCGCTCCTGATGGGGATCGCGCCGGCCACGCTCTACGGCTCGGTCCCTGCGGGAGCCAGCCTCCTGGCCGGACTCGTGCTCCTGGCCGTGGGGCGGGTCGTGGTCACCGGGATGATCGCGCGGGCCACGGTGCAGCGGTGACCGGGTGGACGGTCCCGGAGGCAGTGCACACGGCACTGCCGGCCATCCTCGTGGCGCTCGCCGTGCTCCTCTGGCCGGCTCGCGGAGGCCGGATCGGCTTTGTCGCGGGGCGGCAGGGACCGAGGTGGTGTGTGCTGTTCCCGACCGCGCGACTGTCCCCGATCGCACGGCGCTGGCATCGCGGGCGCCAGGAGCCCGAGCTGGACGTGCCGGATGTGCTGGACCTCGTCGCACTGGCGCTCGACGCCGGTGCGGGCACGGTGGCGGCCCTGCGGACGACGGCCGACCGCCTCCCCGGCGCAGGCGGTGCCGAGCTGCGCACCGTGGTGGCTGCCCTGGAGTGGGGCCTGCCCGGCGACGCCGCCTGGGCCGCCGCCCCCGAGAGGTGGGAACCCGCCGGACGCGCCCTCCGGCTCGCGGCCAGGGCGGGGGTGCCTCCCGCGGCGCTGCTGCGGCGTGCGGCCGAGGACGTCCGGCGTGAGCGGCTCAACCGGGTCGAGACCGCGACCGCGCGGCTCGGGGTGCGTCTCGTGCTCCCGCTCGGGCTGGCGTTCCTGCCGGCCTTCGTCCTGACGACCGTCGTGCCGGTCGTGCTGGCGCTCGCCGGGGCCCTCCTCGCGGGAGGCGCCGGCCCGTCACTGGTGCCGTAGCCGACGGGTGTCTCCGTGTGCAAGCCCGGCTTGACCAGCCAGGTTCAGAACGTCACACAGGATTGATCAGAGGATCAGGACGTCACGCATCAGAACATCACGCCGGGGTTGAGCAGCCCGTCCGGGTCGAGGGCGGCCTTGATGGTGGCGCTCAGCCCCATGACGTCGGGCCCCACCTGGTCCGGCAGCCAACCCTTCTTGAGGCGGCCCACGCCGTGCTCGCCCGTGATCGTCCCACTCAACGAGATCGCCAGGTCCATGATCTGCCCGAAGGCCACCTGTGCCCGCTCCTGCTGGGCGGCGTCCGCGGGGTCGTAGGCGATGAGGGGGTGCGTGTTGCCGTCCCCGGCGTGCGCGACCACCGAGATCGTCACGGCCTGGTCGGCAGCGATCGCAGCCACCCCCTCGATCAGCGCGGGGAGCGCGGGCAGGGGCACACCGACGTCCTCCAGCAGGAGGGTCCCGAGCCTCTCGACCGCGGGGATCGCTGCCCGGCGGGCGGCGGCGAACGCCTCGCCCTCGGCCGGGTCGTCGGTGGAGAACACCTCGGTGGCTCCGTGGGCGCCGAAGGCCTCCTGGATGTGCTCGACCTCAGCTCGACCGGCGGCCCCCGGCGCGTCGGACTGGGCGAGCAGGAGGGCGCCCGCCTCACGGGGCAACCCCATGCGGAACTGGTCCTCGACCGCGTTGATGGCCACCGAGTCCATGAACTCCAGCAGGGCCGGCCGGGTGTGGTTGGTCACGGCCAGGACGGCGGCGCCGGCCTCGGAGACGGTGGGGAAGACGCCGACGACGGTGCACGCCGGTGGTTGTGGGGGCAGCAGGCGCAGCGTGACCTCGGTGATGACGCCGAGCACGCCCTCGCTGCCGACGAAGAGTTTGGTGAGGGACAGCCCCGCCGAGTCCTTGATCTGGCGACCACCGAGCCGGAGAGCCCGACCGTCGGCCAGCACGACTTCCAGCCCGAGGACGTAGTCGGTGGTGACGCCATACTTCACGCAGCACAGCCCGCCGGCGTTGGTCGCGACGTTGCCGCCGATGGAGCAGATCTCGAAGGAGGAGGGGTCGGGCGGATACCAGAGCCCGTGCTCGGCCGCTGCCGCCTTGACCTCGGCGTTGAGCAGGCCGGGTTGGGCGGTGGCCGTCCGGGTCGCCGGGTCGATGGTCAGCCCCCGCATCCGCTCGGTGGAGAGCATGAGCACCCCGTCGACCGCCGTCGACCCGCCGGACAGACCCGTGCCCGCGCCGCGAGTCGTCAGCTTCACCCCGTGCGCAGCGCACCAGCGCACGACCTCCTGGACCTCGGCCGTGGTGGTCGGACGCACCAGCGCGAGGGGAGTGCCCGCGGTCGGGTCGAGGGCCCGGTCCTGCCGGTAGCCCCCGAGCACGTCGGGGTCAGTCACGACCATCCCCTCGGGCAACCGGCGAGCCAGGTCTGACAGGGGAGCGCTGGAAGCCATGGGGACCACACTAAGCGAGCGCGGGAACGACCGGTTCTGGATGGTTGTCGGGCCCGGCCCCCACCAAGCCGCCCACCGTCGCCGGCACGGTCGCGCACACCGTCTGAGCAGGCTAAGGCCAGCCTTCTCTTGCTTGCGGCGGGGCGTGAATCGCGCGAGATTGGACCATGAGGGGGCGCTCTGACGAGCGACCCGACCGACTCTCGAGGAGGCTTCTATGACGACCCGCACCGCCGACGCCCTGACCACCTCGTCCGAGGTAGCCGCCGGGGCTGCCCAGCTGCTGACGCCCGTTGTCATCGACCTCGAGGCCCTGGTGGTCGACGGCAAGCAGGCGCACTGGCACGTGCGCGGCCCCAACTTCGTGGGTGTGCACGAGCTGCTGGACGACATCGTCGAGCACGCCCAGGAGTTCGCCGACACCGCAGCCGAGCGCATCATCGCGCTGGGGCTCCCCCTGGACTCGCGGATCGAGACCGTCGCAGCCAAGAACACCCTGCCCGCGCTGACCGAGGGCTTCACCTCCTCGGCCGACCTGATCCCGCAGGTCATCGCCCAGCTGGACGCCGTCATCGCCACGACCCGCGAGGCCATCAAGGGGCTGGACGAGGTCGACCTGTCGAGCCAGGACGTGGCGATCGCGATCGAGCAGGGTCTGGTCAAGGACCGCTGGTTCCTGCAGGCGCACATCGCCGGCTGAGCCCCTCGACGCTCGCGGAGGACCGCTTCGTCTGCTGGGTCACATTCGCGACGGTGCCCTTTCCAAATTTGGTTAGGCTCACCTACACTCGCGGATGTGAGTCGCCGACGAGGACCTTCCATGAAGGTGTGCATCTTCGCTGGCGCCTGCGATGCTGCCGCCGCGCAAGAGGTGCTGCTCAGCCTTCCGGCCGACGCCTACGGCCAGGTCTACGTCGCTGACGACACCATGCCGCTCGGGGCTCCCGAGCGCGTCCAGATCAACCGGGTGACGTCCAGACCGGGTGCCTGCGCGATGGCGGAGGCACTGTCCGGCTGGTCGGCGGAGTGGCTGCCCGAGTGCGCCGCAGCGGCCGGTGAGAGCCCCACGGTGTGGGTCCTGCCCGGAGCGGCCGCCGCACTCGCCGCCGCCGACCACGAGAGCGTCACGCGCCTGATCACCGTGCTGCCCAGCAACCAGCTGATCCACGGCTAGACACCCCGCCAGGCACGCGCACCGACCCACTCCTGTCGCTCGCACAGACCCATCCTGGTCAAGCAGGTGGGGTCGGCTGGTGGCCGCTGCCGGAACGGCGTTGTGCACAGCGCCTGGCAGGCAGCTGCCCTCGTCCACAGATCGAGCGACGACCTCGCTCGGTGAGGGCTCAGCGGCAAGCCTCGTCTCAGGGGAACAACCGGTTCCCGTGAGATGGAGGGATCACCATGAGGAAGTCACTGGACCGCCGGCACGGCTGCAGGCGGTTGGGCGAGCAGCTCTCGGCTGCCCGTGAGGCGGGGATGACCACGGCGGAGTATGCAGTGGGCACAATCGCCGCGTGCGCGTTCGCCGCTCTGTTGCTGGCCATCGTCCAGTCGGGCGGTATCGAGTCACTGGTGACCAAGGTCATCAAGGCCGCCCTGTCGGTCTCGCTGTGAGCAGGTGCGGGCGTCGTCACGAGGACGGCATGGCGACCGCCGAGCTGGCGATCGCCATCCCGGCCCTCGTGGCGGTGCTCGCGCTCTGCCTGAGCGGGCTCGGTCTGGCGGTCGACCAGATCCGGTGCGTGGACGCCGCTCGGATCGCGGTCAGGGCGGCGGCCCGAGGCGAGCCGACCGAGGTCGTGCAGGAGCTGGCGCTGCAGGTCGCCCCGGAAGGAGCCTCCGTGGAGGTGGACCACTCCGGTGACCGGGTCCGCGTCTCGGTGAGCGTGCCGGCCCGCACCCGTTTCCTACCTGGCCTTCCGAAGGCGAGTGCGACGGTCGAGGCTGTGCTCGAACCGGTTGCGCGGATGGGATCACCATGATGCGCGACCCGGAGCGTGGCTCGGGGACCGTCCTGGGCATTGGCGCGATCCTGCTCCTGATGTCCCTGCTGGTGGCCTTCCTCATCCTCGCCGCCGCGCTGCAGGCGAGTCTGCAGGCCCGTGCCGCCGCCGATGCCGCGGCACTCGCTGGGGCAGCGGTGCTCCTCGAGGGCGGGAGCACGGACGCCGCGTGCAGCGCTGCGACGGAGCTGGCCGAGGCCAACGGGGCCGAACTGACCGCCTGCTCGCCCAGCGAGGACACGCAGACCGTGGCGGCCACGCTGCGCGTCGAGGTCGCGATGCCCGTGCCTGTGCTGGAGGGTGCGCGGGCCCGGGCAGTCGCCGTGGCGGGCGCGGTGCCGGACACGGCCGGCTGACCAGTCTCAGGCGCGGCGGGCGCCGCCCGGGGGGTCGTCGCTCCGGTGGTCGCTGGGCAGGTCGATCGAGGAGTGGTCCTCGTCCACGGTGCTCGACCCTCTCGGTGCGGTCGTGGGGGAGCCCGAGCCTGACCGAACGTCTGACGAGGCAGGTGCAGGCGGAGGCGGGACCTCACGGTCATAGGGTGCGCGGTCCGTGTCATGAGACGCGCGGTCCGTGTCATGAGGCGCGCGGTCACGTTCGACGGGGCTCGCATCCCGGGGCGGGCGCTCCTCCACCGCCTTGCGCAGCTCCTTGACCTCGCGCTGCCGACGGCGGCTGGCCCGCAGCCCCATGGTCGCCAGGAGCAGGCCGAGGACCAGAACGACCAGGGTGGCCGCTCCGAGCAGATAGAGCTGAAGAGACGTCAGTTCCACGGTGAAGACGCCGAGGTCGATCTGCAGCGGCTCCAGGTCACTGGTGCCGAAGAAGAGATAGCCGAAGACCACGAGCGCCACGATGACCAGCGCGAGTCCGAGGATGAGCATCAGTTCGCCTCCACGAGTTGCCGTCGACCTGGACGATTCGTGTTGACACTAGCCGCGGTGCTGGGGGAGCGCCTGTCCGCGATGCGGGTCGTCACGGTGGGCTTTCACCGTGCGGGTCTCCGCGGTGGGTGAGTCGTCGGCGTGGGTAGTGGGCACGGTGAGCCGTCCACCCCGATCGGTCAGCGACCGGTGAGCAGGTGGTCCAGCACCCCGACGGCACCGGGCTTGCTCAGCGGGTCGTTGCCGTTGCCGCACTTCGGCGACTGCACGCAGGAGGGGCAGCCGGCCGCACACGCACAGGCGCGCACCGCCTCCAGCGTCGCCGTCAGCCACACCTCGGCCTGCCGGAACCCCTGCTCGGCGAAGCCGGCGCCGCCCGGGTGCCCGTCGTAGACGAGCACCGTCGGCAGTCCGGTGTCGGGGTGCAGCGCGGTCGAGACCCCGCCGATGTCCCACCGGTCGCACGTGGCGATGAGCGGCAGCAGCCCGATGGAGGCGTGCTCGGCGGCGTGCAGCGCGCCGGGGATCTCGGCCTCGCCGATGCCGGCCAGGGCCAGCTCGTCCTCCGGGAGGGTCCACCAGACCGCGACCGTGCTGAGCGTGCGCCGCGGCAGGTCCAGCGGGTGCTCACCGATCACCTCCCCGGTGGGGAGCCGGCGCAGGAACGAGGTGACCTGGGTGGTGACCTCTACCGACCCGAAGCAGAGGTGGCCCGGTCCCCACCACACCTCGCGTGCGGTGGACAGGATGTGGAACTCGCTGACCGACCGGGCCTGGGTGCTCCATCCGGGGTCCCCGGCGACCACCTGCGCGGCCGCATTGGCCAGATTGAGCTCGGTGACGACATACTGCTGGCCCTGGTGGAGATAGACGGCTCCGGTGTGCACCGCCGCGTCCGCCCGGGCCTCCTCCACGGTGCCGAGCACCCGCCCGGTGCGACTCTCCACGATGCGCACGGTCTGCCCGATGCCGCGCAACTCCACGTGGTCGCTGGGGCGGTCCGGGCGCGCCCAGTACCAGCCGGCCGGTCGTCGGCGCAGCACGCCCCCCGCGACGAGGGCCTCAGCGAGGGCCGGGACGCTCGGCCCGAACCACTCTGTGTCGGCCTCCGTCAGGGGGAGCTCCGCGGCCGCAGCCGCCAGGTGGGGCGTCAGCACGTGCGGGTTCTCCGGGTCGAAGACGCTGGCCTCCACGGGCGCCTCGAACACCGCCTCCGGGTGGTGCACCAGGTAGGTGTCGAGCGGGTCGTCGGAGGCGACCAGGACCGCGAGGGACTCCGCCCCCGCCCGCCCGGCCCGCCCCGCCTGCTGCCAGAGCGAGGCGCGCGTCCCCGGCCAGCCCGCGATCAGCACGGCGTCGAGGCCCTCGATGTCGATGCCGAGCTCCAGTGCGGTCGTCGCGGCCAGACCGAGCAGGTCCCGGTCCCGCAGGGCCCGCTCCAGCTCGCGCCGCTCCTCGGGGAGGTAGCCGCCGCGGTAGGCCGCGATCCGCGGCGCGAGTGCCGGGTTGACGTCCGCCAGGTCGCGTCGGGTCGCCGCGGCCACCGCTTCCACCCCGACCCGCGAGCGGGCGAAGGCCACCGTCTGCACGTCCTGCAGCACCAGGTCGGCCAGCAGCGAGGACGTCTCGGACACGGCGCTGCGGCGGGTGTCCTCGCTGAGCATCGGCGGCTCCCAGAGCGCGAAGGTGGTCGCCTCGCGCGGCGAGCCGTCCCGGGTCACCGCCGTCACCTCCTGCCCGATCAGGGCACCGGCCAGGGTTGCCGGATCCGCGACGGTGGCCGAGGCGAACAGCACGGTGGGGCGGGACCCGTAGCGCGCCGCGACTCTCAGCAACCGGCGCAGCACGGCCGAGACGTGGGACCCGAAGACGCCGCGGTAGACGTGGCACTCGTCGACCACGACAAAGCGCAGCGCCCGCAGGAAGGGCGCCCAGTGCCGGTGCCCGGGCAGCAGCCCGTGGTGCACTAAGTCGGGATTGGACAGCACGTAGTGCGCGTGGTCACGGATCCAGCGCCGCTCGTCGGGCGGGGTGTCCCCGTCGTAGACGGCGGCTCGGACGCCGGGCACCGCCATCGCCTCGAGCCGGGCCAGCTGGTCGGCTGCCAGCGCCTTGGTCGGTGCCAGGTAGAGAGCGGTCGCGCCACGCCCGGTCGGGGCGTGACTGCCCTCGGCGAGGGCCGTGAGCACCGGCAGCAGGAAGCCGAGGGACTTGCCCGAGGCCGTCCCCGTCGCGCAAACAGTATGTCGTCCGGCCCGGGCCAGCGCGGCCACCTCGGCCTGGTGGGACCACAGGTGAGTGATCCCCGCACCGGACCACGCGGCATACACCCCGGGGTCGACCCAGGTGGGCCACGGGACGAGCTCGGCTTCCCGGCGCGGCAGGTGCCGAACGTGCACCAGCCGTTCCTCACGCGCCCCACGGGCCAGGTGGGCCAGTGCGGTGCGGGCGTCGAAGGGGGTGCCGGGCATCGTGGCAACGGTATGTCCTGGCACCCACGGCCGAGTGTGTGGGATGTCACAGGTAGAGTCGCGCGCGGCCCCCGTTACAGTGGCGGCCACAAGGCGCACTCACCAGAAACCGGCGCGCCCCGGTCGATCACGCCCGGGGCGGTCTCCAGGAGGACACATGCCCAACCCCTCGACCTGCTCGGGGTCCATCCCCTCGCGCTGCCCGGAGGTGCTGTCGTGAACACCGGCGACATCGACCTCGGCACCAGTGGCATCACGATCGTCATCGTCGTCGGACTGATCGCGCTCGCCGCGCTGGCGATGGGCTTCAAGTTCCGCGGGGAGGTGCTGGCCACCTCGTCCGGCACCCCGAGCATGCAGCAGATCGGGCAGGCGGTGCAGGAGGGCGCCCAGGCGTACCTGCGGCGGCAGTTCAAGACCCTCGGCGTCTTCGTGGTGATCGCCTTCCTGCTGCTCTTTGCGCTGCCGGCGGACGACACCGCGGTGCGCATCGGCCGCTCGGTCTTCTTCGTGCTGGGCGCCGGCTTCTCCGCCGGCATCGGCTACCTCGGGATGAACCTGGCGACCGCCGCCAACATGCGCGTCGCCGAGGCGGCCCGCAACGGCGACCGCGACAAGGGCATGCAGATCGCCTTCCGCACCGGCGGCACCGTCGGCATGGCCACGGTCGGCCTGGGGCTGCTCGGCGCGGCGCTGGTCGTGCTCTTCTACCAGGGCAACGCGCCCAAGGTGCTCGAGGGCTTCGGCTTCGGTGCCGCCCTGCTGGCGATGTTCATGCGTGTCGGCGGTGGCATCTTCACCAAGGCTGCCGACGTGGGCGCAGACCTGGTCGGCAAGGTCGAGGCCGGGATCCCCGAGGACGACCCGCGCAACGCCGCCACCATCGCCGACAACGTCGGCGACAACGTCGGCGACTGCGCCGGCATGGCGGCCGACCTCTTCGAGTCGTATGCCGTGACCCTGGTAGCGGCGCTCATCCTGGGCTCCGCGGCACTCGGCGCGGACGGGCTGACGTTCCCCCTGATCATCCCCGCCATCGGCGCGCTGACCGCGATCGCGGGCGTCTACCTCACCAAGGGGCGGGCCGGCGAGAGCGCCCTGGTCACGATCAACCGCGGCTTCTACATCTCCGCGCTCGTGGCGGCCGGTGTCTGTGCCGTCGCGGCGTTCATCTTCCTGCCCGGGGAGCTTGAGGTGGGCACCGGCACGCTCGACCCGAGCATCCGGGTCGCGGCGGCCGTCATCATCGGCATCGTCCTGGCGGCGTTCATCCTGTGGTTGACCGGCTACTTCACCGGCACCGAGTCCAAGCCGACCAACGACGTCGCCCGGACCTCCCTGACCGGCCCCGCCACGGTGGTGCTCTCCGGCATCGGCGTGGGCTTCGAGTCCGCCGTCTACACCGCGGCGACCATCGCCGGTGCGGTCTACATCCTGTTCACCCTCGGTGGCGGCGGCCTGATCTTCTCGCTGTTCCTGGTCGCCATGGCCGGCTGCGGTCTGCTCACCACGGTCGGCATGATCGTGGCGATGGACACCTTCGGTCCGGTCTCCGACAACGCCCAGGGCATCGCCGAGATGTCCGGTGACGTCGACGGCGAGGGCGCCCAGATCCTCACCGAGCTGGACGCGGTCGGCAACACCACCAAGGCGGTTACCAAGGGCATCGCGATCGCCACGGCGGTGCTCGCGGCCACGGCTCTGTTCGGCTCCTACTACGACGCGATCAACAACGCCATCGGCGAGCTGACCGGCGGCTCCGTGGACGACGGTGCGGACATCTTCCAGTCGCTGCTGGTCTTCGACCCGCGGGCCCTGGTCGGCATCATCATCGGTGGCTCCGTGGTGTTCATGTTCTCCGGCCTGGCGATCAACGCGGTGACCCGCGCGGCCGGTGCCATCGTCTTCGAGGTGCGCCGCCAGTTCCGCGAGAAGCCCGGCATCATGAACTTCTCCGAGAAGCCGGACTACGCCCGCGTGGTCGACATCTGCACGAAGGACTCGCTCCGTGAGCTCGCCACACCCGGTCTGCTCGCGCTCCTCGCCCCGATCGCCGTCGGGTTCGGCCTCGGTGTCGGTGCCCTCGCCGGCTACCTCGCCGGCGCCATCGGCACCGGTGTGCTGATGGCCGTCTTCCTGGCCAACTCCGGTGGTGCCTGGGACAACGCGAAGAAGATCGTGGAGGACGGGCACTTCGGCGGGAAGGGCACCGAGGCCCACGCGGCCACGGTGATCGGTGACACGGTCGGCGACCCGTTCAAGGACACCGCCGGCCCGGCCATCAACCCGCTGATCAAGGTGATGAACCTGGTCGCCCTGCTCATCGCGCCGGCCATCGTCGCCATGTCCTACGGCGACTCCGCCAACGACGTGGTCCGCTGGGCCATCGCACTGGTCTCGGTGGCCGTCATCGTGGGCGCCGTGTGGGTCAGCAAGCGCCGGGGCATCGCCATCGGGGACGACACGCCTTCGCAGCAGGCACAGCTGGGCTGAGAGAGGCGTGGGGGTCCGGATGATGCCGAGCCGGTGGGAGAGGCAGGACGGTGTCGCCGCGGAGTCCACAGGGCTCCGCGGTGACACCGCTGTCAGGGACATGGTCAGCGGCACGGGCCAGCGCAGCACCTCGGAACTGCTCCGTCACCTGCTGACCGGTGACTCGGCATACCGCCGCCGCTGGCGCGCCGAGGTGCGCCGGGCCTCTGCTCGGGACCCGCACCAGAGCGCCGTCGCGGCGGTCCTCGCCGACCACCTGTGGGACACGGGCGAGGTGCCCGAGTCCGACACCGACCTGCCGCGGCGTCTCAAGGACGTCGTGGCCCGGGCCG
Organism: Ornithinimicrobium sp. F0845; assembly: GCF_023015765.1. GTDB lineage: Bacteria > Actinomycetota > Actinomycetes > Actinomycetales > Dermatophilaceae > Ornithinicoccus. The sequence continues at coordinate 160,488 of NZ_JALKAL010000008.1, forward strand.
TCAGTGGTCGGGGCATCTCACACCAGACGCTGGGCTGGTTCGTCCGGGCCTTCGACATGAAGGACGAGCACGAGCGGGCGCTCTGGCAGCAGCTGGAGGCCGATCTGAGGGCGGACCCGCCGGCCGTGCCCGGCGGTCCTCGCCGCCGAGCCTCGCCGGTCCCTCCCGAGCACCCGGAGAATCCGCAGACCTCCGCGTCCTACCGGACACAGTCGCTGATCGAGCAGTTCGAGGTGGGCGCGGACCGGTCCCGGCGCAGACACGCACTGGAGCACATCATCCGTGCCCAGGGCCTGGTGGAGCGGGTCACCTACCGCTTCGACACCCCGGAGGTGCGGGTGGAGGTCGCCCGCGGGGGCGTCCCCGGGCCGTTGCGGGCGGACGACGCTCCCGGCATGTTCCGCATCGACATCGAGCTGCCCGCCCCCCTGGAGCCCGGGCAGACGACGGTGCTGGAGACCATCGCCACCTATCCCGCCGGTGGACCGGTCACCCACCACTTCCGGCGCGGTCTGCGGGAGACGGCCGGCGGGGTGTCCCTGGAGGTCCGCTTCGACCCGGATGCCGTGCCCGAGCGGGTGCGCTGGGTCGAGCTGGTCGATGCGGGGACCGGGGTCGCGGCCACCGAGGAGGTGCCTCTGCCGCCGGACCACGTCGTCCACCGATTCCTGACCCCAGCGAGGGACTGCGCGGTCGGCTTCGAGTGGGACTGGTGAGCCGACCACGGAACACGCGCGGCCCGGGCGGTGGGAGCCCGAGCCCACGCGTGCCCTCGGGAAGCGCCGACCAGCTCGACGACCTGCGTGCCGACCTGCTGGAGACCGGCTACACGACCGAGCGTCTCGCGGAGGTGCTCGGCCCGCTGGCCTCGGCAGCCCTGCACCGGGACCAGGTCCTGCCGGTCCGGCGCGCCCTCGCGGCCACCAGCGCCCCGGTGTCGGCCCTGGTGCGGCTCCTCGTCCTCGGCGAGGAGGTCCCCGTCGCGGACGTCGCCGCGGCCGTCCCCCGCACCGGTGTCGCGGGTCTGCTCGACCTGGGCCTCGCCGTCACGGACGTGGAGGGCGCTGCGGAGACTGCCGGTGCCCTGCTGCGAGGCACGTGCGACCTGCGTCCCTACGGTGACGACCAGCACGACTGGTGGTTGGCGTCCGACCTCTCCGAGCTGGCCCTGGGTGAGCCGCTGCCGACCGACCACGTGCTGGGGGTGGGCGGAGCCTCGACCACGCTGGCCTCGTGGACGCCCCGGCCCCGCGTGGCGCGCGCCCTCGACCTGGGCACCGGCTGCGGCGTCCAGGCGGTGCACCTGAGCACGCACGCCGACCGGGTCGTCGCCACGGACCTGTCCGAGCGGGCACTCGGCTACGCCCGGTTCACCGCGCTGCTCAACGGGATCGACCTCGACCTGCGCGGCGGGTCGCTGCTCGAGCCGGTCGCGGGGGAGCGCTTCGACCTGGTCGTGTCCAACCCGCCGTTCGTGATCACCCCGCGCAGCCCGGACGTCCCGCTCTATGAGTACCGCGACGGTGGCGCCCCCGGCGACGCCATCGTCGCGGGGCTGGTCCGCGACCTCGGGTCCGTCCTGGCCGCGGGTGGCATCGCCCAGCTCCTGGGCAACTGGGAGCTGCGGGAGGACGAGACATGGACCGACCACGTGGGCGCCTGGCTGGAGGGCACCGGCCTGGACGCGTGGGTGATCCAGCGGGAGGACCAGGACGTCGCGGAGTATGCCGAGACCTGGGCACGCGACGGAGGTCACCGGCCGGGGAGCGCCGGGTTCGAGGACCTGTATGCCGCGTGGCTGGATGACTTCGCGGCCCGCGGCATCGAGCGGGTCGGGTTCGGGGTGATCACCCTGCAGCAGCCGACGACCGAGCGCGACCCCTTCCGGTATCTGGAGGACCTGCGCGGTCCGGTGGAGCAGCCGGCCGGTCCCGCGATCCTCGCCGGACTGCGGGCCCGGACCTGGCTCGCAGAGCACACTGAGGCCGAGTTGCTCGGCACTCCGTGGTCCGTGGCCCCGGACGTGACCGAGGAGCGCGTGGGGCGCCCCGGCCAGCCGGACCCGATGGTGATCCAGCTGCGCCAGGGCGGTGGGCTGCGGCGCCCTGTGCGCCTCGACACGGTCGGTGCGGGACTCGTCGGCGCCAGTGATGGCGAGCTCACCCCTGCTCAGATCGTGCGGGGCATCGCCGTGCTGACCGAGCAGTCTGCCGACGACCTGGAGGCCCAGGTCGTGCCGACGCTGCGGACCCTGGTGGCCGACGGGCTGCTGCAATAGGCGTGCTGAAGTAGGCCTGCTGCAGGAGACACGCCGCGGCCCGGCCGCCCCCGTGGGTGGGGTGGCCGGGCCGTGGTGTGTGGGGGTGTTGGGTGTTAGCCGAAGTAGGCGGCTAGGTCGATCTGGATCTGGTTGGACACGGCCTGGGAGCCGCCGAGGATGATGATGCGTTG
>NZ_JALKAL010000009.1:0-152 GCF_023015765.1 Ornithinimicrobium sp. F0845
GGGGGGTTGGTGCGGTGGCCGATGAGGGTGTCGTAGGGGACGACGACGTGGATCTGTGCCTCGGGGAGCCCGTTGAGGACCTTGGTCAGTTGGGCGGACTGCTCGATGGTGATCAGGTCGGGGTCCTCGGGCAGGGTCAGGGTGTCCAGGGT
>NZ_JALKAL010000009.1:172-145481 GCF_023015765.1 Ornithinimicrobium sp. F0845
GGTGGCGGTGTCGGTGGGGAGGGTGTCGGTGTCGGTGGGTGGGGGGTTGGTGCGGTGGCCGATGAGGGTGTCGTAGGGGACGACGACGTGGATCTGTGCCTCGGGGAGCCCGTTGAGGACCTTGGTCAGTTGGGCGGACTGCTCGATGGTGATCAGGTCGGGGTCCTCGGGCAGGGTCAGGGTGTCCAGGGTGCCGTGCATCAGCAGGGCGATGCCGACCTTGGAGCGCAGCTCGCGGATCAGCTCGGGGGCGCCAGCGGCCCGTGCTGACTTGGCGGCCTGCCCGATGCGGTCGGCGATCGCGGCGGCCTGCAGGGACGTGCAGCCGATGCTGATCTCGGCGGTGCCGTCGGCGTCCGCCCGTACTCGTAGGTCCTGGTTGGCCCGGGCCCGGTCGGCGGCCGCCTGCTTGGCGTCCTCGTCGGCGGCGGTGTATTTGGCGACCTCCCGGTCCAGGGCCCGGTTGAACTTCCCGGTCCGCCATGGCTCGCCGGTGAAGTCACCGTCGGAGTCCAGCCGGTCGGTGACGCTGGCTGCGGGGTCCTGGCCGAACAGGCCGTTGGCGATGGCGGCGGTGTCCTCGTGGGGCAGGGGCCCGGCGGCCCGGTAGAACCGGCGGGCCGTGGCCCAGGAGGACTCCCCGGTCTCCAGGGAGGACAGGACCGGTGCCAGCGTGGTGGTCGGGGAGGTGGCCAACCCGACCAGGTCCTTGATCTCCGAGGCATACCAGCCCAGGGCCGCTTCCAGCTCGTGCCGGGTCTGGGACTTGGCCGCCCTGGTCCACTTCTGCGCCTGCGCGGAGGTCAGCTCCTCGGGGTCGCTGACGCCCTTCTGGCCCAGCAGCAGTTGGGCCCGGCCCGCGGTCAGGTCCCGCACCGCCCTGACCAGGACCCCGTCGAGCTGCCGGGACACCGTGGTCACCGACTCCACCACACCCAGCAGCTCCTGGGACCGAGCCAGCACCGCAGCCTGGCTGCCGGCGTCGCTGGACTGGCTGCCGGCGTCGCTGGACTGGTCCGGGGTGGCCAACGTCGCGCAGGCCAGGGTCACCTGCGTCAACGGACCGGCCAGGTCACCGACCCCGAGGGCGGCCATCGCTGCCTGCAACGCCTCGACCTTCTCGGTGTGCTCATCACCCAGCTCGACGACAACCACCGGGACGGTCGCCTCGGGGTGGTGCACCCGCATCCGCACCGGCGCCGGCGGCATCACCCCGGTCCGCTCGTAGGACGCTGCGCGGGAGGCGACCTGAGCCTTCAGCTCGGCGAGCACGTCGGCGGGCACCAATTCTTCCAACCGGGTCTCCCACGCACTGGACGCCTGGACCGTCGGTCCGCAGGGCGATGAAGAAGGCGACCCTGGTGCCTGTGTCTGGGCCGACTTCGCCTGCGGTGCCATCCCTACCCCTCCTCCCCGAGTCCCCGTTGACGACAACTTCCCTGATGCCAACCAACCTAGCACACATGTTCGACAAGCCGTCCGGTTTATCCACACCCGGCGTGTCGGTCCCACCCCGGCCACAGACCGCGGTGACGGGCATGATTGCCTGGCTGACGACATACTCCCAGCAGCCACCGACAGTGCATGGGGACATGGCCCGGAGGACTGTGGACACCGCGCTCAGCGTGACGAGATCACGTGGGGCCGGCCGGGGAGTTGGGATGCTGCTCGGACGAGAGGGGGAGTGGGAGGAGTGCCTCAGCGCAGGAGCAGACCGGTCCACGAGGCCAGCAGGATTGCCAGGACGACGAACGGCATCCGTGGCTTCCACGAGGTCGGGTAGAGCACGCCCGTGAAGTAGTGGTCGATATAGCCGGTCTCGGACAGGCGAGGCCATCCGCCGCGGACGCGAGCCCGGTTCTCCCAGTCGGTCAGCGGGCACGGCAGGTCGCGCAGCTGCCCGGCGACGGCCCAGACGACGGCCGGCAGGTGCAGCCACAGCACCCAGGGCTGCCACCAGGCGATGAAGCCACCGAACACCACGAGCAGCGAGAAGGCGAGGTGCAGGATGGTCGTGCCGACGGCCAGGACGCGGTGCGGCAGTGATGCGGCACGGTTGAGCGTCGGGCTGTCGGTCACGGTCCCAAGAATAGTTGGGGAACGGTCCGGATCGTTGGGGATTGGGCCACGTCGCTGAGGGGACCGACATCGCGCTCAACGAGCGTGGGAGGAGTCCCAGACCTCGTGATGTGCGGGGTGGGTTCGGTCCGGGGCGGCCGTTCCCGCATGATGGTCCCCGTGATCATGTCGATCCCCAGCCCCAGCATCAGCGAGTTCACCCTCGGGCCGCTGACCATCCACATCTATGCGCTGTGCCTCATGGCGGGCATGATCGTCGCCTGGTGGTTGGGCCGCAAGCGGTGGATCGCGCGCGGCGGCCTGGGGGAGACCTTTGAGTCGATCGCCATCGTGGCCATCCCGTCGGGCATCATCGGCGCCCGGATCTACCACGTGGCCACGCACTGGGAGGACTACTTCGGCGAGGGCCGCGACCCGATCAGCGCGCTCTACATCTGGGAGGGCGGGATCGCGATCTTCGGCGCGGTCATCGGTGGTGCGCTCGGGGCGGCCTACGTCGCCTGGCGACGCGGCGCGAGGCTCTCCGTCTTCGCCGATTCCCTGGCCCCCGGGCTGATCTTTGCCCAGGCGGTTGGCAGGTTGGGCAACTGGTTCAACCAGGAGCTCTTCGGCGGGCCGGACGACGGCCCGCTCGGAGTGGAGATCGACCCAGAGCACAGACCCCCGGAGTACCGAGATGTCGAGACCTTCCAGCCGACCTTCCTCTACGAGCTCACCTGGAACGTGGCGGGAGGCTTCCTGCTGCTGTGGCTCGACCGGAAGTTCAAGTTCGGGTGGGGCAAGCTGATCGCCCTCTACATGGTTGTCTACGGCACGGGACGGTTCTTCATCGAGGGCATCCGGACCGACTTCAGCTATATGGTCGGGCCGTTCCGGACCAACCAGGTGACCGCCCTGGTCTTCATCATCGTCGGTCTGGTCCTGTTCGCCGTTCTGCAGTCGCTGTTCAAGGGCAGGGAGCCCTGGGTCGAGCGGGCCGGGGTCGGTGGACCCGACTACGTCGCGGACGAGGACGACAGCGGCACGGCTGAGAGCGAGGACGAGGACGACAGCGGCACGGCTGAGAGCGAGGACGAGGACGACAGCGGCACGGCGGAGAGCGTGGACGAGGACGACAACGGCACGGCGCAGGACGTGGACGACAACAATACGGCGGAGAGCGCGGACGCCACCGGGTCAGACTCGGCTGACGGGCGCAGCGCGGAGCCCAAGGCGCCGTAGCTCCAGGGCGGCCAATGCGGAGACCTGTTCCTGGTCACCGCTGCGCCACCCACCCAAGGGGTCCTCACCGACCTTGGCCAACCGGGCCGGCTTCTGGGTCACCAGGGCGCGGAGTGCCAGGAGCTCCGCGCTGCCGGGGGCGTCTCGGAACGCGGCCATGGCAGCAGACCGTCGCGCGGAGGCCACCCGGACCAGCAGGTAGACCCCCAAGACGAGGACGATCGGCACGCCAGCGGTGAGCAGACCCACCAGCGTCGCCACCCGATGAACGGCCGACTCCAGGCTGTCCCCGGCGGAGACCAGGGCACCGCCGGCGTTGGCCACCCCGGTGAACGGAGCCTCCAGCCGATCACCCACCAAGGGCGTGTCACCGATGTTGCCTGCGATCTCGGTCATCCGGTCCTGCACCCCGGACCCCGCGGAGCGCAGCGAGTCGGCGGGACGGCTGAGCGCGTTCACCAGCCCGAAGCCCCACCGGCCGACGAGCACCCAGAGGATCACCCAGCCGAGGACGATCAGGTCGGCGATGATCTGACGGGTGCGTCGGGACCGGGTTTCGGCATACCACTGCATGAGAATGACGGTATGTCCCCAGCCCCCGCCGCCCCAGCACCGGACCGCCTGAGTCGCGCGGTGCGCGGCTGGCTGGACCACCTGCGGGTGGAACGGGGCGCCTCGGTGCACACCCTGAAGGCCTACGAGCGCGACCTGGGGCGGTATCTGAGCTTCCTGCGCGGGCGGGGCATCACCGCACCGGAGGGTGTGTCCGAGCAGGCGGTCACCGACTTCCTGGCGCACCTGCGGACCGGGCACGGGGAGCGCAAGCCGCTGGCCCCCTCCTCGGCGGCCCGGGCGCTGGTCGCGGTGAGGGGCTTCCACAAGTTCCTCGCCGCCGAGGGTGACGTGCCGAACGACCCCGCGCAGGTGGTGGCGCCCCCTACGCCGGCCCGTCGGCTGCCCAAGGCGATCAGCATCGGGGAGGTCGAGCGGTTGCTCGACGCTGCCGCAGTGGGGGACACCCCGGCGAGCCTCCGCGACCGGGCGCTGCTCGAGGTGCTCTACGGCTCGGGAGCGAGGGTCAGCGAGGCCATCGGTCTGGACGTCGACGACATCGACCTGGGGGACGGGGCAGCAGGGCAGTATGACGAGGGCACGCCAGGTGCGGTCGTGCGCCTCTTCGGCAAGGGCAACAAGGAGCGGATCGTCCCCCTGGGCCGGTACGCGACGGCGGCGCTGGATGCGTGGTTGGTGAGGGGCAGGCCCACGTTCGCAGCCAAGGGGAAGGGCACCGCGGCCGTCTTCCTCAACCAGCGGGGTGGGCGACTGTCGCGGCAGAGCGCGTGGAACGTCATACAGCAGGCCGCAGAGCGGGCCGATCTGTCGGGTCACGTGAGCCCGCACACGCTCAGGCACTCCTTCGCCACCCATCTGCTGGACGGGGGAGCGGACGTGCGGGTCGTGCAGGAGCTCCTCGGGCACGCCTCGGTGACGACCACCCAGATCTACACGCTCGTCACGGCCCAGCACCTGCGCGAGGTCTATGCCCAGGCCCATCCCCGCGCGCGATGACACGACACCGTTGGTCAGCGGCAGCGACTCCCGTTAAGGTCGGAGCGATCGGCGGGACGCCGACCACGGACCCAGAGGGCGGAGTGAGCGTGACATCCGAGGCGACGAGGCAGGACGCGACGGCGGCCAGCGCGGCCCACGACCGGCTGCCCGGCACCGAGACCGCCGGGAGCGGGCAGCTGGGCCCGACCGGCCGCGTGATGCCGGACTTCCCCACGCCGCCGCCCCTGGACCGGCACGGGCCGGCCCGGGTGATCGCCATGTGCAACCAGAAGGGCGGGGTCGGCAAGACCACCACCACCATCAACCTGGGCGCCTCCCTGGCGGAGTACGGCCGCAAGGTGCTGCTGGTGGACTTCGACCCGCAGGGCGCACTGTCTGTGGGTCTGGGGATCCCGACCCACCAGCTGGACACCACGGTCTACAACCTGCTCGTCGAGCGGGGCCACGACGTCCGGGACGTCATCCAGTCCACCCGGGTCGAGGGCCTCGACGTGCTCCCCGCCAACATCGACCTGTCCGCGGCCGAGGTGCAGCTGGTCGGTGAGGTGGCCCGCGAGCAGATCCTGGCCAGGGTGTTGCGCCCGGTCCTCGACGACTATGACGTGGTCCTCATCGACTGCCAGCCCTCCCTGGGTCTGCTCACGGTCAACGCCCTGACCGCCGCGCACGGGGTCGTGGTGCCGCTGGAGTGCGAGTTCTTCGCCATGCGTGGTGTCGCGCTGCTCATCGAGACCATCGACAAGATCACCGACCGGCTCAATCCTGCCCTGACCCTGGACGGGATCCTGGCGACGATGTATGACGGACGCACCCTGCACTCCAAGGAGGTCGTGCGCAGCGTCGTGGACCACTTCGAGGACAAGGTCTTTCACACGGTGATCAGCCGCACCATCAAGTTCCCGGACGCCACGCTGGCGGCCGAGCCGATCACCTCCTACGCCAGCACGCACAGCGGTGCCGAGGCCTACCGCCAGCTGGCGCGGGAGCTCATCTCGCGCGGTGGCGCGCCCTGACCTTGGAGACCACTCTGGCGGAGCCCGGGAGCGGGGCCGAGGACACCGCCACCGCCACAAGCGGGCCCGAGGACACCGCCACCGTCATGAGCGGGCCTGAGGACACCGCCACCGTCACCCCCGGGGGTGTGCTCACCCGCCGCGGTCCGACGCCCTTCGAGGTGCACCTGGACGTCTTCCAGGGGCCCTTCGAGCTCCTGCTCGGCCTCATCGCCAAGCACAAGCTCGACGTCACCGAGATCGCGCTGGCCAAGATCACCGACGAGTTCGTGGCGCACATCCGGGCCGCGCAGCAGGCCGACAACGAGTGGGACCTCTCGCAGGCCTCGGAGTTCCTGCTCATCGCCGCGACCCTGCTCGACCTGAAGGCCGCCCGCCTGCTCCCGAACCGGCGCGAGGATGACGACGAGGACCTGGAGCTCATCGAGGCCAGGGACCTGCTCTTCGCCCGGCTGCTGCAGTATCGCGCGTTCAAGGAGGTGGCCGCGGCCTTCTCCGCGCGGATGGACACCGTCGGCCGCATCTTCCCGCGTGACGTGGCGCTGGAGGACGAGTTCACCAAGCTGCTGCCCGAGCTGGTCATGAACATCACACCCGAGCAGCTCGCGATGTTCGCGGCCCGGGCGATGACCCCCAAACCCCCGCCCACCGTCGGCCTCACGCACCTGCACGCCCCCCAAGTCTCCGTGCGGGAGCAGGCGGCCATCGTGGTCGACCGGCTCCGCCACCGCGGCACCACGAGCTTCCGGGACCTGGTGGCCGACGCCGACACCACCCTGGTGGTCGTGGCGCGGTTCCTCGCCCTCCTCGAGCTCTTCCGTGAGTCACTGCTCTCACTGGAGCAGGAGGATGCGCTGGGCGAGCTGACGGTGCGGTGGACCGGGAGCGCCACCGGCGCGGTCGAGGTCAGTGACGAGTTCGACGAGGGCGACGAGGACGACGCGCCGGAGTCCGACACCCAGGAGGTGCCCGATGAGTGAGCCCCACAACGAACCCCAGGATGAACGGCAGGACGAGACCCACGACGGTCCGGAGGACGAGTCGACCCCGGTGGAGGACGGGCCGGCCGAGCAGGTCGCCTTCGACATCAACGACTTCCCCGGTGGTGCCCGGTCGGCGATCGAGGCCGTCCTGATGGTGATCGATGAACCGGTCGAGGAAACCGTCCTCGCCTCGGCGCTGGAGCTGCCGGTGGAGGACGTCACCACGATCCTGGAGGAGCTGGCGGAGGAGTATGCCGTCAGCGAGCGTGGGTTCATGCTGCGCAGGTTGGGCGGTCGTTGGCGGATCTACACCAAGCCGGCCTATGCACCCGTCGTCGAGAAGTTCCTCATGGGCGGTCAGCAGGCGCGACTCACGCAGGCTTCCCTGGAGACCCTGGCGGTGATCGCCTACCGGCAGCCGATCTCGCGCTCCCGGGTCAGTGCGGTGCGCGGTGTCAACGTGGACGGTGTGGTCCGGACCCTGATCTCACGCGGCCTCATCCACGAGGTCGTGGTCGACGGCGAGCCCGGTGCTGCCGCGCTCTACGGCACGACGGACCTGTTCCTGCAGCGGATGGGGCTGGACAGCCTGGACGACCTGCCCGAGCTGGCGCCCTACCTGCCACCGGTGGACATCATCGAGGAACTCGCAGCGGAAGGACACGCATGAACCCGCCCCAGCAACGAGGAGGCTCCGGAGGGCAGAGGGGCGGCGGTTCCGGCGGTGGCCGGAGCGGCGGCCAGGGTGGCCAGGGTGGCCGTGGAAGTGGCCGTAGCGGTTCCGGCGCAAACCGGAGTGGTGGCCAGGGCGGTTGGGGTGGCCAGGATCGGGGCGGTCGTCCGGGCAGCGGCGGCAAGCGCCGCCACAAGGCCCGAGGTGCCGGCCGAGCGGTCGGGCCGGACGCGGGTCCCAGCCGCAAGATCGCCCCGACGCGCCGCGCGACGCCACCACCGGTCGACGACTCCGGCGCTGACGTCCACACCCCTGACGGCGTCCGCCTGCAGAAGCTGCTGGCCTCTGCGGGCATCGGCAGTCGCCGCGCCTGCGAGTTGCTCATCAGCCAGGGACGGGTCGAGGTCGACGGTCACGTCGTCACCGAGCTCGGAGTGCGGGTCGACCCGGTGGCCCAGACCATCCACGTCGACGGCACCCGCGTGGTGCTGGATGACAGCCGGGTCTACCTCGCGTTCAACAAGCCGCTCGGGGTGGTCTCCACGATGAGCGACGAGCTGGGGCGGCCCTCCATCGCCGACTACCTCCCGCCGCGCAACGAGCGGCTGTTCCACGTGGGGCGGCTGGACGCCGACACCGAGGGGCTGCTCCTGCTCACCAACGACGGCGAGCTCTCGCACCGGCTGCAGCACCCGGCGTACGAGGTGCCCAAGACCTATATCGCCCGCGTCCCGGGCCCGGTGCCCCGCGAGCTCGGCAAGACCCTGCGGGCCGGGGTGGAGCTGGAGGACGGCGTCGTCGCGGTCGACTCGTTCAAACTGATCGACTCGGCACCCGGCAAGGCGATCGTCGAGCTGGTCCTGCACGAGGGGAAGAAGCACGTGGTCCGCCGGCTGCTGGCGGAGGTCGGCCACCCGGTCGAGGCACTCTCGCGGGTGCAGGTCGGCCCGATCCTGCTCGGCCAGCTGCGGTCCGGACGCACTCGGGCACTGACGGCCGAGGAGGTCGGTGCGCTCTACCGTGCTGCGGGCCTGTAGGGCTCCAGGTCCGGTGGTCCCGAGCGGTTAGGCTTGCCCGGTGCCTGAGAATCCCATCACCATCGCCATCGACGGGCCCAGTGGATCAGGCAAGTCGAGCGTGTCCAAGCAGGTCGCCCGCCGACTGGGGCTGTCGTACCTCGACACGGGGGCGATGTACCGCGCGCTGACCTGGTGGTGCCTGCAGCAGGGGATCGACCTCACCGACAGCCAGGAGGTCGCCGAGCAGGCGCGAACCTTCCCGCTCGAGATCGGCACGGACCCCGACGCGCCCACCGTGCACGTGGGTGGCACCGACGTGGCCGCGGCGATCCGCGAGACCGCCGTGAGCGAGCAGGTCTCGCACATCGCCACCAACCTCGAGGTGCGTGCCACGATGCGTGACCAGCAGCGCCAGCTCATTGCCGACGCCCGCCACGCCGGGTCCGGCATCGTCGTCGAGGGCCGGGACATCACCACGGTCATCGCGCCCGACGCCGAGCACCGGTTCCTGATCACCGCCTCCGAGGAGGCCCGGCTGGCCCGCCGCGCGAGGGAGCTGTTCTCCAGCGACGACGTGCAAGCCATCGAGGCCACGCACGACCAGATCGTCCGCAGGGACGCCGCCGACTCGACCGTCTCGGCGTTCTTCGAGCCGGCCCCCGGAGTGGTGGGAATCGACACCTCAGACCTGACGTTCGAACAGTCAGTGGCAGCAGTGCTCGACGCCGTGCACGCCGCACCTGCCCACCCACCTGTCCACACCCCTGACGACGGAGGCACCCGATGACCACCCAGACCGACCCGCAGAGCAAGCTCGCGGCATACTCCCACCCTGAGCGGTTGGTGAGCACGCAGTGGCTGGCCGAGCACCTGGGTGCGGACAACCTCGTGGTGCTGGAGTCCAACGAGGACGTGCTCCTCTATGACACCGGGCACATCCCCGGCGCGCTCAAGCTCGACTGGCACCTGGACCTCAACGACCAGCTGACCCGCGACTACGTCGACGGCGAGCAGTTCGCGCGGGTGATGGGGGAGCGCGGCATCGGCCGGGACACGACCGTCGTCCTCTACGGCGACAAGAGCAACTGGTGGGCCACCTACGCCCTGTGGGTGATGTCCCTGTTCGGCCACGAGGACGTCCGCATCCTCGACGGTGGCCGCGCCGCCTGGATCGCCGAGGGCCGCGAGCTGACCACCGACGTGCCGCAGGTGAGCCCGGTCGACTACCCCGTCGTCGAGCGTGACGACCGCACCATCCGCGCCTTCAAGCAGGACGTGCTCGAGCACCTGGGCCGGCCGATGGTCGACGTGCGGTCGCCCGGCGAGTTCTCCGGTGAGCTCCTGGCGATCCCGGACTACCCGCAGGAGGGCGCGATGCGGGGCGGGCACATCCCCGGCGCGAAGTCGGTGCCGTGGGGCAGGGCGGCCAACGAGGACGGCACCTTCAAGTCCCGCGAGGAGCTCGAGGAGATCTACCTCGGCGAGCAGGGTCTGGAGCCCTCCGACGACGTCGTCGCCTACTGCCGGATCGGCGAGCGGTCCAGCCACACCTGGTTCGTCCTGACGCATCTGCTCGGCTTCGAGCGGGTCCGCAACTACGACGGGTCGTGGACCGAGTGGGGCAACGCGGTCGGCGTGCCGGTGGAGCGCTGATGGCGGCACAGTTCTCCGCGTCCACCCGTACCGACGACCTGCCCGCGGCGATGGCCGAGCTGGCGGGGGAGTTCCACGCGCTGGAGCAGAAGGACCGCCTCCAGCTGCTCCTCGAGCTCGCCGGCGACCTCCCCGACCTGCCCGAGCAGTATGCCGGTCGGCTGGATGAGATGGAACGTGTCGACGAGTGCCAGTCGCCTGTGTTCCTGGCTGTCGAGGTCGAGGATGACCCGTCCCGGACGGCGCACATCTTCCTGTCGGCGCCGCCCGAGGCGCCCACCACGCGCGGCTTCGCGGGCATCCTGCACGAGAGCCTCGACGGGTTGCCGGCCGAGGAGATCCTGGCCGTCCCGGACGAGGCCCCCTACCGGTTCGGGCTGGCCGAGGCCGTGTCGCCGCTGCGGATGCGCGGGATGGTCGGCATGCTGGGGCGTATCAAGCGTCAGGTGCGGGCCCGCACCACCCTTGACGAGAGGCAGTGACCGTGTCCGAGATCACCGGTGAGGCCAACCCCTCCCTCGAGGAGGCGCTGCGCGCCGGTCTCGACGAGTTCGACCTGAGCGAGGAGGACCTCGCGCTCGTCGAGGGCCGTCGCCGCCAGGCCGAGGAGGACCTCGAGGCCGAGACCCGGCCGGTCGTCGCCGTCGTGGGACGTCCGAACGTCGGCAAGTCGACGCTCGTCAACCGGATCCTGGGTCGCCGGGAGGCGGTCGTCGAGGACGTCCCTGGTGTGACCCGGGACCGGGTCGCCTACGACGCCGAGTGGTCCGGCCGCCGCTTCACCCTGGTCGACACCGGCGGCTGGGAGGTGGACGCCAGCGGCATCCACCTGCGGGTCGCCGAGCAGGCCGAGGTGGCGGTCGAGCTGTGTGACGTCGTGATGTTCGTCGTCGATGCGACGGTCGGCGCGACGGACACCGACGAGAGCGTGGTGCGGCTGCTGCGCCGCTCCGGCAAGCCCGTGGTGCTCGTGGCGAACAAGGTCGACGACCAGCGGGTCGAGATGGAGGCGGCAGCGCTGTGGTCGCTGGGTTTGGGCCAGCCGTGGCCGGTCTCGGCGCTGCACGGCCGCGGCAGTGGTGACGTGCTGGACGCGGTGCTGGAGCACCTGCCGGAGAGGTCGGCGGTCTCCGGGGCCTATCCGCGGGGAGGCCCCCGGCGCGTCGCACTGCTCGGGAGACCCAACGTCGGCAAGTCCTCGCTGCTCAACAAGCTGGCCGGCGAGGACCGCGCGGTCGTCGACAACATGGCGGGCACCACCCGCGACCCGGTGGATGAGCTGATCGAGCTCGACGGCAAGCAGTGGCGCTTCGTGGACACCGCCGGGATCCGCCGGCGCGTGCACCAGACCCGCGGCGCAGACTTCTACGCCTCGCTGCGCACGCAGACCGCGCTGGAGAAGGCCGAGGTCGCGATGGTGCTGCTCGACGCCTCCGACAAGATCGCCGAGCAGGACATCCGGGTCATCCAACAGGTCATCGACGCGGGCCGGGCCCTGGTCATCGCCTACAACAAGTGGGACGAGGTCGACGAGGAGCGCCAGCACTTCCTGGAGCGGGAGATCGAGCGCGACCTCGTGCAGATCACCTGGGCGCCCCGCGTGAACATCTCCGCGCTGACCGGCCGGCACACCAACCGTCTGGTGCCGGCCCTGGAGAAGGCCCTGGCCTCCTGGGACAACCGGATCTCCACGTCCAAGCTCAACGCCTTCCTCGGCGAGATCGTCGCCGCGCACCCGCACCCGGTGCGTGGCGGCAAGCAACCACGGATCCTGTTCGCCACCCAGGCGGACACCCGTCCACCTCGCTTTGTGGTCTTTGCCAGCGGTTTCATCGAGCACGGCTACCGGCGCTTCCTGGAGCGCCGTCTGCGCGAGGAGTTCGGGTTCGAGGGCACCCCGATCGAGATCTCGGTGCGGGTGCGGGAGAAGCGCCGGCGCTGACCGCGGCTCCGTAGCGGTGGGTACCGAGCGGGTCCGGCACGTGTGCGACGTCCGACACGATCCCCGGATTCTTCGCGCAGAGCAGGGATGGGATAAAGTTCAGGTCGCTCACGAGCACCTCGGGCTGTGGCGCAGTTTGGTAGCGCACTGCACTGGGGGTGCAGGGGTCGCAGGTTCAAATCCTGTCAGCCCGACCACGAGATGCCACGAGCGTCCGCCGCAGCCGGATCCACACCCGTGGGTCCGGCTGTCGCGGTCCTACCGGGCGCCCAGGTCAGCGGGAGCCAGCCGCGTCCATGGCCGCCTTGATCTCCGCGACATCGATGCGGGACTGTTTGAGCATCGCCTCCATCGCGGCCTTGGCGCGCTCCGGGACCGGGTCGGCGAACAGGTCGTCCATCTCGGCTGGGTAGATCTGCCAGGACAACCCGAACTTGTCCTTCAGCCACCCGCACGGGCCGAATTCACCGCCGTCGCCGAGGGCCTCCCAGTAGGTGTCTGACTCCTCCTGCGAGTCGCAGGGAAGGACGATGGAGATCGCCTCGTTGAAGGTGAACTGCGGGCCTCCGTTCAGCGCCTGGTAGGGCTGGCCGTTCAGCTCGAAGTCCACCGTCATGACGCTACCCACGGGGTTCGGCCCGGGGGTCTCCACCACGTAGGGCGTGACCTTGGTGATGCGGGAGTTGGGGACGACGGAGGTGTAGAAGGTGGCGGCCTCCTCGCCCTGGGTGTCGAACCACAGGCACGTGACGATCTGACGCATGATGTTCGCCTCTCTGGGGCAGGGCACCCGGATGGCGCCGCTCTTGTACAGACCCCGGCCTGTCGGCATACTCATCGGTCCGGGTGGCGGCCCGGTCGGTGCCGGATCTGGGACCACGGGACCGTAGGCTGTTCCCCGTGAGCAGCGCGCAGGGTGACGGGGGTCGCCGCGGGGGTGTGTGGAATGTGCCCAACGTGCTCTCCATGCTGCGCCTGGCCGGGGTGCCGATCTTCCTCTGGGCCATCCTGACCCACCACGACCTGCTGGCGCTTTTGGTGCTGATGGGGTCAGGGGTCACCGACTACCTCGACGGCAAGATCGCCCGCCACTACGGCCTGATCACCAAGCTCGGGCAGTACCTCGACCCGATCGCCGACCGGCTCTACATCGCCTCCACCCTGTTCGGCCTCGCCTGGCGGGAGATCATCCCGTGGTGGCTGGTCCTGGCGCTGCTGGCCCGGGACGCGTTCATCCTGGCGATGTATCCCACCGTGCGTGCCTACAAGCTGCCCGTGCCGCCCGTCCACTACATCGGGAAGGCAGCGACCTTCAACCTGCTGTATGCCTTCCCGCTGCTGCTCCTGGGCCAGTTCTCAGGTTGGCTGGGGGCGGTCGCACTGCCGGTCGGGTGGGCTTTTGCCTGGTGGGGGACGGGCCTGTACTGGCTCGGGGCGATCCTGTATGCCTGGCAGGTGGGCGTTATGGTGTCTCGACGACGGCGACAGTGGCAGGCGGTGCAGGCGTGAAGTTCCTACGCAGCCGGACCTCCGACGACCCCGAGCGCGACCCGGCAGCGTCCATGGCCCTGCTGCAGGAGGTGATGGACCCGCCCCTGGATCCCGGCTACACCTCGTGGTCCGACGCCCGCGAGAAGGCTGGGCTCCCGCGGAGCACAGGCGGACGTACGGTGCTGATGCTGGTCGCCGCCATCATCTTCGGTTTCCTGCTCTCCGTCGCGGCCCAGACCCTGCGGACCCCAGACCCGGTCGCCGCCGCGACCCGCCAGCAGCTCCAGGAACGCATCGAGATGGCCTCACAGGTCGGCGATGACCGCGCGGCCCAGATCGAGATCCTCCGCGCCGAGATCGCCGACCTCCAGAAGGCCGTGGCCCAACCGCGGACGGGGCAGGACCAGCGCCTGTCGGCGGCGCAGCGGGCAGGGGCCACCGCGGTGATGGGCGAGGGTGTCGTGCTGACTCTGAACGACCCACCGCTGACGGCAGACAGCGAGGACGGCGAGCGGGTGCTCGCGCGGGACCTGCAGGTGATCGTCAACGGGCTGTGGGCCAACGGCGCCGAGGCGATCTCCATCAACGAACAACGGCTGACCGCCACGTCCACGATCCGCTTCGCCGGCGAGGCGATCGTCGTCGACCTCCGTGCCCTCGCCCGCCCCTACGAGGTGCGTGTGATCGGTCCGCAGGACCAGTTGCTGGACGAGTTGAGCACCGGGGCCACGGGTGACTATCTCGGCGAGCTCCGGTCGCAGTTCCGGATCAGCGTGGAGGTTGCCCCGGACGACGAGGTCACCGTGCCGGCCGGCTCCCGCCTCAGCACCCGGGTCGCGCGGGTCCACGACGCCACATCAACCACGGAGGACTCGTCATGATCCCCCTCATCGGACTCGCCGCCGGCGTCATCCTGGGCCTCGTCCTCTCGCCCACGGTGCCACTGTGGCTGGAGCCCTACCTGCCGATCGCCGTGATCGCGGCACTCGATGCCGTGTTCGGCGGCATCCGGGCCGCCCTGGACGGTGCGTTCAACGACAAGGTGTTCGTGGTCTCCGTGCTCTCGAACGTCCTGGTCGCCGCGCTGATCGTCCTGCTCGGCAACCAGCTGGGCGTCGGGAGCCAGCTCTCGACCGGCGTGGTCGTGGTCCTGGGGCTGCGCATCTTCTCCAACGTCGCCGCCATCCGGCGGCACCTCATGGGGGCCTAGCCGTGGCCCCATCCCGCAGGAAGCGCAGGATCGCCAGTCGACCTGCCGGACCCCCAACGACAGCCGAGCAGCAGCCGGCGGAGGACCGGCTCCTGGCGGAGCAGGAGCCCGCACTGGCCGCCGAGGACCCGGGTGCGCCCGATGTGGAGCCCGCACTGGCCGCCGAGGACCCGGGTGCGGCCGAGCAGGAGCCCGCACTGGCCACCGAGGACCCGATGGAGGCGGAGCAGCAGGAGCCAGCGGCGACCGCCGAGAACCGTTTGGCGGAGCGACCGGAGGCCGAGCCCGGTGCCGGTGCCGGTGCCACCACGATGCCGGTCTCGACCCGGCACGCCTGGAGGCGACTGGGACGGCTCATCAAGCCGCGCATCAGCACCGGCAACCTCGTGGTGGCGCTCCTGACCATCGTCGTCGGGTTCGCCCTCGTGGCCCAGGTGCAGGCCGCGCAGGACGTTGGTCTGGAGGAGTTGCGTGAGACCGATCTGGTGGCGCTCCTGGACGACGTGAGCGCTCGTGCCGAGAGCCTGGAGGACGAGATCCGGTTGCTGGAGGCCGACCGCGAGGCGCTCCAGCAGGGCACCGGTGCCGAGGCTGCCGCTGCCGCGGAGGCGCGCCTGACCAGCCACCAGATCCTGGCCGGCACCGTCCCGGTCGAGGGGCCCGGGATCACGATGACGGTTTCGGCACCCGAGGGTGGTTTCACGCCCACGATGATGATCGACCTGCTGCAGGAACTGCGCAACGCCGGGGCCGAGGCGATCCAGATCGGTCCGGTCCGGGTCGTGGCCAGCAGCTGGATCGGCATCTCCGACGGCGTGCTGACCGTGGACGGGCAACTGGTGGCCGACCCGTTCCGCATCGTCGCGATCGGCGATCCGCACACCCTGTCCGGTGCGATGGCCATCCCGGGCGGCTTCACCGACAGCGTTCGCGGCATCAACGGGAACGTGCAGGTTGTCGAGGGTGAGCTCCTGGTCATCGATGCGTTGCACCAGGCCGAAGAGCCTCAGTACGCTCGGCCCGTGCCGTCAGAGTAGGGTCGGCGGCAACCGATCGTTTCGATGAGGAGACCGGAGACCCCCATGAGTGAGCTGCAGTACCCCGACGACCTGCGCTACACCTCCGACCACGAGTGGGTCAGGGACCAGGGAGAGGGCGTGGTCCGGGTCGGCATCACCTCCTACGCCCAGGACGCCCTCGGCGACGTGGTGTACGTGAGCCTGCCCGCGGTCGGCGACGAGATCAGCACCGGTGACGCCTGCGGCGAGGTGGAGTCCACCAAGTCGGTCAGCGACCTGTACGCGCCCTTGGCCGGTGAGGTCGCCGCCGTCAACGACGCGCTGGACGCCACTCCCGAGCTCATCAACTCCGACCCCTACGGCGAGGGCTGGATGTTCGAGGTGAAGGTCGCCGACACGGCCGAGCTGGACGGTCTGCTCACCGTCGAGGCTTACCGGGAGCAGACGAACTAGGCTTGGGGACGAACGAGGAGGTAGCTGGTGACCGAGCGAGAGCGTGAGCACTACGGGTCCGGCGTCGACCCGACCGCCAACCTGCCCCACGGACTGGAGGTGCCGCAGCCGGGCTACTCATTCGAGGAGGACGCGCCCCGGCTCTCCGAGGCCGACCAGCGCACCGTTGACGCCCTCCGCCCCGGCACCGCCCTGCTCATCGTGCTGCGCGGCCCCAATGCGGGCGCGCGGTTCCTGCTGGACGACGATGAGGTGAGCTCGGGCCGCCACCCGAGCAGCGACATCTTCCTCGACGATGTGACCGTCTCCCGTCGGCACGCGGTCTTCGCCCGCTCCGACCAGGGTTATGAGG
This sequence comes from Ornithinimicrobium sp. F0845, assembly GCF_023015765.1. Lineage (GTDB taxonomy): Bacteria > Actinomycetota > Actinomycetes > Actinomycetales > Dermatophilaceae > Ornithinicoccus. The sequence goes on from NZ_JALKAL010000009.1 coordinate 16,853, forward strand.
TGCGCGACGTCGGGTCCCTCAACGGGACCTACGTCAACCGGGAGCGGATCGACAGCCAGGTCCTCGAGCAGGGTGACGAGGTGCAGATCGGCAAGTTCCGCCTGGTCTACTACCGCGGGCGGCAGTGACGCTGCACTCCATCGGGACGGTGCTGCGCGAGTTGCAGCAGGAGTTCCCAGAGCTCACCGTCTCCAAGATCCGGTTCCTCGAGACCGAGGGACTGGTGCTGCCGCAACGACGAGAGTCCGGCCAGCGGGCCTTCACCGACGACGACGTCGAACGGCTGCGCTTCGTGCTCCGAGCCCAGCGGGACCGGTTCTGGCCGCTGAAGGTGATCAAGACCGCCCTAGACGGGATGGACCTCGGGGTGAGTGCCGACCCCGAGTCCGAGACAGCAACTGCAGCTGCACCTGCCGGGGCCGCTCCGACCCGGCCCCAGGGCGCCAGGCTGCCCACGGCCGACCAGCTGCGCCGGCGCCGCGCGGTGCGGTTGAGCCCGGCCGAGCTGCGTGAGGCGGTCGGCATCGACGTCGCCGCCTACACCCAGCTCAAGGCGTTCGGGCTCATCCGGGTCGACTCGGCGGGACGGCACTCGGCCGACGACCTTGACATCGCCCGGGAGTGCACGGCTCTGGCCGAGTACGGCCTGGAGCCGCGGCACCTGCGCCTGTTCCGGGTCGCGGCGGATCGCGAGGTGGGACTGGCCCAGCAGATCCTGGAGCCGGTGCGCCGCCGACAGGCCCGGGGGGCCGGTGACGCTGACCCGGAGGAGCTCGAGACCGAGATCGTGGCCCGCACTCTGGCCCTGCACGTGGCCCTGGTCCGGGCGGGACTCGGACAGAGGCAGTAGCCTAGACGGGGTGAAGGAGTTGGACGTTCTGGGTGTGCGCGTCGAGATGCCGACCAACAACCCCATCGTGTTGCTCAGGGAGCGGGAGGGACACCGCTACCTGCCGATCTGGATCGCGGCCCCGGAGGCCACGGCGATCGCCTACGCGCAGCAGGGGGTGCAACCACCCAGGCCACTGACCCACGACCTGATGGTCACCCTGATCGAGGACCTGGGCCACCGTCTCGACGAGGTCCGGATCACCCGGATGCAGGACAACATCTTCTACGCCGTGCTCGTGCTGGACGGCACCACGGAGATCTCAGCCAGGCCCTCGGACGCGATCGCGCTGGCTCTCCGGGCTGCCACCCCGATCCTGGCGGCCGAGGAGGTGCTCGACGCCGCGGGGGTCGCCATGGCGGTCGAGGACGAGGACGAGGTCGAGCGGTTCCGTGAGTTCCTCGACCAGGTCTCCGCCGAGGATTTCGAGTCGGGCGAGGGCGACCCACCGCGTGGCGGTGATTGACCAGCGGGTCGCAAGGGCCTACCGTCGAATCACACCAACGTAGTCTAGGAGGGGTGCCAGTGGGCACTGGAGCCGAAGTGCGCGGTCCGCAGGATGCGGCAACGCCGGAGCAGGGGCTGCTGTTCACCTCCGACGTGCCCGCCCTGGAGGAGGGTGTCGGCTACCGCGGACCGACCGCGTGCGGCGCGGCGGGCGTCACCTATCGCCAGCTGGACTACTGGGCCCGCACCGGTCTGCTCGAGCCGTCGGTGCGCAACCCCAGTGGGTCGGGCACGCAGCGGCTCTACAGCTTTCGCGACATCCTCGTCCTCAAGATCATCAAGCGGCTCCTGGACACTGGCGTGTCCCTGCAGCAGATCCGGGTAGCCGTCACCCAGTTGCGCGAGCGCGGGGTCCAGGACCTGGCACACATCACGTTGATGAGCGACGGAGCGAGTGTCTACGAGTGCACCTCCGACGACCAGGTCATCGACCTCGTGCGCGGCGGCCAGGGCGTGTTCGGCATCGCGGTCGGCAGCGTGTGGCGCGAGGTCGAGGGGACGCTCGCCTCACTGCCCAGCGAGAAGGCGGAGACACCCGGCACGGGTGATGACGAGCTGGCCCAGCGCCGGCGCGCGCGCAAGACCAGCTAGTCCTTCTCGATCACGCACGGTGCGTCGCCGACCACGAGCAGTGCGTTGAGCCCGACGAATCAGGCGGCGGGCTACGTGCCGCAAGAGGATATCCGCGGCGAAGTCGCTAGACTGGCCGCGCTGTTGACACCCGCGTGAGAGACCTCACCTCGTTGGGGCGCCGAAGGGGCATTCTCCCCGCCAAGCTCTCAGGCGCAAGGAACGCGCGGTCGAGGCAACTCTGAACGGGACACCCGGACAGAGGGGGCCGACCTGAGGAGTCCTCTTGTCACTGTTGCCTGAGTTCGCCAGCCGGCACATCGGTCCCCGCGACACCGACATCACCACCATGCTGCAGACCCTCGGGTACGACTCCCTGGAGGCGCTCGTCGACGCGGCCGTGCCGGAGCGGATCCGCGCGGCTGCGCCGCTGGAGGTGCCGGCGGCCGAGTCTGAGCAGGCGGCGCTGGCCGAGCTGCGTGAGGTCGCGGCCCAGAACACGGTGGTCACCTCGATGATCGGCCTGGGCTACTACGGCACACAGACCCCGCCGGTCGTCAAGCGCAACGTCCTGGAGAACCCCGCCTGGTACACCGCCTACACCCCCTACCAGCCCGAGATCTCCCAGGGCAGGCTGGAGGCCCTGCTCAACTTCCAGACCGTCGTCTCCGACCTCACCGGCCTGCAGACGGCCGGTGCCTCGCTGCTCGACGAGGGCACCGCGGTGGCCGAGGCGATGACCTTGATGCGCCGAGCGTCCAAGGTCGCCGACGACGCGGTGCTGCTGGTCGATGAGCACCTGTTCCCGCAGAGCGCCGCGGTCCTGGCCACGCGTGCGCGCTCCCTGGACATCGAGCTGGTCACCGGTGACCTGTCCGACCCGGAGGCACTGGCAGACGGCAGGCCGGTCTTCGGTGCGGTCGTGCAGTACCCCGGCGCCGACGGGGAGATCCGGGACTGGTCCGCCCTGACCGAGGCGATCCACGCGGGCGGCGGGCTCGTCACGGTCGCAGCCGACCTCCTCGCCCTGACCGTGCTCCGGGCCCCGGGCGAGTGGGGGGCGGACGTCGCGGTCGGCTCCACCCAGCGCTTCGGGGTGCCCATGGCGTTCGGTGGCCCGCACGCCGGCTACATGAGCGTCCGCGAGGGTCTGGAGCGCACCCTGCCCGGGCGCCTCGTAGGCGTCAGCAAGGACGCGGCCGGTGCCCCGGCCTACCGCCTGGCCCTGCAGACCCGCGAGCAGCACATCCGCCGCGAGAAGGCCACCTCCAACATCTGCACCTCCCAGGTGCTGCTGGCCGTCATGGCCAGCATGTATGCCGTGTGGCACGGGCCCGAGGGCCTGCGCCGGATCGCCGAGCAGGTGCACGCCAAGGCGCGCTACGTCCGGGAGGCGCTGGCGGCTGGGGGAGTGGATGTCCTGACCGAGAACTTCTTCGACACCCTGACGGTGCGGGGCGACGCCTCGGTGGTCGCCAAGGCTCTCGAGGGGGGCGTCAACCTGTGGCAGGTCGACGACGACCACGTCCTGCTGAGCACGGACGAGGTGGTCACGACCGCCGACCTAGACACCGTGCTGGCAGCCTTCGGCGTCGAAGCGGCGGAGGCCCCCGAGGGCACCGCCTGGGACGAGGTGCACAACCGCACCAGCGACTACCTGACCCACCCGGTCTTCGCCACCCACCGCAGCGAGACCCAGATGCTGCGCTACATCACCTCCCTGGCGGACAAGGACTTCGCGCTGAACCGCGGCATGATCCCGCTCGGCTCCTGCACGATGAAGCTCAACGCCACCACCGAGATGGAGGCCATCACCTGGCCGGAGTTCGCCTCCCTGCACCCGTTCGCCCCGCACGACCAGACCGTCGGGTCGCGCCGGATCGTGGCCGAGCTGTCCCAGTGGCTGGCCGAGATCACCGGCTACGACCAGGTGAGCCTGCAGCCCAACGCCGGGTCCCAGGGGGAGTTCGCCGGGCTCCTGGCCATCCGGTCCTACCACCTGGCCAACGGCGACGACGCACGCACGGTCTGCCTGATCCCGGCCAGCGCCCACGGGACCAACGCGGCGAGCGCGGTGATGGCCGGCCTGAAGGTCGCGGTCGTGAGGACGGCGCCCGACGGCAGCATCGACATGGACGACCTACGGGCCAAGATCGACAAGCACCGGGCGGAACTGGCGGCCATCATGGTCACCTACCCCTCCACCCACGGCGTCTACGAGGAGACCATCACCGAGCTGTGCGAGCTGGTCCACGAGGCCGGTGGTCAGGTCTACGTCGACGGTGCGAACCTCAACGCGCTGATGGGCCTGGCCAAGCCTGGCGAGTTCGGCGGCGACGTCTCACACCTCAACCTCCACAAGACGTTCTGCATCCCGCACGGTGGTGGCGGCCCGGGCGTGGGTCCGGTCGCGGTCCGCGAGCACCTGGCGCCTCACCTGCCGAGTCACCCGCTGGACAACCAGGCGGGACCGGAGTCCGGGGTCGGGGCCATCGCCGCCGCTCCCTACGGCTCCGCAGGCATCCTGCCGATCTCGTGGGCCTACGTCCGGCTGATGGGTGGTGCCGGTCTGACGCGGTCGGCCGAGGTCGCAGTGCTCAACGCCAACTACATCGCCGCCCGCCTGGCGGACCACTACCCGGTCCTGTACTCCGGGAAGAACGGGCTGGTCGCCCACGAGTGCATCCTCGACCTGCGCGGCCTGACCAAGGAGACGGGGGTCACCGTCGACGACGTCGCCAAGCGCCTCATCGACTACGGCTTCCACGCCCCGACGATGAGCTTCCCGGTCGCCGGCACGCTGATGGTCGAGCCCACCGAGAGCGAGGACCTCGGGGAGCTGGACCGGTTCATCGACGCCATGATCGCGATCCGGGCCGAGATGGACGACGAGGCCTCCCGGGCGATGCTCGCCAACGCTCCGCACACCGCGGTGGAGCTGGCGGGGGAGTGGGGCCATCCCTACGACCGGATGTCAGCGGTCTTCCCGGGTGGCCCGGAGGCGAAGTACTGGCCGCCGGTCAAGCGCATCGACGGTGCGTTCGGCGACCGCAACCTGGTCTGCTCCTGCCCGCCGCCGGAGGCTTTCGAGGACTGATCCGACACGACCTACGCCCGCCGCGGACGACGCGGGTCCGTGTCAGGCGGCACAAAGCGTCGCCGTCTGACTAGTCTGTCTGCAACGTCAGGAGGCGCACTATGGGTCAGGAAGTCAGCTCAGCAGCGTTCACCCGCGAGGACCGGTTGGCCTACCGGCACAAGGTCCTGCAGTCCCTCGATGTCTTCGAGCACATGCTGGAGCAGAGCCGGTTCGACTTCACCCGACCCCAGATGGGCCTGGAGATCGAGCTCAACCTGGTCGACGGCAACCTCGACCCGGCGCTGATCAACGGCACGGTGCTCGCCGAGCTGGAGGGCTCGGAGTTCGACTTCCAGGCCGAGGTCGGCCGCTACAACATCGAGATGAACGTCGCGCCCCGGCCGATGGCGGGGGACCAGGCGGTGCGCCTGGAGCGCTGGCTCAACGAGTCGTTGCGCCGGGCCGGGGACGCCGCCCGGGGGCACGGCGCGCAGGTGGCGGCGGTCGGCATACTGCCCACCCTGATGCAGGACCTGTTCGACGGCGACTGGCTGAGCCTCGGGGTCCGCTACACCGCGCTCAACAACGCGATCCTGGCCGAGCGCGGCGAGGGGCTGGAGCTGGACATCGAGGGGCCGACGGGCGAGCGTGTCTCCGGCTACTTCGAGACGATCGGCCCGTTGTCCGGGTGCACCTCGGTCCAGCTCCACCAGCAGGTCACGCCGCAGGACTTCCCGCTCTACTGGAACGCCGCGTCGGCCATCACCGGGGTCCAGGTCGGCCTGGCGGCCAACTCGCCCTACCTGTTCGGCCGCCAGCTGTGGGCCGAGACCCGGATCCCGCTGTTCACCCAGATGGTGGACACACGCTCGATCGAGCTCAAGGCGCAGGGGGTGCGCCCGCGGGCCTACTTCGGGGACCGCTGGATCACCTCGATCTTCGACCTGTTCGAGGAGAACGTCCGCTGCTACCCCGCGCTGCTGCCCGAGCAGAGCCAGGAGGACCCGGTCGCGGTCTACAAGGCCGGCGAGGTGCCCGAGCTGGGCGAGCTCCGGCTGCACAACGGCACCGTCTACCGCTGGAACCGGCCGATCTACGACAACGTCCGGGGCGTGCCGCACCTGCGGGTCGAGAACCGCGTCCTACCCGCCGGACCGACGGTCATCGACATGGTGGCCAACGCCTGCTTCTACTACGGCCTGCTCGAGAAGCTCACCAGCAGCGGGCGCCCGATCTGGACCAAGATGCCCTTCGAGGATGCCGCCACCAACTTCGACGAGGCGGCCCGACACGGGATCTCCTCGGTGCTGAGCTGGCCGGGGGTCGGGCGGGTGCCGGTGACCGAACTGGTCGCCGAGCACCTGCTGCCGATGGCCGACGAGGGCCTGGCGGGCCTGGGTCTGCGCCGCGAGGTGCGCTCCCACTACCTGGACGTGCTCGCCGAGCGCTGCCGGTCGGCGCAGAACGGTTCGTCCTGGCAGGTCGCCTGCACCCAGCGTTTCGAGGCGGCCGGGGACGACCGCCCGACGGCGCTGAAGAAGATGTTCGCGCTCTACCTGGACCACATGGAGGCCAACGAGCCGGTCCACACCTGGCCGCTGCCCAAGGTCACCGCACCCGATCCCGAGACCGAGTCGGCGCCGACGAGTGGCCCGGCGGAGCCGGTCACGGCCTGAGGTTCCATCCCTCGATCACCGGGTCCTCCCGGTGGTGACCCAGTATGCCGATCGCGCCGGTCTCGAAGGTCAGGTGCGCCCCGAACCTGGGCTCGGTCCGCAGGAAGACCGCGGTCAGGATCCGCAGCGCCTGGCCGTGACCGAACAGGGCGACGTCCCCGTCATACTGCCCGACCGCGGCCAGCACCCGGCTGGCCCGCGCAGCGACCTCCTCGACCGTCTCCCCGGGCGTCGCGCCGGGTGTAACACCGTCGCGCCAGACCGACCAGTCCGTGCCGGTCTCCGCCCGGACCTGGGCGGTGCTGATGCCCTCGTAGGCACCGTAGTCCCACTCGGCCAGGTCGGGGTCGACCTCGTCGACGGTGACGCCGGCCAGCTCGGCGGTGCGGCTGGCGCGCTGCAGCGGCGAGGACCGGACGTGCACGAAGTCGAAGCGTGCCAGGAAGGGCGCCAGTGACTGGGCGCCGGCCTCTCCCTCGGGCAGCAGCGGCAGGTCGGTCAGGCCGGTGTGCTGGCCGGACTCGGACCACTCCGTCGCACCGTGGCGGACCAGGATCAGTCGAGGACTCACTCTGGCAGGCTAGTCCCTATGACCGCTGACAACCTGCGAAGCATCTCCCTGACCCGCACCGAGAAGGGCGCCTACGAGGCGGTGAACGCCCGCGGGGGGCGGCTGCCGTTCGGGGACGGCAGCTCCACCGACTTCACCCCCGTCGAGCTGCTGCTGGTGGCGATGGCGGGCTGCTCGGCGATCGACGTGGACTACCTGACCAGCCGGCTCGCCGAGCCCACCGGATTCGAGGTGACCGGCGAGTCCGAGAAGCTCAGCGACGAGCAGGGCAACCACCTGGGGGAGGTCCGGATCTCCTTCGACATCACCTTCCCCGAGGGGGAGGGCGGGGACGCGGCCCGCACCCGGCTGCCGGACGCGGTCGCCAGGTCCCGGGACCGGCTGTGCACCGTCTCCCGCACGGTCCAGCTGTCCGCCCCTGTCACCTATACCGTCAGGTGACCACCCTCACCCGGAGCCTCGGTCTGGGCGACGCCGTCGCCATCGGCCTGGGGTCGATGATCGGCGCCGGTCTCTTCGTCGTCTGGGGACCAGCCGCCCGGGCTGCGGGCTCCTGGCTGCTGCTGAGCCTGGTGCTGGCGGCTCTCGTCGCCGTCTGCAACGCGTGGTCCTCGGCAGCCCTCGCCGCGCGCTACCCGTCCGCGGGCGGCACCTATGTCTATGGCCGGGAGCGACTCGGGGACTTCGCGGGCTATCTCGCGGGGTGGGCCTTCGTGGTCGGCAAGCTGGCCTCGTGCGCCGCGATGGCGATGGCGATCGCCGCCTATGTCGCGCCCGGCCGGGAACGCGTTGCCGCTGCGGTCGCGGTGGTCGTCGCGACCGGACTCAACCTCACCGGGGTGCAGCGCTCGGCCCGGGTGTCCCGGGTGATCAGCACCCTCGTGATCGCCGTGCTGGCCGGGGTGATCGTGGCCGGAGCCCTCGGCGGTGAGGTCGTCTCCCGGCCAGCCGTGTTCGCCGACGACCTCAACGTCTACGGCGTGCTCCAGGGCGCCGGACTGATCTTCTTCGCCTTCGCCGGGTACGCCCGCATCGCCACCCTCGCCGAGGAGGTGGTGGAGCCGCGCAGCACGATCCCGCGCGCCGTGGCGATCACGGTCGCGGCCGTCCTGCTGCTGTATGCCGTGGTCGCGGTGCTCACCCTCGCGGTCCTGGGGCCGGAGCAGCTGGCCCGGGTCACCGACCCCGTCGCCGCAGCCACCGGCGTGGTCCTGTCCTCCCCGTGGGTCTGGGCCGTCCGCGCGGCAGCGGTGCTCGCCGCCTGTGGCGCCCTGCTCAACCTGGTGCTGGGTGTCTCCCGGACGGCCCTGGCGATGGGCCGCGACGGGCACCTCCCCGCCGTGGTCGCCCGCGTCAACGACAGGGGGGTGCCCCAGCACGCCGAGCTCGGCGTCGGCGCCGTCGTCCTGGTGCTGGTGCTCGTGGCGGACCTGCGGGGCGCCATCGGCTTCTCGAGCTTCGGGGTGCTGACCTACTACGCGATCGCCAACGCCAGCGCCCGGACCCTGCGCGACTGGCGCTGGGTCGCTGTGGTGCCGCTGGTGGGGCTGACCGGGTGCGTGGTGCTGGCCCTGACCCTGCCCTGGGCGTCGGTCCTGGGCGGCGTCGTGGTGCTGGTCGTCGGGATCCTCCTGTATGGCGTGACGAGGCGCCGCGACACCCCGGCGGTTCGCTGAAAACCGGTGGTCCCGTGCCCGGCGGCGAGCAACACTGTCGGTCATGACGACGTGGAGCCACCTGCGCCCGGAGGACGTGCCCGCCTGGGCAGAGCTGACCAACCTGCTCGCCCGGGTGGACCAGACCGAGGAGTTCTACGAGGCCGAGGACCTCGCGGAGGAGCTGACCGAGCACGGTTTCACCCCGGAGCTGGACTCGTGGGCGTTGTGGGAGGGCGACCGGCTCATCGGCTACGGCCAGCTGAGGTGCCGTGCCACGCACGACGGTCGGGTGAAGGCCTACCTGGGCGGCGGCATCCACCCCGACGTCCGGCGACGGGGTCTGGGCACCGAGCTGATGGACCGGATGGAGCCCCGCGGGCGGGAGCTGGCGGCTCAGGTGGCGCCCGGGGCACCGGTGACCTGGTCGGTCTCCGGTGGGGTCGAGGGCGCCTCGGTCCGGCCGATGCTCGAGCACCGGGGGTATGCGATCGTCCGCTACTGGAACGAGATGAGGCGGGTCCTCGACGGTTCGCCGGTCGAGGTGCCCGAGGTCGACGCGGTCCTGGTGTCACCGACTGACGAGCACCGGGAGGCCACCCGGCTGGCGCACAACGAGGCGTTCCGGGACCACTGGGGCTCCGGGCCGCAGTCCCCGGAGGACTGGGCCGACACCTGGGGCGCGCGATCCAACCGGATGGCGGCCTCCACGGTGGCGCTCGACCCGCAGGGGAGGGTGCTCGCCTACGTCCTGGCGGGGACCTGGGTCCCGGAGGAGCTCTATGTCAGCCGGGTGGGCACGGTGCCCGCCGCCCGGGGCCGGGGTCTGGCCCACGCGGCCCTGCTGCGCACGGTGAGCCTGGCCGAGGGGTTCGACTACGTGGCGCTCGACGTCGACTCAGCGAGCCCCACCGGTGCCACGCGGCTGTACGAGCGGGCGGGCTTCTCCCTGTCCAAGGTGACCTGCCTCTACCACCGGGACGCACCCGCCCCCTGACCCTGGGCTCCCGGCCGCGACGGGCAGGCGGCCTCGGGAGCCCACCACGCGGCATACTCCCGACCGGGAGGCACAGGGGCAACGGGCTGGTTAGGGTGACGCATGGCTACCTTCCTCGACATCCATCCCGTCGATCCGCAGCCCCGACTCGTCAACCGAGTGGTCGACACCCTCCGCGGGGGCGGACTGGTCGCCTATCCCACGGATGCCTGCTTCGCGCTCGGGGCCCAGCTCGGCAACCAGGAGGCCAAGGACCGGATCATCCGCATCCGAGCGCTCGACGACAAGCACCACTTCACCCTGGTGTGCGCGGACTTCGCCCAGCTCGGGCAGTTCGTGCACCTGGACAACGCCGTCTTCCGGGCGGTGAAGGCCGCGACGCCGGGTCCGTTCACCTTCATCCTGCCGGCCACCCCGGGGGTGCCCCGCAAGTTGCAGCACCCCAAGAAGAAGACCGTCGGTGTGCGGATCCCCGAGCACCGGATCACCCAGGCGATCCTGGCCGAGCTCGGTGAGCCGATGCTCTCCAGCACACTTCTGCTGCCGGGGGACGAGGAGCCCCTCGCGATGGGCTGGGAGATCAAGGAGCGTCTCGACGACCAGGTGGACATCGTCATCGACGGGGACGAGACCGGCAACGAGCCGACGACGGTCATCGACTTCTCCGACGGCTACCCGCAGGTGGTCCGTGAGGGCGCCGGGGACTCCACCGCCTTCGCCTGACCCCGGCCGATGTCATCCTGGAGGATGTAGACGCTCAGACGGGGCCTGAGTACGCTCGATGACGAGCGCACAGGTGCTCACTGCTTCTCCCGAGAGCCGAGGCACGATGGCTGCGATCAAGGGTCCCTGGAAGACCGTGGCAGGACCGGGTGGCACCACGGTCCCGTTCTACGTCATCCGTTTCGACAAGCGGGGCGTGTGCACCAGTCCCGCGAGCCTGGCGCATCTCGTGGACGCTGCCGCCGACGCCACCGACGTCTTCCTGTTCAGCCACGGCTGGAACAACGACTGGGCCGCCGCGACCCGTCGCTACGACCAGTTCATCACCCAGTTCACGCGCTCGCACGCCGCCCACTGGCACCCCGAGACGCGTCCGTTCCGGCCTGTCCTGGTCGGTGTCCACTGGCCGAGCACCGTGCTGGTCATGCAGGACGAGCAGGGCCCGGACATCGCCGCGGGCACCGCGTCCGACCAGGACCCCGAGGAGGCGGTGCCCGTCGACCTGCTGGCCGAGGACCTGACTCCCGACCAGGCCGCCCGGCTCTACGAGCTCGCCGAGCGGGAGGAGCTGCGTGGCCAGGACGCCCTGGACTTCGCCGCCCTGCTCGTGCCGGTGCTGACCGGCCGCGACGACGAGACCGGCACCGGGGAGGAGGTCACCCCTGACGCCGCCGACCTCGTCGCGCTGTGGAGCACCATCCCGGACGGTGACACAGACCCCCCGCCCGAACGCGGCGGCTTCGCCCCCGACGCCTCCGATGACACGACCGCCGGACCGCAGACCGCGGGCTGGCTCGACAAGCTGAACCCGCGCAACGTGATCAGGAGCGCCACCGTCCTGCTGATGAAGGACCGGGCCGGCCGCGTCGGGGCAGCCGGGGTGCGCACCATGCTCCACGGCATACTCGCCGCCTCCGAGGAGTCCCGGGTCCACCTGGTGGGCCACAGCTACGGAGCCAAAGTGGTGTTGTCGGCACTCGCCCACGGCTCCGCCCCGTCACGACAGGTGGAGTCGGTCCTGCTCCTGCAGCCGGCGACCTCGGCGAAGTGCTTCGCCGACGCGTCCGGAGGGAACCGTGCGGGAGGCTACCGTCCCGCGCTGGAGCGGTCGAAGCAGCCCATCATGACGACCTTCAGCCGCCACGACGCGCCACTCACGAAGCTCTTCCACTTCGCCGCCCGGCGAGCCTCGGACAAGCGGGAGGCCGTCATTGCCGGGGCGCCGTCGGAGTACGCCGCACTGGGTGGGTTCGGACCGCAGGACACCTCCTCGGTCACCGTCGTGGACGCCCGGACCGCGCCGCATCGCTACGACCTGCCCACCACCGAGGTGCTCGCCATCCGCGCGGACGACGTCATCAGCGGCCACGGTGACGTGCAGAACGCGGCGACGGCCTGGGCGCTGCTCTGCCAGGTCATGGAGTAGCCGTGGCCCAGCTGGTGCGCGCCGAGCACGACCTGCCGTCCCTGCGGATCGCCTACCGCGACGGGGGCCGGGTGGCGGTGTGCTTCTGGCTGGTGCGAGGCGGGGCGGAGCCGGAGCTGGTGGCCCAGTGCCCCGTCGCGGAGCTCGGGCCGGTCGACTTCCCCGACGAGGTCACGGTCACCGACGACCAGTTCAGTCTGCCCTCCGACGTGATGTACGAGCTGTCCCGGAGGATGTCGGATCTCGGCATGTCGGACTCGCCACCGGACAACGCGATCTGGTTGGAGCTGGTGAGCCCGCGCGGCTATCTGCACCTGATCCCGTGGGAGCAGCTCCTCCAGCCGCTGGGGCGCCCGCTGGTGCGCCTGCCGAACTACACGGTCCGGCCACAGGCCCAGTCGCCGACCATCGAGGTGGCGCTGTGCGCGAGCTCGACCGTGCTCGGCGGCGAGTTCGACCCGGCGGCCACCCTCGCGCGCCTCGCCCGCCTCTGGCTGACCATGTCGGGCAAGCGGACCCGCGTCCACCTGTTCTGCGACGGGTGGGCCCACGAGCAGGTCGCCGAGCTGGTCGAGGGGATGGACGGCGTGAAGCTGGCGGACCCGGCCCGGTGGGAGGAGGTCGCCTACCCCTCCTCGATGGTGAGCAACCCGTGGCTGGAGTGGATCGGAGGGGCCCTGGAGGGACTGGCCCTCGATGTCGTGCACCTGGTGGGCTACGGCTACCTGTCCGGCGGTCGCGGAGCCGTGGCGCTCGCCGCCACGCCCACGAGCCGTGCAGGAGAGCACGCCGAGTTTGTCGGCGCGGCCCAGCTCGCCCAGTTCGTGGCCGCCCGCGGGGCATGGACCTTCCTGGTCAGCGGTCCGCCGGACAACTACTCCGGTGCCGGGTTGCGGGATGTCGCGGACACGCTGGCGATCAACAGCCCCGGCATCAGCATCGCCCACGACCTGATGCAGGACCCCGACGTCGGCCAGCTCACCCGCGTGGTCGAGCTCGTCTTCGCGGGGAAGGAGTCGGTCACCGAGCCGCTGCCGGGTATCTGTGCCTGGGCCCACCCCAAGTTCGTGGAGTATCCCGAGGAGAACCTCATCACCCGCACCGGGCACTCGGCGATGGTCGGCGAGGCGACCCGCGAGGTGCTGGACGCCCCGGACACCCCCGCGTCGGTGGCCTCCGGCACCCGCTACCTGGAGTCCCTGCAGGCCCAGTGGAGCGCCAGTCAGGGCGGCGCGATCGACGCCGAGGCCGTGGCCGCGCTCCGGCGGGTGTCCGACGTGCTCGAGCGACGTTCGGTCGAGCTGAGGGATGAGTCATGAGCCGCATCGTCTTCAGCGTCGTGGGTCTGAGCACCTCAAGCGGCACCACCCTCGGGATCCAGCTCAAGGAACCCCCGGCTTTCGGCCGCCAGGCGGTCGAGCTCTCAGTGTCCGCGACGGACCCGACCTTCCAGGCGCTGCACGGCGTGCCGCCGGAGAACGCCGTCCGCGAGGCGGGCCGGGTGCTCTTCGACGCGCTCATCGCCAACAACCCCGACCTGCGCAAGCACATCGAGGCCGCCCTCCTGGTCCAACCTCCCAACCGGTTCCCGGTCTTCGTCGAGCTGACCACCGGCGGTGCGGAGGGCTTCCCGTGGGAGGCGCTGTGCACCCAGGACGGCGACTTCCTGGGTCTGGACGAGCGGTGGGCGGTCGGCCGCATCGTCGAGTCGATCAGTCCGCTGCCCGGCACGTGGTTGTTCGAGCCGCCGCTGCGGATCGCGGCGGTGCTCTCCTGCCTCGGGGTCCCGGGGGCACCGGAGTGGGGGGCGCTCCGGGCGGCGTGCGAGGCCTCCGAGGTGCCGGTCGAGCTGGTCGTCCTGGTCAGCGAGGACGCGTTGCACCAGGAGATCAGCGCCGCGGGCCTGGACTGGGTCACCGTCGAGTTCGTGCCCTCGACGGTGGTGGACATCGCCGCGCGGCTGCAGACCTTCAACGCCCACGTCCTGCACATGTTCTGCCACGGGTTGTCCACCGGGACCAGCCCCCACCTGCAGGTCGCGACCCGGGCCGACTGGCTGGAGGGGACCGCGAGCAGCCTGATGGTCGAGGCGCGCGATCTGCGCTCCTTCAACCCACCGATCGACAACCTGCCCTGGCTCGTCGTGCTCAACAGCTGTGAAACGGCCGCGGCCGGCGACCCGGAGTCGGCCCGCTCGGTCGCCCTCGACCTGATCGCCGAGGGCGGGGTCCCGGCGGTCGTGGGCATGCGCGAGCCCGTCCGCTCCGACGACGCCACGCTGTTCACCAGGGCCTTCTACGACCAGCTGCTCCCCGAGGTCAACCGGCTGCTCGACCCGGAGCGGTCGGCCGACCCGGTCGACTGGGCCCGGCTGGTGGTCAGCGCACGGGAGCAGATCGCCGAGCAGTACGAGCCGCTGGACGCCCAGCGGGGCACCAAGAAGGAGTGGACGTTGCCCGTGGTCTACAGCCGGCCCGCCAGCTTCCAGGTGCAGCCCGTTGCGCCGTCAGCACCGGTGCCGCCCGCGCCTGTGCCGCCCGCGCCCGACGGGCCACCGCCGCCGGACCCTGGGCAGGCACCGCCGGACGCCGTGCAGCCACCACCTCCGGCACCGGATCCCGCAGCCCCCGCACCCGGTCCCGGGGACCGCGTGCGCCCACCGCTCGACGGGCAGCCCGGAGCCGGGGGAGCGGAGCAGCCGCCGCCCGAGGCGGGGGAGTCGAGCCGCTCCCTGGCCCTGAGCGTTCGCGCACTCACCGGTCTGCGGGCTCAGGTGGAGGCCGCCGGCGACCCCGAGATGCTGGCCCACATCGATCAGGAGATCGCCCGCCTGCAGGCGCTCCTGGACGGTCGGCGGTCACCGTGAGCAGCGCGACGCCAGCCCCCACGCCGCTGCGTGATCTCTCCGTCCGCGCCAACGCGTTCACCGACGAGGGCCCGGCCACCGGGACCTTCGCCGACACCTTCGGCCGCTGGACCGTCGGCACCGCCGAGTTCGGGGTGCGTCAGCTGGTGCCGACGGCTGCCGACCCCACGGACTGGGCCAACCCCAGGATCGGCTGGGGGGTCATCCTGCCCGAGCCGGAGGGGCTGGAGCCCGCCGCCCTGCGGACGGCCGATGACGCACCCGAGCCGATCCGGGACCTTGTGCGAGCGCGGGGCGGCAAGGTGCTGCGCTACCGCCCGGGCACCTCGCTGGCCCAGTGGGTGCTGCGTGACTATGCCAGCGAGGGTGACCTCTTCACCGCTGCCTCGCCGCAGGGGATGGGGCCCAAGGAGCTGCCGCTCTACCTCCTGATCGCCGCGTCGCCGGCGGAGGTGCCCTGGCAGGTCCAGTACGCCCTCAACCCGGTCCGCCACGTCGGTCGCCTCGACCTGGACGAGGAGGGGCTGGGCAACTATGTCACCGCGCTCCAGTCCGGGTGGGCCGACTCCCAGGCGCAGTATGCCGCGCCGCTGGTCTGGTCGGTCGACCACGGTGGGGGCGACATCACCACGCTGATGAGGGAGGTCATCGGGGCGGCGCTGTGGGCCCAGCTCAAGGACGACGGCGACATGCCCGGCGCCCGGTTCATCGACGGGTCCGAGGCAGACGCCTCCGGGGCGGCGCTCGCGGCCGCCCTGGCCGAGCTGCGGCCCGCCCTCGTGGTCACCACCAGCCACGGCAAGACGGGCCCGCTCAGCGACCCGGAGGCGATGCAGCGCGAGCTGGGCTGGCTCGTGGATGGCTCACAGCAGGTCGTCGATCCGGCGACCCTGATCAAGGCATGGTCGCCCGACGGCGCGGTCTGGTTCGCGCAGGCGTGCTGCTCGGCGGGGGCCGACCAGCCCTCCGCCTACGAGGGACTCTTTGCCGCGTCCGGATCGGTCGGCCGGGTGCTCACCGAGGTCGCGCGCCTCGGGGCGCAGACCGCGCCGACCCCCCGGGCCCTGCTGGGAGCGACCAGGCCGCTGCGGGCCTTCATCGGTCAGGTCGAGCCGACCTTCAACTGGACGATGGAGTTCCCCTCCACCCGCCAGGACCTGACCTCCAGCCTGCGGCGCGCGGTCTACGACGGGATCTGCGGTGGCCAGCCCGTCGGCCTGGCCATGGCCGGCTACTACGACCCCATCGGCTCGCTGCTGGTCAACCACGGTCGCCAGCTGAGGGACTTCAACGACGGGGCGACCAACGCCCTCGACCTGGCGACCTACAGCAAGGCCACGGCCTACGACCGCGCCAGCACGGTGCTGCTCGGTGACCCGACCGCGGCGATCCCGCTGCCCGGCTGAGTCGGTCCCGCAGCCACCTGACGACTTACTCGGTCACCCGGAGGATCCCGTGCGCGCCGCGCTCGGCGTCGATCATCAGGTGGGACACCAGCGGGTAGTGACCCGCCTCCGGCATCTCCAGCTCGACGAAGCCTCCCTGGGCGGGCAGCAGCCCCAGCACCTGGCTGCCGCCCGTGGGATCGCCCTCCTCGTCGGGGCAACCCAGCACCCAGCGCCCCTCCTGGTAGACCGTGTCGAACTGCCCACCGACGACATGGAAGCTGCTGGGACGGTTGGGTCCGGAGTCGAGCACCCAGATGCGCACCCGCTCGCCGACCCTCGCCTCCAGCACGTGCTCGTCATACTGGTTGGCGATGCCGTTGAAGACCACCAGGTCGGGTTGCTCGGCGGCGATCTTGTCCGCGTTGACCTCGGTCGCCTCCTCCGCCGAGGTCGCGACAGAGTCGAGGTAGACCTCGGTCTGCACCAGGAGGAACTCCCGGTCCACCTCGGGCAGGTCGGGCGGGTCGATGATGACGGCGCCGGTCATCCCCGCGGCGATGTGGGAGGACATCGGCATGGTCGAGCAGTGATACATCCAGATGCCCGACCTCGTCGCGGTGAACCGGTAGACCAGGGACTCACCCGGCGGGATCGTGCGCATCGGCTCGTCCGGGGCCAGCGCCCCGGCGTGGAAGTCCAGGGAGTGACCCATCGTCCCGTCGTTGACCAGCGTGATCTCGAAGACGTCGCCGACCTTGCCGCGCAGGGTCGGGCCGGGTGCCTGGCCGTTGAAGGTCCACCGCTGCTGCCAGAGGCCGGGGGCGACCTCCAGCGGCACCTCCTGGGCGGTCAGCGTGATCCGGTGGGTGGTGGCGTCCGGGGCCGGCGCGAGCACGGGGTCGACGGGCAGTATGACGGGGGGCGGGTCGTCCGTGAGCAGCGGGCCGCTGCCGTGGTCGGTGTGGGACCCGCCGGTGCTGCTGCCAGCGGTGCCGTCCGCGGGTGCCTCCCCGGGGCCGGCGTCGTCGCCGGTGTCGGTCCCAGCGGCGGGCGTCCCGCCGGTGGTCTGCACGTCGAAGGTCATCCCGCTCTGGCGGTGGCCGACGATCGTGCACCAGCCCTCGAGCGGGCCGGTGACCACGTCGATGACGATCTCCGCGTGCTCCCCGTGCCCCAGCCGTGGCGTCTTCTGGCCGGCGATGGCCAGGTCGTGGGTGGTCGACGGGTCGTCGTTGACCAGGTCGATGACCAGCCGGTTGCCGAGCGGCACAGTGACCGTGTCGGGGGTGAAGGTCATCCCCGCGGCCGAGACCTCGACCCTCGTGGTCTCGCCCGTGGCCACGACCGAGGTGTCCTGGGGTGCCGCGCTCGTGGACGCCCCGATCCCGGCGGCGACCGGGTCCAGCCCCACGCCGACGGTGATCGCGACGAGCACGGCGGAGGCACCCGCCACGACCTGCGCGAGGGTCAGCGACGAGGACGGTCGATCGACCCGCGCCGAGCGGTCGATCGGCGGCAGTCCCCCCGCGAGCGCACGACGAGCCCGCACGGAGGTGATGATCCCCCTCACCATGAGGGGCAGGAACGAGGCCAGCGCCACGAGGACCAGGACCGACACGACGACGCGCACGAGGCTGGGCACCGGTGCCAGGCAGACGACCAGGCCGACATTGATGATCACCAGCCGCAGCGCGGCGAGGGTGTTGAAGACGGCCTGACCCGCTCGCACGACCGACGGGCCACCACCGAGCGCCGTGGGCATCAGGTAGGACAGGGCACCGGGGAGCACCTGGGCGGCGAAGCCCACCACGAAGATCGAGGCCAGGAGTCCGACGCGGTCACTGACGCCGCCTCGGGCCACGAGGACCGTCGTGGTGACGAGGCCGACGGAGAGCCACCCCAGGGCGCACGCCACGGAGGCGGTGGCGAACTCGCTCGGCGGCCGGCGACGGGCCGGCGCCCACAGGGCCCGTCCCCACCAGACCAGCCCCGCGGCATACAGGACCAGACCCGAGACGGTGACCGGACGGAGCCCGGCGAGCGCCCCGCTGTTGACGACGACCAGCGCCGCGACCAGCACGGGCAGCGCCTGCCGGGCCAGGGACTCGGCCCGGGGGTCCATCGGCGTGCGCAGCATCGTCGGCCACAGGGTGACCAGCGTGCCGGTGACCGTCAGCCCGACCCAGGCGAGCAGGTTGGTCATCATGTGTGCGGTGAGCAGGCGGTCGTGCCAGGTCTGGCTCAGGCCGAGGGCCAGCGCCGCACCGAAGGCGATGCCGACGGGGAGGCTGACTGCGGCCACCAGGTAGTAGCGGATCGTGATGCGGAAGCGACCGGGGAGAGCGTTCCGCAGGCGGCGCCAGAGCATCAGGCCGTGCCAGACGACGGCGGCCGAGACGAGCACGGCGCCGAGCACGACGAGCCACCACTGGGCCGTCGGCACGCCCACCATGACCAGTGCCGTGCCAACGAACAGCAGGGCCAGGCGCAGGCTCTGCCGTGACCTCGGGTCGAGCGCCTCGGGCGTCTTGAGCAGGGCCTGGGCGAAGTGGGTGCTCCACACGAAGATCGAGTGGGTCAGCGCCCCGAGCAGCACCAGGTGCACCATCAGCCAGGTGGCGTCGGGGACCCACTGATGGATCAGTGCGACGCCGACGGCCATCACCATCCACCACAGCGCCGGGTAGTCGCGCAGCGCCCAGCGGCCGCGGGCCTGTGCCCGCTCCGGGCGCTTCGTCGTGGGGGCGGAGGACGGGGCGGGGTTCATGAGGTGGCCACCAGATAGACGGCGGTGAGCACCAGGAGCAGCACCGCGACGATGGTCAGGACGGAGCCGACCTGATAGACGAGGGGGTCCCCGCCGCCGAGCAGGTTGCCGGTGACGCGGATCAGCAGCCCGGTGTGCAGCACCGCCAAGGGTGCCCACAGGACGAGACGGTAGGGGAGCCGGACCGACAGGACCGCCGGAAGGATGACGGGCGCGTGGGCCATCACCATAGAGATCGCGAACCCGAGGAAGGTGGCGTGAACGACGGTGTCGTAGGCCGCGGGATGGTTGGCCAGCGGGCCGCCGCCCGCGTCGGGGACCGCCCCGAGAGCCCACAGGGCACCGGCCAGCCCCAGCCAGCCGTAGCCGAGCAGCAGCGCCGCGGAACTGAACCGCGGCAACCCGCTGGAGTGGATGAGGCGCCGGGCGACGTCGTGCACGGACAGCCAGGCGGTGATCGCCAGGAGGCCGAGGCCGAACACCGGCCCGCCCAACGTCGGCCACAGCAGGCTGAGCGTCACCCCGACAGTGAGCAGGCCGGACAGGGCAAGGAGCTGCTCACCCGCTCCGGAGGGCATCGCGAGCCGGGCCAGCTCGGCACGCTCGGCGGCGATGGTCAGCACCAGGAAGGCCACCAGCCAGGGCAGGACGACGGCCACGTCGGTGTGGCCCCAGAGGGCGGCGCCGCAGCCGGCGAGTATGGCGCCGAGCAGCTGCACCAGGACCGTCACCTCCTGGGCGCGTCGCCAGAGCGCGGCGTAGACGGCGGTCAGGGCCAGGCACCCCACCACCAGCAGGACCTGCCCGACGACGAGGGGAGCCGGGGAGAGCAGGGCGATCCCGCCCAGGCCCAGGCAGGCGGGCGCGAGCAGACCCCACCGCCGCCGCAGCGCGACCGCGCGCTCAAGGGCGATGACCGTGCCGAGGAAGCCGAGCACCATGAGGATCCCGTGCAGGTCGGCCAGGCGGGCCAGGGACACCGGGGCCGGGAGCCCGAGCAGCAGCAGGCTGGCATCGAGCCCCGCGAGCAGGCACACGCCACCCCCGGCCAGCAACAGGAAGCGGCCCGGGCGGGCCAGGCGTGGCGCAGGCGTGGCGGGGGGAGCCGTGGTCACGGGTGGGGCTTGGGTCATGGGTGCGGGTGGCCCGCCCCGTGGGGGTCGTGGGAGTGGTCGTGCCCGTGGTCGTGGTGGTGACCGTCGTCGTGGCCGTGCTCCTCGGGGCGCAGGAGGTGGCCGCGGCCGTCGGTCACCGGTGCCTCCGCGGCCGGCGTCGTCGCGTCGACCCGCTCCCACTCCGGCCCGTCCAGCGACATGGCGGCCGCGGGGAACAGGCCGTTGTCCTCCTTGTCGATGTGCGTCCGGAGTGCCTTCTCGAACTCCGGCGCACGGGCAAGGTCACCGGCCGCGACGATCTCGAGCAGCTCGTCCAGCGTGCTGTGCTCCCCGCACAGCACGTCGATGTGGTCGGTGAACTCCTCCTGCTCTCGCATGACACTGAATAGGCCGACCTCTTCGGCGTGCGTGTGCGGGTTGAGCAGGCGTGCCACGACCTTCGCCGTCTCCCTCACCTCCGCGGTGTCACCGGTGGCGGCCGCTCGCACCATCGCCCCGGTGGCGTTGATGATCTCGTCGTGCTCGGCCATGAACCGGCCGACGACGGTGATGGACTGGCACCCGCAGTACGAGCACATGGTGGCGCTCCTTCGTCAGTGGCGAGGGTGGGGGAGTGGCCCCGTGGGACCGAGGCTAGTTCAGCGACTGCGCGTCAGGCGGAGCGTCCACGCCTCCGGGCCGGGCACCAGATACTCCACGTCGATCGCGCCGTTCTCCCGGTCAGCGATCTGGGCCAGCAGCGGCTTGGGGTCGTGGGGAGCCACCAGGTCCAGCGCACCGCCGACCCGGATGGCGGACAGCGCGCCGAACACGGTCGCGTGGCGGATCGCGTGGGGGACGGCCCGGACGTCGAGCTCGGGCACCTGCGCATCGTGCTCACCGCACGCGCAGCCGGACACGTCCTGGACGGGGATCTCGCTGGTCATGATGGGGGGTCTCCTCGGTTTGCGGATCGGATGTCCCAATTATTACACTCCTGATGTGGATAAATCGACGCGGCTTGGCCCGGCGCCCTGGCGACCGTCGGGAGAGACGGACCAGTCGCCCGCCGAGCGGGTGCTCGCCGCCCTGGCGGAGCAGGTCCGGCCGATCACCACCGCCGACCTCGTGGGCGTGTTGGGGCTCCACGCCAACACGGTGCGCGCCCACCTCCAGGACCTGGTCGGGGCGGGGCTGGTCGCCATGGAGACCGTGCCGCCCGTCGGGCGCGGCAGGCCCGCGCACCGCTACCGGATCACCGACGAGGGCCGGGCGGCCCCGCGAGTCAGCGACCCCACGTTCACCGAGTACCGCGGCCTGACCACGGCCTTCGCCACCTACCTCGCCTCCCGCTCGGCGGACCCGTCCGAGGAGTCCCGGCAGATCGGCCGCGCCTGGGGGGCCCAGCTCGCGGCCGCGCAGCCCCGGACAACCGCGTCACCCCAGACCGACTCGCCGTCTTCCGGACCCAGCTCCCAGGACGCGGCGTCGATCGACCTGGTGGTCCGGCTCCTGGCGCGCCTGGGGTTCACGCCGGTGTCGCCGGAGCAGACCGAGGCTGTGGCCGACGAGGGGATCGCCCTGCGGACCTGCCCACTGCTGGAGCTGGCCGAGGAGATGCCGCACGTGATCTGCCAGGTGCACCAAGGTCTGGTAGAGGGGGCGCTCGACCAGTACGGTTCTGGTAGCACCGAGGTCGAGTTGCGTGCGTTCAGCGAACCCGGCGCCTGCCGGCTGCACCTGCGTGACGGGCAGGGGACGGGCCGCAGTTGAGCGCAGCCACGGCCGACCCTCACCGGCGCTGACGTGTTTGCAGGACCAGCAGAGTTTCCTCAGTTTCCGCACACGACACGAAGGAGCGCGATGTCCGCGTCACCGGGCACCACGGAGCACAAACCCACGACCACCGCCAGCCGCACGGCCTGGACCATGCTGATCATGGCGACGATCGGCTTCGCCGTGAACTTCTGGGCCTGGGCGCTCCTGAGCCCGCTCGGGCCCCTGTGGCGAGAGGAGGGCACGCTCGGCGACATCACGGAGGGGGACGTGGCCCTGCTCGTCGCCGTCCCGGTCATCGTCGGTTCCCTGGGCCGGATCCCGGTTGGTGGCCTCACCGACAAGTACGGCGGGCGGGTGATGTTCCCGATCGTCTCCCTGGCGACCATCGTCCCGGTGCTCGTCATCGGTTTCGGGGGGCAGTCCTCACTCACCGCGCTCCTGATCACCGGCTTCTTCCTGGGCATCGGCGGCACGGCGTTCGCCATCGGTGTCCCCTTCGTCAACGCCTGGTTCCCGCCCAGCCAGCGGGGACTGGCGATCGGCATCTTCGGCGCCGGCATGGGTGGCACCGCCATCAGTGCCCTGACCACCGTGCCGCTCTACGAGGCCAGCGAGACCCTCCCGTTCCTGCTGACCGCCGTCGGCCTGGCGGTCTTCGCCGTCGCCGCATGGTTCATCATGCGCGACGCGCCGGGACGGACGGTGCCGCCGGGGTCGCTGGTCAGCCGGGTGGTGGCCAACTCCAAGCTGTCCATCACCTGGTTGCTGGCCTTCCTCTACGCCGTGGCCTTCGGTGGCTATGTCGCCTTCTCGGTCTACCTGCCCTCCTACCTGAAGATCACCTACGACCTTGATCCGGGCGACGCGTCGAACCGGATGGCGGGATTCGTGGTCGTCGCCGTCATCTTCCGGCCGATCGGAGGGTGGCTCGCGGACAAGTTCGGGGCCATCTACGTGCTCGCCGCCTGCTTCGTCGCGGTCGCGATCGGCGCGACGATCGCCTCGTTCACCCCGATCCTGGAGCACGTCGGCACCTTCGCCTTCCTGGGTATGGCTGCCGCGCTGGGGGCTGGCAGCGGTGCCACGTTCGCCCTCATCGCCAAGGTCACCGAACCGGCCAGGGTGGGTGGCGTGACCGGCATCGTGGGTGCGTGCGGCGGACTCGGCGGGTTCCTGCCGCCGCTGCTGATGGGCTACATCTACGGCCGCACGGACTCCTACGCCCTGGGCCTGCTGCTCCTGGCGGCCACCGCCCTCGTGGCGCTGGCCCTCACGATCACGGTCATCCGGCGCAAGGCAGAGGAGCAGGCGGCCCTGGAGGCCTGAGCGCGCCCCGTCACCCTTCCGGCGTGCCCCTGCGTGAACGGTCCAAGGGCGGGCGGTTGGCGACCGCGGACGAGGCCTCCTTCGCCGACCCGGCCCTCGGCATCCGGGCTGCAGGAGGTGGCAGCATGTCCCGGTGCGCCGCGTCCTGCTCGACATCACCCCGCTGCGGGAGTCCCGTCCCTATCGCTACCTCTACCTCGGCACCGTCACCTCGGGCATCGGCGCCCAGCTCGCCACCACCGCCATCGCCCTGCAGATCTACGACCTGACCGGATCGTCCTTCGCCGTCGGCCTCGTGGGGCTCTACGCGCTGGTGCCGATCGTGGTGCTCGGGCTCTACGGCGGGGCCGTGCTGGACACCCACGACCGCCGCACCGTGGCCCTGGTGGGCGGAGTCCTCCTCTGGGTGACCGGCGGACTCAACGTCCTCCAGGCGGTGCTGGGCAACACCGAGGTGTGGGTGCTCTACGCACTCGTGGCCCTGCACAGCGCCGGCTTCGCGGTCATCGGGCCGGCACGGTCCTCGATCTACCCCCGCATCCTGCCGCTGGAGCAGCTGCCGGCCGCGAACGCCCTCAACGTCACCTCGATGAACATCTCGATGACGGTCGGCCCGCTCCTGGCGGGCGTCATCGTGCAGTTCGGCGGCTACGTCACGGCCTACTCCCTGGACGTCATCCTCTTCACCGCCGCGATGCTGGGGATCTGGACCCTGCCGCCGATCCGACCGGAGCAGAGCGGGCCGGCGAAGGTCCCGGGGTTGTCCAGCGTCCTCGACGGCCTGACGTTCCTGGCCACCCGACCCAACGTGCGGATGACCTTCCTGGCGGACTTCTGCGCGATGATCCTCGCCCAGCCTCGCGCCCTCTTCCCGGCCATCGCGATTGTTGCCCTGGCCGGCGGCGCGGCCACCGTCGGCATCCTCGCCGCCGCGCTGGCCGTGGGCGCAGTCGTCGCGATGCTCTTCTCCGGACCCCTCGGCACCGTCATCCACCAGGGACGGGCGGTGGTGTGGTCCGTGGTGGCCTGGGGCGCCTGCATCGTGCTGGTCGGCCTGGCGGTGCTCGGGTCGGGCCGCCTCTTCGGCCCTGGGACGGCCCTCGTGCTGGCCTGCCTGGGGCTGGCCGCGGCCGGCGCGGCCGACTCGGTCTCCTCGGTCTTCCGCAACACCATCCTCCAGTCGGCCACGCCCGATCATCTGCGCGGTCGGCTGCAGGGGATCTTCGTCGTCGTGGTGGCCGGCGGACCCCGGCTCGGCGAGCTGCTCTCCGGCACCGTGGCCGGGGCCTGGACCGAGTGGGGTGCCCTGGTCCTGGGAGGCGTGGCCTGCATCATCGCGATGCTGCTGCTGGCGCGGGCCCAACGCGGCTTCCTCGCCTACGACGCCCGCGACCCGCAGCCATAGGCATCTTTCAGCCATAGGCACGCCTCCCGCCCTCTCCGCTAAACCCTCCATTTGTGGGAAGCGTCCTCCGTCGATGAGAACGTTTTAGGGCATGAGGACGTGCCCTAATCTACGGCCTGCTTTCCAGGGAAACCGCAGGTCAAGACACTCGCGAGTCCCGGTGTCGCGGAGGGACACAACGCGCTAGGGTGTCACCTGGAGACGTTCCGTTAAATGTCCGTCGGAAGGGTTGGTCGTGGCCAGGCACGGAGTGCGTGACGGGCTGGACCTGCTGCGCTCCGACGTGCGCCGGGCGCTGTACGAGCACCTCGCCGACCTACCGGTGGATCCCGAGGAGACCTCGGCCCGGGCGCGGGGACTGAGCGCCCAGGAGCTCGCGGACATCGTCGGCCTGCACCTGACGACGGTGCGCTTCCACCTCGACCAGCTGGTCGCCGCCGACCTGCTCACCTCCGTCCAGGCAGCTCCGGCGGGGGCTGGGCGTCCCCGCAAGCTCTATGCCGTGCCCGGCCAGCGACTCAGCGCCCCCAGCGACCCCGAGGCGCTCCAGGCCTATGCCGCACTGTCGGAGATTGTCGGCCGCACTGTCGCACCCGAGCGGGTCACCGGTCAGGCGGACGTGCCGGACCACCTCGTCATCCAGTCCGGCGACTCCGGCCCCCTGGATCAGACGCCCGCCGTCCTGGAACAGTCCGGCAGACAGTGGGCCCGCGACCACGTGTCCCGGCTGGCCACGCGGGTGGGGGAGCGCACGCCTGCGACGACCCCGGGCGCCTGGCTGGGCAAGGTCGGCGCGGTCATCGACCTCCTCGTCGGCTGGGGCCACGCACCGGCGGTGCGCACCGCGGCCGGCGCCCGCGAGGTCGACATCGTCCTGCGTGACTGCCCCTTCCTGGCCCTGGCCAGGGACAACCCGCAGATGGTCTGCGGGGTGCACCGGGGTCTCCTGCGCGGCGCGCTCGACGCGCTCGGCGAGGAGAGCGCCGAGCTGGACCTGCAACCCCTCGTGGACCAACGCACGTGCAGGGCACACCTGAGCATCACCACCCCGTTTCCCGATCGTGGAGAGCAGACATGACCGACACCGCAGCACGTCCGCGCACCAGCGAAGAGGTCGGCCTGGACGGCCCGCTGTCCTCGGCGCTGGTGGGAACCCGCCGGTTCTTCACCCGCGGCAAGGTCTCGGAGGACCAGCGCACGCTGTCCCTCGAGGGTGGCCGTCAGGGTGACTCGTTCTATCGAGACCGGTGGAGCCACGACAAGGTCGTCCGCTCGACCCACGGCGTCAACTGCACGGGCTCCTGCTCGTGGAAGGTCTACGTCAAGGACGGCATCATCACCTGGGAGGCCCAGCAGACGGACTACCCGTCGACCGGCGGGGACCGGCCGGAGTACGAACCCCGCGGCTGCCCGCGCGGCGCCGCGTTCTCCTGGTACACCTACAGCCCCACGCGTGTGCGCTACCCCTACGTCCGCGGCGCGCTGCTGGAGATGTTCCGGGAGGCCAAGGCGGAGTATGGCGACCCGGTCGTCGCGTGGGCCAGCATCGTCCAGGACGAGGAGAAGGCCAGGCGCTACAAGGCGGGCAGGGGGAGGGGCGGCCTGGTCCGCGCGACCTGGGAGGAAGCGGTCGAGCTGCTCGCGGCGGCTCACGTCTACACCATCAAGCGCTGGGGCCCGGACCGCATCGCCGGGTTCTCCCCGATCCCGGCGATGTCCCAGGTCAGCTACGTCTCGGGGGCACGGTTCAACGAGCTCATCGGAGCTCCCATGCTCTCCTTCTACGACTGGTATGCCGATCTGCCCAACGCCTCGCCGCAGATGTGGGGCGACCAGACCGACGTGCCTGAGTCGGGCGACTGGTGGGACGCGGCGTACCTCATCATGTGGGGCTCCAACGTCCCGCTGACCCGCACCCCGGACGCCCACTGGATGACCGAGGCCCGCTACCGGGGCCAGAAGGTCGTGGCGGTGGCACCCGACTACGCCGAGAACGTCAAGTTCGCCGACGAGTGGGTCGCCCCCGCTCCCGGCACCGACGCCGCCCTCGCGATGGGCATGGGTCACGTCATCCTCAAGGAGTTCTTCGTCGACCAGCAGGCCGACTTCTTCGCCGACTACACCAAGAAGTTCACCGACCTGCCCTATCTCGTCAGTCTCGTCGAGCGAGAGGACGGCACGTTCGAGCCCGGCAAGTTCCTCGTGGCCGGTGACCTCGAGGGCCACCCCGAGGCGGGCTCCGAGAACGCGATGTGGAAGACGGCCGTGCTGGACAGCCGCACGGACGACGTGGCCATCCCGCAGGGTTCCATCGGGCACCGGTTCGGTCCCGAGGGGGAGGGCCGGTGGAACCTCGAGCTCGGTGACATCGACCCCGCCCTGACCCTGTTCGGCCGCACCGAGGAGTCCGTGCCGGTCCGACTGCCCCGTTTCGACACCGGTGACCAGGTCGCCTACGAGCAGCGCGGGGTCCCGGTGCGTCGCATCGGCGGTCACGTTCTCACGACCGTGCTGGACCTGATGCTGGCACACTACGGCGTGGGTCGGCCCGGCCTGCCGGGGGCGTGGCCCGATGACCTGGAGGACCCGACGGTGCCGGCCACCCCGGGCTGGGCGGAGGCGATCACCTCGGTGCCCTCGCACCAGATCGCCCGGCTGGCCCGTGAGTTCGCCCAGAACGCGATCGACACCACCGGTCGCGGCATGATCCTGATGGGCGCCGGGACCAACCACTGGTACCACTCCGACCAGATCTACCGCGCCATGCTGGTGCTGACCACGATCACCGGCTGCCAGGGGCGCAACGGCGGCGGCTGGGCCCACTACGTCGGGCAGGAGAAGGTGCGCCCGCTCATGGGCTTCCAGCACATGGCCTTCGCGCTGGACTGGGTGCGCCCGCCGCGGCACATGAATCAGACGGCCTACTGGTACGTCAACACCAGCCAGTACCGCTACGACACCTTCACCACCGACGACGTCGGAGCCGGCACCGGTGCCTTCCAGGGCCGCTCCATGATGGACGTCCTGACCCAGGCGGTCCGCCTCGGGTGGGTGCCGTCCTACCCGCAGTTCGACCGGTCCAGCCTCGCCCTGGCCGACGAGGCCGCCGAGGCCGGCACCGACGTCAAGGAGTATGTCGTGCAGCAGCTCAAGGAGGGCTCGCTGCGGTTTGCCGTCGAGGACCCGGAGGCGGAGGAGAACTGGCCGCGGGTGCTGACCCTCTGGCGGGCCAACCTGTTCGGCTCCTCGGCCAAGGGCAACGAGTACTTCCTCAAGCACCTGCTCGGGACGACCAACGCCGTGAAGGCGGCCGAGGCCCCCGAGGAGAAGCGACCGCGCGAGGTGGCCTGGCCGGAGACGGCGCCCGAGGGCAAGCTCGACCTGTTGATGACCATCGACTTCCGGATGACGAGCTCCACGCTGCTGTCCGACGTCGTGCTGCCGGCGGCGACCTGGTACGAGAAGCACGACATCAACACCACCGACATGCATCCCTACATCCACTCGTTCAACCCGGCCATCGCCCCGCCGTGGCAGAGCAAGAACGACTGGGACGCCTGGAAGGAGATCGCCAAGAAGTTCTCCGAGCTGGCGCAGGACCACCTGGGCACCCGGACCGACGTGGTGGCCAAGCCGCTGTGGCACGACACGCCCGAGGCGATGGCCACCGTGCACGGTGTCGTGCAGGACTGGAAGACCGGGGAGGTCGAGCCGGTCCCCGGCAGGACGATGGCCGCGCTGGTGGCGGTCGAGCGCGACTACACCCAGGTCTACGCCAAGATGACCGCGATCGGCCCGCTCCTGGAGAAGGTCGGGATGATCACCAAGGGCGTGAAGTACGACCCGACCGACTTCGTCGCACGGCTCCGGACCATCAACGGCACCGTCCACGGGGGAGTGGCCGACGGCCAGCCGCGGCTGGACACCGACGTGCACGTCGCCGAGGCGATCATGCACCTGGCCGGCACCACGAACGGTCACCTGGCCACCCAGGGCTTCAAGGACCTGGAGAAGCGCACCGGCATCCAGCTGCACGACCTGGCCGCCGAGCACGAGGGCAAGATCATCAGCTTCGCCGACACGCAGGCGGCTCCGGTGCCGGTCATCACCTCTCCGGAGTGGTCCGGCTCCGAGGCCGGCGGTCGGCGCTACGCCCCGTTCACGATCAACATCGAGCGCTCCAAGCCCTTCCACACCCTCACCGGCCGTCAGCAGTTCTACGTCGACCACGACTGGATGCTCGGCATGGGGGAGGCGCTGCCCACCTACCGACCGCCGCTGAACATGACCAAGCTGTTCGGCGAGCCCGAGATCGGCGCGACCGGTGAGCTCGGGGTCTCGGTGCGCTACCTGACCCCGCACAACAAGTGGTCGATCCACAGCGAGTACCAGGACAACCTGTTCATGCTGTCCCTGTCCCGCGGTGGGCAGTCCATCTGGATGTCCGACGTGGACGCCGAGAAGATCGGGGTGCTCGACAACGACTGGATCGAGGCGGTCAACCGCAACGGTGTCGTGGCGGCCCGGGCGATCGTCAGTCACCGGATGCCCGAGGGCACGGTCTTCATGCACCACGCCCAGGACCGCCTGATCGACGTGCCGCTGACCGAGACCGACAACAAGCGCGGCGGCATCCACAACAGCCTCACCAGGATCCTGATGAAGCCCAGCCACCTGATCGGGGGCTACGCCCAGCTGGCCTACTTCTTCAACTACATCGGGCCCACCGGCAACAACCGGGACGAGGTCACCACCATCCGCAAGCGCACCGCGCCGGTGACCTACTAGACCGCACACACGGAGGCTCCGCCCCCGTGGACCCCAAACTGCGCACAGACCCCGGACCAAGGAGTTTCTAGATGAGAGTCATGGCACAGATGGCCATGGTCATGAACCTGGACAAGTGCATCGGGTGCCACACCTGCTCGGTCACCTGCAAACAGGCCTGGACCAACCGCAGCGGCATGGAGTACGTCTGGTTCAACAACGTCGAGACGCGCCCCGGGCTGGGGTACCCGCGCGGCTACCAGGACCAGGAGGAGTGGAAGGGCGGCTGGGTGCGCACGCCGGCAGGGCGGCTCAAGCTGAAGGCCGGCGGGCGGCTGAACAAGCTGCTCAACATCTTCTCCAACCCCAAGATGCCCTCCATCCAGGACTACTACGAGCCCTGGACCTACGACTACGAGACGCTGCTCAACGCACCGGCCCAGGAGCACTTCCCGGTCGCCACGCCGCACTCGCTCATCTCCGGCGAGCAGATGAACGTCGAGTGGTCCGCCAACTGGGATGACGACCTCGGCGGGAGCAAGCAGCACGCGGCCAAGGACCCGATGATCAAGGGCATCGAGGACAAGGTCAAGATGGAGTTCGACGAGACCTTCATGTTCTACCTGCCGCGCATCTGCGAGCACTGCCTCAACCCCAGCTGCGCCGCGTCCTGCCCCTCCGGAGCGATCTACAAGCGCGAGGAGGACGGGATCGTCCTGGTCGACCAGGACAAGTGCCGTGGCTGGCGGATGTGCGTCACCGGCTGCCCCTACAAGAAGGTCTACTTCAACCACAAGACCGGCAAGGCCGAGAAGTGCACCTTCTGCTACCCCCGCATCGAGGTCGGGATCCCCACCGTCTGCGCGGAGACGTGCGTGGGCCGGCTGCGCTACATCGGGCTCATGCTGTACGACGCGGACAAGGTCCTCGAGGCCGCGTCGGTGGAGGACGACCATGACCTCTACGAGGCCCAGCGGTCGGTCTTCCTGGACCCCCACGACCCGGCCGTCCAGCGCGAGGCCGAGCGCGCCGGGATCCCGGGGGACTGGATCGAGGCGGCCAAGAGGTCGCCGGTCTGGCGGCTGATCAGCGAGTACAAGGTGGCCCTGCCGCTGCACCCGGAGTACCGCACGATGCCGATGGTCTGGTACATCCCGCCGCTGTCACCGGTCGTCGACGTGATCAAGGACACCGGCTACGACGCCGAGGACAGCCGCAACCTGTTCGCGGCGATCGACGCGCTGCGGATCCCCGTCGAGTACCTCGCCAACCTGTTCACGGCAGGTGACCCCGCCCCGGTCGACCTGGTCCTGCGCAAGCTGGCGGCGATGCGCTCCTACATGCGGGACATCAACCTGGGACGCGACCCACAGGCACACATCCCCGAGTCGGTCGGCATGACCGAAGAGGAGATGTATGAGATGTACCGCCTGCTGGCGATCGCCAAGTATGACGAGCGCTACGTCATCCCGACCGCCCACGGCGAGGAGGCCCACGCGCTCGAGGAGACGGCCACGGACTGCCCGGTCAGCGGCTACGACGACGAGCTGATGGAGCTCTCCGGCCCGTTCGGCGAGGGGTCCGGGCGCGGCGGCACCACGCCGGTCGCCGTCGAGAACTTCCGGATGCTGCAGCAGCGCCAGACCTCCGACGCCCTGCTGTCCGGGGGGTCCAAGAGGGGCCGGGTCAACCTCCTGAACTGGGACGGCAAGGGTGTGCCTGCCGGGATGTTCCCCGACAGCGGCAAGGACGCCTCGGTCCAGACCATCGACGAGGCGGCGCAGCTCGACGGACCTCACGCCCGGCCCGACAACACCGCCGGGTCGGACGGAAAGGTCACCTGATGCTGCCCTGGCGGCGCCACCGGCGCACCACCTCCCAGCTCGAGTCCCGGGTGCAGGCCGATGCCTGGCAGCTGTGCTCGCTGCTCCTGGACTACCCGGAGCCGGGGCTCCTGGAGCGCCTGCCGGTGCTGCGGGAGGTCACCGCTGGACTGCCCGAGCAGCTCTCGACCCCCCTGGGGCGGTTCCTCGACCACGTCGAGGGGACGGACCTGGGCCAGTTGCAGCAGGACTACGTCGACACCTTCGACGTGACCCGCAAGTGCGCCCTGCACCTGACGTACTTCCTGCACGGGGACACCCGCAACCGGGGGGTCGCGCTGGTCCAGTTCAAGCAGCTCTACCGGCAGCACGGTGTGGAGCTCTCTGATCACGACGCTGAGCTGCCCGACCATCTGGCTGTCGTCCTGGAGTTCGGCGCCACGGTCGCTCCGGAGGCCGCCTGGAAGCTGCTCAACGACCACCGGGTCGGCCTCGAGCTCCTCCGGCGCGCCCTCCTGCGGCGCGAGTCGCCGTGGGTCGACGTCGTCCAGGCGGTGCGGGTGACCCTGCCCGAGCTCCAGGGTGATGACAACGAGGCGTTGGCCCGGCTCATCGCCCAGGGCCCGCCGCAGGAGACGGTCGGCCTCGACGACCAGGCGCTGAACGCCCCTTACGCGATGGACCCGGCCCTGGACGAGCTCACCCGGGGAGCCCCGCCGCCCTCCGCCTGCGGCGACGCGGCCACGCCAGCCGACTCACGTCATACTCTCGGCCCGACTATCCCCGTAGGAGCCCCCCGATGAGCACCTTCCTCTGGGTGATCTTCCCCTATATCTGCCTGGCGATCTTCGTCGTCGGACACATCTGGCGCTACCGCTACGACAAGTTCGGGTGGACGACGCGCAGCTCCCAGCTCTACGAGAGCAAGCTGCTGCGGATCGGCAGCCCGCTGTTCCACTTCGGCATCCTGGGCGTGGCGGTCGGACACTTCATGGGGCTGATCATCCCGCAGAGCCTGACCGACCGGATCGGCATCAGCCACGAGATGTACCACATCATCGCCATGGCAGGCGGCATCCCGGCCGGCATCGCGGCCGTCGTCGGGCTGACCATCCTGATCTACCGCCGGCGCACCGTCGGGCCGGTCTTCTCGGCGACGACCGTCAACGACAAGGCGATGTATGCCGTGCTGGCCCTGGTGATCTTCCTGGGGATCTGGAACACCATCGCCGGGGGCATCTTCACGATCGGCGGCGAGTACAACTACCGCGACGGCGTCTCCCCGTGGTTCCGGTCGATCTTCTGGTTCCAGCCGGACGCCACGCTGATGGCCGGTGGCGGCGACGTCCCGGCCGCGCCGCTGGGCTTCCAGCTGCACGCGATCCTTGCGTTCCTGCTCTTCGCGATGTGGCCCTTCACCCGGTTGGTCCACGTCTTCAGCGCTCCGATCGGCTACTTCACGCGGCCCTACATCGTCTACCGCAGCCGGGACGCCCGGCCGGGCTCGGCGACCGGGACCCGCGCCCCCAAGCGAGGCTGGGAGAAGGTTGGCTGACCTGGTCGACCCCGTGGACGCCCTGTCTCCGGACCAGCTGAGCCGCTACTCCAGGCACCTGCTGCTGCCGGGCATCGGCCTCGAGGGGCAGAAGCGGCTGGTCAACGCCAGGGTGGCCATCGTCGGTGCGGGCGGGCTCGGGTCCCCGGCGCTGCTCTACCTGGCGGCCGCCGGCGTGGGCCACCTGACGGTCATCGACGACGACGAGGTCGACCTCACCAACCTACAGCGACAGGTGATCCACCGCGTCGAGGACCTGGGCAGCCCCAAGGTGGACAGCGCGATCCGCGCGGTCCGTGACCTCAACCCGACGGTGTCGGTGACGGGTGTGCGGGACCACCTCGACGAGGGCAACGCCCGGGAGGTCCTGGCTGGGCACCACCTCGTCCTCGACGGCAGCGACAACTTCGACACCCGATATGTGGTCAACGACGCGGCCGTCGCGCTGGGGATCCCGCTGGTGTGGGCCGCGGTGCTCCGGTTCGACGCCCAGATCACCACCTTCCTGCCGGCGGCGGTTGCGGGCGAGGCCGCGGTCCAACTGCGGGACCTGTTCCCCGTCCCGCCCCGCCCGGAGGACGTGCCGAGCTGTGCCGAGGCCGGCGTGCTCGGTGCGATGGTGGGCCAGGTCGGCTCGATCATGGCGGCGGAGGCGGTCAAGCTGATCACTGGCACCGGCGAGCCGCTGGTCGGGCGGGTGCTGCTGCTCGACGCCCTCACCCAGCGCACCCGGGAGGTCCCGCTCCGCCCGCGTGACGCCCCCGAACACGACCCCCAGGGCGCCGGGCGGGGCTGGATGCCCGAGGCGGGGGAGAGCCGCGAGGTCGTCGCGATCCCGGAGATGTCCCCCGAGGAGGTGCGCGACCAGGTGGACGGGCTCCAGGTCATCGACGTCCGGGAGCCGGGGGAGCACGCCCTGGGCACCGTCCCCGGGGCACGCACCGTGCCGGTCGGCGAGGTGCTCACCTGGGACGACCTGTCGCAGGTCCGGGACCAGCCGGTGGTGTTCTACTGCAAGGTGGGACCGCGTGCCGGGCGCGCGGCCCGGCACCTGGTGCACCTGGGCCACCCGGACGTGCGCGTGATGACCGGCGGGATCCTGGGCTGGATCGACCACGTCGACCCGACCCTCCCCAGGTACTGACAGGAGTTTCGTGGAGCCCCACACCCGTGCCGGCGGCCCCGACGGCGCGAGCACCCCTGACGGCCCGCCCCAGGACGTCCCCTCCCTCGACGTCCCACCCACGGAGGATGCGCACGACGTCATCGTCCTGGCGGGCGGCGGGGGGACGCGCCTCGGCGGCGTCGACAAGGCGTCTCTGGAGGTGGGGGGTCGACCGTTGCTGGACCGGGTCCTGGAGGGGACAGGCCGGGCCAGGCGGGTGGTCGTGGTGGGCGACACCACAGTGCCCGACGGGGTGCTGCGCACCGTCGAGGACCCACCCGGCGGAGGCCCCGTCGCCGGCATCGCCGCGGGGCTGCGCGCGCTGGCCACGACCACGGGCCCGACCGCAGGCCGGGCACCCGCCCGCCCGGTAGCCGCCCGCCCGGACTGGACCCTCGTGCTGGCGGTCGACCAGCCCGGGGCCGGTCAGGCGGTCACGGCTCTGCTCGCGGCAGCGGCCGGGGCCGGACCGACCACCGACCTCGTGTGCCCGCACGACGACGAGGGGCACCCGCAGTGGCTCCTCGCCGCCTACCGCACCTCGGCCCTGACGGCAGCGCTGCAGCCTCTCGGCACGGGACACGACATCTCGGTGCGACGCCTCGTGAGCGGGCTGACGGTGGCCGACGCAGCGGTCGTCGGTGTGGGAGACATCGACACGTGGGAGGACCACGCGGCCTGGCAGGCACGGCTCACCGACGGACGTGGTGGCCAGGAGTGATGGGCACTGTTGCGTCTGAGAGGATGGCCACTAGACCACAGGAGGCTCAGATGGCAACCGTTCGCTACTTCGCCGCAGCTGCTGAGGCAGCCGGGACGGAGCAGGAGCAGGTGAGCGCAGGCAACGTGCAGGAGCTGGTCAGCCAGCTCACCGCCTCGCACGGCACCACGCTCGCCGAGGTGCTGCGGCGCAGCTCGTTGCTGCACCAGGGACGTCATGTCTCGGACCCGGCGACCCGGCTCACCTCGGACTCGGTGGTCGACGTCCTGCCACCCTTCGCCGGCGGCTGAGGAGCCCTTGCCCCACACGATCCGGAGGTTGCGGCGTCCCGAGGCCCTCGAGCTCGCGCCCCGGCTGGCCGGGATCTACGGCCGTGCCATGAGACGCGAGGCCGAGCCGGTGGATCACTTCGAGTCCACGTTCCGGCGGTGTGTCGGGGAGTATGACGGCGCAACAGTCCTCGTCGCCTCGCGCGGCGAGGACACCGTGGGCTTCCTCTACGGCTTCGACCTGCAGCTCGGGCACTGGTGGCCCCAGCAGATCGAAGGTCCGGTGCGCGCCGCGGGTCATGGTCACTGGTTGACCGAAGCCTTCGAGCTGGTGGAGCTCCAGGTGACACCAGAGGCGCAGGGGCTGGGCGTCGGCTCGGCGCTGCTGAGCCGACAACTGTCCGAGATGCCCCACCAACGGGCGCTGCTCGCGACCGACCCCGACGGCCGGGCGCGCATGCTCTACCGGCGCATCGGGTTCCGCGACCTGGTGCCGGACTTCGTCTACGCGGGCACGTCGTATCGCGCCACGCTGATGGGTTGGGAGCGGCGGGCCTCCTGACCGCGCCGAGCGCGCGGCTCAGCCGTGCTCGTCGGCTCAGCCGTGCTCGTCCGCGAAGGCGGACCGCTCGATGTGCTCGATCGCCAGCTGGATGGTGCGGGCGGGGGAGTTGTGGTCGGCATGGCAGAACAGGCTGACCCGTGCGGGTCCGACCACCCAGTGCGACACCTCGCTCGGGGGGCGCCGCCGGTCATAGGCTTTCTCCGGAGGACCGTGCTGGTCCTCCAGCTCACCGGCGGCGTCCTCGTAGACCTGGAGCACGTCGCCGGCGGAGCCGTTGGCCAGGGCGTGGATGCCGACCAGCGAGCTGCGGAACTCGTGCACGATGAGGTAGTCCGCGGCGAGGTCCCGCTCGCCGGTGAGTCGAAACGCCTGCCCGGTGTGCCCGGGTGCCGTGTCGCCCCGGGAGAGCGCGAGACGGTCCAGGAACGCGTCGACGGACCCCTGACCATCGGGCCACTCCCCATCCAGGACGTCGTCCACCAGGTCATGGAGCATGGCTGCAGTAGGCAGACCCTTCGTGACCATGGTTCCCACCGTAGGACCGCTGGTGCGATGTCGCACGTCCGGACCGGCGTCTCGACCCCTTGCCGCCGACCGGCGATCGGTGGTCGAATCGTCCATGGGCTTCCTCGACCTCCTCGACCGGTTGCGCGGTGCCGTGGGGTTGCCGCCCCGCCGGCCCGCCACGACCCCGGTGCCGCCGCACCAGCTCCCCAGCGTCCCGGCCGTCGTCTCCGCACTCCGCGACCTCAGCGACGAGCTCGACCACGGCGATGGTGTCTGGCAGTTCAACCGGATGTACCTCCAGGTCACCGAGCTCGTCGAGCAGCGGCTCAACGAGGGCTACTTCGAGAACGACCGGTTCATGGAGCGCCTCGACATCGTCTTCGCCCATCTCTACCTGGACACGGTGCAGGCGGACGCGGAGGGCAGAGCCATCCCGGACTGCTGGGAGCCGGTCTTCGCGAGCCGATCGGTGCCGTTGGCGCCCATCCAGTTCGCCATCGCGGGGATGAACGCCCACATCAACCACGACCTGGCCGTGGCGGTGATCACCACCTGCGAGCAGCTCGGCCTGTCGCCGTCGAGCCGCGGGGTCCGCGCGGACTACCAGAAGGTCACCTCCCTCCTCGCGGAGGTGCACGAGGAGGTGCGCCAGTCCTTCCTGGACGGCCTGGTGCTGGCCGTGGATCAGGAGCTCACGCCGCTGCTGACACTGGTCGGGTCGTGGAGCATCGGACGGGCCCGGGACGCGGCGTGGGTCAACAGCGAGGTGCTCTGGCACCTGCGCGACACACCGCTCCTCCGCGAGGAGTTCCGGGCGAGCCTGTGCCGGGCGGTCGGTCTGGCCGGCCGCACCCTGCTGGTCCAGGTGGCCGAGCCAGTATGACGTCGGGCACCCCGCCGAGACGCGTCCCCCGAGGACCTGGGCCGGGTGGGTCAGCCGGCACGGTGCAGCAGCGTGAGCACCTCCAGGTGAGGCGTCTGCGGGAACATGTCGAACAGGCGGGCCCGGACCGGGACCAGGGACGGCATGCGCGCCAGGTCACCCGCGAGCGAGTCGACGTTGCAGGAGGAGTAGAGCACGTGCTCCACGCCTGACTCCTCCAGCCATGCCGCCAGGTCGGTGCCGATGCCCCGGCGCGGAGGGTTGACGACGACGAGGTCCGGGGACGGCGAGGTCTGCAGGTGGGCTATCACGTCGCCGGCCACGAACCGGCTCGCGCCGGGCAGGTCGGCGGCGGCAGCGCGGGCGCTCTCCACCGCCTCGGGGGACACCTCCACGCCGAGCACGTCGCGGGCAGACGCGTCCGGCCGCTGCAGGGCATGCAGCGCAAAGCCCCCGACCCCGCAGTAGAGGTCCCACAACGACGGCGGGTCGACCTCGTCGATCCACTCCCGCGCCTGGCGGTAGAGCCCGGCCGCCACCGCGGTGTTGGTCTGGAAGAAGGAGCGCGCCCGCAGCCGCAGTCGGACGTCGTTCACCACCATCGGGAGCTCCTGGTCCTCGGTGAGCACGATCTCCTCCGGTCCCTCGAGGACCGCGGCGTGGGCCGGCTGCAGGTTCACCGACACGACCCGGGCGGTGGGCCACCGGTCCCGCAGGGCCGGGAGCCCGCGCCTGATCCGGCCGAGCTGACCGGGCGAGCGCAGCACGAACCGGACCATCAGCTCACCGGCGGGGGAGTGGGTGATGAGCACGTGCTTGAGCTCACCGCTGCGCCGCGGCACGTCATACGGCACCAGGCCGAGCTCCCCGACGAGCGCGGGCACCTGCTCGACCACCTCGGCCAGCCCGTCCTCGTACAGCCCGCAGTGCCGCAGGTCGACGCCCCGACCGCCGCGGTCCAGGATGCCGACGGTCGGCGCGCCGCGGTGACCGCCGACGACCAGCTTGGCCTTGTTGCGGAAACCCGCGGGTCGACTGGCGAACGGCTCCGCCCACCGGGGGCCGGGACCGAGGGCCGCCACGCACCGCGCCTGCTTGTCGGCCAGCTGCCCGGAGTATGCCGTGCCCATCAGCGTGCAGGACCGGCACCGACCTGCGTCGAAGTAGTCGCACTGCATGGTGTGGTCGGCGGGCACCAGCCCAGGGTAATCGCGGCATAGGCTGGCGGGGTGAGCCCGGACAGCATCGAGATCCACACCACCGCGGTAGGCCGTCCTCCCGAGGGGGAGGGGCGGACCCGCCGCATCGCCTTCCTGCACGGCCTGTTCGGGCAGGGCAAGAACTTCACCAGCATCGCCAAGGCGCTGCAGCCCGACTTCGCCTCGCTCCTGGTCGACCTGCCCAACCACGGCCGCTCGGCCTGGACGGAGCGGGTGGACTACGAGCAGATGGCTGACGCCGTGGCCGCGGAGCTGCGCCGCGACATCGCCGCAGACGGCCCGGTGCACCTGGTGGGGCACTCGATGGGTGGCAAGGTCGCGATGGCGCTGACCCTGCGCCACCCCGACCTGATCGACCGCCTCGTGGTCGTCGACATCGCCCCGGTCGCCAGCTCCGACATGAGCGAGTTCCGGCACCTGCTCGGCGCGCTCGACACCCTCGATCTCGCCGACCTGCCCAGCCGCACGGAGGCCGACGCCCGCCTGACCGAGCTGATCCCGAACCGGACGACCCGCGGCTTCCTGCTGCAGAACCTGCGCTCGGACGGCGACGGATGGCGCTGGCAGGCCAACCTGGACCTGCTGCTGCACGACCTGCCCTCGATCGGTGACTACGTCCCGTCGGGGGGACCGTTCGACAACCCGGTCCTGTGGGTGGCGGGGGAGCGGTCGCCCTACATCACCGAGGATGCCGAGCCCGCCATGC
Source organism: Ornithinimicrobium sp. F0845 (assembly GCF_023015765.1). Classification (GTDB taxonomy): domain Bacteria; phylum Actinomycetota; class Actinomycetes; order Actinomycetales; family Dermatophilaceae; genus Ornithinicoccus. The sequence continues at coordinate 55,752 of NZ_JALKAL010000009.1, forward strand.
GGGAGCTGTTCCCGCGCACCGTCCTGGTCACCATCAAGGGCGCCGGTCACTGGGTGCACTCCGAGAAGCCGGAGGCCTTCACCTCGGCGCTGCGCGTCTTCCTGTCCGCGGCCTAGCGGATGGCCGCCGGGAAGCGGAGCCCGGCCCCGCCGAACGTGGTGAACCCGAGCCGCTCGTAGTAGGGGAACAGCTCGGTGTCGCAGCACAGGTCGACGGCATACATCCCGTCCAGCTGCGCGACGATGCGGCGGACCAGCTCGGCGCCGATGCCCTGCCCCTGGTGGTCGGGGTGCACCTCGAGCCAGGGGATGAACGCGTTGAGTACCCCGTCGGAGATCGCGTTGACGTAGCCGACGACCCGCTCCTCCCGCACCGCCCACACTCTGCGGTGGCTTCCGGCCATCACCTCCATGAGCTTCTCGGCGGTCGGGGCCACGGGCCACCCGACGAAGAAGCCCTCGATCATCTCGGCGCGGATGCGGTCGTTCGTGGTGAGGTACTCGACGGGGATCACGGCGTTGATCCTACGGACGGTGCCGACGCACCCTGCGGGCCTCCACCTCATAGCGCGAGACCCGGCCTCCCGGGCCGGCGAAGAAGCGGCGGCGCAGGCTGCCCTCGACCTCCACGGTGTCGTCCTCCTGGAGGCGCAGCGCGCTGGCTCTGCTGCGGGCGCTCCAGCAGGCGATGTCGATGGCGTCCACCTGGGTGCGGGTGTCGCCGCGTTGCCTCGGCCGGGTCACGACGACGCGGAACTGGACGAGCTCGTCCCCGCTCGGCATGGTGCGGGTCTCCGGGGCCGAGCTGACCCGTCCGACCAGGAGCACGGTGTTGACGTGCTCGCCGGGACCGTTCTGCGTGACTGCGTTCATGCGCACACCCTGGGACGGGGTGTGAGACGGCGGTAGGTGTCTGACCGCGGCTGTGGACAGCTCGGTCCGATCGAGGTGCCCTGGGGACAGGATCCGCCGGTCCTGACACAGTGGGGGCATGACCGAGCCACGTGTCCAGGACGAGCTCACCGAGGTGCTGGAGGAGGCGCGCGAGATCGGCTGGGGCGACCCGGCCGACTACCTGCGTGACATCCAGCGACGGGACCTCGACGCCCTCGCGGCGGCCGTCTGCAGGACGGACGGCGAGGTCGTGGGCGTGGGCGACCACGACCGGCTGCTCGCACTGCAGTCGGTGTCCAAGGCCTTCACCTATGCCGTGGCCCTCCAGGAGTGTGGGTTGGACCGGGTGCTGGACCACATCGGCGTGGAGCCGACGGGGGAGGCCTTCAACGAGCTGTCGCAGCACGAGGACGGGCGGCCGTTCAACCCCCTCATCAACGCGGGCGCGATCATGGCGCAGGCGCTGATCCCCGGGGACAGCCAGCAGGACCGGGATGCGCTCCTGCTGGACCGCTACTCGGCCCTGGCGTGCGCGCAGCTGGAGGTGAACGAGGAGGTGCTGCGAGCCGAGCAGGTGCGTGGAGACCGCAACTTCGCGCTGGCGCACATGCTGGCCTCCTCGGGCATGCTCACCCATGACCCGCACGAGGTGGTCCAGGGCTATCTGCGCCAGTGCTCGGTCGAGGTGACCACCACCCAGCTGGCCGTCATGGGCGCCACCTTCGCCGGTGGCGGGCGCAACCCGGTCACCGGCGAGCGCATCTTCGACGAGCGTGTCGTGCAGCAGACGCTGTCGGTCATGCTGACCTGCGGGATGTATGACGCGAGCGGGCGTTGGGTCGCCCAGGTCGGCATCCCCGCCAAGAGCGGGGTGTCCGGCGCCATGCTCGGCGTGGTCCCCGGGGCCCTGGGGCTGGCGAGCTGGTCACCGCGGCTGGACGGCCATGGCAACTCCATTCGCGGCGTCGAGATCTTCCGGCGGCTGAGCGACCGGTGGGACCTGCACGTGCTTCGACACCGGGACCCGCTGGGTCACCCGGGGGAGCCGAACGAGCCGGCCTGACCGGGCTTTGATTTCGCTGGCTCCCTGCCCCCCGGCGGTCCCCAACGTTCAGTCGAGCACGAAGGTGTCGATCGCGGCGATGATCTCGGAGTAGTCGTCCATCGGGTCCATGCCCAGCACCCCGGCCCACAGCGCGACCATCTCGTCCTTGTACTCATGGCCGTGGCCCGGTGGGACGTCGACCGACAAAGGCATGTCGCTGGCGATCTGCCAGAACGTCACGTAGGGCGTGTAGCTGAGGTCGGGGGAGACGTCCCGGCCGACCCGCTCCCGCAGCCAGTCGGGCTCGCGCCACAGCAGGTCCCAGGACCACCAGACCACCGGATCGGACGCGTGCTGGCCGTAGACGATGCGCGGCTCCTCCCACTCCACGAACGGGCCGCCGTAGAAGTCCTCGGTCAGCTCCAGTGGGCGGGTGGCGAACCGGATGTGACGACCGTTGTCGATCACGGGGGCGATCTCCGGGCTGCCCTGACGCCGGGACTCCGTCAGCGAGCTCCACAGCGGTGTGAAGCGTGGCGTGCCGGTCCACACGGCCCCGTCGACCCGCTCCAGCAGATCGTCGGCGTCGGCGAAGGCACCCTGGCTGCCGTAGGAGCCGAGCGACTCACCGCTGACGTAGAGCAGCGGCCGCTCATCCTCGGGGAGGGCCTCGATCCGCCGCTCGACCTCCTCGAAGAGCAGCCGCCCGGCCAGGGGCGGGGTCTCCAGGTCGGAGATGTAGGCCAGCCCGCTGGGGAAGAAGCTGTACTGCATCGAGACGGTCGCGACGTCGCCGCCGGTGAGGAACTCCAGGGCCTGCACGGACCACTGCTGCACCCACCCGGTGCCGGTCGTGGTCGTCACGAGCACCGCCGAGCGCTCGAGCCCACCGGCCCGGACCAGCTCGTCGACCGCGGCCCTGGCGGCATCCTCCACCTCGGCGTGCTCGGTCAGGCCCGCGTAGGTGCGGATCGGCTCCAGCGCCGGCACGCCGGTGACCCGTTCGATGTCCACGGCACGAGGGCCGTCGGAGACGAACTTCTGCCCCTCGTGGCCGAGGGTGTCCCAGGGCTCGTATGACGTGGGGCTGCCGGTGCGCTCCGGCTCGCTCGGTGCGACGCGCCCGTCCGGGGGTCGCTGGTTGAGCTGGGTGGCGTTGCCGAGCGCCCAGTTCATGCCGCGCTGGTAGAGCACCTGGTTGCTCACGAAGACCACGATCAGGACGACGATGATGGTGGCCGCGACGGGCGCCAGGTAGCGGGGGAGGACCGGCCGGACCATGCGTCCCACGCCGCGGCGCAACCGGGCCAGACCACGTCCCAGCAGCAGGAGCAGCCCGAAGAGGACAACCCCCGCCAGCACGCCGAAGAACTGGTTGAGGGCGCCGCCGCGGCTCACCCCGGCCATGAGCGAGATCTGCTCCTGCTGGTGCAGGCTCTGGATCCACACCACCCCGCTCACCACGACGAGCAGCACCACCCACAGGGTGCGGACCCCCCAGTCCGACCTGGCGCTGAGCTCGACGCGCAGCTCGGTGCGGCGGGCCAGCCAGGAGGCAAACCGTCCGAGCAGGTCACCGATGACGTAGCCGTAGGCCATGCTGACGCCCACGTTGACGGCGGTCATCCACCACGCGCGCGGGAGCAGGCTCGGGGACAGGGCGACCCACAGCAGCACGAGGGCGACCGTCAGCCCCGGGACCGACATGTGGCGCAGCACGCCCTCCGAGCGCTGCTCGGCCCGCACCGGATAGACCGAGTGCGGGGTCCCACGCGGCGGCATCCGCAGGATGTTGTGCGGTGAGGGTGCCCGCGTCGTCCGCGACGGACGTGGGTGCACGGCCGTGGCGCCCGCCCGCTGCCCCTGCTCCGTCACCTGCCGAGGATACCCTCCGTGCCTGACCGACCGACTGACCGACCTGAGAGGCTTGCGCCCATGAGCGATCGACGCCCGGCCACCCTGCGGGGGACCGTCGGACGATCCGTGCGGTCGCCGCGCTGGCGCTCGCGGAGGTGCAGCCCGTCGCGTCCCGGGACTGGCTCCTGCACCTGCACTGGCTGCTGCGGGACCGCCGGGCGGCCCTGCGCGAGCTGCGTCAGGCGGGACACGGCGCCCGGTCCCGTGACCTCGCGACCCGGGGTGAGCGCTACGGCCTGGCCGGGACCATCTGGTGGATCGGGATGTCCGTGACGCTGCTCCTGGTCATCGCCGGCGCAGCACTGCTCCTGCCGACCCGCCGGAGCTCCGCCCGCACCGTCGAGGACGGGATGTGGGAGGCGCCGCCGCTGCTCATCGCCGGAGCGGTGCTCCTCTGCCTCCTCGCCGTGCTGCCCGTGCCCGCGGTGGTGCGCGAGAGTCCCCTCGGCTTCGGGGCGGCGCTGATGGCGGGCGCCTTCGCCCTCGTGACGCTCGCCTACAACGCGACCAGGATCGAGGAGCTCCTGGCCACCGAGCACGGCGGGCGCACCGGAGCCTACTTCTCCGCGGCGGGCGTGGCCCTCCTGGCCTCGGCGGTCCTCGCCGTCCGGTCCCGCGAGAAGCCCCCGCACCACCGGGTCCACTGGCGGCAGACGGCGCGTGAGGTGCGCCGGCACGTCCGCTGGCTGCAGCGCTACACCCCGGTTCCTGAGGCGCCACCTCCCGGTGGCCCGGCCTGGGGCGATGCACTCTCCCGTCTCGGCCCGGAGGCCGACGCCACGGTCATCGCCCAGGCGCGGGCGCTCGGGCCCTGGCACTTCCTCGTCGCCGCGTGCTACGACGGCGAGAAGGAGGTCCCCACGATCCGCGTCCCGCCGGTGGAGGTCGACCGCCCGACGGCCGTACGCCATCCTGGGGAGGAGGAGACAGGAGCTGGCAGGTGACGCACCAGGAGCAGGAGGCGCCCGGCATACTGCCGCCGATCACGTATGACGAGGGGTTGCGCGAGCGGATCGCCGCCAACCTGGCGGCGCACCAGCCGCGGGCCGTGGACCTGGCCGGTCGGCGGCACGCCGCGGTCGCTCTGGTGCTGGTCGACTCCTCGCCACAGGATCCCGTGGTCCGTGCCCGGCTCGAGGACGGCACTGTCGTCCAGGATCCGCGGCGCCGACCCGAGGGCCTGCTGAGCGCGGCCGGGGGAGCGGCCTTCCTGCTGTGCCGTCGCCCCGTGACGATGCGGCGGCACGCCGGGCAGTTCGCGCTGCCCGGGGGGCGGCTCGAGCCGGGGGAGAGCGTGGTCGACGCGGCACTGCGGGAGACCCATGAGGAGGTGGGTGTCGATCTGGGACGGGAGCGCGTCCTCGGGCGGCTCGACGACTACGTGACCCGGTCCGGCTTCGTCATGTCGCCGGTCGTCGTCTGGGGCGGGGAGGCCCGACTGCGGCCGGACCCCGGAGAGGTGATGGCCGTCTACCGCGTCGGCCTGCACGAGCTGCAACGGGACGACTCGCCGCGCTTCGAGTCGATCCCGGAGAGCGACCGCCCGGTCGTGTCGGTGCCGCTGGGGTCGACCATCGTGCACGCCCCGACGGCTGCGGTCCTCGTGCAGCTCAACTGGCTGGGGCTGCTGGGGCGCTCTGACCCGGTGCACGACTTCGACCAGCCGGTGTTCGCATGGCGCTGACGCCCCGTGCATCCCGAGATGCTGGCGAGCGCGTTGTTCGTCGGGCTAGGGTCGACGTTATGTCAAGTCCGGTCCGCAGCAGACGAGCGCGGGGGAGCGGGGTGCTCGGCATCGCAGCCTGCGCGGCGCTGCTGGCCGGGTGCTTCGGCGACCCACCACCGGACCCGGCCACCGCACCCCTGGAAGTCGTGCTCGAGGGGTGTCTGCTGAACCGCGCGGAGGTCGGTGCCGGGCCGCACGACGTGGCGCTGGTCGGTGACGGTCGGCTGGTGGTGGAGGACGAGCGCGGTGCCGAGGTGCTGGCCCTGCCGGGCGGCTCCGCCACCCTGGTGACTTCCGCGGGCAGCTACACCGTCACCTGCACCGTGGGCTCCGACGAGTCCACCTCTGTGCTGACTTCGGTGCCATCGAGCGATGGTTAGCGGCCGCTGCACACGATCTCCGGCATGCCGGAGGCCGCAGTAGCCCCTCGGCTCGTCAGCCAGAGCGAGCCTCGATAGCGTCGCACCATGCACACGCTCGCCCATGACGGACTCGTCCTCGACGTCCTGGACGGTGGGCCGACCGACGGCGAGCTGGTGGTCCTGCTCCACGGCTTCCCGCAGGACGCCACCGCCTGGGGGAGAGTGGCCCCGCACCTGCACCGGGCCGGATTGCGGACCCTCGCCCTGCACCAGCGGGGGTACTCTCGCGGCGCGCGGCCCCGGCGAGTCTCGGCATACTCCCTGCGCGAGCTGGTCGGCGACGTGCTCGCCCTGCTCGACGCTGCCGGCGCGGAGCGAGCCCACATCGTCGGGCACGACTGGGGCGGCGCCGTCGCCTGGACGCTGGCACAGCGGCACCCCGAGCGCGTGTCGAGCCTCGTGGTCCTGTCGACGCCTCACCCGGCTGCCTTGTGGTGGGCCATCCGGCACTCCGACCAGCTGGGCCACAGCTGGTACATGCTCGTCTTCCAACTCCCGGTCGTGCCTGAGTTGCTCCTGGCACGGCTGCTGCGCTCCGGCGCCCTCCACCGGTGGGGGGTCCCGGGTGGTGACAGCCGCCGATATGCCCTCCGGCTGGGCCGGTCACGAGCGCTTCGCGGACCGATCAACTGGTATCGAGCAGCGCTGCGGCAGGCGCTTCGCCGACCCGCTGAGCTGGAGACCGCGGTGACGGTGCCGACGACGTATGTCTGGGGCGCCCGGGACCCGTTCCTCGGTCGTGTCGCGGCCGAGCGCACGGCACGGCACGTCGCCGGTGACTACCGCTTCGTCGAGGTCGACGCCGGCCACTGGTTGCCGGAGCGGGAGCCGGTGCTCGTGGCTCAGGAGGTCCTGGCGCGTATCGCCGCCGTGAGTCACGGGGTCGGCGCGCCAGGGCATGAGGACTGAGACGCACAGGGGAGTGGCTGAAGAACGCGCGCGTCACTGCAGGTCCGGAGGTCGTCCCTCTGCACGGCTACCGAGCCAGCCCGAGAAGCGCCATCAGGGCCCGCTCGACCTCCACGAGAGTCTCTGGGGACAGTCGGCCGACTCTGATGCAATACGCATAGCGTTACTTGACATAATGTGTCTTATCGGCGTTTACGAATGGTCGTCAACCCTGCGCTCACTGGTCAAGCATCTCGTCGAGCTCGGCGTCGGTGAACTCGAAGTCGTCTCCGATCCAGACTTCCCTCGCCAGCGAGCCGCGCGCCGCGAGGAACCGGCCACCTGACTTCACCTGTTCGAGTCTGTCGTGGTCGCTCGCGTGCCCTGCGGCACGGTGCAGCACGGCGTGCGTCGGAGTGAGCTCGAGCGCGCCGTCGTCGCGGATCCTCGCGTCACCGTCGATGATCAGCGTGTGGCCACCGGCGTCCTGCGGCGGGAGCATCACCGTGACCTCCGGCAGTTCGGGAACGGTCCGCCGCGCCGTGCGGCCCGGTTCGACGATCACCAGGACGTTGCCCACGAGCTGTGGGAACACCTGTGCGACATGCGGACGCCCGTTGCGTCCGGACAGCAGGTACGCCGTGTGGTGGCGACCGAGCGCCTCGCCGAGTTCCGCCAGGTTGACCGGGATGCTCATGCCCCCATCATGCCCGGATCGCTGTCGTCGCGCGGAGTGTCTAGCAAATTCCATAGAGGACGCTGACTGGGCTCGGGGCGGTCGAAGTCCGGGCCGTCGCCCACGGCGAAGACCACGAGCTCGATCCGGGTCCTGTTGGCCGGGTTCTGCGCGGGCATGTCGCCGATCTGCACCTCCAGCAGCCCCCAGCCGACCTCCGCCACCGTGGCCGGAGCGGCACGCGCCGCAACGTCCAGGTGACGCCAGATGACGGCCACCCGCTCGCCGTCGTGGTCCACGACATACTGCCCGATGCAGTCGTTGAAGGCGTCCCAGCCGGCGCCGTACCAGTCCGGGAAGCCGAAGACCTCCCCGAGGTGCCGGTGGGCGGCGGCCCGGGAGGTCATCCGCCGCCCGTCCAGCTCCACGCGCAGATAGCCCCAGCGGTCCAGGTGGGCGTCCAGCAGCGGCCACGCGTCCACGTGGACGTGGGACAACGGACCGGACCGCAGGAAGGGCAGGTCGCGCCGGGCGTTCGGCCGATCGCTCACCCCACGACCCTAACCTCGCAGAGTCGTGGCCGTGCCGGGCCAAATTTTCGTTGTGCGCGGTGGCGGTCCGGTTCTACCGTGACAGACGACCGTGATCAGCCAGTGTGGGACGGTTCGCCGCCCGCTTGAGGAGGTAGTGATGCCCTGTGACGCCAGCGGCATGGCCGAGATCCACCGCCTGTACAAGTCGGGGTTCGGCGAGGGCCCCAGCCTGGTCGAGGGGGTGCGCGACGGCGACACCGCGCACGCCTCCCTGGTCGCCGACCACCTGGCGACGCTCTCGGCCTCGCTGCACGCCCACCACGAGTTCGAGGACGGCAAGTTCTGGGACCCGCTGACCGAGCGGGCTCCCGGCTGCGCGCTGCACGTGGACCGGATGAAGCGCCAGCACGCCGAGATGCTGGTGCACCTGGAAGCCATGGACCAGGCGCTCACGGTCTGGCGCACGACCGGCCGGTCGGCCGACGCCGAGCCCATCAGGCAGGCGCTGGCCGGCATCAATGCGGCGCTCGCTGAGCACCTGCCGGACGAGGAGCAGAACATCGTGCCCGTCATGGAGTCGGTGCTGACCCAGAAGGAGGTCGACGCCGCGAGCGCGCACGGCCGCAAGGCGACCCCGAAGGGCCAGGCGTTCCCGATGCTCGGCGAGATCCTGGCCGCCCAGCCCGACGGTGGCACGGAGTGGTTGCACAAGCACCTGCCGCCCCCTGTGCGCCTCATCTGGAGAGTGCTCGGACAGAGGAAGTACGAAGCACACCGACGAGCACTCGTGCAGGGACCGAACTGAGTCAACCCCTCGCCGGCCCCCGGGCCGTGGCACGCTGTCGGGGTGGCCTCCCCCTCCCCACTCCCCCACGGGCTCTCTGGGTCGCGTGCTGCCGGTAGGAGGAGGCCTGTCTGGCTGGACCGCGTCCTGCCAGTGCTCGTCCTCGTCGGTCTGCTCTGGGTTCTTGAGCTGGTCGACCTGCTCACCTCGCTCGACCTGGACGCCTACGGCATCCGGCCTCGCGAGCTTGCCGGCCTGCCCGGCATCGTGCTCGCGCCGTTCCTGCACCTCGGCTTCGTCCATCTGATCGCCAACACCTCCGCCCTGCTGGTGCTCGGCGCGCTGCTGGCCTGGAGCACGCGTCACCTGTGGGTGGTGACTGTCGGCGTCGTCCTCCTGGGCGGCGTAGGCGTGTGGCTGTTCGGTGGCTCCCACACCGTGGTCGTCGGGGCCAGCGGCGTGGTCTACGGGTATGCCGCGTTCCTCACGGTCTACGGCTTCGCCGCGCGACGGTTCGGCCAGGTCCTGATCGGACTTCTGGTGGTCGCGCTCTACGGCGGGCTGTTGTGGGGAGTCCTGCCGTTGCGTCCTGGCGTGTCCTGGCAGGGGCACCTGTTCGGAGCGCTCGCCGGGGTGGTGCTGGCGCTCTGGCTCGGTCGCCGGGACCGCGCGACGCGGGCGGCCGCCCGCTGACTGCTCAGACGTCGAAGACCGACCAGCAGATCTCGTTGCGGCGCCGTTGGTCCTCCAGCACCAGCTGCCGGATCGCGTCCGGCAGCTGGTCGTGCTGCCAGCGACACTCCAGACGTCCCGCGACCTCGGCGTCCGCCTCGGCGACGCTGGCCCTGACCGCCTTGATCGCGTAGGCCGCCGCTCCCAGGTCGTGCTCGGCGACGTGGGCCACGCACGCTGCCTGACCAGCGGAGTATGCCGCGTGGCGGGCTGCGTCGGTCAGGTCCCGGGCCGCACCCATCGCGTGCCCGCCAGCAGCCCGGGCTGCCATCATCGGCAGGTCGCCCGCCACCCACGCCCGGGCCGCGGCGACCGCCTCCCGCGGCCGCGCGTCCTCGGCTCGGACGGCCTCGAACAGGGGCAGGACGTGCTCGGCGCAGGTGGCCGCCCAGAGCGCGAGACGGTGGTGGTCCTCGGTGGTCAGGGTGCCCCCACGCCGGATGGTGACCAACCGCGGGTCCCGGACGGCGGGCAGGATCACGGCGGCACCACCGGGAGGTCGGTCAGCTGGGCCACGAGCCTGGCCGGCGCCTGGGTGCAGTAGGAGTCGACGAGCATCTCGCGGAGGTCCTCCCAGTCGGTGTCGTCGCCGAGGATGGCGCCCACCACGTTGCGGCCCCAACCGGCCCGGAAGAACGACGGGCCGAGGTGCTCGAAGGCCATGACCTCCGAGTCGGGGGCACGGAAGACGATCCGGAACTGCTGGTCCTCCCCGCCGAAGACGTGCGCGACGGTGGCCTGGCCGACCCGCCACCGCTCCCCCACCCAGGCCGCCTCGCGGTCGCACTCCGGCAGCTCCGCGAACACACGGTCGAGCCGCTGGATCAGGGCGTCGGGCACCTCGGGACGTTCCACCACGGCAGCAAGTCTGCACCCCACCGCCGACACCGTCCGTTCAGGTCCTCCTCCTCAATGTCGATCACTGCTAACTTCGTTCCCGGAGAGGACTACCGTGCCACCGACCCACCGCGGCGACGAGGGTGGGTGCAGCGCGCCGTGACCTCGATCACCGGCGAGGCGCAGGGACCCGGGCGGTCGGGCTGGCGAGAGGGCGTCCGGTCGGACCTGATCGCCGCCATGGCCGTGGCCGGCGTGATCTGGGGCGCGCTCTACGCGGTGCAGGGCAACTGGCTCGCCGCCCTGTGGCCGTGGGGATACTCGTTCCTCTCCGCGGTGAACCTGGTGCTCTACCGTCGCTGGCACCTGACGCGCGCGCTCGACCTGCAGCTGGTCATCAGCCTGCTCATCCCGTTCGGGCTGATGATCCACCTCGGCGGGTTCCAGGCGTCCGGCGGCGTGATCCTCTGGTCGTTGCTGCCGTCCATTGCCGCGCTGCTCGGCTACGGCCTGCGGGCGGCGGTCGGTTGGTTCCTCGGGTATGCCGTCCTGCTCGCCACGGGCGTGTTCCTCGAGCCCTGGCTGGAGCCGTGGTCGGGCCGGATGCCGGAGCCGTGGGTCACCGGCTTCTACTTCGGCAACATGGTCGGGGTGACCCTGGCGGCCTGGCTGGTCATCGCGCGCTACACCCGGCAGAACGCCGAGCTGATCGAGACCGAGCGCGAGGCCCGCCTGACGGCCGAGGAGGCCACCCGCGCCAAGGGCGAGTTCCTGGCAAACATGAGCCACGAGCTGCGCACCCCGCTGAACTCGGTGATCGGCAACGGCCAGCTCATCGCCGGCACCGAGCTCGACCCCGAGCAGAGCGAGTACGTCGACGCGATCCGGAGCAGTGCGGAGCTGTTGCTGGCCACGATCAACGACGTGCTCGACTACTCCAAGATGGAGGCGGGTCAGTTCCGGATCGACCCGCAGCCGATGGACCTGCGGGCCGTGGTGGAGACCACGCTGGACGTCATCGCTCCCCTGGCCTCACAGAAGAGGATCGACCTGACGTATCAGCTCGCGGAGGACCTGCCGGGCACCATCGTCACCGACGGGCACCGGCTGCGCCAGGTCCTGGTGAACCTGATGACCAACGCGGTGAAGTTCACCGACGAGGGCGAGGTGTCCCTGAGGGTCAGCACGCAGGAGGCGGGAGCGGGGCTGACGGTAGTGTTCGCGGTCCGGGACACCGGCATCGGCATCCCGCAGGGCGCCCAGGAACGCCTCTTCGAGTCCTTCCAGCAGGGTGACGCCTCGACGAGCCGGCGCTACGGCGGCACCGGCCTCGGCCTGGCGATCACCCGCACCATCGTCACCCTGCTCGGCGGGACGGTGAGCGTCGAGAGTGAGGTCGGCGTGGGATCGACCTTCACCGTGCGGATCCCCGCCACCGACCACTCCCCCGCTCCCCCGACGGCTGGGTCGGAGGACCCGCTCACCGGCCGGTCCCTGCTCCTCGTCAACGACAACCCCACCGACCGAGCCCTCGTGGAGGGCTTCGGTCGCGGCTGGAGTATGACGGTGCGCACGGTGGCCACGATGCGCGAGGCCGTGGAGCTCACCGACTCCCACGAGATCGTCGACGTGGTCCTGATCGACCACCAGCACATGGGCGGGGACGCCACGGCCCTCGCCCGGCGCATCGCCTCCACACCGTGGACCGCGGCGGTGCCACTCGTCCTCATCTCCACCCTGGGCTCGCGCGCAGCGCTGGAGGGCACGCCCTTCGTCGATCTCATCACCCGCCCGCTCAAGCAGTCCTCGGTGCACGACGTGCTCGTCGGCCTGCTGGCGAAGGAGCCGGGGCCGGACAGGGCCCGCGCCAGGACCCCGGTCCTGGACACCGATCTCGGGCGACGACACCCGTTGCGGGTGCTGGTCGCCGAGGACAACGCCACGAACCAGCGCCTGATCCAACGACTGCTCCAACGACTCGGCTACGAGCCGACCGTGGTCGGGGACGGCGTGGAGGCCGTGGCTGCCGTGGCTGAGATCGACTACGACGTCGTCCTGATGGACCTCCAGATGCCGCGCATGGACGGGCTGGAGGCCACCAGCCGCATCCGGGCACAGGACGGGCACCAACCCTGGATCGTCGCGGTGACCGCCAACGCCTCCGAGCAGGACCGCCGCGACACCGTGGAGGCCGGGATGCAGGACTACGTCACCAAGCCCCTTCGGGTCGAGGAGCTCACCGCCGCTCTGGTGCGCGCGTGGGAGGGGACCACCCACCCGTCGACCGTGGCCACACCGGGACCGCCCGACGAGCGCCCGGCCTCCCCGGGCCCCACGACGACCATCGACCAGGCCGCCATCGACCAGCTGGTCGCCCTCACCGGTGACGCCGCCTTCCTGACCACCCTGCTGTCCGAGTTCCTCACGGAGAGCCGGACCCTGGTGGATGCCGTTCGCGGCGCCACGGGACCGCCCATCGACCCCGAGCCGCTGCGCCGGCACGCGCACAGCCTGAAGTCCAGCGCCGCGAGCGTGGGTGCCACGGAGCTGTCGGCGTGTGCGGCGCGGATCGAGGCTGCCGCGCTCGCCGGGGAGTATGCCGAGCTGCCGGCCCTGGTGGAGAAGCTCGCCCAGGTGCACGCGGCCACCGAGCAGGCGCTGCAGGAGCGGGTGTGAGGACGATCGACCCGTGAGCCAGGACGCCACCCCGCCCGGGTCCACCCGCCCCCGTGACGGGGCCGGGGACGGCCCCGCGTGCGTGCTCGTCGTCGAGGACACGCTCGTCAACCGGCTGGCGCTCGCCCAGGGGTTGAGCCACCTGGGGCACCGGGTGCTGCAGGCCGCCGAGGGAGAGGCAGCGCTGCGCACCCTCGGCGAACACCGGGTGGACATGGTCCTGCTCGACCTGCTCATGCCCGGCACGGACGGGTTCGCCGTCCTGGAGCGCATGTCTGTCGACCCGGAGCTGCGACCGATCCCGGTGCTCGTGATCTCCGCCGTGGAGCGCAGCGAGGACATCGCCCGGGCCATCGAGCTGGGAGCCATCGACGTCCTGCCCAAGCCCGTGGACCCGGTGCTCCTCCGGGTCCGGGTGCAGGTGGCCCTGGAGCAGTCCCGCCTGCGCCGGCTGGAGCAGCAGTACCTCCGCCAGGAGCTGGCGCTGCGCAGGCAGGAGCGACTGGCCACCCTCGGCAGGCTCAGCGCCGGCCTGGCCCACGAGCTCAACAACCCCGCCGCCGCGGCGCTCGGTGCGGCCCGCCAGCTGGCGTCGGCGCTGCGCGAGACGGAGGAGGCGCTGCCCGAGCTGATCGTCCGCGCGGACGGGACCGCCGTGATCGGCGCCGTGAACGAGCTCCTCGACACGGCCCGCGACCCCGCCCCCGACGCGGACCGCGCGATGGGGGATCTGGCGCTGGAGGAGGAGTTGGCGCTGGAGGAGGTCCTTGAGTCCGCGGGCATCGACGAGTTCTGGAACGTGGCCCCGGAGCTGGCTTCCCACGGGCTGACGGCCGACGTGCTCTCGGCGCACCTCGCGGCCCTCGGCGACGGGGGTGCCGCAGCGGTCTCCTGGTTCCGGTCACGGGCCGGCGTGCGCCGGCTTGTCGCCGAGATCGGCACCAGTGTCGGCCGCATGTCGGAGCTGATCGGCGTGCTGCGGGACTACAGCGCGGTGGACCGTGCCCCCACGCAGGATGTCGACGTGCGGGCTGGCCTCGACGAGACCCTGCAGATCCTGGACCACCGGATCCCGTCCGGGATCACCGTCGCGCGCGACTTCGCTCCAGACGTGCCGACCATCGTCGCCTACGGCGGCGAGCTCAACCAGGTGTGGACGAACCTGATCGACAACGCGACCCAGGCGATGGATGAGGCCGGACTCCTGCGGGTGCGCGCACACGCCAGCGGGACGGGCGTGCGGGTCGAGGTGGAGGATGACGGCCCCGGCATCCCAGCCTCCCTGCTGGGCCAGGTGTTCGACCCGTTCGTCACCAGCAAGCCACCGGGTCAGGGCATCGGCCTGGGGTTGAGCATCGCGCACCAGATCGTGGTCGAGCATCACGGCGGCAGCCTGACGGTCCGCTCCGCACCGGGTCGCACGGTCTTCACCGTCGAGCTCCCCGACCAGCCACCAGGAGCGCCCGCCTGACCCGGGCATAGAGTGTCACGCCGTGACCTCTCCCGGTGCCGCCGAGCAGCGCAGCCCCTGGCCGGCGCTGTGGGCGCTGGTCATCGGCTTCTTCATGATCCTGGTCGACTCGACCATCGTCTCCGTGGCGACGCCGACGCTGATGCAGGCCTTCGAGACCGACGTCAACGGGGTCCTGTGGGTCACCTCGGCCTACCTGCTGGCGTATGCCGTGCCGCTCCTGGTCACCGGCCGCCTGGGTGACCGGCTGGGCCCCCGACCCGTCTACCTCACCGGTCTGGCCGTGTTCACGGTCGCGTCCCTGTGGTGCGGTCTCTCCGGCGAGCTCGGCCTGGGCCTGGGCGGACTGGTCGCGGCGCGCGTCGTCCAGGGCCTCGGCGCGTCGATGATGACCCCACAGACGATGACGGTCATCACCCGCACTTTCCCGGCCACCCGGCGCGGCACCGCGATGGCGCTGTGGGGAGCCACGGCAGGCATCGCCACCCTGGCCGGTCCGCTGCTGGGTGGTCTGCTGCTGGACACCCTGGGCTGGGAGTGGATCTTCTTCGTGAATGTGCCCGTCGGCCTCATCGGCTGGCTGCTGGCCTGGCGGCTGGTCCCCCGCCTGGAGACGCACGCGCACCGCTTTGACGGGCTCGGCGTGGCGCTCAGCGCGGTGGGCCTGTTCTGCCTCGTCTTCGGCATCCAGGAGGGCCAGACCTACGACTGGGGCCGGATCTGGGGGTGGATCTCGGTGCCGTTGCTGATCGCCACGGGGCTGGTGATGCTCGCCGTGTTCGTCTGGTGGCAGGCCCGGCAGCGCGGTGAGCCCCTCGTGCCGCTGCGGCTGTTCGCCGACCGCAACTTCTCGCTCGCCAACGTCGGCATCACCACGATGGGGTTCACCATCACGGCGATGATCTTCCCGTTCTACATCTGGGCCCAGTCGGTCCGGGACCTCTCCCCCACCCAGGCGGCGCTGGTGATGGCGCCGTCGTCGGTGCTGTCCTTCCTGCTCGCCCGGCCGGCGGGTCAGCTCACCGACCGGGTCCACCCACGGGCCCTGATCACCACCGGCACCGTGCTCCTGGCGGTCGGGCTCTGGCTCCTGACGCAGGCCATGACGCCCACTGCCCCCTTGTGGCAGGCCCTCGTCGCCGCCGGGGTCCTCGGCGTCGCCAACCCCCTCATCTGGGGACCGCTGTCGACGACCGCCACCCGGAACCTGCCGATGGCCGATGCGGGCGCCGGAGCCGGGGTCTACAACACGACGCGCCAGCTGGGAGCCGTGCTGGGCAGCGCCGCGATCGCCGTGCTGATGCAGGCGCGCATCACCGCCCACCTGGGGGCCGCCGGGCCGGAGGCGGGCACGAGCATGACGGGAGGAGCCGCGCTGCCGCCCGCGGTGGCCGAGGGCCTGGCCCGCGCCATGGCCGAGG
Source organism: Ornithinimicrobium sp. F0845 (assembly GCF_023015765.1). GTDB lineage: Bacteria > Actinomycetota > Actinomycetes > Actinomycetales > Dermatophilaceae > Ornithinicoccus. The sequence goes on from NZ_JALKAL010000009.1 coordinate 71,773, forward strand.
CGATCTACCTGCCGATGGGGGTCATCCTGCTCGGAGCCCTGGCCGCGCTCTTCTTCGAGCGACCGACCCACCTGCTGCGCCGCTGAGCCACCCCGGACCGGCGGGGTGTCCGCGCACCGGACTACCGTATGCCGCGTGGCTGACCTGACCTCCAACGTCACCGACACCGCCCTGCTCTTCGAGGGCGGCGGGATGCGTGCCAGCTATACCTCCGGGCTGGTGGTCGCCCTCCTGGAGGCCGGCATCCACCTGGACTGGGTGGGCGGGATCTCCGCGGGGTCCAGCAACGCGTGCAACTACCTGTCGCGTGACGCCGACAGGGCGCGCCGCTCGTTCACCGACTTCGCCGCCGACCCGAGGTTCGGCGACGTGCGCACCTTCGTGCGCGGTGACGGCCTCTTCAACGCCAAGTACATCTACCAGGAGGCCGGGCTGCCCGGCCAGGCGCTCGCCTTCGACTGGGACACCTTCGCCGCGAACCCGGCGCAGCTGCGCATCGGCGGTTTCAACGCCACCACGGGTGAGCAGGTGCACTGGGGACGGCCCGACTATGCCGACATCCACGACCTGATGATCCGGGTCCAGGCCTCCTCCACGATGCCCGTGCTGATGCCCCCGGTCACCATCGACGGTGAGGTCTTCGTCGACGGCGCCCTCGGGCCGGCAGGTGGCATCCCGCTGGACGCGGCTCGCGCCGACGGATACGACCGGTTCCTGGCCGTCCTGACCCGGGAACGCGGCTACGTCAAGCCCCCGCAGGGTGCCGAGTGGTTCTTCCGTCGCCACTTCCGCAAGCTCCCGGCCGTCGCGGACGCCCTGATGGCACGCGCCGAGCACTACAACGCCACACGCCAGGAGCTGTTCGAGCTGGAGCGGGCGGGACGGGCCTACCTCTTCGTGCCCGAGCAGATGCCGGTCGGCAACGGGGAGCGCAAGGTCGGCAAGCTGCACGCCAGTCATGCGGCCGGCCTGGCGCAGGCACGGCGTGAGATCCCCGCCATCCGGGAGTTCCTCGGGCTCGGCTGATCACAGCGGACGAGACGCGCGGGAGTGACACCGGACCCATGCCGTGAGGATGCCGGCCGTCCGGTCCCGAGGGGCGACGGCTAGCCTGCCCGGGTGACCACCGGCCCCACTCCCCCGTCCCCCCGCGAGGCGCGTGCCGGCATACTCCTGACGATCGTGCTCGCTGGCCTGGCGATGATCGGGCCGTTCACCATCGACACGGTCTTCCCCGGCTTTGAGGCGATGGGGCGCGACTTCGGCGCCAACGAGGCCGCGATGCAGCAGGTCACCAGCGTCTACCTGCTCGCGTTCGCGGTGATGAGCGTGTTCCACGGCCCCATCTCGGACACGCTGGGTCGCAAGCCGGTGATGCTGACGGGCCTGTCGTTCTACGTGCTGGCGACCATCGGGTGCGCCCTGGCACCAGACCTCACCATCATGCTCGTGTGCCGCGCGCTGCAGGGTGCCTCGGCGGGTGCCGCCACGATCGTGAGTCGGGCGGTGATCCGCGACCTCTACAGCGGGCCGGAGGCGCACCGGCTGATGAGCCAGGTGATGATGATCTTCAGCATCGCCCCGGCCGTCGCCCCCGTCGCGGGCGGACTGCTGCTGGCGTGGGGACCGTGGCCCGTCATCTTCTGGGCGATCGCGGGCTACGGCGTCGCGATCGCGCTCCTCACCGCGGGCGTGCTGCCCGAGACACTCCCGGCCGAGGACCGGCACCCCCTGCGTCTGGGGCCCGTCCTGGCGGGCCTGTTCGAGGTGGCCCGGCACGCCGGCTTCGCCCGGATGGCGATTGCCACCACGTTCATCTTCGCCGCGCAGTTCGTCTACATCGTCGCTGCACCGATCATCGTGGTCGACCTCCTGGGCAAGGGCGAGCAGGACTTCTGGATGCTGTTCGTGCCGATGATCGGCGGCATGGTGATCGGTGCCTGGTTGTCCGGGCGGCTGGCCGGGCGGGTCGACACCTCACGGTTGATCGACCGGGCGGTCGCCCTCGCCCTGGTGGCCGCCGGCCTCAACCTCACCCTGATGTCGACCGTGCCGCAGCTGCCGTATGCCGTGCTGGCCCCCGGCCTGATCGCCGTCGCGATCGCCATCGCGTTCCCGGTGCTGCAGCTGGCGATGCTCGACCTCTTCCCGCACCACCGGGGGTCCGCCGCGTCCCTGGCCAGCTTCGCCAGCCTGGTCTTCAACGCGCTCCTGGCGGGCGTCATCTCGCCGTTCGTGACCAGCTCACTGCTGGTCCTGGCCACCGCGAGCACGGTCTTCGCGGTGATTGGTGCCGGCTTCTGGATCGTGCACCGGCAGCTGGAAGTCAGGCAGCAGCAGCTGGAGGTCAGGCAGCAGCCGGCGGTCGCGGACTGAGCGCGGCATAGATCAGCAGCAGGGCGGCCGCGCACGCCGCGATCTGCCCACCCAGGGCCGTGAGTCCGGCGAGCAGGACGGCGACGGCCAGTCCCGCGCCGGCCAGGCCCAGCCACCGGTGCTCGCGGCGGACCCACGCGACGACGATCAGCACGAGGGCGCCCACGAGGAAGACCCGGGCCACGCTCCCTGCGCCGCTCAGCGCGGCGGAGCCGGTCATGAAGCCCGGTGAGAGGAAGCTGCCGCTGCACCAGATCGTGCCGTCCGCGGTCGGGATGCACATCGAGGGTGCCATCCAGCCCGGGACGTAGGTCTGCGACGACGTCGTCCACGGCAGTCCCAGCGACAGCACGACCAGCAGTCCGGCGACCACCACCGCGGCACGCTGGCGCGCCGTGGCGGGCACCACTCAGACCTTCCGGTCGGGGCTGAGCAGGACCGCGGCGACGGCGCACGCGGTGCCCAGCGTCACCAGGAAGGCCATGTTGGTGCTGATCATCGGCAGCATCAGCAGGGTCCAGAACAGGAGCAGACCTCCGGCACCGATCGCCCCGAGGGTCCAGCCGGCGCCGGACAGTGCGGTCCGGGGCAGCATGGCGCCTCCCTGGAGCACGGCCATCAGCGTGGCGAAGCCCGCCCAGGTCCACGTGTCGCCCCACAGCACGCTGCCCCGGTTGTCCAGGTCGAGGGAGATGCCGAGCACGACCAGCAGCAGCGCCGCGATGTGCAGCACCAGGCGCACCACGTCGGCCGTGCTCATCGCGCTGCTGCCGGACACCGGCGCGGCAGCCGTAGCCGCGGCGGCCGTGGCGGTGCCGGCCTGCGGTGGCCCGCCCTCCGGATGGCCGTAGCCACCCTGTGGTGGGTAGCCGCTCGGTTGTCCAGGTGCGCCCTGTGGTCCAGGTGCGCCGTGTGGTCCAGGGCCACCCTGGTCAGGTGCCCCCGCACCCTGGGGGTAACCGCCCTGCGGACCCCACGGACCGGGCTGCTGCCCCGGTGCGCCGGAGGGACGACCCTGTTGATCGGCATACTGCCCCGGCTGTTGCGGCCCCCACGGGTGCCCCTGCCCAGGCTGCGGTCCGGTCGGATTGCTCACGTTCTCCCCTTTGCTGTGCTGACGTCCCGGGCAGCCTATCGGCAGGCTCGGCCAGCCGGACCCTCGCGTCCCTCGCGCTGTCAACCGGTGTCGGGCACTAGGTTTGTCCCATGCACCCGACCGCGGCCACCCATCGACGGAGGCTGCGATGAGACGCGCCTACCGGACCACGGGCGGCTCACTCGTCGCTCACGACCAGGGAGCGCACCTGACCGAGTGGGTGGTCGGCGACACCGCGGTGATCTGGGCGAGCCAGGCCTCTGAGTATGCCGAGGGCCGGGCCATCCGTGGTGGTGTCCCGGTGTGCTGGCCCTGGTTCGCGGCCGGCCGGTCCGGGGACGTCTCCCCCGCGCACGGCTTTGCCCGGGTCGCCCCGTGGCGCCTCGTCGAGGAAGCTGTGGACCAGCACTCCGTGGTCTTGGCGTGGGAGCTCACCGGTCAGGATGTGAGGGGCCTGGACGGCAGCGACCTCTTCCCGCACGAGTTCCGGGCACGGCTGCAGGTGCAGGTCGCGGAGGCCGCCACCATCTCCCTCACGGTCCGCAACGAGGACCGGGCACCGTTCAGCTACGAGGCCGCGCTGCACACCTACCTGCACGTGGGCGACATCCGTGAGGCACGCGTGGTCGGCCTCGACGGGGCCGACTACTACGACAAGGTCGACCAGCAGGAGCGGACGCAGACCGGGGACATCCGGTTCGTCGGCGAGACGGACCGGGTCTACACCGCTGACGGGCCGGTCCGGGTGCAGGACCCGGTGCTGGAACGTACGCTGCTGATCGAGAAGTCCGGCTCTCCGAACACCGTGGTGTGGAACCCCTGGGTCGACAAGGGTGCGGCCATGTCGGACTTCGGTGACGACGAGTGGCCGCTGATGGTGTGTGTCGAGGCCGCCAGCGTCGGCGACCGGGCGGTGGTCCTGGAGCCGGGCGCCGAGCACACGCTGTCCACCCGTGTCCGAGTCCTTGACGAGAGTGGGTCCTGATGGCTGCTGACCGTGACGCCCCGGAGATCTCCGGCGAGGTGCCCCCTGGCGGGTTCGGCGCCGAGACGCCGGCCGAGAACGAGGGGCTGGACCGCGGCCAGGTCATCGGCGCCGCGATGCTGCAGTGCTCCCGCTGGGCGGGACGCTTCATCATCGTCGCGGTCGCCACGGCGATCGTCTTCTGGCTGCTCTCCAAGCTGTGGGTCGGCCTGCTGCCCGTGCTCCTGGCCCTCATCGTCTCGACCGTGCTTGCCCCCGCCGTGAGCTGGCTGCGCGGCAAGCGGTGGCCTCCCGCCCTGGCCGCGGCGGTCACCCTGGTGACGGCCGTCCTCCTCGTCCTCGGGCTGCTCGCGGCGATCGCCCCCTCGATCATCTCCCAGACCGGCGACGTGGTCAGCCAGGCCAGCAAGGGCATCGGCGAGGTGCGCACGTGGCTCGAGGGGCCGCCCATCAACCTCGACAACGAACAGTTCGACGCAGCCGTGCAGGAGGCGACGGCCTGGCTCCAGGACCGAGCCGCCGACATCGCCTCGGGCGTCTTCACGGGAGTGTCCGCGGTCACCTCCGTCCTGGTGACGATGGGTCTGGTCGCCGTGCTGACCTTCTTCTTCATCAAGGACGGGCCGGCCTTCCTGCCCTGGCTCCAGCGAGCCACCGGCCGGACCGCCGGCCGCCACCTCACCGAGATGCTGACCCGCGTCTGGCTGACCCTCGGCGGGTTCATCCGCACCCAGGCCATCGTCAGCGCGGTGGACGCCTTCTTCATCGGCCTCGGCCTGGTGCTCCTGGGCGTGCCGCTGGCGCCGGCGCTGGCCGTGCTGACGTTCATGGCCGGATTCATCCCGCTCGTCGGTGCCTTCGTCGCGGGTGCGCTCGCGGTGCTCGTGGCGCTGGTCTCCAACGGGTGGGTCACGGCGGTGTGGGTGCTGGTCATCGTGCTCGGCGTGCAGCAGGTCGAGGGCAACGTGCTCCAGCCTCTGCTGCAGAGCCGCAGCATGAAGATGCACCCGGGCATCATCCTGCTCGCCGTGGCCGCCGGTGGCACGCTGTTCGGCATCCCGGGGGCCTTCCTGGCCGTGCCCGTCGCGGCCTCGGTCGTGGTCGCCCTGCGCTACTTCTCTGAGCAGGTCGACCTGCGCACCGGCGACCTCAGACCGGAGGACCTGCAGCTGGCCACCCCGGAGGGTGCGATCACCGCCCGAGAGGCCGAGCTGGCCGGTGCGCGCACCCGCAGCGATCTGGCCCGCCGAAGCGCTGAGGAACTCGCGGCTGACACCTCTCAGCCGTCGGGCAGAGGTGCCGAGGCCGGCCGCCAGACCGGGTCCGCCCCACGGGGAGGACTCCGGCGCCGCCTGCGTCGACGGTGAACGGGTCGTCGGGCTGAACGAGTCGGTGCGGCTGAACGGGTCGTCGGACTGAACGGGGCGGTGCGGCTGAACGGGTAGGTAACCGCACACGGCGAGGGCCGCACCGGATGTGCTCCGGTGCGGCCCTCGGATCGTCTCGTGCGCGGGTCCTGGACCCGGGAGGCTCAGCCGTCCGTGGCGTCCTTCCAGGCGTCCTTGAGATCCTCCCCGGTCTTGCGGACGTCAGCCTCGGCCTGGTCCATCTTGCCCTCGGCCTGCTGACCCTCGTCGTCCCTCAGGTCGCCCATGGCCTCCTTGGCCTTGCCCTTGGCGTCAATCGCCTCGTTCTTGATCTTGTCGCCCATGCCCATCTCGCATCCTCCTCGTGTGATCGCTTCCGGACGCCTCCACCGTCTCCCCGGGTGGGCAGCACCGCAACTCGGACCGGCACCTACCCGTTTAGACTCGTCCTGACCAGCGGATTGGCCCTGCACGGCGCATGTTCGCTAACATGTAGGGCTATCCCCACCGAAGGTGTCCCTGCGAGGCCCGCACTGCCGGACCGCGCCGCACATTCGCGCGCTCGACCGGCACCCGCCGTGGGAACACAGCGCCCGCTCAGAGCGTTGTCACCAACAGTCCGTTTGCATGTAAGACCGTGTTCACAACACGATGGGAGTTCGACATGGCCGAGAGGTCCCTCCGAGGCACCAACCTGTCCTGGCTGTCCTTCGAGAGCGATGAGGGCGTCACCTTCTCCGAGCGCCAGATGGTGGCCTACACCTGCCCCGACGGGCACGTGACCGAGCTGCCGTTCTCCGTCGAGGCCGAGATCCCGCCGCTGTGGGAGTGCCGCTGCGGCAAGGACGGCAAGCTCAATGACGGCCCCGAGCCCGAGCTCAAGCCGACCAAGGCTCCGCGCACCCACTGGGACATGCTCCTGGAGCGGCGCACCGTCCCCGAGCTCGAGGAGCTCCTGGAGGAGCGCCTGGCGCTCCTGCGCGAGAAGCGCGGCGAGAAGCCGCGCCGTCAGCGCACCGCCTGAGACGTCACGCGTCCCATTGGGGCGCACAACAAAGGGGCCCACCCGGTTCGTCCGGGTGGGCCCCTAGCTGTGCGCCGGCGCTGCATCAGCCGGCGCATCGGTGGGTCAGCGGCCCGGCGGCGGGTCCTCGTCGATGATCTCCCCCTCGATGATGTCGCCCGAGGCATCGCCGGACGGTGACCTGGGGCTGGCGGGCCCCGGGCGTCGACCGGGGCTGAAGGCACCGGGTCCGAACGCGCCGGGTACGACTGCGACCCGGGCGCCGATGAGCGTCGCGAGCAGCTTGCGGCTCACCGACCGCGTGAACGGCAGGATGAGGAAGATCCCCAGCGCATCGCTGATGAACCCCGGCAGCAACAACAGCAGGCCGCCCACGAGCACGAGGCTGGCGTCAGCGAGCTCTCGGCCGGGCATCCGGCCCGTGTCGACCGCCCCGCGCATGGCCTTCCACGCCCGGCCGCTCTCCCGCTTGACCAGGAAGGCGCCGAGGACCGCCGTGGCGAGGAGGAGGAGCAGGACCCAGCCCGGGCCGATGGCCCGTCCGACGGTGATCAGGACCACGATCTCCAGCAGCAGGAGCAGCAGGACGCCGGCGAAGATCAGCCGGAGCCGGTAGGGCGCACGTCGTCGCGGGCCGGGTCGGCCACCCGTCCCGCCGCGGCCCCGGCCGTCAGCACCTTCGCGGCCCCGGCCGTCAGCACCTTCGCGGCCCCGGCCGTCAGCACCTCCGTGGCCCTGACCGTCCGGCTGGAGCGGCCCGCTCAGTCCGTCAGCTCGTGCCATGTCGCACCGGGATTCGCCGAGCGGACCGCCCTGCGGGTCAGGGACGCCACCTGGGCCGACCGCCGCTGGAGCCCCCAGAGGGTCACTCTGCCCAGGGCCTCACGGACGATGGTGCCGTCCATCTTGGACGAGCCGATCTCGCGCTCCACGAAGTCTATTGGCACCTCGACGACCCGCAGCCCGCGGTCGACGGCCCGGAGCGTGAGATCCACCTGGAAGCAGTAGCCCTGTGAGGCGACCCCGTCGAGGTCCATCGCCTGGAGGGCCGAGGTGCGGTAGACGCGGTAGCCGGCCGTCGCATCCCGCACAGGGACGCCCAGGGCGGCGCGGGCATAGAGGTTCGCGCCACGGCTGAGGGCATTGCGGGTGTGTGGCCAGTTGTGCGTGGCTCCGCCGGGCACCCACCGCGACCCGATCACCAGGTCGGCGTGCTCCGCCGCGGCGAGCAGCCCGCCGAGCTGCTCGGGTTGGTGGGAGCCGTCCGCATCCATCTCCACGACAGCGTCGTAGCCGCGCTCCTGCGCCCAGCCGAACCCGGCCAGGTAGGCCCGACCGAGGCCCTCCTTGTCCGCCCGGTGCAGCACGTGCACCTGCGGGTCGGTCGCGGACAGACGCTCGGCGATGACGCCGGTCCCATCCGGGCTGTTGTCATCGAGCACCAGGACATCGACCCGAGGCTGGCTCTGCCGAACCCGGGCGATGACGCCGGGCAGGGAGTCCTTCTCGTTGTAGGTCGGGATCAGCACGAGGACCCGTCCAAGGGTGTCGGTCATGGTGCGGTGGGCCTGCCTCTGGTCGTCCGGTCGGTGGGCTCCGTGGGCGCACCTTCCCCAGAAGACTAACCCCGTCGCCGCACGAGAACCGCACTCACCAGCGCCACCACGAGCCCGGCGACCGCGAGCCGCTCCGGCCACCAGCCGAGACGTGCCGCGAGGGTGAGGTCGGTGCGGCGGGGCACCTCCCCGGAGATGATGTCCCGGGTGAACAGCTCGGTCTTCTCGTGGACGCTGCCGTCGGGCATCACCAGACCGCTGACCCCCACCGTGCTCACGTGCACCACGGGGCGTCCCAGCTCGACGGCCTTCACCCGCGAGGCGGCCAGCTGCTGCTCGGACTCGTCGGTGAAGCCGAAGGTGGCGTTGTTGGTCGGCACGAAGAGCACCTCGGCACCGCGCAGCACGTTGTCCCGCATGAGGTCGTCCACCACGACCTCGAAGCAGATGGCGATGCCGAGCACGACCTCTCCCCCGTCGACGGGCACGCTCATCACGCCCGGCTCGTCCCCGGCCACGAAGTCCCGCGCGACCAGGTCGACCTTGTCGCTGAAGATGCGGAAGAAGTCACGGAACGGGATGTACTCGGCGAAGGGCACCGGCCGTTGCTTGACATAACGATCGACGAACCCCTCCCCCGGCAGGTAGAGCAGGCTGGCGTTCGTGGAGCGGTCCTCGGGCTCACGCAGCACCGCCCCGACCACGAGGGGCACCCCGACCGCGTCGGCGGCCCGGCTGATCACGGCCGCCGCGTCGGCGTTGCGCAGCGGGTCGATGTCGGAGGCGTTCTCCGGCCACAGCACGAGGTCTGGAGCAGGCAGGTCCCCGCTGCCGATGAGCTCGGCAGCCGCCAGCGTCGTGGCCACGTGGTTGTCCAGCACGGCGCGCCGCTGGGCGTTGAACTCCAGGGTCATCTCGGGGACGTTGCCCTGGACGCCGAGCACCTGGAGGGGCTCCCCGTCCACGGGACGCGGGATCAGGAGCGGCCCGAGCAGGAGGGCAGCAGCGCACAGGGCGGCCCCCGGAGCCACCCACCGACCGCGCCCCGGTGGTGCCGCGGTCGCCTCCGCTCCCGCGCCGCCCTGGCCTCTCACCGGGCGCACCAGTCGCTCCACCGCGAGGGCAGCGAGGGCGCCGACCAGCGCAGCGGTGAACGTCACGCCCGGAGTGCCGAGCCACGACGCGACACCGAGCAGGGGCGCATCTGCCTGGCTGAAGGCCACCCGTCCCCACGGGAACCCTCCGAAGGGTGTGGTCGCCCGGGCCAGTTCGGCGACCACCCAGCCCAGGGCGACCACCAGCGGCCGCACCCCGTCCCGCTGCAGGTAGCCGCAGAGCGCCCCGAGGCCGGCGACGTAGAGCGACTCCAGGACGGCCAGCGCGAGCCAGGGCAGGGACCCGACGAAGATCCCCGTCCACGACAACAGGGGCACGAAGTAGGCCAGGCCAGCGGCGAACCCCAGACCCAGTCCGCGCCTGGCGCCGGCTCCCGCCGTCGCCAGGGCGAGCGCCCCGATGCCGACATAGGCCATCCACCACAGGTCGTTCGTCGGGAACGCCAGCCAGAGGCAGAGGCCCGCGGCGACGGACAGAACCAGGCGGACGAGCACGGCCTCAGCCTAGGTGACCGAACCCCCAGTTCCTGACCGTCGCCTCAGGTGGTCCGCCGGCGCCGGACCGCCTCAGGTGGTCCGGCGCCGCCGGACCGCCCCGGCAAGGTCACGCAGGACGTCCGCAGTGGTCTCCCACGACATACAGGCGTCCGTGACCGACTGGCCGTAGGTGAGACCGGACGGAGCCGGCTCCTGACGACCGGCCACCAGGAAGCTCTCCAGCATCACCCCCACGACCGATCGGTTGCCGGACGCGACCAGCGCCCCGATCTCACCCGCCACCTGGGCCTGCCGGACGTGGTCCTTGCCGCTGTTGCCGTGGCTGGCGTCGACGACCAGGCGGTCATCGAGGCCTGCGCCGGACAGCAGCCGCCCGGCAGCGGCCACCGAGACCGCGTCGTAGTTGGGTCCGCCCCGGCCCCCGCGCAGGATGACATGGCCGTCGGGGTTGCCCTCGGTCTCCACGAGCGCGGCCCGCCCGTCCTCATCCACGCCGAGGAAGGTCTGCGGCGCCCCCGCCGCGACGCAGGCGTCGACCGCCACCTGCACGCTGCCGTCCGACCCGTTCTTCAGACCGACGGGCATGGACAGCCCGGAGACGAGCTGCCGGTGCACCTGGGACTCGACGGTGCGAGCCCCGATCGCGCCGTAGGTAACGGTGTCCGCGATGTACTGCGGCGTGGTGGTCTCCAGGTACTCGCACCCGGCCGGGACACCGGCGCGCAGGACGTCCAGCAGGACGCGGCGCGCGAGACGCAGTCCCCGCGGGATGTCGTAGGTGCCGTCCAGGTCCGGGTCGTTGATCAGTCCCTTCCACCCGGTCGTGGTGCGGGGCTTCTCGAAGTAGACCCGCATCACGACGGCCAGGTCGTCGGCCAGCTCCTCACGCAGGGCCGCCAGCCGGGTGGCGTAGTCGACCACTGCGACGGGGTCGTGGACACTGCACGGGCCGACGACGACGAGCAACCGGTCGTCCGTGCCGCGGAGCACGTCCTGGACCTCGGACCTGGACCGGGCGACCAGGTCGGCCAGGTCGGCGGGCAGGGGCTGCTCGGCCAGGACCTGCGTCGGCGCCGGCAGCGGCTCCATGCGCCGCACGCGCAGGTCGCCCGTTCGGGCGGTCTGCTGGGGGGTGGCGCTGTGTGTCGTGCTCATCGGGTGTTCCTCCTGCGTGGAGGCGGATCACCCTCGGCTCCCGGAGCGCCCGCCCTGTGAATGGGGAAGGGCGCGGACCATCTGGTCCACGCCCTGGTCGGCTCCGGTGTGCGCGTCAGCTGAGCTTCGCGCCGGCCGGAGCCGACCCAAAGAGCCAATACTGACGAGCGCAGGTCATGGTTGGAGGATACACGCACCCGTCCCCGGGCATGAGCCAGGGCCCGTGCGCCGTTGGTGCCGATCCCCCAGCGGCCGGGTGCCGCCGGTGGTCCCGTTGTCTACTGAGCGCGCGGGCCCTGGCTTGTCCACCGTCATGCAATGTCGACTGCTCACCCAGGCAGGGGTGGGCGTTGGCACGGCTCCGTGGAGCTGACGCCCCTCCTGCGCAGGTGGGCTGCCGCTGGTCCCGATCGTGCCGGAACCGGTAGCGGACCTGAGGGCTAACTTAGCCCTCCCGCTCGTCATGTCAAATGGCCGCTGACCTGCGCTTTTGCGCGTTTGTGCAGGTCAGGACAGCGCTGGGAACGCTCGACTTTCGATGAGCGGTCGCCCCGACCGGCGTGTCGCGCGCGACACGCCGGTGCTCGGCTCCCTGGGAGCCACCTCGGAGTCACCCGTGTGTCGCGGTGTCGTCGCGAGAGCGTCGCGGCCCGTCGTCTCAGCCGGTTTCGCGGTCGAACGCGAGATGTCCGTCGACGACGGTGAGCCTCGCGATCGGCAGGGGTAGGTCCGGCTCGGCGGCCAGGTCCGGCAGCCCGTCCGCCCCCGCGGGTGGACCGTCCGCGGGCAGGTCCCAGACGACGTATGACGCGGGGGCGCCGACCGTCAGGGTGCCCCCCGGGCGCTCGGCCAGCTCGTAGCCGCCCGCCGTGTGTGCCGACACCGCCTGGGCGACCGTCAGGCGCTCGTCCTCGTTGTGGTGCCACACGGCATACTGCACCGCCTGCCACGGGTCGATCGCGGTGACCGGGCTGTCCGAGCCCAGCGCGATCCGCACGCCGGCGTCGACCATGCTGCGCAGCGGGACCGTCGCCAGCGCCCGCGCCTCGCCCAGGCGCGCGGCGTACATCCCCTCGGTGCCGCCCCAGAGCCCGTCGAAGGCTGGCTGGACACTGGCCCAGATCCCGAGCTCCGCCATGGTGGCGAGCACCTCCGCGTCCGGCAGCTCCACGTGCTCCCAGCGGTGCCGCGAGGCGATCATCGTGTCCACGCCCACCTCCTGGGCGGCCCGTCGGAAGCCCTCGGCCATCGTGTGCAGCGCGGCGTCGCCGATCACGTGCCCACCGGCCTGGAGACCGGCCCTGGTGCACGCGATGACGTGGGCGGCGATCTCGTCCGCGGTCAGGTAGCTGTAGCCGTGGCCCGGCGCGTCGGCATACTCCTCGAGGAGGTGCGCGGTGCGGGACCCGAAGGAGCCGTCGGCGCACAGGTCACCGGCCAGGCCCATCACCCCGAGGAACTCACCCAGGTGCGCGGCCTCCGCGCGGTCGCCGACCAACTGCCCCCAGTAGGCGACGGTCGCGGGGACCCCCGGCCGCCGGCCCGCCTCGAGCACGTGCTGCACGTCCGCGAAGGCCGTGAGGTGCTCGCCCCCGGTCTCGTGGATGAGGCCGATTCCCCGCTCCGCGGCGGTCCGCAGGGCCAGGTCGAGGTAGTGCTGGCGGTCTGCGTCGGTCATGCCCGAGGTGAACGCGGTGGTGACTGCGGCGAAGGCGTCCCGGGACACGATGCCGTTGCCGTCCCACCCGTCCAGGCCGTGCACCCGCGCGACCGCCGCCATCGCCGAGGAGACGCTCGCCGAGTGGGCATCGACCCGCGGCATGTAGACGACGCCTCCGTAGGTGGCGCGGTCCAGCTCCGTCGCGGTGACCGGGCGCTTCTCGACCCACTTCGTCTCGTCCCACGAGTGGGCGTAGACGGGCCGACCGCGCAGGTGCCGTGCGGCGGTCTCGATCAGTCGGAGGGCCTCCCCCACCGAACGGGTGCCGGACAGGTCGATGCCGTCCAGTCCCTGGCCCGTCATGGTGAGGTGCACGTGGGCGTCGCAGAACGAGGCGGTCACCAGCGCGCCATCCAGCTCGACGACGCGGTCCACGTCGTCCGCCATGGTCTCCGCCGCCCGATCGTCGCCCACCCACTCGATGCGGCCGTTGCGCGAGAGCAGGGCCTGGGCGCCGGGGTGACCGTGCACCCGGCCGCCCCGCAGCAGGATCGTCGGTGGACCGGCAGTCTCCGGTGGCGTCTGGGTGATCACGGCCTCAGTCTGCTACCCGGCGCTGACGGGTCTCGCGCCGGGGTTCGTCGCAGTTCCTCACGGGACCGCTGGCACAGTGAATCATCCGTTGAAATCTCGGTCTGACAACACATCATCCGTGTGGTGGTCGCATTCACCGGAAGTTGTCCGTATCCTGCGGGGTATGAGCAGTCTTATCGAGCAGCCCTACCGCTACCAGCAGCGCGAACTGGTGGAACCGGACTGGACGCGTTTCCCCGGGTGGCGCGAGGTCACCGCGCAGGAGTGGGCCGACGTGCAGTGGCAGCGGGCGCACTGCGTCAAGAACATCAAGCAGCTGCGCGAGCTGATGGGCGACCTGCTGACCGAGGGCTTCTACGCCGATCTGGAGCGCGACCAGGCCGAGCGGGCCACCATGTCCATGCTGGTGCCGCCCCAGATGATGAACACGATGGTCTCGGAGATGACCTGGGTCGACGGCTCCATGCCGGCCGCGGGCGAGGAGTTCACCGCCGCGTTCTACGCCGACCCGGTGCGCCACTACATGCTGCCGGTCTTCTCCGACCGGCGCACCGACTGGCCGTCCCACCCCTACGCCTCGCGCGACTCGCTGCACGAGCACGACATGTGGGTGGCCGAGGGCCTGACGCACCGCTACCCCACCAAGGTGCTGGCCGAGCTGCTGCCCACCTGTCCGCAGTACTGCGGGCACTGCACCCGGATGGACCTGGTCGGCAACTCCACGCCGCAGGTCACCAAGCTCAAGCTCGCCGGCAAGCCGATGGACCGCCACGAGGCGATCCTGGACTACCTCAAGCGCACCGAGACCGTCCGCGACGTCGTCGTCTCCGGCGGTGACGTGGCCAACATGCCGTGGAAGAACCTGGAGTCCTTCATCGACCGGGTGCTGGACGTCGAGAACATTCGCGACATCCGGCTGGCCACCAAGGCGCTCATGGGCCTGCCCCAGCACTGGCTGGTCGGGGACACCGTCGAGGGTGTCGCCAGGGTTGCCGCCAAGGCCCGCAGCCGCGGTGTCGGGCTGGCGATCCACACCCACGTCAATGCGGCGCAGTCCGTCACCCCGCTGGTCGCCCAGGCCTCCCGGGCGATGCTGGACGCCGGCATCCGGGACGTACGCAACCAGGGCGTGCTGATGCGTGGGGTCAACGCCACCAGCGAGGACCTGCTCGACCTCTGCTTCGCGCTGGCCGACGGCGCCTCGATCACGCCCTACTACTTCTACATGTGCGACATGATCCCCTTCGCCGAGCACTGGCGGACCTCGCTGGCCGAGGCCCAGCACCTGCAGCACTCGATCATGGGCTACCTGCCCGGGTTCGCCACGCCCCGCATCGTGTGCGACGTCCCGTTCGTCGGGAAGCGATGGGTGCACCAGGTCGACTCCTACGACACCGAGCGCGGGATCTCCTACTGGCGCAAGAACTACCGCACCTCCATCGAGACCGAGGACGTCGACGTGACGAGCGCGGAGTACGTCTACTACGACCCGATCTACACCCTGTCCACCGAGGGCCAGGCCTGGTGGAACGAGCACGGCGACGCAGCGGCGACCCACGCGGCCAACGCCAGCGCCGCCGAGACCTCGCGCGCGGTCTCGGTCGCCCAGCTGGACTGACCGGGTCGGGCCACCCGGGGCTAAGGTGCTCGGGTGGCCAGATCCAAGGGAGGCACCCCGGCGACCGTGGCGCTGGAGCGTGCCGGGGTGAGTTTCACCGTCCGCACCTACGACCATGACCCGACCACGCACTCATACGGGCTGGAGGCGGCCGTCGCGCTCGGCGTGCCACCCGAACGCGTCTTCAAGACGCTGCTGGTGGAGACCGGGACCGGTCTCGGTGTCGGCATCGTCCCGGTCGACCGGCTCCTGGACCTGAAGGCCATCGCCAGCGCCCTGGGCGTCAAGAGGGCCACCATGGCGGACCCCGCGGTGGCCGAGCGGAGCACGGGCTACGTGGTCGGCGGCATCAGCCCCCTCGGGCAACGCAAGGCGTTGCCGACCGTGCTCGACGTCACGGCGCGAGACTTCGAGACCATCCTGGTCTCGGGCGGCAAGCGTGGCTTCGACATCGAGCTGGCACCTGCGGAGCTGGCGGCGCTGACCCGCGCCACCTTCGCCGAGATCGCTCGGTAGCGACACGATCTGCGTCAGATCTGCCTCAACTGCGACACAAGCCTGGTTCGCTAGTCCGTCCCGGGTCCCGGACCCGTGACCTTCCAGCAGAAGCAGACCCGCGGCGCCGCCGCGATCGAGGGAGTCCATCATGAACGACAACATGCCGCAGCAGCCTGCCGTCCCGACGGCCACGCCGCCCCACCAGGCCGCGCCCACCGCTCACCCCTCGGCGGGCTACGTCCCCGCACCGGAGTATGCCGGCGTCCCGGGTCCGGTCTCTGCCGCCCGTTACGCGGAGTGGCCGCACCGGGCGTGCGCCTCGCTGATCGACGGCGCGCTGGTGCTCGCCTTCTCCCTCGTGGGCGCGATCCTGGGACAGATCAGCTTCTTCTTCAGCATGATCTTCGGACTCGCAGGCCTGGTGGTCGCGCTGTACTTCGCCTACCTCAACGGCAGCCGCGGCCAGTCGCCCGGCAAGGCGCTGATGGGCCTGCGCGTCGTCCGGGAGGACGGCACGTTGCTGGGCGGCCCCATGGGGGTCCTGCGCACCCTGACGCTCGGTGCCATGGGGGTCGTCACCCTCGGGTTCGGCACCCTCGTGGCCGTCCTGTGGCCGCTGTGGGACGAGCCGAAGCGCCAGGCGCTGCACGACAAGGTCTTCGGCACGGTGGTGCTCAGTGGACAGCCCCGCAAGGCGCTGGGGCAAGAGCTCTTCCTGCCCTAGCCGCAGGAACTCTTCCTGCCCGACGCCGGCACACCCCGGACTGCCAGGGCGGCGACCTGTCTCAGGCCTCGGCGGGCAGGGCGACCGGTCGCCCCTCCCAGGGGGTGGAGAGCACCACCGTGGTGCTGCTGGCGCAGTTGGCCGCCGCCCGGATGTCGGCCAGCAGCTGCTCCAGGTCCGAGGGCTTGGCGAGCCGGACCTGGATGACGTAGTTCTCGCGGCCGGCGACCGACCAGCAGGAGTCGATCTGCGGCAGGTGCTCCAGCCGCTCCGGGATGTCGTCCGGCGCGGCGGGGTCGAACGGCGACAGCGCGATGAGCGCGGTCAGCGGCAGGCCCACCTTCTCGAAGTCGATCTCCGCGCGGTAGCCGGTGATCACCCCCCGCTCCTCCAGCCGCTTGACGCGCTGGTGCACCGCGGAGGTGGACAGTCCCACGGCTCGACCCAGCTCGGCGAAACTGATCCGTCCGTCGGCGGCGAGCAGCCCGACGATCTGGCGGTCAACGGCTTCCATAGGCCCTAGCCTAGTGAGCCATGAGCGCAGACCTGAGTGCCGGCCAACGACTACTGCTCCTGGACACCGCGAGCCTCTACTTCCGGGCGTTCTTCGGTGTGAAGGACACCTCCCCCGCACCGGATGGCACACCCACCAACGCGCTGCGCGGGATGCTCGACATGACGGCCACCCTCATCACCCGGTTCCGCCCGTCGCACCTCGTCGCGTGCTGGGACGACGACTGGCGGCCGGCCTTCCGCACAGCCGCGATCCCGTCATACAAGGCCCATCGTCTCGTGGAGGGGGCGACGGACAACACCGAGGAGGTGCCGCCGGACCTGCTGGTCCAGGTGCCGCTCATCCGCGCCGCTCTCGAGGCCTTCGGGTTCCCGGTGCTCGGCTCCCCCGGCTACGAGGCGGACGACGTCATCGGGACGCTCGTCGAGCGGCACACCGGGGTCATGCCGGTGACGGTCGTGACCGGCGACCGCGACCTGTTCCAGCTGATCGACGACGAGCACGACATCACCGTCGCCTACACCGCGCGGGCCGGGGTGCGGGACGCTGAGGTGATCGACCAGGCGGGGCTGCAGGAGCGGTATGCCGTGGGGTCGGGTCCGGCGTACGCCGACATGTCGATCATGCGCGGGGACACCAGCGACGGGCTGCCCGGCGTTGTTGGCATCGGGGAGAAGACGGCGGCGGCGCTCATCGCCACCTACGGGTCGCTGGCCGGTGTCCGGCAGGCGCTCGCGGACGGCGACCCGGCGATCAAGGGGGCGCGCCGCAAGAACCTGGAGGCGGCCTCGGCCTATCTGGACGTCGCGCCGGGCGTGGTCCTGGTGGCACGGGACGCTGCGCTCCAGGAACGTCCCCTGACGCTACCCCGAGAGCTGGCCGACCCCGGCACCCTCCAGCAGTTCGTCGAGACCTACGCCATCGGCAACCCGGTCAGCCGCCTGATGAAGGCTCTCGGGCTGAGCTGACTCAGCGCCCGCCGCGGGCCCGCGGCGGCTCATTCGGGGGCCACTCGCCGTCGTCCGAGCCGTCGTCCCGGGCGTAGAGCAGGTTCTGCAGCTGCACGTGGACCGACTCCACCCCGGGCACGTCGTGCAGCCGCATCCCCGCCTTGTCGGTCGCGTCGGAGACGATGAGGGAGCCGCAGCCGAGCATCCGGTCCAGCAGGTTCTTCTCGATGCCGATGTCGTTGATGCGGTGCAGCGGGATGTCCCTGCCGACCTTGGTGAGGATGCCGGTGCGGTGGCTGATCCTGCGGGTGGTGATCACGTAGCGCTCGGTGAACCACCGCAGCACCGGGATCGCCACGAAGAACAGCAGGATCCCCGCGACCATCACGGCGACACCGATCGTCAGCCAGGACCCGAAGGACTGGTCGCGCGTGAACCACCAGACGGCCCACAACAGCGCCAGCAGGAACAGGCCGAGTGCCACCGGCTCAGCCAGGGCCTTCCAGTGCGTGCGGATGCTCAGCACGATCTCTTCGCCGTCAGCGAGCTGCTTCTCCTTGAGTGCCATGGGTGAATCCTGCCACCTGCGAGACCGGTTGTGCCTCAGCCAGCTCAGTCGAGGCGGTCCGCGGCGACGACTCCGCGCAACATCGCCTCGGAAGCACGCCGCGCGGTCGCGGCGACCGAGCCGTCGGCCGCCTGCGAGATCTGCCCGAGCAGATCGACGACCTGCTTGCTGCGGCGCACGAAGTCACCCGCGGAGAGCTCGCCGTCGCGCAGGACCTCCTCCAGGGCACGGCCCGAGGCCCAGCGGTGCACCATCCAGGCGATGCCGGGGTCCAACTCGCCGGTCAGCGGGAGGGTGTGCTCCGCCTCGCGGTCGGTGAGCTGGGACCAGATGGCGACCATCTCGTGGAAGGCCTCCTCCACCTCGACCGTCGGCCACCGTGGGGGGCCGGAGTCGTCGCCGCCCCGCGGCTCGTGGATCAGGCTCGACACGACCGCGGCCAGCGCGGGGGCGTCGAGTCGGTCCCAGGTGCCCTGCGTGATCGCCTGGGCCGCCACCAGGTCCTTCTCGGTGTAGATCCGGCGCAGCCGCGCCCCCGCCGGGGTGACCTCCGTGCCGTCCTCGGTCAGGTAGCCCAGCTCGCCGAGCAGGGTGCAGATCCGGTCGAAGGTCCGCGCGACCGTGTTGGTCCGGCCGCTCACCCGCCGCTGCAGGTCGTCGGTCTCCCGCCGCAGCTGCCACCAGCGCTCCGCCCACCGGGCGTGCTCCTCGCGGTCGGGGCAGCGGTGGCAGGGGTGGTCCCGCAGCTGCTGGCGCAGGGTGTCCGGGTCAGTATGCCGTCCGCCGCCACTGCCCTGCCGCCCGCCTCCGTCGCGGGCCGGCCGTGCCGGGGTCCGGTCGCCGTCCGTCCGGTCGGGGCGCTGGGAGGGTGGCGGCTCGAACGGGACCTTGGCCCGCAGCGTGGCGGCGAGGTCCTTGCGGGCCCGGACGTTGCGCGGGTTGAAGCCCCGGGGGATGTGGAGGCGGGCCACCGGCTCGACCGGCTCCCGCAGGTCGGTCGCGGTGACCCGGCGCAGCTGACCGTCGGAGGTGAGCACGCCCGGCTCGGGCGAGCGGCCGGCCTTGGTCGGCACGCTCAGCACCAGCGCCATCCCCCTGCGCCGACCCTCGGGCAGGCTGATCACGTCCCCGGGCGTGAGCTCCTCGAGACTGACCGCGATCTCGGCGCGCCGGGAGGCGCTGCGACGCCGCGCCTCGTCCTTCTCGGCGTCGCTGAGCTGCCGCCGCAGCCGGGCGTACTCCCGGAAGTCCCCCAGCTCGCAGTGCATCGACTCGGCGTAGCCGGTGAGCGCCTCCTCGTTGCGCCGGACCTGACTGGCCAGGCCGACCACCGCCCGGTCCGCCTGGAACTGGGCGAAGGAGGACTGGAGCAGCTCGTGGGCCACCGAGCGCCCGAACTGGGCCACCAGGTTGACGGCCATGTTGTAGGTCGGGCGGAAGGACGAGCGCAGCGGGTAGGTGCGGGTCGAGGCCAGTCCCGCCACGTCCACCGGGTCCAGCCCGCGTCGGTAGAGCACGACCGCATGCCCCTCCACGTCGATGCCGCGGCGGCCGGCGCGACCGGTGAGCTGGGTGTACTCCGCCGGGGTGACCGGGGCGTGCTCCTCGCCGTTGAACTTGACCAGCTTCTCCAGCACCACGGTGCGGGCTGGCATGTTGATGCCTAGGGCGAGCGTCTCGGTGGCGAAGACCGCCTTGATCCGGCCGGCCGTGAACAGCTCCTCCACGACCTCCCGGAACAGCGGCAGCATGCCCGCGTGGTGGGCCGCGAACCCGCGGCTGAGGCCCTCGACGAAGTCGTGGTAGCCCAGCACCGGCAGGTCCCGCTCGTCGACCTCCGCGACCCGCTCCTCGATGAGCCGCCGGATCCGCTGGCCCTCCTCCGGCGGCACCAGCCGGGTGCCGCGGGCCAGGAGCTGGGTGACGGCACCCTCGCACCCGGCGCGGCTGAAGATGAAGGTGATCGCTGGCAGCAGCCCCTCCCGGTCCAGCCGGTCGATGACCTCCGACCGGCTCGCGGTGCCCCCCGGCAGACTCCCCGGTCCCCCGCCGCCGCGAGCCTCCCGGTCACCGCCGCGCCCGGCATACTCCTGCCGGCGGCCCCGCCCACGGTCGTCCCGGCCGTGCGGCCGGCCACGACGGCCCCGGGGCCCGCCCGCGTCCTCCCGGCGCCAGCGCGACTCCCGGTCGTTGACGGAGATCCGGTCCAGCAGCTCGGGGTTGACCCTGGCCTGCTGGCCCGTCGGTGCCGGCTGGGCGACCAGGCCGTCGCCCGCGTGCACGAACAGGTCGTAGAGGTCCTTGCCGACCAT
This sequence comes from Ornithinimicrobium sp. F0845, assembly GCF_023015765.1. Taxonomy (GTDB): domain Bacteria; phylum Actinomycetota; class Actinomycetes; order Actinomycetales; family Dermatophilaceae; genus Ornithinicoccus. Next base: position 92,383 of record NZ_JALKAL010000009.1, read on the forward strand.
CATGTGCTGCCACAGCGGCACCGGCCGGTGCTCGGTGACGATCACCGCGGTGTTGCCGCGCACCTCACGCAGCCAGTCGCCGAACTCCTCGGCGTTGCTGACCGTGGCCGACAACGAGATGACCTGCACCGACTCGGGCAGGTGGATGATCACCTCCTCCCACACGGCGCCCCGGAACCGGTCGGCGAGGTAGTGCACCTCGTCCATGACCACGAAGCCCAGGCCGTCGAGCGTCCGGGACGAGGAGTACATCATGTTGCGCAGCACCTCGGTGGTCATCACGACGACCGGTGCCTCACCGTTGACCGACGCGTCCCCCGTCAGCAGACCGACGTTGGCGGATCCGTGCCGGGCGACCAGGTCGTGGTACTTCTGGTTGCTCAGCGCCTTGATCGGCGTGGTGTAGAAGGCCTTGCGGCCGGTCTCCAGGGCCAGGGCGACCGCGAACTCGCCGACCACCGTCTTGCCGGCGCCGGTCGGCGCGGCGACCAGGACACCCTGGCCGTCGTCGACCGCGCCGATCGCCTCCAGCTGGAAGTCGTCGAGGGGGAAGTCGAAGCCGGCCGCGAAGCGACCGACCGCCCCGCTGTCCTGCCGGGTCCGCTTGCGGGCAGCGGCATACCGCTCGGCGGGAGTGGACATGTCATCAGGCTACGCGCACCCCAATTCTTGGGGAGCGTTTGACCGCCCCCCGCGCATTCTTGGGGAAGATCTGCACGCCGGACCGCCGGGCTCAGGATGCGGGCACAACCACCTGGAGCGCTCCGGGCACGACCTCGCACGTCACCGGCAGGGGGCACAGCGCGTCCCCGTCACCGTGCGCGGTCAGCTCCGGTCCGGCGACCCCCACCCGGGCGGCTCGCTCGACGCGCACCGCGGGGTGGCTGGTGTGCCGTCCCGAGAAGACGCCCCGGAGCAGACCCAGGGCCGCCCTGGGACCGACCGGTTCGATGATGAGCACGTCGAGCAGCCCGTCGCCCGGGTCGGCGTCCGGCGCGATCCGCATCCCGCCGCCGTAGATGGGCATGTTGCAGACCGCGACCACCAGGGCCTGGGTCTCCAGCACCCGGTCGTTGAGCTCGAGGCGGTAGTCCATGGGCCGGAGCCGCACGACCTCGGGGAGGGTCGCCACGGTGTAGCTCTGGGCGCCCAGCCACCGCGGGTAGGTCGCAGCCCGGGCGGCGATGAGCGCGTCCAGCCCGCACGGCACCGAGCCCACGACGTGCCGGTCCAACGGGTCTACGTGGATCAGGTCGATGCTCCGTGGGCGGCCGTGCAGGAGGGTCTGGAGCGCCTCCTCGGTCCGCAGCGGGATGCCGAGGGAGCGGGCGTTGTCGTTGCCGGTGCCGGCCGGCACGATCCCCAGGGCCGTGCGGGTGCCGACCAGGCTGTTGGCCGCTAGCTGGACCACCCCGTCCCCGCCGACGGCGACGAGGACCTCCGCGCCCTCGGCCACGGCCGTGCGACAGGCCTCCCGGGCGCCCTCGACCGAGCCCGTCTCCAGCTCCAGGACCTCCTGGCCGGCGCGCCGCAGCTGCTCCGAGATCTGCACCCCCACCGCACCGGCGCCCCGGCGACCGGAGCGCGGTCCGTGCACCACGGCATACTGCGTCATGGGGTGATTGTGCCGCACGCCGGCGCCGGGAGTGCCCGACTCACAACGAACTCGCCTCGTCGGGCGAGAGGTCCTCCCAGGCCCTCGTCGGGTCCTTCCTGGCCCGACGCCGCTCCATGATGGCCGCGACCCCGATGGCGCCCCAGTAGAGCAGGAAGACGGGTGCTGCCAGGGCGAGCATCGTCCAGGCGCTGGGGTCCGGTGTGACGAACGCCGCGAAGACGAGGATCAGCATCAGGGCCACCCGCCAGCCGCGGACCATCACGCGCACGGAGAGGATCCGCAGCTGGTTGAGGCCGACGAGGGCGACCGGCATGAGGAAGGCCAGGCCGAACGCGAGGATGAAGTAGAGGACGAAGTTGAGATAGGTCATCGCGTCCTGCAGGTTCGCCGCGTCGTCCGGGGTGAACGAGAGCAGGATCGCGACGGTCCGCGGGATCGCCCAGGCCGCCAGCGCCGCCCCGGCCAGGAAGAGCGGGACGCCGGCCAGGAAGTAGGCCAGCGCGATACGCCGCTCCTGCTTGGTCAGGCCCGGCAGCAGGAACGCCCAGATCTGCCAGATCCACACCGGGCTGGACAGCACGATCCCGACGAAGATCGCGACCTTCAGCTGCACGGAGAACGGTTGGGTGATGCTGGCGCCGAAGTTGATGTTGACGATCTCGCGGCCCTCGGAGTCGCGGACGTCACGCAGTGGCTGGATCAGGAGGTTGATGAGCTCCTCGTAGAAGTACCAGCCGACGATGCTGGCGATGAGGACGCCGAGGACGGCCAGCAGCACCCGGTTGCGCAGCTCCCGGAAGTGGTCCGCGAGGGACATCCGTCCCTCGGGGTCACGGGGACGGCGACGAAGTGCCACTGCTGACGCTGCGGGTCGGCTCAGCCGCGGGTGTCGTCACGGCGCGAGTCGTCCGCCGGCACGTCCTCACCGCGCAACCCGTCACGGAACTCGTCGCGCACCGACGCGCCGTGGTCCTTGACCCCCTCGGCGGTGTCGCGCGCCCGGTCGCCCAGGTCGGCCGCGCGGTCCCGGAGGCCGCCGCTCTCGCCGTCGGCGCGCTCGCCCCGGACGGTGTCCTGGCTGGCGGCGCTCGGCCCCTTCATCTGGTCGACCTCGGACTTGAAAATCCGCATCGACTGCCCGAGGCTGCGCGCCATGTTGGGCAGGCTCTTCCACCCGAACAGGATGATGAGCGCAATCACCAGGACGATGATGTGCCAGGGCTGTGGCCGCATGCGGAACCTCTCTCACGGGACGCTGACCACACGACCGTGCGGCCCGCTTGAACGTGGCGTCAGTGTACTCCGTAAGCCTGAAGCGCCCGGTCCGCTCCGGAGCGGATCTCCTCGGCGAGCTCTGGCGGGCTGACCACCGTGGCACCGCCCCCCAGGCGCCACACCAGACGCCGCACCCACGTGGGGTCAGCGGCACGGAGCGTGACGCGCTGGGAGCCGTCCTCACCTCGCTCCACGCCCTCGACCGGGAAGTTCTCCGAGACCCAGGTCGCCCCGGGTGCCAGCTCCAGCTCGACGAGCACGTCCCCCGGCGAGGCGCTGAAGGCGCTGGCACCGGTGTCCCGCGGTCGGGCGCCGGCCGGAGGTGTGCCGTCCACGTCAAGGATCGTGAGGTCCTCGATCCGGTCGAGCCGGAAGCGCCGCACGTCCACGGCCCGGTGGCACCACCCCTCCAGGTACCAGCGGCCCTCCAGGGAGACGACGCGCATCGGGTCCACGTCGCGCTCAGTGGTCTCGTCACGGGTTGGGTTGTAGTGCCGGAGGTGGAGGCGGTTGGGCCCGGCCAGGGCCTCGCGGATCTGCTCCAGCCGCTGCTGCTCGACCTCGCCGACCTCGAGGCTCACGCTCACCTGCGCGGCCCGCCGGCTCTCGGCACCCGCGGCGTCCTCGAGCTTGGCCAGGGCCCGCTCGATGGCGTCCTTGGCGCCGACCCCCGGGGTTGCGGCCAGGGCCCGCAGCGCCACGATGAGCGCGAGTGCCTCGTCGCGCCCGAGTCGCAGGGGCCGGGCGATCTCATCGGCGTTGCCGACGTGCACCCGTCCGCCCTCCCAGCTGGCCTCGATGAGGTCACCCGGGTAGTGCCCCGGCGTGCCGCAGACGAAGAGCAGCTGCAGGTCCTCCACGAACTGCTCCTGGTTCACGCCGAGCTCCCGGGCGGCCTCGGCGATGTCGATGCCCTGGCGGTTCATCAGCCACGGCACCATCGTCAGCAGCCGGCCGAGCCGCTGCGTCGCAGTCTCCGCCATCACGCCCCACCCCCAATTTTTGTAGTGGTTTTGCTGGCGTCTCCCGCATTTTCGTAGTGGTTTTGCTGGCCGTGGCCGTCCCGGACCTCGGTGAGCGCGCGCACCACGGCTGACACCAGACCCTCGGGCTCCAGCGCCACGGCGTCCGGACCCAGGCTGGCGACCTCCTCGGCCAGCGCCCACAGGGAGCCGACGCGCACCTCGATGACGTCCCACCCGTTCGGTCCGCGCTCCTTCTGGAGGTCGCCCCGACGCCGGATCTGCTGCCCGCTGCCCATCCGCAGGGCCACCCGGGCGACGTGCTCTCCACCCTCGCCGGTGGCGGTGGCGGTGATCATCGCCCGCGGCTCGTGCTCCTCGGGCACCTCGTAGGCACCCGGCTTCCCGGTCGCGCGGACCTCACCCTCGACACGGTCCAGCCGGAACACCCGGGGGGCGTCCCGGTCCAGGTCGTAACCGGTGAGGTACCACCGGCCGTGCCAGGCGGTCAGCGCCCACGGCTGCAGGTGCCGCTCGGCCGGCCCGTCCGGCGCACCCCCGCGGTAGCGGAAGGCCACCTCGCGCCGGGCCAGGACCGCGTCACGGGCCGCGTCGAACGCCGGTTCTGTGGTGTGCAGCAAGGGCTCCACCCCGGCGACCGACCCCACGTCCCGCGTCAGCCCGGACGCCTCGAGCTTGCGCAGGGCCTGAGCCGCCGGGCCGGCCAGGCTCGCCTGCGACCAGGCACGGGACGCCACGCCGATGACCGCCAGCTCGTCCGGCTCGAAGGAGATCTCCGGGAGGGCGTACTCACGCCGGTCGATGCGATAGCCGGTCTCGTCGTCGAAGAGCGGGTCGACGACCTCGGTGCGCAACGGGATCCCCAGGTCACGCAGCTCATCCTTGTCCCGTTCGAACATGCGGTCGAAGGCCTCGTCCGAGCTCGCGGCATACTGCGGCACCGCGGTGCGGATGCGGCTCTTGCTCATCGGCTGCCGGGTGTAGAGCAGGGCGATCACCAGGTTGAGCAGCCGCTCGGTCTTGGCTGCGGCGGGACTGGGACGGACCATGGGGGCGACGCTACCTGACCGCCAGGGCCGCTCGTGCGCGGCGCGACCGTCAGAGCAGGCTCGCCGCGTGCCGTCCGGCGGCGGCCGCGGCGAGGAAGGCCGCAGGGTCCTGGGCTAGACCCCGCCCCATGGTGGACAACCGCACCGGAGCGTGGTCCAGCACCTCGTCGAGCCCCTCCAGATCGATGTCGTGCCGCACCAGGTGAGGCCCCGCCGCGCACAGTTCCTCGGCCTGCCGCGCCACCTGGTGCGCCAGCGCGGGGTCGATGCCCGGGTGCCCCTCGAGCACGGGGACAGGCAGGTCGGCGGGGCGGCTCAGGACCCGGGAGTATGCCGTGCGGCTGTGGTGGGAGATCCCGCGGTGCCTCTCCCTGGGGTCGGCTCCCGAGACGCGCAGGGCGGCGACGCCGACGCCGCCCAGCACCGCCGCTGCGTTGAGGGCCTCACCCGCCGAGACCCCGGAGAAGCCCCACGTGGTGCCGGTGCCCAGGTTGCCCGGGCCCTGCGTGACCACCACGACGTCCGCGTTCACCACGTGGCGCGCCGCAAGCAGCCCCGAGTAGGTGTTGACCGCCTCGAGGTCACCGCCGTAGGCCTGGCCACAGCTCACCACGGCCGTCAGCCACTCGCTCTCCCGCAGCAGGGCACAGGTGCGGGAGAAGGTCGCGGGCAGCGCCCCACCGTCGGTCATCAGGTAGGCCGCACGCGCTCGCGGGGCGCGCTCCCGCAGACCCGCGAGGACAGCGGGCAGACTGGAGTGCAGATCCGCCACGACGACCGGCGTGCCGGCCAGCTCCCCCGCCTCGGCCAGGAGCGCGTGGTGCGGGCTGTCCTGCTCGTCCACGCCGAAGACCATGGTCTGCAGGGGGGTGTAGCGCGCCTTGACCAGGTGGCCCACTCCGGCGGGGTCAGCCGCGTCCAGGCGGTCGGCGGGCAACCGGTCGGGCAGCGCCACGACCATGGCCACTCCCCCGGTGCCCAGCTCGTTGTCCAGCGCGTTGGTGTTGAGCAGCACCCGGTCCCCGACCCGCGGCTCACCGGTCACCGAGACATAGGCCAGGGCCCGGACAATGGGGCGCGGCGGCACCTCACCGACGCCGCCGGGTGTCCCGATCTCGCCCAGTCCTGAACGGTGGGGGCTAGCCGGTGGTCCGAGCCGCACCTCGACCTCGACGGCGTCGCCCCAGCGGGCGCGCTCGCCCACGACCTCACCCTCGCGCCACCGAATCACGCCACGACCTTAGTGGTCGGGTCGGATGCAACCCCTCAGAATGGCCGACTCGGGGCCAGGGGAGGCTCGCTGCTCTGCCGCTGCAGGGTGGACCGGGGGTTGATGACGAGTCCGGTCAGCCACACCCCGATCAGTGCCGCGCCCACCAACCGGACCAGGTGCACGACCTGGATCATCAGCGCGATCAGACTCTCCGGCGCACGGTCCGGCACGGCAGACAGGACTGGCCCGGACATCGTGACGATCTCGAGCAACGTCATCAGCACCACGAGGCCGATCCCCGACCACAGGAAGACCGACCGGTTGTCGCGCAGCGGCGGACGGCCGGTCACCGCCTGGATCACGCCGAGAACGATCATCGTCACGCCCGTCGTGACGCAGGCGGTGCCGACCACCGGCACGAGGGCGACGAGGTAGACGAGCACGCGCAGCTGGTCGGCCTGCATCTCGAGCAACTGGCGGAAGGCCCACATCTCCAGCAGGAGGCCCCCGACCGCCAGCGCGGCCCCCGCGATCGCAACTCGGCGTCCCATGAACGGACCATAGCGAGGATCCCTCCCGGGTGCGACCAACTGAGGGGCCAGCATGCTCGGCGGGAGGGAGAGAAAGAGGCCCCGGGCCGGTGCGGTCGCACCGACCCGGGGCCTCCCGGGACATCAGTGGGGGCGCCTCAGCGCACGCCCTCGAGGTCGACGACGAAGATCAGGGTCTCGCCGCCCTTGATGGCGCCGCCGGCGCCGCGGTCGCCGTAGCCCAGGTGCGGCGGGATAGTGATCTTGCGACGACCACCGACCTTCATACCGAGCAGACCCTGGTCCCAGCCCTGGATGACCTGGCCGACACCGACCTGGAAGTCCAGCGGGGCGCCGCGGTTCCACGAGGCGTCGAACTCCTCGCCGGTGGACCAGGCCACGCCGACGTAGTGGGCGGAGACGATCTTGCCGGGGGTGGCCTCGGCGCCGTCACCGATCTCGAGGTCCTCGATGACCAGGTCGGCCGGCGGCGTGTCGCCGGGGAACTCGATCTCGGGCTTGGTCTTGTCGCTCATCAGGTGCCTTCCTGTGGATGGAGTATGCGGGTGGGTCAGGTCAGGTGCGGGACCAGGCCCCTGCTGGACCGGGCCTACTGCGCGGCCAGGATGTCGACGACGAAGACGAGGGTCTCCTCCTGCAGCTCGTGACCCTCGCTGGCGCCGTAGCCCATGTCCGGCGGGATGACGAGGAGGACGCGGCTGCCGACGGTCTGGCCCACCAGGCCCTCGTCCCAACCGGCGATGACCTGGCCCGCGCCGATCACGGTCTCGAAGGCGCCACGGCCCTCCTGCAGCGAGGTGTCGAACTGTGTGCCGTCCGACCACTTCACACCGGTGTACTGCATGCGGACCTGCTGGCCGGACTGGATCTCCTTGCCCTCACCCTTGATGAGCGGCTGGGCGACCAGCTCGGCGGGGGGCTCCTCCCCCTCGGGGATGGTGATCGTGGCCGGCGAGGTGCCGTCGGCCTCGACGGTCGGCAGGCCCTCGACGGGCTCCACCGCCTCGCCCTCGGCCTGGGTCAGCGGGGTGGTGGCGCCGACGACCTCGACGTAGAAGATGACGGTGTCGTTCGGGCCGATGCCGAGTTGGGCGTTGCCCTGCGCGCCGAAGCCGTCCTCGGGGGACATCGCGATGATGAACGACTGACCGGGCTTGGTGCCCTCCAGGCTGTTCAGGAAGCCAGGCAGCAGGTTGGGGTTCGCCAGCGACATGCTGACGGTCTCGTCGGTCGGGAACGTGGAGAGGATCTCCTCCCCGGTCGTGCCGTTGACCGCGAGGTAGCGGAGCTCGACGTCCTGCTCGGCCGTGGCCGCCTCGCCCTCACCGGGCTCGATCTCCTGGATGGAGGTCTCCGCCACCACGAGCGGGGTGGTCCCCAGCTCGAGTGCGGGCACCGTGGTGCCGTCGACGTCGGCCTCGGTGAGGGTCACGTCCTCGGCGCTCCCGGTCGGGGCCATCGAGGTGGCCGCCGCGTCATCACCCGGGCTGGTCGTCGAGTTCGCCTCGTCGGAGCCGGAGTCGTCGCCGCAGGCGGAGAGGAGGATCAGGGGTGCCACGGCAAGGCCGAGCAGCCGGAACTTGGGAGAGCGCACGCGCCATCCTTGTCTGGGAGAGGTGTAGGACTGGCCAAGGGTAACCCGCTGACCCTGGGTCTTCGCTGAGTGCCGCCGGAGGATCTGCCCTGAGCCTGCCGATCGTGCCGATGTCGGACGTCTCGGTCTATGTCGGGTGCCGTCCTCGGAGGGTGACCTAGCGTCCCCGCTCCATCGAGGCGATCAGCTCGTCGATGCGGGTGTCCTGGCTGACGAACGGGTCCTTGCACAGCACCGTCCGCTGCGTGGAGTCGTTGAGCTTGAGGTGGACCCAGTCGACGCTGAAGTCACGGTGGTGCTCCTGGGCGACCCGCACGAAGTCACCGCGCAGCTTGGCGCGCGTCGTCTGCGGTGGTGTGTGGCCCGCCGCGGCGATCCGCTCCGGCGTCACGACCTCGGTGGCTCCGCCCCGGCGCGACACGATGTTGAACAGGCCGCGCGTCGGGTGGATGTCGTGCCAGGCGAGGTCGAGCTGCTGCAGCCGGGGGTCGGCCATCGACAGACCGGACCGGTCGGCGTACCGCTGCAGGGTGCGCCACTTGAGCACCCAGTCGATCTCGTTCTCGACCAGCGACAGGTCCCGCCCCTCGAACGCCTTGAGCGTGCGCTCCCACAGGTCCAGCACCTGGCGGTAGGGCTCCTGCTGCGCCAAGCCGGTCGTCTCGGCGTGCAGCCGCGCGCGGTGGAGATACTCCGCCTGCATCTGGGTGGCGGTGATCCGCCGCCCGTCCGCCAGGGAGATCGTATGCCGTGAGGTCAGGTCACGACTCACCTCACGGATGGCGCTGATCGGGCTGAGCAGGGTGAAGTCCGGGAACCGCACCCCGGCCTCGATCGCCTTGAGCACCAGGTCGGTCGCGGCGACCTTCAGCAGCGTCGTCGTCTGGGACATCGTCGAGTCGCCCACGATGACGTGTAGTCGCCGGAACCGCTCGGCGTCGGCGTGCGGCTCGTCGCGGGTGTTGATGATGGGCCGGGAGCGCGTCGTGGCCGAGCTCAGCCCGTCCCAGATGTGGTCGGCGCGTTGACTGATCTGGTAGGTCGCCTGACCCCCGGAGACGTTGAGCCGACCGGCGCCGCTGATCACCTGGCGGGTGATGAGGAAGGGGATCAGGGTGTCGGTGATCCGGCTGAGCTCGCCCCGTCGTCCGATCAGGTAGTTCTCGTGGCAGCCGTAGGAGTTGCCGCGCGAGTCGACGTTGTTCTTGAGCACGTAGACCCTGGCCTCGATCCCCTCCTCGGCCATCCTCGCCTCGGCGTCCAGCGCCAAGTCGTGCAGGATCGCCTCGCCGGACTTGTCGTGGGCGACGAGGTCGAGGAGGTCGTCGCACTCGGCCGTGGCGTACTCCGGGTGGGAGCCGACGTCGAGGTAGAGCCGGGCACCGTTGCGCAGGAAGACGTTGCTCGACCGCCCCCAGCTGACGACCTTGCGGAACAGGTAGCGGGCGACCTCGTCGGGCGCCAGGCGCCGCTCCCCCGGGAAGGCACAGGTCACCCCGAACTCGGTCTCGATCCCGAAGATCCGCCGGTCCACGGCTAGTCCTCGCGCTGGGTCTGGGGGTTGCTGGACGCGGCGGGGTCGCCCGGGCCGTCCGCTGTGGTCGCCCCGTCGGGATCGTGCTCGGTCAGGGTGTCGTGCAGACCGGGTCGGGAGTCGTCGCGGGTCGGCACGTCCTGCGTCGCGCCCCGCCCGTCGAGCAGGGCATCGAGCAGCGGGCCCCCGACGCGCCGGAAGGTGCGGCGTTGCCGTCGGCGGTCGAGCACGGCCACCTCGAGGTCTCCCGCCGCGAGCTCCCGATGCTCCTCGCCGTTGCCCCCCAGGAGCTCGACGGCCAGGCGCAGCACGTCGGCCAGCGGGAGCGCCGGCGTCCACCGCTCGCGCAGCGCGGTGGCGATCGGCTCGCTGGCGCCGCCCATCACGACGAACCCGCGCTCCTCGGTGACGGAGCCGTCGTAGGTCAGCCGGTAGATCTGGTCGTCGTCCTGCCCGCCGCCCACCTGGGCCACGGCGATCTCGACCTCGTAGGGCTTGGACTCCTGGGTGAAGATCGCGCCCAGGGTCTGGGTGTAGGCGTTGGCCAGTCCGCGCGCCGTGACGTCGCTGCGGTCGTAGGAGTAGCCGCGCATGTCGGCGTAACGGATGCCGGCAACACGGAGGTTCTCGAACTCGTTGTACTTCCCCGCGCCGGCGAAGCCGATCCGGTCATAGAGCTCGGACACCTTGTGCAGGGTGCGGGACGGGTTCTCCGCGACGAAGGCGATGCCGGTGGCATAGCTGGCGACGATGACCGAGCGCCCCCGGGCGATCCCCTTGCGTGCGAAGTCCGCCCGGTCCTTCATCAGCTGCTCGGGCGAGACATACATCGGCATCGTCATCGGGCACCTCCGGGGTTGCCGCGGCGGGACTGGACGACCTCGGTGGCCAGGGCCTCGAGCTGCTCGTCGTCGACGAAGCGCACCCCGTCGACGCTCACCACGGCACAGGTGGGCCAGATGCTGCGGCTCAGGTCAGGCCCGCCGGTGGCGGAGTCGTCGTCCGCGGCGTCGTAGAGCGCCTCGACGGCCACGTGGAGGGCCCGGTCCTCGGTCAGGTCCTCCTGCCACAGCTTCTTGAGCGCGCCGCGCGCGAAGAGCGACCCCGAGCCGACGCTGTGGTGCCGCTGCTCCTCGTAGCACCCGCCGGTGACGTCGTAGGAGAAAATGCGCCCGACCCGCTGGTCCAGGTCGTAGCCGGCGAACACGGGGAGCACCGAGAGACCGCGCATCGCGTTGGGCAGGTTGCCCCGGATCATCGCGCCCAACCGGTTGGCCTTGCCCTCCAGGGAGAGCAGCGTGCCCTCGATCTTCTCGTAGTGCTCGAGCTCGACCTGGAAGAGCTTGACGATCTCGATGGCCGTGCCGGCCGTGCCGGCGATCCCGACCGCCGAGTAGTCGTCGGCGGCGAAGACCTTCTCGATGTCACGGTTGGCGATGAAGGTGCCCATCGTGGCCCGGCGGTCGCCCGCGACGAGGACGCCACCGCGGAAGGTCAGCGTGACGATCGTCGTGCCGTGCGGTGCGTCCACCTGCCCGTCCGAGCCGCGTCCGGCGCCGCTCCCGGGCAGCAGCTCGGGAGCCCGCATACGGAGGAACTCGGTGAACGAGCTGCCGCGCGGGGCCAGGAACTCCGGCGGGAGAGCCCGCCCGTGCTCTGCGTTCACTGGCCGCCCTTCTGCACGAAGCCGTGCACAAACTCCTCGGCGTTGGTCTCCAGCACGCCGTCGATCTCATCGAGGAGGTCATCCACCTCGGCGGTGCGCGCGGCATCCTGGCGCTGTGCCACCGGCGCCGCCGGCGTCGGCGTGTCCTCGTCGTCCCGCCGTGGCGGGCGCTTCTGCTCCTGACCGGCCATGGTTGCCTCCTGGTGACCGTCGACGTCTGCTAGGTCTGACCCTAACTGCCGCGGCTGACAAGGTGTGCCAGCAGGTCGTCCACGCCGGTCACCGCGTCGAGCAGCGACTCGATGTCCTCCCGTGAGCCCCGCAGCGGCTCCGGCAGCTGGACGCGACGCAGCTCCCGGCCGCCCGCCGCCGGCTCGAAGACCACCGAGTCCCACGACGCGGCCCGCACCTGCCCAGCAAAGCGGCTGACGCACTGCCCGCGGAACCAGGCCCTGGTCTCCTCGGGCGGCTCCACCATCGCCGCGCGCACCTCCTCGTCACTGACCAGGGTCTCCAGCCGTCCGGAGGCCCGCATCCGGGCCGCCAGGCCGCGCGACGGCTCGAGGTCGGACCACTGGATGTCGATGGCGGACAGGCGTGGGTCGCCCCACTCCAGGCCGTCCCGGCGGCGATACCCGTCCAGCAGGGCCAGCTTGGTGACCCAGTCGACCCGCCCGACGCAGCGCATCGGGTCCTCCCCCAGGTCCGCGGCCACGGCGTCCCAGTGCCCCAGCACCTCGCGGGTGTCGTCGTCGACGTCCGCGCCGAGGTGCTCCTCGACCGCCTCGCGGTAGACGGCCAGGATCTCCAGGGCGGTCAGCTCCCTCCCGTCGACCAGCTCGACCCGCCGGGTCAGGCCGGGGTCGTGGGAGATCGCACGGATAGCGGCCACCGGGTCGGCGAGCTCCAGCGACGGGGCCCGGCCCGCCTCGATCAGGCCCAGGACCAGGCTCGTGGTCCCCACCTTGAGCAGGGTGGCGACGTCGCACAGGGTCGCGTCACCGACGATCACGTGCAGGCGGCGGTACTTCTCCCCGAACGCGTGCGGCTCGTCCCGGGTGTTGACGATCGGGCGCTTCAGGGTGGTCTCCAGGCCGATCTCGGCCTCCATGTAGTCGGCCCGCTGACTGATCTGGAAGCCCGGCTGCTCGGAGAACTGGCCCAGGCCCACGCGCCCAGCCCCCACGAGCACCTGCCGGGCCACGAAGAAGGGCAGCAGCCCGGCGGCGATCGTCAGGAACGGCACCTCGCGGGGCACGAGGTAGTTCTCATGGGTCCCGTAGGACGCGCCCTTGCCGTCGACGTTGTTCTTGTAGAGGCGGACCGGGTCACCCTTCTCCGCCAGGGCCGCGGCGGCCGTGAGCATCACCTCGTCGCCCGCGCGGTCCCAGCGGACGACGTCCCGTGGGGTGAGCACCTCCGGGGAGGAGTACTCCGGATGCGCGTGGTCGACATAGAGGCGGGCACCGTTGGACAGCACCGAGTTGGCCGTCGCCGGGTCGTCGACATCGGTGAGCTGGCTGATGTCGGCCAGGGCCCGCGCGACCTCGAACCCCCGGGCATCGCGCAGCGGGGTCTCGTCGGCGTAATCCCAGCCCGAGCCGGTCGGCAGCGCGCGGCGCGGACCGGCCGACGTGGCGTAGGCGCGCACCACCAGCCCGGACAGGGCCACCGGGTTGGCCCGAGGGTCCCCCGGGCGGGTGATGCCGTACTCCGTCTCGGTCCCCATCACCCGGCGCACACCCATAGGGCAACCCTAGGTTGCCGCCGCCTGCGACGATGAGCCGGTGGTCGCGATCCGGTCCACCACCTGCTGGACGAGCGCGCCATACTCCTGCGCGACCGCCTCGAGGTCCGTGTCACCGGGGTCGAAGAGGTGCAGGGTCCGCGTGCCGGCGGCCAGGCCCACCATCAGGCAGGCCAGCTGGTCGGAGTGGCGACGAAGCAGCAGGGCGTCCTTCCCCTGGACTCCGTCTGCCTCGAACCGGCTGAGGAAGCGCTGACGGAACTCGGCCCGTGCCGCCGCCGGGTCCGGGGCATCCGCGATCAGGTAGAGGGCGCGCAGCCAGGGCTCGGCGTCCGCATCCTCGCGGCGGGCCAGGACGCGACGGACGAGCAGCTCACCGAGGCCCTCGAGCGGCACATCCGGCGCGAGCGGCTGCGGCTCCAGCGGGGTGGCGTCGGCATGGAGCTGCTCCTTGGAGCCGCCGACCTTCATCACCATCGCCGGCGACACCCCGGCGGCCGAGGCGATCTCCCGGATGGTGACCGCGGCATAACCACGCTCCCCGAAGAGCCGGCGTGCCGCCTGGAGGACCTGCTCCCGGGTGCCGCTCACCGGATCGCCGGCTCGCTCGGGCGCGGACGGGAGCGGGGGATCCCGGTGACGATGTCGACGTCCAGCGTGCTGGAGGTGGATCCGATCTGGACGGCGCGGGAGCGGGTGCGTCCCGTGTCGTGGTCCACGACCGTGAGCACGTAGCGGCCCGGGGGTGGCAGCCCGATCTCGTAGGCGCCGTCCGCGTCGGCGTGCCGGGTGGCGACGTACTCCCCCGAGTGCCGGATCAGGGACAGCATCACGTCGCCGAGCGGCTCCCCGTCGTCGGTGATGTGCCCGGTGAGGAGCAACCGGCGGTTCATCCGGATCTGGTCCAGGTCGGCGTCGCCGAGGTGCTCCAGGCCGGACATCGGGCCCCACCCGTCGGCGCTGACCACGACGAGGTAGCGGCCGGCCCTGGGCAGCGCGAGGGTGTAACGGCCCGCGTTGTCGGTGCGACCCCAGTCGACGTGGCGGCCGTCGGGGTGCAGCACCGTGACCACGGCCTGCTTGATCGGGCGGTCCTGCTCGTCGGTGATGACACCGCCCACCACCACCTCGTTCTCGGCCTCGGGCTGCTTCACCTCGTGCCGCTCGGCGGCCAGCACCTCGCCGGGCACCTGGCGGCGGTCACCCACCGGCTGCGGCCGCGCGATGAAGGCGGCGATGAGGGCGCCCCCGAGTGCGGCAGCCGTCCCGATCCAGAAGACCAGCTGGTAGGCCTCGAAGCGGGGCACGGTCGGCATGCCCTCCATGGCCATCGCGGCGAACAGCGCCGCCACGAGCGCGCTCGCGCTCGACGTGCCGAGCGCCCGGAGGAGGGTATTCAGACCGTTGGCCGAGGCGGTCTCGGTGATCGGCACCGACCGCATGATCAGGGTCGGCATGGCGGCGAAGGCGAGGGCGGTGCCCAGCGAGGAGATCCCCGCGGCGATCACGACCTCCAGGACCGACCCGTGCAGGAAGGCGCGCAGGACGAACCCGACCGCGATGACGATGGCACCGTTGATCAGCATGGCCCGCGGCCCGTAGACCCGGATCAGCCACGCGGCGACCGGCGACATGAGCACCATGAGGATGCCCTGAGGAAGGAGCACCAGGCCGGTCTCGATGACCGACAGGCCGAAGCCGTAGCCGGTCTCGACCGGCATCTGCACCTGCTGCGCGCTGGTCAGGAAGTTGGCGAACATCGCCAGGCCGATGAGGATGGAGGCGGCGTTGGTCAGCAGCACCGTCCGGCGCATCGAGGTGCGGATGTCCACCAGGGGCTGGCCCTGCCGCAGCTCCCACGGCACCCAGGCGGCCAGCACCAGCCCGGAGACGATCAGCAGGGACACGGTGAGCCGGTCGAACCACCCCCACGACCCGGCCTTGGAGACGGCGAGCAGGAAGCACGTCAGGGCGATCGAGAGCAGGACGGCGCCGACGTAGTCGAAGCGGCCCCGGGTGCGCACGGTGGACTCCGGCACCACCAGCAGCACCAGGACGAACATGAGCACCGCGAAGCCGCCGGAGACCACGAACAGCATCTGCCAGTCGAAGTTCTCGTAGATGACCCCCGCGAGCGGCATCCCCACCGCGCCGCCGATGCCCAGCGTGGCGCTCATCAGCGCGACTCCGGAGCCGACCTTCTCGCTCGGCAGGTGGTCGCGCATGATGCTGATGCCGACCGGGACCAGGCTCGTGCCGATGCCGGTGAGCCCGCGCGCGATGATCACCGGGGCGAGCGTCTCGCTCAGGGCACCCAGCGCCGAGCCGATGATGACCGAGCCGAGGCAGACCAGGAGCATCAGCCGCTTGCCGAACATGTCGGCCAGACGGGACACGATCGGGGTCCCCACGGCTCCGGTCAGCAGCGTGATGGTGATCAACCAGGACGCGTTGTCGGTCGTGGTGTCGAGGATGTCCGGGAAGTCCGGCAGGAGCGGCAGCACCAGGGTCTGCTGCAGCGACACCAACGTGCCGCACAGACCGAGGACGGTGATGATGAGCCCGGTCGCGATCCCCTTGACGGCCTCGGGCGCTGGGTCGGGGCGAGTGGTGGTGGCGGACGTGGACACGCTGCTCCTGCGGAAAGTATGACGTGGGGTGGCGACGGTGGTGACCAGCGGGCGCCATCGACCAACGGACCACGACGGTGAACAAGCGTTCACCGGCAGAAGGCAGTGTAGCTGCCACGCTGTGACACGCTGAGTCCGTGCGCTACGCCCTGGACCTGATCGTGGTCGCCGTCTTCGTCCTGATCGGTCGCGCCACGCACGAGGAGGGCTTCGCCTGGTCCGGCACCCTCCAGGCGCTGTGGCCGTTCGTCGTCGCGCTCCTGGCGGGCTGGCTGGCTGCCCGGGCGCTGCGCCTCCCCCTGACAACCCCGCGGGCGGGCGGTGTGGTCTGGCCAGTCACCCTCGTCCTCGGTATGGGTCTGCGAGCCCTGTCGGGCCAGGGCACCGCCCTTCCCTTCATGATCGTGGCGACCCTCGTTCTGGGCGCGGGGCTCCTGGGGTGGCGACTGATCGGCACCCTCCTGGGCCGCGGCGCGATTCCCTCGGACCCCGAGTCCTAGGCTGACCCGCTATGGACACGGTGCTCACGGTCGCCATCGGCGTGCTCATCGTGGCGACCGGCGCGGTCCTGCTCACCTGGTTCGTCCGGTCCCGGCTCGTCCTCGGCACCCCGGAGGACCAGGCCACCTACCAGGTCCTGCACGTCACCGGCCTGGCCACTCCCGAGCTGCGAGCGGGCCTGGAGGCGGGCGCCGAGAAGGCCGTCCGCCACCTCCGTGACCTCCTCGGCACCCCCGCAGTGGCACTCACCGATGGCACGCGCCTCCTCGCCTGGGACGGCGTCGGGGCCGACGTGCACGCCCAGCACGCGGTGAGCCACGCCGTCAACGCCGTGCGGGACGGGTCCACGGTCGTCCTCGGGCCCGCGACCGTCGCGTGCCCGGACCCCGAGTGCCGGATCCGCCACGCCATCACGGCCGCGCTGACGACCGAGGATCACCTGGTAGGGGCCCTGACGGCCTACACGGGCAACCGCCCGTCGGCGCGCCTGGTGCGGGCGGTCGAGGAGGTGGCACGCTTCGTCTCCGGCCAGCTGGAGCTCGCCGAGCTGGACCGCTCCCGCGCCAAGCTCGCCGAGGCCGAGATCCGGGCCCTGCGCGCCCAGATCTCGCCGCACTTCATCTACAACAGCCTCGGGGCCATCGCCTCCTACGTGCGCACCGACCCCGAGCACGCGCGAGAACTGCTCCTGGAGTTCGCCGACTTCACCCGCTACTCCTTCCGGCGGCACGGGGAGTTCACCACCCTCGCCGAGGAGCTGCGCTCGGTCGAGCGCTACCTCGCCCTCGAGCAGGCCCGCTTCGGTGGCCGGCTGGAGGTCACGCTCCGGGTGTCTCCGGAGGTGCTCCCGGTCGCCGTCCCCTTCCTCTGCCTGCAGCCGCTGGTCGAGAACGCCGTGCGCCACGGGCTCGAGGGCGACGAGGGCCGGGGGCGGATCATCATCATCGCCGAGGACGCCGGCAACGAGGCGAGCATCAGCATCGAGGACAACGGGGTCGGGATGGAGCCCGAGCGAGCCCTGGAGAACCTCACCGGCGAGGGTGGTGACCACGTGGGGCTGGGCAACGTCGACCAACGTCTGCGCAGCGTCTTCGGCGACGAGCACGGGCTGGTCGTCGAGACCGCACCGGGGGCGGGGACCAAGGTCAGTATGCGGGTCCCCAAGTACTCCCCCGGCGTGCACGTCCACTGACCTCCTCGGCGTGCCCTGACACTCACTTGACGCGCGGACTAGTGTGCTCTCCATGCCGTGCGTCCTCGCCGTCGATGACGAACCGCCCGCCCTGCGCGAGCTCGCGCACCTGCTCTCGCAGGACCGGCGCGTGGGCAGTGTGCTCACTGCGTCCGACGGCGCCGAGGCGCTCCGGCTGCTCGAGCAGGAGGACGTCGACATCGTCTTCCTCGACATCCGGATGCCGGGTCTCTCCGGGCTCGACCTCGCCCGGGTGCTCGCCCGGTTCCGGACGCCGCCGGCCGTCGTCTTCGTGACGGCCTACGAGAACCACGCGGTCGACGCGTTCGACGTCCAGGCGGTGGACTACGTGATGAAGCCCTACCGGCCCGAGCGGCTGGCCGCGGCCCTCGCGCGGGCCCTGGAGCACGTCGTCGGCAGTGCCTCCCCGGGCCCGGACCTGCAGGACGAGTCGATCCCGGTGGAGCTGGGCGGCGTCACCCGCTTCGTGCGGCGCAGCGAGGTCATCTACGTCACCGCCCAGGGCGACTACGCACGCCTGCACACGCACCAGGGAAGCCACCTGCTGCGCACGCCCCTGACCACCCTGGAGGAACGGTGGGCCGACGCCGGGTTCGTCCGGATCCACCGCAGCCACCTCGTGGCCCTGCAGCACGTCGAGGAGATCCGCGTGGACAGCGGCCGATACACCGTGTCGGTCGGCGGCCGGGAGCTGACGGTGAGCCGACGACATACTCGTGAGCTCAGGGACCTGCTCGTCAAGCGAGCGGGCGGGTGAGCGAGCCCGACGGGCCGGCAGGCGGCCGGGTCACCGTCACCCACCCGAGCCGCCAGCGCCCCCGGATGCGTCCGGCCCCGCTGACGCGTGAGATCGACGAACAGACAGGTCTGGGCGAGGTCTACATCTCCTCACTGATCCGCTCGCAGCTGCGGCTGGCCCTGGCGGTGCTGACGGTGTCCCTGGGCGTCCTGGCGACGCTCCCGTTGGTCTTCCACCTCTTCCCGGAGGTTGCTGCGGTCGAAGTTCTGGGCATCACCCTGCCCTGGCTCGTCCTGGGTGTCGTGGTCTATCCGGCCATCCTGGGCGCGGCCTGGTTCTACGCCCACAACGCCGAACGGGTCGAGCGCGACTTCGTGGACCTGCTCGACGACCGATGAGCCCGACGCTCGGCCTGGTCGCGATCCTGGCGACCGCGGTGGTCACCGTCCTGGTCGGGATCGTGGGCGTCCGCGCGGCCCGCACCACCAGCGACTTCTACGTCGCCTCACGCAGCGTGACCCCGTGGTGGAACGCCTCCGCCATCGGCGGGGAGTATCTCTCGGCCGCCTCCTTCCTCGGCGTCGCGGGCCTGATCCTGGCCTACGGCGCCGACATGCTGTGGTTCCCCGTCGGCTACACCGCGGGCTACCTGGTGCTCCTGGTGCTGGTGGCCGCCCCGCTCCGACGCTCCGGTGCCTACACCCTGCCGGACTTCGCGGAGGCCCGTCTGGAGTCCCTGCCCGCCCGCCGCACGGCCAGCGTCCTGGTGGTCACGATCGGCTGGCTCTACCTGCTCCCCCAGTTCCAGGCGGCCGGACTGACCGTCCGCACGGTGACCGGTGCGCCCCGGTGGGTCGGGCCGGTCCTGGTCTGCGTGGTCGTCCTGATCGGGGTGCTGTCCGGCGGCATGCGCAGCATCACCTTCGTCCAGGCCTTCCAGTACTGGCTGAAGCTGACCGCGCTGGCCGTGCCCGCCGTCTTCATCCTCCTGGTGTGGCAGTCCCAGGGCTCCCCCACCGTCGACCAGGAGGCCCCGCCGGCCTTCGCCGCGGCCACGACCGTGCAGATCAGCACCGGCGTCTCGGTCGAGGTGTCCGAGCCGGTCCGGGTCCACGCGGAGGGTGTCGTCAACGGCGCGGTGGTGGACGGGCCCGTCGACCTCACCCCCGGGACGCACGACCTGCGCCAGGGCACCGAGATCACCTTTCCGGCGGGCGCGCAGATCCCGCACGCCGACTCGCTCAGACCGTTGGGCGGGGCAGACTGGCTGCTTCCGTTGAGGTCCGACAGCGACTACCCCCTCTACTCCACCTACTCCCTGATCCTGGCCCTGTTCTTCGGCACGATGGGGCTGCCGCACGTGCTCGTGCGCTTCTACACCAACCCCGACGGCCGGGCCGCCCGCCGCACCACGGTGGCGGTGCTCGGCCTCCTCGGGATCTTCTACCTCCTCCCGACCGTCTACGGAGTCCTCGGTCGGCTCTACACCCCCGACCTGCTGCTGACCGGGCGCACCGACGCGGTGGTGCTCCTCCTGCCCGGCCGGTTGATCGACGGTATGCCGGGTGACGCCTTGTCGGCACTGGTCACCGCGGGTGCGTTCGCCGCGTTCCTGTCCACCTCCTCCGGACTGACCATCTCGGTCGCCGGAGTCCTCTCCCAGGACCTGATCGGTCGCCGGGTGCGCAACCCGGTCCGGGCGTTCCGGCTGGGCGCCAGCCTGGCGCTGATCGTCCCGATCGCCCTGGCGCTGATCAGTCCCTCCCTCGGGATCGCCGACGTGGTGGGTCTGGCGTTCGCCGTGGCCGCCTCCTCGTTCTGTCCCCTCCTGCTCCTGGGCATCTGGTGGCCCCGGCTCACCGACGTGGGTGCCATCGCGGGACTGGTCACCGGGGGCGGTCTGTCCACCCTGGCCGTCCTCACCACCCTGGTCTGGGCGCCGGCCGGCGGCTGGTGGACACCGGCGCTGGCGCAGCCGGCCGCCTGGACGATGCCGATCGCCTTCCTGGTCATGGTGCTCGTCTCCCTCGCGACTCCGCGACGGGTCGCGACCGGCGTGAGCCGCACGATGATCCGGTTGCACACCCCCGAGAGCGTCGACCTCGACCGCGGCGACTGGGACCCCGAGGATCGCTGGCGCAGCCGGACCTGACCGCTGGCGCAGCCGGGCCCGGTCGCTGGCGTACCTGGGCCCGACCGCTCGTCCCGCCTCGGGCGCCGTTCGTCGCACCGCTGGGCACCGACGGGCGATCCCTTGCACCGTTGACCGCGCCATCCGACCGACCTCCTGCCGCCGCGCGCTCGCTCTCCCTAGCGTGTCGGGCGTCACAACGTCGTGGCCCCGACAGTGGAGGAGAGAACCCGTGTCCGACATCGCCCCACCCCCCACCGAGGAGTGCTGATGGATGCCCAAGCACGCCAGTCCTACTGGAAACGCAACCTGCGCCTCATGGCCGTCCTGCTCACGGTCTGGGCCCTCGTCTCCTACGGCGCGGGCATCCTCTTCGTGGAGCAGCTGAACCAGGTGTCGATCATGCAGATCCCGCTCGGGTTCTGGTTCGCCCAGCAGGGCTCGATCATCACCTTCCTGATCCTCATCGCGATCTACGTCTGGCGGATGGACAAGCTGGACAAGGAGTACGGGATCACCGAGTACGAGGAAGGGGTCCACCACTCATGAGCTCTGTCCAGCTGTGGACCCTCATCTTCGTGGGGCTGTCCTTCGGCTTCTACATCTACATCGCCTACGCCAGCCGGGTGAACACCACCTCCGGCTTCTACGTCGCCGGCGGCGGAATCCCCGCCCCGGCCAACGGCGCGGCCATCGCGGCCGACTGGATGAGTGCCGCCTCGTTCATCTCGATGGCTGGCATCATCGCGCTCTCCGGCAACGGCTACGGCGCGTCGGTCTACCTCATGGGCTGGACCGGTGGCTATGTGCTCCTGGCCATGCTCCTGGCGCCCTACCTGCGCAAGTTCGGCAAGTACACGGTCCCGGACTTCGTCGGCGACCGCTACTCCGAGACGGCCCGCCTGATCGCGGTGATCTGTGCGATCGTCGTCTCGTTCGTCTACGTCGCCGGCCAGATGTCCGGTGTCGGTGTGGTCTTCCAGCGCTTCCTCGGTGTCGACACCACGGTCGGCGTCATCATCGGCATGGTCATCGTCTTCCTGTATGCCGTGCTCGGCGGCATGAAGGGCATCACCTGGACCCAGGTGGCGCAGTACTCCGTGCTGATCGTCGCCTACCTGATCCCGGCGATCGCCATCTCCCAGAAGCTCACCGGCATCCCGATCCCGCAGATCGGCTTCGGCCAGATCATGGACGAGCTCAACGCCCTGCAGCGTGACTTCGGCCTGGCGGAGTACACAGAGGCGTTCGCCACCACGAACATGCTCAACATGTTCCTGATCACGGCCGCCCTGATGTTCGGCACCGCCGGCCTGCCGCACGTGATCGTGCGGTTCTACACCGCCAAGAGCGTGCGGGCGGCACGCTTCTCGGCCCTGTGGGCGCTGTTCTTCATCTCGCTGCTCTACCTGACCGCGCCCGCCATCGGCGCGTTCAGCAAGTTCAACATCCTCAACGACATCCCAGGCACCGCGATCGGGTCCGAGCCAGCCTGGTTCCAGTCCTGGCAGGAGGTTGGGCTGATCACCGTGGACGACCTCAACGGCAACGGCATCATCGACGTCCAGGGTGGCCTCGGCGCGGGCTTCGAGCTGGCGATCAATAACGACATCGTGGTGCTGGCCACGCCGGAGATCGCCGGGCTGCCCGCCCCGATCGTCGGTCTGGTGGCCGCCGGTGGTCTGGCCGCGGCACTGTCCACGGCGTCCGGCCTGCTGCTGGTCATCTCCTCGTCCGTGGCCAACGACGTCTACTACAAGAAGATCAACCCGCAGGCCTCCGAAGCTCGTCAGCTGTTGGTCGGCCGCATCGCGATGGGCGCCGCGATCGTGGTCGCCGGCTACCTCGGCATCAACCCGCCCGGGTTCGTGGCGCAGGTGGTCGCGCTGGCCTTCGGACTCGGGGCGGCGAGCTTCTTCCCGATCCTTGTGCTCGGGATCTTCTGGAAGAAGTGCACCGCCGCGGGCGCGATAGCAGGCATGATCGCCGGTCTGGGCACGACCATCGCCTATCAGCTGTGGACGATCGATATCTACGGCAACAGCGACGGCATCTTCGGCATCAACGAGGTCGCCTTCGGTGCGGTCGGCATGGTGATCAACTTCGTCGTCACGATCGTCGTCTCGCAGTTCACCACCAAGCCGACCGAGGCCATGCAGCAGCTGGTCGAGGACATCCGTTACCCGGGTCGCAGCGAGCTGGTCGCGGCCCACGCAGCGGGGACGCTCGACGACGAGCTGCTCCACGGTGAGCACCACGATAAGGACGAGTCGTGACGGCCGTGGCGGAGCGTAAGGGCTCGCGCCCCGCGTCGGCGCAGCGGGCGCGTCGGCGCTTGATGCCCGGACAGAAGCGGATGCTGGCCGCCAGCGTCATGATGCTCATCGGTGCCTTCGTCCCCTGGCTGTACACCCAGCTGGGAACGTTCACCGGGATGGCCGGCCCCGGCCTCTGGACGGCCACCGTCGCGATGCTCGCACTGGCTGGTGCGTTGGTCCCGATCCGGATGCTGGCCGTCGTTCAGGGCGCCATCGCGGCGGGCGTCGCCATGGTGATCCCCGTGTGGCAGTTCTGGCACGTCTTCAGCCAGGTCGGCATGGCCGGCTGGATCCCCGGTCCCGGCCTCCTGCTGACCTTTGTTGGTGGCCTGCTGTGCGGCATCGCGGCCTGGCAGCTGCTGCACCTGGAGGTCGCCGAGGGCTGACCCAGCCAGCCCACGCCAGACGGGACGGGGTATGCCAACGCGAGAGTCGGCATACCCCGTTCCGTCGCGTTGCCCGGCGGTGCTGGTTAGAGGTACTGACCGGTGTTGCCGCGCTCGAGGCTGCGCCCGGGCGACGTGCCGTCCTTTCCGGAGATGAGCGTGCGGATGTAGACGATCCGCTCGCCCTTCTTGCCCGAGATGCGCGCCCAGTCGTCCGGGTTGGTCGTGTTGGGCAGGTCCTCGTTCTCCTTGAACTCATCGACGCAGGACTGCAGCAGGTGGTCGACCCGCAGACCGTGCGACCCCGAGACCAGCAGGTCCTTGATCGCCATCTTCTTGGCACGGTCGACGATGTTGTGGATCATCGCCCCGGAGTTGAAGTCCTTGAAGTACAGAACCTCCTTGTCGCCCCCGGCGTAGGTGACCTCAAGGAACTTGTTCTCGTCGATCTGGGAGTACATCCGCTCCACGACCGCCGCGATCATCGCCTCGACGGTGGCGTCGCGGTCGCCGCCGTGCTCCGCCAGGTCATCCGGGTGCAGCGGGATCGCGGGGGTGAGGTACTTGCTGAAGATGTCCTTGGCACCCTCGGCGTCCGGTCGCTCGATCTTGATCTTGACGTCGAGCCGGCCCGGGCGCAGGATCGCCGGGTCGATCATGTCCTCACGGTTGGAGGCGCCGATGACGATGACGTTCTCCAGCCGCTCGACCCCGTCGATCTCGGCCAGCAGCTGGGGCACGATCGTGGTCTCGACGTCACTGGAGACCCCGGACCCGCGCGTGCGGAACAGCGACTCCATCTCATCGAAGAAGACCACCACGGGCGTGCCGTCGCTGGACTTCTCCCGGGCCCGCTGGAAGATCGTGCGGATGTGCCGCTCGGTCTCGCCGACATACTTGTTGAGCAGCTCGGGGCCCTTGATGTTCAGGAAGTAGCTGCTGGCGTCGTCGCGCCCCGCGCGCTCGGCGGAGTGCCGGGCCAGCGACGCGGCGACGGCCTTGGCGATGAGCGTCTTGCCGCAGCCCGGCGGGCCGTAGAGCAGGACGCCCTTGGGCGGGCGCAGCTGGTGCTCCTCGTAGAGCTCGGTGTGCAGGAACGGCAGCTCGACCGAGTCCTTGATCATCTCGATCTGCCGGGCCAGCCCGCCGATGTCCTCGTAGGAGATGTCCGGCACCTCCTCGAGCACCAGGTCGCTGACCTCGGACATGGCGATCCGCTCGTAGACGAAGCCGGCCCGGGCGTCCATGAGCAGCCCGTCACCCACCCGGAAGGGCGGCTGCAGGGAGCCGGCCGCACGGCATACTCGCTCCTCGTCCCCGCGGACCAGGACCAGGATCCGTCCGTCGTCCAGCAGCTCCTTGACCGTCACGACCTCACCGGTGCGCTCGAAGTCAGCCACGCCCACGATGGTCTGCGCCTCGTTGAGCAGCACCTCACGACCGGGCTTGAGCTCCTCGACCGGCACGTCCGAGACGGCACGCACCTGGATCTTGCGACCCGCGAAGGAAATCTCCACGCGGTTGTCGTCGTGCCGCTGCAGCACGGTGGCGTAGCTGAGCGGGGGCTCGCCCATCGAGTCCAGGTCCTCGCGGAGCCGGACGATCTGGGCACGGGCCTGGCGCAGGGTGTCAGTGAGCTTCTCGTTCTGCCCGGAGACACTGCCCAGCCGGGTCTCGAGGTGGAGGACGCGCTGCTCGAGCAGACGGACGCGGGCGTGCCCGGCGACGGCGGGACGATCCTGGGGCTCCTCGGTCACGGTGACTCCTCTGCATGGGGTCACTCCAGCCTAATCGCCGGGGCGCAGATCTCCGCGTTCATCCCCAGCCCGTGCGTCGGAGGTCCGCTCGGCGTCGCGGTTGAGGTCGCGCAGCGTCCGGCGGACCCGCTTGTCGGAGATGACGCGCTCCCCCACGTCCTCGGGGGTCCACTCCTCGACGGGCGGGGTGTAGTCCTCGCCGTAGGCCCCGTGAGCGGGGCGGGTGCGGCGCGCCGGAGCCGTGGCGCCGGGAGCCAGCCGCCGCGTGGTGAGCAGGAAGCCCGTGTGCCCGTGCATCCGATGCTCCGGGCGCACCGAGAGCCCCTCCAGGTGCCAGCCGCGGACCATCGACTCCCACGCCTGCGGCTCGGTCCAGCCGCCCGCGTCACGCGCCGCCTCGGCCACGCGGGAGAGCTGCGTCGCGGTGGCGACGTAGCAGATCAGCACGCCGCCCGGCGCGAGCGCATCCCCGACCACGTGCAGGCAGTCCCAGGGGGCGAGCATGTCGAGGACCACCCGGTCGATGCTGCCCGGCTCGACGGTCTGCGGCAGCATCTCCACCAGGTCGCCGACGGTGACGCTCCACGCCGGGTGGTCCGCCCCGAAGAAGATCCGGGCGTTGCCCCGTGCGATGTCGGCGAAGTCCTCGCGACGCTCGAAGCTGTAGAGCCGCCCGCCGTCGCCGACCGCGCGGAGCAGCGACAGGCTCAGCGCGCCGGACCCCACACCAGCCTCGACCACCCGGGCACCGGGGAAGATGTCGGCCATCGTGACGATCTGCCCCGCGTCCTTGGGATAGACCACCTGCGCGCCGCGCGGCATGGACAGCACATAGTCGGACAGGAGGGGCCGCAGGGCGAGGTACTCCTGACCCGAGCTGTGCGTGACGACGGTGCCGTCCGGCGCACCGATGAGGTCGTCATGCCGGATGTGCCCACGGTGGGTGTGGAACTGCTTGCCGGCCTCCAGCGCGATGGTGTGCAGGCGGCCCCGCGGGTCGGTGAGCTGGACGCGGTCGCCCTCCCGGAAGGGACCACGACGCAGTATGGCGCCAGTCGGGTCCTGCGGGGTCGGCTGCGGGGCGGGCGGTGCGTCGGTCACGCCGAGGAGTCTAGGTGGCCTAGCCTCCTCGACACGATGCGCTCGCCGCAGGGTCACTCCGCCAGGCCGCACCTCCGGTCGAGGTTGGCGTCGAGCCGGGACTTGGCCATGATCGTCGGCTTGTTCCCGCGGAAGACGAAGGTCGCCACCCCGACGACGTGCAGGTCGGAGACGTTGCGGGCCGTGTGCCAGCTGAGCGGCGGGTTGAAGCTGTCGCCCGCGGTGTAGTCGGTCGCCGTGCAGTTGGTCGACATGAGCGTGAACGTGCCGTCCCCCTCGACCGTGACACTGGTCATCCCCGGGTGGCGGTGCCAGTCGACATAGCCGCCGGGCGGGATGTTGATCCGGGCGACGAGCACCGTGCGGTTGGGGGCGACCTCGGTCGGTCCTGCCACCGGCGGCATCTCGATCCAGAACGGAGGGTCGGGCGCCTCCTGCGCCGTCGAGACCCCGATGGAAGCGCTGGTCATCAGCGCGACCGAGGCGAGGACGGCACCCAGGCGAGCGAGCCTGCGGCTGGGCTGTGAACTGTTCATGATCTTCCCTCTCACGGGGTGTGATTGACCCGTGACAGCCTGCCGAACCCGGTGCGCTGGTCGCCATACGCAGATCTGCGTAGGCCGTGGGGCGGGGAAAGCACTGGCGCGTCAGTGTGATGTGGGCCACACTAGGGAGGCTGGGAAGGGAGGTTCCCATGTCCGTGACCGCACGCGCCGCCTCCGTCGACGCCCTCTGGGAGCTCCACGATGTGCTCCACGCCGAGGGCCCTGGGGTGGGCCTGCCGCTCGTCCTGCTCGAGCGTTTACGCACCGCGCTGGGGTGTGAAGCACTGGCGTTCAACGCGATGGACAGTCGGCGCGAGAGGCACCGCTTCATGCAGGTTGCCACTGCCGACGAGAGCGACGAAGTGCTGAATCCAGAGAACGACGAGATTGACGCCGTGTTCTGGCAGCGCTACTGGGGAGCCGACTGCTCCTGGCCGGACCAGACCACCGACCTCACCCAGGTTCTGCGGCAGTCCGACGTGACGACCCGCCGCGACTGGCTGGCCAACCCGATGTCCGAGCTGTTCGGGGACGGCCAGGAGCACGAGGTCATGGTCGCCTGGCCCGACGGCGGTCCCGGCCAGACGCTGCGGCTGCTCGCCTGGCGCGGACAGGGTCGCGACTTCGACGAGAACGACGTGCTGCTCCTCGAGCTGCTCCAACCGCACCTGCACGCGGCCTATCTGAAGGCCGAGGCCGGGCGTCAGCGACTCGCTGGCAGCGGCGTCGGCCGGCTGACGGAGCGGCAGCACGCCGTGCTCGGGCTCGTGCGCGAGGGCCACACGAACTACTCCATCGGCCGGGCCCTCGGCATCTCCGAGGGGACCGTGCGCACCCACCTGCAGAACATCTACTGCCTGCTCGGGGTGTCCTCACGCACTGCGGCCGTCATGGAGCTGGAGCAGTCGCTGCCCCGGTGAGGGCCGTCCGCTCGTGCGCCGATCTCAGAGGTCGGCGGCGCGCACGACCCCGTGGACCTGCCCGTCGACGCCCCGCACCGCGATCATCGACAGGCTGTCGGTCTGCATCGCGATGACGACGTCGGTCATGTCGTCCTCGGGGGTGGCGCGGACCACCCATGCTGCCGGGAGGTGCTGCAGCACGGCGCTGACCGAGGTGGCTCCCCAGACGTCTGGTGGGACGCTCCGCAGTGCCGTCGGGTCGAGCACGCCCACCGGCTGGCCGGCGGCATCCGTGCCGAGAACGAGCTGGCCGGTCGGCGGCGGCAGGTCGGTCAGCGGTGCCGCCGCGGGGACGACGGACACCGGCGTGAGGTACTGAGAGACCCGCACCCGCTCCAGCCGCTGCCGCGCGCGACCCACCTTGATCGCCTCGCTCGCTCCGAACCACAGGAAGCCGCCGAGGACCAACAGCCACAACAGGCTGGTCGTGCTCAGTTGCTCGCCCGCGAGGAGGGGCCGGCCGATCAGCCACCAGGCCGCCAGGAGCACCATCAGGCGTCCGCTCCAGCCAGCCACGATCATCCCCGCCCCGCGGCTCCCGGTGATCTTCCAGACCAGGGAGTCCACGAGGTAACCACCGTCGAGGGGCAGACCCGGGAGCAGGTTGAAGGCGGCCACGAAGCCGTTGGCGTAGGTGAAGCCGGCCGCCAGCAGGAAGGCGATCCCGTTGTCGGTCTGCTGCAGCCAGAGCCAGCCGAGGCCGGCCAACGCTGCGTTGGCCAGCGGTCCGGCGATGGCCACCAGGGCGCTGCGGCCCGCCGTGCTGTCGCGGCTGTCGTAGGCCGTGTGGCCGCCCCAGAAGTCCGCCACGACGCGGTTGACTGAGTAGCCGCAGGCCTGACCCACGAGGGCGTGCGCGGCCTCGTGCACGAGCACAGAGACCAGCAGGAGCAGCGCGAACGCGCCAGCGACGACGTAGGCCCAGACGCCCAGCTCGGGCAGGGTGCGTTGCACCACTGGTCCGAACAGCAGCACGATCACGCCGGCCACGAGGAACCAGCTGCGACCGATGTAGACGGGCGCACCGGCGAGACGGCCGATTCGCCACCCGGGCGCCTTGGGGGGCGCGGTCATGGAGCAACACTAACCGCGCCGAGGCACACCCCGTGCCGCTGAGCACACTGGTCGGTGGCGGAGCACTGTCGGTGGCGTTGCCTAGGCTGCAGGCATGTCTCCAGCCCTGTCCCCCAGCCGGGCCTCGGACTTCATGCAGTGCCCGTTGCTGTATCGCTTCCGGGTGATCGACCGCCTGCCGGAGCCTCCGAGTGCCGCCGCCGCTCGGGGCACCCTGGTCCACGCGGCCCTCGAGCGGGTCTTCGACCTGCCGGCGCCGCAGCGCACGCCGGAGGCGACCATCGCACTGCTCCCGGGCGAGTGGGCCCGCCTGGTGGAGGAGGAGCCCGAGCTGGCCTCGCTGCTGGCCGCGCCCGGCGAGGAGGTCACGCCTCTGGACGACACCGCGCCGCAGGTCACCGAGGCCGACCGGGAGCGGGCCTGGTTCGAGGAGGCAGCCGGGTTCGTCCGCACCTGGTTCACCCTGGAGGACCCGACGCGGTTGGAGCCCGCCGAGCGGGAGCTGTATGTCGAGGCGGAGGTCGACGGCCTGGTCATGCGCGGCTACGTGGACCGTTTGGACGTGGCCCCCGACGGGCGGCTGCGCGTCGTCGACTACAAGACAGGTCGATCGCCCTCGGAGCAGTGGGAGGGCAAGGCCCTCTTCCAGATGAAGTTCTACGCCCTGGTCCTTTGGCGCACCAGGGGCGTGGTCCCCACCCTGCTGCAGCTGGTCTACCTGCGCGACGGTCAGGTGCTGCGGTATGCCCCGGAGGAGCGCGAGCTGCTGGCGACCGAGCGCAAGGTCAAGGCGCTGTGGGCCGCCATCGAGGTGGCGGCCACGACCGGGGACTGGAGACCGCGGACCGGTCGCCTGTGCTCCTGGTGCCACCACAAACCGATCTGTCCGGCCTTCGGCGGCACTCCCCCGCCGCTACCCGAGGATGCGAAGAGCCGGGCGCTCGACCCGCGCGCGACCGGGCAGACCGCCCCGGCCGACGACGCGGACGAGTAGTCCGGGGCGCGCCGACCGGGCCAGCGCCGACCCGACCCCGCGCTTCCCGCGCGCCCGGGCAGTGTCAGCGGACGGTGGCGGCCAGCTCAGCCAGGTCCTGCAGGCTCAGTCCCTCCAGACCGGGGACCGTCACCATGCCCGTGACCTCCGGGATGGGCACGACGTGGGGTATGCCGATCGTCGGCACCTGGGCCGCGGTGGCCGAGTGCACACCGGTGGGTGAGTCCTCCAGGGCGAGGCAGTCCCGGGCGTCGACGCCGAGACGTTCGACCGCCAGCAGGTAAGGGTCCGGGGACGGCTTTCCGTGGGTGACCTGATCACCGGTGACGACGGTGGCGAAGGTGCCCGGCGGCAGGTGTTCCAGCAGCACGTCCGCCAGCGGGGTCCACGACATCGTCACCAGGGCGCAGGGCACGCCGAGCTCTGCGCACTCGACCAGCAGCTCCCGGGCACCGGGGCGCCACGGTAGGTGGGCCCGGGTCCGGGCCACCACGCCGCTCAGCAGCGTGTCGACGACCTGCTCCGGGGTGCCGGTGACGGGGGTGCGGGCCAGGATGATTTCGGCAGACCGCAGGAGACTGTTGCCGACCAGCTCGACGGCGTCCTCCTGGGTCCACGTGCCGCCGGCGCGCGCGATCAGCTCGCCCTCCTCGGCCATCCAGTAGGGCTCGGTGTCGATCAGGGTGCCGTCCATGTCCCACAGCACCGCTGCGGGCAGCGGCGCCGGGTCGGCGCGAAGCTCGGGGAGGTCGGTCACCGGTCGATCCTAGCGACGGCCCCCAGGCGTCTCCCACGCCCTCTGGCACCCGGGTGCGCGGGATTCGGGCCCGGGACTCGTAGGCTGACGCCTATCCGTCAGACCGGAGGCTGATCATGATTGATGTGGGGCACGTGGGCGAGGTGAACGACCCGATCGTCATCGCGGCCTTCGAGGGCTGGAATGACGCCGGTGAGAGCGCGACGCGGGCTGTTGAGCACCTGGTGCAGGCGTGGGACGCCGAGCTGATGGCGGTGATGGACCCGGAGGACTACTACGACTTCCAGGTGAACCGTCCCCGGGTGGCGCTGGTGAACGGCCAGCGCCAGCTGACCTGGCCCACGACCCGGGTCCTGCTGGCACGCGACACGCCGCTCGGGCGCGACGTCATACTCGTCCTCGGCATCGAGCCCTCGATCCGGTGGCGCACCTACGTCAACGAGCTCCTCACCCTCGCCATGGACCACGGGAGCACACTCTGGGTGTCGATGGGCGCGCTGCTGGCGGACGTGCCGCACAGCCGGCCGATCCCGGTCTCGGTGACCTCCGAGGACGCCGAGCTCCGCGAGGTGCATGACGTGGAGCGCAGCACCTACGAGGGCCCCAGCGGCATCGTCGGGGTGCTCATGGACCAGGCGCACCAGAGGGACCTGCCCGGCCTCTCTGTGTGGGCGGCGGTGCCGCACTATGCCGGTGGTCCTCCCTCGCCCAAGGCGACGCTGGCGCTCGTGAGCCGGCTGGAGGAGCTCCTCGGCTGCGTCATCGACGACGGTGACCTCACGGAGCAGGCCCGGGCCTGGGAGCGCGGCGTCGACGAGCTGGCCGCCTCCGACGACGAGGTCGCGGAGTATGTCGAGGCGCTGGAGGACGCGCAGGACACCGCCGACCTGCCCGAGGCCAGCGGGGACGCCATCGCGCGGGAGTTCGAGAAGTACCTCAGGCGCCGGGGCGGCCACGAGGCGGGGTAGGTGTGCTGACCCCAGGAAGTCGGGGCGGCCCCACCGACCCGCAGGCCGGCCCACGGACGCTCACGCGAGCGCGCCTCGCAGGACCACGCCGAGGGTCGGCCGCACGTCGGAGTCGTCGTGGCGACCGATGCGGTGCAGGATCAGCCCCTCCGCGCAGGCCATGATGGCCCCGGCGGACGCGCCGGGGTCCTGGGCTCCGAGGGCGCGCAGCACTGGCTCCAGGGCGGTTTCGATCTCGGCCCGGCCACGCCCCAGCGCCTCGCGCAGCACAGGGTCGTGGCTCGCCTCCATGAACAGCACGAGACGGGCCGTGGTCAGGACGCGCTGATCGCGGGTGGTGCGGTCCAGGAGGGCCACCAGCGCGTCGAGGAGCTCGTCGGCGGACGCGGGGGTGAGTGCGGGGCCGACGCTCGCGAGATCCTTCTCGAGGATGGCGTCAGCCACGCCGGTCAGCAGGGCGTCGCGCGTGCGGAAGTAGTTCGACGTCGACCCCGGCGGCAGCTCGGCCCGTGCATCGATCCGGCGGTGCGTCAGGGCGCTGAGCCCCTGGGTCCCGAGCAGCTCGATGGCGGCAGCGAGCGCCCGCTCACGTCGTGTCGTCATGACCGCCACTATATGAGTAGTGACTGGAGCGTCACGAGCCTCAGGGGCGTGCGTTAGGCGGTGCCGTCGATGAGGGTGCGCAGTCGCGCGCCGAGGTGTTCCCAGCCCCAGGCGTCCTGCACCCACTCCCGCCCGGCGGCGCCCATCCGGGCGGCCCGGCCGGGGTCGCCCAGGACGCTGATCACGGCCTCGGCGAGCCGGGGCACGTCCCGCCCGTCCACCACGAGCCCGGTGCGTCCGTCCAGCACCGTCTCGGGGGCCCCGCCGGAGGTCCCCGCGATGACGGGCACCCCGGCAGCGGCGGCCTCCAGGTAGACGACGCCCAGGCCTTCGACGTCGAGGCCGCCCCCGCGGGTGCGGCAGGGCATCGCGAAGAGGTCGGGCATCGCGTAGTGCGCCGCGATCTCCTCGGAGGGGACGCGGCCGGTGAACAGCACGTCGTCGTCGACCCCGTGCTGGCTCACCAGGGTGCGCAGCTTCTTCTCGTAGGAGCCTTCGCCCGCGATCACCAGGGCGGCCCCCGGCACCGCTTGCCGGATCTGGGGCATCGCGCGGATCAGCGAGTCCGCCCCCTTGCGCGGCACCAGCCGGGACAGGCACAGCACGACGGGTCGGTCACCGAGGCCGTATCGCTCACGCAGCTCCGCCCTGGCGGCCGGGTCGGGCCGGAACTCCTCGGCCTCGACGCCGGAGGGCAGGTGGGCCGTGGACCCGGCCCTGCTGAAGGCCCCGTCGAGGCGGCGCCGGGTGTAGCGGCTGACGTAGGTCATCACGTCCGAGGCTCCGGCGATGCGACGCAGTGCCTGGCGTGTCCCGGGCGACATCCACCACCCGACCTCGTGGCCGTGCGTCGAGGCGATCACCCGCTGCACGCCGGCCTTCCTCAGCGCGGGAGCCATCAGGCCGAGCGGGGCTGCGGCGCCGAACCACACCGTCTCGATCTGGTGGGCGCGCACGAGCTCGGCCGCCTGGCGGACGACGTCGGGTGTCGGCACCATCATCGTGTGCCTGGACCGGACGACCTCGTAGGGCTGCGCGGCGTCGAAGGCCGCCATGTCGGCCTGGTGATAGTTCGAGGCGAAGACCGTCAGATCCTCCGCGGGGAGCTGCGCCGCGAAGTTGTGCAGATAGCTCTGGATGCCGCCGTGGCGCGGGGGGAAGTCGTTCGTGACCAGGAGCGTGCGTCGCACCCGCGTCACAGCCTGACGCCAAGCAGCGCGTCGACCGCGGCCCCGACGGCTGCACGGTCGCCGGGCGCCCCCGCACCGACCCACTCGTCCACCACGCGCAGCGCCGTCGGGGAGTCCAGGTCGTCGGCCAGGGCGGCCCGCACGGTCCCGATCACCGAGGCCTCGGGGCCCACGCCCGTCGTTCCGTCCGCGGTACTCACCGTCCCGCCGGCAACAGCGCGCCAGGCCGCGAGCCGGTCCACCGCGTCCTGGAGGATCTGCGGTGTCCAGTCCCACGGCTGACGGTAGTGCTGCCCCAGCAGCGCCAGCCGGATGGCCATCGGGTCAACCCCGTCGCGGCGCAGCGCGGAGACGATCACCAGGTTGCCCTTGGACTTGCTCATCTTCTCGCCGTCCAGCCCCACCATCGCCTGGTGCACGTAGGCGCTGGCGAAGGCCTGGCCGGTCAGCGCCCGGGACTGGACGGCACTCATCTCGTGGTGCGGGAAGATCAGGTCGGTCCCCCCGCCCTGGATGTCGAAGGTCTCGCCGAGGTAGCGCAGCGCGATCGTGGTGCACTCGATGTGCCACCCCGGCCGCCCCTCCCCCAGGGACTCACCGGGCCAGTGCGGCTCACCCTCGCGGTGGGCACGCCACAGCAACGGGTCCAGCCGGTCCCGCTTGCCGGGACGATCCGGGTCGCCGCCACGCTCGGCGAAGACCTCCAGCATCTGGTCGCGGGTCCAGCCGGAGACGTCCCCGAAGGTGGGCTGGGTGGACAGGTCGAGATAGACGTCCTCGCCGGTCCCGTCCTCCGAGGGGAGGGAGTATGCCGTGCCCGCCGCGAGCAGTCGCTGCACCGCCGTCACGTCGTCGGGGATCCCCTCAATCGCCCCGACGTAGTGCTGCGGCGCCAGCACGTTGAGAGCCTCCATGTCCTCGTGGAACAGGGCGATCTGACCCGTCGCCAGGTCCTGCCACTCGACACCGTCCCGCTCGGCGCGCTCCAGCAGGGGCTCGTCGACGTCGGTCACGTTCTGCACGTAGGTGACCTCCAGCCCGGCGTCGAGCCAGGCCCGGATCAGCAGGTCGAAGGTGACATAGGTCGCCGCGTGGCCCATGTGCGTGGCGTCGTAGGGCGTGATGCCGCAGACATAGAGCCGGGCGTGGCCGCTCTCGGGATGGACCGGGCGCACCGAGCGGGTCGCCGTGTCATAGACGTGGAGGGGGCCTCGCTCCCCGGGTCCGGCGATCTCGGGCACAGCTGCACTCGTCCACGTCCTCACGGGTGGGAGCCTAATCTCCGCTCACACCCGCGCCCACCACCGGGCGTCTCGACAGGTGTCGTTCGGGGGCAGTGGTCAGGTGGAGTTGGGGGCCAGGACGCGTGGGCGCACTCCATGCCGATCCCGAGCCAGGAGGTAGACCCCCGTGCCGGCCCAGGCCAGACCGAAGGGGACCGCCAGGAGCACGAGCGAGGTCTGCTCGTTGGCCAGCGGCAACAACAGTGCGGTGACCAGGATGGCCACTGAGACCTGGTGGGGTAGCACACGTGCGCGCCAGACGATGGTGGCGACCATCAGTAGGCCGAGGACCAGGAACACGATCCCGGGCGCCACGAGCAGAGGCATCCCGGACCAGTCGGCGTCGACGAACCCCGACACGACTCCGGCGGCCAGGAAGCACGCCACTCCCACGCCAAGGCTGGTCACCGCGGTCCAGACCAGCGGCCCGCGCTGGCTGGCCCGTCTGGTCATCAGGAGCAGCCCGCTGACGGACACCACGAGCATCAGGCCCGCGACGGCCAGGAGCATCCCTGTCAGCGCGGTCGAACCCCGCATCACGCTCGACGCGCAGCCCTCGGCCACGCAGCCCTGCGGCTGCAGGTTGTGCGACACCGCCGCGGCACTCCACGACACGCCGCTCACCACGGCACTCACGCCCGTCACCTGGGACAACCGATCCACTGGGCACCCTTCCATCACGGTCGGCACAAGTCTCCGACGCACCAATCGCGCGCCTGGTCGCGACACCGGCGCGGGCGCGTCACCGTCGGGCCCGAAGGCCCGCAGGGTGTCGCACTTCCGATGTGCTTATAGGAGATCTGGGCGCGTTGTTTCAGCGGGCCTGGTCACCACAGGGGCCACGGCAGCGGATAGCGGCCGGGGGGCAGCTCGGGGAAGACCGGGTGCGCCAGCACCCCGTTGAGCCTGCGCAGCAGTGCGGCGTGCTCCTCGGGTGCGATGAGCTGGGCGATGGTATGCCGTGACTCCAGGCGGCCACGGAGCCTCTCGAGCCGCTGGATGTCATCATCGGGAATGGGTTGCCCGGCCCAGCCCCAGAGCACCGTGCGCAGCTTGGCCTCCGCGTGCAGGGTGAGCCCGTGGTCGACACCCCACAGGCGTCCCGCGCCGTCGCGGATCAGGTGGCCTCCCTTGCGGTCGGCGTTGTTCAGCACCAGGTCCAGCACCGCCAGGGAGGCCAGGTCGGGGGTGTCGCGGTGGGCGACGGTCACCGGTGCGCCGTCGCCGTCCTCGCCCCGGACCACGGCGAGCCAGCCCTCCGGCACCTCCCCGCCGCCGAACACGTCGAGCAGGCCGTCGCCCGGTGCCCGACCGGCCGCCTCCCAGTCCACCCAGTGCTGCACCGAGCCCGGCCCCAGCGGGCCGTCCCGCCAGACCGTGCGCGGGATCAGGTCCCAGCCCCCGGCGGCGCTGATCTCGTAGGCGGCGACCTCGCGGTGACCGAGCGTGCCGGTGGGGAAGTCCCGGAGCGGGGCCTCGCCGCGGAGCGGTTTGTAGATGGCGCGCTCCCCGGTGGGCACGCCAGCCTCATCCGTGAGCAGCACGCGCGCGGTGAGGTTGGAGGCGTCGGGCAACACGCCCTCGACCTCGATCGCGGCGGTGCTCAGACGCTCGCCGACCGCCGCACGGTCCTGAGTCCGGCCGTCGTGGGACCGCGCACCCGAGCCGGTCGGGCCGGTCACCGCCGGAAGCCGTTGGCCCTGGGGCAGATGTGGCCCCCTGGGTCGAGCGGCTGACCGCAGAACGGGCAGTTGGGACGGCCACCCTCGAGGGCCGTCGCGCACCGCTGCGCGAAGGCCCGAGCCATGGGCGGTGGCAGGACGACCCGGATGTGACCGGCCAGCACCACCTCCTCCGGCGACAGCTCCGCCTCTGTCTCGTCCTCGGGAGGGGGGACCTCATGCGCCTCGATCACGACCCGCCGGGTGCCCGGGTCCCAGGCCAGGCTCAGGCTCTGGACCCGGAAGTCGTCCTCGATCGGCGTGTCCAACGGTGCGTTGTCGGCGAGGCCCTCCGCCGCTTCCGGCGCGCCCTCGAAGCCGGCGACCTGGTCGAGCAGGTCGGCCAGCCGCTCGCCCAGGATCTTGACCTGCTCCTTCTCCAGCGACACGGTTATCCGCCGTCCGCCGCCGCTCACCTGGAGGAAGAATGTGCGCTGACCGGGTGGGCCCACGGCCGCGGTGATGAACCGCTCCGGTGGGTCGAACTCGTGCAGAGGCATAGGAGCGACCCTAATCGCTGCCCGCGCCGCCGCCGACTGCCGCGTCGTCGCGACGACCGTCGGGGGTCTCCTTGGTCAGGGCGGTCGACAGTGCCCTGAGGTCCACCGGGTCGGTGCCGGTGTCGTTGACCCGCAGCACGAAGGGCTGGCGCGAGGACTGGCGCACGATGCTGACCGAGGCCGGGTCCACGACGATCCGCTGGAACCGGTCGAGCGGGCTGCCGAGGAACCAGCTGAGCAACGCCTTGATCACGTCGCCGTGGCTGACGGCCGCCCAGACCGCCCCCGGGCCGTGCTCGGCCTCGATCCGCTCGTCCCAGGCCCTGACTGCGCGCACCGCGCGGTCCCGCATCTGCGTCATCGACTCGCTCTCGTAGCGCTCGTGCGGGGGGAACAGCACGGTGCTGGGTCGCTCCTGGACCTCACGCCACAGCGGTTCGTCCGCCAGGTCCTTGAGCCGGCCCCCGGTCCACGCGCCGTAGCGGCACTCCCCGATGTCGTCCTCGAGGTGGCGCGCGGGCCGGGCCCCCGGTTGCGCCCCCTGGATCGCCTCGGCTGTCTGCCGGCACCGCTCGAGCGGGCTGCTCACCACAGCGACCAGTGGCGTCGGCGCCAACCGCTGCCCCAGGCGCTCAGCCTGCTCCCTGCCCTTCTCGTCCAGGTGCACGCCCGGCGTCCACCCGGCAAGGATGCCGTCGGCGTTAGCGGCGGTGCGGCCGTGCCGGACGAGGAGAGCGACGGCCATCAGGTCAGCAGGCCGGCCTGCTCCGCGGCGGCCACACCGGTCTCGAGCGCCGCGATGCGCTCCTCGATCGTCCGGCCGTAGGGCGCCAGCGTCACCG
The DNA here is from genome assembly GCF_023015765.1 of Ornithinimicrobium sp. F0845. Taxonomy (GTDB): domain Bacteria; phylum Actinomycetota; class Actinomycetes; order Actinomycetales; family Dermatophilaceae; genus Ornithinicoccus. The sequence goes on from NZ_JALKAL010000009.1 coordinate 129,828, forward strand.
TGGACATCCCGGCCTCCGCATAGCGCGTCAGGCGCTCGGCGATCCGGTCCCGGGGGCCCAACAGGCTGGTGTCGTCGATGAACTGCTGGGGCACCGCCGCGGCCGCTTCGCGGTAGCTCCCGGCCAGGTAGAGGTCCTGCACCTGCGCGGCCGCCTCGTCATACCCCATTCGGACGGCGAGGGCGTTGTAGAAGTTCTGTCGGCGCGAGCCCATCCCGCCGACGTAGAGCGCGGCGTAGGCACGGACGGCGTCGGCAGCCGTCGCCACGTCGTCCTGCACCGAGAGGGGCACCGTGGCATCGAGGTCGAACGGCCGGTCCGGGTCGGAGGACCGCGCCAGTCCCGCGCGGATCGAGGCCACCTGCTCAGCGGTGAACTCCGGGCTGAGGAAGATGCCGAGCCAGCCGTCGGCGATTTCCCCGGCGAGCTCCAGGTTCTTCGGCCCCACGGCGGCGAGATAGATCGGGACGCTGTGGGCGGAGGGCGCGGCCGTGGTGCGCAGGGCCTTGCCCGCGCCGCCGGGCAGCGGGAGCTCGAAGTGCCTGCCGTGGAACTCCACCCGCTGGCGACCCAGGGCCAACCGGACGATCTCGACATACTCCCTGGTCCGCTCCAGCGGCTTGGCGAAGGGCACCCCGTGCCAACCCTCCGAGACCTGCGGTCCGCTGACCCCCAGGCCGAGGTCGAAGCGCCCGTCGGACAGCGAGTTGAGACCCGCGGCGGTCATCGCGGTCATCGCCGGAGTGCGTCCGGGGATCTGAAGGACACCCGCACCGAGGCGGATCCGGGAGGTGCGGGCGCCGACCCACGAGAGCACCGTCACGGCGTCGACGCCGTAGGCCTCGGAGGCCCAGACGACATGCACCCCCAGTTCCTCGGCGCGGTGCACCAGAGCCAGGTGCTCATCGTCGTTGCCGGTCCCCCACCAGCCGCAGTTCAGCCCGAGACGCACGCCCCTAGGCCCTGTCCCGCTCGGCGTCGTCGTCCTGCTCGGCGTCGTCGTCCTGCTCGGCGTCGTCGTCCTGCTCGGCGTCGTCGCCGTCGAGGTCATACTCCTCATCGTCCAGCCCGACGTAGCCGCGACCGCCCTGCCCTTCTTCGGCGATGTCGTCGTCCAGGTCGTCGTCGTCCTCGTCGTCGTCCTCGAGGTCATCGTCGAACTCCTCGAAGTCGTCCTGCTCGACGTCGGACTCCTCGATGATGCTGGCCTCGTCGACGTCGTCCTCGTCCTCGTCGGAGTAGACGTCCAGGGGCGTTACCTCACCGAAGGCGTCGAGCAGCGCGTCGTCGTAGGCCACGAACGCGTCGGCGACCTTGTTGTAGGCCGTGACGACGGCGGGGTCGTTCTCCCCTCGGCGCACGGCGGAGAGCTCCAGGTGGGTCTCGAGGGCGGCCACGAAAGTGGACAGCGCGGCCCGCGGGTCAGACGTCATGGCATGACGGTAGCGAATTTCCCCCTCCGGCGCGCTGGCTAATCCTCAGCCTGACCGGCGCGCCGGGCCAGCAGTTGATTTCTGGGCCGGGCCTGCGCAGTATCTGTCTCGATGGGTGAGTACGAGTACCGCATGCTGACGTTCGGTCGCGACGAGTCCCGTGCTGCCGTGCGGCAGTCCCTGGCCGAGCACGCCGAGTACGGCCACTGGGAGCTGTGGCGGATCAGCCTCTACCTCGGCGGGGTCCGCAAGGCGGTGCTGCGCCGCCGCATCATCCGGGTCCAGCGCACGGCCTGAGGCACGAGGGCTCCGTCAATCCCCCAGCACCACCCGGTGGCCCTCACAGCGCCCGTCCCGCCGCCGCTGACCACCGTCTTCGAGCGCCGTCCGTATCTCACGGCCGACTGCAGTCGGCTCGAAGAACGCCTTCCGGCTCGAAGACGTCCCGCAGCGCTGTCCATCGGCGGTGCCTCGACGTACGGGGGGATCAGCAGTGGACTCCCGTCGACTCCCCACCCGTCACCGGCCTTGAGCAGGTGTTCTTGGCGTTCTTGTCGTCGCGCTCAGCAGTCCTCGATGAGCCGCTGCAGCACCCGGGTGCCGAAGGTGAGGGCGTCAACCGGGACCCGCTCGTCGATGCCGTGGAACATGCCGACGAAGTCCAGGTCGGGCGGCAGCATCAGCGGGGCGAAGCCGTAGCCCTCGATGCCCAGGCGGGACAGGTGCTTGTTGTCGGTGCCACCGGAGAGGCAGTAGGGCAGGACGTGGGCGCCCGGGTCCTCCTTGAGCAGGGCACGCTTCATCGACTCGACCAGCTCACCGCTGGTGGAGGACTCCAGCGCGACGTCCTTGTGGACGATCTCGACCTCGACGTGCTCGCCGGCGAGCTCCCGGACGGTGTCCATCAGCTCGTCCTCGTGACCGGGCAGGAAGCGGCAGTCCAGGGAGGCCGAGGCGGTCTGCGGGATGACGTTGTGCTTGTAGCCCGAGTCCAGCATCGTGAAGTTGGCCGTGTCGCGCAGGGTGCCCTCGACGAAGCCGCGGGCGCCGCCGATGCGCGACAGCATCCCCTCGACATCGTCCTCGTCCCACGAGACCCCGGTGATCCCCGAGATGCCGTCGAAGAGCTCGCGGACCGAGGCGATGTAGGTGCGGGGCCACGGGTGGGCGCTGATCCGGTTGATGGCACAGGCGAGCCGGACCAGGGCGTTGTCCGGGTTGGGGACCGAGCCGTGCCCGGCCCGCCCGTGGGCGTGCAGCCGCAGCCAGGCGATGCCCTTCTCGGCGGTCTGCAGGAGGTAGGCGCGCTCTGGCGCGCCGGTGGCCTTGCCGTCCAGGGTGATCGAGAACCCGCCGACCTCGCTGATCGCCTCGGTGCAGCCCTCGAACCACTCCGGGTGCTGCTCGACGACGTGCCCGGCGCCCTTGACGCCACCGGCCTCCTCGTCGGCGAAGAAGGCCCACACGATGTCACGCGGCGGCTGCTGGCCGGTGCGTGCCAGGTGGCGGAGGTTGGCCAGGAGCATGGCGTCCATGTCCTTCATGTCGACGGCGCCCCGACCCCAGATGCAGCCGTCCTTCTCGACGGCCGCGAACGGGTCGACCTGCCAGTCCTCGGCGGCGGCCGGCACGACGTCGGTGTGCCCGTGGAGCACCAGACCCGGACGGCCGGAGTCCCGGCCCGGGGTGCGGACGACGACGCTGGCCCGGCCCGGGTCGGACTCCGTCAGTTGCGGGTCGAGGCCCACCTCGGTCAGCAGCCCCATGATGTACTCGGCCGCGGCTCGCTCCCCCGGCCCGGTCCCGTCCCCGTAGTTGCTGGTGTCGATCCGGATGAGGTCCTTGCAGATCTGGACGACCTCGTCCTGCGGTGAGGGCACGGTGGTGGCGTCGATGGTCATCCCCCGAGGCTATCCCGCCCCCCGGGGTCTCAGTGGTCCAGGCCGAGGTCCAGCACGGGTGCGCTGTGCGTGATCCAGCCCGCCGACAGCAGGTCCACGCCGGTCTCGGCCAGGGCGGGAGCCGTCTCGGCCGTGATGCGGCCGGACGCCTCGGTCACCATGCGGCCGGCCACGAGGCGGACCGCCTCAGCGGTTGTCTCGGGCGACATATTGTCCAGCAGCACGGCGTCCACCGGGTGCTCCAACAGCTCCTCGAGCTGGTCCAGGCTGTCCACCTCGACCTCGACCGCCACCAGGTGCGGAAGGCTCGCGCGCACCCGGCGGACCGCCTCGGTGACCGAGCCGGCAACCGCGATGTGGTTGTCCTTGACGAGGACCGCGTCGTCCAGCCCGAACCGGTGGTTGATGCCACCACCGGCGCGGACGGCATACTTCTCGACGGTCCGCAGCCCCGGGGTGGTCTTGCGGGTGCAGCAGACCCGCGCCTGGGTGTGGGCGATCGCGGTGGCGATGGTCGCGGTCGCGGTCGCGATGCCCGAGAGGTGGCCGAGGAGGTTCAGGGCCACCCGCTCCGCTGACAGCAGGGAGCGGGCGCTGCCCTCGACACGCGCGACGGCCTCCCCGGGGGCGACCCGGGCGCCGTCGTCGACGAGCGGAGTGAACCGGATCCCGGGGTCGAGCAGGGTGAAGCTCAGGCGGGCGAGGTCGAGGCCGGCAACGGTCCCCTGGTCCCGCGCCGTGATCCGGAAGGCCGCCGTGTCGTCGGCCGGGATCACCGCCGCGGAGGTCAGGTCGCCGGCCCGGCCCAGGTCCTCCTGCAGCGCGGCGCGCACGAGGGGCTCGAGCAGCAGGTCGGGCAGCGCCGTCAGTGTCGCGGGAGGCGCGATGGTGGAGGCACGCCGCGTCCTCGTGGTGCTCAGGCTCATGCGCCAGCTCCGATCAGAGAGGTTTCGGACAGGGAGGACTCGGGCGGGCAGGATTCGGGTGGCAACGCTGTGGAGCGGGCGTCACCACCGGCGAGGGCGGACCACAGCGTCGTCGCAGTATGCCGTGGGGCCGTGTCCTGCGGCGGGTGATCGGTGCGCAGGTGGCCGCCTCTGCTCTCGCACCGCTGGAGCGCGCTCTGGGTGACCAGGAACGCCACGAGCGCCGCGTCGTCGGCTCCGTCGGGATCCTGCGCCACGACGTCATGCAGCAGCCCAGTGAGCCGCGCCAGGTCGGTGCCGGAGCGGATCAGTCCGACCGCGTCGGACATCCGGGCCCGGAGGGCGGGCAGGTCCGGCGCGTCGGCCGGGTGTGCGGCGGCAGGTCCGCCCCGTGGCGCACGGGAGAGCCCGCCCGGCACACGGCTGAGCCGGGGCGCCGGGTCCCTCATGGCCCGGGGTCGTTGACCCAGGTCCTCCGCGACGAGACCACCGAAGACGACTGCCTCAAGCAGGGAGTTGCTGGCCAGCCGGTTGGCACCGTGCAGACCTGTGCTCGACACCTCGCCGACGGCCCACAGGCCGGGCACGGTCGTCCGGCCGCGGGGGTCGACCACGACGCCGCCGCAGTGGTAGTGGGCAGCGGGCCGCACCGGGATCAGCCCGCTCGCAGGGTCGATCCCGGCTCGGTGACAGGCCGCGGCCACGGCGGGGAACCGCTCGCCGAAGCGGGCACCGATCGCCCGGCGGGCGTCGAGGTAGGCCTGACCGTGCCGCGAGGCCTGCCACACCGCCCTGGACACGACGTCGCGTGCCCCGAGCGGATCGTCGGTGAGCGGGCGTCCGGCAGCGTCGACCAAGAGGGCACCCGCCCCCCGGACGGCCTCGCTGACCAGCGGCATCGGATCGAGCCCAACGTCGAGGGCGGTCGGATGGAACTGCACCATCTCCAGGTCGCGCAGCTCGGCGCCCGCGCGGGCGGCCATGGCCAACCCCTGCCCGCGCGACCCGAGGGGGTTGGTCGTGTGCTGCCAGAGTGCTCCGACGCCGCCTGTGGCGAGCACGACCGCGTCGGTCTCGAAGCACACCGGCCGGCCGTCGACGCGGACGTCGACGCCCACGACCTGCTCATCCTCGACGCGCAGCCGCCCGGCCCGGGCACGCTCGACGACGTGGACCGCGGGATGGGACCGGACCGCGGCGACGACGGCGCGCATCACCTCGGCGCCGGTGCCGTCACCCCGGGCGTGGACGATGCGGTGCCGTGCGTGGGCCCCCTCCAGGCCCAGGCGCAGCGTCCCGTCCGGGTGCCGGTCGAACCGCACGCCCAGCGCCGTCAGCCCGTCGATGGCTCCGGGGGCGGCCGCGGTCACCCGGTCCACAGCTTCCGGGTCGCACAGGCCGGCGCCCGCCGCGATGGTGTCCGCCGCGTGCCGGCCGGGGTGGTCGTCGGCACCGACGGCGGCAGCGATGCCACCCTGCGCCCACCCGCTGGCGGTCCCGGCGCCGAGCGGCCCGGCACAGAGCACGGTGACGGGCAGCCCCAGCTCTGCGCACCGCAGCGCGGTGACCAAGCCGGCCAGGCCACCGCCGACGATGACGGGAGTGGTGGGCATGACGGGAGTGGTCGTCACAGCGGGAGTGGTCGTCATACTGCGAGCATCCGCTCCACAGCGGCCCGGGCGCGGTCCGCGACGGTCGGGTCGATCGTCACCTCGTGGGTCATCGTCTCCAGGCTGCGGCGGATCTTGGCCAGGGAGTTGCGCTTCATGTGCGGGCACAGGTTGCACGGTCGGACGAACTCCACCTCCGGGTGCTGGGCCGCGATGTTGTCGCTCATCGAGCACTCCGTGATGAGAGCGACCTGACGGGGCCGCCGGGTGACCACGAAGTCCAGCATCTGCGCCGTGGAGCCGGACAGGTCGGACTCCGCCACCACGTCCGGAGGGCACTCGGGGTGCGCGAGGACCACGGCACCGGGGTGGTCGGCGCGCACGCTGCGGATGTCCTCGGCGGTGAAGCGCTCGTGCACCTCGCAGCGCCCGGGCCAGGTGATGACCTCGACGCCGGTCTGGGCCGCGATGTTCCGCGCCAGGAACTCGTCGGGGATCATGATGACGCGGTCGACGCCCAGCGACTCGATGACCTTCACGGCGTTGCCGGAGGTGCAGCAGATGTCGCTCTCGGCCTTGACGTCGGCGGAGGTGTTGACGTAGGTGACCACCGGCACGCCGGGGTTGGCGGCGCGCAGGGACCGGACGTCCGCCGCGGTGATCGACTCGGCCAGGGAGCAGCCGGCGAGCGGGTCCGGGATGAGGACCGTCTTGGCCGGGTTGAGCAGCTTGGCGGTCTCCGCCATGAAGTGCACACCGGCCAGCACGATGACGTCGGCCTCCACGTTCTGCGCCTCGCGCGCCAGGGCCAGGGAGTCCCCCACGATGTCGGACACGCAGTGGAAGATCTCCGGCGTCTGGTAGTTGTGCGCCAGGACGACGGCGTTGCGCTCCTGCTTGAGTCGCACGATGGCCTCGGCGTTGTCGGCGAAGAACGGCCACTCGACCTCGGGGATGACGTGGCGGACCCGGTCGTAGAGGTGCGCGGTGCGCTCCACCGCCGGGCTGTGCGGCGTGAGTGTGGTCATGGTCGCCTCCGTCTCGATCCTTATGCTTGTGTTGAGCATAGATACGGTCCGAAGGATATATCTCTATCCTGAGCATAACCAAATGTGCAGGTGAGAGGGTCGGCTAAGGCCGTTGGGGTCACTCAGGCCGGTCGCTCGAGCCGGTCCCCGGGCCGGGCCGGCACGTGGGCCGCACGGTCAGCGGGTGCGCGGCAGCTTGGTGCCGGCGACCTGACGCTCGTCCAGCACCGCGCGACGGAAGCGGTACATCCGGGCGGGACGTCCACCGGTCTCGCCGTGCGTCTCGCCTGTGGGCTCCACGAGCTCCTGCTGGGTCACCAGGCGCCGGAAGTTCTGCTTGTGCAGAGCCTGCCCCGCCAGCGCCTCCACGGTCGCCTGCAGCTGTCCCAGCGTGAACGACTCGGGCATGAGCTCGAAGACGACCGGGTGGTACTGGATCTTCGCCCGGAGGCGTGCCAGCCCCGTCGAGAGGATGCGGCGGTGGTCCCCGGCCATCGCCTCCCCCGGCACCACGAGGTCCGCGCTGGCCATCGGAGACTCGGGGATGAGGCCGGCCTCGTACAGCAGCTCGTAGCGCTGGAGCACGAGCTCCGGCGACCAGGCTCGCTCGCCCAGGCCGAAGCAGACGTCTGCGCGCAGGCGCCGCGCCTCGCGCTCAGCGGTGCCGTCACCCTGCCCCACCCATGCACCGAGCCGGGGCTCGATGGCCTCACGGACCAGGCCCTCCCCCGGGCGGTCGTGACGCTGGTCCTCCCAGGGGAAGAAGGAGTACCAGTCCCGCCACGCTTTGCCCGGCCGGTCACCGACAGCGTTGGTCAACCCCAGGTACGAGATCGACACCACGCGACCGCCGGTCGTGGCACGGGCGGGGTCGGCGAAGGTGTAGAGCTGCTCCACATAGCCAAGCCGGTGCCCCGTCTGGTGCTCGACCCAGGCATGGAGCCCGGCCTGCATCGAGTGATGCTCGGTGCGGAGCGGTCCGAACGGCAGGTGCCGTCCCTCGTCCGCCGTCAGCACGACGGGTCGACCCGCCGCGACCGCTGTCACGACCGCCACGAGCTCGGCCCCGACACGTTCGACAGTCACGCGCCCATCATGCCCGATTTGACCAAACGTGCAGTTCTGCATATTATGCAGTTGTGCAAACTTCCGTCTCCCTCCGCGAGCGCAAGCGCACCGACACCTTCCGATCGATCCACGAGGCCGCGGCAGAGCTGGTCCTGGACCGGGGACTGATCACTGTCACCGTCGACGAGATCGTCGAGCGTGCCGGCGTGTCCCAGCGCACCTTCTTCAACTACTTCCCCACCAAGGAAGACGCTGTCGTCGGGTTGCGCACCCCGGAGCTCACCGAGGAGATGCTGGAGTCCTTCCGCACCCAGGTGGGCACCGACCTGCTGAGCAGTGCGGTCCAGCTGCTCGCCGCAGTGATCCGGACCGCGCTGGTCCCCGGGGACGATCCCCTGCGGCGCAAGCAGCTCACCACCGACTATCCAGAGTTGCGCAAGCGATTCATGCTCCGCATCTCAGACGCCGAGCGGCTCGCGCTCCAGGTCATCGAGGACCAGCCCGAGTCGCTCCCCAACAGCCCCGAGTCGGCCCGGGTGCTCATCGCCCTGGCCGGCGCGGTCATCCGCTTCAGCTACCAGTCGCAGCCCGGGTCAGTCACCGCAGACGACCAGTCGACCCTGATCCAGGGCATCGAAACCTTCCGAGAGGTCCTACGTAACACGCTATGACGAACACTGAAACTCCCGCCACGCTGCACCGGGGTCACGAGAAGCGCGACATCCAGCTGCTATTCGCCGGCCTGATGGTCACCATGCTGCTAGCCTCGCTCAACCAGACCGTGCTGTCCACGGCGCTGCCCACCATCGTGGGCGAGCTGCACGGCGTGGACCAGATGCTCTGGGTGATCACCGGCTTCATCCTCGCCTCGACGATCATGATGCCGATCTACGGCAAGGTCAGCGACATGCTCGGCCGCAAGCCGCTGCTGCTGTTCGCCATCACCGTCTTCGTGGCGGGGTCCGTGATGGGCGCCCTGGCCGGTGACATGAACGCGTTGATCGTGGCCCGCGTCGTCCAGGGCATCGGCGGTGGTGGCCTGATGATCCTGAGCCAGGCCGCCATCGCCGACGTCATCCCGGCCCGCGAGCGCGGCAAGTACATGGGGATCATGGGCGGCGTCTTCGCCTTCTCCTCCGTCGCCGGCCCGCTGCTCGGCGGCTGGTTCACCGAGGGCCCCGGCTGGAGGTGGGTCTTCTGGATCGCCGTGCCCCTCGGCATACTGGCGGCCCTGGCGACCATCTTCTTCCTGCCCACCCGTCTGCGGAGCCAGGAGAAGCGGCCCCGGATGGACTACCTCGGCATGATGCTGATGGCCATCGCCACGGCCTCGCTGGTGCTCGTCGGCACCTGGGGCGGGAGCGAGTACGCGTGGACCTCCCCGATGATCCTGGGCCTGGGCGGCACCGCCCTCGTCGCGAGCATCCTGTTCGTGCTCGCCGAGTCCCGCGCCGAGGCCCCGATCATCCCGCTCTACCTCTTCCAGGACCGCAACTTCAACCTGACCACCATCGCGGCGCTCTTCACCGGGGTGGCGATGTTCGGGGCCATCAGCTACCTGCCGACCTACCTGCAGATGTCCACCGGACTCTCCGCCACGATCGTGGGGCTGCTCATGGTGCCGATGATGGGGTCGATGCTGGTCAGCTCCACCGTGTCGGGCCAGCTGGTCACCCGCACGGGCCGCTACAAGCGCTACCCGATCATGGGCTCGAGCCTGCTGGCCCTCGCCCTGGTCCTGCTGTCCACCCTGGAGTGGGACTCCCCCACCTGGCTGGTCTGCGCCTACATGGCGATCATGGGCACCGGCCTCGGCATGAGTATGCAGATCCTCACCCTGATCGTCCAGAACTCCTTCCCGGTGCGTGAGGTGGGCACGGCCACGGCCTCGACCAACTACTTCCGCCAGGTCGGCGCGACGCTGGGCACCGCGGTCGTCGGCAGCATCTTCACCAGCCGCCTGGTGCAGCTGGTGGCCGACAAGGTGCCCACCGGGACCGGGCCGCAGGACGGTGCGCACTCCCTGACGCCGGAGCTGGTCAACCAGATGCCGGATGCCCTGCGGGAGACCATCATCCAGTCCTACAACGAGGCCCTCATCCCGATCTTCCTCTACATGACCCCGCTGGCGATCTGCGCGGCGATCGTGCTGGCGTTCGTCAAGGAGAAGGACCTCTCCACCTCCGTCGAGGACGACATCCCCGCCGAGTCGCTGGCCGAGGGGCAGCTGGCGGTGGGCGCGGCCGCGCGCTGACCCGGCGGACCCTGGCTCGCGGGCCGGTGTCGAGCCTGGGATCGTGGGGCCTGTGAGTGAAGCGCACCCGAGCCCCGAAGCCACCGCTCTCCCACCCCACGCCGGACTGGAGACGACTCCGGGAGAGTGCCCGGTCGTCATACTGGATGACGGCACCTGGGCCGTGCGGGGCCACGCCGACGTGCTGCACGTGGCGACGACGCCCGAGGTCTATTCCAGCGCGGCCCGGCGGCACCTGCACGTGCCTAACGGGATGGACGGGGAGGAGCACCGGCGCTTCCGGGACGTGGTGGACCGCCACCTGGACGACACCCGGATCCTGCCGCTGGCCTCGATGATCACCCAGGTCTGCGACCAGGCGGTGGCCGACCTGCTCGAGCCGGGGACCGTCGTCGAGGTGCTGCACGACTACGGTCGGCAGGTCGCGGTGCGGGTGCAGTGCCGGTGGCTCGGCTGGCCGGAGTCCCTGGAGGGCGAGCTGCTGGACTGGATCGAGGCCAACTTCGCCGCCACCCGCTCCGGGGAGGCCGCGCGCAACGCCGAGGTCGCCGCGTGGTTCGACCGCATCGTCACCGACCTGGTCGACGACCGGCGCCGGCGCCTGGCAGCCGGTGAGGACCTGCCGGAGGACCCGACGACGGGGCTGCTGCACGACACGGTGGCCGACACCGCTGCGCCCGGCGGCCAGCGGCCCCTCACAGACCCCGAGCTGGTCTCGATCCTGCGCAACTGGACCGCGGGCGACCTGGGCTCCATCGCCGCGTGCATCGGCGTCGTGGTCCACCACGTGGCCACCCACCTCGAGGAGCAGGCCCGACTGCGAACCCTGTCCGGTGACGAGGAGCACCACACCGAGGAGCTCGACGCGGCGGTGGACGAGATGCTCCGACTCAACGACCCCTTCCCGTTCAACAAGCGCCGCACGCTGCAGGATGCCGAGCTCGCCGGCTACCGGGTGCCGGCGGGCACCGCCGTGGTCGTGAACTGGACCGCGGCCAACCGGGACGAGCGGGTCTTCCCCGAGCCTGACGCCTACCGACCGGCGGAGCACCGGGCCGACAACATCGTGTATGGCGCAGGGCCGCACATCTGCCCAGGCCGGGTGCTGTCCACCCTCCAGATCCGCGGGGCGCTCGCGGCGCTGCTGCGTGCGACGACCTCCGTCGAGCTCGACCCGGACCGGCCGCCGGAGCGCTATCCGTTCCCGTCGCGGGGCTTCGACACCGTGCCGGTGGTCCTGCGCTAGCCGGACAGATCGGTCGGCCGGATGTCGGCGGTCACCGCTGGGTCCGCCCGGGAGGTCAGTTCTGCACGGCGGCGAAGGCCAGGCAGGCCAGCAGCAGGAAGATGCTCGCCGCCAGGGCGATGCGGGTCAGATACGTATGACGCATGGTTCCTCCTCCCGGTGCCTGCGCGAGTGCCGTGGCCCGGTCACACCCAGTCGAATCGTTCGGTGTGGACACGGTCGCCGGGGACGCCCAGCCCGACGAGCGACTCCTCCACGGCCTTGAGCATCGGCACGGGCCCGCACGCGAAGTATTGGAACCGACGGTAGCCGTCGGGCAGGTGCCGGGCCATGATCTGCGCGTCGAGGTAGCCAACCTCCCCCTCCCATCCCGGCGGGGGGTTCTCCAGCACGTAGACGACGCGGAGGTCGAGGCGTTCCCGGAGCGCCTCGATCCGCTCGTGCAGGATGATGCTGTCCTGGTCGCGGGCGCCGACGAACAGCACGACGGGACGGGCGTCGGACCGGTCGGCGAGGGTCTCCACCATGCTCAGCGCCGGGGCGACCCCGACGCCACCGGCCACCAGGCCGTAGCCCGCTCCCTCGGCGTGGTCGATGCTGAAGACGCCGTGCGGGCCGTCCAGGTGGACGACGGTCCCCGGCTGCGCCTCCGCCACGCTCGAGGTGAAGTCCCCGATCGCCTTGATGGCCATCGACACCTCATCGGACCGTTCGGCGCTGGAACTGAAGGAGAAGGGGTGCGAGGTGATCAGGAATGGCGAGCGGCCGATCGAGATCCACGCGAACTGACCGGGGGCGAACTGCATCCCGTCGTGGCCCTGGGGCCGCAGGGTGATCACCGTCGTCCGGTCCGCCTCGGGCCGCGCCTCGTGGATCACCCACGGCCGGCGACGCAGCCGCAGCGGACGGATGACGCGGACCCACAGCAGCACCCAGACGAAGGCCGCCGCCATCACGACCCAGAGAGCACGCTTCCACGCCGTGTCGACGTAGTGGTCAACGAGCAGCACGTGCACCACCGCCGCCACCACGGCGACGACGGCGAGGACAGCGTGCAGCACCTGCCACCACTCGTAGCTCAGGCGCAGCCGGCGCCGCCACACCGAGGTCACGATGAGCAGGAGCAAGGCCGCCACCGCGACACCACCGACCACCACCAGGGGCGGCGTGTCGCTCGGGGTGAAGGGGTTGGCCTGGCTCCAGTCCGCCGACAGCGCCACGTGGACGAGGACGAAGATGAGGCCCGTCGTCCCGATGTAGCGGTGGAAGTCGATCACCGCATCGGTCCCGAACGGCTCTGCGATCTGCCGGACCCGGGCGACCAGTGCGAACTCGACCCCCATCAGCGCCAGCCCGACGAAGCCGAGAGCGACCGAGAAGTCGGTCCAGAAGCCCTGCCCGGGCTGGCTCGCACCCACCAGCGCGAAGACGAGCGGGGCCACGCAGACGCCGATGAAGATCGCAATCCACGACATGCCTCGGACGACGCTGGTCATCGTGCTCCCTTCGGCCCGGTCACCGTGTTCGACGCGGGGCGACGTGGGCAAGCACTCGTGACCACATCGGGACGATGAGATCGTGCCCCCCGTCGGGAACCATCTCCAGGCGTGCGTCCGGTAGCGCGCGTTGCCACTGGCGACCGGTCCGTGACCCGGTCTGTGGATCCCGGGCGCCGAAGAGAAGAAGCGTCTTGGCTGCCACCATGGTGAGGTCGAGGCTATCGGAGTCCTCCACGTAGGGAACCGAAGCGAGGACGAGCCTCGGGATCTGAGGGTTGTCTGCGGCCATCTCGAGCGCCTCGAGCCCGGCAGTAGACCACCCGACGATGCCGATGGTCGAGTCATCGGGAACGTCCACGAGCCGGACCCGCCGCCGCTCCGTCTCCTCCGGGTCGGGGTCGAGGAAGAGGCCCCCACCTGGCACGCGAACGACGACGGTGGCAGGGCTGTCCGACATGACCGAAGGGTCCCAGCGGTGGGTGCCGCTGTCAACGAAGTGGACCTGATTCGTCAGTCACCTTCCCAGCGGTCTGCTGCGTACCCACCATCCGTGTCGACGGTCGGGAACCGGTCACCTTTCAGGCCAGATTGGGGCAGCGTTCTCGGGTGCGGGACGACACTGAACTCATGTCCAAGACTCGTGTCGTCGCGGACCATCGCATCATGGGCGGCGTGCCCTGCGTGCGCGGCACCCGGATACCGGTCGCCACCATCGTCGGGCTCTTGGCACAAGGCCGCACTGTGGAACAGATCCTCTCCGACTACCCCCAGCTCGTCGCCGACGACGTGCAGGCCAGCCTGGAGTTCGCCGCCCTCGCCGTCAGCGAACGGCAGGTCCCTCTGCGCACCACAGCGTGAGATTTCTGCTGGACGAGTGCCTCAGCACCCGCCTGACCGGCAGCACCCCAGCCCTGTGCATGCTGTACCGACCGGCCTAACCCCTCCCGGAAGCGTGCTGGAGTCAGACGAGGCAGACGCACCGAGCCCGCGCAGCCACGCTGCTACTGATGTGAGCCGAGGGACCTGTTCACAGGAGTGTTCGGAGGGTACGGTCACGGCTATATGGATGTCAGTGCACCCGACCTAGCGAGGAGGAATCGAGCCCATGCCAGAGCATGAGAAGACGTCAGAGGCACCACGGCCTGACGACGCCGGAACTCACTCTCCGTCTGATCCAGGCGTGGTGAGTCCGACTGACCCGAACCCTGTCGACGGGCAGAGTCTGGGCTTGCCGTTCAACCGGGAAACATGGCTGGGAGTCGACGACGTGAGCACCCCCATCCCGTTCGAGGAGGTCGTCGGCCAAACGCATGCCTACAGCGGCGAGGCAACGCCCCCACCGCACGAGGCGTTCTATCTCGACTCCGATTAGGTATCCCGCGTCCACAGTATCTGGCGGCCCCAACGTTGGCCGGGGGCGATGAACTCCAGACAGGCGCGCTCCTCGAAACCATTCACGGCGGGGCGAATTCAATCGGACTGACGCGCCCATCTAAAACCCGGCAGGCGTGCGAGCTGGCCGCGGCAAAGTCGGACGTGGACTGCCGGACGCTTAGAGAGTGTCGGTGTCCCCCACTACCCTCTTGCTCATGGACTGGGCGACGGTGTTGTCACTAGCTTCCGCGGGGCTCGGGGTCGCGGCACTTGCGGTGGGAGTCCCCGCACTTGTGTGGGCTCGGCGAGCAGAGCAACGGGCTAGGGAACGGCACAACGTTCAGTGGACCGTGTGGTGGTGCGATTCAGGGCAGCTACACGTGAAGAACGTGGGTAAGCACGCGGCGCGACACGTCGTGATGCAGGTGGAACCAAGTCACGGCCAGGCCGAGGATCAGAGCGCCGAAATCGTCGACGCTGGCCATATGCTCACGTTCGAGATTCCTGAGCTTACAGACCCGCTGGCAGACGGATTCGCGCACGTAAACATCGACTGGGAAACGGATCACGGCACAGTCCGTTCGACGTGTCAGACACTCGAGCGCGTAGATACACGGGTGTAGCTCGTGGAGGCGTTCGCCCAGAAGACGGAGATTCAGCACTCTTGGTGGTCGCCATCAGGGCTGAGACAGGAGAACTGAATGCCCTACGACGACGCCCCCGAGACTCCCATCTCACGGGAGGACGCCGTAGCTGGTGTACGCGCGTACATCGCCGAACGACGGTCTGCGGGCGTGATGATGGCGGAAGCGTTCACCAGCATCGAACTGATCGAAGGAGTCCTTACTACCACCTGGAACGAGGACGCAGTAGGCAAGGAGAAGAGCGAAGTGCTGCTGGAGCTCAACCCCTTCGAGAACCTAGCCACGTTCATCGGTACCCCGTTGGCCTTCGAGAATGAACAGGGACGTCAGATCCGACAGCACGTCCACGCGGTATCCGTCGTCGGGCCCTTCGGCGTCGGCACCTTGACAACTCAGGAGATCTACCAACGCGCGACAGGGCTTCCCTAGACAGCCTCGGGGACCTCCGCAACGCCGTTGATGCAGCAGACATCCCAGGTTTTGAGCGTGCGGCCACGCTCAGCGGCAAGACCGGACGAGCGTAGCCGTCCTCCACGCGGCAAATCCGGTCGTGGCGATCGGGCGGACCGGCGGCCGTCCGTGCAAAGATCCGGCTGTGAGGAACACCAGGGTGCGAGCCACCGTAGTGATGACCCTCGTAGTCGTTACGGGCTCTGTGGCCCTGTTCGTCG